>CAVEKX010000001.1:0-259170 GCA_963616565.1 Clostridium sp. CAG:343
CTGCAGATGCGCTACGAAACACTATAAAATCCGACGATTGGGTGATAAACGAATTAGTATATCCGTTAAAGGTGGCTGCTGTACTTTCTATGTCGTCTATCTCATAAACTTTATCGTTTATGGTAGTTTGGCATTTTGCCTCTTTTAATTCATATTGGTTTTCATTTGAAAAATCTATTCTTTCCCATTTGTTATTACGAAAGACGTATAACTTGTTTCCTTCTTTGCACAAAACGTTTGCCGCGTCAGTCGCACATCCCACCTCTGAAGTATTTGGCGTAAAAGAATCTAATTTTATTGTTCTTACAGGTAGACCATTCCCTTTACTATTCTCCTCATACCAATCGTGAAACTTACTTTTTTTGTAACTCGCCTCTGTTATGTTCCACGAATATTTTGTGTGCTGGCCGTTGAAGGCATTTCTTAGTTGCGACTCATTGTACTCAGTTGGTATTCTGTTATTGAACTCCGTGAGATAGTGTTCCTTACCCTCCTTATCAACTTCATAAACCTTATATGGCACACGACCATTATCATAGAATGTGTCAAAATCTCCTATTGTTATTCTAACATACGGATTCAGGCCGGATTCTACTTCTGTACCAGCCTCTGTATATTGAGCTATCTCTATTTGCGATGCACGTGGGGCAATTTCAAATTCTTTTGTAGCAAAAAAAGCAATTGAACTATCATTTCCCAGTTCTTGCTTATCCTGCAGCTGAAGGAACCAAGGTTTCAATTCATCAGGATGCTCAAGCACATACCTTGAAAATAACGTATCATTCTCGACAACCAACTTGTACATGTTTGATGTTGCCTCAAACCTATCTACAGCTCTAATACAATCAAATCCACCACCGGTAGAATTATGTATTACAGCCCATTTGAATTTCTCTTTGAGGTATTCACCTAATTTTTCTGATTTAACAATCAATTCCACTTTGTCAGAACAAGCTGTCCTGCGAACTGTTTGTATTTCAAAATCAGGGCCTTTGTGAATAAACGTACATAGAACAACGTTACTATCCGACCACGAACCATCTATCAGCCTCTTTGTAACCTTGATAGAAATTTGCTTACCGCTCCAATCAAACTTACCAACTCCCGCAATTGAGCAAATTTCATCATAAGAAAGCTCTATCTTCTGCTTAGGCTTAAACGTCCTTACTTCTTGGTGCCAACTATTATTGCCCTCACTCGCCAATTTAACAGATAGATAAAACTCTGTTTGATTAGTTACATAGAAATCATTTAGACAAAGCTCACATTTGTCGTTGTTGTCAATGCATAGCGAACTATTATCTTTTGCACTGATGATTTCTACAGGGTTGTCGACTATAACATTGGTACATACTTCATAGCCTTCATTTTTCGTACCTACGCAATGGCTTTTTCTTTCGTATTGCTCAGAACGATTAAAACCTATTTTAATAGCATCTACATCGTAGTTGCATTCGCTGTTGTCAATATGGTTAGCGTCATGAGCGACATGCAAAACCAACTTTTGTGATTTCTCTTTATCTAAAAAGACCTCCCCCGCTTCCGAAACAGACATTTGAGCTATCGCTATGGTATCGCATGCTTTATCAGAGGTTAATTTACAAGATACCTTGGCCTTATCATTTGTTATATTGCACTCGCCAAACGTGGGCGTCTTATCTAAATGGCAATGGCTCCAACCATGAAAACGTTGCTCAACAACAATAACTCCTCTATCCCGTGCTGCATTGTTTTGTGCGTTTAAGCACAATGCGCACAAGAATAACAGAAATACTGATGTGAATAACTTTTCCATGGATGGAACCATTACGTTTATAGACTTAATCTTTTACTAACCTCACTGATATGTATAACGGGCAATAAGAATATCCGCGACAAATGCCAGTAGAATAAGCCCATATTTCCCGGAAATAATAGGTACGCAGATCCATCCACCCCGCAAAATACAGAACCGATACCTCATTAGTGTCTTGATCCTCAAATCCCACCCCAAATGGCATTGCATTGAAAGCCGTTCGCTCACCCGATTGGTTTGTCTCGTTTGTTTTCTTCCACACTCCGCATCCACACTGCAAAAGCGTTCCAACATGTTGATCTTCACCAACGACAAGTCGTAATTTGTTAAAATAACTGCTTGAATAAGTAGTATCAAGCCGTAAATAATTAGGACTCCAAAAAGGAAACTCCGAAACAGTATCTGTCGTTACACCGTAAAACGATTCTAATTTTAACCAATCCTCATGCGTAGATAAATGATAGCCCTCAGGAAGAACGCTCGATAATTTATCTATAGAGCTGGTGTAATATAGTATCCCTGCGGCTCCCGATTCTAAATTTGACGTTATATAATTTATTTGAGACCCATCAAGGTAGGTCTTTACTCTAAAGTCATCAGCTAACCAAGTTTGAGACCCTATCTTCTGCACACGGTAGACGTTGAACTCATGGTCACGAACTTCATATTCATTGTCCAAAAGAATCTCATTGACAGAAGAGTTGAATGTGAATGTTTTATCTCCGACTTGAGCTTTTGCCTCAACATTAAAAGTATAGACAACCGGCTCGTAGTATATGCCTTTAGCATCGTCCCACCAATGTGTATAAGCGTCATTCTCTGGCTTTGCGGTCATGAAGCAGCATGTATCTACGCCACCTTCGACAGTCTGGCTTGCGAGACCATAACCTTCATGGTCGGGCGTAGCTGAAATGGTTACGCTTTTGAATCTATCAGCATAATTCCAACGGATAATAGCCGCCCACTCTCCATTGCCATTACCAGAAGTGAGTTCTAACAAATTAGGGACACAATAGAAGGTGCGAAGGTCTGTCATCTCTCCTTCGCCTCCATCCGTCTTGGCTTGTGCACACCAGAAGTACTGGGTGAACGGATCAAGCGTTACTTCTGCTGAAGTCTCCTCGAGTTCATCTGCCGATTTGCCGATATAATAGACGTAAGAGATGTTGAGATTCTCATCCTCAACCGTGCTGCCATCGACACTTAGTGTGATGGAGAGGTCTTCAACCTCCGCCCCATCTTCAAGGCTAAAAGTTGTAGGCGCAGTCGGAATTTGGCTTGGTTCATCGTCTGTTTCGTTACAGCTTGAAACAGCGAGCATTACAGCTAATGCCCCAAAGGGAATTAAACGTTTTTGCATGTCTTTTTTTGACTTAAAGTTTAGTATTCATAATTCATATCAACAGTATACTCGCTTGTAACAATGCCTTTGCCTGGCATTGTGTAGCGCATAGTTACTGGGTATGAGCCTTTTATAAACCTGGGCAGATGGTCGGTTTTCAAGAGTGTTTCTACTCCTGGTTTTGCTTTTGTGATGTTTTGTGTGTAGATATTAGCTATACGAGTAAGTATTTCATCATAATCTGCATTCATGTATTTCTGCATCATGTTGTTCATGGTACCTGTCGAATGGATGAAATCAGAATGACTTCCCACTTCAATATCACGAGGTAAAAGGGCTAAACCTTGTTCACTCATGTTAAGTGTCACAACACTCAATCCTTGAGGTGCGTCATATTTGCCCACAAGAGCTTCTACATCATTATTTTCATAAAGTAGCGGAGCTATCTTTTCTGTATAGTATTCCATGTGTGCATAGTCAGGGACAATCTTTATCAGATTGGCATCAAGGTTATCTTTATCATACTCGACTTTATCGAACACCTCGACTTTAGCTGATTTGTCAAGTATATTTGCGTGCATTGAATACTCTTTTGCAGAATTGTATGATTGCCACTCAATAGCTTCAGAAACCTTCATCGCAATCATCTTCTCACCAAACGTCCTGTACGAACTCGTCCTAAAGTCAACAGAGTAAATCTCGGTCTGTTCAAGCATCACGAGGTCATCCTCTGCCTCATGTTTTGTTTCCGTAATGTCGCTATTGGCAGAGCTTTCAACCTTGGTCTCCATGTCTGTAATGTTCTCATTGGAAGCGATCATGCGATGCGGGACGTTGACTATCGCCATTTTGTAGATTTGGTCGGTGGCAAGGTTTAAGTTGGATGTCGGAATATCTATCTCAAACTTTACCCCCTGAACGTTAGAAACCGTTTTGTATGTAAAAGATGCATCTGTCGTCTTGCCCTCAAAAGAGGACAACTGCACTTTCTGGTCAAAGCCATCAGGTTTCCCCGTCGTAAATAGGTACGAGTAATCTTTGCTCGTCATGACGTATGCCTCGCCAAATTCCTTTACAAGGAAGTTGTATTGTCTGTCGGCAGGATATGCGTACTTCACATGCTCAGGTAGTATGTACTTTGGTCGCTCGCCAGATGTGAACTCGATGGTTTTCTCCTCATAGTATGGAGTTCCGTCATCGCTGGACACTGCGACCCACCTATTACTCTCCTGTCGCTCAAACGCCACCTTGGCGTACACTTTGTAATGTTTGTTGCTCTCGAGGGGCTCATCGAGCTCGTAAGTAATTATGCGTCCGTCATCGCTTAGCGCAGTCGTGTATTTTGCTTTTGCGCCTGTTTCTGTGTTAGATATGCTAAACTCCGCAATTCCAATTCTGTAATTCTCTTTCTTGCCATCCTCATCTTCAATTTCCATGCACTCGTATGCAGGAATGTTCAGAACCAACTGCGGAGCAACAAACACGTTCACGTCGTCCGACTTGTTCTCGGGTGTAAGTTGTGCGATAACATCTTCGCCAAATGGCGAGCCGCCAACAATCTCGCATTTTTCACCGATAAAAAAAACAAAAATTGCAGTGGCCTTTCACGAGACCACCAAGTATGTTAAACCGTCCTCCGACAGCACCTGTAAAGTAGATTGGATTGGGACCGGCACCACGCAGATATGCAGCCATCTCACCACTCAATATGTCGAATTTGCGTTCCTTGCGGAACAACTTCACTTTCATTCCGATAGCCGCACTAACCCACGCCCATGCTTGGGCTTGCGCATACCATCCGTCAATGCCCAAACGACCACTCATTCCTTTACAGTGTACCGCCTCACCATACTGCTTCAGAAGCATCTCGGTTCCCATACCAACACCCAATTTTGCTTAGAAAGGTATGAGTTCGGCATTGAGTTTGACCGACAAGTCGGAACCGAAAGCAAGCCCTTTACCTGCCACGAGTTTGCTATTATCCGAACGTTTAGAGAGTTTGTTCAAATAGTCTTGAGAGAGATTGCGTTTCACTTCATCGGGCACGCACGGAAGCTCTGGCACGTCATTGCCGACCATGAAATACCCTCCCGCATCGGCAATCTTCAGCAATGACACGCCGAGTCGATTGTCTGGCGTGCCAATATACGTGTACCACTTGTCGCTCGCAAAATAGGCGTTGGCCCAACCCATGCAATTATTGTCGCCTCTACCACGAAGAACTCCTGCCACGTCGAGATAAGCCTTCATGTCAGCCGTGAACACATCGTTCTCCATGTCGAACTTCATGCCCACTGTCGCTGTGAGCGCACCACTTTTTGTCGGCTTCGTGTCGAGCGACATTTTGTCGAACTGCATTATGTTGCCATGCTTGCTTTCAACCTTTTCAAGGCTCTCCTTCAAGCCATCAAGAATAGACGTTTTCTGTGGCGTGCTAAGCATTGTTGCTTCACCGCGCAATTGAACGAAGTTCACGCCCCAATTGCGGTTGAACTGCATCTCGAAATTCACGTCGGCATCGAAAAGTGCCGATGAGCCTATCAAGCCAAATTTGGTGTGGGCAATGAAGCCCATGCCTACACTCTTGTCTGGTGTGCAGCATATTCCCGAGAGCGACCTGCCAAACTCGCTACTGTTTGCAGACAAGCCTTGTTGCATGTGGTGATATAATCCACCACCAAAACCATAGAAACTCAACGCGGGCGGGACTTGAATGCCCGAGACAGGTTGTGTCTCGTAGAGTACATCAGTCAGAAAATATTTGTAGTCATCTTTATGTCCAAAGACTCCGACTGCTTTAAACTTGAATTTTTTATCAGTTCAAAATCAATGTCGCCACGAAACCCTTTGCCATACGCCTCGTCGCCATCGCAAAACTCAACACCGCCATCAACGGAGAAAGCGTTGGAACCATAACGTACATGGATTTTGTCCACTTTCGTCTTGTTGAACTTCCACTTTTTCGCATCGCCATATATTGATATTCCAGCGTCGCCTTTGAATAAGTCGTTGATTGCTACGTTTGCATCTATGTTTAGTCCCTGACCGTCGCCCTTACTGATTGTCTTAATGTCATTGAGTGTGAGTTTGAAGCCTGCCATGCTCGGAGCCTCAAGAGCCCCCGACAGTGATGTCGTTCCAAGGTTAAACTGCCCACGTCCAATCACCATACCCTCAAAACGCAAATCGGGCAACACCAATTTGCTGTCCACTGTATCTTTGCCAATTGGAACGTTCACGCTCAATAGTCCGCTTGCGTATATTGTCGGATTGATTCCGTCATCTCCTAATCTCAGTGAAATTGTCGAGCATTCGTCCATAGTGAGCTTGGCGCAAAGCATTGGGAAGTCGAAGGATTTGCCAAGCGAGGACTGCAAAACAAGCTCTTGCCTCTCAACGTCGTAGCCCGCCACGTAGTCGAGCAATGAGTTCTTCCCAAATGGCGGAATATTGACTTTGCCTCCAAAGCCGACATCGTAAACAGCATTTCGGCAAATAGCCAATCGAAAGTCATTGACACTTATTGCCCACGACTGCGGATCGATACTACTATCGCTGATGATATCTTTAGCCTCCGTCGTCCCCGAGAACCCACAACCATCTATCAGCACATTTCTGAGACTCAAAACAGGTCTGTTTTCCTGACCATTGGTCGAGTCTTGCGCCATGTAGGCTGGCAACATGACGGTCGCATTGGCGATAGCCAATCCTTACCAATTGTCACGGCTCTCGTCAGCGTCCGCTCCTCCAAAATATCCGTCTGGGAAGTTGACCATCACTGGCGTTCTGTATGCACTATGGTCGAGTACTACGTTTTTGAGTGAAAAGACAAAACCGTCAAGCCCCTTGAGCCCAAACTGACACTCGGTATTTATGGCTATCGTAAAATCGTTTATGTCAGAAAAGCTTGCTTGCGCCTCAACAATCAATTTTCCTATGTAGCCCCCCGTCTTGTCTATACAATATACATTGTCACTTTTCAGAACGAATGCGACCTTTGCGTCTACCTCTCTGAAACCATCACAATCAAAAGAGAGAGACGTACCTTCACAGAACACGACAGACCCCTCGTTACCAAGTTTCTCTTCTGTTGGAGCAATGAGTTTGAGCTTTCCTTCTGTTCCTACTCCTTTCTCCCCGTCAATCCTTGCCGTTCCCTCAAAAGCGAGACTTTTGCCTCTGTACGTTGGTATGACGCAGACGGCTTTGACGTACATTTTCTGATCTCCGGACGTGCAGTCAGAATACAGTTCCTCTATACAAAGCGTGTAGCGTGAGGATTTAAGACCAATGGGCAATTGAATGTTCTTGTCGCTTACGATTTCCGATATTGAGTTAACGTATCTCCCCGCCTGCTTCATCTTTTCGTATGCAGCCAGCGCATTCTCAACACGTCTCTCCGTTTCTTGCGACAGCTTGAGTGACTCTATCACCCTTTGTGCATTATCAGTTGGCGCAGTGCTTGCAACAGATGATTGCGCACAGGCAACACTCGCGCAGAGTAGTGCCGACAATAGCGCACACCATCTTCTCCTTAAATATTTGTACTGAGGTTCCCGCACCTGAGGTTAATAGTTGCTTTTCACAGACGAAATTAACCCTTTTGCGGAGAGTTGCCGTGCTTTTGTGTAAAAAAGTTTAAAATACGAAATGCTTTCAACAACTACTTTAAATACTTATTCAATCTTTCACCGTCCTGTTCGTTTTTGCATAACAGACTCGGAATCGCAATCATTTTATCAATATTGCATGGATAGCCCATACAAGAAAAGAGCCCCGACAACACGATGCTGTCAGGGCTCTTTTGATATTTTTCTTATCAACTATATCTTTTCTACGGAAGAGAGGAGGAGCCAACCCACGTTGCCGTCTTTGAGCCGCACCTCAACCCAATCGCCAAGAGTGTCGATGATACGTACGAAAGTGCCTTCGTGGAGGACAGCCATCTCTGTCGCGTTCTTATCAGGCGACGTGGCGAGAGTGACGGAAGAGACCATGATTATTGCATCATCGCTGTCGAGAATCTCAGCTCGCTTGTTGAGAGAAATGCTGATTGAGACGACGGCAAGGATGGCGCAGATGGCTGCCGCAAAGAAACCCACCTTGCGCAATCTGACAGAGTCCATAAAGAGGAAGAAGCCTACGCCAGTGAGCGTGAGGACGAACAAGATGACGAACACGACGGCCCAACCATTTGAACTGAGCGAGTCGCGGAAGCCGTTCCACATCTTGGAGAGGAACATAGGCTCGACCTCCTGAAGCTTATCCGTAAGGGCATAGGCTTGCGAGAGATTCTCGTTGATATCGGGGTCGGAGGGGTTGAGTCGCTTGGAGCGCTCGAAATTGATGATAGCCTTGCCAAGCATACCTTGCTTGAAGTAAGAATAGCCGAGATTGTAGTAGAGGTCGGCACTCTCATTGCCGTCAGCGAGGATGGCCTCGTAGGCATCGGCAGCCTCGGCGAACTTGCCGTCTCGCGCAAGGGCGTCGGCCTCGTCGGCTGTCGGTGCTGCAAGAGTCGTGGCGACGGTCATCAGAGCCATGAGCGCAGATATGATAAATCTTTTCATCTTCGGATTACTTTTTTGCTTCGATCTTCTCGATAACCTCGGCAGCTCGACGATAGACGTCGTCCATTGTTGCGGCTACGCTTGCCGGGGCGTAGCGGGCGAACTCGCACTCGTCGAGGAGCGCCATGAAACTGTCGGCGGCCTCTTTGGAGACTCCATGCTCCTGCATCTTGTCTCGCGCATTGTCCTTGGTCAACTCGCTGAGGGAGAGTGTCAGCTTGTCGCTCAGATAGCCCCAGAGGGCACGCATGACCTCATCGAAGAAGGCTTCGCGCTTATTCTCCTTGATAAACTTGGCAGCCTGCTTGAGACGGCGGCGCGCCTGCTTGTTGGCCTTGCGGCTCTTGACGAGGCTGACGTTGGCGTTATCGTAGGCTTTCTGGCGGAAGACGAAGAAGAGGACTATGAGTGCCGCAACGGGCAGAACCACAAGCACCCAGAAGAGGGGCGAGAGGACGAAGAAATCGTTGCGAGCGGAGAGCGAGCCGGAACGGTGGAGGTAGCGGAGGTCGGAGCCTGTGTAGGTGACCTTCTCGGGACCGGAGCCATTGAAAGAGATGGCGCCACTTTGTGAAGACTGGCTACCGTCGGACTTCTCGACATCGATGGTGAAGGGACCCTGCGTCAGCTTGACATACTTGCCTTGCTGTGGATCGAAATATGAGAATTGGAGTTGCGGAATCTCGAACTTGCCATCGCGACGCGGGATGATGAGGTACTCATCGGTGCGTTTGCCGCTAAATCCATTGGCATTCTCAGAGATATTGTTTTTCGATGTTGGGTCGAACGTGTCGAAATCTTGATGGAACTGCGGCTTGGGGAGGCTGAGCAGCTTAAGATTGCCCGTGCCCTCGACGGAGACGCGAACCTGCACGCTGTTGTCGACCTTTGTCTGGAGAGGAGCGACATCGACAGAGAACTTGAATTGACCAACGCCTCCGCTGAATCCGACCGGCTTGCCATCGGGAAGCGGTTTAACATTGACAGTCACCTGCGGGGCGCGCACAGACTGGCGAGAGACTTGGACATCGCCAAAGATATCGTCGAAGAAGCCACCAGAGCTGCGGACGCGACGTTTTACGACAAACTCGACGGCGCAGGGGTCGATGACAATCTTACCCGACTTTTGAGGAATCAGCACCTTTCGGGAAATCTCGCCTACCTGATACTCACGACCATTGATATATTCAGTGGAGAAAGTGATATTGCCATCGGAGAGGTCGGTAACGATAAACTCGGAGAGCTTAGGCGGGTTGATGTCGGACAGGCTGCTGAGGTTGAGGCGAGTATAGACTTTCGTGACGAGTTGTGTAGCCTCACCCTCGTAGAGCGTTGAGCGAGTGAGCGTTTGGCGGAGGAAGAGATCCTCGCCATTGGCCTGTACTGAAGATTGAGAACCGGACAGACTGGAGCCGCCTTGTGCAGATTGGCTGGAACTTGACTCGACGGCCGTTATGGAAAAGCCGCGGGCCTCGATGCTCTTGCCACCCGACGTGACCTTGGCGGCAGGGACGGAAATCGTACCCGCCTTTGTGATCTTCACGACGTAGGTGAAAGTCGTCTGCTTTGACGACTCCATCTTGCCGTTTATGAAAGAATAGCTTGAAGAGCGTGAAACGGAGGGTCCCATAAGGACGTTGAGACCGTCGACTTCGGGCATGGCGACGCCGTCGGCATCTCCATTAACGACATACGCCACTTGGAAATTGCTGCCAACGGCAACCTGTGAAGGTGCGCTGACATTGACCTTAAGATCGTCGGCCAAGGCGGCTATTGAGACCGCAATGAGGGCGACGAACGTCAGGAACCTCCTTATAGTTATAGAAAAAATACAACGTTCCATTTTGCAAATGTAATACTTTCAGACCAAAGTGGGCAAGGTGTCATGGAGCGAAGAGCCTACCAGTTTTTCTCTATTCGTCGGGGTTGAGCCTCCTTCATCTGCTTACGCTTTTCTTGAAGCTCATTCTCATCTTGCTGGACGGCGTCGAGCAGCCTCTGGGCCTCTTCGCGGTCCATCTGCTGCTGTTGTTGCTGTTGTTGCTGCTGCTGCTGATCGTGTTGCTGTTTCTGGTCTTGCTGCTGTTGTTGCTGTTGTTGTTGCTGCTGCTGGTTCTG
The DNA here is from genome assembly GCA_963616565.1 of Clostridium sp. CAG:343. Classification (GTDB taxonomy): domain Bacteria; phylum Bacteroidota; class Bacteroidia; order Bacteroidales; family Marinilabiliaceae; genus W3P20-009. The sequence continues at coordinate 10,826 of CAVEKX010000001.1, forward strand.
CTTATCCTGATTGTCGTCCTTCTTGTCTTTCATCTTCTGCGCAGCCACGAGATTATAGCGCGTGGCATTGTTGGCGGGATCGGCGCGGAGGGACTTTTTGTAGGCATCGATGCTCTTATCGTACTCATTTTTGACGTAATGGCAGTTGCCGATGTTATGATAAAGCTCGCTCAGGCGCGCCTTGTCAGACTCGTTGGCAGCGAGTTTCTCGAATTGCTCGAGTGCCTCGTCGACCTTCTGCTGCTTGAAGAGAGCGTCGGCATAGTTGAAATTGGCCTCGTAGGAGTTAGGAGCCTCGACCATGGCCTTTACGCTTGCCTCTTGCGCCCCAACATAGTTGGAGTCGTTGTACATCTTGTAGCTGTCGCGTATCAACTTCCTCTCCTTCTGCGCATTGGAGGCTTGCGGGATGAGGAAGAGAGATATGGCGACAAGGAGTAAAAACTTTTTCATCGTTGGTCAGAATTTTGGTTTGACCTCGTTGATGGGGAGGAACAGGTCTTTTGCCGTCTTCTTTCTCGTAAAGATATCGAAAGCGGCGAGGCGCGGGTTCTTACGAGAAAGAATGAGGAGGTCGATGATGAGGAGAATGAATACGACGAACTGGACGTAGATGGCCCTATCCTCGTACTCGGAGTAGACGCGCGACTCCATTTCCGCCTTGTCGAGACCGCTGAGCTCGTCGACGAGAGCGTTAATGCCGTTACGGATGTTGTTGGCAGGGATGTATGCGCCCGTGCCTGCTTGCGCGACTTGCGCAAGGGAAGCCTCATCGATCTTGGATATTACGACATTGCCGTCCTTATCCTTGATGAAGTTGTTGTTTGCACCTGCTACGGTGGGAATTGGGGCTCCCTTGGACGTACCCATACCGACGGTATAGACCTTGATGCCTTGCGAGGCGGCGTCGCGTGCCGCAGCCACCGCGTCATCCTCATGGTTTTCGCCATCGGTTATGACAATCACCGCACGGCTCACGCCTTCATTTTGAGAAAAGGAGTTGACGCACAAGTTGATGGCTTGACCTATTGCCGTTCCTTGCGTCTGCACCATGCCCGTCGAAACGGACTGCATGAACATCTTGACAGAAGAGAAGTCGGACGTTATAGGCATCTGGACGTAGGCGTTGCCAGCGAAGACCACAAGACCTACGCGGTCATCAGAGAGCTTGTCAACGAGACGCGCGACAGCCATCTTGGCGACCTCGAGTCGGGAGGGCGAGACGTCTTGCGCATTCATGGAGTTGGAGACGTCGAGTGCGACCATGACTTCGATGCCGTGGCGTTTGACAGTCTGAAGCTTAGAGCCAAATTGCGGACCAGCCACGACAACAATCTGGAGGGCAAGCGCAATGACGAAAAGCCAAGCCTTGAAACGAACACGCCTGCGCGAGAAATCGGGCATGAGGTGGCTGACGAGCCCACGCTCGCCGAAGGCGTCGAGAGCCTTGGACCTGCTGCGGCCGAATATATACATGAGGAGCACGACGAGCGGCACCAATATGAGGAGATATAGAGCCTCGGGATGTGCGAACCTAAAAGAATCCATTGTCATTCAAAGAATTAAGGAGTTCAGAAGGGCTAAGTCCTACGGGATTGTACGCAAGAGCGTATTTCGCAGGACGACCTCGAGAAGCAAGAGGACGAGAGCCGCAAGGGCGAAGGGGAAGTACTCGTCGGTATGCTGGGTATAGTGCCTAACCTCGAGGATTGTCTTTTCGAGTTTGTCAATCTCGGAATAGATGGACTCGAGACTTTTGTTGTCGGTGGCTCGGAAATACTGACCACCGGTCATCTCGGCAATGTTACGCAAGAGCGGCTCGTCGATCTTGACCTCCATATCTTGCATCTGCATGCCGAATGGAGTCTGTACGGGAACTTTGGCAGTGCCGATGGTGCCGACTCCGATGGTGTAGACACGGATGCCGAAAGTTTGCGCAAGCTCGGCTGCCTTTTCTGGCGATATGGCTCCGCAGTTGTTCATGCCGTCGGTGAGCAGGATTATGACCTTGCTCTTGGCCTTGCTCTCCTTGATTCGGCTGACCGCCGTGGCGAGACCCATGCCGATTGCCGTGCCATCTTCAAGCATGCCGGTGCGCACATCTTGGAAGAGATTTACGAGAACGGCATGGTCGGTGGTGAGGGGACATTGCGTGAAACTCTCGCCAGCGAAGACCACAAGACCGATGTTGTCATCCGGGCGACCCGTGACGAACTTTGTTGCGACATTCTTTGCGGCCTCAAGACGGTTTGGCTTGAAATCGACGGCTCGCATGGAGCCTGAGATGTCGAGCGAGAGGACGATGTCGATACCCTCGGTATTGCTGTCGCTGTAGTTGGAAGAGGACTGCGGACGCGCGAGGACTACGACGGCCAAGGCTATCGCCAAGAGGCGCAGTGCCAAGGGGAGGTGACGCAGCCACACGCGGAGCGTCGGGCGTGTGCCATTGAAAGTATCGAGTGTGGAAATTTGCACTGTGGCATGACTCGTCTTGCGTCGCCAAAAGTACCACGCCAAATAGAGCGGGATGACGAGCAGGAGGAGGAACAGCCAGGGGTGCTGAAACGTTATATCGTTGAACATGATGTGATTACGCTTCTTTGGTTGTCGTTAGTTCACCACTTTCGGACGATGGGGCACCGTTTGCAACGTCAGGCTTAAGGGAGACTGGCGAAGCGGTGCCATCGGCTTGTCGGGCTGCGAGGGTCGTGGCATTGACGAACTCCATGGCATCGGACACGGCACGGGCGTTGTCGTCGGGGTTAGGCTCCACCTTGGCGAATTTGGCGAAATCGGCTTGCTCAAGAATCTGTGTGAGACGCGCTTGCTCCTTAGGAGCATCCTTGAGATGAGGTTCGAGAGCCTCTACGAGCTGAGCGGATGTGCTCTCAAGAGCTTGAACGCCAAAGCGTGACGCAACGTAGCGGCGGAGCGTGTCGGTCAGGTCTGAGTAGAACTCCTTTACCTGATTGTGCAGCCAAAGCTTCTCGTCGCGAATCCTCTCAAGATCGCGGAGCGCAGTCACTTCGCAAGGCTCGGCAGGGACGTCATTTATCATGCCGCCCTTGTCTTGCGGATGACAATACTTGCGTCGGAGCCACCTTATGAGGAAGAACAGCCCCACGATGGCGGCAGCGATGACGACCCAAGGCCAGTAATAGAGCAGCTCGCGCCATTGGAAGGGAGCATCGATGGCGGAATTGATGTCGAAGATCTTGGCCACGCCGCTTTGCTCATCGACCTCGATCCTCTGGAACGGGTTGACGACGGAGAGCGCGAACTCGGGAGTCGAAGCCGTCGTGCTGTCGGGCATCACGACCACGGGGATTGGCGGCACGTATTGGAGACCCGTATCGAAAGATGTGACGAGATAACGCGTGGCGTACTCGACAAGGTCGCCCTGCGAGAGGGTGTCGGAGCTGACGACGCTCACGACCTCGACGGAGCTGGTGAGCGTGTCGGGGAGAGCCAAGACATGGCAGTCGAGAGAGCGCGGGACTTGGACTGAGACATTGAGACCGACCTGCCCACCGACGAGAATGGTGACAGAATCAAGCTCAGCGCGCACGACTGGCTGTTGCGCCAATGTGGCGGCAGAGAGCATTGCGACGACTGTCGTCAGAAGGATATGCTTAAAGAAGCTCATTGCTTTACGTTAGAGAGTGACGGGGAGGTTGTGGGGAGATGGGAGAATGCAAGCACAGCTAACCGCGCTTGCGGAAGAGCCCCATGAGGCTCTTGACGTAGTCGTCGTCAGTGAAGACGCTTACGTTGTCGATGGCGCATCGCTTGAAGATGGCCTCGGTATCTTTCTCGCGCTTAAGAGCGTTGAGAGCGTAGGCTTTGCGAGTGGCATCGTCGGATGTGTCGACCCACATTTGCTTGCCAGTCTCGGCATCGGCGAGGAGCATGAGACCCACGTCGGGGAGCTCGGTCTCACGTCGGTCGGAGACACGAAGCGCGATGAGGTCGTGCTTGTGCCCGGCGATGCGCAGCGGCATCTCGAAATCGGCATCGGTGAGGAAGTCGGAGATGAGGAATGCCGTGCAGCGTTTGCGAATGGCCCCGGTCATGTAACGGAGAGCCTCGCCGATATTGGTGCCGCGGTTTTGCGGCTGGAAGGTGAGGAGCTCTCGGATGATGTGGAGGACATGCTTCTTACCCTTCTTGGGAGGGATGAAGTGCTCGACGCGGTCGCTGAAGAAGATGACGCCAATCTTGTCGTTGTTCTGGATTGTCGAGAATGCCAAGGTGGCCGCCATCTCGGTAATGAGGTTCTTCTTGAAGCGAGTCCTCGTGCCGAACTCTCGCGACCCAGAGACATCGACGAGCAGGACGACGGTGTTCTCGCGCTCCTCCTCAAAGACCTTGATGTACGGCTTGTTCATGCGCGCCGTGACATTCCAGTCGATATTGCGGACATCGTCGCCGTACTGGTATTCACGGACTTCGCTAAAGGCCATGCCTCGGCCCTTGAAGGCAGAGTGGTATTCGCCGGCGAAGATGTGGTTCGAGAGGCCTCGGGTCTTAATCTCAATCTGGCGCACTCGCTTGAGAAGCTCGGTGCTGTCCATATTGTTCTGGTCCATAAACCAAAAGGATTAGGGAGACTAAGGCACCTCGACTTTGTTAAGGATCTCGGAGATGATCTCCTCGCTCGTGACGTTGTTGGCCTCGGCCTCGTAGCTGAGCCCGATACGGTGGCGGAGCACGTCGTGGCAGACGGCGCGCACGTCTTCTGGGATGACGTAGCCGCGGCGTTTGATGAAAGCGTAGGCCTTGCTGGCCTTGGAGAGGCTGATGGAGGCACGAGGAGAGGCGCCGAAGGATATCATGTCCTTGAACTGCTCGAGACCATACTGGTCGGGGTAGCGTGTCGCGAAGACGATGTCGACGATGTACTTCTCGATTTTCTCATCCATGTAGACATCCTTGACGACGTCGCGAGCGCGTAGGATGTCGTCGGGCTTGAGGATGGTGTTTGGCTGTGGGAAGTTCTTGGCGAGATTGCTGCGGATGATGAGCTGCTCCTCCTCCTTTTTGGGGTAGTCGATGATAACCTTGAGCATGAAGCGGTCGACCTGGGCCTCGGGGAGAGGGTATGTACCTTCTTGCTCGACAGGGTTCTGTGTTGCCATGACGAGGAAGGGCTTGGCCATCGGGTAGGTCTGGTCGCCGATGGTGACCTGACGCTCCTGCATGGCTTCGAGCAGCGCGGACTGGACCTTAGCCGGGGCGCGGTTAATCTCGTCGGCAAGGATGAAGTTGGAGAAGATGGGGCCTTTCTTGACCTGGAACTCTTCGGATTTCTGGCTGTAGATGAGCGTTCCGAGGATGTCGGCAGGGAGGAGGTCTGGCGTGAACTGGATGCGTGCGAAACCGGCATCGACTATTTTTGCCAAAGTGTTGATGGCGAGGGTTTTGGCGAGACCTGGGACGCCCTCGAGGAGGATATGTCCGTCGGAGAGAAGACCGATCATGAGGCTCTCTACGAGGTGCTTTTGACCGACGATGACCTTGTTCATCTCCATGGAGATGAGGTCTACGAACGAGCTCTCGTTTTTAATTCGCTCGTTAAGTTCCTTGATGTCAATTGCTTCCATTGTAGTTTTTAGAGTATATCTTAATACTGTATTTGTCGATGAAGTCATGCCGTTGGCGGTATCTTATCCTCTTGACGGCAATGTAAAATTAACTATGAAAAGCGAAGAATGGAAACAGAGTGGATACAAAATCAATGTAAGTGGGCGCAAGGGGCGTGAAGTGCGAGATAAATTCAATGAAAGAAAAAGGGTCGGAGAGGTAAAGAGAGTGCAAGATGGCGTGTTTTAGGTGGTTATGGGAGCGTTGAATACATAATAATGAATAATTTCGCGAATGGACTGCTTGCGGACGAACAGCGGGCGGTTTAAGAAAAGCGATGATAAAGAGCAAAATTGGTCTATGGCTGTATCAGCCGTACAAGTATCTGATCCTGCTGCCACTCTTTGCGGTGGACACCATATTTTTTACTATTTGGACATGGGTGGCGAGCTACATCTCCGGTCGATTGGCGGGAAAATTCGCCAAGTCGTGGGCTAAGGTGATGCAGTGGCTTACGCCGATGCCTGTGAAGGTGGTAGGTCGCGAGAACATTGCCGACGGGCAGTCGTATGTAGTCGTGGCGAACCACCAGAGCGCGTATGACATCATCATGGTGTACGGCAGCTTGCCAATCGACTTCAGGTGGGTCATGAAGAAAGAGCTGCGCAACGTGCCCGTCATGGGCTTCGCATGCGAGAAATGCGGTCACATATTCTTGGACCGCACATCGGCGCGTGGCGCGTGGCGCAGCATTGAGAAAGCCAAAGAGATATTGCAAGACGGCACGTCGGTCGTCATATTCCCCGAGGGACACAGAAGCGGATGCCGCGAGATGAACGTCTTCAAGCACGGGGCGTTCAAGATGGCTTTCGAATTGGGATTGCCGATATTGCCGGTCTCGATCAAGGACACGTATAAAGTCATGAGCAGCGGATTGGCATCATTGCAGCCTGGGAGGGCTACGCTCACGATCCATAAGCCTGTGGACGTAAGCGAATATGAGGGGCGCCGCGACGAACTGATCGACGTACTCCGCCAGACGATAGGTTCCGCCCTTTAGGCGACGGAGCTTCATTTTTTTCCCTCTCCCCACCCTATTTTCTCCCCTCTCTCCACGAAAAGACAGAAAAACAACATATTAAGAGCGATTCCCCCTAATGGAATTTGAACAAGAGATAGCGCGTCGAAGGACGTTTGCGATTATAAGCCACCCTGACGCAGGTAAGACGACATTGACAGAGAAACTGCTGCTGTTTGGTGGCGCGATCCACGTGGCCGGAGCAGTCAAGAGCAACAAGATCAAGAAGACAGCCACGTCGGACTTCATGGAGATTGAGAAGCAGAGGGGCATCTCGGTTGCCACCTCTGTCATGGGCTTTGAATATAACGGCTATAAAGTCAACATCTTGGACACGCCTGGTCACCAGGACTTTGCGGAGGACACGTTCCGCACGCTGACGGCCGTGGACTCGGTCATCATAGTCATTGACGCGGCGAAGGGCGTGGAGACGCAGACGAGGAAACTGATGCAGGTATGCCGCATGCGCAGGACTCCCGTCATCGTCTTCATCAACAAGATGGACCGCCCCGCCAACGACCCGTTCGACCTTCTCGACGAGATTGAGAGCGAGTTGAAAATCGGAGTGCGCCCACTGAGCTGGCCAATAGGCTCGGGCGAGATATTCCGCGGCGTATACAACATCTTCGAGAAGAACCTCTACCTCTACGAGCCGAGCAAGCAGACCGTCCAAGAGGGCGTCGGCGTAGGGTTGGAGAGCGAGGAACTCGACAAGCACATCGGTGAGCGCGCAGCCGGCACGTTGCGCGAGGAGCTGGAGACCGTCGAGGGCGTATACCCGGAGTTTGACGTCGACACGTACAGGGCTGGCGACGTGGCACCGGTATTCTTCGGATCGGCATTGAACAACTTTGGCGTCCGCGAGCTTTTGCACTGCTTCTTGCAGATTGCCCCACAGCCGCAGCCGAGCCACGCAGAGGAGCGCGACGTAGAGCCACAAGAGAAGAAATTCTCGGGCTTCATCTTCAAGATACACGCCAACATGGACCCCAACCACCGCAACAGAATCGCATTTTGCAAAGTGTGCAGTGGCAAATTCGAGAGGAACAAGGCTTATAAGCACGTCCGCCTGGGCAAAGAGTTGAAATTTTCGAGCCCGACAGCCTTCATGGCAGACAAGAAAAGCATCATCGACGAGGCGTATCCCGGCGACATCGTAGGTTTGCCAGACACGGGCAACTTCAAGATCGGCGACTCGATATGCGAGGGCGAGCCAATCCACTTCCGCGGCCTGCCGAGCTTCTCGCCAGAGCTGTTCCGCTACATCGACAATGCCGACCCGATGAAAGCCAAACAGTTGGCGAAGGGCATAGACCAGCTGATGGACGAGGGCGTGGCGCAGCTGTTCACGCACCAGTTTAACGGCAGGAAGATTATCGGCACCGTCGGCGCCTTGCAGTTTGAGGTCATCGAATACCGACTGCTGCATGAGTATGGCGCCAAGTGCCGCTACGAGGGATTGTCGCTCTACAAGGCCTGCTGGATTGAGAGCGACGACGACGCAGAACTTGAGGAGTTCAAGAAACGCAAGGTTCAATATCTTGCGAAGGACAAAGATGGCCGCGACGTCTTCTTGGCGGAGAGCAACTTCATGCTCCAAATGGCGCAGCAGGACTTCAAGAACATCCGTTTCCACTTCTCGAGCGAGTTTTAAGTAAAAAGCTGAATATCATGAAGGTACTCACGATAGCGAGAGCAATAATGGCAGCCACGATGGCAGCGGTAGGACTCTTGCCGTCGCGCGGCGCCGTATATGAAGACAGCCTGAAGTGCTGCATCGACTCGATCCTGACAATCGAGGAAAACTCGCCAAGGGTGAAGAGCAGCCAGTTGATATTCGCCGTCGGTGAGGAGGGAGAAGAACTCCGCAGCCGCCTATGGTTCTGGCCTACGGAATATCACATGACGTTGACGGAGGCGCAAGAGGCCATTGACTATTGCGAGAGGGCGTTGCCGATATTGCAGGAGAGCGACGACCGCTTCATGGAGGCCTCCTGCCTCGCGTTGGAGACGATGGCGCGCAGCATCAGACGCGAGTGGAACGACGCCCACGACGTGGCGATGAGATCCATGGCATTGGCAGAGGTTGTCGGCGACAGCGGCATGATGTGCTCGGCACTCAGCTCGTTGGCGTACATCTCTACAAAGATGGGAGACCCACGTGGCGCAGAGACGTACATGGAGAAAGCGTTGGAGAGTGACCCTGCGACAATGAACTCGATGTTCAGGTGCAGACTGTTGGGCATAGCGAGCATCGTATATTGCTCATTGGGGCGATATGCCGTGGCGAAGAGCTATGCCAACGACGGACTATTGGAGGCGGAGAACGTCGGGTCGCGCAACGCGATAGGCATCTTGATGTTATGCAAGACAAACCTACTATTAAAGACTTGCTGGATAAGCCGCGCGCACGACTGCGTCGACAGGGCGATAAAGATATTCCAATCGGAGGGCAACAGCTATGACCTTGCTGTTTGCTACAACATGCTTGGCCATATCCTCATGGAGGAGGACAACACAAAAGACGCGGCAGTCTGTTTTGACGAGGCAGCCAACCTCTTCGAGAGGCATGGCGACATACCGAACATGTGCTCATCGCTTGAATGGCAATACAGGGCTACAGACAAGAGGAAAGAATCGGCACGGAGAGAGATAAAGAGCGTGTATGACCATGTGACGCAGATGTATAACGACGACATCGCAAGAGGTAGGCTAAGAAGCAAGCCAATCCCGCCAATGGACGGGCGCACAGGCTGGTTCAACAGACACAACGCCATGAAATGGGGCCTCATAATAGCGTCATTGGCTATCGTGACGCTGCTGACGGGACTGATGGTCCACCTGTTCAGAAAGAGACACAGAAAAGCCGGGCTGAGGCACTCAATACGTCGTCTCATGATATTGACATCGAGGAAGTTTCCTCTTTTCGGAGGACGAAATAACGCCCTGACAGAATCGGATCAGAGGTTTTTGGCGCGCTTCGCCAGAGAGGTCAGGCGCGGGATGAAGCATGGCAGAGTGGATGTTGAGGACATAGCGGAAGGGATGCGTATCAGCGAGGACAAGATGTGCGACAGAGTGATGAACCTGGTGGGCAAAACTCCCGAGGATTATATCATGACGATACGCATCATGCGTGCAAGGCAACTGATGGACAACACGATGGACACGGCGGAAGAGGTCTCGATCGGATGCGGCTATGCGTCGTACGAGGACTTTGCGGAAGACTTTGCAGAAGTTATCGGGATGTCGCCCGAAGAATATCGCAGCAAGCGCGGGCTGCCCTAATCATGTAAGAAATACGTCGGTGCTGGAAACCGAGAAGACGAGCCACGGGTCGGGAAGGCCAGTGGGCGAGCATGTCGTTTATTTTCTGCGCGGCGTTGTTGTAGATGGACATGGTGCGGACGACGTGCTCATCGTAGGCTTGTGATTTTTGGCAGAGGGAAAGATACTCGTTGTAGGACTTCATTGGCGCATGGATGGAGCATGCGGCAATGAGGCTGCGTCGGACCTGCTCTATGGCCTCGTCTTGCTTCTCGACGAGCTCGACTGACACCGGGGCGAACTGGCGTTTCTCACTGATGGCCTCTTGTTGCGCCACCCCGTCGGATGGTGAATATTTGAAAAGTTCGCGCGCGAGGTTTTCCATCGAGACCCATCGGGTGTTGAGCTGGATTGCGATGAGCCTTATGGCGTCATTGCACGCATCATCGAGCTTGGCCAGACGTCCTTGAAGGACATAGGCGTATACACCGAATGCAAAAAGCATTATTGTGGCTGCCAGTGTGCCGAACAGAAGAGAGTCCATTTGTGGTATCGTTGATTGATTGACGTAAAAATATCATATTAAGACATAAAAAGTCAAGCAATAAATGAAACATTTGACGAAACGGCTCTAACATTTGACGAACGGAACGTTTTATACAAAACGCACGTGGCGAACGATATAATTTAACAAACTAACGGATGCCGTTAAAAAGAAACCTCCCTGCCAAGAAAGTTGAAAATCTTGACAGGGAGGCTTTATAGACGGAACGTCATATAGGCTTATGCGCCTACAAGCTAAGTATTAGTTCATTACGAGAGCGGAAGCACCGACGATGGCCGCATCGCCACGCTTAAGGGCGGAAGGCAGAATCTTACACTTGCCCTTGAAGATGGTGAGGAGGTACTTGTCGAGATTCTTGCGGATAGGCTCGAAAATGAGGTCGCCGGCTGCGGTAGGGCCGCCGAAGAGGAAAACGGCCTCGGGGCTGGTGTGGTGGATGGTGTTGGCGATGCCTTGCGCGAGGTAGTCACCCGTTTTCTCGAAGACCATGAGGGCGATCTTGTCGCCTTTGACGGCGGCATCGTAGATGTCCTTGCTCTCGAGTTCGGAGAAAGACTTGCCTGCGAGGAGGCTGTCGGTGGCGTTATATTCAGCGAGGAGCTCAAAAGCCGTACGCTTCATGCCGATGGCGGAGCAGTAGGCTTCGAGGTGGCCTCGGATGCCGCATCCGCAGAGGCGACCGCCAGGGATGAGCATGGTGTGACCACACTCGCCAGCGAAGCTGTCATGACCATAGACGAGCTTGCCGTCGACTACGATGCCGGAGCCGACACCCGTTCCGAGAGTGTACATGACGAACTCTTTCATGCCTTTTGCGCCACCATAGACCATCTCGCCCATCGTTGCGGCATTGGCATCGTTGGTCATGATGATTTTGGGCATGTCGGGGAATTGCGCCTTGAGCATCTCGACGAGAGGGACGATGCCCTTGAAGGAGAGGTTTGGAGCGTACTCGATGGTGCCCTTGTAGTAGTTGGCGTTTGGCGCACCGAGACCGATGCCAGCGAAGGTGACGTCGGGGTTGAGCTTGGTGACGTCGGAGATGAGGTCGCGGATGGTCTTGCTCATTTCGGCGACGTAGAGGTTGGCGTCGCCATGCTTAGGGGTGGATATATTCGCCTTGACGAGGACGTTGCCCTCGGCATCGACGACACCGATTGCCGTATTGGTGCCTCCGATATCGACACCGAGCGACACAGTCTTTTTCATGCTATCTGTCATTATATTTTAGGGTTTTCAGGGACATAAGGGACGTGTAGGGGTCACGCCCTTAACACGTGTAAAATTATTCAAATTTGCGCAAAAAAGGAAGAGGTTTGCGGCAAAAGAGAAGTGCCTTCCTCTTACAAAAAAACGACGCCTTGCAGACATAGAGAACTGCAAAACGTCGTCATTTTCGAAGTCGGTATCTGACGTTATTTCTTAACGTAGAACGCCCAGCCAGAGCCAGAGCAAGAAAGCTCGTAACCCGTGGGGACGGTAGTCGGGGCTTTTGCGCCGATGCGGCAGATGAGGGAGCCTCGGCGACCAATGGCTACGGCCTCGTAGTATGTGGAGCTTTGGGTGACGCTGACATCACTGACGCTTGTGATGCCGACGGACTTACGAGCAGCGATCATCTTCTCGATGGCAGACTTGTAGTTCTTATCTTGCCAGTGGGGCCAGAAGACGCAAGGGACGCCAGGCGAGGAGAGGATGAAGGCGTAGGCCTGAGGGACATCGCCTTTGTACTTGTTGTCGTCGCGGTAGGTATCGTGGTTGTCGACGAAGGTGACGGCGTAGGCGTTGGTTGCGGAGTGGTGGATGAGGCCTGCGGGACGCTGGACATTATCATCGAGGTTCTTCCACGTCATGTTGGAGAAATTGCTCTTGCCGACACCATTGTTGAGGGCGTCATACTTGGCAGGGAAGTCGAAGGCCATGCTCTTGTAGCCAGTAGCCTTGAGCCAGTTATTGACAGCGTCGTAGCCGCCATCCCAGTACTCGCCGACGGAGATGTAGGGGTCGGTAGCGTCATTATAGATGCCGACATACTTGCCATCGTAACCTTTGCAGAAGTCGTAGCGCCAGCCATCGTAGCCGATCTCACCACGGAGCCAGTTGAGGTAGGCCTCGCAATCTTGCTGCACATACTCACTCGTATGATCGAGGTCGCGTGCGCCACCCCAGTTCTCGCCGGTGTCCTTGGCTCCCTTTGCCTTGCCGTACCAATTGGCGTCGGTGCATTGAGAGGCATCGTTCATCTCGTCGTCGGAGCAGATGTGATTGACATCGAGCTGGAACTTGCCATAGGTGCCGAAGTCATCCTCAGTGAAATTGCCCCATCCGGTATTGCCGGAGCGGTGGTTGATGACGATGTCGGCAATAACCTTGACGCCATCGTCGTGGAGCTGTGAGATAAGCTTTTTGAGGTCGGAAGCCGTGCCCCAGCAGCTTGTCTGATCGTTCCATTGGCGGGGATGGTAGCCGACGTTGTTGCCGCCGACGGTATTGCCGCCTTCAGCACTTGCGGAGGGAGGGAACCATACGCAAGTGAAAGATTTGGCGATGTCGTCAGCATAGTTCATGAGCTTTGTCCATCCTGTGACCTTCTGGCTGTCCCAGTAGAAGCCTTGGAGCATGACATCCTCGCGTCCGCCGTCGGTATATTGCTCTTGGGCTTTCTGTGTGATGACGAGAGTCTCCTTGAGGTGGGTGGCGGAGAATACGATGGTGGCAGTGCGGGCCGTGGAAGAGCTGTTGACCTGGAAGGTTATGGCAACATCAATGTCGGCGGCCGAGCCCGAGGTCTTGTCGAGAGAGAGCCAATCGGCATCGCAGGTGGCGGTCCAATCCTCCGTCGCCTCAAGGGTGTAGGAGAAATAGGTCTGGTCGTAATCCACAGTGAGCTCCGTCGTTATGGTCTTGAAAGAGACGGTGTCATCGGGGGTTACGGGATCAGAGCCATTGGAGCTATCGTCGCAGCTTACGAGCGGAGCCTGCGCGACGAACAGGAAGAGCGGAAGAGCCAACCATGACGCAAGAGAAGCCCGAATGTGTTGTAACTTCATGAGACTTAAAACTTTTGGGGTATTATAATTGTGTGGTTGAGGGTCAAAAAGCCGCCTGAGACGTTGACTCAGGCGGCTGATATGGAAGTGTAAGTTAAGGCTTAATCCTCAAAGAGAGAACTAATTCTTAGTGACAGTAGCGGTCATCTTGCCACCATCAGTGGTGATGAGGACGTTGAGGACAATGGTGTAGTTGCCGGCCTCAGCGATAGAGAGGTTGCTACCATTGGCTACGAGGTCGTCGAGAGAGCCACCAAGGTTGATATCCCAACCATCGTTGGCGCGGAACTTAAACTCACCAGCGGTGAGGTCGCCCGTCCAAGTGTAGGTGTTGGTGGTAGCGTCGAAAGTCATGTCGGAATCGCTATCCCAACCGCCGGCCTGTGCGGGGCCGATGAGACCGAAGTTGCATAGGACGCCGGAGATAGAGCCGTTTGCCACATCGGCGGTGAGGTAGTAGATGCCAGCCTCGCCAGTGCAGCTGACGTTGGAGCCATCGGTGCTGGCTGCGAAGCCATCGCCATAGGTAGTGAAGCTGCCGTTGTTATACTCGCCACCATCCCAATTGCGTTCCTTGGTGAACTTGAAGTCGCCATTCATGACAGCGTAGCCGACATAGACACCATCGGAGTTAGCGGAACGAAGGGCAGGAGCTGTTGCGGGGCTCCAACCTTGACCATTGCCAGGAACGTAGATGTACTCGTTGTAAGAGATAGGCTCGATGGTCATGGTGTACTCCATCATGTTGAGGGTAATCTTGTACATGAGCGCACCATCGGTAGCGGGCTGCTTACAAGCTTGCGAGCCCTCGTTGACGAGGGATACCTTGAGGGACTCGTCACCATCAGTAGCAGAGCCGAGAATCTTGCCGCTCCAGAAGTCTTCGAGCTTGTAGGCGGAAGCGGGAGCGATCTTGAACCAGTTGTCGACACGAGCGGTCTCACCTGTCGTCTCGTCGGTTGCGAAAGGAGCAGGGACGACGCATGTAAAGACGGGATCGTCATAGACGCTGACAGACTCGTCGGCACGCGTGAACTTGTAGGTCTGGTCGGTTTCGCTCCAACCGTTGGTTGCGCCGACGTAGTAGTATGCATCCTCGATCTCAGGAGCCGTGAGGGTGGCAGTGATGGTGATGTCTGAAGTGTTGCGGGCAGTGACTCCGTTCCATGTATTGTAGGCAACGACAGTGGCAGCGAGGTCGCGCTGAACAGGCGATTTGCCGAATGCGGTCTCGATGGCGGAACGGAGGGTCTCGGTAGCGACCTTGCCGGTTGTAGCCTCAATCTCCTCAGAAGAATTGCCAAGGATGACCTTATAGGTTGTCTTGAGAGTGGAAGCGTCGACAGCATCGACAGAGTTGGAGACGGTGAAGATGGTGACGGAGTCGACATCCTCGAGCGTAGCGAAGTCGATGGCGCTTACCTGAGCGGCAGAGAACTTGACATTGGCGAGCTGATCGTCGGTGGCATTCTCATTGTGCTGAGCGGAGCTCCAATCGTCATAGCTCTCATCGTCGACGCAGGCCGTGAAGGCCAGAGTGGCGAGTGCGAGTGCGGGATATAGTGCTTTCATTTTTTATTCTTTTATCGAAAAGGAGCGTCGCCGCCCGAAACTGGGGCTTGAGCCTTCCGCCGTCGGTGGCGGCGACGCTTTTACAAGTGTAAACCTTAGATAGTTAGACGGGCAGAGACCTACTTTGCAGTGAAGGCGTAGGAGCCGTCGATGTCGTTGAAAGTGATGATCCATTCACCCTCGGAGACAGAGATGTTGGAACCATTGCCAACACCTATTCCGTATGGGAAGCCAGTGCCGCCCCAGTTAGTATCCCAGCTGCCGGTCGTCTTGAACTTGAGCTCCGTGCCACCAGCAGGAACGCTGAGAGTGGTGCTCCAAAGGTGGTTGATGACACCGTCGACAGTGTTGAAGGCGTTCATCTCATTATCGGTCCAGTCGTTGAACGCGCCGCTGATGGAGATGCCGTCGAAGACGGTAGGCGTGCCCTCGTATTCGCTGATAGCGACAGTGTTATTTGCATCATCGAGAGTGATGGTGTAGTAGCCGTTTGCAGCAACGGTGATGTTGCCAGAGCCACCATCCTGGAAGACGAATTCGCCATCGTTCATACCCCACTGGTCGGTCCAGTCGCCACGCTGACGGATGATCTTGAAGCCGTCGGTAGTGAAGTAGCCAGTGAAGGTGAGGACACCCTTGCCAGTGTTGGAGTCATACTTCTGATCGGCAATGATGGACATGGTGAAGTTGGAAGTGCCAAGAGCCTCGGGGGTGTTGGTCCACTTGCCATCACCGATGCAGGAGCCGAT
This sequence comes from Clostridium sp. CAG:343, assembly GCA_963616565.1. GTDB lineage: Bacteria > Bacteroidota > Bacteroidia > Bacteroidales > Marinilabiliaceae > W3P20-009. The sequence continues at coordinate 26,690 of CAVEKX010000001.1, forward strand.
AAGGTACCACATCTCAGGATCAGCATCCTTGAGGGCGATGTAGTAAGGATGGGTGGTGAGCTTAACAACGTTGGAGTAGGAGATGAGAGACTCATCGCCCTTGACGGAGTAAGGAGTGGCCTTGAGGCGGACGTAGATGTCCTGAGAGGAAGGCACGTCGGCATCGCTGCTCCAAGAGCTGAGAGCCGCTATGGCACGGCAGATGTCCTTGCCTGCGACGTTGCTCTTGCAGAGGGAGGTGCCGTCCATCTCGTAGTAGTCGGCAACGGTAGCTCCGCTCTCGTCGGCTGTCTGCTCAGCATAGGAAGCAGTGAACTCGCCGGTCTTGGAGACCTCGACATTGTAGTTGACGAGGATAGGGAAACCGAAGTTTGGCTGGCTCCAGGAGAGAGCGAGGCTGTCGGTGGTGGCGAGATCGACGACAGTGTTTACGTAGGTAGGAGTATTGAGAATGAACTCCGTAGCGGGAGTTATTGTTGGGTTGTCATCATTGTCGTCTTCGCAGGCGGTAAAGAGGGCGAGCGAGGCGAGCGCGATGGCTGGGTATTTGATAATTTTCATGACTTGTAACCTTTTTGATTTGAGAGAGGGGGGAGGGGGCAGGAGGCTCCACTCCCCCATTTCTCGTTACATCACTAATTCAGTCAGCCGATTAGAAACCAGGGTTTTGGACGAGGTTGGTATTGGCATTGAGGTCGGCTGTCGGGATGGCGAAGAGGTTGTAATTGGTATCGAAGTTCTGGCCAGCGAACGTGCCGCCCTTCCATTGCCAAGTGTAACCGGTGTTGCCACCAAACTTGCCGAAGCGGATAAGAGTCGTGCGGCGGTAGCCCTCGCAGTAGAACTCGCGAGCCCACTCGTCACAGATGGTGTTGAGATCTGCGCTGCCGAGCGTTGAGGCGTTGGCGCGAGTGCGGAGCTGGTTGAGAGCGGCGAGACCGTCGGCGGTAGCGAAGCCGCCATTCTGGCGTGCGGTAGCCTCAGCGTAGATGAGGTAAGCCTCGGCCTTGCGCATGAGAGGCCAGTCGGTGTCGGCGAACTTGGCGTCGTGAGCCGTGCCGCCAGTAGCGTAGAAGTTATTGAACTTGACGGTGGAGTAGCCCTTGTTGAAGTCGTCGTTGGCGTCGATGTCGAGGGTGCGGTCAACACCGTAGAAGAGAGCGCGGTCGTCATTGGCACCCGTGGTGAACATGTAGAGATCGGCTGTTTTGCCCTCAGGGATGTTGCCATTGGGGAAGAACTTCTCGACGAGGTTGCGACGGAGGCGGTTACCAGACCAGTTCTGCGAAGTGTTGTTGCCACCTGCGTTGACGGTGTCGCCCTCAGCGAAGATGAGGCGCATATCGCTCTTCCAAGTAGAAGCCATTGCGAAGACGGAAGTGCCGTAGCTTGCGGTGGTCTGACCATCCTGGAGAACGGGGAAGATGAACTCGTCGGCGGCGTCGGTCTCGCCATTGTCGCCCATGAAGAGAGCTTGGTAAGCGGACCAGTGACCGTAGCTGGTAGTGTTGAGTTTGTAGGCGGAGTCGATGACCTTCTTGGCGTACTCTGCGGCCTCAGCAACTTTTGCGGTGCCGGTATAGACCTCGGCGTTGAGGTAGAGGCGGGCGAGGAGGAGCCAAGCGGCAGCCTTGTCGACGCGGCCGTAGCCGGTGTCGGTGCTCTTCTTAGGCTGAGGGTCATTGAGGTTGCCGAGGCAGTCGAGGATCTCGCTCTCAACGTAGTTGAAGAGATCGGCGCGGCTCATCTGGACACCACTCTCGTTGGAGACTTTGTCCTTGAAGGGGACGTTGCCCCAACCATCCATGAGGTAGAAGTAGTGCATGGCGCGGAGGAGTCGGACCTCGGCGGTCATGGCAGCATCCTCACCAGAGAACTTCTCGAGGAAGTGGTTGCACATGGTGATGGAGAAGTAGAGGCGATAGTAGAAGCCTTGGAGCATCGGGTGGTCAGCATTCCAACGGTTGTAGTTGAACTCTGGGATGCCCGGGTCGCCCCAGCAGCAGATGAGCTCGTCGGTCGTAAGCTCCTGAGAGTTGATGAGCTGGCGGACGTAGCCAGTGGTGCCGCCGTCGAGGCCGTCGATATCGCAGTCGCCGTCAGGGCCGCTCTGTCCTGCGAGGGCGATACTGGCGTAGCATTTGTTGAGGACGGACTCCTTTGTTGCGGAGGTATCCACATTAGGGTCGATGTTGTTGACGTCGAGGTCGTCTACGCAAGAGACTGCGGAGAAGGCCATGGCAGCGGCAACAAGCGAGTATATTGCTTTCATCGTAATGTCTTTAATCTGTTAAACCTATGGTGTGGCTTAGAAGTTGAGCGTCAGGCCGACAATGCCGGTGAATGGACGCGGGTAGATGTTGTTGTCGATACCGCCGTCGACCTCAGGGTCAACACCATTGTACTTGGTGACAGTGAAGACGTTGGAAGCGGTAGCGTAGACGCGGCCGGAGAGCTTGGAGCCGAAGACCTCGTTGAAGCTGTAGCCGAGGGTGATGTTGTCACACTTGAGGAAAGAGGCGTTCTGGACGAAGTAGTCGGAGAGGACTGTGGTCTTATCCCAAGAGCCGAAGTTCTTGTCCATGGCGTACTTGACGCGGTTGGAGAGGTACTCCTGGGTGTAGAGGGCAGCGGTAGAGATGTTGCTCTGACCAGCCTCGACATCGTTGAAGACGTAGTTGCCGACATTGGCGCGGAGCGAGAAGCTGAAGTCGACGTTGCGCCACTGGAGGCGGCTGGCGAGACCGAAAGTCCAAGGAGCCGTTGGGTTCTTGTAGTAGTAGCGGTCGGCGTCGTTGATGATGCCATCGCCATTGCGGTCGACGACCATGCCCTCGACTGGGTTGCCAGCTGCGTCATAGACTTGCTGGTAGACGCGGAAGGAGCTTGCAGCTTGACCTACGGTGTGAGCTTGGCAGTTGTTGCCGGTGCCGCTGGAGATGCCACCAGTCTCGACATAGTAGCCATCCTCGCCAATGAGCTCGGTGATCTCATTCTTGTTGTAGGCAGCGTTGGCGGTCAACTCCCAGTGCCAATCCTCAGTTTGGATAGGACGGACGGTGAGAGCGAGCTCGACACCCTTGTTCTCGAGAGAGCCGACATTGCCCATGACCTGGTTGCGGAAGTTGGAACCTGCAGCGACGTAGACCTGGTTGAGAAGGTCTGTGGTCTTGCGGAAGTAGTAGTCGCCGGTGAAGGAGATGCGGTTGTTGAGGAACGCGAGGTCGACACCGACGTTGTAGGTCTCAGTGGTCTCCCAAGTGAGGTCTGTATTGTAAGCGTCAGGACGAGCGAGCTTGCCATCCTCGCCAGCAACGTTGTAGTAGTTGTTGGTGCTGGTGTTCATGGTGTAGGTAGGCAGCCAACCGTAGTCGCCAATGCCTTCCTGCTGACCAGTCTGGCCATATCCGAGGCGGATCTTGAAGTCGGTGAGAGCGTCGACGTCGCGGAGGAAAGCCTCCTCCTTAACCTTCCAACCGAGAGCAAAGGATGGGAAGAGAGCCCAGTGGTCGGAGAAGCGGCTGGAACCATCGTAACGGACGGTGGCGGTCAGCATGTAGCGGTTGAGGAGAGCGTAGTTGAGACGGCCGAAGAAGGAGACGATATAGTTCTCGCTCTTGGTAATCTTCTCATTGTAGTTGTAGGGTTGACCAGCCTTGTCGGGGTCGGCGTTGGTTGTCGGGTAGAGACCGCCGCCCTTGGTGGTCTGCTCGTGGTGGAACTTCTGGTACTCGTAGCCAGCCATGATGTCGAAGTGGTTGGCGTCGTTGAAGTCCTTGAGGTACTGGAGGTAGGCGTTGACGGAGAGGTTGTACTTGTCAATCTGGTCGGTGCCGTGGTAACCGTAGTAAGGGTTTTGAGTGGAGCTGGTCTCGTTGTCGGTGGTCTGCTTACCAGTGGAGACGTCGAAACCGAAGTTGCCGTGGAGGATGAGATCCTCGAGGCCGTGGATCTTGTAGTTGCCTTCGACGTTGCCGATGATGCTCTTAGAAGTAGCGCGATCGTTGTGGAGCTCGAGCATTGCGACAGGGTTCTTGCAGACGTCGCTGTCGAGATAGTAGTCCCACTCGGGGTCGTTGTAGATGTTGCCTTTCTTGCACCACTCCCAGTAGCCACCGAAGTTAGCGAACTTCTCGTCGTCGCTCTTGACAGGCTGAGAAGGATCCATGCGGAGAGCCGCGCCTACGGCACCGGTATCAGCGTAGCGGCTCTTGGCGATCATGCCCTTGCCATTGATGTTGAAGGTGAGGTGCTTGTCGAGGAAGTTAGGAGAGAGGTTGAAAGAGAGGGTGGTACGCTTGAAGTCGGAAGTCTTCAGGATACCCTCCTGGCCAGTGTAGCCGGCGGAGACGCGGTAGGTGAGGTGGTTGTTGCCGCCAGAGACAGTGAGATTGTGGTCGGTGCCCATGGCTACGCGGTAGATCTCATCCTGCCAATCGGTGTTGGCGGTGCCGAGCTTGCCAAGAACCTCGGCATTGTCGGCGAACTTGGTACCGATGAACTCGCGGTACTCATCACCGTCCATCACCTCAAGGAGGTTCTTCTTGACAGAGACGCTGACGTTGCCAGAGTAGGCGATCTGAGGACGCTTGCCCTTGATACCCTTCTTGGTGGTGATGATGATGACACCATTGGAGCCGCGTGAGCCGTAGATGGCGGTTGCGGAAGCATCCTTGAGGACAGTGAATGTCTCAATATCCTGAGGGTTGACCATGGAGAGAGGGTTGGAAAGACCCTTGACGCCAGTGTTGTCCATTGCGAGACCATCGATGACGATGAGAGGGTCGTTGCTTGCGTTAAGAGAGGAGCCGCCGCGGATGCGGATGGTAGATCCGCCACCAGGGGTGCCGCTCTGGCTTGTTACGCTGACGCCGGCAATCTTGCCCGCGATCATGTCTTGCGCGTTGGTTACGAGACCTTTGTTCTTCTCGTCGGGCTTGATGGCCGTGACGGAACCTGTGAGGTCGGTCTTGCGAGCGACGCCGTATCCGATGACGACGACATCCTCGAGTTCTTGAGCGTCAGAATTGAGGGTCACGTTCATCCCTTTTGCGGCTGCGACTTCTTGAGTTGTATAGCCGATGAAAGAGAAGACGAGAGATTGTCCCTGCTCGGCATTGATGACGAAGTTGCCATCGAAGTCGGTGACAGTGCCGATGGTCGTACCTTTGACCATGACTGCTACACCAGGGATGGGCTGCTGATCGGCGCCGTCAACTACCTTGCCGTTGGCCTCGAAGCTTTGCGCATTGACCGAGAGCGTGGTGATGAGGGCAGCGACCAATAGCCAGAACCTTGATCTGATTGATTTGCTGTTCATACTTCCTTTGTTTGATGTTTAGTGTTATTCTGTTGGTCGGCCTTTAGATGTCGGCCTTCCGTGTTTTTCTTAAATTGTCTGACTGTCGAACAGTTCAGAATAGAATTGATTGTTTATGCTTATAAGAAAGTGTTTGCGTTTTTAGTTGTGCTTATTATATGATGTCATTACAGAGTTGATAATCAAAAGAAAAAGAAGAAAATCAGCAAGTGGCGATTCTATAATCAGCCCCCCAAAAAATGCCTTTCAAACAGCCATTGCTGATTTTCTTCACCGACAAAGTTAATACGAACAGCGATATTTTTACACTCGTTAAGAGATGCCGCCGTGTTAAATCATCGCAAACGATTGCGCAACCGATTGCACAATCGTTTGCAACAGAATAATGTGCTAAAGAGCATAAAATAAGCATTAACAAAAACGCACCATTAGAGCATAAAAATTAAGAGCCACGCTTTTTCACTACCCATTTTAGGCTTGTTTGCCGCCAGCAATCACATTATTTAAGGAAATGAGGGGCTGCGTACCTGTATTTGACACATAGCCTCTCCCCGCTCGTTAACATTTATTTTGTCTATGAAGATAATTAGCGATACATTTGTATTTAGCACCCCCATTCCCCCCAGAAGAGGCGCAAAAACTTTCAAGCAGGTAAAGATGAAATTGCATCAAATGACAATCAAGGACATTGCAAAAATCCTTGGCATATCGGCAAGCACAGTCAGTCGCGCGCTAAAAGACCACCCGGACATCAGCGCGGAGACGAAAGAGGCTGTGCGCCGTGTGGCGGCAAGCGTGAACTACCGCCCTAATGCCTTGGCACTTAGCCTGCGCAAAGCGAAAACAAACATCATAGGGGTGGTGATTCCCGAGATGTCGCACTACTTCTTCTCGTCGGTCATGAGCGGAATGAGCGAGACGGCGGCACAGAGAGGCTACACGACAATGATGTGCCAGAGCTGCGAAAACGCTGAATATGAGCGTAAGGAGCTTCAGAGCCTCATGGACAGCCGCGTCGACGGAATCCTACTCTCTGTCAGTAAGACCACGACCGACGACACTTTCCTTAAAGCCATGGTCGACGACGGCATGCCGCTCGTCCTGTTCGACCGCATCATGCCAGGCGTCGAGGTGAGCCGCGTCACGACCGACGACTTCCTCGGCTCGTATAACGCCGTGCGCCTCATGGCGAGCCACGGATGCAAGAAGATAGCCATCCTCTGCGGCGACCAAGGTCTCCAAGTGAGCGACCATAGGCGCGAGGGCTACGCCCAGGCATTGCGCGACGCGGGCATCGAGTTAGACCCCGCGCTCGTCATCGACGCCGACACGCCAACCAAGCTGCGCGGCGCACAGACCCAGCTGGAGAGAATAGCCACAGAGATTGACGGTCTATTCGCCATAAACGACGACACGGCAGTCGAGGCCATCAAGATACTTAAACGATCGGGACGCCGAATTCCCGAAGACGTGGAGGTCGTAGGCTTTGGCAACGACCCTGCGGCAGATATCATAGAGCCGTCGCTCACGAGCGTCGAGCAGAACGGCTACGAGATGGGCTGCATGGCGATGAAACTCCTCATCGACCAGATTGAGAGCGGGTTGGTTGTCAACCGACCAATATCTAAAGTCTTGGAGCCCAAGATCAACGAGCGCGAAAGCACACGCCGCCAATAGGCGAGCCCCCCTCCCCACCCTACTTCTTCAGCATTACCTAAACAAAAAAGAGAGGCCCGACGCATCTATCCTTGCGCCGGGCCATTCTCTTACATTAACTCAACCAATAAAATCTTTTCTTAGTGGCCACCGAAGTCGCCGGGCTGGCCACCGCCATTCTGACCGCCACCACCTGTGGTAGTGCCTACGGAGGTTACGAGGCTGGACGCAGTGAAAGTGTTGGTGGATGTGCCTGCCGTGTAGTCGGCACTGGTCACGAGGTTATAAAATTCGCTGCCGCCACTGACGCTGCCACCAGTGTAGATGGTGTAAGACGAGCCTTGGGTGAGAGATGCGGAGCTGAACAGAATGGTTGTCTGATTATATGCGCAAGGGATGGTGTAGGACATGACGTGGCTCGCATCGGAAGAGACAATCGAGAAGAGAGTGCCCTTGGAGAGCTGACCACTGTAGATTACAGAGGCTTGGGTGCATGCGCTGGCAGTAGGACTGCTTGTCGTGCCGCCGATGCCGAGGACGGTACCGCCGGTAATGGCGAACGTGTTCTCATCGCAGTCGAAGCCAGACTCAGGAACCATCGTTCCGATAGCTACGATTGTGCCGCCCGTGATGGAGATCGTTCCGTTGGAGTCGATAGCGTCGTTGCCCGTGCTGTAGCAGTATACGTCGCCTCCGTCGATCTGGATGTGGCTCGACGCATTAAGACAGTCGTCATAGCAATTTACGAGAACCTCGCCACCCGCGATTGTGAGGATGTTCTTGCTCTCGATACCTTCGCTACCCTCGCCGCCCATTGCGCTGACAAGGACGGTACCGCCAGTGATTGTGAGATTGCCCTTGGCTTTGACGGCCTTAGGAGAGGAGTCGACATCGTCGCTTATGACGTATTGCTCGCCAGTCGTGATGACCTTCAGAGAGCCGGAAGTCATGTTGAAATCGCCAGTGATATTGGCACCCTTGCCAGCAAGACCGGTGCTCTTGATTGCCACATCGGCATCGGCGAGGGAGAAGTTGCCGTCGCACTTTATGCAAGTGGAAGAGCTGATGTCGTTCTCGTCGGAGTCATACTCGGCGTCGCCTGTGGTAAGTACAAGTACCTTACCGCCCTTGATGCTGATGTCGACACCTGCTTTAAGACCCTTGCCCGCAACGCCGTCGGTCTGCACCTTGAGGAGACCGTTGCGGATGTCGATGTTGCCCTCTTCACACTCGATGCCGTCGCCAGACGAAGTGAGGCTGATGATGCCGCCTGCGATGATGACATTGTCGTTGGTGTGGATGGCATCCTTCTTGGCATTGGCGACAGTGATTGTCGGGCCGGCATGGAAGAATACGTAGTCGTCAGAGCAGATGCCATGCTTATAGTTGCCGCTGATGGTGAGGCTTCCGCTACCGCTGAAGAGGAGCTGACCCTCGCTGAAGAGGCAAGCCTTCTGGTCTTCGTCATCAGGAGTATTGGTGTAGGAAGACGCATCGGTAAGGCTGTTGGTCGTCCCGCCCTCTACGTTGACGAAGACGCGCTTGCTGCTCTGGATGTTGATAGCGGCACCGCTTGCGCTGGTTATGTCTACACCACCGAGCGTGAGCTTAAACTTCTTTTCGCTGTAAATCTTGAAAGAGCCGTCGGATGTCTTGCCGCTCAGGACATACTCAATGGCCTTGGCAGAAGAGGTGACGGTGACGTTGGCGCCATCGGTAGCGACCTCGACGCCGTCAGCCTCGCCAGAGATGGTGGCAGATGTGCCGTCGTACGCGATGTTTATAGTGCTGGAGAAAGTCGAGTTCTCGATGAAGTCGTCGGTGTCGTCATCTTCGGCAGGAGAATCAGTCACGTCGGTGTAGTCGGACTCGGAGAACATGTCCCAAGTGACGTCGAAGTCGAGCGATGCGCTTGAGGAAGAGGAAGAAGAAGAGCCGTCGGACGAAGAATCGTCGCTGCTGTCGTTCTCTGTCTGGTCGTTACCAGAGGGCGTCGTCACGTCGTCGTCGGAATCGGACGAGCAGCCCCAAAGCGCCATGGCGCAAATCATAGGGGCAATGAGCAACATTGATTTCATAGGCAAATGTTTTTGTGGGGTGTTTATTTTTAATCAAAAGTATTTAGCCGTCATGGCAACGGCAAAAACGTTCGACCAAAAGCCTATGCTGATATGCAAACTGACTATTTACTACGTTTGCCTATGGTTCGGTTTTGGACGTAGGCCGTAAAAGCATCCTTATACATGTCGCCGACGGGGATTATGGTATCACGGTCCATGGCGATTCTCATGCGCTGAATCTCACGCACTTGGTCCATATTGACGATGTAAGATTTGTGGACTTGGATGAAATTGGGCGTCAAGTATTCGCTTATCTGGCGGAACGTGGAATGCGTGATGAGAGGGCGCGTATCGGTGGCCATGTGGATGCGGAGGTAGTCGCTCATGCCCTCGATGTAGCGGATGTCCTTAAGCTCGACGCGCACGTAGCGGTAGTCGACCTTCACGTAGAGCGACTCGGCATCCTGCGTCTGGATGTCGGCCTTCTGCTCCAGTTCAAACTGTCGGGCGACACGCCCTGCCGCGCGTTGGAAGTCGGCAAAGCTGTATGGTTTTAGCAGATAGTCGACTGGGGCGACTTTGAAACTGTCGACGGCATATTGGGCATAGGCTGTCGCGAAGACCACGATAGGACGTTTGGGCAGCGACGCGACGAAATCGAGACCATTGACGTCGGGCATATTGATGTCGATAAAGAGGGCGTCGGCACCCTGATCGTTGAGGATGGCCAGGGCCTCCATGGCGTCCTCGCAAGCCGCGACGAGCTCGAAATACGGGACTTTCTCTATGTAACTTTTTAATTTCTCGAGGGCTATGGGCTCATCGTCCACCGCCAAGCATCTGATGTTTTTCGTCATAAGTCGGGATTTCTAATGTAACGTTATAGGACTCCAAATCTTCCTCGATGTCGAGTCGATAGTCTTTGCCGAAGAGCAACGCCAACCGTTTGCTCACGTTCTCCAAGCCTATGCCGCCATCCGTCTGCTGTTGCGAGCCTACGCGCGCGGCCACGATGCTGTTCTTGCACGTGAAACGGACGCGCGCGTCGGACATGACAGACATCGTCACCTCGACAAACGAGTCTTGACGGTAGCTGACCCCATGCTTGAACGCGTTCTCTATGAAGACGATGAAGAGCATCGGCGGCACCATGAGCCTTTCGGGGATGAAATCCGGCATCGAGAGCGTGACGTCGACTTTGCGGCTCGAAAAACGTTGGCGCATGACAGTCACGTAGTTGGATATGAACGCCGCCTCGTGGGAGAGTGGCACGAGCTGACCGCCGCCTTCGTAGAGGGCGTAGCGCAAGAGTTTCGAGAAGTTGATGACCATCTCTTGCGCCTTGGCAGGGTCGACCTCAATCATGCTGTGGATGTTGTTGAGCATGTTCATGAGGAAATGGGGATTGAGCTGCGCCTTGAGATACTTAATCTCGTTCTGCAAGTTTGCGCTCTCCATCTGCCGCATCTTCTCACTCTCTTTTTGCATTTGGAAGAGCAAGGCGACGGTCAGGTCGAAGCCCAGCATAAGGAAAGCGATTACGCTATCCATCACGAAGGCGGGAACGGGCCTCATCCCTTTAGCCGGTCTCTCGCCACTTGGTTTGGGAGGTGGAGACTGGCGGAACCATAATCCTTCGGGTGGGGCGTGCCGGTCGTCATGTCGCATCTCGACATCGTGTGGAGGAGTCCGATCTTCTTGAATGTGAGGCTCTTCACTCGGTCCGCTGAAATATCTGAAGATGGAGAACACAGCCAACAGTCCAACGGCCGCCACCACGTACAAAGCCGTCCGCCTCCTCTCCAGCAGGTGGGGGATAATCAAGAGGTCGAACATCAAGAACAGCACGATGAATGGCACGAAGCTCACCCACTTCTCGATGATGTATGACCACGTGACGCTGCCCGTGCCTGACAGGCAAGCCACTACGGGATATATGAACACCCAAAGCCACAGAAACACCTTGACGTGCCATGGCTTCAGACTGAACTTGCTTATTATCTTCATTACTTTGGCTTTCACGGCAAATATCGGCATTTAGCTCCTCACGCGTGCGCAATATTCGACAGGGGGCATTTTTGCGTCGGTGAATAAGCACGATAGGTGCCGACGCCTTTCCCCTTCACACGGGACTTTGACTCGAAATTCAATTTTATAAATATTCGTTATGACATCACGCACGCTGTGGCGAGTGTCTTTGACGTAGCTTTGCTGACTGAAAAACGGAGGCACGAAACACTCTTCCCGAATCTTCCATTCCGCATCTTGAATTTGCATGGTCAAGGAATTGCCAAAGTAGCAATTTTGCGGTCATCGGAAGATGAATTTAGCTATAACATCAGATACAATATAAAACAACAGGACTGAATAATTATGGGATTGTCAGAACAAAGGAGCAGCATGCTGCATGGCGTGCTGCTCATCACGCTTTTTGCATGCGCGGCCTTCTACATCGGCGAGATGAATTGGGTCAAGATGTTGTCGTTGAGCCCGATGGTCGTGGGCATCGTGCTTGGAATGCTCTACGCCAACAGCCTCCGCAACAACCTGCCCGAGACGTGGGTGCCGGGCATAAAGTTCTGCTCAAAGCGCGTCTTGCGCACAGGCATAATCCTCTACGGATTCAAATTGACGTTTCAAGACGTGGCGCAAGTTGGCTTGTCGGCCATCGTACTTGACGCCATTATCGTTTGCGGAACTATCGGGATAGGCGTGCTTATGGGGCGACTGTTGAAAATTGACCGCAGCATAGCCCTGCTGACGTCGTGCGGCAGTGCCATTTGCGGGGCAGCTGCCGTCTTGGGCGTGGACGGTGCCATAAAGCCCAAACCTTATAAGACGGCTGTCGCAGTGGCAACGGTGGTCATCTTCGGCACTCTCTCCATGTTCCTCTACCCTATTCTCTACCGAGCCGGGATTTTCGATCTTCCTCCGGCCTTGATGGGTTTGTTCACAGGAGCCACCGTCCACGAAGTAGCCCACGTCGTTGGGGCGTCTAACGCCATGGGTGCGGAGGTCAGCAACACAGCCATCATCGTCAAGATGATCAGGGTCATGATGCTCGTGCCCGTCTTGTTGGTTATCGCATGGGCAGTGGCCAGAAACGTCAAGAAGCAAGGCGTGGCGACAGACGGCAATGGCGGAGCTGCAAGCATCACCATACCATGGTTCGCCGTCCTATTCCTCGTCGTCATCGCGTTCAACTCGCTTAACCTGCTGCCCGTGAGCGTGGTGGAATGGATCAACCAACTCGACACATTCCTCCTGACGATGGCCATGGCCGCATTAGGCGCGGAGACGAGCATTGACAAATTCAAGAAAGCGGGCTTTAAGCCATTCCTCTTGGCCGCCATACTCTACTGCTGGCTCATTGGCGGCGGCTACTGCATGGTGAAATTCATCTTGCCTTCCGTCATGTAGAGTACAATAAGTAAATTTTATGACAATCCCCCATGCCGGCAAAAGAGGTCGACATGGGGGGCGTCTACTTCAAACGATTCGACCGGAACGCCCCAATCGAAATAGGGGCGTTCCGGTTTTATTATGCTCATAGGGCAAGAACTCAAATTCTTCCTCCTTAGCGTTCGCCCTCAAGTTTTAAGTGATAAGGGTTCACTCACCCGTTTTCTGAGGGATGTGAACTTTTCTTTTTTCGTCACCAATAGGACACTTCTCGTTCAGGGGCAATATTCCCGCATGCGAACGTCATCCACAAAGACCAATTCTTAGACGGCTGCGGCTTTTCGGCGGCTCACCTTGCCGACATTCGTCCAACTGTACGCCCTATATTTCCGAAATCGTTTGCAAAACAAGACAAAAACTTTTTTTAAAAATTTGTTACCACACCCTCCTACCCTCCGCAAACGTTTGAAATGCAAGGTCTACGACGTTTCCCAAGCTGCGTCAACCATTCGCCCGAATTAGGATATTTTGAGACAACATCTATTAGATTTAGATTTGTAAACGTAAATTTACGCTACACCTACAACGGGAGCCTCTCTCGGCATCGCCAAACATGGCGTAGCCCGTTGAGCCAAAAAGCATTAGTATGGATAGTAAGCGTATTTTATCGTTCCGCCAGCTGACAGACCTCAGCTTCGGCTTTTTCGGAGTGCAGATTGCCTATGCGCTGCAAAGCGCGAACATCAGCAGGATTTTCTCGACGTTGGGCGCAGACCCTCACAGCCTGAGCTACTTCTGGATTCTACCTCCTCTGATGGGCATGATTGTCCAGCCCTTGGTTGGCGCGGCTTCTGACCGCACTTGGTGTCGTCTGGGTCGCCGCATTCCGTACCTCGTTCTTGGTGCCGCCGTGGCTGTCGCGGTCCTGTGCTTGCTACCCAATGCCGGCAACCTGGGTCTCAGCGTCGGAGCCGCAATGACGTTCGGTCTCGTCATGCTGATGCTCATGGACACCTCCATAAACATGGCGATGCAGCCCTTCAAGATGCTCGTGGGCGACATGGTCACCGAGAAACAGAAGACGATGGCTTACAGCATCCAGAGCTTCCTCTGCAACGCAGGCAGCATCGTAGGCTTCATCTTCCCGTTCGCCCTCGCCTATATCGGCATCGCCAATGTGGCTGAAGAGGGCGTCGTTCCTCCAACGGTCGTCTTCTCGTTCTACGCGGCGGCCATCATCATCACCCTCTGCGTGATCTACACCGTCGTCCGCGTCAAAGAGATGCCGCCAGCCGAATATCGCGCCTTCCACGGCATCCAGACGACATCCGAGGGCAAGGCTGCGGACAGTAGTGCCAACATGTTCAAGCTGCTGCTCCACGCTCCTAAGACGTTTTGGACTGTCGGTCTCGTGCAATTCTTCTGCTGGGCTTCGTTCCTCTATATGTGGACATACCTCACTGGCGCTGTCGCTTCCAACGGATGGGGCACAACCGACGCCAAGACCATAGATTACCAAGAGGCGAGCAACTGGGTCGGCATCCTCTACGCCGTACAGGCCCTCGGTGCCGTCGTCTGGGCGGCCATCATCCCGAGGTTCAAGAGTCCCAAGGTGGCATACGTCACCAGCCTCCTCATCAGCGCGGTAGGCTTCATCTCGCTCTTCTTCGTGACGAACCACTACCTCATGATGCTCAGCCTTTTCCTCGTTGGTCCGGCATGGGCGGCAAGCCTCGCCCTGCCATTCACCCTGCTGACCAACGCACTTGAGGGAACGCCCAACATGGGAACATACCTCGGCCTCTTCAACTGCACCATCTGCCTCCCGCAAATCGTGGCGGCTTTGCTTGGTGGAACAATTCTCGGGCTCGTCGGCGGCAGCCAACCTGCCATGATGGTCGTCGCAGGAGTCCTTCTCATCTGCGGAGCCTTGTCTGTCAGGCTCATAAGCGTAAAGAAACACATTTAGAACTACAAACTTAAAACACTGACCTGCCATGAAACGGATTATTACGACTGGCCTCGCCCTGCTGATGACAACTTTCGGGGCTTGGGCGCAGGATGCCGACATACGGGTGGAGCCAGCCAACTGGTGGATCGGGATGAAGAATCCTAACGTCCAGCTCATGCTCCACGGCAAAGACATCGCAAAACTCAAACCCTCGGTCGACACCAAGGGCGTAAGCATCGCCGACGTCACGCGCACCGACAATCCCAACTACCTGTTCGTCACACTCAAGATCGGTTCCAAAGCCAAAGCTGGCGACGCCACGATAATCCTCGAGGCCGATGGTCAGAAACAGACGCTCTCCTATCCACTCAACGCCCGACGCGAAGGCTCTGCCAACCGCATGGGCTTCAGCTCTGACGATGCCGTCTTCCTCCTCATGCCCGACCGCTTCGCCAATGCCGACCCGACAAACGACGACATGCCCGGCATGGTCGAGAAAGCCAACCGCAATGAGCCTTACGGACGCCACGGCGGCGACATCAAAGGCGTCATCAACCATCTCGACTACATCCAAAATCTCGGCATGACAGCTCTCTGGATGACTCCTGTCATGACGAACAACATGCCTCAGTCCTCCTACCACGGCTACGCCATTACCAACTACTACGAGATCGACCCCCGCTTCGGCTCTCTCGACGATTTCAAGACCCTCTCCGCCGAACTGCACAAACGCGGCATGAAGCACATCATGGACATGGTCTTCAACCATAGCGGCACTAACTACTGGTGGATGAACGACTTGCCATGCAAGGACTGGCTCAACAAGTGGTACGACAAGGACGGCAACGAGATTTTCGTCCGCAGCAACTACCGCCTCTCGGTCCTCAACGACCCCCATGCATCGCAAGCCGACCTCGACCTCGCCCTCAAGGGATGGTTCGACTCCACTATGGCCGACATGAACCTCACCAATCCTCTCGTAAAGAACTACCTGATTCAGAACTCAATATGGTGGATTGAGACGGCCGATCTCGACGGCATCCGCCAAGACACATACCCCTACTCCGACGTTGAAGCCATGGCCGACTGGTGCGACGCCGTCAAGAGAGAATATCCATACTTCAACATCGTCGGCGAGTGCTGGATCTCCGAAGCCGCAAAACTCGCCCCATGGCAAAAAGGCTACGGCAAGGCTAACGGACTGAAAGATAGTGGCCTCCCTACCATCATGGACTTCCCTCTCCAAGAGGCCATCTGCCGCGCAATGTCTGAAAACGAGGGATGGAGCGACGGTGCCAACCGCCTCTACGACAGCTTCGCCAACGACGTGGTCTATCCCGACCCCATGAGCATCCTCATCTTCGGCGAGAATCACGACACAGGTCGCCTCCTCACGCAACTGAAGGATGACGAAGGCGCGCTCCGCCTCGCAACCGCGCTCCTCGCCACAGCACGAGGAATCCCACAGCTCTACTACGGCACCGAGGTTCTCATGAAAGGCAACGGTTTCGATGGTCACGCCAACATCCGACGCGACTTCCCCGGCGGATGGCAAGCCGACACTCTCGACTTCTTCAACGCCATGCCATCCAAGGAGAAAGCCATGTACGACTACACGTCACGACTCTTCAAGTTCCGCCAAAAGAGCATGGCCATCCGTCGCGGCACCATGACGCAATACGTCACCGAAGGCAATGTTTATGTCTTCTTCCGCTACGACTCTACGACACGCCAGCAGGTCATGACAATCCTCAACCTCGCCAATGAAGACAAAGACGTCAACCTCAACCGCTTCTCTCAAGTGACCGGCAACCACCTCACTGGTACCGACATCGTGAGCGGTGATAAGGTCGACGCTCAAGAGAAACTGACCATCAAGGCACGCACAGCCATGGTCGTCGACATGAAATAGCAATTACTACACAATAGAAACAAAACAGTAAAAAAAAACTAAGAACCACAATGAAAACAAGAAACGCAATGGAGCTCGTGGCCACCTGCCTCGGCTTCGCCGCTCTGGTTTTGTCTGGTTGCGCTGGTCCTCAACAGACCAAGACAAACGGCATCTCCTTTAGTGGCGAGACAGTCGACTTGGCGTCGCCCGACAATAACATCAAGGTCACTTTCGGCCTCACAGCCGACAGCGTCCCCGCCTACCAGCTCACCTATGGCGACAAGGTCGTCGTCAAGCCCTCACGCCTTGGTCTCAAACTCAAGGATGGCAAAAACCTCGACCGCGGCTTCGCCCTTGCCGACAAGAAGACCTCCTCTTTCGACGAGACATGGTCGCCCGTTTGGGGCGAGGAGAGCGAGATCCGCAACAACTATAACGAGCTGACCGTCACGCTCGACCAGCCATCAACCAATCGCCAGATGGGGCTCACCTTCCGTGTCTACAACGATGGTCTCGGCTTCCGCTACGAGTTTCCCGACCAAAAGACACTGACCTATTTCGTTGTCACCGACGAGCTTACCGAGTTCGCCATGACTGGCGACCACAAGGCTTGGTGGATCAGTGGCGACTACGACACCCAGGAGTACGACTACACCGAGAGCCGCCTCAGCGAGATCCGTGCCCTCGCCCCTGGCGCACGCCAAGAGAACTCCAGCCAATGCGCAGTCTCTCCCACCGCCGTGCAGACGTCTCTTCAGATGAAGACCGACGACAGCCTCTACATCAACATCCACGAGGCAGCTCTCGTCAACTACTCTTGCATGAGCCTCGACCTCGACGACAAGAACTTCGTCTTCAAAGCCGCCCTCACCCCCAACGCCGTTGGCGAGATGGCTCGCTGCCAGACTCCTTTCCACACGCCTTGGCGCACCATCATGGTCACCGACGATGCCCGCAAGATTCTCGCATCTCGCCTCATCCTCAACCTCAACGACCCTTGCGCCTATGAGGATGTCAGCTGGATTAAGCCCGTCAAGTACATGGGCGTATGGTGGGAGATGATCACTGGCAAGAGCAGCTGGTCTTACACCAACGAGTTAAACAGTGTCCACCTCGGCTCTGACGACTACGCTAAAACCACGCCTAACGGCACTCATGCCGCCAACAACGAGAACGTGCGTCGCTACATCGACTTTGCCGCCGCCAACGGCATGGACCAGCTCCTCATTGAGGGTTGGAACATCGGTTGGGAAGACTGGTTCGGTCATGAGAAGGATGATGTCTTCGACTTCGTCACCCCATACCCCGATTTCGACATCAAAGCTCTCAACGACTACGCCCACAGCAAAGGCATCCGCCTCATGATGCACCACGAGACATCAGGCTCCATCCGCAACTACGAGCGCCACATGGACGACGCTTATAAGCTCATGGTCAAATACGGCTACAATGCCGTCAAGAGCGGCTACGTCGGCAACATCACAACCCCGGGCGAGCACCACTATGGTCAGTGGGCCGTCAACCACTTCCTCTACGCCGTCAAGAAGGCTGCCGACTACAAGCTCTGCGTCAACGGCCACGAGGCTGTCCGCCCAACAGGTCTCTGCCGCACCTACCCCAACCTCGTCGGCAACGAGAGCGCGCGTGGCACCGAGTATGAGTCTTTCGGAGGCAACCGTCCTCACCACACCTGCTGCCTCCCCTTCACTCGCCTCCAAGGTGGTCCTATGGACTACACCCCGGGAATCCTCGACACCAAGATGTCTTTCCTCGGCGACAAGCCTCATAGCACCGTCAACACCACCATCTGCAAGCAGCTCGCGCTCTACGTCACTATGTACAGCCCTCTCCAGATGGCTGCCGACCTCCCTGAGAGCTACGAGAAATATGCCGACGCTTTCCAATTCATCAAGGACGTAGCCGTCGACTGGCAGAAGAGCGTTTACCTCGAAGCCGAGCCCGGTCACTTCATCACCATCGCTCGTAAAGAGAAGGGCGGCGACGACTGGTTCGTCGGCTCCATCACCAACGAAGACGAGCGCACGGCCACTGTCGACTTCTCCTTCCTAGATCCCGGTGTCGACTATACCGCCACCATCTACGCCGACGGTCCCGACGCCTCCTATGACGTCAAGCCCGACAGCTACACCATCGAGACCAAGAAGGTCAACAGCGACACCAAGCTCCAAATCAAGTGCGCCAAGAGCGGCGGCTTCGCCATCTCCGTCAAAAAGTAAGAATGACGTTTATTTGATTGTGTTCGATGCCCACGTTTCAGTGGGAACATAAGTGTGAGGCCCGTGGGACGATCGTCCTGCGGGCTTTGTCTTTCTTTGCAACCAAGTTGCGCCTCTGATACGTTTCCTTTGCATCAAACAAAAAAAGGAAACACAACAAATGAAGAAAGACATCATCCAAATCTGCCTGAGTGCCATACTGCTGGCTTGTGCGGCGGCTGCGGAACACTTCCTCCAACTTCCGCAATGGTCGCTCCTTATCTTCTACCTCGTCCCCTACCTCATCGTAGGAGCCGAGGTTCTCCACGAGGCTGCCGAGAAAATAGCCGACGGCAACGTCTTCAGCGAAGATTTCCTCATGAGCATCGCCACCCTCGGTGCCTTCGCCATAGGATTCATGCCAGGAGGCGAGAACGAGATGGCAGAGGCCGTCTTCGTCATGCTGTTCTTCAAAGTGGGCGAGTGTTTCGAGGAATTTGCCGAAGGGCGCAGCCGCGACTCCATATCCAACCTCATGGAGATGAAGGCCGACGTCGCCCACGTCGTCCGCAATGGCGTCGAGCAAGATGTCGAGCCCGAAGAGCTTAATATTGGCGACGTCGTTGTCGTCCGCCCTGGCGAACGCATCCCCATCGACGGCACAGTCTTCTCCGGCATGTCTGCCCTCAACACCGTAGCCCTCACGGGCGAGAGCGAGCCCCGCACCGTCGAGGTTGGCAGCCAAGCCCTCTCGGGGTGCGTCAACACGTCAAACGTCATAACCATCAAGGTCGACAAGCCATATTCCGAATCGACCGTAGCCAAGGTCATGCACCTCGTCGAGGAGGCCGATGCCCACAAGTCGCATAGCGAGACTTTCATCGCTCGTTTCGCGCGGGTCTATACGCCCATCGTCGTCTTCACGGCCCTCTTCGTCGCCTTCATCCCACCATTTTTCTCCGACGCCGCCTACGTCACGTCTCTTACCACGTGGCTCAACCGCGCCCTCACGTTCCTCGTCGTCTCTTGCCCCTGCGCTCTCGTCATCTCCGTGCCGCTCACTTTCTTTGGCGGCATAGGTGGAGCCAGCCGCAAAGGCATTCTGATCAAAGGCTCCAGCTTCATCGACGCCCTCGCCAATCTCGACACTGTCGTCTTCGACAAGACAGGCACGCTCACCCACGGCTCTTTCCAAGTGACAACCGTCTGCCCTCAATCCATGTCCG
Organism: Clostridium sp. CAG:343; assembly: GCA_963616565.1. GTDB lineage: Bacteria > Bacteroidota > Bacteroidia > Bacteroidales > Marinilabiliaceae > W3P20-009. The sequence continues at coordinate 46,415 of CAVEKX010000001.1, forward strand.
AGTCCGAGCTCCTTAGCCTTGCGGCTCTCGTTGAGCGTCACTCCACTCACCCCATCGCAGCAGCCCTCGTCGCTGCGTGCCGCAAGCCGCAACCCGACGACAATGTCACCAACCAAGAGGAGCTGCCGGGCCTCGGCCTATGCGCCACGGTCAACAACCGCCAAGTAGCCGTCGGCAATGTCAAACTCATGGAGAAAGTGGGTGCCAAGGTCGACAGCCACGACCATGTCGGCACGATTGTCCACATCGCCATCGATGGCGTCTACGCAGGGCATATCGTCGTTGCCGACACCATCAAACCCGATTCCGCCGACGCCATAGCTGCCCTCAAACGTCATGGCGTCAGAAAGACCGTCATGCTCACGGGCGACCGCGCCGCCGTGGCCGACCATGTGGCAGCCGACCTCCACCTCGACGAGTGGCACTCCGACCTCATGCCTGCCGACAAGGTAGCGCACGTCGAACGCCTCATCTCCGAACGCCCAACAGGCAAGACACTCGCTTTCGTAGGCGACGGCATCAACGACACTCCCGTCCTCACCCTGTCCGACGTCGGCATAGCCATGGGTGCCTTGGGCAGCGATGCGGCAATAGAGGCGGCCGACGTGGTTCTCATGGACGACAAGCCTTCCAAGGTGGCCGAGGCCATCAAGATTGCGCGCTACGTCCTCTCCATCGCCCGACAAAATGTCGTCTTCGCCATAGGCGTCAAGGTGGCCGTCCTCGTCCTCGCCACTTTCGGTCTCGCAGGAATGGGCATGGCTGTCTTTGCCGATGTCGGCGTGACGGTTCTCGCAGTCCTCAACGCCATGCGTGCGCTAAGGTCTTGACAATACGCATTTTAGACAACGCAGACAGAAAGAGAGGCGAGCCTCATGGGTCAACAGACCCGCAAGGCTCGCCTCTTATATTTTATGTTTTCTCAACCCCGACAATCGGGACAAATGCCTTTGACTATATATGTGACCGTCTCCGCCTCAAAGCCCTCTGGCAAGCAGATTGGCGGTATCGCCACTGCGGGAAGACATGTCATCTGATGGCAATGCCGACAGTAGAAATGGACGTGCAAGTCCTCGTCCCGTTCGTCAGCGTGGCATACGCATATCTCATAATGCAACGAGCCAGTCTCGTCCTCTATGGTATGCACCAGCCTATGCTCCCTGAACAACGTCAATGCCCTGAATATGTTACTCTTATCGATTGTCTCCAACACCATCTCGACATCTGCGAGGCAAAGCGGCCGACCTGCCTGACACAATGCCTGAGCCACAAGCATTCTGTTTCCCGTGGGGCGTATGTCGTGCTCGATGAGCAATCTCTCTATTTCTCCTGTCTCTTTTCCCATGGCCGTCCCCCCTTATGCCACCGAATGTGCGTATTCCGTCGGCGTAAGTCCCGTCTCTTTCTTGAAGAAACGCACGAAGTGCTGCGGATATTGGAATCCGAGCGAGAAGGCGGTCTCCTTGACAGTGGCTTTCGGCTCCACAATCTTGCTCTTCGCAAGCGAGACCACCTTACGGTTTATCAACTCTTTGGGGTTCAATCCCGTCTGACGCTTCACCATGTCTCCAAAGTAATTGGGCGTAAGGCATATCTTATCAGCAAAGTAGCCTACCGTAGGCAATCCTTCCGTCTCTGCTCTTCCATCTGTAAAATATTCGTCAAGCAGTGTCTCAAATTTTGACAAGGCGTTTAGGTTCAACACCTTGCGACTATCAAACTGCCTCTCATAGAATCGTAGGCAATAGTTGAGCAATACTTCTATATGACTGACAATCAATCGTTGCGACAACCGGTCTGGCTCGTGCGACAACTCTTGCTCTATCGCCAATAGGCAATCGTTTATCTTAGTCCGCTCTTCTGCGCTGGGATGCAAAGCCTCTGTGCTGGAGTATGAGAAGAAGCCATATTCCGACATCCGTTTCTCCAATTCCGTGCCATGCAGCAAGTCTGGATGGAACAATAATCCTATTGAGCTGGGGCGCGCACCGGGAACGGGCGAGAAGCTTACCGTCTGCCCTGGCGCAAAACTTGTTATCGCTCCCTCGTCATAGTCATATTCCGTTCTGCCATAGTTTATTACGCAACACTTGGTATTCTTCAGAAATAATGCGTAGAAACCATAATTCATCGTATATGCGTCAAACTCTTGCTTGGTCATAGTTTCCGACCGCACGACTGCCACCAACGGGTTCACTGGTTTCGGATAGCCCAAGAAGTCCGTCAGCTGCTCTATACGCTTTGCGTCTAATACTTCCATCGCTAATTATTTTTGCGTCTTATCGTCAAAAATAAGGATTCTACGCCTTATTTCCGCATCGGCTCAATATCGCGTATCCAACAAGCCCGCCAATGACCGATGCTGCCAAGATTCCAACCTTCGCCTGCACGTGCGCCATGGGGTCTGAAAACGCCAACGTCGTGACAAACATCGACATCGTGAAGCCTATCGACGCCAAGAATCCAACGCCAAGCAAATGGCGACGCGTCATCCCGTCTGGCATTCGCCCTATGCCCATCCGCTCCATCAGCATAACCGACAAGACGACTCCTATCGGCTTGCCAAGCAAGAGGCCCAGCATGACGCCGATGGCCACGCCTCCATCCGCCACGCTCGCCACGTCCATGCCGATGAACGTTACGCCAGCGTTGCTGAGTGCGAAGATTGGCATGATGACAAACGATACGAACGGGTGCAACGTATGCTCCAATCTCTGCAATGGCGGCATGGCACGTGTGGCGTCACGACGCACAGATGCCACGATATGCAGCTGCTCGTCTTCAAGGGTCGGGAACTCGTTGCCATCAGCCTCCTCAAATTCATCATGATGACCGCGCATGCGAGCCAAGAAGTCCTTCTCCGAGAGTGCCGCGTCAGCTGGTATCATGAAGGCCGCAAGCACGGCCGATATCGTCGCATGGATGCCAGAGACAAGGAACGACGCCCATACTCCGACAATCGCTACGATAGCGTAGAACCATATGTTTTTGACGCCCATCTTGTTCGCGCCAAACATCAAGAGCAAAAATCCAAATCCCGTGAGCAAGTCAGACACCGATATGCTCGACGTGTAGAAAAACGCTATCACGAGAACCGATCCTATGTCGTCCACTATGGCCAAAGTCGTAAGGAACACTTTGACGGCCAACGGCACACGTGAGCCCAACATGTATATCACGGCCAATGCGAAGGCTATGTCCGTCGCCATCGGGATTCCCCATCCGCCTGCGGCTTCCGTTCCATGGTTGAACACCAGGTATATAACCGACGGCACGACCATGCCGAATATCGCCGCCCCAATGGGCAACAGCACCTTCTTCACCTCCCTCAGCTCGCCACTGATAAACTCGCGCTTCAGCTCCAAGCCCACGACGAAGAAGAACAACGACATCAATCCGTCGTTGATCCAGTGCTCAAGGCTGAAGTCGAAGTAGGTCTTTCCTCCAAATACGAATCCGAAGTGCTGCTCAAATATGTGAGCCCACGCCTCGCGCATCGGCGAATTGGCTATCACCAATGCCACTACGACCGACAGGCCCAAGACTATGCCGCCAGCCTTCTCTTGCTTCATGAACTGCTGGATAGGCAGGAAAAAACGCTCACTGATTCTCTGTTTGTATCTTTCTATCATCTTTTGTCGTCTATTGTCTGTTTTTATCGGCGATAAAGGTAAATAAAGATGTTCAGAGTATCAGCAACTTGACCCCTATGTCAAGGTGAAACACATCAAAGAAGCCCACCCTTTTGTTGCCAAATCCGCTTAATACATATTTATCATTCGTCGACAGGTCGTAAAACACGCCTATCGATTTCCACAGATGACGATGCTCGTCTCCTATGTTGAGCGTCCACTGTTGACCAAATCCCGCCACGAACTGAAATTTCGTCGAGAAGAAATAATACCCCTCGGGGTATCGCTCCGGGTTCTTGGGCCAGAACTCGTGACCAATTATGGCGTTCACGCCCGCCGACGCCCTTAATGGCGAAAAACTTATCGGCGACCGCCCAATCGCCACGTCCCACGGGACAAGGTTCTCGCGCAACGTGAATGTCATCTTCGCCCTGTTGCTCTCCAGTCGCGGGACGAGTCCAACCAAGAAGTCCGTCTCCCAACGCCTGTTTTTCCCATAATCCCATCCAAATCCGACCGACACCATGCCTATGCTTCCTGCAAATTGAGTCTTTATATATTTGGGTATCAAGGCGGTATGGTAATTGGTATATTTTGTTATGTGCTTGTCGTATCTCGATGTTCCGACAGTGTCCACCTGTCCTTGTGCATTGATGGCAATAAGCCCCAACACGAGTGCGCAAAACCTAAAAAGTGACTGTCTCATAGCTATATCCGTCGTCAGTGATTGTGAATATCATATATGCGCGGTCTTTCATGCATGTCGTGGTGTAATATATGAAGCCGTCGTCAAAGGGCTCGCGTACTTCAAAACTGTGGACATGTCCGCTGAGGTGGAACATTACGCCGGGAAATTGTTTGACATAGTAATGGTAGTATTCCGCCATATTGTCGTTAAACGGGTCGTCATACGGCATGCAATGCCCCACGACTATCGTCCGCCTACATTCTTCTGGGTAGTTTTTTATCTCGCTCTTAATGAATGACATGTCAGGCACGGGGGTCGAATAGTCAAACTCCAATGCGTTGGTGTTCATGCACACGAAGCGCACGTCTCCCGCCGAGAATGCGAAGTTCAGCTCTCCCCACACCTTCCCGTATGTCTGTTTCCCTGTGCCTAAGCAATCGTGATTTCCAATAATCGCCACATACGGGACGTCCAAGTCCTCAAATATGTCTCGCTGCCAAAGAAATTCCTGGTTTACGCCAAAGTCCGTCAGGTCGCCACCATGAACAACGAAGTCTATGCCCTCGCGTCCGTTGATGTCCGCAACCAACGCCTCTGTCTCGTCATACCACCTCTGCGTGTCCGACACGAAGGCGAACCTGAAACTCGTCCGTCCTTGAGTCTCTCTCTCTATCTCTTTGATATTGCTGTCGTTAATCCCTGTCCGACCACTTATGTCCACACAATATGGGTGATAGTCGAATGCGTCGCACGAGGTCAATGCCAAAGCCAATAGCACAGCCCACGACGCTTCTCTTTTTTTCATGCTGAGTGTCTTTATTGTTGCAGAACACAAAGTTACCACAAAACTCAAATAGTATTTATAGTTTTCACGCTCTTTAGTGTTCATTATTTTTTAAATACTTGTCTTTTGTTCGCCTTGCGCCTCTTTTGCAACCTCATAGCCAGCCACGTCGCTTTTTATATTACCTTTGAATAACAACCATCACAACAGAATATCGACAATGAAATATATCGGAGCTCACGTCAGCGCCAGCGGCGGCGTCCAAAACGCACCTCTCAACGCCAAGGCTATCGGCGCCACGGCTTTCGCCCTTTTCACTAAGAACCAACGCCAATGGCTCGCCAAAGATCTCGAGTCCGTCGAGATTAACGCCTTCAAAGCCAATTGTCAAGAGTGCGGCTACTCGCCCGCGCAAATCCTCCCTCACGACAGCTACCTTATCAATCTCGGCAACCCCGACAACGAGAAACGCCTCAAGTCCGTCAACTCTTTCATCCACGAGGCGCGCCGATGCCAAGCTCTCGGTCTCACCATGCTCAACCTCCATCCGGGAAGTCACCTCAATGAGGTCGAGCCCGAGAAGTGCCTGGACCTAATCGCCGAGAGCCTCAACATCGTTCTCAGCGAGACCGATGGCGTCACAGCCGTCATCGAGAACACGGCCGGGCAAGGCAGCAATATGGGCTTCGCCCTTTGGCACATAGCCCATATCATTGACCGCGTGACAGATAAGAGCCGCGTCGGCGTATGCATCGACACCTGCCACACTTTCGCCGCAGGCTACGACATAGCCTCTCCCGAAGGCTACGACGCTTTTTGGAATGAGTTCGACTCCCTCATCGGAGCCCAATATCTCCGCGGAATGCACCTCAACGACTGCATGAAGCCGCTCGCCTCAAAGGTCGACCGCCACGCCCCTCTCGGCGACGGCACCATCGGCATCGACACGTTCCGACGCATCATCCAAGACCCGCGAACCGACAACATCCCTCTTATTCTCGAGACACCCGACGAGTCCCGATGGCCCGACGAGATCGCCACGCTCAAGTCGTTCGCCGAGTGCTTATAATATCTCTTCATGTTCCGCGCCCTCGTCCTCTTCCTCTTGTTCATGTCCATCTTTTCAGTAGGGCACGAGGTTCATGCGCAGTCGCAAAATCGCAACATCTTCGCCCGAGCGCATGTCGTCAACGGTGACACAATCCCCGATGTTCGCCTCGGCGAGGTGCGCGTCTACGCCCGCGCCAAGTTCAAGAACAAAAGACAGCAACGCAAGTGGACGCGCTACATCTACAATGTCAAAAAAGCTCTCCCCTACGCTCGCCTCATAGCTCGCGAGCTAAAGGTCATAAATGACAGCCTCGCCGTCATCACGACAGACAAGGCGCGCGAGGATTTTCTCGACCGCAAGGAGAAAGATCTCTTCAAGAAGTACGAGCAGCCTCTCAAGCACCTCACTGTCACCCAAGGACGCATCCTCATAAAACTCGTCGACCGCGAGACTGGCACCACGAGTTATGAGCTGATCCGCATGCTCAAAGGTCGTTTCAAAGCTTTCTGGTGGCAAGGCATCGCACGCATTTTCGGCTCTAATCTAAAAACCGAGTACGACCCGCAAGGCGAGGACAAGAATCTCGAGAATGTCGTCATCCTCATCGACCAAGGGTACTATTAATCTGATGGCCAATCTTTTACGACATCTCGCCTTTTTCCTTGCGCTCCTCGTCCCCACTCTGTCGATGGCGCAAGGGCAAGAACCCGACTCTGTCAAGATGAGCCTCCCGCTCCGTGCAGCCAATGGTGTCATAAATGTGGCGGAGTCTGTCCTCGACGCTCTCACTATCGACCGCTCCTACTGGTCGCTCGCCCTCTATCCTGCCGCATCCTATTCTTCGCGCTCTGGTTTCGCCATAGGCATCATGCCAATGCTCCAAATCCGATCCTCTCGCTTGCCCAAACCCGCCACCATCACCCCCTCCGCTCTCGTCTCCACCAAACGTATGTTCGAGGTTCAATGCGATGCCGATGTCTATTTCAACCATCGGCTGGACCTCACCGCCAAATTCGAAGCCCAACGCCAACCCGACAATCTATACAATGTTGGCAATCAGCGCAATAAGCATTCTGTAGCCAACTACGATTTCAGCCGACAGATGTTTACTGCCGAGCTGCTCAAAGGCATTGGAGCCTCGTCTCCATGGCGCATTGGCGTGACTGCCGATTTCGACCGCTACTCTTTTTCTAACATCGACGCCGCCCCTTCCGATTCTTCTCTCGCCAACCATCTCGCTTCCGATGGCGACGGCTCCAATTTCGGTCTCGGCGCAACTTTCGGCTTCGACTCGCGCAATAACACCTTGTGGCCGACAAGCGGCTCCTACGTGCGTCTCAAATTCCTGGGCTACGGCAAGATAGCCGGTCATGGCCATGCTTTCGGCTCCGCAACGCTCGATGCCCGACGATACCTCGGCTTCCGTTCCGACCGCCTCGTCCTCGCGCTCCAAGCCTATGCCGACCTCCGCTGGGGCGACACCCCCTTCCCTAAGCTCGCCACGTGCGGTGGCACAAGGCTCGGCCGCGCCATTGGTCACAATCTCAAGTACATAGACAATGCGGCATGGCTCGCCCAAGCCGAGCTCCGAGCTCCACTATTCTGGCGCGTCGGCGGCACTCTCTTCGGAGCGGCAGGCAATGTCGGCAATCGTTGGGACAACATTTTCAGCAACTTACACCTGATGTGTGGCGCAGGTCTACGCCTCGCTGTTTTCCCCGGCAAGGGTCTCAACCTTAGGCTCGACGGAGGCATCTCAAGTCGAGGCGATAAAGCGTTATATTTCAACATTCGCGAGGCTTTCTAAGTATATTCGCGCAACCAACGAACATACCGGAATGAAAAGCATCAAAGAGATATATCGTATCGGCAACGGTCCTTCCAGCAGCCACACCATGGGACCGCGCCGAGCAGCCGAAATTTTCGCCGAGAGACACCCGGCAGCCGCACGCTACGAGGTAACGCTCTACGGCAGCCTCGCAGCCACGGGCCGAGGCCACCTTACCGACCGCGCCATACTCGACGTTCTCGCCCCAATTGCACCAACAGACATCCTCTGGCACTCCGAAATCGTCCTGCCTTTCCATACTAACGGCATGGATTTCAAGGCGTTCGATGTCAACAATGCCGAGATTGCCTCTTGGCGGGTATACAGCATCGGCGGAGGAGCCCTGAGCGACGGCTCACAAGCCGGCGGCGAGTGGCAACCAGCCGACATCTACCCACTTACCCACATGACGGACATCATCCACTGGTGCAGCCACACTGGCAAAAGCTACTGGGAGTATGTCAACCAATATGAGGAGAGCGACGTGTGGGATTACCTCGCCGAGGTGTGGGATGCCATGAAGACCGCCATCCACAACGGTCTCGAAAACGAGGGCGTCCTTCCTGGCCCGCTCCACTTGCGCCGCAAAGCCGCAGCCTACTATTACCGCTCAAGCGGCTCAAAACCAAGCCTCCAAAGCCGCGGTCTCGTCTTCGCCTACGCTCTGGCCGTCAGCGAGGAGAACGCAGGTGGCGGACGCATCGTCACGGCACCAACATGCGGCTCTTGCGGAGTCATTCCTGCCGTCCTCTACCACCTGGCCGTGACACGCGAATTTTCTGACAAACGTATCCTCCGCGCACTCGCCACGGCAGGTCTCATCGGCAGCATCGTCAAGGAGAATGCCTCCATCGCTGGCGCCGAAGTCGGCTGCCAAGGCGAGGTGGGCGTTGCTTGCGCCATGGCGGCAGCCGCGGCCAACCAACTCTTCGGCGGCAGCACAACACAAATCGAGTATGCCGCCGAGATGGGGCTCGAACACCACCTCGGCATGACTTGCGACCCCATCTGCGGAATGGTACAGATCCCTTGCATCGAGCGCAATGCCTACGCCGCGGCACGTGCTCTCGACGTTAATCTCTATTCCACATTCTCCGACGGGCGCCACCGAGTCTCTTTCGACCACGTCGTTGAGGTAATGAAACAGACGGGCCACGACCTCCCTTCAGTCTACAAGGAAACCAGCGAGGGCGGTCTCGCCAAAGTCGCCATCGACGACTAACCACCTTACCCCCCTTTATCGCCCTGTTCCCATTATTTTTAGCTATCTTTGCATGATTGCGCATTGTCGCGCAACACGCTCAAAATAAACAATGGACATACTCGTCATCGTTCTTCAGCTCCTGCTGAGCCTCTCAATATTGGTCGTCACACACGAGGCCGGACACTTCGCCTTCGCCAAACTCTTCGGCATCAAGGTCGAGAAGTTCTACCTCTTTTTCGACCCATGGTTCTCTCTCTTCAAGTTCAAAAAAGGCGAGACCGAGTACGGCATCGGATGGGTGCCTCTCGGAGGCTACGTCAAAATAGCCGGCATGGTCGACGAGTCAATGGACACAGATCAGCTCAAGCAGCCTGTCCAACCTTGGGAGTTCCGCGCCAAGCCTGCATGGCAACGTCTTCTCGTCATGCTCGGTGGCGTCCTCGTCAATCTCCTTACCGCGCCTATTATTTTCTGGCTTCTCGCATTCTCCTACGGCGACACCTACCTTCCGCTCTCCGAGGCTCGCTACGGTTTCGAGTTCGGCGATGCTCTGAAGTCCGTCGGCTTCCAAGATGGCGACTACATCGTCGGTGTCAATGGCACTCCATGCGAGACATACAAGGATGTCGCAAACCCCATTATCTTCGACGACCAATGCTCCGTTGACATCGTCCGCGACGGCGCCAACCAGAGCATCACGCTCCCACACGAGTTCTTCCGCACAATCCTCAAAGGAGACGGCAACCAAGCCCTCTTCGCCTTCCGCACCCCCGTCGTCGTCGACTCCATCCTCCCAGGAAGCCTGGCCGAGCAATGCGGTCTCGCCAAGGGCGACTCTATCATCATGGCTGGCAATGTCGCAAACCCCTCATTCAGCCAGTTTACCACCGTCCTCGACAGCCTCAAAGACCAAGCAGCCCAACTCGTTGTCGTACGTCAGTCGGGCGATGTTGACACTCTCACAGCCAATGTAGGCTCCGACGGTCGCCTCGGCTTCCTCCTATGCAACCCGTCACGATGGTTCCAAACCAAGACCCGCACCTATGGGCTCTTCGAAGCCATTCCTGCCGGCATCATCAAGGGTAAAGAGCTTCTCGTCAACTACTGCCGCCAGCTCCCCATGCTCTTCACTCGCGAGGGAGCGACCAAGGTCGGAGGCTTCGGCACAATCGCCAAAATGTTCCCCGGTCACTGGAATTGGCAAGCTTTCTGGTTCAACACGGCCTTCCTCGCCATCATCCTCGCCGTCATGAACATTCTCCCAATCCCGGCTCTCGACGGCGGCCACGTCCTCTTCCTCCTCATCGAGGTCATCACGGGTCGCAAGGTCAGCGACAAGGTTCTCGAGGTCGCTCAGACCGTCGGCATGATTCTGCTGCTCGCTCTCGTCCTCTACGCCAATGGCGCTGACGTCTTCCGAGCAATCTTCAAATAAAAAGTCCCCTACCATGACCCGCAGGGCTTCTTTCGATTGGCTTCCTTGGCGCATCGCGCTGCCTGTCGCCCTGCTGTTGTCTCTTCTCTCGCCTCTCTCCACCTCTGCGCAAGGTCTCGGCACCAATCCTCAAGTGCCAGACTACATCTACGCCCGACGCATGGAGAAGCTCGACCAGCAAAGCCCAATAACCCTCGAATACAACACTCAGGTCCGCGCCTACATCGACGTCTACCTCGCACGCCGACGAGACCACCTCGCCAACATCCTTGGCCGTGCCGAGCTCTATTTCCCCATTTTCGAGGAGTATCTCAGCAAGTACAATCTCCCCCAAGAGCTAAAGTATCTCGCGGTCATCGAGAGCGCACTCGATCCAAAAGCAAAATCCAAGTCTGGCGCCATGGGTCTCTGGCAGTTTCTCTATCACGCCGGTCTGATGATGGATCTCAACGTCTCAAGCTACGAGGACGACCGATGCGATGTCCGCAAGAGCACCGACGCCGCTTGCCGTTACCTGAAGTATCTCTACCAAAATCTCGGAGACTGGCAACTCGCTCTCGCTGCATACAATGGCGGTCTCGGTCAAGTCCAAAAGGCTCTCCAGCGCGCAGGTGGTGGCAAGAAGTCGTTCTGGGAACTGAGCCAATATCTCACCCCCGAGATGCGTTCCTACGTTCCCGCCTTCATCGCCGTCAACTACGTGATGAACTATTATCGGCAGCACAATGTGACTCCGGCGATCCCTGCATTCACCCTCGCTGATGTCGATACCGTCTACGTCAACATGCCTCTCTCGTTCGACCAGATAAGTCGAGCGTCAGGTGTCAAACGTGAAGTCCTTCAACAACTCAACCCTCAGTATGTCAAAGACTTCATCCCCTACGACGATACTCCGCGCCGACTGACGCTTCCCCGAGACAACATCCCACGTTTTCTCCGCAACGAGCGCCAACTCCACCCCGATGCAGCACCCGATCTCGCTGGCTATTTCGGCAACGTCATCATCCGACGCGACACCATAACCCACGTCGTCGAGAAAGGTGAATATCTCCACAAGATCGCCATGCGATACCACCTTACGGTCGATCAGATCATGGCGTGGAACAACATGGAGTCTAAAGACATAAAAATAGGTCAACGTCTAACCATCATATACGACCGCGAAATATCCCCCTATTTCTTCGTCGTCGATGAACTTGCAATGAAGTAATAATCTTACAACGAATATGCGATTCTCTATCTTCCTATCGCTACTCTTGGTCGCCGTTTGCTGCCTGACAAGCTGCAAAAAGACCATCGATGATACCTTTAAACCGCAAATCACGGGTAAGGCCGGCGAGATTCTCGTCGTCATCAACGACCGCCAGAAAGCCGATACCGCAGGAATCTACCTCCGCGACATGCTCGGGGCAACCTACGTGGGTCTCCCGACTGACGAACCCGTCTTCGAGATGCACACCGTTGCTCCGCCTATGTTCGACTACGAGATGCACAAGCTCCGCAACCTCATAATTGTCAACATCGCCGACACCGTCTCCTCCGACACTGTCACATTCTCTCGCGACGCTTGGGCACAGCCACAAGCCGTCATGCACCTCAAGGCAGCTACTGCGCAACGCGCCGCCGACGTTCTCCGACGCAACCACATCCGCGTAATCTCTTTCTTCGTCAAGGCCGAACGCGACCGCCTCATCGCCTACTACACCAAGCACGTCAACGCCAAACTCATGTCCGAGGTCGACAAACGATGGGGCGTTTCCATCAGCATTCCCAACGAGTACGATAAGTGCCGCCCCGCATGCCAAGATTCTATCTCTTGGTTCATATGCGATACCCGCGAATACCAAGATGGTCTTGTCATCTACACCTTCCCCTACACAGGCCCCGAATGCGTAAGCCGCGAAAGCCTACTAAACCGACGCGACGTTGTTCTTCGTGCCAACATCGGTGGTCCGCACAACTCTGTCATGTGCACCGAGCGACGGGATCCACTCGACGACGAGATCGTCTTCCAGCAAGGTTCCTACAAAGGTCACTACGTCAGCGAGATACGAGGTCTTTGGCGCATGGACGGTGCTGCCATGGGCGGTCCTTTCCTCCTCCGCGCCGTTGTCGACGAGGATGAGCAACGAGTAATCGTCACCGACGGCTACGTCTTCTACCCCTCCCGCGAGCAAAAAAGAAACCACATAAGGTCACTCGAGGCCATAATGTACACCCTCAACCTGACCGAGAAATAATAATTTGACTCTTTCTATCATGAAAATTGGCATAACCCAGGGCGACGTGAATGGCATCGGCTACGAGGTCATCATGAAAGCCCTCCAAGACATGGAGATTATCGAAGACTTCGTCCCCATCATCTACGGATCTCCCAAAGCGGCCGCCTACCACCGCAAGGCCCTCAATGTCGCGCAGTTCAGCCTCAACAACATCAACACCCCCGACGAGGCGCACCCTAAGCGTATCAACATCCTCACCTGCGGCGATGACAATATCAAGGTAGAACTCGGCAAATCCACAGAGGCAGCCGGCATGGCAGCCTTCGAAGCCCTCCAAGCCGCTGTGCACGACCTCAGCGACGGCAAAATCGACGCCATCGTCACTGCTCCAATCAACAAGAAGAATATCCAAAACGAGAACTTCCACTTCCCCGGGCACACCGAGTATCTCGAGCAAGCCGCACAGGCTCCCGCACTCATGCTCCTCGTCGCAGGCAAGCTCCGCGTAGGCGTCGTCGCCGGTCATGTGCCCATCTGTCAAGTAGCTCAATACATCACCAAGGATAAGATTCTTAGCAAGCTCCGCATCCTCAACCGCTCGCTTCGCCAAGATTTCAACATCGACGGTCCTCGCATCGCCGTCCTCGGGCTCAACCCCCACTCTGGCGACCATGGTCTGCTCGGTGAAGAGGAGGAGACAATCATTGGCCCAGCCATCGAGCAGGCCCAATCTGAAGGCATCTGCGCCATGGGTCCCTACCCAGCCGACGGTCTCTTCGGCTCCGACGCGCTCGGCAAGTTCGACGCCATCCTCGCAATGTACCACGACCAAGGCCTCGCCCCATTCAAGGCTCTCGCTTTCACCTCAGGCGTCAACTTCACGGCAGGTCTCCCCATCGTCCGCACGTCCCCCGACCACGGCACGGCCTACGATATCGCCGGTCTCGACAAGGCAGACCCCACTTCCATGCGCGAAGCAATATACCTCGCCATGGACATCGTACGAAACCGCACCATAAACCAAGAGCTCGAGGCCAACAAACTCACCACGACTGTCGAGACGCGCGCTGAGCGCAATGCCTAAACTCCCCTCATGTCTGGCGTAACAGGTCGTTTCGCTCCATCCCCGAGCGGTCGCATGCATCTGGGCAACATCTTCGCAGCCCTCATGAGCTATGCCTCCGCCAAAAGCCAAGGGGGCAAGTGGATTCTCCGTATCGAGGATCTCGACCGCCAACGATGCCGTCCCGAGTTCTCCAGTCAGATTGTCGACGATCTCCTATGGCTTGGGCTGCAACCCGATGAGGGGCCTGGAGCTTCCTCCGATGGCGGTCATGGTCCTTACTACCAGAGCCTGCGCGACGACATATACTCCCGTGCTTTCGACGTTCTCCACTCACAAGGGCTGACCTACGAGTGCTTCTGCCGTCGCCAAGACCTTACGGCAGCCTCTGCGCCCCACGCCTCCGATGGTCATACCATCTACGCCCGCACGTGTCTCAATCTCTCCGAGTCGCAAAAGGCAGAACTGCGTCTCTCTCGCAATCCCGCTTGGCGTCTCAAGCTTCCCAATGCGGTCTCTTCGTTCGTCGATGGCCACTATGGTCCTCAATCCGCCAATCTCGCCACAGATCGTGGAGACTTCATCCTCCGACGCGCCGACGGCAATTTCGCCTACCAACTCGCCGTCGTGACCGACGATGCACTCATGGGTGTCAATGAGGTTGTCCGCGGACGAGACCTGCTTCCCGCCAGCCACGAGCAATCTTTCCTACTCCACGCTCTCGGCTACGACGCACCCCGATATTGCCACTTCCCGCTACTCCTGTCCCCCGACGGCGCACGCCTCAGCAAGCGAGACCGCTCCCTCGCCATGGATAAGATTCGCGAGAAGCTCAAACCCGAAGAGCTTATCGGCCTCATGGCTTGGGTCGTCAAGCTCCAAGATCATTGGGCGCCAATGTCTCTCGACGCTTTCGTTGCCGCCTTCAACTGGGATTTAGTCCCTAAAGATGATATAACGATCGACGCCGCGGCACTCTTCTAAGTAGAGTCGCCACGGCGTCTTTATTCTTATTCCTAAGGGTCGGTGCCTAACCTCTCCTTGCCACAAGTGTCGGAACGCTCGATGCCACAATGACATACGCGCCGCCCAATGCCACCTGTATAGGGAAGATCCAAATGTCCTCACTCCCGACAAGCAACGACAGCAATGCTACCGAGAATGCAGGTGCGTAACTTTTCTTGAAAACTGAGAATAAGAACATTACGGCTGCGACGATACACAGTCCCGCAACGCCCATCCCAAATCCCAAGGAGCCACATATCACCACGAAAGCCGCACCTGCTCCTGCGCCATACAGCAGCATGAACAGCACCTGCCATGCCCTACGCCTGAAGCCGCTCCCGCCATACGAGAACTCGACCATCGTCACAAGTATAGGAGGCGCGATAAGGTAATGCCACCCTGTCAGCCACGCCGCCGCGCACAACGGCACAGCGCACAATGTCAGCAGTCCCAAGTCCCGAAATCTGAACACCTCGTCACTCCCAGCCCTGCTCATCACCATCGGCATGCGGTAGCTCCTCTGTCCCGTGACTTCCAATAGCCACTGCACGATGAGAACCACAGCCACCATCAACGCCACATATCCCACATAGTCCCACGTACCAATTCCCACGACTGTGGGCAACAAGGCCGTAGCCAATGCCGGGGTGAGCTGCGTCCGCAACGTCACGAGCATCAAGCCCGTAACCACAAACGCCGCAAGCGACGACAGCAATATGCCATGACAACCAACTAAAATCTCAGCCCCGACGCCCACGACGGCAGCCAATGTCATGACACACAAGCACATAATCTTACCCGTGCGCCACACTCGCTTGTCTTTCAGGAGCAGACCGACGCTCAATGCGCCGACCTCAGGGAAAAGGACTCTGTCGCAGCCAGACTCTCGCCACCAGACGAGCATCGCCACCACGACCAATACGGCCGCCACGGCTCTGACTTTTTCATCGTCACGCCTCATTGCTATTGGAATTTAGTTAGTTGGGGGGAGAATTGGGTGGGGAGAGTTTCGAAGCCAGACTGCCTTACTTGGAGACTATCTCTACAAGCCTCTTTTTCAGCTCGTTGATGTCCGTCACGACAGGATACTGCGGATAGTCCGCCTTTACGTTGTCGGGTGGGCAGAACAAGATTCCCTTGTCGGCAGCCTCAAGCATCGTTACGTCGTTATACGAGTCGCCAAATGCCACGACGTCATACTTCAAGCTCTTAAACGCCTCGACTGTCTTGCGCTTCGGGTCCGGCTGGCGAAGTTTATAGTTCGTAATGCGTCCATTGGCGTCAGTCTCAAGGCTGTGGCACAGCAAGAATGGGTTCTCAAGCTTGTCCATGAGCGGCTGCGCAAATTCTACAAAGGTGTCACTCACAATGGCAAATCGTGCCAACTTGCGTATCTCGCGCACAAACTCCAACGCCCCAGGCAGCGGATCAAGCGTGCCAATGACTTCCTGGATATCATGAAGCGTCAAATGATGCTCGTCAAGTATCCGTAAGCGCATCTTCATCAGCTCGTCGTAGTCCTTGATGTCCCTGGTCGTGAGCTTAAGCTCCTCAATGCCAGTCTTCTTCGCTACATTGACCCATATCTCGGGTACGAACACGCCCTCAAGGTCGGCACAAATAATCCACATTTTGTTTTATTTTTTCGTTTATACCCACAAAGATAGTCTTTTACGTTCTAACTCCAACAACACGACGCCTCTGTTTACTTCCACTTTTCCCTCCTTCTTGGAGTCACTCTCCAAACCCAACAGTTGCTAAATCAACCACTTTTGCGTATTTTTGCATACACACCGCTTCTTTCGCGGCTTACACTTAAACTGATGGATTACAATACCTCCCGAGAGAGACTACCAATGCCCGAATACGGGCGCAACATACAACAGATGGTCGACTATGCACTCACCATCGAAGACCGTGACGAGAGAACTCGCTGCGCAGCTACCATCGTGAGCGTCATCCTCACTCTCTTCCCTCAGCTGAAGAACGACGCCAACTACCTCCAAAAGGTATGGGACAACGTCGCTATGATGTCAGGATTTCGTCTCGACGTCGACTCCCCATTCCCTCTCCCACAACGCCAAGAGGCCACCGTCGCCCCACAAGTCCACATCCCCTACCCCATGACCCGCATCCGCCTCCGCTCATACGGCATCATGGTTCAAAACATGCTGCGCTCTGCCGTCAACGCCAATTCCGAAGAGGAGAGAATGGCGACAACCGCACTCACGGCCCTCTACATGAAACGTCTCATCCTCCAAAACGGCAAGGACAGCAACGTCGAAGAGCGCGTCGCCAACGACATCGCCGAACTTACCGACGGGCAGCTCCGATACTCTTTCGAGGAGCTCATGGACGCTCTGCCAGATGACCAGACACTCCACCCTCGCCAGCAATGGGGCGACCGATACCAACAGGGCGGCTACCAAGGCGGAAGGCAAAAACGTTTCCACTTCGGGCAAAACCGACAAAACGGCAAACAGCAAGGTGGCGGCTCCTTCCGCTTCAACCGCAATAAAAAAAGATACTAATCCCTATCCCTTTACTCTCCATTCCCCACACCATATCCAATGAGCGGAACATTCATTATCGAGGGCGGACATCCGCTCAACGGCTCCATAACTCCACAAGGCGCAAAAAACGAGGCTCTACAAGTCCTCTGCGCCACACTGCTCACAAAAGAGGAGGTCGTCATCGACAACATCCCCGACATCCTCGACGTCAATAACCTCATCGACCTCCTCGGCTGCATGGGCGTCAAAGTTTGGCGCGAGGGTCGACACAAATGCCACTTCCAAGCAGAAAACGTCAGCCTCGATTATCTCCAGACCGACGATTTCAAACGACGCGCCTCAGCCCTCCGCGGCTCCATCATGATCATGGGCCCGCTTCTCGCTCGCTTCGGCAAAGCCTACTTCCCTAAGCCCGGCGGCGACAAGATCGGACGCCGTAGGCTCGACACCCACTTCTACGGCTTCTCCAAGCTGGGTGCCAAGTTCGATTTCGACTTCGGGCAGTTCTTCTACTCCGTCTCAGCCGACGACCTTCGCGGCACGTATATCCTGCTCGACGAGGCCTCCGTCACAGGCACCGCCAATACGCTCATGGCTGCCGTCATGGCAAAGGGCACGACTACCATCTACAACGCCGCCTGCGAGCCATATCTCCAGCAACTCTGCAAGATGCTCGTCTCCATGGGCGCAAAGATTAATGGCATCGGCTCCAATCTACTGACAATAACGGGCGTTGACTCTCTCGGGGGCTGCCAACACCACATATGGCCAGACATGATCGAGGTAGGCTCTTTCATCGGCATGGCAGCCATGACGGCTGGCGACGTCACCATCCGCAACGCCGGAGTCGAGCAACTCGGCATCATCCCTCTCGCCTTCCAACGTATGGGCATCGAGATGGAAATCAATGGCGACGACATCCGCATTCCCTCTCAAAAGCACTACACCATCGACTCTTTCATCGATGGCTCCATAATGACCGTCGCCGACGCCCCTTGGCCTGGCCTCACTCCTGACCTCCTCAGCGTCTTCCTCGTCGTCGCCACGCAAGCCCGAGGAAGCGTCCTCATCCATCAAAAGATGTTCGAGAGCCGTCTCTTCTTCGTCGATAAGCTCATCGACATGGGCGCCAAAATCATTCTCTGCGACCCCCACCGCGCCACAGTCATAGGTCTCGACCGTGAGACGCAACTGCGCGGAACGACAATGACCTCCCCCGACATCCGAGCCGGCGTCGCCTTGCTCATAGCCGCCCTGTCTGCCCAAGGCACCAGCACAATCCACAATATCGAGCAAATCGATCGCGGATACCAGTACATCGACAAGCGTCTCTCCGACCTCGGCGCCGTAATCTCCCGTCTATAAATAACATCAACGCACAAGAGCTTAGCAATGATCCGTATAACTAAATCATTCCTTTTCGCCTTCGCGGCACTTCTCTTGTTGACCTCGCCCTTCGCCTCCGCGCAGCAGATCGACAAGAAAGCCGACGAGCTCTTCAAGTCACATTGCTTCGAAAAGGCCACAGAGCGATACCTCAAGGTTTTCCACTCGAACCCCTCCAACAAGGCGAACCCCGCTATGCTCAAGCGCATAACCGAGTCCATCCTAAGCTCCGAGATGCTGCGCGACACCGCACGTTATTTTGCCGATCTCTACCTCCAGTTCGAACCAGAAGATGCCGAGGCGTACTTCATGTCCGCCGAGGCGCACTACCACGCCCACGATTTCGACATCGCGCTCCAACGCCTCGACTCTTTCATGGTCAGGGCAACAAGCGAACAAGATATCATCGATGCCGACCTCCTCAACTCATGGATTCGCAACGCCCGACGGATGCTCAAAGACACCCTCCGCAACCCCATAATCAACCTCGGAGATGTCATCAACACTCGCAACAACGAGATAAACCCATATATCATTAATGATGGGCACAGCCTCGTCTTCTCATGCGATGACAAGTTCGACCGCGATGCCGTGATAACAGTCTTCAATGTCAAGTCTTCTGACCAGACGGCACTCTCTTGGAGCCCGGCTAAAAAAGTATCTACCATCAACTCCCTCGCCGACGAGTATCCAACTGGCCCCACCCCCGATGGTTTCTTCTTCTGTACCAATAATTCAGGCTCCAACTTCACCCTCAATACGACTCGCTACTCAACCGGCGGTCGCTGCTCCGAGGCAGAGAAAATGCCATCCCCAATAAATATGCCTGGTAGCGAGGTCGCAGGTTGCCTCTCCCCCACTGGCGATACGCTCTACTTCTCCGCCACCAACGACTACGGCGATCTCGACATCTTCTACTCCATCCGCTCCTACAATGGCAATTGGATGAAACCTCGCCCAATTCCAGGTCTCGTGAACCGAGAAGATTTCGATGAGAACTACCCCTACATCGCAAACAATGGCACGCGACTCTACTTCGCCTCCAACCGCGAAGGCACAATGGGCGGCTACGACATATTCTACTCCGATTTCGATTTCCGCCGCAATGAATGGGGCAAACCCGTCCAGCTCCCCTACCCCATCAACGACACCTACGACAACATGACGATCTCTTTCACCCCAGACAATCGTTATGCCTACGTCTCCCTCTTCAGAGCCGACAGCATGGGCGGCCGCGATATCTACGCCATCCTCTTCGACCACGTCCTCCCGACGTCCGCCATCGTCAAATATAAGGTCACCCTCCGCGACGCAAAACGCAAGCCCATCGAGTTAACGGCACAGCCAAGTATCGAAATACGCAACGACTACGGCGACCTCGTCGCCATCGAGCGAATAAACATGAGGACCAACTCTTTCGTCGTCGTCCTCGACCCTGGCTCATACATCATGACCATCGACATGAAGGGTGTCAAACACTTCGAGCAACCAATTGTCGTCTCCGAGCGCACCTACGACGCCACACCTATCGAGAATTCCATCTTCCTCGAAGCCCTCTAACAACCTAAGAATTATCTCGCCATGAATATACAGCTCTCACGTCCAATCGTCTTCTTCGACCTCGAAACCACAGGCCTCAACATCGGACATGACCACATCGTAGAAATCTCACTCGTCAAGTTGTTCCCCGACGGACATCGTGAGGAGTACACCCAGCGCGTCAACCCGGGAATCCCCATTCCTCCCGAGTCTTCAAATGTTCATGGCATCACCGATGCCGACGTGGCCGACAAGCCTTTCTTCAAAGACATCGCCCACGACATCGCAAAACGTATCGAGGGCTGCGACCTCGGCGGCTTCAACAGCAATAAGTTCGACATCCCCATGCTCGCCGAGGAGTTCCTCAACGTAGGCATGACCGAGGTCGACCTCCGCCGCGCCAATTTCATCGACGTCCAAGTAATCTTCCACAAAAAGGAGCAAAGGACACTCTCCGCGGCATACAAATTCTACTGCGACAAAGATCTCGAAGGCGCCCATAGCGCAAATGCCGACACTGAGGCAACCGTCGATGTCTTCCTCGCCCAGCTCGACAGATACAACGACCTGCCCAAAGACGTCAAGGGGCTCGCAGCTTTCTCTCAAATGACACGAAATGTCGATTTGGCAGGACGCATCGTCTATGACGACAATGGCGTCGAGGTCTTCAACTTCGGCAAGCACAAGGGTAAAAGCGTCGAGCAAGTTCTCCGTTCCGACCTCGGCTACTTCGAGTGGATCATGAACGGCGATTTCCCTCAAGACACAAAACGCGTCCTCACGGGCATACGCCTCAGGATGAATGACCAGAACCTCCGTCGATGAAAATAATCTGCGTAGGTCTCAACTACCCCCGCCACGCCGACGAGATAGGCATGACGCCATCCAATGCCGAGCCGACAATCTTCTTGAAGCCCGACACCGCCCTTCTGCGCAACAATGACCCTTTCTACATCCCAGACTGGGCGCAACGCTTTGACTATGAGACGGAACTCGTCTTCCGCATCTCTCGTCTCGGACGTCATATCGAAGAGCGGTTCGCTCATCGATATTATGATGCGGTGGGTCTCGGCATCGACTTCACAGCCCGCGACCTGCAAGACAAGCTCGTCAAGGAGGGTCGCCCTTGGGAAATTTGTAAAGGGTTCGACTACTCTGCGGCAATCTCTCAAATGATTCCTCTCACCGACCTTCCTCCCGTCGCCAACCTCCATTTCTCCCTCGATGTCAATGGAGATAGACGCCAAGAGGCGACAGCCAATCAGATGATTTTCTCCGTCGACAAGATCATCTCCTACGTTTCCCAATTCTTCTCCCTCAGAATGGGAGACCTCATCTTTACCGGCACGCCAACAGGCGTTGGACCCGTCAAGGAGGGCGACCGCCTCGTCGGCACGCTCGAAGGACGCACCCTCCTAAATTTCGAGATAAAGTAACTTATACCACCCTTCCCCACAAGCCATGGTCACAAGCGCAAAGAACATGCTAAAGGGCCTATGGCCCACAGTAGCCGCCTTTATCATTGCGGCTCTGCTCGTTGCGCTGTACTCTTTCTTCGCCGCCTCGCCACGCAATAAGGACAAAGCCCAAGAAAGAGAACTCCTCAATAGCGTCATGGCGCACCACGATAAAGCCATGTCCAATTGGCTTTCGTCCATCGCCGATACGCTCGCCAACCCTTCCACTCTTACTTTCCCTCAAGACCTCGCCCTCGCCGACTACTCCCTCTACGTATTCGACAATTACTCGCTACGCCTGTGGCACAACTCGTGCCTTCCCAATCCAGATCCACAATACGCCTCCCTCAACCAACATTTGCTCGTAGCCGAAAACGGATGGTTCTACGTCAGGTCCATTAGACGAGACTCTACAACTCTTGTCGCTCTATTCCGCATCCGCAGCCACTCGCCCTACGACAATGACTACATTGCCGACACCTTCCACCCGTCATTCGGCATAGGCGACGAAGCACGCATCTCCACCACTCACGCAGATGGTGTCGACGTCAACGCCCCCGACGGCTCCTATCTCTTCACAGTAACAGGCAATACGGCAGGAGAGCTGCCGCCCTCGCTTTACTACATTTCAGCCGGCCTTCTCTTAATCACCTTGCTCATAACGCTTTGGGGCGTTGTAAAAGCTACGAGCTTCCTCTATAATGCGATTACATGTCGCTGGTTGGCTCTCTTAATATGCGCAGCTCTGCTGATTGGGTTGTATTTCTCATCGCTACTTCTCTCTCCTCCTGGTGGCGACGACTCCTCCTTTTTCTTCTCCCCCCTCGTCTTCTCTTATGACTGGAGGCTCCCCTCAATCGGGCATCTCATGCTGGCGGCAACCTTTCTGCTCACATGGTGCGCCATGTTCTTCCGCCTCTCACAAATCCGCACTCGCCTCCGTCTGGCAACGATATTGGCTGCTACGCTACCAACAGCCATCTTCCTGTTCGCTGGCATAGCGACAGAGTTATTGGCGCGCCACTCACAAGGACTCGCTTTCTATATCGGCTACACGAGCATGTCTGCCGACTCACTCGCCAAGCTTGTCACAATCTCGCTCCTTACGATGTCTATTGTCCTCGTCACGGAGCGTTGCTACTCACAAGTGGCAAACCAAATTAGCGTAAGAACCTTTATGCTGATAACTCTGCCAATGGCGGTAGTCATCTCTCTAATAGTCCGTTACGCTGATAGTCAAACACCATGGTTCCATGGCGTCGCCTACTTTGCTCTGTGCTGCGCTTTTTATTTGATGAAACGCCGCTCGCCACACGTCCTCCAGTTCAGCCACTACGTATGGACAATCATGATTATGGCGCTCATCTCGACCATCCACATCACAATGCTCAATGCGGAAAAGGAGATGGACAACCGTAAACTACTGTCCGTCAACCTCTCTTTCCAACTGCTCAGAGATGACGACCCCATAGCCGAACAACGCCTCACGATGGTTCAGACAATCTTGTCCAACGACACTGCAACCATCTTGATGCTCTCCAAGTCAAACGTCCGTCAAGACCAGCTATATGGACATTTGCGCAATGCCATCTTCGGAGGATACTTCACTCGCTACGACCTCCAAGTCATTCCATGCCGCGGCAACAGCAGCACCATCCAAATGACCAACACCGGTGACGTCTACGACTGCTCGCAATACTTTGAGCAACTCGTATACTACCATGGCGTCCAACTGCCATCAGCCTCACAATTCTACCGCATCGACAATGGAGACGGACGCCCTTGCTACCTTGGCAAATTCGATTTCGGCACCCAAGCCTCACCTAACAACCTCTTCGTGCAGATAACGCGCAAAGTCTCCGCCCAAGGTGTCGGCTACCCGGAGATACTGACCAACAAGCGCGACCGCATGGACGACGACCGCCTACGTGGATACTCCTATGCCCGTTACGCCAACAGCCACCTCGTCTCGCACTACGGGTCTTTCGACTACCCCACCACTTACACAGTCAGAGACACCGCACAGACCGTCACCGAGAGCAACGGGTACTCCCACATCGCCACCACGCCCCAGCGCAACCAGACCATCGTGGTCAGCTACCCTCAGATGAAAGCGCAAAACCTGCTGACGACCTATTCCTACATCTTCCTCGGCATGCTGATAGCAAGCTCGGTCATAATGATAATCACCATACGGCCGCGTAAGTCAATATGGACACACTCGTCGCTCAGCGAACGTCTACACGCCAGCCTCGTGGCCTTCGTGCTCGTCCTTTTCGTCATACTATGCCTGACATCGAGCCTCCAATCAATAAACACTTTCGAGACCAACAGCCGCTCGCACCTTTCGGAGGCCATGCAGTCCGTCCTTCTCTCTCTCTCCGACGAATTTGCCGACGACTCGCCATCTGATATCACCGAAGATTTCCACGACTTCGAGACCGACAACATCCTCCAACGCTCGGCAGAAGCCTTCTCCGCCGACGCCCACCTCTTCTCTGCTGCCGGGCACCTCGTAGGCACCTCGCGTCGCGAGTTGTTTATGAGCGGCATAGCCTCACCGCTCATGAATGATGAGGCACTCTCCATCATGCGCAGCGACTGCCGAGGCGAAGTCTTTGTCCAGGAGCATATCGGCACCCTGCTCTATTACTCCATCTACTCCCCACTCTTCAACAGCCGAGGCGAAGTCCTGGGCTACGTCAACGTCCCATACTTCAACGACGTCAGCGCAATGCGCCGCCAGATGATGCAGACCCTCCTCCCCATCACCAACTCGATGATGCTCATCATCCTTCTCGCCATCGTATTCTCGTACGCCATGGCGCACGGAGTAACCCGCTCGCTCGGGCAGCTGCGCGACGTGTTGCAAGCCGCCGACCTCGGGTCCACTCACAAGAGGCTCTCGTATCCGTACAACGACGAAGTGGGCGAGATTGTCAAAGCATATAATAAGATGAACCGCCAACTCGAAGCATCGGCTGAAAGGCTTGCGGCGTCAGAGCGCGAGAGCACGTGGAGGGAGATGGCAAGGCAGGTGGCTCACGAAATTAAAAACCCTCTGACACCAATGAAATTGTCCGTCCAATACTTGTTGCGCGTATGGGACACGCATAGAGACAATTTCGAACCGATGTTGCAGAAGACGTCAAAGACCCTCATTGACCAAATTGACCAGCTTGCATCAGTAGCGTCGCAATTCTCTGGCATCGCCAAGATGAAACAGGCAGAGCCAGAGCGCATGGACTTGGCCAGCCGCCTATCATCAATATGCACACTATTCGCCCGTGCGGAGGAGTCGAGCCTCTCTTACGAAGGTCCTTCTGAAGGGGTGTTCATAATGGCAGACCCCGACCTCATAACCAGCGTCTTCAACAACCTGATTAAGAACGCTCAACAGAGCGCAAGCGACGGGCGTAAAGTCGACATCGCCATACGGCTTACGACCGACCTCCATTCAATCATGGTGACAGTCACTGACAATGGCGACGGCATCGACGATAAGGTTAGAGAGAAAATTTTTCGTCCTAACTTCACGACCAAAAGCACAGGCATGGGACTTGGGCTGGCGATAACGAAGACCATCGTCACCAATTCGGGCGGCACGATAACTTTCGACAGCGAGATAGGGCGTGGCACGACATTCACCGTCAGACTGCCACGCATATAGGCTGCCAACCTCATCTAAATCTTTACAACTTAATTGCGAACTGCGCTCGCAGACCCCAGCGGGGCGCATTGTCACGATTGTCGCCCACCGCGCGGTAAACGGCATCGACACGGAAGAAGCGGAAGATATTGTCAATTCCCACATTGACCTCCACGTAAGGCTTGGTTGGACCGCCAACACCTTCTGGCAGATCGAGCATGCTCTCATGTCGGCTGCTCAGCCCTCCGTACATCAGCTTAGCTCCCACGACCTCTCGCAACCCGAGACGATAGACGGCAGGCAGCTTGTGGAACAAGAGACCATCGAGTTGATAGTCGGCATGCAGGTATACATACTTGTCGCACACGAACTCGAGGTAGTTCATGAGGTTGAAGTCATACCGATAGAAGCCGTAAGTCTTATTTCCACGTGCGATGTTGAGCGTCGAGTATGGCAGTTTTCCGAAGTAGATGCCGTCCTCGACAGCGATGTCCAACTTGGTCTGACCAAGGTAGAAACGGTGCTTGAGAGTCGAGTGGAGGCGGGTGTAGAGGCTGTGCTTGTCGCCCACCTGCGTAGCACCGCCCGCCACGGTGAAGTGGACAATCGGGTGGTAGGTGGTTAGGTACATGCGTTGGAGACCATCGTCAATAAACTTCTCTCTCCATGAGAGGCGGAAGTCGAGCGACAGCTCCTGCTGATGTACCTCGTCAATCGGCTCTCCACCTTGGGTGAAGGGATAATATTTGGGGCTTTCCTGACGCTGGACGACAGCTTGGAGGCATGTTTGGAAGCCCGTGAACCACTCGTTATTATATCGGAGGCGTATCTTTTGATTGTAATACAACTCGTCAATCTCCTCACGCTTAAAGAGTTGGGCAATGATGTTCGTCTCACTCGTTGAGAGCATATTCTCATAAAGGTAGAGGATGTTCTCGTCCTCGCCAATCTTCATGAGACGGTCTGAGTAGTAGAGGTCGAGCGTACGGCGCATGGGGCTTTTGAAGCGATAACCGACGCCTGCGCCATACGTGGGGCGGGAGTTCTTAAAACCATAACCCACAATCCAACTTACGACCCACTGCTCGCTAATCTCCTTGCTCGTACGTAGACCCGCGCCAAGATGGAGACCCTCGATCTTGTTGGTATTGAACATCTCGCTTATGGAGCCTATCTCGACATTGCCGACATCGACATAGCCGGTGACAGCAGCTTTTGCCAGGTAGTTGAAAAGCTTGACGGAGCGGACATTGTTCAGCGAGTCGATTGTTTGGCTTGCCTCTTGCGCCTCCTCGGTCATGCTGCCATGGCGACGCTCATCCCAAAACTCATCATCGCGCAGCTTATAGCCGTCAATCTTAATGGTCTCTATGGCGAGAGCCTTCTTGCTAAGTTCCAACGGCTCAGGGACATCGAGCTTCACCTTGCTCTGCGAGTTATACATCTTGCAGAGAATCTCCAGACGCTTCTTTTCAGAATTGACCGGCATGTAGTCGATATGAACCTCCATATCGTTGGTGCCGAAGAATGGTATGGTATCGCCGATGAGCTGGTAGGAGCTGTTGATTTTCAGCTTCTTGACGAAATTGATATTGGTGCCTTTGGGCATGGAGGCGTTGATGCGCAGGGGCGAGAAATAGCGCGTCTCGACATCCATCGTCCCCTCGAAGACCTTATCGCCACGGTTCTTTGGACGGAACTTGACAGTATAGATCTTGACGCTGTCGGACGGGGCGAAAGAGGGACCAGCCGTGGTCACACTATCGGTGATGAAGAAATCGTAATAGTGGAAGCAGTCTGATGCGATAGGGCTAACAAAGCCGACACCCAACATCTTGACGACATCATCATAGAAGTTGACCTCATTGTCCATGGCGTTTGAGAATCCGCCTATCTCGTATTGCTTGAAGACATCAATGCCACGGGTGCGGTCGGCTACAACAGTCGTACGAGACTTCGTCGGGTCGCGCTGCGTCTCATTCTCACTAAGCGTCTCGGAAAAATAGACTGGAAGATAGCGGGTGCTATCCTCAGAACTCACCTTCATGAGATTGGCGGCACCGCGGAGGATGAGTCCCTTCTCGGCCGTGCGGTCGCTTATGTTGGCGAGACTATACTCCCATCGGGTGTATTTCTCATACTCCGCACGGTCGTGGTTGACAGGGTTGTTGCGTTCCTTATTGGCAATCACAGCTTTGAGGAGTCGGCGCGGGGCATCATCGGGGCGGACAAGAATCTCATCAATGGCGATGTTGTCGGGGCGCATCTTGATGACCAGGCTGTCGGTCTTGCCCTTCAACTGGCTGAGGACACGGAACTGCGGGTCGTAGCCCATGGCACTGAAGCGGAGAGTGTCATAGGCGGCAGGTACGGAGACTGCGAAACGACCATCGAGGTCGGTCTGGACACCGATGAGCGTGCCACGGACAAAGACATTGGAGAATGGCAAAGACTCACCCGTCTCGCTATCGACGAGAGTGCCAGCGACCTTTCGGTCGGGCCCTGTGGCAGGTTTTGCCTTTGTGGTATTTGTTGTTGTCTTTGCCTTTCGCCGCTGAGAGGAAGATTGCGCATCGGCAAGGGGGAGCAGAAGAAACGCCGCGGCGAGAAAGAGAACGAAGTGTCGGATCGCCCTTATCATAGTAACACAAAGATAAAACTAAACTTCCACTTAGAGTTTTACAGTGTGTTAATGTCGCATAAATTAGGCAATTGCGCCATGACGCTCATCATCGAAAAGGATGAGTCAAATGGAGGAAATGGCCATTTGGCAGAGGCGACATTCTGGGCGAGCCTCGTAGCGTCTGCCATCGGGGTCGGTGAGCGTGAGCGGCACGAGGCGGGCGCACTCGGGATGCTTGCGGAGGCACTTGCCAAGCGAATTGAGGATGCAGTGGCGCATGGTCATGACGCGGACACCGTGGGAGTCGCCTTGACGCTCGTAGCCCCACTCAATGAGCTTTGAGCCGTGGGACTCATAGAATAGCTTAGCATCGTTATTTATGACATTGGCATCACGACGGAGCTCGGCTTTAGGAAAGCGGACATCGGGAACCTCTTGGCGGACAACATCGGACGGGCGGAAGTGGGCTATGCGAGCCTCGGTATGGGCGGCGAGAGCGTCGCGGCGCAGTTCATTGACGGCCGATGCCGGGGCGAAACGTGAGGCCGCGGCATCGGAGACCGAGATGGAAGAGGCGTTATAGGGCGTGCCGCCCATTTTGGAGAGGGCGGAAGAGAACATTCGGCGAGAAGAATCGGCATTGCGCGCCTCGTCGGTGGCGACGGAGAGGGTGGAAACCGTGGAGACGCCATCGGAATCGGAGACAGAGAGGGAGAAAGAGCCGTCGGCGAAATCGAGGGAGAGAGAGACATCGACAGCACGACGAGTCTTATCATGCTTGAGAACGTCGGCGAAAGCCATATCGGCATTGCGCCAAAGCATGTCGCCAACCCTCACGCCTGCCGCATTTTGAGCATTGACGCGGACGACACCCTTTGCGACCTTTTGAGCAGTATTGACCTTCACGCCCATGAGACCATTGCGCCCGAAGAAGCAGAGACCGTCGCCATTGGAAACAGTGAGGTCAGTACGGACATCGAACGAGTCATTCTTGCCGACGGTCGAGACCTTGCCGAGCGGCTCGCCAATAGACTTAGAGGTCTGAGGCTGCCAAATGTCGGATTGGCGACCATGGGCGAAATAGTCGGTGAAGCCGCGGTTGAAACTCTTATATGGAGAGGGCGTGAAACCCGGGGTGACAGAGCCGCGCGAGAGACGTTGGAGGTCGGGGCGTCGGGCGAGAATCTCGTCGAGACGTTGGCGGTAGAAGAGCGTTATATTGCTGACATAGTCGGCATCTTTCAGTCGTCCCTCAATCTTGAAAGACGAGACGCCAGCATCGATAAGTTGCTCGAGATTGTCGGACTGGTTATTGTCACGGAGAGAGAGGGCGTGGGTGTGGCGGAGGAGACAGGAGCCGTCGGCAGCCGTGACATCGTAAGCGAGGCGGCACGGCTGGGCGCACTCGCCGCGGTTGGCGGAGCGACCACCTCGGATGAGGCTCATATAGCATTGCCCACTATAAGAGACGCACAGCGCGCCATGGACGAAAGCCTCAAGGCGGACGGTTGTCTGTCGGGCAATGTCGGCAATCTCCTTGACAGACAGTTCGCGAGCCAAAACTACTTGAGCGAGACCCATCTGTTGCCAGAAGAGCACCTTGTCTGCTGAGCGGTTGTCGCACTGCGTGGAGGCATGAAGCTCGATGGGAGGCATATCGCCTATGAGGAGAGCCGCATCTTGGACGATGAGGACATCGACACCGACATCATAGAGCCTCCATGCAAGAGAGCGAGCATCGGCAACCTCATTGTCGAAGAGGAGTGTATTGAGAGCCACATGGACCCGCGCACCGAAAGTGTGTGCATGGCGCACGAGAGTGGCGATATCGTCGATAGTATTGGCGGCTGCTTTGCGAGCTCCGAATTGAGGCGAGCCGATGTAGACGGCATCGGCACCATGGTTAATTGCCGCTATGCCGCACTCAAGATTCTTGGCAGGTGCTAACAGCTCGATTATGGAACGTTGCATAAAGAGAGAGATGACGGGCAAAAGTAGATGTTTTCCTTTTGATATGGGAGCAGTGGCGGAAGGAAAAGGCGTGGCGGCATGAAGTGTAGTCATAGTGTCAAGCGGAAAGAATCCCGAGAGGCGGTCGCCTCTCGGGATTCGATATGAACAGTGGATTGTCAGAAACTATACTTAGAAACGGAAGCCGATCTTAAAGTTCGGCGTAGCGAAGAACTTGATATTATGGTGCGAAGCAGCATAAGTCTCGTAGCCCTTCGGGTAGACCTCCATTTGGCTGTACTGGTAGGCCGCGGGAGCGACCTCGAGTCCGAGTACGAGACCGGAGGTAGGAATGAACTCGATGCCACCTACGATGGAGCCTGAGAGAGCCCAGATTCGTCCGGCGCGAGAAGAAGGCGTGTAGATAACCGTCTCATTATCGCCAGTGTAGGGGCGCGTCGTCTCGACCTTGCCGAACTGCCCGCCAAAGGCGACGCCGGCGTAGAGAGAGAGCTTGTCATTCTTGGTGGCGAAGTGCCAGTTGGAGCCGACATTCGCCATCATGCTGGTCTTGAGGCGTCCCTCGATATATCGGGAAGCCGGGATGGCCATGTCCGAGATTGATTCATCACCCTCGATGTAGTCTTTTTTAGGCGTCGCCGCTATGTTCATTGCGAACATGAGGTTGACGTCGATTGCGGAAGTGATGAAGTATCGTCCTTGGACACCGACCATATTTAGCAGGGAGTTGCTTCCCAAATCGCCTAAGTTCAAGTAAACACCAGGATCGGCGGAGCTGCTTTCGTCATCTCCAGTGCCGATGCCCGTACCGGGCGTAGAGGAGGTGTTGTCGTAGGTGGGTAGGAGGTATTCACTTGTGTTCTGATTGAACATGGTGTTATTACCCAACACGAGAGATACTTGGAACTGACCGGCGGCATCCTGCGCGCCTTGCTCCTGTGCGGAGACAGGTGCGGCGAGGAGGGCGAGAAGCAGCGCTGCGGCGCAAAATCTTCTGTTCATGCTGGTCGGGTTGAAGGGTTACTCAGCGGAAGAGGAGAGAGCCTCGACAGAAGATTTGAAGAGAGCGTCGTAGTACTCGAGCTCCTCTTGAGCCTCTTGGAGATCCTCCTTAGCATTGTCGAGCGCAAGCTTCTTAAGCTGGAGCTGGTAGTTGTAGGGGTTGAAGTCAGAAGACTCGATCATGCTGTTGAGCTGGTCAATCATGTACTGAGCGTTGGTGACCTCAACCTTAGCATCCTCAAGAGCCTTCTCTGCATCGGCTACATTCTCCTCAAGAGCCTCGATAGTGGCGTCTGAATTGTAAGGCATGCTGGTGTAAGCGGACTTCACACTATAAAGAGCATTCCTTTCTGCATAGAGGAGAGCGGATTCTTTCTCGAGCTCAGGATCGGTTGTAGCAATGGCGTTCTTCTGATCTGTGAGAGCCTCGATCTGATCGGTTATCACCTCTTTGGCATCAGCGAGTTCCTTCTGGAGAACGGGGATGGTTTTATTCTCGATCTCGAGAACCTGGTTGGCGGTGGTGGTGTTGTAAGCGGAAGTGAGCTTGGTCTCTTCATCAGCAAAGCCATCGTAAACCTTCTTTGCGTCATTGTAAATCACGTCAAGCGCAGACTTGATGGAGCTGAACGACTTGTAGAGCTTAGATGTTGCCGTGGTAGCGCCTGCATTGGCGTAGGTCTCACATATGCTATTCAGGGTAAGGCGGAGCGCAGTAAAACTACCAGTATTCTCATGCGAAGCGTATGGAACATATTTGATTGTCGTTGCAAGCTCGCTATCGTATATATCACCCGACCAATAAGAGTAATAGCTGCCACCAAGGATGCTGCCATTGGTATAGTAATTTTCGTAACCAGCCTTGACAACAATCTTGTTTTCGTCATCGTTCATCTCAAATATGCTCTGACCCGTGAAGCTCAGAGGATAGTAGAGGACGGTTCTGATATCGGAGTAGTTAGATACAGACACCTCACTCCAAGTCAGGATTTTCTCTTGCCAATAGGACCTCTCGTCAGAAACTGCTTGCATTGCCTCGTTGTAGTCCTTCTTGAGAGCCTCAATCTCGTCCTCAGCCGCATTGATCTTGGCCTGGATTGCGTTGAGAGTCTCGTTGTTGGGGTAGATGAGATCACCTGCCGCATTGTAATCGTAGTCGATCTGATCATTGAGCTCATCGATCTGATTCTGGAGCTCGACTTTCTGCTGCTCAGGCTCGACAGCGAACTTGGCTTGAGCGACCTCGTTCTCAGCGATCTTGACGTTGATAGCGGAGATTTGAGCCTCGATCTCATTCACCTTCTCTGTGTACTCGGTCTCTGTCATGAGACCCTTGTTCTGAGCGGTCTCGAGAGCTGTCTTCTGAACCTCGAGAGCCTTCTCTGCAGCCTGCTGCTGGAGTTTTGCATCCTTCAAGTCATCAGCAAGCTCATTTGTGAGTTCGTTGGTTTCAACCTCTTGCTCCATCAGAGCCTCGATATATTCCGCAGAAGCCGCTGCAACAACTTCAGTAGCGGACCTGAAAGCATCCTTAGAAGTGAGGTACTTCTGATAAACTCGCGCTACAGTGATGTATGAGCCTGTCTTGGTGTCGAGGACAGTCTCGTTTGCCTTGATCTGCTTGAGAGCCTCGGCGTAGGCGGAAGCAGACTGCTCGAGGGTAGCGAGGCTTTCGTTGTAGGAAGCCTTGAGGAGGTTAAGTTGGGTCGCGGCCTCTTGAGCGAGCTGCTCAGCCGCAGCCTTGGCCTGCTGGAGCTCATTGGCTTTCTCTTGGAGGGTGACCTCGAGCTCGGCCTTGATGGCAGCGATCTCGGCATCGGTCTTAGCCTCGGCGAGCTTCACCTCGTACTCAGCCTTAGCGGCCTCGTATTCAGCCTTCTTGGCGATGGCCTCGGCTTGCTTAGCCTCAGCATTCTTGACAGCGGTCTCAGCTGCCTTGTAGGCTGCGTCGGCGTTGGCGAGAGTCGTCTCGTTTGCGGCCTGAGCGTTGATGTAAGATGCCTTTGCCTGGCGCAGGGCAAGGATGCCGTCTGGCTCATCGTTGTCGATACAACCAGACAGAGTGGTCGTGGCCAAAGCAGCGGCCAACGACACGTAGAGAATGTTTCTCTTCATTCTGGATTTAATTAGATGATTAAAACTTAGTTGCTTAGTGGAAATGATAGTCTCTGAAAATTCCACAAACAAATGTACCACTATTCAACGGAGTGCAAATGTCACAAATTAGCATTGTGACAAGAACACCATTTTTTTTTGACAAAATGCAAGTTAAACAAATTTTAGCTGCAATATTTATTGACCAAAGAGACGATAAGAACAGAAACGACACATTAAAGGGACATATATGACAAAATACGACACACGCAACACGTGACAACATACGGCATAGCAGATATTTTACAGTGACACATAATGACACTACAAATCAAAATAACAAAGCACAATATTAAAAATAGAGAACATTTTACGATATGACAAAACACGACACAACGCACCCGTGGGACGATGCGAAAACAATAAAAAGAAAGAGGGGGAAGGGCATCGAGGCAACAAACAGAAAGGATCGTAGGACACGAAAAGACGAAAATGAAAGATAAGGTGGGGCGGAAAGCATTAAAATAGAGACGGAAAGCGTAATTTTGCGAAATATGGCGTCGCGAACGACGCACAGAACAAGGAAAAACGAACATAGAGACAGCAAGATGTTAGACAACTTGAAGGGCAGGCACGTGATGCTGGCCAGCGGCTCACCGAGGCGGCAGGAGTTACTGCGAGCCATGGGTGTGGAGTTTGAGGTCGTCACGAAAGCCGGAATAGCCGAGACATACCCAGAGACATTGAACAGCAAGGACGTTGCTGAATATATAGCCAACGAAAAAGCAGACGCATACGCTGCCGACCTTAAAGCCGGCGACATCCTCATCACGGCCGACACGGTAGTAGTCCTTGACAAAGAGATACTTGGCAAGCCGAAAGACGCGGACGACGCGAAACGTATGTTGCGCTCGCTCAGCGGACGGAAGCACAAAGTCATAACGGGCGTGAGCATCGTGACACGAAACGGGAGGACGAGCTTCTCTGTCGAGACGAAAGTCACGATGAGGGCGTTGACAGACGACGCCATAGAGTATTACGTCACGACAGCCAAACCGATGGACAAAGCCGGCTCGTACGGCATCCAAGAGTGGATAGGGCTTGTGGGCATAGACTACATCGAAGGCTCGTATCAGAACGTCATGGGGCTGCCGACACAGAGGCTTTACGCAGAGCTTTGCACCATTGGCAACTAATTAAAAGCTAAGACATTGAAGAAGATATGCGCCGCCGTGGCGGCAATGATAGGGATGGCGACCACGGCAGTGGCAGGCCCAGGCATGTGGGTGCCATTGTTTATAGACGCGAACATCGAGAACATGCGCGCCGAGGGTTTGACCTTGACGGCTGGGCAGATATACAGCGCGAACAAATCGAGCTTGAAAGACGCCATCATGATATTTGGCGGCGGATGCACAGGCGAGATGATATCGGGCAACGGACTGATCCTGACCAACTACCATTGTGGAGAAGAGGCAGTCAGCGGACTTAGCAGCACGCAGCACGACTACATGGCACACGGATATACGGCCAAGAGCGAAGCCGACGAACTGCCATGCGCAGGACTGGAAGTGCGCCACCTCGTCAGGATGGAAGACGTGAGCGACAGGGTCAGCAGCCTCAGCGACACGGCAGCCGTCAACAGAGTATGCCGCACAGCGGAAGAGGGCGGACGATATGAGGCGAATGTAGAAGAGATGTTTTGCGGGAACCAGCACATACTGATGGTATATGAGGTATTTCGCGACATACGCCTCGTCGTCGCTCCACCACAACAATTAGGACAATTTGGCGGCGAGACAGACAACTGGGTGTGGCCGCGCCACACAGCGGACTTCACCCTCTTCCGCATATATGCCGACGGAAACAACAAACCAGCGGCATACAGCCCCAAGAACAAACCTTACACGCCAGCCAAGAGCCTAAAAATCAACATTGGCGGCGTAGAAGAGGGCGACTTCGCGATGGTCATGGGCTTTCCCGGCTCGACAGACCAGTACATGACAGCGGCCGCCATCGACGCACTGAGAACGAAAGTGTGGCCAGGCGTCGTCAACTTGCGCCAAGCGGAGATGACCGCATTGGAGAAAAGGATGGAGAAAGAGAGGAAGACGGCAATAGACTACGCATCGTTCTACTCGAGCATCGCCAACGGCAAAAAGAGAACGGCAGGCGAGATAGACTGTACGGACAGGGCAAAAATCGTAGAGCGGATGAGAGCCCAACAAGCTGCCTTGAGACAAGACGCGAAGATGGACTCCATCCTTGGTGCGATGGACAACATATACAGCGACGAATATGTGGGCGCGGAGCTGACCAAGAGACTTGTGCGCGACACGTGGACCGGCAGCAAGACATTGAGAATGGCTCGGGCGACGCTCATGATGTTGGGGAAAGAGACACCCGACATGGCACACATTGACAGCATGGCCGTTGAGTACTTTGAGCATCGCGACGCCAAGGCGGATCGCAGCGCATTGGAGGCCGGACTTACAGCACTGAAGGCGAGCGGGGCGAAAGACATCCCAACAATCGTCGCCACAACAATCGCAAAGAAACTTGCGAAGCAGGCTACGAGCGGCATATTTGGCGACATCGAGACATTCAGGAACACACTAAAGAAACCAAACGCCAAAGAGCTGATAAAAAACAGCATTGCCGCACAACTTGTATCGGCATTGGTAAAAACAGCAAACGAGAAGAGCGAGGCGAACGAGGCGGCGAACGAGAAACTTCACGGCTTGAAAGCCGCATACGCCAAGCGACTTGCGGAATTGCGTCCCGACAGCCTATTGGCTCCCGACGCGAACTTCACGATGCGCGTGGCATACGGCAAAGTGGAGGCTCCGCGCACGGGCATTGAGAACGTCGACAGATACTACACCACGGCGAAAGGCATATTGGGCAAGAACGCGACGGGCAACCCCGACTTCGTATTGGCGGACAGTCTAAAGACCTATCTTAGCGGCAATTACGGACGATGGGCGGACAAAGACGGAGAGTTGCACACATGCTTTGTCGGTAGCATCCACACGACCGGCGGCAATAGCGGCAGCCCCACGTTGAACGGACGTGGAGAACTCATAGGGTTGAACTTTGACAGAATATGGAACGGCATAGCGTCGGATTATCGATTTGACAGTGAGCGCAGTAGGAACATATCTGTCGACATAAGGTACGTGATGTACGTCATTGACGTCATTTGCCATGGAGGTCACATTGTTGACCAGATGGACATCGTTGGCGGCACAAACAAATAGTGAGATGACGACCGAAGAGAGAATAGAGCGGCTGCGCAAGCTGTACCGCCAATGGGCTGGCACGGAAGCCGCGACCTTTGAGAAACTGCCGCCATCGGGCTCGAACCGCGCCTATTACAGGATGGGCGACGGAGAGAGACGCGCAATAGGCGTGGTCGGCGAGAACGACAGAGAGAACAAGGCATTCTTGAGCTTCAGCCGCGGACTGAAGAAAGCCGGCATCCGCGTACCGGACATCTACTCAGACGACGAAGTCGCAGGCGTATACATCCAGCAGGACCTCGGCAACACGTCACTCTTCGACCTTATAAACAAAGAGCGCAAAGAGAACAACGGGGCATTCACCCCGAAACTGAAAGAGACATATAAAAAAGTGCTGGCGGCACTGGTAGACATACAAGTCAAAGGGCGTCAACACATTGACTTTGAGCTTTGTTACCCACGCTCGGACTTCGACCGTCAGAGCATGATGTGGGACTTGCAGTACTTCAAATACTACTTCTTGCGCCTGGCAGGCGTAGCGTTTGACGAAGCGAAATTGGAGGCCGACTTCGACACCTTCATCAGCTACCTTACGCAAGCCAACTGCAAATACTTCATGTATCGCGACTTCCAGAGTCGCAACATCATGATAGACAGCGATGGCGAGCCATGGTTCATAGACTACCAGGGCGGCAGGCGAGGCGCAAGGCAATATGACGTGGCATCGTTGCTTTATGACGCCAAGGCCGACATTCCCAGCTCGGCACGCAACGAGCTGCTCGCCTTCTATACCGGACGGTTGAGGAACAACGAGGTTGCGGCATTCGTGCGCCACTACTATGGCTATTGCATCATAAGAATCATGCAAGCCATGGGAGCTTATGGCTACCGCGGCTACTTCGAAAGGAAACAGCACTTTTTGAAGAGCATCCCCTTCGCACTGGACAACCTGAGAGACATCTTGAAGAACCACAAACCCGAAGTCGGGGCTCCAGAATTGATGAGGGTTCTTGACGAAGTGGCGAACTCGCAGAAGCTGAGGAGCTTGAGCGGGACATCGAAATTGACCGTGAGGGTGTTCTCATTCTCATACAAACACGGCATCCCGACGGACGTCAGCGGCAACGGCGGTGGACACGTATTCGATTGCCGAGCTCTGCCGAACCCAGGACGCGAAGAGCGATATAAGAAAAGCACTGGTCGCGACGCTGACGTGATAGAATTCTTCGCCCAGCACATGGACGAGATGGCACCATTCATCGACGCGACAAAAGCCATTGTCGGCATCAGCATCAGACGATACAGGAGCCGCGGCTTTACCAACCTGATGGTCAGCTTCGGCTGCACAGGGGGGCAGCACCGGTCGGTCTATTGCGCCGAGGCGATTTCCAAATGGATTGGCGAGACGTGGACAGACGTCATTATCGAGCTGAAGCACGTGGAGCAGCAATGAACGGAATGATATTCGCGGCGGGACTTGGGACTCGCCTGGCACCATTGACCAACACGAAACCCAAAGCGTTGGTGGAGCTGTGCGGTCGCCCGATGTTGGCGCATGCGCTTGACCACTTGACGGCAGGAGGCGTGGACCATATCGTGGTCAACGTTCATCACTTTGCGGATCAGATAATTGAGTACATAGCCAAGAACAAGTCGCAATGGAGGGCAGAAATAGTCATATCGGACGAGCGAGAGCAGCTGCTCGACACGGGAGGCGGCTTGATAAAGGCATTGCCACTGATGGAGGGCGACGGACCGATAGTCATTGGCAACGCCGACGTCATAACAGACTCGCCGATAGCGGAACTCATTGAAGCTCACGTGCGTAACGGATGGGACGCCACACTACTCACCAGCCCGAGAGAATCGACACGCCACTTACTATTTGGCGGCGACAACCTGCTCTGCGGATGGGAAGACGTGAAAAACGGAAAAAGCAGAACCGCCCGCGAGGCGACACCCATGTGGCGAGAGGCATTCAACGGATTTCACGTCATAGAACAGAGGCTTGTGAGGGCATTTGGCGAGGAAAGGCCACTGCCGATCATATCGGCATATTTGGACTTGGCAGGAGAGTATCGGATTGGAAGAGAGAGAATTAAAGACGAAAGATATTGGTATGACGTGGGTACTGTGGATAAATTGAAGATGGCGGAAGATGGCGTAAGAGGACACGAAAAGAGGTAAAAGAACAACAGACGACAGATGAAAAGAATAGTTATGGTGATGGCGGCATGGATGATGGTCGCCGTCGTCGGCATGGCTCAGAAGAGCGAGAAGCGATATACATGCCCACTTAAAATAGCATACAGGATCAGCGGCACGTATGGCGAGTTGCGCGGCAACCACTACCATGCAGGACTTGACATGGGAACGGCCGGGGTTGAAAACATTGAAGTCCACTCGGCTGAAGACGGATGGGTGAGCAGGGTGAAAGTAGGCCCCTACGGGTATGGCCGAGCATTGTATATAGATCATCCCGACGGGCATACGACAGTATACGGACACCTTAATGGCTTCGCGCAGAAGATAGACAGCGTCGTCAGAAAAGAGCAATACAACAAGCAATCATTTGACATACAATTATTTATAGAAAAAGGCAAGATACCCGTCAAGCGTGACGAGATAGTGGCCTACTCGGGCAACACGGGAGGGTCTGGCGGCCCGCACCTGCACTTTGAGGTACGTGACACGAAGACAGAAGAGCCGTTGAACCCGATGAGATTCATAGAGACAGCGGCAGACAACGTTTCCCCCACCCTATTTGGCATAAAGATATACGCATTAAGCAAAGACGCACAGGTGGCGGGCGGCAGGAACGACCGCTATCTGCCATTGGCACAGGCTAATGGGAAAACGATAGACGCGATAGGAAAGATAGGCGTCGGCATCCATTGCACGGACTACGTAGAAAAGGGAGGTCGCCCTTGCGGCATCATAGAAATCAACTTGTACGATGGCGACGAATTGGTATACCATTCGCGAGTAGACCACTTTCCATTTGACCTTAACAAACACGTCAACAGCCACATAGACTTCAAAGAGAGCGTAAGCAACAAGCGGTTCGTGCAGAAGAGCTTTGTAAGCCCGGGAAACAAATTACCCATCTATGGGGACGTAAAGACACCCACCATCATAGGCGAAGGCGAGACCCACAAGATGAGATATGAAGTCATGGACTTTGCCGGCAACAAGAGCATCTTGCGTTTCACGCTGCGCGGTCGGCGCAATGCGGCTTTGGGCGAAAAAGAGAAACCGAAGGGCGACCTCGTGACATGGGAGAAGACGTGGGCAAAAGACACATTGGGCATCGACGTGCTCATTCCGCACCACAGCCTTTATGAAGACTGCTATGTAGACATCGTGCGGACGGACAGAGGCGCAACGTTGCCAGCCGCATACGCAATTGGCGACACGGGGATACCGATGCAGAAATCGATGGTCGTGACAATGAGCGTGCCAGATAAATGGAAGGGATTGGGGAGCAAGGTATTTGTGGGACGCATGACAGGCAAAGGAATGGTATACGCTGGTGGCGAGATGAGGGTTGACAAAGGCGCAGGGAACGTGACGCTAATCAGCGCACCAGTGTCGCAGTTTGGCACCTACAGCATTGATGTTGACACCATTGCGCCGACAGCGGGGATAAGAAACAAATCGACGTTGCTCAGAAGAGACAGCTGGATATACATTGGCGTGGGAGACGACAAGAGCGGCGTGGCAAAATATAACGTATGGATTGACGGAAAATGGGAAGTCTTCGAGTACGACTATAAGAACTCACGCCTCAAAGCGCAAATCAACTATCTGAAAATCAAGAGAGGAAGCCACACCTTGAGAGCCGAAGCGTGGGACGGCTGCGGTAACAAGAAAGAAGTAAGCTGGACGTTCAAAGTCGATTAGTCGATATTCACGCGAAAGAGCACGACGACGGGATTGTCATCATGGCGGACGCCATCGAGGCGATCCTTCTCAGCCTCGGAGACAGTGGCACCTACGAAGCGGAAAGTACGTCCGCTCTCGGTCTGGTATGGATGGAAGAGGGCGGCATAGAGGTCGGCGCAGGAAGTCAGCGGATTGTATACTGGCGGCATCTCGCAATAGTCCGCCACAGGTTGGATGCCACCGACGAGCTTACCAGAGCGGGTATCGTAGAAGGCGCGTATCGTCATGGCGCGCTCGGTGCGGAGGGTGAGGAAAAATCCGTCTTTTGAGGGGATGAAGTCGCCCCCGAAATAGTAGAGCCTCTTGCCATATTTACCTGCGAAAATATCATTGTGATCCTGCTCGTTTGTGGGGGTGGGCAGATGTCGTGCGCTATAATCGAGCACATAGCGCGCATGGACGTCACCGCCATTGATATAGAATATGGTATCGCAGAAGCTGTGGGACATGGCGACACCGCCGTCGTAGGGTTGCAAGCGTCGGGTATTGCGTGGCGACGGGGCATGGGCATCGAGGGCAGGAAGATATTTAGAGAGCTCACCTTGACGGTTGATAAACAGGCAAGGTGAGGCGGCCGTAGCGGGAGAGATATGGGAGTTCAGCTCGACACTGTCACAATGGACCAGGAGGTTTGACCCTTCAACAGCGATGGAATTGAAACGGACGGGGAAACGCTCCGTCCAGAGATGATTGCCATCGGGCGTATAATGGGCTACACAATTATCGGCACATACGACGAGCTCGGAGAGATCAGTATCGAAAGCGAAATCGTGGGGAGCGGAGAATAAAAATGGAACTTTGTTGACGAACTCGCCAGACGGGGAGAAGATATATAGTGCGTGCTGATCTGAGACGTAGATGTTAGACTTGGTTATTATCATCCTGTCCGTCCGACCGATCTGCGCATCGGGCGTCGTCTGAAGAGGGATGAAATGAATATCGGATACAATGCCTTGGAAGTCGAACTCGTCATTATCGAGAATGGAGTTGACATTTATGGTCACGATATTGGAGGTGTCGGGCTGCGTAAGGACGGCAGCCTCAGGTTTAAGCCGTGAAAGTTGCTCAGGAGTACACGTAAAAGCACTATCGGGCTGATTGGAGCAAGCCACGAAAAGGATTGAAGCAAAGAGCAGCGAGATGATGCGATAAAAGGCCACGTGTTTAAATATATGATAACTTTTGCGTCAAAGTTATACACATATTTTAAGAATGCAAAAGCAACGCAGATAAAAAACGGCAAAAAAGGGACAATTGTCACAATAAATGTAAAATCCGTTACTAATCGTTTGCAAGAACAGGACGAACCGTGTAACCGTAGCTCTTATCGTTATCGAGCTGGTGGATGTCGATCTTGGAGGAGGAAATCTTGAGACTATAGGCGAAACGGGAGAAACTGGAAAGCGTACCCGACCAATAGTATCCGATAGACTCGGCAATATCGGCACCCTTGATTTCGCGACCGTCGTCATCGAGAGGCTTGGCGTAGCCTGCTGCCGGGAGGAAGATAGCCTTGCCGTTGGAACGGCTGACGACGGCATAACCTTGCGTCTCGCGCCAAGTGGTCCACGCCCAGTCGCAATTCTCGACCAACTCTTGGAGCTGCTCGAACGTCGGGAGTTGCCACCCCGCCCCGACGTTGGCCGTTGCCATATCATATGTCGTGGCGACGATAGAAGCCTCGGAAGGATAGCTGACGGGATTGGAAGACGTAACCTCGCCCGTCGGGTCACCCCACCCGAAATAGGAACCCGCGAGCTCGGCACTCGCAGCACCGACATTGCGCGCAGCCCAGAGAGTCGAGAGACCGAGGTCGACGGGGAGATCAGAGTCCTCTATTTTAAGCTCAGCTGTGGAGAAAGACACAGGCGAACCATAATAATAAGTGGTGTCGATCTTCAGATAGGCTTGGAAAACATAGGAAGAAGAAGGCTGAAGAGAGGAGAGCGTGGTCTCGAAATGGGTGGAATCGCCATCGGAGACACGACCTTTGACGAAGGTGTCGACAGATGGAGAAGGGCGATCGGTCTTGCGAGCCGTGTAGAGGAAACCAGCCTCGCCGCCGAACTTGGAGTCATTCAGCTTGATGCTGCTTACGCCACGGAGTGTTGCGGAGAAGATGGAGACTGGGGATGGGGCAAGAGTATTGACATCGCTACGTAGGGTGGTGAAATACATGACACGTCCGAGATGGATTGTAGACCCGCGGCTCTCACGGAGATAGGCGCGATAGTAATAGCGCGTGCCCATGGTGAGCGAGGAGGCGGAGACTGTGAAAATCTTTGACTGACGCTTGCTTGCGACGACTTGGCAGTCGGAGGCGTTGGGGGTGGGGTCAGGATTGGAGGACGAGATGATGACGCCCCAAG
Organism: Clostridium sp. CAG:343; assembly: GCA_963616565.1. Taxonomy (GTDB): domain Bacteria; phylum Bacteroidota; class Bacteroidia; order Bacteroidales; family Marinilabiliaceae; genus W3P20-009. The sequence continues at coordinate 89,117 of CAVEKX010000001.1, forward strand.
TGGAATATTGGGGAAGAGAATTGAAATTGCGGATATTGAGCTTGCCTGTGAGGGTTGCGGAATAGTATGTAATGTCGGAAGCCTGCCCGGTGACGGCAGTGTCGGTGGAATTGGCCCAATACTCCTCGTCAAAGAGGTTGTCGGGCTCGACATCTGGAGACTCAACGGAGCTGGTGCAGGCGGAGAAGAAGAAAATGGTCAGGATTAGGAATAGAATGCGCATCAGTGTTTTGTTGGGTTACGTGAATAAAGATAGGTAAAAAAGGGGAGGTAGGCAATAGGCAGGTGAAAAAGTGAAAGAGTAGGCGAAAATGGGAGAGAGGGCGTGGAAGTGTGAAAAAAGAGCGGAAATAGGGCTGAAAAGTGAATTTGGAGAGAAGAAAATGTCAGAAAATCGTCGTTTGTGGCTTCTAAATTGAAATTTTGCTTGGATGTTTGATTATAAAACGTAACTTTGCCAATACAAACGATTACAAAATAAAACCATGTGCGGATTCACAGTATACACAGGTAGCGACCTACAGTTGAAGCTACAGTTTGGTCACGAGGCGTATTCGATCAAACATCGCGGACCGGACAACACCTTGATGCAAGACCTGCCCCGCGGCTGGATGGCATTCCACCGTCTGAGCATAATGGACACGAGCGACGCCGGCAACCAGCCCTTCGTGGCTGACGGAATATACTTGACATGCAACGGCGAGATTTACAACAGCCCTGCGTTGCGCGCCCGCTACTCTGGCTACCCGTTTAAGAGCGGTAGCGACTGTGAATGCATATTGCCGTTGCTGGCCGACAGAGGCCTCGTGGAGATGGCGCGCGAGTTGGATGGCGAGTTCGCCCTCGTCATCTACGACGAGAAGAACGACAGATTCATGGCGGCACGCGACCCTATCGGCATCCGCGCGATGTTCTACGGCAAGACGGCGGCCGGCGACATCTGCTTCGCATCGGAGATGAAGGCACTCAGCAAGACTTGCGAGACCGTGATGCCATTCCCTCCAGGACACGTGTTCGACGGCGAGAAATTCGTACGCTATACGGACATGACCGCCACGCCAGACGGCTACTCGAAAGACGACGAAGAGACCATCTGCAAGAACATCAACAAGTTGCTCACCGAGGGCGTCGTCAAGAGACTTCAGAGCGACGTGCCTGTCGGCTTCCTGTTGTCGGGAGGCTTGGACTCGAGCCTCGTATGCGCCATAGCGGCACGCCACCTCGGCAAACCAATCCGCACGTTTGCCGTTGGAATTGTCGACGGACCTATCGACACGAAATACGCCCGCCAGGTAGCAGAATATATCGGCAGCGAACACACCGAGGTGCTGTTCACCAAAGACGACATCTTCAACTCGCTGAGCCACCTCATCTACCTTACCGAGACATTCGACATCACGACCATACGCGCATCGATCGGCATGTACTTGGTTTGCAAGTACATCCGCGAGAAGACAGACATAAAGGTGCTGTTGACAGGCGAGATTTCCGACGAGCTGTTCGGCTACAAGTATACGGATTACGCCCCATCGGCAGAAGCATTCCAAGCGGAGGCAGCCAAGCGCGTCAGGGAGTTGTACATGTATGACGTATTGCGCGCTGACAGGTGCATCTCGGGTTGCAGCCTTGAAGCCCGCGTGCCGTTTGGCGACCTTGCATTCGTAAGGTACGTGATGAGCATAGACCCCGAAAAGAAACTCAACAAGGTGGGCATCGGCAAGAGGCTGTTGCGCAAGAGCTTCGAGGGCGACTTGCTACCACACGACATCTTGTATCGCGAGAAGGCCGCATTCTCTGACGCCGTAGGACACAGCTCGGTAGACTACATCAAACAGTTTGCGGAGAAGTATTACAGCGACGCGGAATTTGAAGAGAAGCGCAAGAAATATACGCACGTACCGCCCATCAGCAAGGAGAGCCTGCTGTATCGCGAGATATTTGAGAGCCACTTCCCCGGCAGGTCGGAGGTTATAAAGGACTTCTGGATGCCGAACAAAGAGTGGGAGAACTGCAACGTCAACGACCCGTCGGCGAGGGTCCTGCCAAACTATGGCGCCAGCGGCAAGTAACACACTACCTGAGTCACCATAACACACCTTCCCTTCCTGAACAAAATTGTTCGGGAAGGGATTTTTATATGAGCAAGAGCGAACGCGGAAGAGACTTGATTATAAGCAAGTTTGAAACGAATAATTAGCATGGTGCGAACACTATTTTATCTGATTGATAATTAAGGGCGAGCAGAAAACACTACTTTTGTGATAGAATAGACAAAAACGAGCAGACAGCAAATGCAAAAGCAGAAGCGGGTGAGCATCAGGTCGACGATTGTGGCCTTTGTGCTCAACACGATAATTGCGTACGCGGTGTACATGATATGCCGCATTGAATTTTTACTTGAGAACTGGACGACACTGGCACCCGACCTCACGGCAGGGAAGATTGGCGAGATGCTGACTGGAAGCCTGGTGTTCGACACATCGGCGATAGCTTACACGGGGATTGTGTACTTGATATTGATGCTAATCCCGTGTTACAAGAAAGAGAGCAGAGGATGGCAGACCGCGGCCAAATGGGTATTCCTGACAGTCAACACATTATGCGCGATAGCAAACCTTGGCGACAGCGTCTACTTCCGTTTCACGGGGCGACGCACGACGGTGAGCGTATTCCAAGAATTTGCTAATGAGGACAACATAGGCTCCATACTCACAACGGAACTTATCGGGCATTGGTACCTTGTGCTGATGCTCGCCGTGCTGGTTTTCTTGATGGCGAAACTATACGTGACACCCGAAGCCCAAGAGAGACCCCGTACGACGGGACAATGGGTGGGCTATTACGCGACACACACGATAGCGATGGGCGCATTCATCGTATTGACAATCATCGGGATGCGCGGTGGCGCCACGACGGCCACAAGACCTATAACCATCACGAACGCCAACCAGTACGTTGACAAGCCTGCCGAGGCGGCCCTTATCCTCAACACACCATTCTCGATGATAAGAACCATCGGCAAGAAAACGTTCAGAGACCCGATGTACATGAGCCGCGAGGAGATGGAGTCCATATACAGCCCGGTACACACGCCAGCAGACACGGCAGTCATGAGGAAGAAGAACGTCGTCGTGCTTATCGTGGAGAGCTTCGGTCGCGAATTTATCGGGGCATACAACGAGAGACTTGACGGCGGGCAATATAAGGGCTACGCCCCATTCATGGACTCGCTGTACAGCAAGAGCATGAGCTTCGACTACACGTTTTGCAATGGTCGCAAGAGCATCGACGGCATGCCGAGCGTCCTCAGCAGCATCCCGATGTTCGTCGAGCCGTTCTTCCTGACGCCCGCTGCAATGAACGAGGTTGGCGGCATGGCAGACTGCCTTGGCCGCAAGGGCTACGAGACTGGCTTCTTCCATGGTGCGGCAAACGGCAGCATGGGCTTCATGGCCTTCGCCCGCGCCACAGGTTTCGGCGGCTACTATGGCAGGACGGAATATGACGAGGACAAGCGATTTAACGGCGACCTCGACTTCGACGGCACGTGGGCAATATGGGACGAGCCGTTCTTGCAATTCTACGCATTGAAGATGAGCGAGATGAAAGAGCCGTTCATGACGGCCGTCTTCACAGCGTCGAGCCACCACCCGTTCGTCATCCCCGAGGCATATCGCGACACATTTCCCGAAGAGGGCGGCAGCGTCATGCACAAATGCATCCGCTACACCGACCACTCGATACGGAAATTCTTCGAGACGGCAAGCCGGCAACCATGGTACAAAAACACGATATTCGTCATGACGAGCGACCACACCAACATGGCCGACCATGCGGAGTACAAGACAGACCTCGGGCTCTACGGCTCACCGATACTGATATTCGACCCGAGCGGAGAGATTCCGGCGGGCAGGAGGCACTGCATAGCCCAACAGATAGACATCATGCCGACGATATTGGGTTTCCTTGGCTACGACGAGCCGTATATCGCATTCGGCAAGGACCTGCTGACCACGCCCGACTCCGCCACGTGGGCAGTCAACTACAACAACGGCATCTACCAATACGTCAAACGAGGCAGATTTTTGCAATTTGACGGTCAAGAGAGCCGCGCGCTATACGACATAGACAACGACTGGATGCTGACGACGAACCTCAAAGACAAAGAGCCAGAGACTCTGGCGACCATGGAGCGCGAGCTGAAAGCCATCATCCAGCAATACATGGAGCGCATGAGCGAAGACCGCATCACCATACGTCCTGTCGACGACAACCAAACAAACAACTAACCAATAAAGACAATGGCATTTATCGAAGCACACGACGTGGTGAAGGAGTATTCCGGCCACCGCGCCCTGGACGGACTGAGCCTGAGCGTCTCGCAAGGATGCGTGTACGGCTTACTTGGTCCCAACGGAGCCGGCAAGACCACGTTCATAAGAATCCTCAACCAGATAACCCGTCCCGACAGCGGCGAGGTATTGATTGACGGGCACAGACTCAGCCCGAAGGACATAGCCCGAATCGGTTACCTGCCAGAGGAACGCGGACTCTACAAAAAGATGAAAGTTGGCGAAGAAGCCATATATCTCGCTCAACTTAAAGGACTTAGCGCAATGGAGGCGCGCAAGAGGCTTCGCACGTGGTTCGATAAATTCGACATAACGGACTGGTGGGACAAGAAAGTTGAGCAGCTCTCGAAGGGCATGCAGCAGAAAGTGCAATTTATTGTGACAGTGCTTCATGAGCCGAGCTTGCTGATCTTCGACGAGCCTTTTAGCGGCTTCGACCCCGTCAACGCCAACATCTTGAAGAACGAGATTTTGGAGTTGAAGAGGAAAGGCGCGACAGTCATATTCTCGACCCACAACATGGCATCGGTCGAGGAGGTGTGCGACGACATCACCCTCATCAACAAGAGCCGCGCCGTCTTGCAAGGCTCAGTGAACGATGTGCGCCAACGTTTCAAGGAGAATAAATTCCGCATCCGATACACGGGCGACGACACCGCCCTCAAAGACACAAACTCGCTCGTAAGCGTCAGCGACGCAAGCGTAATCGGGGCGTACAACGAGGCGATAGTTAAGCCCTCGGCGCAAGCTGCCGGCATGACACCCAATGAGCTTATCCGCTACCTGCTCCAGCATGTGGAGTTGGCGAGCTTCGAGGAGCTGTTGCCCAGCATGAACGACATATTCATAAAGGTCGTTGGCGAGACCACGAATGACAACAAGAAAACAGAAGACCATGAGCAGTAAACTGTCACTTATCATAAGCCGCGAGTATAGCACCCGCGTCCGCAAGAAGAGCTTCTTCATAATGTCGATACTCATGCCGATTGGCATGGTCCTGTTGATGGCACTCCCGACCCTCATAGCCTACATGGGACAAACAGAGGCGACAAAGATTGCCGTGATAGACCGCACGGAACGTTACGGACAGCACCTTACAAACAACAACGCCGCGACATATGACCGCCTGCCAGCCGACACCGACGAGGACGCACTGCGCAAGACATACGAAGAGAGCGGATATGACGCATACATGGTCATAGAAGGCAGCCCCGCATGCCGCGACAGCGTCCGCCTCTATTCCAGCACGACGGTGCCAATGGAGGCTGTCAGCCATACGAAGGAAGACCTCGGCCAGACGCTTAGAAGCGAAATCATGCAGAGCTACGGAGGCCACACGGCGGAGCTCGACAGCCTCTTCAAGAAAGTCGACGACGCGGAGGCAAGCATCACGACCATCAACATATCTGACGACGGCAGCGAAAGCGAAGACTCTGCAGCCATTGGCGCGATCGTGGGACTCGTCACGGCTATGCTGATCTACATGTTCGTCTTGACCACAGGCGCAATGGTCATGCAAGGCGTGATGGAGGAGAAGACCAACAGGATTGTCGAAGTGCTGGTATCGTCTGTCCGTCCGTTTGAGTTGATGATGGGCAAGATTATCGGCATCGCCCTCGTGGCCCTCACCCAGATGGCGATATGGATTGTCTTTGGCGCGGCCATTGCATTCGGGGCATCGCTGTTCTTGGCTCCCGACCCAGCCACGTTGCAATCCATGGTTAGCGACCCGAGCATGGCGGCTGCGGCAGACCCAGGCGTAATGAACGAGATCATGGGCAAGCTGGCGGGCATCGACTTCGTGCAGCTGCTGTCGCTCTTTGTAGTATACTTCTTGTTTGGCTACTTGTTGTACGCCAGCCTCTTTGCCATTTGCGGTGCGGCAATGGACTCGCCACAGGACGGCTCGCAGCTGAGCATTATCGTCATGATACCCCTCTTCGCAGCCGTCTATATCGCCATCCACACCATGGAGGACCCATATAGCAGCCTTTCCTTCTGGGCATCGATATTCCCTTTCACGTCGCCAATAATCATGATGGCGCGCATCCCGTTTGGCGTTCCTGCATGGGAAATAGCAGTGTCGATACTCGTACTTATCGGCTCGTTCGTGTTGTGCACATGGATTGCCGCCCGTATATACCGTGTCGGCATCCTGATGTATGGCAAGAAGGTGACCTTCAGCGAGATAATAAAATGGTTCAAGCAATCGGAATAGCTTGACATCTGACATAAAAAGGGTGCGCCCCACAGCTGAAATTCGGCTGTGGGGCGCACCTGTTTTTCTATCTAAATGGTTCTAAACGCCTTTCATCGTGAGGTTTATCCTGTTGCGCGCGATGTCGACATCGAGGACACGGACTGTCACCTGCTGATGGAGCGAGACGACATCGGAGACATTCTTGACGAAACGATCTGCCAACTGGCTGATATGCACAAGTCCGTCTGTCTTGACGCCCAAATCGACAAAAGCTCCGAAAGCCGTGAGGTTTGTGACGATACCTGGGAGCGTCATGCCCGGACGAAGATCCTCAATGGTATGCACAGACGCGTCGAACGAGAACTCTTGGAGCGTCTCACGCGGGTCGCGCCCCGGTTTCTCAAGCTCCGACATGATGTCGCGCAAGGTTGGCAGACCGACATCGCCACTGACGTACTTGTCGAGCTTGACGGATTGGCGTTTCTTGGGGTCGGACATAAGCTCGGCGACAGAGCAGCCGGCATCGGCAGCCATCTGTGAGACAATGGGATAACGCTCCGGGTGGACAGCTGACGCGTCGAGGGGATTCTTAGCCCCCGCTATACGGAGGAAGCCTGCGCACTGCTCATAGGCCTTAGGACCGAGGCGAGGGACTTTCTTCAGCTCTGCGCGCGAAGAGAATGGTCCATGCTCGGTACGGTAATCGACAATGTTTTGAGCAAGCTGAGGGCCGAGACCGGAGACATACGTGAGAAGATGGCGGCTCGCGGTGTTGACCTCGACGCCCACCTGGTTTACGCAGCTGACGACAACCGAGTCGAGCGACGCCTTGAGGCGCGACTGGTCGACATCATGCTGGTATTGACCGATGCCGAGCGACTTGGGGTCGATCTTGACAAGCTCAGCGAGAGGATCCATAAGGCGTCGACCAATGGACACTGCGCCACGGACAGTCACATCCTCATTAGGGAACTCCTCTCGCGCCGTCGCCGAGGCCGAATATATCGACGCGCCATCCTCGGAGACGACGAATACGCGCAACTTGCCCTCCTTGTCGAACTGACGGACGAAAGCCTCCGTCTCGCGGCTTGCCGTGCCGTTGCCAATGGCCACAGCCTCAATTTTATATTTGTCGACGAGGCGACGAAGTTCAGCCTCCGCCTCATGAACCTTGGACACAGGAGGATGAGGGAAAATGACAGAATGGCAGAGCATGGTGCCTTGCTCGTCGAGGCAGACGACCTTGCAGCCCGTGCGAAATCCCGGGTCGAGAGCCAGTACCCTATGGCGACCGAGCGGAGCCGCAAGGAGTAGCTGACGGAGGTTGGTCTCGAAGACCTGAATGGCCTCGGTATCGGCACGTTGCTTAGCCTCGGTCTCCATCTCCGTCTCCATGGCCGGAGCCAAAAGACGTTTATATCCGTCGGCAACCGCCATCTCCACTTGCTTTGCCGTGCGCGGGCTCTTGACAAAGCGTCGTTCGAGCCTACTTACTATGGCATCTGGCTCACGTGGCGCGACGGAGAGCTTTATTACGCCCTCTGCCTCGGCGCGCATCATGGCCAACACGCGGTGGCTTGGGCAGCGAGCAAGATTCTCTTGCCTATCAACGTAGTCGCGATATTTCTCAGCTTCTGCCTCTTTGCCCTTGACCATCTTTGTCGAGACCACGCCCTCGCGACGGAAAACGTTACGTGCCGCCTCGCGAGACTCTGGCTGGTCGGCCACCCATTCGGCAATTATGTCACGCGCGCCTTGGAGGGCGTCATCCGTTGTCGTGACATCGTCGGAAAGGTACTTCTCAGCAGCAAGTTCGACATCGGCGCATGAGCCGGACATAAGAGCCAAAGCGAGAGGTTCGAGCCCCAACTCTCTTGCCTTGGCAGCGCGAGTTTTGCGTTTCGGCTTATATGGCTGATAGAGGTCTTCAAGGCGAGTGGCATCCCACGACTCGTCAATCTGCTTGCGCAGTTCGGGGGTCAACTTGCCTTGCGCGTCGATGGTTGATATGATGGTCTCCTTGCGCGACTCGATTTCTTTGAGCTTCTCGTAGGTCTGCTCGATGTCTCCAATGGCGACCTCGTCGAGATTTCCTGTCACCTCTTTACGATAACGGCTGATGAAGGGGACCGTAGCCCCGTCGTCAAGAAGTTTTATGGTATTCTGAACCTGCGCAGGACGGAGGCTCAGTTGTGAGGCTATGAGGGAAGGGAAAATTGGATTGGACATTTTTGTTTGTGAATGTGCTTGGTGGATATTTAGCCTAAAAGGACGTCGTGGAGAAGGACGTCGTTCTCGTCGGTCGGGACGTCGTTCAATAGTTGGCAATGAAAGCCTACGCCTATTCGGGTGGCGTTGGGCAGCGTGGCGAAAGCCCTGTCGTAGAAGCCACGACCACGCCCGAGCCGTCGGCCGTCGGGAGCGAAAGCCATCCCAGGCGTGATGATGACGACACCTACGCCGCCGCTGTCGAGAACCGATTGAGGGAGCGTAGGAGCATCCTGCCGCGGCTGGAGGATGCCGTATTGCGGATCGGGAGAGAGGGTGTTTACTCCTTGAAACTGATGAAAACGGAGAGCGTCTCCAACCATCAAGGGAAGGTAGACATCATGACCCGACGTGGCAAGGGATATGTTTAGCGCAGCGACATCAATCTCATCGGGCATGGGCCAGAAAGATATGACGACTTGGGCCGAGCGTATGGCAGGGTGCGCCATGGCAGCGGTGGTCAACACTTGCGCCGCCTGCGCCTTCTGGTCGGGCGAGAGGGTCGACTTGAGAGTTCGCACAAGTCGTCGCACGGACTTCTTGCGGTCGGCAATCGTCATCGAGTTCATAAACAAGGAGTTTCGGGGGAAAACGAACCCCTCCGTTAGCCACAGCTATTCGGAGGGGTTCGTTAAAGATTTGAGTCCTAAAGGATTACTTTCTTGTTATGGTCTGCTCGCGGTCGGGGCCTACGGAGACAATCTTGACTGGAACGCCAAGGTAGCTCTCGATGAACTTGACGTAGTCGACGAACTTCTGAGGGAACTGATCCTCGCTCGTCATCTTGTCCATAGGAGTGTGCCAACCGTCGAACTCCATGTAGATAGGCTCGACACCCTCGTTGATGTCGAATGGCATCTCGTCGGTCTCGCGGTCGCCAATCTTGTATGCCACGCACGCCTTAATGGTCTTGAAGCCGTCGAGGATGTCGCTCTTCATCATGATGAGCTGAGTTACGCCATTGAGCATCACGGCATAGCGGAGGGCTACGAGGTCAATCCATCCGCAACGGCGAGGACGACCTGTCACTGCGCCAAACTCATGACCCAACTTACGGAGTTCCTCTCCTGTCTCATCGAAAAGCTCAGTTGGGAAAGGTCCACTGCCTACGCGGGTGCAATAGGCCTTGAAGATGCCGAACACCTCGCCAATCTTACGAGGGGCTACACCGAGACCCGTGCAAGAGCCTGCGGCGACGGTGTTGGACGACGTGACGAACGGGTAGGAGCCGAAATCGACATCGAGCATTGTGCCTTGCGCACCCTCGGCGAGAACCTGCTTGCCCTCAGCGAGCAAGTTATTGATGTAGAACTCGCTGTCGATGAACGTGAATTGGCGGAGTTTCTCGATACCAGCGAACCACTCCTTCTCAATCTCTGCGAGCTTGTCGGTCGGATAGTTGTAGTGACCGAGAATCATCTTGTGGCGATCGGTAGCCGCCTTATATTTTGCCTCGAAGTTGTTCTCGAGGTCGCCGACACGAAGACCATTGCGGCTCACCTTGTCGGTATAGGTAGGACCGATGCCCTTTCCTGTCGTGCCAATCTTGCCGGCACCCTTTGCGCTCTCGTATGCGGCATCGAGGAGACGGTGGGTGGGGAGGATGAGGTGCGCCTTGCGGGAGATGAGGAGTCGCCCACGAAGGTCGTGACCCGACGCCTCAAGCTGCTCAATTTCTGTCTTGAAGAGGGCAGGATCGAGTACGACGCCGTTGCCGATTATATTGACCTTGTCACCCTGAAAAATGCCTGACGGGACTGAACGAAGGACATATTTCTGACCTTCGAACTCCAATGTGTGACCTGCGTTAGGACCACCTTGGAAACGCGTGACGGCAGCATAGCCTGGCGTGAGGACGTCGACTACCTTACCCTTACCTTCGTCGCCCCATTGGAGGCCCAGGAGAACGTCTACTTTCATTATAGATAGGGACTTATAAGATTATCTGAAACAAAAAATCGGAAGGTTGGAACTGCCTCTTTGGCACCAAACCTTCCGATGCGCTAAGATATGAATAATTTCTTAAAAAAGAAACTAAGCTGCGGCCGTCGTTGCCTTGTGAGAAGAGAATAGGAGCTTAATCTCACGCACCCACAGGACAAGCGATGAAATGAGGATTATTATTATCCAATCATTTAGTTTCATAGGGACAACGTCGAAGAAGCGGTAGAGCACCTCGACAATCAGCACCTGACCTAAAAGGATGACGAGAGAGATTGTCTCAAAGCCCTTGCAATGCTTGAGGCTCAGACCACTACGCCCCGTCTTGTAGCCGCGAGCGTCGAACATGTACCAGAAGTGCGTCATGACGAAGACGGAGAAAATGAGCGTCTGCTCGTAGGGTGTCAGCCCGTTGGCATGGCCCAGCTTGAACGACAGGAAGTCTACCATGGACGTGATGTCGGCATGCTCACAGATATAGAGCATGACGAGCATGATAAGGAAGAAGACGCCGCCGATGGAGAAAATCTCAGTAGCCATATTGCGATCGATGATGAACGCCTTGCGGTCGCGCGGTTTCTCTTTCATCACCGAAGGATCGGGAGGCAACGAAGCGAGAGCCATCGCTCCGAAAGTATCCATTATGAGATTGACCCACAGCATCTGCGTGACAGTCAATGGAGACTGGACACCCATAAACGCGCCGACAAGGACAATGAGGCATGCCGAGACATTGACAGTCAGCTGGAAGAGCAGGAAACGTTGGATGTTTCGATATAGCGAGCGACCCCAAAGGACGGCTTGCCCGATGCTCTTGAAAGAGTTGTCGATGATGGTGATGTCGCTCACCTCCTTGGCCACCGACGTGCCGTCGCCCATTGAGAGACCGACGTGAGCCGTCTTGAGGGCCGGAGCGTCATTGGTGCCGTCGCCAGTAACGGCCACGACCTCATTATTGCGCTGGAGGCTCTCGACAAGACGTTTCTTATCCATCGGGCGCGCACGTGAGATGATCTTTAGCGACCCAACCTTTGCGTCCAACTCGTCTTCGGAGAGGGCCGCGAGTTCGGGACCTGTGATGATATTGGTGTCGTTGTCGGTCTCGGGATTCCACAATCCAATCTGGCGACCGATCTCTTTAGCCGTCTTGGCGGTGTCGCCAGTCACCATCTTGATGTCGATGCCAGCCTGCTGGCACTCTCGGATGGAGGCTGGCACCTCGGGGCGGACGGGGTCGGCAATGGAGACAACGCCAATGAGAGTCAAATCGTTGGATGCGACACGCCCGTCGGCAATAGGCTGCTCGTCAGAACTCAACTCCTTGCAAGCGAAGCCAAGGGTTCGCATTCCTTGCTCTTGAAATTGCGCCAGTCGGTCAAGGACACTTTCACGAGAATGTCCTCCACTAATTTCCTTGCAAAGCCCAATGACAATTTCTGGAGCTCCCTTGACGTGAAGGAACTTGCGACCTTCTGGTGTGGAGATGACCGTCGCCATGTATTTGCGCTCGGTAGAGAATGGCAACTCATCAAGACACTCGACGGAAGAGCGGACATCGCGATAGTCTACTCCAGCGTCATGAAGCCAAAGGAGGAGCGCGCCCTCAGTAGGATTGCCCACCACCGTCGGGTGCGAAGCGTCTGTCAAGTCAAGCTCGGCAGTAGAGTTGACGGCCACGGCCTGAGTCACAAGACGAGAGGTAGCATCGTCAGATGAAGACAACTTCTCGCCCTCCTTCATGTCAAAGAACATAGCCGTGCTTATACGCATCTGGTTTTGCGTGAGAGTTCCTGTCTTGTCGGTACAAATTACCGTCGTCGCACCCATTGTCTCGCAAGCATGCATCTTGCGGACAAGATTGTTCGTCTTCAGCATCGAACGCATGCTGTAGGCGAGAGCGAGCGTGACAGCCATAGGCAGACCCTCAGGAACAGCCACGACGATAAGCGTCACGGCTATCATGATTGTTTGCAGGAAGTAGGCCAAGAAGTCGACCCATACGAACGACTGGTCGGATGTGATGACGGGCAGCAGGTATACGAAAAGTCGCCCAACGACTACAAGAGCGGCTATCGAGTAACTAAGTTTTGTGACAAGAGCGCTAAGTCCGTCGAGTTGCTCGTTGAGGGGCGTGCGGACAGAGTCGTCGATCTGAGCGGCTTCGAAAACCTTGCCATTCTCGGTCTTGTCGCCGACGGCAAACACACGTGCTACGGCGTGACCCTCCATAACTTTTGTGCCACGAAGGACGTGGTTGGAGGGGAAAGTGGCGTTGGCGTCGAATTGCGCCTCGTCTGTTGTCTTCTCGCAAATGGGCTCACCAGTCAGGCTGCTCTCATCAACCTTCAGTTGCGTAGCCTCAAGGAGCTCAGCGTCGGCAGGGATCTCGTCGCCAGCCGAGATGACAATGACGTCGCCGACGACAATGTCGCGCTTGGGAACCTTGCGCACCATGCCAGAGCGAATCACCTCGACCGGCTCGTCATCGTTCACCTGATTAAGGACGGCGAACTCCCTATCGGCCTTAAGCTCAAAGTAAAATGCAAGCCCAGTGGCAAGCAATATAGCCACAAAGATTCCAATCGGCTCAAAGAATACGGTCGACGGCTTGCCAAGACCAAAATACTCGTAAAACGAGATGCCTACGGAAAGGCATCCTGCCACAAGCAAAATGATTATCAGATGATCGTTGAACTTCTCCAGGAACTTCTTCCAAAGCGGCTCTTTCTCTGGTGGGGTCAGGACATTAGTCCCATTCTTCTCGCGACTTTGCAGGACCTCCTCGTCCGTCAAGCCAGCGACATTTGTCTCTTTCATGATGTGTGTCTTGTGTTTTTGGTTATTAGTGATATGGTATGTCTTTTATTTTACGTGATGCGCTTGAAAATGTTATACTTAAAAAGACAGACCCGCCACGAAGGTTTAAACTCTCTCCGCGACAGGTCTTTATTACATATTCTCTCGGGTTATCAGACCCAAGGGCTTAGATGATTCCAAGCTTCTTCATTTCAGTGATCAGAGCCTCATGGTTGGCAGGCTCCATCGGGCAAAGAGGAGCCCTGTATATTTCTTCCATCATCCCCATGGCGGACAATGCGGCCTTTACGGGAATCGGGTTGCTCTCAATGAACAACAGGTCCATGAGCTTATGGTACTTGTAGAATATCTTTCTTGCCTCGACAGCGTTTCCTTCCATCGACAGCCTCATGAACTCTACAAACTCCTTCGGCACAACATTTGCCAAGACCGATATGCAGCCATCGCCGCCAAGCAGGTTGCTCAGCATGGATATGTTATCGTCGCCGCTATACACTTTGAAGCCCTCGGGGCGACCAGCTATCAACGTTGCGATGTTCATAAGGTTGCCCGTCGCCTCCTTAATGCCGACGATGTTCTCGTAATCGTGAGCCAGCTTCAAGGCGACCTCGGGCTTTATGGCGGAACCTGTGCGGCCTGGGACGTTGTAGAGGATTATAGGGATGTCAACAGCCTTAGCCACAGTCGAGAAATGCAGATACATACCTGCAGACGTGGGCTTGTTGTAATAAGGGCCGACGGTCAGCACGGCATCGACGCCAGCCTCGGCGGCGTTGCGAGTGTACTTGACGCAGCTCTCGGTGCAATTTGAGCCCGTCCCGCCAATCACAACCATCCGATGGTTTATGTATTCCACCGAGTGCTTGAACATCTGCGCATCCTCCTCCTCGCTCAGAGTCGGGGTTTCACCCGACGTTCCGCACACTACCACGCCGGCAGTGCCATTTGCGATATGGAAGTCCAGAAGGCGGTCATACGCCTCATAGTCTATCGAGCCATCCTTCTTAAAGGGGGTGACAAGAGCCGCTATCGAGCCCTTCAAATCAAATCGAGCCATGTAACTCTTTTGCTATTTCTATCTGGTCGACGAACCTTTACATCTCGTCCGCCATACCACGTTTCTTTCTTAATATCGCAGGCATTTCGCCATCGGTATACGCCCCGAAGCGACGTGCCAATCATCGCTACAAAGTTAATTTATATTTGTCTGTATTGAAATTTAAACACCACAATTTATGTCAAGCCCATACAAAAAAGCCGCGCCAAGTCGTTTTCGACCGGACGCGGCTTATGTATATACACGCTCCCTTTTTCTAAGAGAACATCTGTTTTACCCTCTCAAAGAATGACGCCTTCTCTTGGGCGGAGGGCTTGAACGAACTGCTCCCAGCGAGCTTCTCGACAAGCTTCTTCTCCTCTGACGTCAGCTTCTTTGGCACGTAAACGTCGATTCTGATGAGCAAGTCGCCACGAGTTGACCTGTTCACCTCGGGCATTCCCTTGCCTTTCAACCTGAGCACCTTGCCGGGTTGCGTGCCAGGCTCGATGTTAATCTTCACCTTGCCGTCGGCTGTAGGAATCTCGGCTTCTGTGCCAAGAATTGCCTCGGGGATAGTCAAGTACAAGTGGTATATCAAGTTCGAGCCGTCGCGTTGCAGGACGTCGTCTTCCTGGACGTGGATAAGCACCAACAAGTCGCCAGGCGTTCCGCCATTGGGGGCAGCATTGCCCGCTCCGGGGACTTTGACTTGCATTCCCTCGTCGACGCCTGCGGGAATCTTGACCGTCACGATAGACTCATCGACAATGGTTCCCGTGCCAGAGCACTTAGGGCACTTGTCGGTCACCATCTTGCCCTTGCCGCCACACGTCGGGCATACCGACTGCTGCTGCATGCGACCAAAGAACGAGTTGACGACTTGAGTGATATAGCCAACGCCATTGCACTGCGTACACGTCTTTATAGAGCTACTGTCTTTAGCTCCCGTGCCGCTGCACGTCGGGCAACAGACCTGCTTCCTGACTTTAAGCTTCTTCTCGACGCCAGTAGCGCAGTCTTTGAGCGTCAGGTTGACCCTTACCCTCAAATCAGACCCTCGGCTGCCGCGAGAGGAAGACCTCGTCCTGAAGCTGCCACCTCCGAAACCGAAGTCGCCGAAGATATCGCCGAAGTGGCTGAAGATGTCATCCATAGACATGCCGCCACCATAGAAACCGCCGCCAGCACCAGCACTGCCGTCAAACGCCCCCGGCCCATATTGGTCATACTTGGCGCGTTTGGTCTGATCTGACAACACGTCATAGGCCTCGGCAGCCTCCTTGAATTTCTCCTCGGCCTCCTTGTCGCCCGGGTTCTTGTCCGGGTGGTACTTGATGGCCAGCTTCCTGTAGGCTTTCTTTATCTCGTCGGCCGTGGCTGTCTTGCTGACGCCAAGCACCTCGTAATAATCTCTCTTAGCCATATATTAATGACACAGCTCCTTTCTTGTCGTCCACCTTATTGGCAGACAACGACTTTAGCAAATCTGAGGACCTTGTCTCCAAGTTTGTACCCCTTCTCGACGCAATCGAGGATTTTACCCTTCATCTCGGGTGTCGGGGCGGGGACCATCGTTATTGCCTCATGGACATTCGTGTCGAGAGGCAGCTCTTTGGTCTCGATGACCGTCACACCGCGCTTTGCGAGATAGTCGTTGAACTTCTTCAAAATGAGGCTCACGCCGTCTTTCACAGCCGCCACGTCTTGCGCATCGTTCATGTGGGCAATGGCGCGGTCAAAATCGTCGATTACTGGGAGCAAAGCGGTAATGATGTCAGAGCCAGCAGACTTTATGAGGTCGGCTTTCTCGCGCGCTGTACGCTTGCGGTAGTTGTCATACTCGGCACACGTGCGGATATATTTGTCGTTCAACTCGGCAAGTTGCTTCTTGAGCTGAGCCACCTCGTCGGTCTGCGGCTTGGCCTCAGCCTCTGGCTCCTCTTTCTGAGCTTCGGATTCGGGGGCCTGCTCTTCTTTTGTGGCTTCGGCCTTAGGCTCCTGTTGCTCCTCGGTTTTGGGGGTCTGCTGCTCTTGAGCTTCCGCCTCGGGGTTTTTATCTTGTGTATTGTCCATATCTCGATTATATTTTGTGCGCTTTATTGCGCTGTCCAGCCGCGCAAAATGGTTGCCAAAATCTCAATTTGCGTCTATTTGGCAGCAAAGTAGCCTTTTTGACACACGACAAAGGGCGACCGAATCTCAGTCGCCCGTTAAATTCTTTATCAGTGTCTGCCATTTTGTCACTCGAACAAGGCTTTCAGTAAGGCAATCAGCTCCTCGCCCTTAAGGTTTGCAGCAATAATCCTACCATCCTTGTCTATGATGAAGTTAGAAGGTATCTGACGGACTCCGTAGGACGACGCAAGACCGCTGCGCCAACCATTGAAGTCGCACACGTGGCTACTCCACTCGAGTTTGTCCGTCGCGATGGCCTTCTTCCAACGCTCGCTATTCACGTCGAGCGACACGCTGTATATCTCAAACCCTTCGCCCTTAGGACTTTTCTTGTTTTTGAACGTCTTATAGGCTTTCACCAGAGTAGGGTTTTCCGCCCTGCACGGGCCACACCACGACGCCCAAAAGTCCACCAATACGACCTTCCCTCTTAAATCTTTCAACGCCACAACGCGTCCGTCGGGGGTCTTACCCTCTAACATCGGGGCCGTTTTGCCGACCATATCGCTATTCTGCGACACGGCAGGCAAGGAGATAAGCAATGCGCAAGCAATCAATATGGCAAGCGTCGCAATCTTTGATGTCATTACTTTCATTGTCACATCCTCCTTCTACGCCCCATATGCTCAGGCTTTTACCTGCGAAGCATCTCAAGGGTCGATGTTATCGTCGTCGTGCCAAAATCTCTTGCCAAGATTCTTCCCTCTGGGCTGATCAGCAAGTTGACAGGCCTGTTGACGTCAAAATCATGAGCCAGAGGCGATCCCTCGCCCTTCAGATCACAAATGTGGTAGAAATCACTTGTGCCGTCAGACTCTATGGCACGCATCATGGGAGAGCGGAACGTATCCATCGACACGCAAACAATCTCCAAGCCCTTGCTCCCGTCAAAAGACGACGAGCCATATTTTTCTTTCAGTTGGAGCAAGTCGTAATTGTTGATTCGCGATGCCGGGTCGTAAGAAGCCCAAAAGCTCACGATAATCATCTTGCCGTCCAGCGAGTCCGCTTCCAGGCTCTCTCCCGTGACGAGACTCTCTTCCGCCAATGCGTGAAGCTCGTCAATGTAGAAATTCTCTTCGTTTTCTTTCTTGCTCGACGTGAATACCATCGTTGCCGTCACGAGCAATGCAGTGCAAATTAAGCTGTTCTTTGTCATTAGGTTCTTTTTCTCTCATGCCACAAGATGGCGGGCCAACCGCACCCACTCCATCCCGTTTTCCAAGCGTCTCTCTCAGAGCGGCGCCTTGCGTTCTTTCGATTTTCCATTGGCGGCTTTAAGACCGCAACTTTGGGACATCTCAAGACCTCGGCATGAGAAATTAGTTGACGCAAAGCTACTTAGCGTCAACCGTAACAGAGCCATTCTTCGCGTTAAAAGAGAAAAAATAGTGTTGAGCGGAAGCCACCCAAGACATAACTACCTGATTTCCAACACACAATAAAGTGTTAAATAACCCACCTTTTCGTTACGCCTTTCAAACAAGAGGCTATTTAGCCTACACTATACGCGCATATTGCTTGTCTCCGCAGACCCTCTTCGGTATGAATTTATCGCCCATGACAACCTGTCCGTTCATTATCACGTAGTCAATTCTTCCGGACAACCGCAGATGCACAGCGTTTACGTCAGGGGGCGCGATGGTCACGTCTTCCATCGTGTCGGGATTCCATATTATAAGGTTTGCCGACATCCCCTCACCGACGCTTGCCAACGGCACACGCAAACCCGTAAACTTGGCGGGACGTTCGACGACGAACTCAGACAACTCACTGACGCTCAAAGGCTCCCTCAATGATATGGAGTTTATTATGGACAGCTTGTTTCGTGACACGATCTCAGGCGCAGTGTCTGGCCAGCACTCTTTCAGCACTCTCGTCGCGCTGTATGCCAACCCCAGTGTCGCCCATTCCTCATGGCGCAACGTGTCTGCTATTGCCTCGGATGTCATCCTGTTGAGCATAGGGTCGGGCGGCAGGAACGGGTTAATGCATATATGCGCCTTTGCGTCACACCTCTCCCTTATTTTCTTAACCACAGTCAGCTCGTCGGTCGTCTCTATTCCCAATATATATGCCTTACAGCCGCCAATCTTTGCCAGCACCTCTGCCAGGCACTCCAACTTCGCCAATCGCTCGACAGAGTCTGGCACGCTTCGGAAGTCGTAAAGCACCATCAACCCGAGCTCCTTGGCCGCCTCGATATTTCCGCGCATGTTCTCGACGTCGGCATGCCGCTCGTCGCCAAATCGCACGATGGCCGTGGCAATTCCCTCCATTATCATCAATCGGCGGAACCGCTTCTTGTTGGGCTCCGTCACCTGACGCAATGGGAAGTGGAAGGCATAGTTCAACAGCTTGAACTGCGCACCTTGCATATCCGCGATGTTCTCCTCCACGTCCGACGCAACGGTCATGATTGTCGTAACGCCAGCCGTGACGTTCTCAAAGTTCAAAGTCTTGCAGACGTCTGCATTAAACTTGTCTGGCTGAACCTTACATACGTCGATGAGGGACGGTATGACATACCTTCCCTCTCCATCAATGCTTTCAGTGTCTATTAGCGGATGTTGGAGGTCGTTCCCGATGCCCACAATCCTGTCGCCACATACCAGCACCGAAGTATGGGGCTGATCTGGCGGCAGAGAAGCTAAGCGGATGTTGCGGATTACTAAGTATCGCATCGGTTGATTTTTTGTCGTACTCGCAAGCTTTCAAGTCAACGAGTTCTCAAAAATAATGCTAATATTCGTAATCAACCAACAAATCAACGTTTAAAGCACGACTTACAGCCCTATTTCATTTTCTCAACGCGTAATCTGACAACCTGAATCTGTCGGTATACAATGCGTTCAAATCCACCATAGACCTTATTCCGGGCACCAGACCGGACTCCGTAAATTGCCATATATCAGCCCCTTCCGGACGTTCCTTCACTTGATACCTTGCGATCCAAAAAGCATAGCCGGCCAATTTATCACCGTCGTTTAATCGCTCCAACAATTTCACTGAGCTGTAAATTATAGGCTTCCGCCCGTATTCCTTCTCCAGCCGCTTAGCGACCCCTAATATCTTATCCCTCACCGCTTTTGTCTCCAAACCTCCCAATATTCCGTCCTCCACGTCAATCACAGGAGTCAAGTCGCCACGCTGCAATTTGGCCGTCTTGATAAAGTTCTGCGCCTGCGCCACAGCGTCGGCCATTGTCAATACGTGGTACGCGCCAAAAGGGATACTCAGCCCTCTCGCGCCTTCTCTATTTATGTCGATATTAGGGTCTACGTGGTCGGCTCCCTCTGACGCCTTGGCGAATATGAATCCTATGTTGACCTCGGCGCCAGCAGCGTTGCGGTCCTGCCTGCGCGTTATAGGGTCGTAGGGTATGACCCTCAATTTTCCCCAGTCAATCTCCCCCTGGTAGCGCGAGATGTCTATTCCGTAGGTATGCGCCCTGGGCATCACGGGTCCACCGTACACCCATCTGATAATGTCACTCACGACAGGAAGCCGACGCCCAAAAGCTCGCCCAGGCGAGGTGAACAACATCAAAGCGGCAGCCAAAGCCACTGCGACAATGACGCACAACGCCACGACACCTCGACGGAGCCATGGGCTGGCAGCCTTTACACGCGTCTTCTTCCTTTGTCGTCTCACAATTTCGTCTTTTTATGTCGTTGTCTTCCGCAAAGTTATAATAAAAAAGAGACGGAGACCGCCATGGTCGGCAGCCTCCGCCTGTATTGACTGGACGGGATTGGGCAACGCCCCTACCCTTTCATGGCTTGCTCGATGTCGTTGATTATATCATCGACACTCTCGATGCCCACCGACAACCTTATGAGGTCAGGAGCGACACCGGCCTCACGCAACTGCTCGTCGGACAGCTGCCTATGGGTGTGGCTCGCCGGATGAAGGACGCAAGTCCTCGCATCGGCCACGTGAGTGACGATGGCTATGAATTTGAGCCTGTCCATGAACTTTATAGCGTCCTCTCTCGTTCCCTTGAGACCGAACGCTATCACGCCGCAAGAGCCATTGGGCAGATATTTTTTTGCCAACTCGTGATACTTGTCGCCCTCCAAGTCGGGATAGTTCACCCATGCGACCTCGGGGCGAGACTTCAGCCATTTGGCGACGGCAAGAGCGTTCTCGCAGTGGCGCGCCATCCTCAAGTGTAGCGTCTCGAGTCCGAGGTTCAGCAGGAACGAGTTCTGCGGGGCGGGGATTGAGCCCAAGTCGCGCATCAGCTGGCTAACCAGCTTTGTAGAGTAGGCTTTCTTGCCAAACGCCTTGGTGTATGTCAAGCCGTGGTAGCTCTCGTCGGGCGTGGTCAGACCAGGGTATTTGTCGCCCTGCGCCTCCCAGTCGAAATTGCCGCTGTCGCATACTGCGCCGCCGACCTGCGTGGCGTGTCCGTCCATGTATTTGGTCGTAGAGTGCGTCACGATATCCGCACCCCACTCGAATGGGCGGCAGTTGATAGGCGTAGCGAACGTGTTATCGACAACCAAGGGCACTCCATGCTTATGGGCCATGTTTGCGAATCGCTCAATGTCGAAGACCGCGCAACCGGGGTTCGAAATTGTCTCGCCAAAGAAGAGCTTCGTGTTGGGGCGGAACTCTTTCTCGATTCTCTCGTCAGGCCACTCCGGGTCTACGAACGTGCACTCGATGCCCAACTTCTTCATTGTCACGCCAAAAAGGTTATATGTGCCGCCATATATGTTATTGGACGTGATGAAGTGGTCGCCAGCCTGGCAAATGTTGAACACCGCATAGAAATTAGCGGCCTGGCCAGATGACGTCAAGACGCATCCCGCGCCTCCTTCGAGTTCGTTGATCTTAGCCGCCACAGCGTCGTTCGTCGGGTTCTGAAGGCGAGTGTAAAAGTAGCCAGACGCTTTGAGGTCGAAAAGGTCGGCCATGTCCTCACTACTGTCATATTTGAACGTAGTGCTTTGAATGATAGGCAGTACCCTGCTCTCTCCATTCTTGGGTTCCCATCCGCCTTGGACGCAGATGGTCGCCAATTTTCTTTTGCTCATCTATATATTTCTTTTCGTCGTTGTTTCTCTTAGTTCCAAGGGTTTCACCACGCAAGCCGCACCCGCCTGTTTTCACACTCTGGGTGGTAAAGGGCACGTATTGTTACTATGTTAACCCCTACCGCAAAAATAATACTTTTCGAATGAACTATTTACGCTTCTCAAGCCACCCCTCACCACTTCTCCCGCGCTCATCTCGCCCATCATAGCGAACTCGTTCTTATGCAGCCATTCTACAAACTTGCGTTTTTGAGCCACAAATGCGTGCAATATTTCTACAACACATCTACATGTAGAAATATTTTCCAAGATTACACAAAACATTAGGACAATTCATTCACCCCACATACCTTTGCAATGTCAGGATGAGACAAACAAATCATCCAGACTTATCTAACAACACAGAATACAAATCTAGTTCTTATAACTAAAACGCATTAAAGATTATGGCACAGAACAAACTTCACTTCGAGACTCTCCAAGTTCACGTTGGTCAAGAGAACCCCGACCCCGCAACCGACGCACGCGCAGTGCCCATCTACCAGACGACATCCTACGTCTTCCGCAACTCCCAACATGCAGCCGACCGCTTCGGACTCCGCGACGCAGGCAACATATACGGCCGCCTCACCAATTCCACCCAGGGCGTTTTTGAGGATCGCGTAGCAGCACTCGAAGGTGGCGTAGCAGGTCTCGCAGTCGCTTCTGGCGCAGCCGCCATCACCTACGCCCTTGAGAACATCCTCCTCCCTGGCGACCACGTTGTAGCAGCCGACAACCTCTACGGTGGCTCCTACAACCTCATCACCCATACTCTCGCCGCTCAGGGTGTCAAATACTCCATCGTCAACGTCAACGACATCAAGGCTCTCGAGGCAGCCATCCGTCCAGAGACCAAGGTCATCTACGCCGAGACCTTCGGCAACCCGAACTCCGACGTCACCAACCTCGACGCCATTGCCGAAGTCGCTCACCGTCATGACATTGCCTTCATCGTCGACAACACTTTCGGCACTCCATTCCTCATCCGCCCAATCGAGCATGGCGCAGACATCGTCGTCCACTCCGCAACCAAGTTCATCGGTGGCCACGGCTCTTCACTCGGTGGTGTCATTGTCGACGGCGGCACCTTCAACTGGAAGAAGAATCCCGACAAGTACCCGACACTCGCTAAGCCCGACCCATCATACCATGGCGCCATATTCGCCGACGTCGCAGGAGCAGCAGCCTTCGTCACCCGTATCCGCGCCGTCCTCCTCCGCGATACTGGCGCAACCATCTCTCCTTTCAACGCTTTCATCTTGCTCCAGGGCCTCGAGACCCTCTCTCTCCGCGTCGAGCGCCACGTCTACAACGCTCTCAAGGTCGTAGACTACCTCTCCGAGCATCCCAAGGTAGCCAAGGTTAACCACCCTGCGCTCGCTTCTCACCCCGACCACGAGCTTTACAAGAAGTACTTCCCCAATGGTGGCGGCTCCATCTTCACCTTCGAGATCAAGGGCGGACAAGCCGAGGCGTGGAAGTTCATCGACGCTCTCAAGATCTTCTCCCTCCTCGCCAATGTGGCCGACGTCAAGAGCCTCGCCATCCATCCCGCCACCACAACCCACTCGCAGCTTAGCCCCGAGGAACTCGCCGAGCAGCACATCACGCCTTCAACCGTGCGTCTCTCCATCGGCACAGAGCATATCGACGACATCATCGCCGATCTCGACCAGGCTTTCGCTCAAATCTAATCACTGCCAACCATAATCTATCATGTCAGCGCCGCCACGGCTGCCTCCACCTTTCGGAGACGCCGTGGCGGCTTTTGTGTGATAATTTGCCACCTTCCACTCCTTATCTCCACATTTCTTGCATCTCCCGACCACATTCCCACCATTCCGACAACCCTCATTCGCCACCCGAGAATTTTCACTAACTTAGCATTCCAACCATCACCTCTTCGGCATGGAACAGCTCCAAAAAATCTTTTCCCGAAACCTACGGCGTAAAACCCAGGAGCCAAACAAAAGCAAAGTAATACTCCACAACGACGACGTCACGACTTTCGATTTCGTCATCCGCATGCTCGTCGAGATTTTCTTCTTCGACGAACCCGATGCCGTACGCCTCGCGCAAACAGTCGACCAGGAGGGCCAAGCCCTCGTCGGCATCTATCCGCGCGACATCGCGCAAAGCAAAGCACAAGCCGGCATCGCCATGGCACGCGCCGAAAACTTCCCACTACGAATCACCACCGAAGATGCCTAAACACTCTAAAAGACCGCAACCCGACCAGCCCCAATTCTCCCCGGTTCTCGTCGCCATCATTTCACGCGCCATCGACGCCACAGCGAAGAAAAGACTTCAATTCATCATCCCCGAAGTCCTCCTCTCTGTCATGATCAGCACGCCGGAGCTCGCGGCTGTCCTCCGAAACCACAAGATTAAAGTCGACGCCCTCCTCAAAGCTCTCGACTCTTTCATCGAAACCATCGAGAAAGTTCCTGCCAAACGGAACTATACTCCAGGAACATCCGTAGCCCTTCGCGCCGTCTTCCAACAAGCAGCCAACTTAGCCGCTCAAAATGACGACTTGGTCATCCCTCCATACGTCTTCGAAGCCATTTTCGCACTCGACCGCACCGACGCCTCGCGCATCCTACGCGAATACGTCCCGGATCGCAAGTTGACAGCCATCCTCGACGAGTATATAGAAGCCATCGACATGCTCTCCGAGGAAGCCGAGAATGCGTTTCCCGACCCTGATGGATGGTCCGACGATCCCGACTTCGATGCCGAGAGTCAAGCCGACGACCAGGCGTGCCACCGCCTCGACAACGATCCTCTCTTCGACGGTTCGCACTTCTGCGGGCGCACCGACGACATCAGGCGCGCCGTCATGACGCTCCTCAAGTCCCGACGCGGAAACATCATCTTCGTCGGTGACCGCGGCGTGGGCAAGTCCGCCATGATCGAAGGTCTCATCAAGGCTTCCAAGAGTTCTTTCGACCCCAAGTCTCGCTTCGGCAGCGCACGTTTCTACAAGCTCAATCCCTCTGCCATCGTCACCGGTGTCTCATACACCGACGAGATTGAGAATCACGTCGCCGACATCATTGCCGATATCAATGAATCCGACGCCTCCGATAAAGATGAAGACAAGCCCGTCCACAAGTCCATGGCCGTCATCTTCGCAGACAACATGGCGGAGCTGATGCCACAAAACCAAAACGACAACACACCCGACACGCTACGCCTCCTCACGTCGCTCACCGAGGGGTCCGACATCCATATCGTCACGACAGCCACTTTCGAGCAATACAAGCGTCTCGCGCAGCACAATACCAACGTCGAGAAGAATTTCACCCGCATCGACCTCGCCGAGCCTAAGATCGACCCCGACTGCCGCGACATGGTGCGCAAAGCCCACGTCCCCATCGCGCAGACACACAACATCACGCTCGCCCCCTCCGTCCTCGACTATGTCGTCGACGCGGCCATATCATCCTACTCCAAAGATTCGGCCATGCCCGGCCGGGCAATCGACCTTCTCGACAGCGTTTGCGCCTACGTCGAGATGCAATCAAGCGCAAAGTCCAACCCCGAATCCCGACAGATTGACAACGTCTCTGTCGATAAGTACCTCAAGGCCATGGGCTTTGACAACATCTCCGCACAGGCAGGCCGCGAGGAACGTCTCCGCGAACTTGAGCCGACGCTCCTCACGCGCATCTTCGGTCAAGACGAGGCCGTCCACGGCGTCGCACAAAGCGTCCTTCTCGCCAAGGCTGGCCTCTCTGATGATTCCAAGCCACTCGCCTCCTACCTCTTTGTCGGTCCGACAGGCGTCGGCAAGACCGAGCTGGCCAAAGTTCTCGCACAAGAGCTCGGCACTAAGCTCATCCGTTTCGACATGAGCGAGTATTCCGAGCAACACACCGTCTCCAAGCTCGTCGGCTCGCCTGCCGGCTACGTCGGCTACGACGATGGAGGTCTGCTGACCGATGCCGTCCGCAAAAACCCCAATTGCGTTCTCCTGTTCGACGAGATCGAGAAGGCGCACTCGGCCGTCTTCAATCTCCTCCTCCAGGTACTCGACTACGCCAAACTGACTGACAATAAAGGTCAAAAAGCCGATTTCAGCGGTGCCATAATCATCATGACCTCCAACGCTGGCGCACGTTTCGCCACGGGCACAGGCCTCGGCTTCGGTGCCAAGAGCGAGAAAAGCGAGGTCATGGGTGCCGAGCTCAAACGTGTCTTCACGCCCGAGTTCCTCAACCGCCTCACGCAGATCGTCCCGTTCCACGACATGTCGCTCCCCATGGCCGAGCGCATCCTCGACCGCAAGGTCGCCGAGCTCCAGTCCACACTCTCCAAGAAACGTTCCGTCACTTTCGCTCTCTCTCCCGAGGCTCGCGACCTGCTCCTCCACTCTGGTTTCTCTTCCCACTATGGCGCACGCGAGATGGATCGCGCCATCGGGCGTCTCCTGAAACCAGCACTCATGGAGGCTCTACTCTTCGGGACACTTCCCTCAGTCCCGACGACCGATACGAATGTCCCTGCGTCCGACGACCCTGTCCTCCCAACGCTTCAGGTCTCCCTCTCCCCATCAGACCCCAATAAGCTCGTTGCCCATCCCTAAAAAAGCAGTAACTCCAAAAACATAATATAATGAAACCAACTCTCTTCGTCCTCGCCGCCGGCATGGGTAGCCGCTATGGCGGACTCAAGCAGCTCGACGGTCTCGGCCCTAATGGCGAGACCATCATGGACTACTCCATTTTCGACGCCATCCGTGGCGGCTTCGGCAAGGTCGTTTTCGTCATCCGCAAAGATTTCGAAGACGCTTTCCGCGAGAAAGTCCTCTCCAAATATGAGGGTCACATCCCGACAGAGCTTGTTTTCCAAAGCATCAACGACCTCCCCGAGGGTTTCAAATGCCCCGAAGGACGTCAAAAGCCTTGGGGCACCAACCATGCCGTCCTCATGGGCAAGGATGTCATCAAAGAGCCTTTCGCCGTCATCAATGCCGACGATTTCTACGGTCGCGACACTTTCGCCGTCATCGGCAAATACCTCTCCGAGCTTCCAGCAGGTGCTAAAAACGACTACTGCATGGTCGGCTTCCGCGTAGGAAACACCCTCTCCGAGAGCGGCACCGTTGCACGCGGCATCTGCTCCACCGATGCCAACGGCCACCTCACGACTGTCGTCGAGCGCACCGAGATCATGCGTGTCAACGGCCCCGTATGCTACAAGGACGAGGAAGGCAAATGGGTCGCAGTCCCCGACAACACCCCCGTCTCCATGAACGTCTGGGGCTTCACTCCCGACTATTTCCAACACTCCGAGACCTACTTCAAGGAGTTCCTCTCCGACCCCAAGAATATGCAGAACTTGAAAGCTGAGTTCTTCATCCCTCTCATGGTCAACAAGCTCATCAACGAGAAGACCGCCACCGTCAAGGTTCTCGACACAACGTCCCATTGGTTCGGCGTAACCTACGCTGCCGACCGCCAAGGCGTCGTCGACAAGATCCAGGCTCTCATCGACAAAGGCGAGTACCCCGCTAAGCTCTTCTAATAGGACTTTTCCACATCGACAATATCGGGACGCCTCCATGCGAGGTGTCCCTTTCTTTTTACACCCTATGCCTAAAACTCCTATCTTAGCGTCACAGACAACCAACAATTTTCCAATCCCACAATGCCTACGCCCATCGCCCTCTTCACGGGTCGCAACAAGATAATCGCCGACGCCTCACAGCCCACCCCCACCCTCCCCTCCATCAACGATGTCGCCGCCCTCCTCCCCAACGACGCAAAACCTCTCCCCGTCCATGCCGACACTATCGAGCTTCTCACGCTCAACATCCCTTCGTGGACCGACACCCCGACACTCGTCGCCGTCGACTTCCGCCCTCTTTTCTTCCAAATGGACCACGACCTGTTCTCCGCGGCTTGCAAGGCCAAGCAGATCGCCTTCTGGGACAAGAATAGCCGTTTCTGCCCCGAATGCGGAACCCCAATGACCTACCATTCCGACATCTCCCGCGTCTGCCCCTCTTGCCACCACGAGACCTATCCTCCAATATCTCCCGCCATCATCGTCCGCATCGAGCGTGGCGACGATGAGATTCTACTCGTCAAGGCAAAGAATTTTCGCGGCGACCACTACGGCCTCGTAGCGGGTTTCCTCGAGACCAATGAGACGCTCGAGCAATGCGTCCGACGCGAGGTTCGCGAGGAGACCAATCTCGAAATATCCGATATCCAATACGCTGGCAGCCAGCCATGGCCGTTCCCCTCTGGTGTCATGATCGGCTTCACGGCCAAATACGCTTCGGGCGACATCTCCATCCAAGCCTCCGAGCTCCGCGACGCCCAATTCTTTCACCGAGACAATCTTCCTCCTCTCCCCGACCAGATGAGCATCGCCCGTCAGCTCATCGACGCTTGGTCTTCACGCGACTAACAACTACAACCACACAATACGACGCCGCCCTGCCAGTCTACTTGACCGACAGGGCGGTGCCCATTATTATATCAACTAATTAAAGCTCTATTATGTTGTTCCTTATGCCGAAGCGTATGATGTCGACCGTCGTCTTCAGGTTCAACTTCTGCATTATGTGGTTCTTATGGCTCTCGACGGTCCTCACGCTCAAGAACAGCTTGTCCGCTATGTCCTTGTTGCTCATGTTGTTCCCCCACAATTTCAATATCTCTATCTGTCGCGAGCTCAACGCCTCTATCGCGGGCGCCGGACGGCTCTTCGGCTGCAAGTCGCCACTGACGACGCCGTCCACATATTTCACCACAAGCACGTCGGTTATCGATTTGCTGAAGTACTCAAATCCTCCCCTCACTGTCCTTATCGCCAAACGCAACTCTTTCGTGTCAACATTGGGAGCCAACACACCTTTTGCGCCATACTTAATCGCCTGAGTCACAATATGCGCCGACGGTTCCATCAGAACCACTATGCAACGCAGCCTCTCAAAACGCTGACTCAGCAACTTCACAAATTCCAAAGGGGCTTCCTCTCCATGATGCACGCATACGACTACGATATTCACCCCATCCGTCTTAATGCTCCCCACGGCTACCGCCACATCCAAACTTACTTCCTCTGCCTCGAACTCCTCGTCGGCGTCACCGACAAGTTTCGTCAGCGCCTCCCTAAACAACGGGTGCGTGTCATATACTCCAACTCTGATCATGTAACCTTTCCTTTCTTCTACATTTACAGTTCATTGGCAAATATAATCAATTTCATCCAATTCTATTCCCCTTAACACCCCCTCCGCCATTCCACCATACTCCCCACAACAACCCTCAACAATACCCACACCCCTTGCCTTTTTCTCCCAAAATCACTATATTTGCACTGCTCACAACACACAACAACCCCAATGCAAGAAAAGATAGTAATCCTCGACTTCGGCTCGCAATACACACAGCTAATCGGCCGCCGTATCCGCGAGCAGAACGTCTACTGCGAAATACACCCCTTCAACAAATGCCCTGAAATCGACAGCTCCGTCCGAGGCGTAATCCTCTCCGGCAGCCCCGCGTCCGTCCGTCAGCAAGGCGCGCCTACCATCGATCTCTCTGGCATACGCAAACACGTCCCCGTCCTCGGCATTTGCTATGGAGCCCAATACCTCGTCCACTCCAACGGCGGCGAGGTCGAGCCAAGCGCAACACGCGAGTATGGTCGTGCAATCCTGACCGTCGGTGCCCCTGGCTCCCCTCTTTTCCAAGGGGTCTCCTCACAAAGCCAAGTTTGGATGTCCCACGGCGATACCATCGTCAAGCTCCCTGCCGGATTCCGCCTCCTCGCATCTACAGAGACTGTCGCCAATGCGGCTTTCAAAATCGACAATGAGGACACCTATGGCATCCAGTTCCACCCCGAGGTCTTCCACTCCGACGAAGGATCCAAGATTCTCCACAATTTTGTTGTCGGCATCTGCGGCTGCCGTCAAGATTGGACTCCCGTATCCTTCATCGAGAGCACCGTCGCCGACATCCGCAAGCTCGTCGGGCAAGACCGCGTAATCCTCGGTCTCTCCGGTGGTGTAGACTCCACAGTCGCCGCTGTGCTCCTCCACAAAGCTGTCGGCAAAAACCTCACCTGCATATTCGTCAACAACGGTCTGCTCCGCAAAAATGAATACGAGAGCGTCCTTGCTCAATATAAGGACATGGATCTCAACGTCATCGGTATCGACGCAACCAACCGCTTCATGACCGATCTCGCCGGTGTCACCGAGCCCGAGAAGAAACGTAAAATCATCGGTGCCGACTTCATCGAGGTCTTCAACGCAGAGGCAATGAAGATAAAAGATGCGCGTTGGCTCGGCCAAGGCACCATCTACCCCGATGTCATCGAGTCCACCTCCGTCAATGGTCCTTCTTGCAAAATCAAGAGCCACCACAACGTCGGCGGTCTTCCCGAGAAGATGAACCTCAAGCTCGTCGAGCCTCTCCGCCTCCTCTTCAAAGATGAAGTGCGCCGCGTCGGAGCCGCCCTCGACATCGCGCCAAACCTCCTCGGCCGCCACCCGTTCCCAGGTCCTGGTCTCGGCATCCGAATCCTTGGCGACGTCACACCAGAGAAAGTACGCGTCCTCCAAGAAGCCGATGACATCTTCATCTCCGCTCTCCGCTCCGAAGGTCTCTACGACAAAGTATGGCAGGCTGGCGTAATCCTCCTCCCCGTACAGTCTGTTGGCGTCATGGGCGACGAGCGCACCTACGAGAACGCTGTCGCGCTCCGCGCAGTAGCCTCAACCGACGGAATGACAGCCGACTGGGTTCACCTCCCCTACGACTTCCTTGCTAAAGTCTCCAACGACATCATCAACAAGGTTAGAGGCGTCAACCGCGTAGTCTACGACATTAGCTCCAAACCACCCGCCACCATCGAATGGGAGTAACAATCCCACTTCCACCATAACATAAAAGGTCGGCGCGTCATTCTGAGACGTTCCGACCTTTTTTCTTCCAATTCAGCATATCAATTCCACCTTCATGTTTTTAAACTTAATCTAAGTTAACACCAACACCGCACTACTTCCATTATATTTGTAAAGAAACAAAAGCACCTGACACAAAATGAGAACACTATTTCTAACCCTCTTGACGTTACTCCTCACCGCCCTGCCTTCCGCAGCTCAAGACGTCATCTTCACCCGCACAGACGGACCCGTAGATGGTCGCGTCATCTCTATCAACAAGGGAGATGCGCGCATTGAGATCGGAGACCAGACGCTCACCATCCGCGCCGCAGACATCGACTCCATTCTCATCAACGACGAGGCTCGCCAAGAAACAGCAACCCTAAACAAAAAGAGCCTCCGCAATCATGCGTTTACATTCTACGTCGGTGGAGCCATCAACAATGGCGACATCTTCTTCGGTGGTCTCGACCTCCGCGCCGGATGGAAACCCACGCCACTCAACAATGTCGGCATAGGCATCACATTCGGTCACGTAGACTCCAGCGGCTCAAGCGATTACGACGTCATCGACATCCCATACGAGTGTTGGGGTCCCGACCTCATCTACGCCCGTACGCCCTGTTACTACGATTCAGATTACGAATACACCACCTGCGCCATCTACGCTCACGCCCGCCACGACTTCATCCCTCGCACAGCTTCTCCGTTCGCCGAGCTTCGTGTTGGCATCCTCCCCGAGGGCAATACCGATAAGGTCGCATTCTACGGCGGCTTCACTTGCGGCATCCGCATAGCCATGCGCCACGCCAGCATCCTCTGGGGCTTCGGTGCTACAGTCATGGGCGTCCACAATCCCGACGAGCCTTCTCGTCACGCCGACGCAGGTCATGGTTCCTTCAATATGAATCTCGGCGTGGAGTTCTAAGAAGAAAAAGCCAATTCCTACACACTTCCCCAAATGCCCAAATGCGTCGAGGTTACAATCCGCCCTCGACGCATTAAGTGTCTCTCTGCGCCCATTCAAAATGCCAACTCAACACTCTCCACTTTCTCCGCCAAGCCGCCCGTGAAACACCGCTCACAGCTCCGTTTTTGCCGCCTTTTCACGTCATTAAAGTAGCTTGCCGATCTCCTTATCACAGACTCAATAAACTGCTTACGGCTCACCCATCGCTACAATAAAAAAGCGGAGGCGCAACCTCTCGATTGCGCCTCCGTTATCGGGACTGCGATAAGTCTTACTATCTAAGACTAACCACCGAAGTTGTCATACATGATGCTGCTCTCCTCGACACCGAGGTCGGTAAGCATAGCGACGACGCTCTTGCTCATCGGGCCAGGACCACACATGTAGTACTCGATATCCTCAGGAGCCTCATGATCCTTGAGATACGTGTCATACATCACCTTGTGTACGAAACCAGCGGTGTACTTGACGCCAGCTGCGTCCGCTGCGGGATCTGGACGGTCGAGCGCAAGGTGGAAGTGGAAGTTGGGGAACTCTTTCTCGAGGCCGAGGAAGTCCTGGAGGTAGAAGACCTCGTTGAGAGCGCGTGCGCCATAGAAATAGTGCATCTCGCGATCCCTCGTGTTCAAGGTCTTCGTCATGTGCATGATCTGAGCACGCAGAGGAGCCATACCGGCACCACCGCCAACCCAAATCATCTCCTTCTTCGAGTTGAAGTTCGGGTGGAAGTCGCCATAAGGACCGCTCATCATAACCTTGTCGCCTGGTTTGAGCGAGAAGATGTAAGAAGACGCGATACCTGGGTTGACCTCCATGAAGCCACTGCGATCGGGCTTGAAAGGAGGAGTTGCGATACGTACGGTCAACATGAAGACGTTGCCCTCTGCAGGGTAGTTGGCCATAGAGTATGCGCGGATCGTGTCCTCTGGGTTCTTACATACGAGGTCGAACATCTTGAACCTCTCCCAAGAAGGCAAATACTGCTCACCGATGAGCTCCTTGTCGAAGTCTGCGTAACGGATTGCGTCGAACTTGGGAATGCGGATCTGAGAGTATGAGCCCGGGAGGAAGTCCATGTGCGCGCCCTCAGGCAGCTGTACCTTGAACTCCTTGATGAAGGTTGCGACATTGGAGTTGGAGATGACTGTGCACTCGTACTCCTTGACGCCGAGGACAGACTCGGGAACCTTGACCTGGAGGTCGTTCTTTACCTTTACCTGGCAACCAAGACGCCAGTGGTCAAGCTGCTGCTTGCGAGAGAAGTGTCCCTTCTCAGAAGGAAGGATGTCTCCACCGCCTTCGAGAACCTGACACTTGCACTGACCGCAAGAACCCTTGCCACCACATGCTGAAGGCAAGAAGACGCCATTAGACGTGAGCGTTGAAAGCAGCGAGTTACCGGACTCGACTGTCAGCTTATCCTTGTCATTGATGGTGATGTTGACTGGGCCAGATGCCACAAGGAAACTCTTTGCCACCAAGAGGATGATGACGAGCAGCATGATGATTACGAGGAACACCCCGATGCTCGCCAATATCAAATTGTAGTCCATTATGATATCGCTTTTTCTAAGTTAGATTTTGAGGCCGGAGAAGCACATGAAGGACATGGCCATCAGACCTACGGTGATGAATGCGATGCCGAGACCCTTCAAAGCCGCAGGCACATTGCTATAAGCCATCTTCTCACGGATAGCGGCGAAGCTGACGATAGCAATCATCCAACCGAGACCAGAGCCAAGAGCATAAACAACGGCGTCGATGAAGCTGCCAATGAACTTAGGATCAGCAGAATCCAAGCCAATGCGCTGCTGCATGAAGAGTGAGCCACCCATGATTGCGCAGTTGACGGCAATAAGAGGGAGGAAGATGCCAAGCTGAGAGTAGAGCGCAGGGCTGAACTTCTCAATGAACATCTCGACCAGCTGCGTGATGCCGGCAATGACAGCAATGAAGAGGATGAAGCTGAGGAATGAGAGGTCGACGCCCTCAATCAACGCTCCGTCACCCAAGACTTTCGTCTGGAGAAGGTAGTTGATAGGCAACGTCACGACCAACACGAAGGTGACGGCGACGCCGAGACCCAGGGCGGTCTTCACACTCTTAGAGACGGCAAGGTAAGAACACATGCCGAGGAAGAGCGCGAAAATCATGTTGTCCACGAAAATCGAGCGGACAAACAGGCTTAACAAACTTGCGTTTTCCATTTATATTATTCTCGATATTCCGATCATTTTCAGACCGGCGTGGTTCTTATTTTTCCTGAAGGTCCTTATCGTGAGCCCTCTGCCACCATACGATGCACGCTACGACGATGAGCGCCATAGCAGGCATGAGCATCATACCGTTGTTGACATAACCAGCCTCCTTGACACAATCATAGTTGAGCAAGTTGAAGCCCAAGAGAGTGCCGGAGCCAAGAATCTCACGGAAGAATGCTACGATGACAAGGATCTTAGCGTAACCAAGACCATTACCCAGGCCATCGAGGAAAGAAGGCCAAGGCTTGTTGGTCATGGCGAACGCCTCAAGGCGACCCATGAGGATACAGTTCGTGATGATAAGACCTACGTAGACGGAAAGCGTCTGCGCAACGTCATAGGCGAATGCCTTCAGTATCTGGTTGACGATGGTGACGAGAGCCGCGACGACAACCAACTGGACGATGATACGGATACGCATAGGGATTGTCTTGCGTATCAGCGAGATGATGACGTTGGAGAACGCCACGATGATCGTCACGGAGAGACCCATGACGATGGCTGGCTTGAGCTGCGCCGTAACCGCAAGGGCGGAGCAGATGCCGAGCACCTGTACGGTCACTGGGTTGTCCTTAGACAACGGCAGCGTGAAGGCCTCTTTATTTTTCTTAGAAAAGAGTTCGCTCATTTCTTGTTCCTCCTAATTACTTCGTTAAAAATTTCTCGTAGCTCTTGAGGCTGTTCTTGAGCATGTCATTAACACCGTTTGAGGTGATGGTGCCGCCAGAAATGGCGTCAACCTGCTCCTGTCCCTCAGCCGTCAGACCTTTCTTGAGGACAGCGATGGAGACTACCTCGCCGTTGGCGTTCTTGATATGCTTACCAATAAACGGAGCCTGGAAACCAGAGGTTACAATCTCCGCACCGAGACCTGGGGTCTCACCCTCATGGTTGAAGTAGATGCCGTAGACGGTGCTCTTGTCGTCATTGAGACCGACGTAGCCCCAGATCGGACCCCACAAGCCGTTACCCTTGACAGGGACGATATACTTGGTGGCACCGTCGACGTTGCACACGTAGAGAGGGAGGTTGTCCTTGTCGGCAGCCTTGTTGAAGTCTACATCGAAGCCATCTTTGCCCTCGACGACATCGCCGTTGGCATTGACAACCTCAGCTGTGACGTATTTGGCGAAATTGGCCTCTACATCGCCATCCTTTACGTTGATAGCGGCGAGGATCTGAGCCTTCTTGTCGTTCTTCTCGTTAGCCTCCTGACGGTCGCGCAAAATGCTGGCGACGAACGAGAGAAGGAAAGCGACGATGATGACGAGGACGGCCGAATAGATAAGGGTATAGGCGTTGCTGTTGGTAGACAGGCCTTTCTTTTGTTCGTTTGCCATTTTCGTCTTATTATTTTGCGATTGCACGTTTCTTCCTACGGCTGACGTTGACCTCGACAATGATGTAGTCGATGAGAGGAGCCATAGTATTCATGAAGAGGATGGCGAGCATCATGCCCTCTGGATAGCCAGGGTTGAGGACGCGGACCACGATGGCGATGAAGCCGATGAGCAGACCATAGATGTACTTGCCTACCTCAGTACGGCTGGAGGTTACAGGGTCGGTCGCCATGAAGACTGCGCCGAAGCAGAAGCCGCCATATACAAGGTGGTCGTACCAAGGCAACTGGGCTATGCCAGTCTCAGGTCCAAACTCGTTGAAGCAGAAGGCTGTGAGCGCACCGCCTACGAAGACGGAGAGCATGACCTTCCAGCTTGCTACGCCAGTAAGGAGGAGGAAGAGACCGCCAATGAGGATGCAGAGAGCGGAAGTCTCACCGATAGAGCCAGGGATAGTGCCAATGAAGGCCTGCATGAAGTCGGTGTAGTTGCCATTGGCTGCCTGAGAGAGTGCGGTAGCGCCAGTGTGACCGTCAAGACCTGCACCGTAGTACCATACGGCGTCACCAGACATCTTAGACGGGTAGGCAAAGAAGAGGAATGCGCGCGCAATGAGCGCAGGGTTCCAAATGTTCATGCCAGTACCACCAAAGACCTCCTTGGCGAAGATGACGGAGAAGGCGGTCGCTACTGCAACCATCCAGAGGGGCACACCTGCGGGGAGTACCAACGGGATGAGAAGACCAGTGGCGAGGAAGCCCTCGTTGACCTGCTCATGGCGAATCTGAGCCGTCGCGAACTCGATGCCGAGACCGACAACGTAAGATACGATGACCATTGGCAGGAAGATGTAGAGACCATGGAGGAAGCACTCGCCCCAAGAAGCGGTCTCGCCAAGCAAATTGTAATATTGGTAACCCGAGTTCCATATGCCGAAGATGGTGGCAGGAATGAGAGCGAGGATTACCATGGAGATGACCCTCTTCAGGTCAACGCCATCGCGTACGTGCACACCGCCCTGGTTGGTGGTGGCAGGAGCAAAAAGGAAGCTCTCGAAGGCCTCGAAGGTCGAGTGGAACTTCTCATATTTGCCGCCCTTCTCGAAGTTGGGCTTGACGCTATCTAAGTAGTTTCTTAACGCTTTCAATTTGTGTCAATTTAATGAGTCACAGAATCATTGGTTGGCCCTTAGCCGACCTCTTGGATCATGAGGTTCAGACCGTTGCGCAGAATCTTCTGGACGGGGACCTTCGAAGTGGAGACGAACTCGCAGAGTGCCATGTCCTCCTCGACAACCTCGAAGATGCCAAGGTCGATCATCTTGTCGATATCCTGAGCGAGGATAGCCTTGATGAGGTGCTCCGGGTAGATGTCCATTGGGAAGACGTTCTCCATCTCACCACTCACTACGATGGCGCGAGGCTCACCGTGGGTGTTGGTGTCGAGAGTGTACTCCTTCTTGCCGCAAAGCCAAGAGAAGAAGGTGCGGCTTGCGGAGAATTTGTTGAGACCTGGGGTGATCCAACCGAAGAACTCTGGCTTGTCGCCCTCGGGGATAACGGTCACTTGGCTGTCGTAGTAGCCAAGGAAGCCGTCGGCCTCGACACGTGTACCAGTCAGGACGTTGCCCGAGATGACACGCGAGCCCTCGAGAACAGCGTTGCCCTCAAGGAGGTTCTTGAGCTGCGCGCCAAGGGTCGTGCGATAGTATGCAGGCTTAGAGACCTGAGAACCGTCGAGGACGATGACGCGAGAGAAGTCGAGCTTGCCCTCCGCAAAGATCTTGCCGATAGCGACAACCTCCTGAGGCTGGATGGTGAAGACCTTGTCGCCAGCATTGATGGGGTTGACGTGGTTGATCTGCACACCGACGCAGCCTGCCGGGTGCTTGCCCTCGAAGAGGGTTACCTTAGCGTCCTTGACATCGGTGAATGCCTTGGATGCGCCATTGGCATGTGCGCCTACGAATACGGGAGCAATCTTGGCGAGCGCGCTGACGCCAGCCTGGAAAGCGGCCTCGTTGCCACGGATGATGTGGTCGTAGTCGGGTGCGAGAGGCGCAGTGTCGAAGGTCGAGATGAAAATGGCCTTGGGCTGCGCGTTAGGATCCGCAATGATGTTGTAGGGACGCTGGCGGAAGTAGGTCCATGCGCCTGTGGCAAGGAGCTTCTCGACGACCTGCTCGCGCGATGCGGAGGCTACATCAAGTTTGCCGACCTCGACAGGAGCGGGAGCGGCTGTCGCCTTGACAACAACGGCCTGAATGGCACGACGCTCGCCGCGAACGACAGCGTTGACTTGACCAGTCACTGGCGACACGAATTTGATTTCGGGGCACTGCTTGTCGAAGAACAGCACGTCCCCAGCCTGGACATTATCGCCCTCCTTGACCGCCATCTTGGGCTTGAGGCCCCAGAAGTCGGTAGGCTTGATGGCGTAAAGCTCGGGCTCGGCAGCCTGTCCATACACCGTTTCGGCTCTGCCTTTGAGGCGTATGTCGAGGCCCTTCCTCAGTTTTATTACGTCAGACATTTTAAAGAGATGAATGTTTGTTTTTTATATGCCAGCCTGGCGGCAAGACCAGACACGGCTTTCGACGCCAAGTTTGGGACTGGGCGTCTTTCGGGTTGCAAAGATGTGGATTGGGTTCAGGCTCGCCTCGGGGGCGTTTGGATCTGCAAGGCGGAGGTAAGCCCCAGCCTTCAGAATGGTTGCTGCCAGATGGCGCGTCAGTGCCTGCTTCATAAGTTCTCGGGGCTAGCCACGGTTGCGCATCGGGTTCGCTGGTCAGGCTCTTCCCGCCGCGGCTCCTGCCTCACGGAGGTCCTTTGGTTTTTGTAATATAGAATCAGTATAGCCGCCTTGTCGGCCACGCTTTTCTCTTTGCAAAGAAAACGATATTTGCGTTGAAAAGCCAACTTTTAAAGAAATTTTTCTTTAATCGCCCCGCCCTCATGACATCTGTACGAGCAGACCATACAAACAGACCATTTTGCCCGTAATGAACTATCTTTGCCATATATACTTACACACGATGAGGCTTCTTGCTCTACAATTATTGACCATCATTGCGACACTTTCTCCTCTCTCCGCCCATGCCACCCCGCCCACCTACCGTGCGTCGGGGGTCAAGACCGTCGAATTGCGCCATGAGGGGGCATCCGACCGACGCGAAGTCAGTGTCCCCAGCTGCGTCGTATGCCACCTCGGCCAACCAGAGACGCTAACCCTTGACTTCGACATCATAGGCGGCGACACAGAGTCGCTCTACTACACCTTCTCACACTACGATGCCCGATGGGAGCCATCGGACCTGATGGAGATGGAATATGTCGACGGCATAAATAAGGTCTATGGGGCAGAAACGTCGCGACTCTCGTTCAACACTACAGTCGCCTACATCCACTACTCTGTCACGATAAGCACCGAGCCTCTCATCGCGTCGGGCAACTTTATCATAGAAATCCACGACGCCACCGACGACCACCTAATCCTCTGCGAGCCATTGTGGATGACAGAGGACGCATGCGGACTGGGCGTGAGAGTTGACAAAGAGAGCGAGACGCAAGATATGGACATTGCCGTCAGATGGCCGAGCCACGGACTTCAACAGCCCGAGACGCAATTGACGGTTTGCGCTTGGCAGAATAAGCGCATAGACGACATGAGGTACGCCGAAGGGCCCACGTTCGTCCGCCCCGACGAGATAACATACCAGCACCTCAATGAGTTCCGTTTCTGCGGCGGACGGGAATGGCGGTGGCTCGACACCCGCAGCATAAGGCAGCTCGGGATATCCGACTCGCATATAGACTTCATAGGTGACACGTACCATTACACACAAGCCCCCGATGGGCGTGCCAAGGCATACAGCTACCGAGAGGATTTCGACGGAGGTCAATGGATAGAGACGCGCGACAGAAAAGACGACGACGCCACCGTCGTGGCAGACTACGCCATGGCGCACTTCTCTTTCATCCCCGATGATCCCACCACCCTCACGTCAGAGGAGTTCTTCATCATCGGCGACGCCACAGGATGGCAACCTTCCGCAGCTAACCGACTGGAGCCCGACGGGACGACAATGTCCGTCAATGGGCAGCAACTCGTAAAACAAGGGCTCCACAACTACCTTTACGTATCTCGTCCCAAGAAACGCAAGCGGCAAGCCCCACAAATGATTGACACTGAGGGATGTTATGGCATCACTGAGAATGACTACCACATTGCTGTCTACGCCCGCCGTCCTGGCGAGACCTACGACCACCTCGTCGCTTTCAAGACTCACAACACTCTGAAGAGCCTTAACGAGTTTATCAACTAATCACTCACCCCAAAGTACAAATAACAAAGAGCCGCCCGACGCATGACCTTATGCGTCGGGCGGCTCTTTGCGTATTGGGTATCAGTCTGTTATGCCATGGCGGCAAGAAGCTTCTTGACGCAATCGGAGATCGCCTTGCCCTCGGCCTTGCCGGCAAGCTCCTTGGAGGCGGTGCCCATAACCTTGCCCATGTCCTTTGGCGAGGTTGCGCCAACCTTGGCGATGATGGCCTTGACGGCAGCCTCGAGTTCCTCCTCCGTCATAGTGGCGGGAAGGTATGCTGCGATGATGTCAGCCTGAGCGGTCTCAGTCTCAGCAAGATCCGCGCGGTTTTGCTCGATATAGATTTGTGCAGACTCGCGACGCTGCTTTACCATTTTCTGGAGAATTTTGAAAACGTCGGCATCAGCCAACTCGCCATTTGCGCCTTTGGCGGTCATGGCCTCAAGCAGTTCTTTTTTAATGCCGCGGACAGCCTCAAGACGAGTGTGGTCGTGGGCTTTCATTGCGGACTTAATGTCTTCCGTAATCTTTTCGATGAAGCTCATAATGATTACTTATAAAATTGTTGTTTGATACATTTGTTATTTAGCACCACCGCTGCGACGACGCTCGAATGCGGGACGTTGCTCAATATTGGCAAGTTCTTCCTCGGTCAACCTGTCAAGGGGCAGGCAAACAGGGTCTGCAAGATCGCGAGTTGTTATTCCTCGTCCTCCAACAGGCGTATTTCCACCATAGATGACTTTGATGATTTTTTCCGTTTCCTGCTCCTTCGGATCTACAAAATCGATCACGACAGGTTGGTCGTCATCTGACTTCTCTTCTTTTCCTTCATCAATAGAGATGCGGATGGGGCCCTTGTTAAGTGTCGAGTCGAAACAATCATTTTCGAAACCAGTGGCTACGACAACCACTCGGATGACCCCCTCTTCAAGAGTCTCGTCCGAGCCGGCTCCATAGATTACTTGGCATAGTTCATTGCCCTCTCCGCCGGCCCGGTCGTAGGCTATCTCCGTTATTCTTTTGAACTCAGATGTTTTGAGTTCTTCCTCTGTCCTGGTGGTGATATTTACGAGTACATATTTAGCGCCATCAATCTTATTGTTGTTAAGAAGAGGTGAGTTCAGCGCCTCCTCCGTGGCACGCTCTGCCCTATTGTCGCCACTCGCTTCAGCAATGCCCATCAAAGCACAACCGCTGTCGGACATAGCAGTTTGCACATCAGCAAAGTCGATATTGACCCTGTTGTGTTTTTGAATCATCTCGGCTATCGCACGTGCGGCGTCGCTCATGACGCGGTCGCAACGATTGAACGTCTCGACAAGGGGAAGATCTTTATCACCACACATCTCGAGAACTCGGTCGGTATTGACAACAAGAAGAGAATCAA
The DNA here is from genome assembly GCA_963616565.1 of Clostridium sp. CAG:343. GTDB lineage: Bacteria > Bacteroidota > Bacteroidia > Bacteroidales > Marinilabiliaceae > W3P20-009. The sequence goes on from CAVEKX010000001.1 coordinate 130,198, forward strand.
CACACTGGCTCATTTCTTGTGCTCCACGGATTGCCTGACGGATTCGCGGCTTGCCCTCACAACCATAGGGTATGTTTACGATTCCGATGGTCAGCAGCCCCATGTCCTTTGCGCACTTAGCGATAACAGGAGCGGCTCCCGTTCCTGTGCCGCCACCCATGCCAGCCGTCACGAACACCATCTGGGTATTATCCTTGAGGATGGCCTGGATATCGTTAATCGCCTCAATTGCGCTCTCGCGGCCCTTGTCTGGGTTGTTTCCTGCGCCAAGTCCACTTGTCAGCATCTTGCCGAGCTGTATCTTGCGATGCACGGGGCTATTGTCAAGAGCTTGAATATCAGTGTTACAGACAACGAGGTTGACGCCTCGTATGTCCATGTCCACCATGTTGTTGACAGCGTTACATCCTGCTCCGCCAACACCTATTATCTTGATAATTTCTGACTTCTCGCCCTTCTCTGGCATGACAATATTGTCAATAAGTCCATTACCGTAATCTTCCATATGTTGTTAGCTTGAGTTAGTATTTTTTATCGTCGTCGAAGACATCGTTTAATCTATTAAATAAGCCACCCAATAGGCTTCTCTTACCCTTAGGAGATTCTGGGCGATTGGGCGTCTCTTGTGGCACCTGCACCTCTTGCCCGGGCTCTGCAGACGGGTTAGATATCGGAGTCTGAACTGGTCCTGTCTCTTCTGGCTTAGGATTAGGCTCAATTGGCGGAGTCGGTTCGGAGACTTTAGCCAACAGCGACCTTGCCTCCATAGACGCCATGCCCACTGCAGCCGCAAAGTCGACAGGATTGATGTCAGAGCCCAATTCGACAGGAGCAACAGATACGACCTTCATGCCCGTCTTGTCTTCTATTATTGGCTCAATACCCTTCAGCAAAGAGCCGCCACCCGTGAGCACCAGTTGGAGGTCACGACATCCGCTACGCTTCTGCGCCTCCATGATGCTCGTGGCCACGTATGTCGCAATCTCCTCCACTCGCGCCATGACAACGAAATTGTAGAACAAGCCGTCAAACTCTGCGATTCCTCCGCCAGGCAAACCTACCTCAAACTTGTTTTCAGCCTCTTTGATAATGCCAATACGATGCTTGACAAACTCAGCATCGAGGTTAGAGAGCTTGAGAGCCGAGGCAATATCGTTAGTTATGGTGTCAGAACCAATAGGTATCTCAACCTCGTAACGGAGAGCTTCTTTATAGAAGGCGGCAATGCCTGTCGAGCCGCTTCCGAGGTCAACCAAGACGACACCATCGCGTTTTAGCGTCGAAGGTAAGACGACAGCAGCTTTGGCTGATGTTGAAGTGTAATATTTGTTGGGTTTACTATTTTCGGGGAAAGAGGAACTTATGAGGGAAAGCACTTTCTGCTTCGCCTTGAAACATAGAAATTTAGCCTCAAAAACATCTCCTGAGCGATTAATGACATCATCACTAAATGGCTCATTATCTATGGCGTAACCAAGAGACACAAGTCGCGTAACTTTATCATCTTCAGAATATTGCAGTTGGCTATCCTCTGCTTTTTTCTCTATTGATTGAAGAGTACGCGATGTTACAGTCTGCCCATTTAGCGGGAGCTTCTCCACAATTATGGTATCTATGAAATTCAGACCGCCAATATTGACGCACACGTATCGCTTTGCATCACCCACCATCTTGCGCTTTGCCGGTGCTGTTAATTTTCTCTCAACTCCGGCAATAAGGTTTCTTACGACTTTCAGGACATCCTCCTTATTATATACAGCTCCGCGCTTTATGCCTTGCGAATGTTGGGATTCGGCATAGACTATATTAAGCCCATAGGGTTTTTTCTCGTCACATAGGGCTGCCACAATGCGAGACTGTGATGTGCCGAGGTCGATAGCTACAATATAATTTTCCATGTTTATGTATATAATAAGTAAAAGATAATCAGTGCAATACACCCAGGAGGCTACCTACGCGTGCAGACTATTTGCCCATTGTATTTGAGACTTACTTTCTTATAAACGTTCCATTCGCGTTTGTCCCATCCCTTTCGGTATAGAGTTTCAAGGTCGTCGAACTTTCGCTCCATATTGTCAATGCCGCCAAACTCCACGACGTGGTTGCCCACTCGTGGCACAAGGACGAACTCGTGCTTGCTGGTGACGTAGACCTGCTCGATGTTGGATTTCCAAAACTGGTTGTCATCAATATAACTGCACAACGCAATCAAGTCGGCATGCGATAGCATAGAGTTCACGTGCCCATTGACGACAAGGGTATGCGATCGCATGGCAGAAGTGGCAGTCACCTTGAAGCCCTCCTCGTCCATGTAATATGAGCTACCACCAGCGAAGACCCTCATTATCGGGCGACGCTGATATATGTCGACATGAACAGCCCCACCGATGGTTGGATAAGCCTCGCAACGACGCACCATAGGCAACGCCTCAACCTCTTCCTCCAAGGCGGCATAGTCGACATCTGCCAAGAGAGACCCGACGAACTCGGGGTGCCTGTTCTTGATAATGGAGAGCAAACCTTTGCTTGTGATGAGGACATTGCCCTCGTCGGAGTGTACGTCGGTCTTGACGACTTGACAGCGCAGCTCGGACTTCGCATGCGAGACAAAGAACATGGCAACGGGGAAGTAGGCAAGGAGGATAAACCACCCCACCAACTTTACGGCATCAAACCAATGTGCCGTCTTATGTGCCACTTTTGCCACCATTCTTCAAAAACGATAGTCAACAAATATAATCAAAGCTCCTTTTACTTACCGTCAAGCGACCTTTTCACTTTCTCTACGACCGACGGCACGAGGTCGGCAATGTTGCCCGCCCCCATGACGATGACCACGTCGAAGTCCTCTGAGACGATATTGTTTGCCAAATCCTCCTTCGACGAGAGACGACCGACGCCAGCCTTCATCTTGTCGAGCAGCATGTCTGACGAAACACCGGGTATCGGCTCCTCTCGCGCAGGGTATATGGGAATCAGCCACACGCGGTCGGCAAGGCTGAGCGACGCTGCGAAATCGTCGGCCAAGTCTCGCGTACGCGTATAAAGGTGCGGTTGGAAAGCAACAGTAAGTTTACGACCTGGATAGAGAGCGCGGGCGGAGCGGAGCGTAGTCTCGATCTCTTGCGGATGGTGTGCATAGTCGTCGACCACCACAGCCTTAGGCGACTCCAGCATCAGCTCAAAACGCCTCTTATCACCACGGAACGTCTCACACGCACTGACAATCTCTTGTGGTGTAGCACCAGCAGAAAGTGCGAGTGCCGTTGCCGCGACACAGTTCTCCACGTTGTGGATGGCGGGCACTCCCAATCTGACATTCGTAATGTCGCCATCGGGGGTGTGGATATCAAAGACGTAGCGCGAGTCGACTATGTGGACATTCTTAGCGTAGAAATCTGCCAAAGGGTCGAGCATGGCGTAAGTGACGATCTTGACACCCTCGGCAACATCCTCGCCACCGACTGGGAGACCTTTCTTGATGATTAGCGTGCCACCTGGGCGCACCTTTCCCGCGAACTCAAGGAACGCCTTGATGACCTCGGCGTGCGTGCCGTAGATGTCGAGGTGGTCGGCATCCATGGCGGTTATGACTGCGCCTGTCGGGTGCAGCTGATGGAACGAGCGGTCGAACTCATCGGCCTCCGTGACAACACATTGCGACTTGGCATCAGCCCAATAGTTGGTATCGTAATTTACGGAGATGCCGCCAAGGAAAGCAGAGCAACCTACACCTGAATGACGCAAGATATGCGCAGCAAGCGTGGAAGTCGTAGTCTTGCCGTGAGTACCAGCCACGCAATAAGTCTTAAAAGCGTCGGTCAACTCACCGAGAGCCACCGCCCTCTTGACGATGCGGAAACCACCATTACGGAAGAAAGCCCATATCTGGCTGTCATGGGGGATGGCGGGCGTAAGGACGACGAGTGTCTCCTCAGGATTGCGGAATTGCTCGGGTATGGTATCCACATCATCGGAGTAAGAGACGGCGATGCCCTCTGCCTCAAGCGCACGAGTTATGTCGGATGGCGTACGGTCATAACCTGCCACCTTGGCGCCAAGGAGGTTATAGTGGCGCGCAATGGCACTCATGCCGATGCCGCCAATGCCAATGAAGTAGACACTTCTGCTCTTCGTATCGTCCATGGTGGTGCGGATTATTTATGTTGAGCAAGGGCTATAACCTCACGCGCTATGTCGTCGGCCGCATTGGGGCGGGCGAAAGTCGTGATGTTATCACCAAGAGCAGTAAGACGCTCGGGCGTCGCGAGAGCCTCTTGGGCTGTCTTGAGCAGAGTGTCAGTCTTGGAATCGGGGATCATGATGGCCGCCCCTTGATTCTCAAGGGCGAGCGCATTCTTAGTCTGGTGATCCTCACTGACGTTGGGCGACGGGACGAGAATGGCGGGCTTGCCAAGCAATGCCAATTCGGAAATTGAGCTTGCGCCGGCGCGTGAGACGACGATGTCGGCAAGGGCGTAGGCCATATCCATCTGACGGATGAAAGCCATGGCCTTGACATCGGCATGAGGGTCGGCATCGAGAGAGGCCTTAATGTTGTCGAAATAGAAAGAGCCTGTCTGCCAAAGAAGCTGGACACCATCTTTCAAGTCGGCGAGCGAGTGAAGCACGCCATTGTTGATGGAGCGCGCACCGAGGCTACCGCCAATGACGAGGATGACAGGGCGATTGGGGTCGAGACCGAAAGCCTCGGCCGCCTCTTGGCGTGAGACATTCGAGAGGAGCGACTGGCGGACAGGGTTGCCAGTAAGGATTATCTTCTCCTTGGGAAAGAAACGCTCCATGTTGGGATATGCCACACAAACCTTGTTGACGCGAGGCGCAAGGATGCGGTTGGTAATGCCGGGAAAAGAGTTTTGCTCTTGCACGAGGCTCGGGACACCGTTGCGCGCGGCAAGGTAGAGAACAGGTCCGCTGGCATAGCCACCGACACCGACAGCGACATCGGGCTTGAACTTGCGGACTATAGAAGAAGCCTTATAGAGGCTGTTGATCAACTTGAAGGGGAAGAGGAGGTTGCGACCTACGTTGCGCAGGTTGAACGCGCGATGGAAACCAGCGACGGGGAGACCGACGATCTCATAGCCGGCCTGTGGAACCTTCTCCATCTCCATCTTGCCAAGTGCACCGACAAAAAGGATCTCCGCATTAGGATCTGCCTTTCTGACAGCATTGGCTATGGAAATGGCGGGGAAAATGTGACCACCAGTACCGCCACCGCTAATTATCACTTTCATGGTTTATAGAGTTTCAGTTTGATTTTCAGAAGAGAGAGCCACATTAGACGTTGCAGAAGCCTCGTCCATATGGTTGCTAATGGATAGTATTATGCCATAGGCCATTCCCATGACAAATATTGACGAGCCACCCATGCTGACGAGCGGGAGCGTCTGTCCCGTAACGGGGATTAGGTCCACGCCTACGGCCATGTTGATAAGTGCCTGAATGGTGAACATGAAGGCAAGACCGAAGACAAGGAATATTCGGAACGGCACACGGCAATGCCGTGCGACGTAGACTGCTCGCGCCAAGATGGTCAAATAGGCCAACAAGACGAAAAAGCACCCTGGGAAGATCCCATACTCCTCAATAATAATTGAAAAGATGAAATCAGAAAAGGCCATTGGCAAAAAATTCTTCATGTAGCTGTTGCCAGGACCTTTGCCAAAGATAATGCCCCCCGTACTGACGGCAGCCCTCGCCTGCTCTGCCTGATAGTTGCCAGCCGCGACCTCTGCCTTATCGGTTTCATCGTCACCGACAAAGCGTTCGATGCGGGCGCGCCACGTCATCGCACGATCGAAGACATGACTAAAGTGCGACAACTCGGGAGCGAACGTGACAAGCAAAATGAGCAATCCGCCAACGACTGCCGCCGTACCTCCAAGGTAAAGAAACGGAATGCGTGCCACAGCCATCACAACCCATACGGAGAATACTATCAGCACGCAAGTCGACAGGTTCTCTAAGAGGATCAGAGCGCAGACGACACACGTCGCTCCGAAAATCATCCAGAAAGCACGCCCCTTATTTTGCATGTTAGAGGCCAACTGCTTAGCCACAAAAACCATGAGAGCGACCTTAGAAATCTCGGAAGGCTGGAACGTGAAGCCTGCTACGGAAAGCCAACGCGAGGAACCGTTTATGCTGGTGCCCGCAACAAGCGTAAGCAGCTGTAAGCCAACGGCCAAAAAGAGGAACGGCCATGCCAATCCGCTCCAAATGCCTGGCTTTATGCGACTTGATAGGCAAAGCAAGAGAACTCCGCCAAACAGCATTATGCAGTGACGGAAAATAACATGCGCGACATCGCCACCCCACTTCTGATAGGCAAGGACACTGGATGCGCTATAGACCGTCAGGATAGACACGGCCATGAGGAAGAGGATGGCGAAAATAAGATACCTATCGCCACGGATTGCCCTCTTGAATATTTGCGAAATGACGTTCATGACCGTATAGAGCTGTTATTTAAGATTTTGCACCTCTTGACGGAAGAGATCGCCACGGTTCTCGTAGCTTGTGAAGAGGTCAAAACTTGCGCAACAAGGCGAGAGCAAGACGACATCGCCAGAAGAAGCGAGTTTGCGGCACTCGGCCACGCAATCTGCCAAACTGTGAGTATCGACAATTGTGGGAATCACGCCCTTGAAATTATCAAGCAGCTTCTGGTTGTCCTTACCGAGGCAGACGAGTGCCTTGACCTTAGCGCGGCAAAGGTCGAACAGAACCGTATAGTCGTTCCCCTTATCCTTGCCGCCAGCTATCCATACGACAGGGCGCGTCTGCGCGTCGAGCGCATACCATGCGGCATCGACGTTGGTTGCCTTAGAGTCGTTGATGTAGTCTACACCATCGAGGGTACGCACCTTCTCAAGACGATGGGGGGCGTTGCGGAAAGAGCGCATGCCATCGGCTACCTTCTGAGGCTCGGCACCCGCCAACAAGGCGGCCGTCATAGCCATCATGGAGTTATAGATATTGTGGAGACCCTTGATAGGCAGTTCTTCGACGTTAAAATAGAAAGGCCTCTGCGCGACAGCTATCTGGATGGTGTCCTGATAGGCGTTGACACAATCAGAGCGACCGATTGTCGAGACTGGGAACGACGCTGCGGCAGGGTTGTTGAAATAGGCCAACGTACCCTTGTCATCGGCGTTGTAGATGAACTGCTGGTCGGGTCCCATGTTCTGCGTCACGCGATACTTGGCACGGGCGTAGTTGCCAAAGTCGTGGTCGTAACGGTCGAGGTGGTCGGGCGTGATGTTGCAGAGGACAGCTATGTCGCAACGGAAATCGTACATGTCGTCGAGTTGGAAACTGCTGAGCTCGATGACGTACCAATCAGGCTCATTGCCTCGTGCCACTTGGCGCGCCATGCTGAACCCTACATTTCCCGCGAGCGAAGCGTTGAAGCCGGCAGTCGTAAGGAGGTGATGAGTCAAGAGCGTAGTCGTGGTCTTGCCGTTGGCACCTGTTATGCCGATGAACTTCGCCTTGCTGTATCGACCAGCAAACTCGATTTCAGAAATCACGGGTGTGCCCTGCTGGCGCAGCTTCACTACGAGAGGCGCAGTCTCGGGGATGCCGGGGCTCTTTACGACAAGCGACGCTGCGAGGACACGGGACTCGGTATGTCCGCCCTCCTCAAACTCGATGCCCTCGGCGACAAGCTCGTCGCGATAATTGGCCTTGAGCGCGCCACTGTCGGAAACGAGAACCTCGAAACCTTTAACCTTGCCAAGAATAGCAGCACCAACGCCGCTCTCTCCGCCACCTAAAACAACAAGTTTTTCCATTGTGATTATCTTATTTTGAGCGTCACGATGGTTAGCATTGCCAAGACAATGCCGACGAGCCAGAAGCGTGATACGATTTTAGGCTCCGGCAGCCCTTTCTTTTGGAAATGGTGGTGGAGCGGAGTCATGAGGAAAATCCTTCGTCCCTCACCATATTTCTTTTTTGTGTACTTAAAGTAGCTCACTTGCATGATGACCGAGACATTCTCGACAAGGAAGATGCCGCAGAGGACAGGAAGGAGCAACTCGACATGAATCAAGATTGCGTAGACGGCTATGATGCCACCAATCATGAGCGAACCCGTATCGCCCATGAAGACTTGCGCAGGATATGAATTATACCACAAGAAACCGATAGTGGCACCGACAAAAGCAGCCATGAAGACAACAAGCTCGGCTGAATTGGGGATGAACATAATGTTCAAGTAGCCTGCGAAGGCATAGTGGCTGGAGACATAGGCAAAGACCATCAACGCGGCTCCTATGGTTGACGACGTGCCAGCCGCCAGACCATCGAGACCATCAGTAAGATTGGCACCATTACTGACAGCCGTAATGGCGAAGATGACTACAAGCGCGAAAATAGCCCAGCCGACCATGTTGCAATGTTCACCAGCCCAAGCAGCCAGCCATCGGTAATCAAATTGGTGATTCTTGATGAAAGGAATCGTCGTGATGGGGGCTTTGGTAATATGTTGAGGCGTAACGGCAGGGGCGGCAGCCTCGACTTGCTCGATAGAGTCGGCTTGCGAAACCTTGGCCGCCGTGCCTGTCCGAATGACGACATCATCGTTGAAGTAGAGAGTAGCTGCCACAACAATGCCGAGCGCCACTTGCCCGACAATCTTAGCGCGACCCGGCATACCCTCCTTATTCTTGCGGAAGACCTTGATATAGTCGTCAATGAAACCAATGATGCCGAGCCATACCGTGGTGACAATCATAAGAATGACATAGACATTGTCGAGACGGCAAAGGAGGAGTACAGGCACGAGAATTGACAGAAGGATTATTATGCCGCCCATTGTCGGCGTACCCTTCTTCTGCAACTGCCCCTCAAGGCCGAGGTCTCGAACCGTCTCGCCTATCTGCTGACGCTGGAGCAACCTGATGATGCGCCTACCTATTATGGTTGCGAAGATGAGCGACAAGATGAGCGCAAACAATGCGCGGAAAGATATGTACTGGAAGAGACCTGCGCCAGAGACGCCAGCTTGACTGAGGAAATGGAAAATGTAGTATAACATCTTAATGGCAATGAAGCAGGATTAAAGATTTTGGAGTTCCTCAAGATCGCTAAAGTGGTGTTTAACCCCATTAACCTCTTGATAATCCTCATGGCCCTTGCCAGCGACAAGAATGATGTCACCCTTATGGGCAATGGCGGCAGCCGTCTTGATAGCCTCGTGGCGGTCGGGGATCGTGAGAGTCTGAGCGAGTTGGTCGGGCGTGAGACCAGCCTTCATGTCTGCCAAAATTGCGAGAGGATCTTCCGTTCGTGGATTATCGCTCGTAAGAATCACCTTGTCGGCATCCTTGACGGCCTCTTGCGCCATCTCAGGACGTTTGGTCTTGTCACGATCGCCACCACAGCCTACGACACAGATGATGTTCTGCCCATCGCGGCGCACCTCATGGAGAGTGGTCAGTACATTGAGGAGAGCATCGGGCGTATGGGCGTAATCGACGATAGCCGTGGCACCCGAGGCGAGCTTAACTGTCTGAAAACGACCATCGACGGGCTTCAGACTGCTAAGAGCGACGAGAACCTCATGAGGGTTGAAGCCAAGGAGGCAAGCCGCCCCATATATGGCCGTAAGGTTATAGGCATTGAAACGTCCGACGAATTGCATAAACGCATCCTCGCGGTCATCGAAACGGATGAGCATGCCGTCCATGCTGTCTTCTATGACACGCGCACGGAAATCGGCCATGGTCTGAAGAGAGTAGCTCTTGCGCGAAGCTGCCGTATTTTGGAGCATTCGGGAGCCGTTCTTATCATCGACATTGGTGAGGGCGAAAGCCTCTTTCTTGAGTCCATCGAAGAACCCTTTCTTGGCCTCGATATAGTTGGCGAAAGTCTTATGGAAATCGAGGTGGTCATGGGTGATGTTGGTGAAGATGGCACCATCGAAATCGAGACCCTCGATACGTTTCTGAACGACGCTGTGGGAGCTGACCTCCATGAAGCAGTACTCGCATCCCTCATCGACCATTCGCCTCATCGTCTTCTGAAGCGTGATGGCATCGGGGGTGGTCTGCATTGCCGTCGTCCTCTCAGCACCGACGTAATTTGCGACGGTAGAGAAAAGTCCGCTCTTGTGACCGAGGGCAGTCATGAGACGATAGAGAAGCGTGGCAATGGTAGTCTTGCCGTTGGTGCCAGTCACGCCAACGAGCTTCAGTTGGCGTGAGGGGTTGCCATAGAACGAAGAGGCGAGACGCCCGAGCGCCTCGTGGGTGTCGGGGACAAGAATAATTGCGCAGTCGGCAGGCACACCATCGGTAGGCAAGACCTCGCACGCTATCGCACGGCAGCCAGCCTCGATGGCTTTAGGAATGAAATTATGCCCATCGACCTTCTCGCCTTTTTGCGCGACGAAGAGGGAGCCGACCGTTGCCTTACGGCTGTCGAGCGTGACGGAGGAGACCTCTTGCTCATCGGGTCCCGAGACCTGGCATTCAGACAGGTTGGCCCCAGAGATAATATCTTTCAGCTTCATATGTTGAGTAGTATGAACGTGTGTTCTTTATTAGTTGTCGAGTATCAGGCTGATTGCCGCGCCGCGGTTGAACCTTGTACCTTGCGAGAGACTCTGCCTGACGACTCGCCCGACGCCATCCACAGAGACGACGAGCCCTTTCTGTTCAAGAAGTGAGACGGCATCGGCAGCCCCCATGCCAATGACACTCGGCACGACGCCCTCGGTGTAAAAATTTGGACGGATAGTCACGCCATCCTTCGTGGCGGAAGAGGAGACCCAGTCTGACGCAGTCGAAGTGACACTGCTTGGCACCTTCAGGTCAGAGAGCGTCTTGACGAGATCGGGAGCCCAGCCACCTTTGCTGTATGGCATATAGCCTGACGACGGGACTTGCGGTTGCGTCTTGCCAGAACCTTTGCGGAACTCGGCAGCATAGACGCGGTCGGCGATTGCCTTGACGACATTGCCAGCCACGACATTGCCATAATAGACGTTATTACTTGGACCATAGACCATTACGACGACAGAATATAGAGGGTCGTCGGCAGGGAAGTAGCCAGCGAAGGAGGCGAGGTAGCTATGTTCACCATCCTTGGCATAGCCACGACCGTCATGAGCAATTTGCGCAGTACCTGTCTTACCTGCAATCTTGTATGGCGTATTACTTATGTTCTTTGCCGTACCATTGGAGACAACGGACTTGAGAGCCTCTTGCACTTGGCGGATGGTTCGCGTCGTGGCGATGGAGTTGCGCATGACCTGTGGCTTAACCTCAGCGACACGCTTTCCATTTTCAAGTTGGCACTCGACAAACATAGGGCGCATCATGGTGCCGTTGTTTGCCACGGCGTTGTAGAAGGTAAGGAGCTGAAGTGGCGTGAGGCGCACCTCGTAACCTATCGACATCCAAGGGAGAGTCGTGCCACTCCACGTAGGGTCGGAGGGGGATTTTATCTCAGAACGTCGCTCGCCCTTGATGTCGAGACCCAAGCTGTCGGCAAGACCCATGTTCTTCAGGCACTCGATGAAAGTATCGCGCTTGCGGTCGAAACACTTCATGACGAGACGCGACATGCCGATATTACTGGAGACCTCGAAAGCACGTTGGACTGTGACGTTGCCATGACCGCCAGCCTTGCTGTCGCGCATGACGCGGTCGTATATTTGGAACTTGCCGTCGTAGGTATCGATGGTATCGGTCAGCTTCACCCCACCCTCCTCGATGCACGCCATGAGGGATGCGAGTTTGAACGTTGAGCCAGGCTCGGCGAGCTCGCCTACGGCGTAGTTGTAATAATCCTCGGTATATGAACCGTCATTTTGTCGGTGAAGATTGACGATGGCTCGAATGGCGCCAGTCTTGACCTCCATGAGGAGCGCAACTCCGTGATCGGCATTGTGGCTGCTTAGCTGACGGATCATCGAATACTCGGCAACGTCCTGAATATCAATGTCTATCGTAGTCACCACACTGCGACCGTTGACAGGAGGCTCGACCTCTTGCTTAATCCACTTGCCCGTCACCTTCAGCTTATTGGCGACACCATCCTTGCCTCGAAGAATCTTGTCGTAAGAGTTCTCGAGACCGACGAGACCACCTTTTGCCTTATCCTCGTAGAGCTTACCGATGGTGCGCGCAGCAAGGATGCCAAAAGGAAGCTTACGCTCATCACTTTGCTCGACGAGGAAGCCTCCCTTATTTTGCCCACGGTAAAATATGGAGAACTCTTTCACCTTCTTATACTCGGCATGCGTGATGCGACGATTTCCGAGGCGGAGGTACCTGCGACGCTTGCGGCGCGCCGTCTCGATCTCGTTTCTATATTGCTCTGGCGACTTGTCACCGAACAGGTTGGACAGTTGGACTGAGAGTTTTGAGATCTCCTTGTTGAAAATGGAGTCTTTAAGACCATCGGCGCAAGGGTCCATGACGATGCGGTAGATCGGGATTGAACAAGCGAGTTTGCGCCCATCGCGCGCGAGGATGTCGCCACGTTCGGCAGGGACTGCGACACGACGCTGGGAATTTGCAGCGATCATCTTACGATACTTGTCACCCTCAACCAGTTGGAGCCTCACGGCTTGGAACAAAACGACGGCAAAGACCGCCGCCACAACGAATAGAGCGACGCCCATGAGGCGATAAGTCACCAAGAACGGATTGTCTTTTCCTGCTGCCATTATTGAAAGACCCGCTAAGGCTCGATGATACGTGGCGGCTCGGTCAACTCTTTGAGTTGCAAGCCTTCTGCCTCGACTCGTCGGAGGACCTCACTCTGCTTGCTCATGTTCATGAGTTGGCTTTGTGTGGAAATATGCTCATAGCGCATCTCCTTGATTTCAGTTTTGAGATCATTGATTTGCCTGAGCTGCCTCTCGGTATCGAGGTGGTTGGTTATATAAATGAAGATGAGCATGCCGACGAAGAGGAGGAACAGCGGCGAGACGCCAAGGGGCAGCGCGATGCGCCCATTGGCAAGACGTCGGAGCCAGGAATCCTCTTTTGCGGCAGACTTGGACATAAGGGGTTAGCACTTTATTGCCCAACGCATCTTGGCGGATCGGGCACGGGGGTTGCGCTCAATCTCGTCTGGCGAAGGGACTGTTGGTTTTCGTTGAGTTACTTTGAAGGGGACGTCGACGGTGCCGAAGACGGCATCTTGATCGGCTTGGGCCTTTTGAGGGTCGCCACTCTTCATGATGTTCTTGACCATGCGGTCTTCGAGGCTATGGTAGGCGATCATTACGATGCGCCCACCTGGCTTAATGACACTGGCGCAGCCTCGGAGCATGGCGTCGAGGGCGTCCATCTCGTGGTTTACCTCGATGCGCAGGGCTTGGAAGACTTTGGTAAGCGTCTTGTTCTGATCATTCTTGGGCGTGACGGACTCGACGATCTCGCGCAAAGCCGTTGTCGTCTGGACGGGGCTGTCGGTCCGGACTCGTGTTATGGCGTTGACAATTTTGAAAGGCTTGTCGACCTCGCCCCATGAGCCGAGGACGCGGGCAAGAGCATCGGGCTCATAGGTGTTGACAATATCGGCTGCGGTCTGCGTGGCGGAACGATTCATGCGCATATCGAGCGGGCCGTCTTGTCGGAAAGAGAAGCCACGGGTGCCATCATCGAAATGGTGGGACGACACGCCGAGGTCACCCAATACACCATCAACGGGGAGGGCACCCATGAAGTCGATGAAATCGGCGATGAAGCGGAAGTTGTGGCGCACGAGTGTGAAGCGCGGGTCGGAAGGCACGTTGGCAAGCGCATCGGCATCCTGGTCGAAAGCAATGAGGCGACCATTGGGACCTAAACGGCTAAGAATCTCGCGACTATGCCCGCCGCCGCCAAAAGTGACATCGACGTAGGTGCCGTCGGGTCTGATGTCGAGGGCATCGACAGACTCGTGGAGGAGTACGGGGACGTGATATGAATCTATTTGAGGCATTGGGTATTAGCTATTGAAGATTTGGTCGGACAGAGCACCAAGTTGCTCACCAGAGAGAGACGATGCGAGACGCTTCTGCTTGTCCCACAGCTCGATATGATTATCGACGCCGAGGAGGGTAAACTCCTTTGTGGCGGATATGATGTCGAGGAGACGTTGGGGGATAAGGAGACGGCCGTTGGCATCGAGTTGGACCTCCGCAGTACCGCTCTGCCACTCGCGCAAGAACTGCGCATGGAGACGGTTGTACGGATTGAGCCTTGAGCGGAGGTCGGACATCATGGATTGCCAGACATCGTAGGGGTATATGACCAGGCAGTCTTCGTAGATATCCTTACGGATGACAAGGCGCACGACCTCCTGCCCCTCAAACTCGCGTTTGAAGGCGGCTGGGAGCACGATGCGGTTCTTTGCATCGGCTCGGCTGTCGAAATCGCCAATGAACGAAAAGTGCATAATAGCCATAATTCGGGTTGTAAATTTACCTCCAAAACAAACCACTTGCAACCACTTCGCCCCACTTTTATGCACATTTAGGGCATAAATTGTTACAAACCATTGATTATCAATAGTCTTATAAAATAGTTTTAACTATTGACGGAAAAGAGACGCAGGAAAAGAAAAAGCATAAAAAGTCCCGACCCCATGAAACCAGGAGTCGGGACTTTAGAGTTTTGGACTAAAGGGAGAGACTATTATTTCTTCTTCTTGAAGAGATTGTTGAGAGCATCCTTAGCCTTTGTGACAGTCTCCTTGGTCTTCTCGTCCTTTATGTTGTCGATTGCCTTATCGACAGCCTCGGTAGCCTTCTCGGTGGCCTTGCTTGCGGCTTCGGAGGTCAGCGTCTTGGTGGCTTCGCTGAGATCGAGTTTGAGGCTTGGCTTGGTGAGCGTGCCTGTAATCTTGACACCGACAGGGAGGTCGTCACCATTGGCGAAGGAGCTGGCAGTAGCACCAGTCTTGCTGATGAGCGAGGCTATCTCGGAACGTGCGACAGGGAGTTGGAGCTCGTATTCCATAGACTGGTCAAGACCTTGGCGACCGCTGAATGTGGACTTGCGACCGAGAATATTGACGTTGAAAGGCTCTACGACAATATCGCCGTCCTTGATGGTATAGTTGAACTTGGCATCCTTGAGTTGGAGATCCTTGTACTTATCATTATTGAGGAGCTTGGAGAGGTTCTGCTGGAACTCACTGTCTTTAAGCTCGATATTGGCGGAGGCGAAATTGCCCTTGCCGTTGACAGTCTTGAGGATTGGGCTGAGGGAGGCGTCAAGCTCGGTGGTGACATCGAGACCGATGGTCACGTTGCCGTAGGCATTGTGCGCAATTGGGAGAACACTGTCGATGACACTGAAAGAGCCTGTGAGCTTGTTGATGTTGACATTGTTGAAGTCGACCTTCATGTCGGCCTTGCTATTCTTGCCCTTCGGAGTCTGGAACTTGCCGTTGAGGACGAGCTTGCCGTCGCACATATCTGTGGAGAGGTTGGAGAGGTCGGCAATGCCATTAACGAGGGCAACGCGTCCGTTGATATTATCGAGCTCGAGCTTGTCGTAGAGGAGTTTGTCGATGTCGGTATTGAAGTGGAAATCGACGTTTGTGGGAAGCTCAAGAGGCTCGGCGGTGGTATCGGCGGCAGCCGTCGTCTGCGTAGCTGTGGAGTCAGCGGCAGCGGAATCGGAGGAGGTCATGGCGAGAAGCTCGTTGCAATCGAGGAGCTTGGACTTGAGAGATACCGAGCCACGAATGACATCGCCTTTGAGGACATAGGGGAGGTAGTTCTCAACATTTCCCTTGAGACTGATGTCGCTCTTGCCTATGAGGATGTCGAGAGGGTCGAGATTTACAGCCTTTGGGGAGAAAGTCAGGAGAGCATCGGTGACCTCGAGACCTTGTGGTAGGGCAGCACCCTTGAAGACAAACTTGGTGAGACCGACTTTGCCATCGGCTACGACATTCTCGTACTGCTGTTTCTCGATGCTGGCGAGGTCGGTAGCGACCTTGAGGTTAGCATCGATGAGACCGGAGATCTCCATGCTGTCGAGCGGAAGCGCACTCTTCAACTTAGTGAGGTCGATCTTGCCAAGGGCGGAGGCGTCGAAAGTGACATTGGAGATAGGCGTCTTGACATTGGCGCGGATGTCGAAAGGATTACCAGCGAGGGCGAAGTGGAAAGTATCGACAGCCACGGTTGTGAGATCGGCACTACCACCTGGGTTGTTCACGAGGACTGAGACATTAATGTCGGAGAGCGACTCGGGGAGGTCGGGGTACTTGACGTAGCCGTTGTTGATCTTGAGAGCGGCATCGATGGCGGGGATGTTCTCCATGTCGCGATACTCGCCCTTGACCATTGCGTAGAGGTCGAAGGAACCTGTTGTCTTGAGCCCCTCGACGCTCTTGAGGATATCCTCGGGGAGGAGATCGAGAATGGACTGGAAAGTGGTGTTGACGGCGGCAAGCTTCATGTCGAGAGCGACTACATCGGAATCTTTAAGTTGCGTCCAGCCGTCGAAACGGAGAGGGAGGCCACCGAACGTGAGGCTGTTGTCATTAAAGGTGAACTTCATGGAGTCGAGGTCGGCTACGGCATCGGCATTGAAGTCGAGGGAAGTATTCTTGACATAATTGATGCCGCCGAGACCGGCGTTAATGGCATCGATAGCGAGTTTGAGCTTGAGCGCCATGACGTTGCCGTTCATGGTTCCATTCATGCCAGCATTGAGACCGTTGATAGAGGCGGTAGTGTTGGAAGTGGAATCGACGTAGGCGAGACGGACGTTGGTGAGGGAGACACTCTCAAGGGAGAGCTTGAGAGGCGCGGAAGCGGTGGTGTCGGACTCCTCGACAGTCGTGGAGTCGGAAGCGAGGTTGACGATGTCCCAGTTGGCGAGGCTGTCAGCCGTGACAATGCCCTGCGCAAGGACGTCGTCGAGAGAGACGGCATTGACTTGGATGTCGCCACTGATGGCCTTCATGACATCGAGGTCGGCATAGAGCTTGCCGACGTGGAGGAGGGTGTCGCCCTCGAAACGGTCTTGACCGATGATGTTAACATCCTCAATACCGGCGCGGAGATTGGGGAAGCTGCTGAAGATGGAGAGCGAGAAATCGCCGAAATCGACAGTAGCGTTTTTGACATACTCGTTGGCCATCTTCTTGGCGAAAGACTCGACCTCGTCAGAGAAGAAAGTGGGCACGATGATGAGCGCAAGGATAACGACGAGAAGGAGACCGCCGATGACACCTGCGATTACCTTAAGTAGCTTACTCATTTGGTTTTATATACTTAAAAAGTTAATTCGTAATGAAAGGCGTGGGCTTTACCCCACAACCTTTTGTTCTACGTTTTACGGTGACGATTGTTGCCTTTTGCTGTGTTAATATATCTATAAAGCCCCGACCTCCTGGAGGGCGGATTTAATGCTGAGCGCGACGTGGTAGGCGAGATTGACGGGGACGGCATTGCCGATCATTTTGTAGCCGTAGTTCACGTCATCGTAGATGAACTTGAAACTGTCGGGGAAGCTCTGGACGCGGGCGACCTCACGCACAGTCATTCTTCGGTAGAGGGACTCGCTGCCAGGGACGAACATATGGAGATTGGAGCCTACGCGGAGCATCTTGGGGGCTTGTGGATGCAATTGGCATTGACGACCACTGGCTTGGACTGTGAAACCAGGCTCATCCCAACCTCTTACCCTATTGCGCGACATGAAGATCGGAGAAAAAGAGCCGACGTAATACTCGTGATTTGGAACAAGGCAAGCGTCTCCATTAGTATGGTTTTTGTCTAATGCAGGAATCGCACTATCCTTTAAATCCCATATCGCATCGCGAAGCGTGGGCTTACCGGGAAGCGGTGTCGGGTAGTTGAACTCAAGAATGCCGAGATCCTTCCTAAAGCCGACATAAAAAATACGGTCGCGATCCTCGGGCACTTCATAGTCATTTGCATTCAACATCTTGAGACTCACGTTGTAGCCGACCTCACTAAAGGCTGACAAAATGTTATTGACGGCCTCCTTGTTGCGCTGCGCCAACATGCCCGAGACATTTTCGGCAACGAAGAACAAAGGTCGCTTGTCTTTCAGAATCCTGATATAATCGAAAAACAGCTTACCACGCGCATCCTCGATTCCACGTTTTGCACCACCCTCGCTCCACGACTGGCAAGGAGGACCGCCGATGATGCCAATAGCGTCATCGGGGAAAGCAGAAGACTCCAGCTGCCGAATATCCTTATCATGCAGTTCAACATCGGGGAAGTTAGCTCGAAAAGTAGGACAAATTTTCTTGTCGAACTCATTGGCCATAACTGTTTGGAATCCGGCGCGATGGAAGCCTAAATCCAAACCGCCCGCTCCAGAAAATAGGCTAATTAATTTCATCGTCTTCAAAAAGAAGATGCTATCTGAAGTTTTTGATGTCGGCAGGGAGGTAGGCATTGACGACATCTTCGGGGACGAACTTCCATTGACCGAGAGGCTTGAGCTCGACCTTGCCGTCGGTTGTCTTGGCGGCTTCCTCCTCAAGATCTGCGATTACGAGACCGCGGAGGTCGGTGTCGATGGTAGAAATGATGCGCTTGGAAATCTCGTCAAAAGGGATACCCGCGCCGAACTCGAGATGACCGCCGCCACCATTGGCACGATAGCTATTGAGAGCCACCTTGTAAGTTTTTGACTTATCGAATTTAGAGCCGTCGGCCATGCTGATGACATTGACACGATGACCTTTTTTCTTTGTCACATCGACAGTGTAAATGATGCCAGCCGCGGAGTCGAGCGAGTAGTAGTTATTCTTCATGCGACCCGGACGCGACAGGAGCAGGACGTGACCTGCATTGGCAGGATCTTGAATCCACATATCGTAGCTGTACTCAAGATAGTCGACAACCTCGCGACCCGTAAGATTGAGGACAGTGAGCATGTTCTCATACTTGTAGAGAGCGAACATACGACCGACATTAATGTCGCCGTGGGGGAGGAAAGTATTGATTTGCAAGGGGGCGGACATACTGATGTCGGCACCTGTATGCTTGAGCATCGTGCGATGGACGACATCGACGAAAGCGGAGCTGCCAGCGAGGGCGTCGACAGCATAAACATCGTTGACGAGACTGGTGATGACCTTACGGGCGTATGCCTTGACGGCGTACTGCTGAGGCTTGAAAGTGTTGTCGTAGTCGGCGGAGGGCTTGGTATTGGCGAGGGCGATTATACGCGTCGTACAAGACTTGGAGCCGTCGGGTTTGAACTCGATGGAGACGTGACCAATGTTGCGAGCCGCTGTGCCGACATCGAGGATGGGGACACGACGACCGGAGGGTGAGGTTGCTTCCTGATTGTAGAGCTTGTGGTCGTGACCGATGAGGATGGCATCGAAGCCATCGACACGCTCAGCCACGAGGACAGAGGCGTTCTCGTTCTTGTAGGAGTCGGCAGACTGATTGCCATAATTGTAGTCATAGCCAGCATGGAAGAGGCCGATTATGGCATCGGGATTCTCCTTTTCTCGAACCACCTTGACCCAATGAGCCGCAGACTCGACCATATCTTCAAACTCCATACCGCTCCAGAAACTCTCTGGGAGCCAGTGAGGTACATAGGGGGTTGTGAGACCGATGATGGCAATTCGCTTGCCACCCTTGTTGAAAACGGCGTAGGGCTTGAAATATGGCTCGCCCGTCTTGACGTTACGGACGTTGGCAGCGAGGATTGGGGCATCGACTTGGGTCGCGAACTTGTCATAGACGCGGTGGCGCGCCTCGATGTCGTGGTTGCCGATGCCTATGGCGTCATACTTCATATAGTTGAAGACACGCGCCATGACGTTGACGGCAGCAGTATCGACATTGTTGTAGTAATAGACGACGGGAGTACCTTGAAGGTAGTCACCATTGTCGAGGAGGAGGACATTATCAGACGTATCGCGGACCTGTGTGATGTAGGTGTAGGCGTTCGCCAGACTGTAATCGGAGACGGTATCGCGGACAAAATCGTAGTTGAAGAGCGCACCATGGACATCCGTGGTGTAGAGGATGTTGACAGTTTGCGCAGAAGATATGAGAGGCGAGAACGCAAACGCCATGCAGAGCGCCGCACGGGCGGAAAGGTATTTTGTGGTCATTTGGCTGTTAGTTAATTGCTTTATTCATGATACTGAGGCATTGCCCAATGCCAATTTTTGCAGGAGCGTTCGGTCAAGACAGCCCCACGAGACATTATGGCACGTGTATCGTCGATGGACTTATTGTATTTGGAAATAATCTTCTTGGGAACCAGCGTGGTATCGCATCCGGCAGGGAAAGCGGTATAGTTGCTTAGTCCAGAGATGCGCGGTTTGGCGACGTGATATGGCACCCACCATGCGCTATCGGCAGCGAGATTGTAATTCTCGGAATCGAGAGTGATGCCGAAGAGGATACCACCATCGTTGCCAGGGCTTTTCATGTTTGAAATGACGTTGCCGAGAGAATAGATGACCACGTGACGGCGTCCGTCGGGCGTGGCGATGACCTCGGCAGGCTGGACGACGTGGGGATGCGCCCCTATGACGTGGTCGACACCATTGGAGACGAGCCATCGAGCGAGCGACTTCTGACTGTCATTGGGAGTGAAAACATTCTCGACACCCCAGTGGACGCAAGCTATGATGAAATCGGGATTGAGAGAGCGAGCCTTGGCGATATCGGAAGCAATGACTGTGGTGTCGATATAGTTGACGACATTGCCCGCCGAGGGCTTGAGACCATTGGTGCCGTAGGTGTAATTGAGGAGCACTATTTTTTGCCCATTCACATCCGCCACGGCAGGATAGCGAAGCGACCGGTCGAGAGAATCCTCGTAGGTGCCCATCTGTGCGAGATTGGCATCACGGAGTTTGGCGATTGTGCGCTCAAGACCTTTGCGCCCTTTGTCGAGGCAGTGGTTATTGGCAGTGAGAAAAACGTCGTAGCCAGCAGAGGCGATGGCATCGAGATAGTCGTCGGGCGCGCTGAAAGTGGGATAGCCGGAGTAGGGTTTTCCGCCAAGGGTAACCTCAAGGTTGCAGATTGCGAGATCGGCATCTTGGCTTGGCGCACCTATGTACTTGAAATACAAGCTATAATCGTAACCGACAGAATCGGAGACAAAAGCCGCATTGATTTGTGGACCGTGCTGCATCATGTCGCCAGCGAAGAGAAGCCGCGCTGGGCGTTTTTGAGGCTCGGAGACCTCCTCACAGGGCATGGCGTTGGTGACCTCGACAGGGTGCGAACAAGCGACCCAAGAGACGAGCATCGACGCAACTCCTATGGCCACGGCAATGTAAATCAGTGGTTTAGCTAATCTCATTATAAGAGAGAGGCATTAGAAATGTAACATAAAACCAGGGCGGAGCGTGACAATCATGCTGTCTTCGACGACCTCGTAGCCGATGAGCATGGACTTGACGACCTTGGTCATCTTGTTGGCGGAGGGGCTATACTGCCATTGCTCATGGAACTGGACGCACGCCACCTTGTCACGTGAATAGTTAGGGTCTTCAACCTCACGCTGCTTGACATCGTCGATGGTCATTGGATCACCATTCATATCAGTGACTTGCACGCCCTTGGTGTAGACGGCAGCGAAGAGAGAATCGACGAAAGACTGGCGGTCGAAACCCACGTAAAGCTCGGGAGCGTATGGATCTCGAAGATCTTGTGGCTTCAGATAGACATTGTAGGTAATCTCATTTGCCGAGGCGGACTCGGCAGGCATGGAGGGAACGTCGGCATCGGCTGGGGCATTGGAGCCACAGGAGGCGAGGAGGACGGACGCAAACGCGAGGAGAAGAATGTTCTTCATGAAATGATTTATCTCTTGGGATTGAAAGACAAGGGCATGGCGTTGGAGCCTATGATTTTGCCGCCATCGGCTACGAGCGAGCCGTTGACGAAAACCTTGTCGACGGCATAATTGAGCTTAGTACCGTTGAGAGGCGACCAACCGCATTTGTAGGCGACATCGGCAACAATGTTCTCTTGGCGGCGCACGAGAGTAAGATCGGCGTATTGCCCAATGGCGATGTGCCCCCGATCCTTGATGCCGTAGATGTCTGCGACATTCTCGGCAAGCGAGCGCGCAATCGTCGGGAGAGATATTGCGCCTTGGTCGGCAAGTTGGAGGAGGACGGGGAGCGAATGCCCCACCATGGGCATGCCTGACGGCGTCTGCCAATATGGGTGACAGAGCTTCTCGCGGAGCGTATGTGGCGCATGGTCGGAGCCGATGGTCTGGATATGTCCATTTTCAAGTGCTTCACGAAGAGCCATCATGTCGGTTTCGGACTTTATGGAGGGATTGCACTTGATGAGAGGGCCATAGTTATTGTAGTCCAAATCATTGAACCACAGATAGGCAGGGCAAGTCTCACCCGTCACGAGTGACGGATTGGCGTTTGACAAGCTACCGACCTCCTCACGTGTTGACAGATGGAGGATGTGGAGACGCTTATTGAACCTCATTGCCAGAGATATGGCCTCGTCGGTCGCCTCGACGCAAGCCTTTGAGGAGCGGATGTCGCGGTGAGCCTGCCAAGGGACGCGGTCACCATAAGTTTGGCGCGCTTTCGCCTCATTCTCCTTGATGACGGATTGTCGCTCGCAATGACCGACAAGGAGCGCGGGGGCTTCGGCGAAGAGACGAGAGAGGGTCTCGTCATTATCGATGAGCATGCCGCCTGTCGACGAGCCCATGAAAAACTTTATGGCACAGACCTTTGAGTAGTCGGCATTGAGGAGCTCGGAGAGATTATCGTTCGTCGCACCGAGGTAGAACGCGTAGTTGGTGAGCATCTTGGCTCGCCCCGCGTCCATCTTGTCTTGCCAAGCCTTGATGGTGATGGTTTGTGGGACGACATTGGGCATGTCCATGACGGAGGTTATGCCGCCCAACAAGGCAGCAGCGGACTCGGTGGACATATCGGCCTTATGGGTGAGACCTGGGTCGCGGAAGTGGACATGCTCATCGATGCCGCCAGGGAAGAGGAGGGCATCGGAGGCGTCGACAACGAAATCGGCGTTTGGCTTAGGGTCGCCATCGTTGATTATGGCGTCGATACGAGCGTCGCGGATGAGGATTGTGGCACGACGGACGGAGCCGTTTGCCACGACTTGGGCGTCATCAATTCTGGTAATCATGCCTTATTCTTCCTTTTAAAGGGGTGGAACCAGCTTCTTATCTTCATGCCGATGACGCCCCATACGGCCTCATTGAAGATTCCGCCTGACATTTTGGACTTGCCTTGCTTGCGGTCGGTGAAGATGATAGGCACCTCGACGACCTTGAACCCAAGCTTCGTTGTCGTGAACTTCATCTCGATTTGGAAGCCGTAGCCTTTGAGACGGACATTGTCGAGGTCGATGGCTTCGAGCACCTTGCGGCTGTAACACTTGAAGCCAGCGGTTGTATCCATGATCTTCATACCCGTCACGAAACGGACGTAGACGGAGGCGAAATAGGACATGAGGACACGCCCCATAGGCCAGTTGACTACATTGACACCAGAGACGTATCGGGAGCCGATTGCGAGATCGGCACCCTGCTCGACACAGGCGTCGAGGAGGCGGTCGAGATCATCGGGGGAGTGGGAGAAATCGGCATCCATCTCGAAGATGTAGTCATAGCCATGCTCCAGAGCCCACTTGAAGCCAGTGAGATAGGCAGTGCCGAGACCTTGCTTGCCAGGGCGTTCGATGAGGTGAAGCTCATCGGAGTATTTGGTCATCAGATCCTTGACGATGTCGGCAGTGCCGTCGGGGGAACCGTCGTCGATGATGAGGATATGGTAGTCGTGCTGTTGGGAGAATACGGCGTTTATGATGGCCGTGATGTTCTCTTTCTCATTATAGGTGGGGATAATGACGACGTCTTTAGTCATAGGAAGTATGGGGTGGTTTATGCTATGGTCAAAAGTAGTAAAATATTCGGAAAGGGTGAAGGGGCGTTTGCCCCTCCACCCTTGTTAGAACTGTTGGAGAATCAGGGTTTTGACAAATTAATACGTCTCTTTTGTAAGGAAATTGACCGTAACCTCGTTGGAGGAGAGCCCATCGGACTTGGCAACCAGACGCGCGATGCCAGGATTGCCATTGCTACGGATGACGACCATGCACTTGCCGTAGAAGGCTTTGCGGCTTGATGCTTTGAAACGTTCGAGGCTGAATGGTGAGCCGTTGTCGACACCCTCAATCGTCGCCGTACCCTCGATGTCGAAATTGACAAGGTTTTGGGCGTTGGGACAGAGGTTACCGTCCTTATCGACGACCTCGACGGTTATGAAGCAGAGGTCGTCGCCGTCGGCATGCATACGCTTGCGGTCGGGCGTCAGGCGTAGCGCAGCTGGGCGGTCGGCAGTATTGATGACTTGCTCTGCAACTTGCTTGCCATCCTTGCGGCTAACGACGCGGCATTGACCGGGCTCAAAATTTACACGCCAGAAAGCGTGGAGACAATTTTTATCCTTGGTACGGACACCTTGCGAACGACCATTGACAAAAAGCTCGACCTCGTCAGCGTTGTTGAAGTAGCACCAGAGGTCAACCTCCTCGCCCGGCTTCCAGTTCCAATGAGGGAAGAGGTGCAGCACCGTCTTTTCAGATTGCCATTCAGCCTGATAGAGGTAATATACATCCTTGGGAATACCCGCAAGATCGACGATGCCGAAGTAGGAAGAGCGGGCTGGCCACGAGTAGGGCGTCGGCTCACCGATATAGTCGAAACCAGTCCAAACGAACTGACCCGAGATGAAATCATTGTCGCGTACTTGAATGAGGGTACGCTCATGGCTTGAGCCCCAAGGCACGTGGCAGTTGTCATAAGAAGAGCAAGAGACGCTCGGATCGTCGCTTGAGAACATCCAGTCCTTAGGCATAATGAAGGTCTGGGTGCTTGGCATCTTGTAGTAGCCGCGCGTCATGAGCGCAGAGTTGCTCTCGGAGACGTAGAAGGGCTTGTTTTTGAAGAGGTAGGGGACGGAGTCGAAATTATCGTTGTGATAATTGAAGCCGATGAGATCGAGAGCATTGGCCTTGAAGAGGTTGTTGGTTGGCTCGACGGCATTGCAACCAGCTGTCACGAAACGAGTTGGGTCGACCTTGCGGACGATGTCGACAAGTTGTCTACAGAGGAGAGCGCCTGGGGTAAGTTGGTCGCTTTCGGAGTTTTTGGCGCCTCGACCCATGGCGACGTCGATGTTGGCTTGTTGGGCATCGGCTGTCTCGGTGGACGTCTCATCCCACTGCTCAAGAACCTCGTTGCCGATGCTCCAAGCGATGATGGAGGGGTGGTTGCGGTCGCGGCGGACAAGGTCGACGAGGTCGCGCTCGTGCCAATCGTCGAAGAAGCGGGCGTAGTCGCGCTCGGTCTTTGGGCGTCGCCACATATCGAAAGACTCGTCGATGACGAGGAGACCCATCTTGTCGCAGAGGTCGAGAAGCTCAGGAGCAGGAGGATTGTGGGTGCAGCGGATGGCGTTACAGCCCATATCTTTCATCATTTGGAGCTGACGCTCGATGGCACGGACATTTATGGCAGCACCAAGGCAACCGAGGTCGTGGTGGAGGCAAACGCCATTAAGTTTGAGGTTTCTATCGTTGAGAATGAAACCGGAAGTGGGATCGAAATAGAAACTGCGGACACCGAAAGTCGTCTCGTAGGAATCGAGACGCTTGCCCCCTTCTTTGAGGACAGTGTAGGCGGTGTAGAGGGCAGGATTTGTCACGTCCCAGAGGGTAGGATTGGCAATGCGGATATTCTGGTCGATATTGGCAGACGCTTGCGACTCTACGTGGAGGGTACCGACCTCGCTTGCCACTTGCCTGCCGCTGTTGTCGCGGATGACGGTGCAGACATCGACGTCGACACCGTAGTCGTTGCAGTTTTGGACAGTCGTCGTGAGGAGGACGTCGGCCTTTGCTTTGTTGACGAGAGGAGTGCGTACCCAAGTGCCGTAGGGAGCGACGTGGATATTGTTTGTCTTTGTGATCCAGACATTGCGGTAGATGCCGCAGCCACTGTACCAACGGGAGTTCGGTTGGTCGGTGTTGTCGACACGAACGGCGATAACGTTGCTGCCAGCCTTGAGGTCGGAAGTAACGTCGTAGATTACAGAAGAGTAGCCGTAGGGGCGTTGACCTTCTTTGATGCCATTTACGAAGACGGCACCATTCATGTATATGCCGTCGAACTGGAGGAACACACGCCCTTGCAGCTCGTCGTCGGTTATGTCAATCGTCTTGCGATACCAGCCCATTCCACCAGGAAGTGCGCCACCACCGACACCCGAAGGATTGTCTTTTGAGAAATCGCCCTCGATGGCCCAGTCGTGAGGAAGGTTTAGGAGTCGCCAATTAGAGTCGTCGAAATCGATTTCGTAGGCATCGACAGTATCGGTGAGGGCGAAAGACCAGTCGCGGGTCAGGAGCTCATGGGAACGCGTCGTGACGTCGTTGGAGCAAGACGCCATGGCGAAGGCAACGACGGAAGAGGCGAGAAGAGTTTGGAGTTTGGCAAGCATGGTGGCGTCTGGTTGAGAGAGTGTGTTTGAAACTGATTAGTAGACATTAAGAAATCATTCATCCAATGCCACGATTTCGAAAGGTATGACATCGGCCATGAGGTCGCGGTAATCCTCACCGGCCTCTTCGATGTCTGGGCAGCTCTCCGGGTAGCACCACTCGATTCGGACGTGCTTACCAGCACGATTCATCTTCTCGAAAGCCCGGAAGAGCTCGAGAAGACACTTGGAGCTACTTGTGTTGAAATAGTCCAATTGGACGGACACGCAGAAATCGTCGATACCCAAGTTTGTCACATTGGCTATGACATTGCGGTAAAATTCAGAGGCATCGTCCATGTAGGAGCGGCCTTGAATTGTCAGTGTTTGTCCGTCGAAAGAGACGAGAGGGGTGCGCTCTGTTTGTTCAAATAAGATGTCCATTAGTCAGTGTGTTCGTGTGTGTGAGAGCAAGGCGCACAAGCCCCGATGGTAGAGGAGAGCAGGCGACGGTTAGTCGTCAATCTCCTCAAGCTCGACAGGCACGTGGCGGAGGACGTCACGGAACTCTTCAGCGGAATCCTTCATATCCTCGTCGTCGGCCTTATAGCTCCAGCGTATTTTGCACTCGTGGCCTGAGACGCACTTCTTATCGACGAGCGACAGAAGATCCATGAGGCATTTCGAGCTGCTGGTATTGAAGAAGTCGAGACCTATCTCTACATTGATGGGCCCGTTAAATTCATCAACGAGCTTTTTGATAGGTGCGTAGAACTCGGCGGAATTTTCCATATAAGAGCGTCCGGAAATTGCGAGATTTCCGTTCTGAAAAGAGACTGTCGGAGTTCTGTTGGTACCTGGAATCAGAGTATTCATGTCGATGTAGATGAAGAATCGTCAGGGAGCGCCATCAGGGAGCTGTTAAGCCATTGAGGAGAACAGGAATGGTTGTCAATCGCCCTTGGTTGCTTTTTGACAAAGTTAATTAAAAAACGGAGTAAAAGAAGGATGTTTCGTCGCATGAGTTGTAACTGATGACGAAACGTCACCCGTTATCGGACGAAAAGGCGCCCCTCTCTGCCCATTGATACGCAAGAGAGGGGCGCTTTGTTATAGTTTAAACAACTCTTTTTCTACATTCTTGCGGGGACTTCGATGCCGAGAGTCCAGAGGGCATTCTTGATGACCTTGGCGACGACCTTGCAGAGGAGGAGCCTATTGGCCTGGCGGTCTTTATCTTCCTCGCGGAGGATTGGGCAGTCGTGGTAGAACTGGTTGAATGACTTGGCCATCTCGAAAGCGTAGTTGGCTACGAGGGCTGGGCTGTAGTCCTTGCCTGCTTGTGCAATGACGATCGGGAGCTGCTCGATTTGGCGGATGACCTCAAGCTCCTTGGCATCGAGAGCCTCGGGGACGAGCTTTTGAGGGACAGAGACACCAGCCTCGGCCGCCTTGCGGAGGACAGACTGGGCGCGCGCGTAAGAGTATTGCACGAAAGGACCCGTGTTGCCGTTGAAGTCGATGGACTCAGCGGGGTTGAAGGTCATGTTCTTGCGGGGGTCGACTTTGAGGAGGAAATACTTGAGAGCTCCAAGACCGAGGATGCGGTGGACATCGGCAGCCTCGGCCTCAGTGAGGCCATCTAGCTTTCCGACACTATTGCTCATCTCGCGGGCGGTATCGATCATGCTGGCGACGAGGTCGTCGGCATCGACAACCGTGCCCTCACGGCTCTTCATGCGACCATTGGGGAGCTCGACCATGCCGTAGGAGAAGTGGACAAGGCTCTTACCCCACTTGAAGCCGAGGCGATCGAGGAGGATGGAGAGAACCTGGAAGTGGTAGTTCTGCTCATTGCCCACGACGTAGATCATCTTGTCGATGGGGTACTCATCGTAGCGGAGGCGTGCCGTACCTATGTCTTGCGTCATGTAGACGCTGGTGCCATCCTTACGGAGGAGGAGCTTCTCGTCGAGACCATCGGCGGAGAGATCGGCCCAGACGGAGCCGTCATCGCGGCGGTAGAACTTGCCCTCTTCGAGCCCTTTGAGGACGAGACCCTTACCGACCTTATAGGTGTTGCTCTCGTAGTAGATCTTGTCGAAATCGACACCGAGGGCTTTGTAGGTCTCATCGAAACCTGCATAGACCCACTCGTTCATCTTCTTCCAAAGAGAACGGACTTCAGGGTCTTCTGCTTCCCACTTGCGAAGCATCTCACGAGCCTCTTGCATGAGTGGAGACTTCTCTTCGGCCTCCTCTTCAGAGAGACCTTGCTCGCGGAGCTTCTCGAGTTCAGCCTTGTACTCCTTGTCGAACTTGACGTAGTAGTCGCCTACGAGATGGTCTCCCTTCTGGTGGAGAGACTCAGGAGTTGCCCCGTTGCCCCACTTTTTCCAAGCGAGCATGCTCTTACAGATATGGATGCCACGATCGTTGACGATATTGGTCTTGACGACCTTGTTGCCGCAGACCTTGAGGAGGCGCGAGAGGGAGTAGCCGAGGAGGTTGTTGCGGACGTGACCGAGGTGGAGTGGCTTATTGGTATTTGGAGAAGAGTACTCGATCATGACGAGAGGCGACGCATCGGTAGGGAGCACGTAGCCGTAGTTCTCGTCAGCGTCTGCAGTCTCAACGACACTCGCCCAGAAAGAGTTGGAGAGAGTGAGGTTGAGGAAGCCCTTAATGGGCTCGGCCTCGGCGACATCGGGGACGTTGGAGACGAGGTATTGGCCGATCTCGGCACCCGTCTCCTCTGGTTTCTTATGAGATATCTTGAGCAGTGGGAAAACGACGACGGTGTAGTCGCCCTTTTGGTCTTTGCGGGTGACGGTCACCTGAATGGAATCTGGAGTCACATCGGCGCCGTAGAGGCTCTTGAGGGCGTCTGCCACAGCTTGTTGTAGTCTGTTCTCTGTCTTCATTCGTGAAGGAAATGAGGAATGATGTTTTGTGATTCAATTATCTGACGTCGTAACCGAACTGCTTGAGTGCGGCATCTTTGTCACGCCAATCTTTAGTGACCTTGACGAAGAGTCGGAGGTCGACTTTTTTGCCGAGGAACTTCTCGATGTCTCGTCGGGAGACGATGCCGAGTTTTTTGATTGCGACGCCACCTTTGCCGATGATGATGCCTTTCTGGCTCTCGCGGGTCACGTGGATGACAGCGTGAATCTCGGCCATTTCGGGGGTGTCGTGGAACTCGTCGATGGCGATCTCGACGGAGTAGGGTATTTCCTTGGCGTAGTAGAGGAGGATCTTCTCGCGTATTATCTCGGTGACGAAGAAGCGTTCGCTCTTGTCGGTGAGTTGGTCGCGGTCGAAGTAAGGTGGCGCTTCGGGGAGAAGGTCGACAATATGGTTAATGATGACCTTGGTGTTGAAACCGTGGAGCGCAGAGACGGGGATTATCTCGGCATTGGGGAGTTGCTCGTGCCAATACTCAACCTTCTTCTCGAGTTCCTCTTGTGTGGTGAGGTCGATTTTGTTGATAATGACAATGACAGGAACCTCGAGACCTTCGACAGCCTTGAGGAAATCGTCGTACTTATCAGGTTTCTCGACGACATCGGTGACATAGATGAGAACATCGGCATCGCGGAGGGCCTCTTTGGAGTAGTCAAGCATGGTCTCCTGGAGGCGGTAGTTGGGTTTGAGGACGCCTGGGGTGTCGGAGAAGACGACTTGGTAGTCATCTCCGTTGACTATACCCATGATTCGCTTACGGGTTGTCTGCGCCTTGGAGGTTATGATAGAGAGCCTCTCACCGACGAGGGTGTTGCTGAGCGTAGACTTGCCGACGTTAGGGTTGCCAACTATGTTTACGAAGCCTGATTTCATCTAAGTAATTGGGGTGACGTGGATTGTGGATTACTTCATCATCTTCTTGAGGAGCGGGCAGAGCGCGAAGAGGATTATCGCAGCGACGCCAGACATGACGGCGAAGAGGATGAAGAAATCGTTGAGCGAGGCTACCTCGAAGCCGAGGAAGGACTTGGGCTCGCCACCAGTAGGGAGGAGAGCGGCAAGGTTGCCAGCGAGGATGTTAGAAGCGGCATTGGAGGTGAACCAAACACCCATGAGGAGTGTCGCGAAGCGTGCGGGGCTAAGCTGGTTGACCATGGACATGCCGATAGGAGAAAGGCTAAGCTCGCCGAGGGTGTGGATGAAGTAGAGGGCGAGGAGCCAGAACATGGAGATCTTGGCGCCATCGGAGATGCCAGCCGTAGCGTAGGCGATAACGATGTAGCCTATGGAGAGCAAAGCGAGACCGAGAGCCTGCTTGGCGAGGCTTGAAGGCTCCTTACCATAACGTCCGAGGAAAGACCAGAGGGCAGCCATGATTGGGGCGAAGCATACCACGACGACAGGGTTGACAGACTGGAACCAAGTAGTCTTGAACTCGAAACTGCCGAGCATCCTGTCGACATTCTTATCGGCGAAGATGGTGAGGGAGGAGCCTGCTTGCTCGAATGCCGACCAGAAGAAGATGACGAAGACGGCCATAACGTAGATGACGCCGATATGCTTCTTCTCGCGAGTTGTGAGGCTGCGGTCGGTTATGATGAATATCGGGAGTACAATGGAGAAAGAGTAGACGACGGCAGAGATGTAGTCATTGGCAGTGAGACCGCTAAAGCCGTCGGGCACAGCAGTGAAGAGGAAGAAGAGAGCAACGAGACCGATGACGCTTGCCCAGAGGCGGACGGGAGAGTTCTTGCGAACCTCGACTTCAGCGGTTTTGGCTTCAGCTTGCTCCTCTGCCTTGCGAGCCTTCAGAAGTTCAGACTCAGAAGGAGCGAGACCGAGCTGGTAGCCCTCCGGGGAGACAAGATATTTCTTCTTGAAAGCGACGAAGATGATGAGGGAGACGATCATTGAGAGACCGGCGCAGAAGAAGCCCCACTTGAAAGGAGAGAGGTTGTTCCAAGAGCCCTCGCCAAGGGTACCGCAGATGATGGGGGCGATGAAAGCACCTACGTTGATACCCATGTAGAAGATGGTGAATGCAGCATCCTTACGGTTATCGCCGCGAGGATAGAGGTCGCCAACCATGGTCGTGATATTGGGCTTGAAGAAACCATTACCAATGATGATGCCTGCGAGACCAGCGAACAGGAAGAAGAGGGAGAGGCTATTGTCTACAGAAGCGTCGATGGCACCGCCCTCAACGGATATCGTTTGCTGGACAGTGCAAGCGGAAGCGAAGAGGAGGAAGTGGCCTATGGCCATGGCGATGCCGCCAAAGAGGATGGACTTATTATTGCCCCAGAAACGGTCGGCCACGTAACCACCGATGAGCGGTGTGAGGTAGACGAGACCAGTGTAGGAGCCATAGATTTGAGAGGCAGTCGCGCTGTCGAAGAAAGCGGCCACGAGGTAGAGGACGAAGAGGGCCCTCATGCCGTAGTAGCTGAAACGCTCGGCCATGCCCGTGGCAAAGATAAGGTACAGGCCGCGGGGGTGGGTTTGTGTAGACATAGGTAGTGGTTTAAATATTTAGGTTGGGATAGGACTCTTAATGGTTGGCCTTTGCGGCATCGAGTTCGGCTTGCGTGGCGGGGCGTCGGGCGACCTCGCGGTCAGCGGGTGCGTCGTCACGTCGTTCCATGTAGGGGAAGAAATCGAGGATTGCGGACTCGTTGACAGCCTTGACCATGAAATCTGGGGTGTCGTTGAGGGCTTCGTAGGTTCGGTCGATGGCGTCCTTGATGTCCTCGGCGAGCGTGAGGACCGTTTGGCTAACCCTCTTCTCCTTGCCCGAATTTTCGTCGACAAGGATGAAAGAGATTTTGACTTTGTACCAGTAACCGCCAGCCTCGCAAGGGATGACCTCGGCGTATCTGGCTTTGCGGATGCCGGTGACTTGGAACTCACCTTGGATGAACTCGGGGAGCTTCTCGTAGGCTCGTTTCTCGGCCTCGGTATATGTCAGAGCGTCAAAAAGATATACTTCGCTAACTCTTTTTTGCTCGTCGGTGCCTTCGACAGGCTTGCTGTATCGCACCGTACACTCGAACAGGGTCTGCATCGAAATTACAAATTAACGTGCAAAGGTACGAAAAAGTGGTTATCCTTTTAACCAGAGGTGGGAAAAAGGAAATGAATCTCACATTTAGAGACAAGAAACCCCGTCGGCGATGGAGGCTGACGGGGTTTTGGTATTATGAGGAATAACCTATGTTACTAAAAAGGTCGGCTATTGCGCCTTAGGTTGGAAAACCTTGTAGACGAGACCAGCGAGAGCCGCACCGACGAGTGGAGCAACGATAAAGAGCCAGAGGTCGCCCCATGCGCTCCAACCATCGGCGTTGGCGAAAAGAGCTTGGCTGAAAGAGCGCGCAGGATTGACGCTCGTGTTGGTGAGAGGAATGGAGATGAGGTGGATGAGCGTGAGTGTGAGACCGATTGCGAGACCCGCTAACTTACCATCCCCACCACGCTCGTCGGTCGCACCGAGGATGACAATGAGGAAAACGAAAGTGAGGAGAGCCTCGGCAAGGAAGGCACCGACGACACTGATTGTCTGATAGCCGGCACCTGCCGCAGCTACGAAATCGGCACCGTAGCCGTTGGCAGCGAAGACACCGGGATTCCATCCCTCGATAGACGAGCCGATGGCGAAGAGGAGCGCAGCCGCAAGAGCAGCCCCGACGAACTGAGCCACCCAATAGGCTAACATCTCACGTGCGGTCATGCGACCATTGACGAACACTCCGAAAGAGACAGCAGGATTAAGGTGCGCGCCAGAGATATGGCCGATGCCATAGGCCATCGTAACAACGGTGAGACCAAACGCGAGAGCGACGCCAAGGAAACCTACGCCGCCAAAGAGAGCTGTTCCGCAACCGCCAAGGACGAGCCAGAACGTGCCGATGAGCTCGGCAATCATCTTAGTAGACAATCTCATGAT
Source organism: Clostridium sp. CAG:343 (assembly GCA_963616565.1). Classification (GTDB taxonomy): domain Bacteria; phylum Bacteroidota; class Bacteroidia; order Bacteroidales; family Marinilabiliaceae; genus W3P20-009. Next base: position 163,613 of record CAVEKX010000001.1, read on the forward strand.
GAATGTGATTAAGAATAAAAGACTATAAATGACAGGTCAAACGTAACAGTGATACGACAAGAAGCGAGCGTAGGTTACGATGGCGAGCTTATATGCCGCCCCACCCTACTCTACTTTATCGAGAAGCGTCGTGACCTTTAGAGTCTGAGTCTTATTAAGACCTTCGGTTGTGACCTCTGTACGCTTGTTGGCGAAGCCCGGTGCACCCGAGAGAATGATATAATTTACATTCTTCTCAGCGAGGAAAGTGACCTTTCCGTCCTCAGAGGCTTTGAGCTTGACGTTGGTACCGTCGGAGCCTACGATGCGGACGAAAGCGTCGGGAGCGGGATGAAACTCCTTCTTTTTCTTTGTGGAAGAAGAGGACTTAGACGTTGACGTCGTGGACTTTGTGGTGGTCTGCTTCTTTTGGTTGTTGGAAGCTGATGATGTTTTCTTCTTTTTGGAAGCCGCGGACTTCTTGGTCGTCGTGGATTTTTTGGAAGAGGAGGTCGTAGCCTTCTTTGGCTGTGAAGGAGCTGGAGCCGCTTGAGAATTGGCATCGGAAGCGGAAGACGCGTTGGCAGAGGCAAAAGCCTTTTTCCCACTTTGACCTACACGGGCCTCGATGGTGAGGATGACAGGGGGAAGGTAGAAAGAATAGATGTCGTCATAGCCTTTGGCATTGCCTCGATTGCTGGAGAAAAGCCCCTCCTCAGCATTCCCCATGAAAGCGATGCCGAAATCGTCGCCCGTGCTATTTATAGGGAGACCCATGTTGACGACATCGTAGCGACCATCCTCACGCTCGGTGGCTTTGAAGATATCGAGACCTCCGAAGCCGCGATGACCATTGCTGCTGAAATAGAGAGTGCCATCTTGACGGACGTAGGGGAACATCTCGTCGCCCTTGGTGTTGACAATAGCACCGAGATTTTGCGCAGGTCCCCATGAGCCGTCGACGTTGCGTAGGCTCTTCCAAATGTCGAGCCCACCGACGCCCCCTTCCTCACGGTCGCTGACGAAGAAAAGCGTCTGCCCGTCGGGGCTTAGCGTCGGGTGGGCAACCATCATAGTGGAGTCGCCGCCTGGCGTTATACGGACGGGATCGGACCATCTGCCGCCCTCGCGCTTCATCTCATAGGCTTGCGCGGGGCTGCCGTCCTGATCGTTGAGCGGGCAACGGGTGAAGAGCATTGTTCGTCCGTCGGGGGCTACATATGCCACGCCATCGTCATTTCCTTTTTGTCCGAAAGGCTCGTCGAGTGGTTCGGGAACCGTCCACTTACCACGGGCGTCGACGCGGCTCATATAGAGGGTGGAGTTGCCCTGGCCAGTTATCTTGTTGGCACTCTTCTTTTTCTTTTGGAACCTCATGGAGGAGAAGTAGACAACATCGAAACCATCGCCTACGAAAGCCGGGCAGAAATCGGAATACTTGCTATTCAGTTCGGAGAAAGGCTTGACCACGTAGCCGCTATCGACATTGGCAGAAGATTTGGGATTCAGTTCTGACCACTTGCTCTTTGCCATCTTTGTAGACTCACGCCCCACGCCGACGCGGAGATCTGTCTTATGCTTATCGGCATAGGCATTGTAGGCGTCGGTAGCCTCATCGAACTTGCCAAGAGCGCGATAGCAGTCGGCGAGATGGAGGAGGACGATGTCGTCCTCATATTTCAACCTTACGGCGCGCTGGTATGCGCTTGCCGCTTTAGATATCATACCCAGACGTCGGTAGCACTCGCCCATGAGGAAAAGCTCCTCGGCCTTGCGGGACTTATTCTCTTCGGCACGTTGGGTAGCGTCGAAAAGTTTCGCCGCCTTCTCGTACTCACCGAAGGCGTAGGCCTTTTGCGCCGCCTCATAGCCTCGACAGGAAGTAGCGATGGAGGCTATGATTAGGCAAAAGACGAGCGATATGGCTAATTTGAGGGTAGACATTTGGACAGGAGCTAACTGTTTTGCAGGTCGTTGAGCTTGCGGTAGTAGCCGTTGAGGGCCATGAGTTCCTCGTGCGTACCACGCTCGACAATACGACCCTCGTTGAAGACGCAAATCATATCGGCATGGCGGATTGTGCTGAGCCTATGGGCGACGACAATGCAGGTACGATTTCGGAGGAGGTTATCGAGAGCCTCTTGGACGAGGCGTTCGCTCTCGGTGTCGAGGGCGGAAGTCGCCTCATCGAGGATGAGGATGTCGGGATTGCGGAGAATTGCGCGAGCGATGCTGATGCGCTGGCGTTGACCGCCCGAGAGATTTGAGCCGCGGTCGCCTACGATGGTGTCGTAGCCATTCTCCTGCTGGGTGATGAAATCGTGGGCATTGGCAATCTTGGCAGCTCGCTCTACTTCCTCTTGCGTAGCGTTCTCGACACCGAAGGCGATATTATTTCGGATGGTGTCGTTGAAGAGGATGGGGTCTTGGCTGACGATACCCATTCGCCCGCGCAAATCGTGGAGACGATAGTCGCGGATGTCTACGCCATCGATGAGGATGGAGCCGGACTGGACATCCCAGAAACGCGGGAGGAGATCTACGAAAGTGGACTTGCCACCACCGCTTTGTCCGACGAGAGCGAGCATCTTACCGCGAGGAATTGTGACATTGACATCGTGGAGAACCTGAATGTCCTGCTCGTAGGCGAAAGAGACGTTGCGGTACTCGATAGAATCCTTGAAAGAAGTGAGAGGCTTGCCGTCGGGGCGTTCAAAAATCTTGTCGTCGGCGAGGAGAATCTTGTCGATGCGCTCCATGGCGGCCATACCCTTCTGGATGCTGAAGAACGCTTGTGAGAACGCCTTAGCAGGATTGATGATCTGGTAGAAAATGCCGAGATAGGCAAGGAACTTGGCGACGGACAGAGAGCTTTCGCCACTCAGAATGAGCGTGCCACCGAACCAGACAACGATGATGACAAGGAGCGTACCGAGCATCTCGGAGATAGGATGCGCGAGGTCGCGACGTCGCATGATGCGCTTAGCGATGCGGCAATACTGCTGAGAAAGGTCGGCGTAGCGATTATTCATCTGCGCCTCGGCATTGAAGGCCTTGACGATTCGCAGACCACCGAGAGTCTCCTCAAGGATTCCGAGAAGCTCGCCCAACTTAGCCTGTCCCTCACTACTTTGGCGTTTTAGGTTCTTACCTATGCGACCGATGACTGTGCCGGCAAGAGGAAGCATGATGAGAGCGAAGAGGGTAAGCTGCGGGCTCATGACAATCATCGCGACGAAATATACGATGATGAGTATGGGGTTCTTGAGGAACATGTCAATGGAGGCCATGACAGACCCCTCGACCTCGCCAACATCACCTGTGGCGCGCTGCATGATGTCTCCCTTACGCTCTTTCTGAAAGAAACCGACAGGGAGGCTGACGATCTTAGTGTAGATCTCCTTACGGATGTCGCGGATGACATTATTACGAAGACCTATGCTGGTGTAGGCGGCGAGATATGCCGAGGAGCACTTGAAGACAGTGCCGAGAACCATGAAGAGACCAGAATAGAGGAGGGCGTAGCCTGCGCCGTAATTGAGCTTTATGAGGGTGATGTAATAATAGAAATTATTGACAATCACCTTATTATCCATAGCCCACGGGAGGAGCGTCGTTATCTCGCTCTCTTGCTGGAAGATAATCTCGAGGACAGGGATCATCAGCGCCATGCTGAGCACTGAGAAGAGGGCGGAGATGATATTGAAGAGGAAGCTAAGCGCGACCTGATGCCAATATGGCGGCACGTAGCGTTTAACGACCTGGAAGAAGTAGTTCATCTTGTCGTGGAAGCGTGTTACTGGCGGAAGATGCCGGTGTAGGACTGTGGCGTTATGGCACGGAGCTCGGCCTTGACTGACTCGGGGACGTTGAGCGTCTCGATGAAGTCGGCCATGGCTTTGTGGTCGATATGCTTATTGGTGCGCGTGAGAGCCTTGAGCGTCTCGTAGGGGTTGGGATAGCCCTCGCGGCGGAGGATAGTCTGGATGCCCTCGGCTACGACGGCCCAGTTGTTATCGAGGTCGGCAGCGATTGCGTCGGGATTGAGAATCACCTTGCCGAGACCCTTCATGATGCTCTGAATGGCGATGAGAGCATGGGCGAGGGGCACACCAAGATTACGGAGGACTGTGGAGTCGGTAAGGTCGCGCTGGAGTCGGCTCACGGGGAGCTTATTGGCGAGATGGTCGAGGATGGCGTTGGCGATACCGAGGTTGCCCTCAGCGTTCTCGTAGTCGATGGGGTTGACCTTGTGGGGCATGGCGCTGGACCCCACCTCACCGGCCTTGATCTTTTGCTTGAAGTACTCCATCATGATGTACATCCAGAAGTCGCGGCAGAGATCAAGCATGACGACATCTATGCGACGGACATTGTCGAGGACAGCTGAGAGATCGTCATAGTTAGAAATCTGAGTGGTGTATGGCTCACGGCGGAGACCGAGCTTCTCGGAGACAAACTTATTGCCGAACTCGACCCAATCGATGGATGGGTAGGCTACATTGTGTGCGTTGAAATTGCCCGTGGCGCCACCGAACTTGGCAGGAAGCTGGAGAGCCTTGAGCTCATCGAGCTGACGGGAGAGACGGGAGACGAAGACCTTCATCTCCTTGCCGAGACGAGTGGGGCTTGCAGGCTGACCATGGGTACGAGCGAGCATCGAGATGTCCGCCCAATCGTTGGCAAGCTCTTGGAGACGGTCGATAAGGCCTTGAACCTGTGGAATATAAACATCATCGAGAGCCTCCTTGACGCTGAGGGGGACAGAAGTGTTGTTGATGTCTTGCGAAGTGAGACCGAAGTGTATGAACTCCTTGATGGAAGAGAGCCCAGCGGCATCGAAACGCTCCTTGAGGAAATACTCGACAGCCTTGACATCATGATTGGTCACAGACTCGATCTCCTTGACATGGCGAGCGTCGGCGAGAGAGAGATTGCGATAGATGTCGCGGAGAGCCTCCTTCTGTTCGGCAGAGAGCTGCCCGATTTGAGGGAGAGGAATCTCGCTGAGAGCGATGAAGTATTCAACTTCCACCCTGACGCGGTAGCGGATGAGAGCGTATTCTGAGAAGTAGTTTGCGAGAGGCTCGGCCTTGCCGCGGTAACGTCCATCGATGGGGGAGATGGCTGTCAGTGCTTCGAACTCCATGGTTTTATTGTTGTGACGTGTTGTTACTGTTTTTATAATCAGCTATGAAGCTACAAATGTAGCAGAAAAAAGGGAGGGTATTAAAAAGCGTTGTAGAAAAAGCCAATCGTGGTGCCTGTGAAGCCTCCGCATTTGGAAGTGGAGAGATAAGAGGCGTCGACACCTTCGATAAGATTTTTGCCATCGTAGGAGAAATTGAAAGAGAGACCGTCTGGCGAGTCGATGGAGAGAACCGTCTCATCGTCTTGACACTCAACCTCGGCAAGCACCTCGCCAGCCAAGCAGGAGGGGGCGGTACGGCGAACTTGGAGCACTTGGACACCAGTGGAGTTGATGGTCTTGCACAATTGATATTGGCGGCTCTCGTCTTTTATGAGGATTAGACCTGCGCACTCGGTAGAATCGGCTGGAAGGAACTTCATCGTGGCCTTGAAAGAGAACCTGTGTTGAAACAGTCGGTAACCAGCGAAAGAGGGGACACCGAAGTCGGTTGTCTTTGATGTGTTCTTGACAAGATGGACGTAGTCTGTACCTTTATCACTTGCTGCCAAATCCGCAGTATTCCTGACGTAGTCGAGGGAAGAGCGCAGCGTCAGATCGGGAAGACGATGGTCGGAAGAGAGGATGCGGAGGTGGTTGAGATCGTTATTCGGCTTGAGGGCAGCACCTTTGACTTCAGAGACGAGAGGGATTTGCTCACCAGGATTTGTGATGAACGGCGTACTGTCGTTGTCGAAGCGGACGGGGAGTAGGAACGTCTCGCGGCCCATATTCTCGAACCCAGCCTTGTTGGGGCGGCAGCCGAGGAAAAAAGCGTACCAATCGCCATCGGGAGTTTGAACGAGGTCGGCATGGCCAGCGCAAGTGACAGGATAGAGACGATCAGAAGGGAGGTCGCGTTGCGTGAGAATGGGGTTGCGCGCCGTAGGGGTATAGGGGCCAAGAGGGTTTTGCGCCTTGAAGAGAACCTCGGAGTGGTTGTCTCCAGTGCCGCCCTCGGCAGCCATAAGGTAGTAGGTATCGCCGATCTTGTAGATGTGCGGACCTTCGATCCAAATAGGCTTATCGGCAGGCGAGACGCCCTTGTCGACGAGAATGACCTCGGGACCGACGATCTTGTCGGACTGGGTATCGAACTGGCGCGCCCTTATCGTACGGTGACCGCTGTATTCGGGAGCGTTATCGGGGGCGTCATCGTTATTGACGATATAGGCTCGGCCATCGGCATCGAAGAAGAAAGAGGGGTCGATGCCGTGAACATCGGGCAGGAGAATAGGCTTCGACCAAGGGCCTTGGGGGCTTGTAGACTTGACGAAGAAATTGCCCATGCCCGCGACATCGGTCGTTATGACGTAGAAAGTCTTATTGGTGGGGTTGTAGCGAATCGAGGGAGCGTATATGCCTTCGGAGATCCTTTGCCCTTTCATTTGAAGACTGGACGAATCGTTTATCACGTAGCCAAGCGGCTCCCAATTGAGGAGATCGTTGCTATGGAAGATAGCCACGCCTGGGTAATAGGCGAAAGTTGACGTGACGAGATAATAGTCGGAATCTACGCGGCACACGCTGGGGTCGGAATTCCAGCCCGGGAGGATCGGGTTGTAAAATTCGGACGGAGAGCGCAGAGGTACGGAATCGGTTGCGGGATTGGAGGCAACATACTCGATGTCATAGAAATTCACCGCTCCATTCTGCAATGGAACTTCGAGAGAAACATTGGAGCAAGAAGCAGTCACAGCGAGAAGCGCAAGAGACAGGATGGAGTTTTTCATTTGCCGCATAAACGATTGATATACTACAAATTTAGCGAAAAAACGGGAGAAAACAGAAATCCCCGCGGAGCAAATATGCCTCGCAGGGATATGTTGTATCGCACCATTTTAGCGCAACCTACGCATTGAGAACCTTCTCTTGGTTGATGAGAGGATTGGCGTAGGCGGTGAGCATTTGTTGGCGGAGATATTGGCGATCGGCGGAAGGTCCGATGGTGTCTATCTTGGAGTCGATATACGCCATGAAGTCGTCCTTTTGAGCCTGCGTATAGTGGTCGGAGTGCGTATTGTTGGCGTTGATGGCATCGAGGGCGATATAGTTGCCTGGGGAGAGGTGGTAATTGGCGTAGATTTGGGCATCGACCATATCGGCGATGGCGGTAATTTGGTCGTTCTTTGGCAAGCCGACAAGAGCGTCGAGATTGTCGTTGATTGGCTTGCCGAAAGCGAAATGGACGTGCCCCTTGCGACCGGAGAGACCTGTGGACATATGAGTGAGATCCTCATTTGGGGACTTCTTGTAGCCTGCGTCGTCGCGTTTCTGCTGGAGCTGATAGGCCTTGAGGGCATCGCACGGGTCGTACTCGTAGGTTATGGCCACAGGGACGATGTTGAGCTGACGGAAATTGGAGACAAGGTCGGCTTTGCCGCTGAGGTTCAGCATCTTGAGTACGCTGCCTTGCGTACGGTCGTTGCCATCTTTGGAGCGACCTTCGCGTTGTGCGATCCAGATGTTCTGATGACCATTGGAGATACGGTCGCGCACGTAGGCAGAGAGAGTAGAGGAGGCATCCATCTGCTGGCGGACGGGCATGCCTCGCTTGACGACGAACGACTTGTTGAGCTTGACGAGATCCTCGATCCAGTCGTATATGAGGAGGTTGCTGCCAATGGCGATCTCGGTGGTGGAGAAGCCAGCCTCGGCGAGCTTGACATTCATGAACGCAGAATCGAGAATGATGTCGCGGTGGTTGGACAGGAAGAGGTAGCCGCCCTTGGGATCAAGATTCTCGAGACCGCTGGCAGAGAGCCCGTCGGTAGTCTTTTGGACAAGCCCATTGAGGTATGGGATGATAAACTGGTGCTGGAAGTCGCTAACCGTGTGGAGGGTCTTGAGCTTAGCGACGATGTCGGCCGGGTTGGCGCCAGGAAATAGCTTGCCGAGAATTCCGATGAAATAAGGGACTTGGCAGAGGCTGTTTATTACAGGCTCTACCTCGTTGTCGCGGAAAGGGCGTATATCGTCAAAATTATAGTTTTCTGCCATGATGAAGAAGTGGTTTAGCCGCGAGGGTGAAGCCCTGTTGGCAAACGCCTAATATGCAAAGATAATGCCTTTTTCTCATTAAAGCGACAATAAGACCATAAAGCCCGACCAGGCGTTGGAAGACCTGATCGGGCTGAAAGGAAAGGATGGAGAGTTCTTTGGGGCGAGGGGTTCGTCAGATTGGAGATGGGGAGAGACGGACGGACCTAATAGAATTGGAGATGAGAAGTTGTCGAGGTGGCCTCGGCAGACTTATTGGTTTCTGGTACGCATTGGAAATCGTTGAAGGTTTCTTGCGCGTTAGAGGACTTAGCCGTCTGCTTGACGGTCTGGATGCTACCCGTAGGGGTGTTGAATGGGAACATTGTGTCCGCCGATGATTTACTGACTTTCATAGATTGGTGCTTTTAAGTTTTAGTTTTCTTTTTGACAACGAGGAATAGAGCGGGAGAGGCTTCTTTTCCTCCTTTGTCTACTATCTTATACGAAAGAGACGCCAGAATGTTTTAGAAGTTTTATTATTTTTTTGCAGCAAAGAGAGAAACATTCCGTGTTGCACTTAAAAGAACACTGGCAAACAGAAAAACAGAAAATTGCACTAACAAGCTAAAATACAGCAACAAGAGACAACTTGTAAGAACACAAATACAAAGATGCGGAATTTAAAGACAGTTGCATAATGTTAAATATAAAGCAAGAACATACACATAAGGCAAGGAAGAAAAAAGAGAGCCACGCATACAGGACGTGGCTCTCTTTTTAGAGGAATAGACGAAAACGAAGAGGTCAACTCTTGGGCTTGTAGTCGTCGGCGCGGTCGGGATTCATTGGGAACCAGCCTTTCTGGACGCGCTTGCGCTGCTCGAAAATCTCGAGAATCGACCAAAAACAGGAGCAGGAGATGACGCCCAAGACAGTCGACCCGATGGTGCTGGAGATAAAGAGCGAGACGACGCACGCCACGACACCGGCGAGGGCAAAAGCCCACCAGCAACGTGTTCCGAAATAGTATTCAGCCTTTATGACAATCGGGTGGAAACAGCCAATGACGAAAAACGTCGAGACGCCTATTATGAGACCATCAATATTGATTTCCATAATGTTGTTGTGAATTGGTTTACTTGAGGAGAGCGGTTAAGACGTCGCAGCGAAACACCTGACCCACTCGAACAGGGCGACAGCTGCGGCTTGGGAGACATTCATGCTGGTGTCGGGTCCCGTCATAGGAATGTAACGGCACTCTTGGCATTGAGAGAGCACCTCGGGCGAAACGCCATGCACCTCGCTACCGACGAGGAGAGCGACTTTTCGGGGAAGTGGCGCGGCATATAGGCTTCGGGCATCGGGAGAGGTCTCGATGGCGACAAGGGAGTAGTCGGTCGGGATAAGCTCGGGCAGGTTCGCGGCCTCGGCACGGATGAGCGAGACATAATCCCACGCCATGCAGGCGGTGCGGCGAATTTTATTCTCTCGCATATCGTCGGAGCCGATGAGGATGACCTTGGTGCTGCCGACGTTGGCGGCCAGGCGAATGAGGGCTCCAACATTTTCGGGCGTGCGGAGACCATCGGCCACAATGATTGGCGGGCAATCGGGTGGCGTTATTGTACCTGGTGCGAAGAGTTGGCGCGAGTCGTTAAGCTTCATGTGTCAACTTGTCGGGATCGGGTTTTGCGCCGGGGACGGGAGTTAGGCCAAGCTTGGCGCCCTCGGAAATCATGAGATCGTAGGCTTGTGCGTAGTCGTTGCGGATGACGCCATCGAGAATTGCCTCTTTGATAACCTCCTTTATTTGCCCGACGGGTCGGCTGGGCTTGATGCCGAAGGTGAGCATTATCTCCTCGCCCGTGACGGGAGGTTGGAAATTGCGGACATGGTCTTTCTCCTCTATCTCCTTCATCTTCCGCCTGACGATCTTGAAATTGCGGAGGAAACGTTGGACGCGCTCCTCGTTGCGGCTCGTAATGTCGGCCTCGCAAAGAATCATGAGAGCCTCGACATCGTCGCCAGCCTCGAAAAGGAGACGGCGGACGGCGGAGTCGGTGACGATGTCCTCACTGAGGACGATGGGGCGCATATGGAGATTGACGAGCTTCTGGACAAACTTGAGAGGCTCGCCAAGAGGCAGTTTCATTCGGGTGAAGATTTTTGGGAGCATCTTGGCACCGATGAAATTATGGTTTTGGAACGTCCAGCCGACACCCTCGACGAAGCGTTTTGTCCTTGGCTTGCCGATGTCGTGGAAGAGGGCCGCCCATCGCAGCCACACGTCGGACGACACGGCAGCGACACCGTCGAGCACCTGCATGGTGTGGTAGAAATTGTCCTTATGGGCGAACTTGCCACGTCGCTCGACACCGCGCATGGCAGACAGCTCGGGGAGAATGTATGGCAAGAGACCTACCTTGTCAAGTAGCTTCCAAGCCATAGATGGCATCGACGATGTCTCCATGGCCTTCATAAGTTCCTCTGTTATACGCTCTTGGGAAATAATCTCAATACGAGGGGCCATGCGTTTCATGCCCTCAAGAGTATCATCGTCGATGGTGAAGCCAAGGCGGGTCGCGAAACGGATGCCTCGGAGCATACGGAGCGGGTCGTCAGAGAAGGTGACGTCGGGGTCGAGGGGCGTTCGGATGATGCCCGCGTGGAGGTCTTCTACTCCGCCAAAAGGGTCGACAATATCGCCGAAAGTCTCGGGATTGAGGCTCAGAGCGAGCGCGTTGATGGTGAAGTCGCGTCGGCGTTGGTCATCCTCGATAGTACCATCCTCGACGATAGGCTTACGGGAGTCGGCACGATAGGACTCCTTGCGTGCGCCGACAAACTCTATCTCGGCTCCGCCTGCCTTTATCATGGCCGTGCCAAAAGACTTGAAGACAGAGAGATGCGAGCCTCGGAAACGACGGGAGACGGCTGTGGCGAGCTCGATGCCGCTGCCTTGTACGACGATGTCGATGTCTTGTGACGGGATGCCGAGAAGCAGGTCTCGCACGAAACCGCCAATGACGAAAGCGGGCTGTCCGCTTATTGCCACGATGTCGCGGACGACGCCGAAGACCTTGTGGGTCAGAGCCTCGCGGTAGTTGTTTTTCTGCATCTGTGGCTCCACGTGCTATGCCTCCTCGTTAGACTCTATCCTTTGCGCGACGAGATATTTGTTGCGGTCTGACGCATTGCGCGTCACGAGTTCGGCGACAAAGCCCGTAAGGAACAGCTGCGTGCCGAGAATCATGAAGACAAGCGCAAGGTAGAAATAGGGGCTTGATGTGATGAGAGGAGCACTGGTATCGTGATAGACGCACCAAAGTTTCTTGGCCCCGAGCCAACCTGCGGCGATGAAGCCGAAGAAGAACATGAGGGAGCCGAGAGATCCGAAAAGGTGCATTGGGCGTTTGCCGAACTTGCTCATGAAGGTTACGGAGAGCAAGTCGAGGAAGCCCTTTATGGTACGCTCGATGCCGAACTTGGAGTGCCCGAACTTGCGCTCGTAGTGGTGGACCACCTTCTCGCCGATGTTGCGGAAGCCGGCCTCCTTGGCAAGGAGCGGCACGTAGCGGTGCATCTCGCCATAGATCTCGATGGTCTTGACGACATCGGACTTGTAGGCCTTGAGACCGCAGTTGAAGTCATGGAGCTTAATGCCGGATATTCGGCGAACGACGTTATTGAAAAGTTTGGAGGGGAGAGTTTTAGAGATGGGATCGTGACGAACCTTCTTCCATCCGCTTACCATGTCGAAGCCTTGGTTGAGGATCATGTCCATGAGTGCGGGTATCTCGTCGGGGCTGTCTTGAAGGTCGGCATCCATGGTTATGACGACACGTCCCTTGGCGGCAGCGAAGCCCTCGCTCAGGGCTGCACTCTTGCCGTAGTTGCGTCGGAAGCGGATGCCCACCACCCTATTGTTGGACTTATGAATTTCCTCAACTCTGGACCATGAGGCGTCGGAGCTGCCGTCATCGACAATTATCACCTCATAGGAATATGGAGTCGTCTGCATCACCCTGGCGATCCAATCGGTCAACTCGCCGAGGCTTTCCTCTTCATTGAATGATGGGACGATTATGGACAAATCAATCATCTGAACGAAAAATAAACGTGATATGACGGCGGCAAAGGTAGCGAATGTTATTGAGAAACCGTCTTAAAGGGATTGAGGCATGAAGCTGTCGTAGGACGCATCGTTGGCGATGAGGCTGCGTCCCTCTTGGAAGGAAGAGATGTCGCCAGCGGCAACGGCTTGAACCATTATGTTGCCGAGGGTTTGGGCATTGTGGGGACCTGCGACGACTTTGAGACCTGTTGCATCGGCGATGAACTGCCCTATGCAGCCGCCAGTCGGGTCGGGACCGAGAGCGACGACCTGGCTAACAGTCGTTCGTGCAGCCGCAAGGATCGTCTTGAGAGTCTCTGCGTGCTTATTTGCGATGCTGAAAATGATGCACTTAAGGATCTCCGCCTTGTCGGATGGAGTCCGTTGCGCCGTACGCTCGCACATGTGCTTTATGGAAGCTGAAATCTTGTCGGGGTTATCGAACTTCTCGTTGTCGGGGTCGATGAGGCTTCGCATGGACGCCGCCGATAGAACCATTTCGTTTATCTCGGATGGCGACAATATCTCGCCCCACTCCTCGAAACAACTTTTGAGCAGATTTAGCGTGCGCGTGTGTTTATATACCAAAGTTTTAGAGTCCGTCGTATGGGTGTTTGAAACATTGGCAGCCTCGGCGGCAGCACCAACGATCGGGGTTGGAGACTCAATTCCCACGGCGGCATAAGGGCCCGAGAAGATGAAAGCAGAATCGTCATTGGGGACAGGAGCCGCAGTAACAGCTGACGCAAGGTCATAGCCAGCGACGGCAACGACAGGAATATTTGAAAGCCCCGTGAGGCGACGGACTTGGTCGGTCAGGCGACCAACCATCATTCCCGGTGAGACGAAGACGCCAAAATTCTGAGGAGTAAGACCGACACCGAGCAGCACCTTGGAATCGAGACCGCGGGTGCTAACATTAACGAGAGCAGAGCTACCGACCATAGTCTCTTCAGCAACCATCACGCCCGTCAGCATGTAGATCAGCGTCTCGGGGATGAAGAGCAACTTATCTACGGCAGCGAGGGAAGAGTTGCCGGAGCGTTGCATGGCGTCGAGCTGGAAGATTGTCTTGAACGGGAGATCTTGGGTTGCGACAATTTTGTAGAGCGCAGCCTTTTTAACTCGCGTATAGTAGTTGACAGTCAAGGCATTATCTGCCGTGCCGATAAAAGTACGGGGAGGTGCGAGAGGCAGACCGTCGGAGCCTATGCAGCAGAAATCGAAGCCGAAAGAGGTGATGCCGATGGACTTGACATCGGCACCGGAGCGAGCCACACGCCTAAGACCCTCGATGATGTGGGAGTAGATGCAGAAAGTGTCCCAATATTGGCGACCGAGGACGTTGATCGGCTCGTTGTTAAAAGAATAAACCTCCGCGGTCTCGATTCCGTGGGTGGTGACGGAGCCGAGCGAGACAGTACATTTGTCGGTGGTGATGTCAATTGCCACAAAGGTGTTCATCGTTGCGGAGTGTTATCGGATATTTGGCATGCCGACTGTCGGGAGGTCGCCATAGATGCGTATGAAGCACTTATTGAAATAGTCGACATCGGTGACACCAGAATTTTGCATTGCTATGGTGGAGGTCTCACGACCAGAGGCTATCGCCTTGCGCGCCCTGTCGAGGCGCCACAGCTTGACATATTCGCCAGGCGTGCAGCCTGTAAGCTCAGACACTTTCTTGAAAATGTCATCGGACGAGAGGTGCATCTCTGCCGCCAAATCGTCGATGCCGAAATTGACACGTGGGGAGTTGGCTATGACGCAGCCTACGACCGCGGACATGAAATTGACGTCGGTCGCGGGCGGCTCGCCAATGACGCCATATAACTTGTCGAAATTGAGGCGAAGGGACATGACACGCTTCGCCACCTTGACGGCATTTGCCACGAGAGACGCATAGTCGACGGGCTTCTCGATTATGAGGTCAGGAGCGAAGCAGCCTGTCGTATCGCAATCGAGAGACTTGGCGTCGGCTGCGATCATGAAGAAAGGAACGTGGCTGAGATTGAAATCACGCTTCATGAAGTGGAGCAGCTCGTTTCCGTTGCGAGGTTCCATGAAGGCATCGCACACGACGAGATCGGGCGTCGAGGCGGCCACTTTGCCTTGCGCAGACCTCACGCTGTCGGCCGTCGTGACGGAGAAATAGGGTCGGAGCCTGTCGGCAAGGAAATCGCGCATCTCTTGTTTATCGTCGACGATGAGGACAGACGGGGTACGAGCCTGTTCCTCGATAGACGATAGCGACTGATTGGAGAAAAGGAGATCGTCGTCGGAGTTCTGCTCGATGGGGCTGGAGACGATATTGGCATCGGTATAGGCACTATAGTCGGTCGGGAGGATGACCGTCATTTGCGTACCGCCCGTATCTCGCGGCGTATAGCGGACCTCGCCGTGGTGGGACTTGACATAGTCGGACACGGCGGAGAGGGAGAGCTCGATGTCGTTGCGCGGGGCTGACATTGACGCGCTGAAGATGGTCCTACGTCGGTCGTACGGTACGCCTTGTCCGTCATCCTCGATCTCGATGATGCACTGGAGGTTGGGATTCTGGTAGGCAGAGATGCTCACCTCGCCACCGACGGGGGCGTTCTTGTAGGCATCGGCGAGGAGGATTTGGATAGTCTTGGAGAGTTTGTCACGATCGGCGAGGACTCGCCATCCGCCTGCGACATTGAGTCGGGTGCTTATCTTTTTCTTCTTGACAAGCTGAGAGTCGAAATTATTGACAATGTCGCCAAGGAAGGTGGCCATGTGGGTTGTCTCAAGATTCAACGGCATCTGAGCAACAGCATCTTTCTGCGCGAGCATGGAGTCGACCATGTCGGAAAGTTGCGCGACGTTTCGGTTTATGACCGTCATGAGAGGTCGAGCCTCGTTGGAGACGCCATTTCGCATCTCGCTTATGGACGTCAGAGAGTTCTTTATCTTCTTGATTGGCGACAGCACCTCCGTCGTGATGGTCTGGAGCATAGCGTCGCGGAACTCGGCAGACTTCTCGTCAGCGAGAGCCTCGACAGACTTGCGACGGTGGAATTGTGTGACGGCGAATGGGAGAACGATGATGAGCACAATTGCGGAGACGACGCCAAGCCCCTTGAGGAGGCATACCCACCATTGGCGCATGACGTTGACCGTCACGGCCTTCATCGTAGACAGACCTCCGGCCCTGTCGTATACGAGGAAGCTGTATGAACCTGGCTCGAGCTTATGGTACGTGACCTCGCGGTCTTGCGGCATGGAGCGCCAATCATCATCGACGCCCTCGAGCATGTAGGCGAGGTCGGAGAGGCGACCTCCGCTTAGTCCTTTATCCGCCACTCGAAGCGTCAGCTCACCGAAAGATACTGGAATGTTGATTTTTGTGGCATAGGGAGCGGCGGCGTCGAGGATGTCGGCATTATTGTCGAAGTAGATAATGCGCTTATTGTCCACAATAACCTCGGAAAGAGCCGGGAGATTGGTATGTGGCGTAAGGAGGCGAATTTTAGGGTCAAGGTCGACAAGTCCGTCGACAGTACCCCAAAGGATGTTGCCATTGGCGCGGTTGAAGCACGCATGGCTATTGAAGATGTTGCCGAACTCTGTATCGGCAGTGCGGACATTCGAGAAAGTCTCCGTATGGACATTGAAGAGCGAGAGCCCATTTTCTGTGGCCACCCAGAGAGTCGAGTCGTCGGAGCAGGCGATTGCCGTCACCTCGTCGCTCGGGAGCCCGTTACCCTCAGTGTAGCGTGAGAGGTGGACGTGGCCGACATCGAACGTCAGGCGGCAAAGTCCGCCGCCGACCATGCCGACGTAGATGCGTTTATGACCATCCTCGCAGATGGTGCGAATGGTTCCCGTCGGCAGCTGTCCCTGCTCATTATTGTCGAACTTATATTTCACGTAGTCGGTAGCGTCCTTGACAAGACGTTGCGGCGCGAAACATACGAGACCGGCATCGGTGGCCACCCATATCAGTCCTTCGGAATCGATTGTGGCATCGGAAGCGGAAGCCAGCGCATTGGAGTCGGACACGACGAAATGGCGGCATCGGAGATTGAACTTGCCGACATTCTCAATCATGTCGACGCGTCCGTTGGACAGCACAAGCCAAATTCGACCATCGCGATCCGCAATAACCTTCACCACCCCATTTGATGACAGAGAGTTAAACTCGTCCGCCTTGTGGGTCAGGTGGCCCACTTGCGCAAAGGTGGACATCTCATATATGTAGACTCCCGAGTCGGACGTGGCGAGCCACATGCGCCCACGACCATCGGCAACCATGCTCGTGGGAGAGACAGACGCATCGTGGAAGAGCTTGTTTTTCAGGGAGGAATCGTAGACGTACAACCCATCTTGACGAGTTCCCATCCATACATTCCCGTCGGCAGCCTCAAAAACCGAGATTACATCGTTACTCGCGCTGAAATGCGTCGAAACCCCAGGTCGCAGAGAGTAGGTGACATATCGGTGGAGTGAAATCTTCACGAGACCGATGTTGTCGCTGCCGAGCCATATATTGCCACCTTTATCTTGGCAGATGCAGTTTATAAATTCAGGGACGTAGGAGTTTTTGCTGACGACAAGCTCGGATATGCCGATATTCTCATCGTAGCGATAGAGACCACCGCCGAGGCTGCTGATCCAATAGACACCGGGTTCGAAAGAATCGCACAAGATGCTGAACCTTTTCTTGTAGACTGCGACTTGGGAGTTCTCTCCCAATGTTACGGCATTACGCATTACGCCTCTTTCCTCATCATAATGGAAGACGGCACCGCTCGCACAGCAGAGCCACACGCCGTCGGCATTGTCTGTCTTGAGCATAGCCTTCTCGGAAGCGAGCCTGCCTGCGCCTATTGAAGAGAGTGGAAGCAGAGAGCCGCTTTGCGCATCGATGACGGATATGCCGAGAGAGGAGTGGACAGCAAGGACTTTGGACTCGGAGAGAGTGGCCAAGCTCGTCACACCATCTGCGAGGAGCACGACATCGGGGAGACGACGACCCGTTAGGAGGTCGATGCGGCGGAGGCGCGACGTGCCGTCGGATATGACAGCCATCTTGCCAGCCATTGTGACACTCACGGCGGGTGATGACATTCCCTCGATATCTATAGTGCGCCCGTCGCCATCGTTGCGCACGAGCGTAAGTTTCTTGCCGCAGAGCCAAAGCGTGCCGTTGAGGCTGGCGGAAACAGTATAGTTTGCAGTATCCGACCACAAGCATACGGGGTCGGAGTCGGGCATGGAGCGGAAGAGAGCCGCACCACAAGTCGCACCATAAATGAGCACCGTAGAATCTGGAAGGCAACGGATCTTGCCAGTGGAGAGATTGAGACTGCGCCCATCCTTATCCTTGAAGAGCAGGTAGTTATTGTGGCGAGCAGAAAGGCATCGGATTTCACCGAGTTGATGTGACGTCCAAACATTGCCCAGGGCATCGACATCGACACGCTCAACCTTGTTCTTACGGCTGTCGAAGCCGTCGGGCGGAAGAAGATTACGGATATGGACGAAACGGAGACCATCGAAGCGGTCGAGCCCCTCGTCGGTGCCGAGCCATAAGAAACCAAGAGGATCGAGAGCCACACTATTGACGCTATTCTGCGAAAGCCCGTCGGTCACGCTGATATTCCTCACGTCGATGCCGTCGGACAGAGGAGTAGACATGGCGCGGAGGGGCATAATTGCGGCGAGAATCGCAATGAATACCAGCACGGCACGCTTCGGACGGCATATATGTACAACGGAGGACAGCGTCATTTAAGATTAAAGAGGTTGCATTGTGGCTCTTGGATTAGAGGCGATTGCGCAAGATTGTCAGTCACCGCATTACCCACGTCGTAAATTTACATAAAAAAGCGATGGCTATTTTTTCTTACTACATCAAAATAACAAAAAAGCATTTTTTAACTTTACGTTCTGAAAGACGCTGATTATGACCAATCGGACAGAGGACACGCAGCAAGAGCGATACGTGATAATGCGTAGCCGATTGGGCATTGGGCACGAATAATGGCGTGTTTTTGCGCCTAAAAAGATAACTTCGCGAGACCTCTAAGTTTGACACTTTCCAAACAGACGCGGCCACACCCAGAAAACTACACTCACTAAAGCTGATTATGCAGTTATCAGACGACACCCTAAACGGCCTACTGGAGAAATTTGCGGCGGAGACGCCAGACAAAAACTTCATCACATACGCAGACCGCGGGCTCCATTGGAGCTACTCAGAATTCAACGAACGTGTTGACGAATTTGCACGCGGGCTTATGGCTCTCGGAGTAGAGAAAGGCTGCAAGGTCGGCATCTGGGCGAACAACATACCGGACTGGATGACAGTCTTTTTCGCATGCGCCAAGATCGGGGCATGGCTCGTGACGGTCAACACCAATTATAAGATTGGCGAGCTTGAGTACCTGCTGTCCGACGCCGACATCCACACTCTTTGCATGATAGGGCAATACCGCGACAGCTCGTATATCGACATGGTCTATGAGCTTGTACCTGAGTTGCGCACGCTGCCTAAGGGCGGCAAGATTGAGAGCAAGAGGTTGCCTTTCCTTCGCAACGTCGTGCTTTTGAGCCCCGACCATAAGCGCGGGATGTATAACACCGTGGAGGTGCTCGGGCATTCGCGTTTCGTCTCGCAAGAGGAATTTGACAAGCGTCGGGCGACAATCACGTGCCAAGACATTGTCAACATGCAATATACGTCTGGCACGACGGGCTTCCCCAAGGGCGTCATGCTGACCCACCACAACATCTTGAACAACGGATGGGCAACGGGCGAGGCCATGAACTACACGTCGGCCGACCGCCTGCTGGTCTGCGTGCCATTCTTCCACTGCTTCGGCATCGTGCTGGCCATGTGCGCCGTCATAACCCATGGGGCGTCGATGGTCATCTGCGAGGACTTTGACGTCCCGACGGTACTCTATTCCATTGAGCGGGAGCGTTGCACGTCGCTCTATGGCGTGCCGACGATGTTCGTGGCCGAGCTTGGACACCCGAACTTTGACAAGTACGACCTTTCGTCGCTCAGGACTGGCATCATGGCAGGCTCGGTATGCCCGATTGAGACCATGCGCCAGGTGATGGAGAAGATGTACATGAAAGACATCATATCGGTCTACGGACTTACGGAATCGTCGCCCGGCATGACATGCTCGCGCGCAGGACAGAGCGTCGAGAAGAGGGCCACGACCGTCGGCATAGAGTTCCCTTTCGTCGAGGTGAAGATCTTCAACAGCGAGACAGGCAAAGAGTGCGCCATTGGCGAGCCTGGCGAGATATGCTGTCGCGGATATAACGTCATGAAGGGCTACTACAAGAAGCCCGAGGCCACGGAGCAGGTCATAGACAAGGACGGATGGCTCCACTCTGGCGACTTGGCCATAAAGGACGAAGACGGATATTATCACATCACGGGCCGCATAAAAGACATGATCATCCGCGGCGGTGAGAACATATACCCTCGCGAAATCGAGAACTTCATTTACAAGCTTGAGGGCGTCGACATGGTCGAGGTCGTCGGCGTAGAAGACAAGCATTACGGCGAGATCGTCGTGGCGTTCATCATCCCGAAGAAGGACGCCGACTTGTCGGAGGCGGGCGTCAAGGCGTATTGCTCGAACCTTATGGCAAAATTCAAAGTGCCAAAATACGTCTTCTTCGTCAAGGACTACCCCAAGACAGGAAGCGGCAAGGTACAGAAATTCAAGCTACGCGAGATGGGCAAGCAGCTCGTCGACGAGCGTCTGGCGCAAAAAGCTTAGACGAGAAACAATAACACATTGGCAGTCAAAGCCGCCCCACAAACCGAGGCGGCTTTGCTCGTTAAAGAGACATAGAGCGAAAAAAACGATGGCACGCTACTTCATAGAGATGGCCTACGACGGCACGGCATACCACGGGTGGCAGGTGCAGCCCAATGGCGTGACGGTCCAAGAGGTGCTGACCGACGCCTTGAGAAAGCTGACGCGCGACAAAGAGTTGAGCGTCATGGGGGCTGGCCGAACCGACACTGGCGTCCATGCCGACTACTTCGTGGCGCACTTCGACACCGAAGCCGACCTCAGCGACGAAGAGAAATGCATCTTCAAGCTGAACTCCATATTGCCAGCCGACGTGGCAGTCTTCACGATCCAACACGTTGACGACAAGATGCATAGCCGTTTTTCGGCCATCAGCCGCACGTACCACTATCGCCTGTCGATGACGAAAGACCCCATGTCGCGACTCTACACTTTCCGCCCGTTCTTCCCATTGGACTTCGACGCCATGAACGAGGCCGCCCAATACCTGCTGACCGTCTCAGACTTCACGAGCTTCAGCAAACTCGGCACACAGGTGAAGACCAACATTTGCGACGTCAGCGTGGCACATTGGATCGAGGAGTCGCCGGGCAGGATGACATTCGAGATAAAGGCTAACCGCTTCTTACGCAACATGGTACGCGCGGTTGTCGGCACGCTGTTCGAGGTAGGCAAGGGGAAGATGAGCATGGAGGAGTTCAAATCGGTGATAGAGAGCAAGAACCGATGCGCTGCAGGAACGTCGGTATCGGCAGCCGGGCTATCGCTGGTTGACATCGAGTATCCCGAAGGAAAGAGCTTCGTGGCACGAGCCCGAAAGGTGATTGTGTAAAAGACATATGGCGAAACGATAAAAGGCGAGACACGCATGACGTGTCTCGCCTTTTATCGTTCTTATACGCTTGAGTTACAAAGGCTTGCAAGCATTACGAAGCCACTCGAGGTCGGCACCCTCAACAAGAGGCTCAAGAGTCTTGAGGACTGTCTGGTGGTAATCGTTCAACCACTTGACTTCTTGGGGGGTAAGGAGGTCGACCATGATGGGAGCCTTGTCGATTGGGAACATGGTTATGGTCTTGAAACCGAGGAACGTCCCGAAATCGGTACGCTTGGCCTCGACGCAGACGGTAAGGTTCTCAATGCGGACGCCATGGCTACCCTCCTTGTAGATGCCAGGCTCGTCGCTGGTAATCATGCCTTGCTCGATGGTCTCGTCGATGAGCTTCTTACTGATGCTTTGGGGACCCTCATGGACATTGAGGCAGTAGCCGACGCCATGACCAGTGCCGTGGCCATAGTCGATGCCGTAACGCCACATGGCCTGTCGGGCGAAAGTGTCGAGTTGGACGCCACGCGTGCCAGCAGGGAAGATGGCCATGGCGAGACCTATCGTCCCTTTAAGAGTGAGGGTATAGTGGAGTCGCTCCTTATCGGTAAGCATCCCGAGGGCGAAAGTGCGCGTGATGTCGGTCGTGCCGTCCATATATTGGGCACCGGAATCGATGAGCAGAAGTCCATGTGGCTCGACATCGGCATTGCTCTCGATGGTCGGCGCATAGTGGACGATAGCGCCATTCTCTCCATACGCCATAATCGTGTCGAACGAGTCGGAAACGTAGAGGCTGTCCTTAGCCCTCTCGGCGGTCAGCGCGGCACAAAGGTCAAGCTCCGTCATACGCACCTTTCCCACATTCTCCGTCATCCAACGCGCGAAGCGGACGAGCGCCGCGCCGTCGCGAGCGTGGGCTTTCTCCATATTGGCAATTTCAGCAGGGCACTTGATAGATTTGAGACGCGTGACGATGCTGCGGGCTTCGAGCCTGGCGCACTCCTCGGGTATGGCAAACGCGCATCGGGCGTTGAGCTGTGAGGGGTCGTAGGACACGCGAGCGGAGAGTGGGATGGCGGCGAGGTCGCGCTCGAAATGCTCATAGAGATGCGTAATTATGCCGTCGGCTTCAAGAGCCTCGCCCACCTCGGCAGTCAACTTGTGGGGGTCGACATATATATGGGCATCGCTCTCAGAGACAATCATGTAGGCATAGAATACGGGATTGAACTCGACGTCGGAGCATCGCAGGTTGGTGAGCCAAGCCACATCGTCGAGAGCGGAGACAACGTAATGCGTAGCCCCCACGCTCTTCATAGCCCTGCGCACGTCGGTCAACTTGGCGGCTCTTGATCGTCCCTCATGCTCCTTTGGCATTTGCCATATAGGATCAATCGGGAGGTCGGGTCGCCCGGCGAAGAGGGCTGTGGCGTAGTCGAGATCTATATTCAGCGTGATGCCGAAATTGCCGAGCGAGCGGCTCAGAGTGCAATATTCGGACTCTGTCATCGTGCGCCCATCGACACCTACCACGCTGCCCGACGGGAGCAGGTAGGTGAGGTACGATATATAGTCGGGGACGCCGCGCACGCCCATCTTATGAAGCTCGATAGCCGAGCCGCGCAGCTGTTTTTCAGCCTGTATGAAATAACGAGAGTCAGTCCACAACCCGGCATGATTTTTCGTCACGACGACCGTACCGGCCGAACCGTTGAAGCCGCTCAGGTATTCGCGGAACTTCCAGTGGTCGGCAGGGTACTCGCTATTGTGAGGGTCAGCGGTGTAGACAATAAAAGCGTCGATCCCGTCGAGCGCCATCTGCTCACGCAGCCTGATGATGTTGTTTGTAGTATCCATCATATTTATGAGTGAGAGGTTCTTTTTGCCAATATAGCGAAATTCATGGCACGATGCGCACAAGCCAAGGAGAAATTAACCATTGAGAATTAAGGTGATAAAAAATGCGCCCTCTCTTGTTCGGTCAGTTCGTTTAATTATTTTTGTATAACCAAACAAAACATAAAAAGAATGATACGGACATGGAGATGGTTTGGCAAGAAAGATAAAATAACGCTTGCCATGCTGAAGCAGATAGGCGTCCAAGGCATCGTCACGGCACTCCACGACGTGCCTAATGGCGAGGTATGGACCCGGGAGCAGATACGCGACTTGCGCAAGTACATCGAGAGTTACGGCATGACATGGTCGGTCGTAGAGAGCCTCCCCGTCTCGGAGGCTATCAAATATGCCGGCCCCGAGCGCGACAAGTTGATAGAGAACTACAAAGTGAGCCTCAGAAACTTGGCCATGGAGGGCGTGCGCAACGTGTGCTACAACTTCATGCCCGTACTCGACTGGGCGCGTACCGACCTCTTGCACCCGAACCCCAACGGCTCGTCGAACCTATACTTCAGCCATGCGCAATTTGCCTACTTCGACATCTGCATCCTCAAACGTCCTGACGCTGAAAAGTCATGGTCGGAGAGCGTCCTTGCCGAAGTCGAGAAGCTGAAGGCTACCATGACACCCGAAGACGACCATAAACTCGTCGACACCATAATCGTCAAGACACAGGGCTTCGTGTCGGGCAACATCAAGGAGGGCGACGAGCATCCCGTCGAGCTTTTCCGCCACCTCTTGAGCCTCTATGACGGCATCACGGCAGACAAGTTGCGCGAGAACATGCGCTACTTCCTGAGCGCGATAATGCCCGTATGCGACGAAATGGACATCCGCATGTGCGTACATCCCGACGACCCCCCGTTCCAGATTCTCGGCCTCCCGCGCATCGTCACGTGCGACGCCGACATCGACTGGTTCCTCCACGCCGTCGACAACCCACACAACTGCCTGACATTCTGCGCCGGCTCATTGTCCGCAGGGGCGCAAAACGACGTCGTGGCGTTGGCTCGCAAATATGCCTCGCGCACATCGTTCGTCCACTTGCGCTCGTGCCACATATTCCCAAATGGCGACTTCACGGAGGCCAGCCACCTCGGCGGGCGTGCCGACCTTATAGAGCTTGTAAGAATTTTTGAGAAACAAGACCCGACGTTGCCGATGCGCGTCGACCATGGCATGACAATGCTCGGCGACGAGAGCCGCGGCTACAACGCCGGGTACAGCTTCCTGGGCAGAATGTTCGCCATGGGACAGGTGCAGGGCATCATAGCCACCGTCGACCGCGAGCTTGGCATCGAGTACCATCAGCCGGGCTTCTTCGAGTAACAAATTAGAATATAAAGTATTAAGATATGAACAACTCACTATTTGACATCGAAGGATACGTGGTCGCAATCACTGGCGGCACTGGCATCCTCGGACGTTGCATTGCAAAATACCTCGCACAAAATGGGGCGAAAGTGGCAATCATGGGCCGCAAGGCTGAAGTAGGCGAAGCCATCGTGGCCGACATCAAGGCGGCAGGCGGCGACGCCATGTTCGTGGCAGCCGACGTGATGAGCCAAGAAGCCATGACAGCAGCCCGCGACACCATCTTGAGCCGCTACGGGCGCATCGACACGCTCCTCAACGCCGCAGGAGGCAACATGAAAGGGGCGACCATCACACCAGAGCAGACGTTTTTTGACTTGAAGGCAGAGGAGTTCCAGAAAGTCCTCGACCTCAACCTGACAGGCACCGTCATCCCGACACAGGTCTTCTTGGAGCCGATGGTGCGCCAAGGCAAAGGGTCGGTAGTCAACTTCTCGTCGATGGCGGCATTCCGTCCCATGACCCGCGTATGCGGCTATGCGGCAGCAAAAGCCGGCATATCCAACTTCACGGCCTACATGGCAACCGAGTGCGCCAAAAAGTTTGGCGAGGGGATAAGGGTCAACGCCATCGCCCCAGGATTTTTCATTACGGAGCAGAACCGCGCACTTCTGACCAACCCCGACGGCACCTTCACCCAACGCGGGCAAGACGTCATCCGCCAGACTCCATTTGGCCGTATGGGCGAGCCTGAGGAGCTTTGCGGAACGATACATTACCTCATAAGCGACGCCGCAAAATTCGTCACAGGAACCGTAGCGGTCGTTGACGGCGGCTTCAACTGCTTCGCCATGTAGGGGGCGAGCCGTTGCCCGTAAAACCCATTTCATTATTCGCCACATATGCCAATCTGTGACATACAACAGCAATAATTTGACAAAGACACTCATTTTTTTGACGAAACGCTTGTCATGTCAAAAATAATACCCATATTTGCAATGGAATTTTTCATAGAAACTTGGATTTAGTTAGCTGATTAAGGAGTACAGCCCATGCAAACGTGCGTGGGCTCCTTTTTTTATATCCCCCCCCGCATCACCACCGCCACCTTCGGAACAAGGGCGCACACTACCACTTCAGCACAACAGACGCCCCTACCCTACACACCGACTTTCTCCAGCACCTTGTTTTAGCCTAAATATCAGAGCCACAAAGACTTTTGGTTCCGACCATATCGCATTGCAGAAAAAAACCGATGAATTTTTCATTAAAAAAACACATTCCATCTTGCTGCGTAATTAATTGTGCATATATTTGCAGTGTACTATTAAGCCATAACACATAGACAGCAAGAAAATATGGCAATGATTGAACTAAAAGACATCAACAAAACCTACAACAACGGCTCGCCATTGCACGTGCTGAAAGGCATAACCCTCAAAATAGAGAAGGGCGAGTTCGTCTCCATAATGGGAGCCTCGGGTTCAGGCAAATCGACATTGCTGAACATATTGGGCATCCTCGACAATTACGACAGTGGTGAATACAGACTCGCCGGCACACTCGTAAAGAACCTCAGCGAGACGAAGAGCGCAGAATATCGCAACAAGCTGATTGGCTTCATATTCCAGTCATTCAACCTCATATCTTTCAAGAACGCAGTCGAGAACGTGGCCTTGCCACTATTCTACCAAGGCGTGAGCCGCAAGAAGAGAAACATCATGGCGATGGAGTACCTCGACAAATTGGGACTGGCAGAATGGGCCAAGCACATGCCCAACGAGATGTCTGGCGGTCAGAAGCAGAGGGTCGCCATAGCGCGCGCCCTCATAACGAAGCCGCAAATAATCTTGGCCGACGAGCCTACGGGCGCATTGGACAGCAAGACGTCAATCGAGGTCATGAACATCCTCAAAGACCTGCACAAGGACGAGGGGCTAACGATAGTCGTCGTGACCCACGAAAGCGGAGTGGCTAACCAGACGGACAAGATAATCCACATCAAGGACGGACTGATTGGCAGCATCGAGGAGAACCTGAACCACGACGCATCGCCATTCGGGCAGAACGGCTACATGAAATAGGAGGTCACGATCATGATAGACATCATACAAGAGGTGTGGTCGGACATCTGCCGAAACAAGCTGCGCACAGCACTTACGGGATTTGCCGTGGCGTGGGGAATCTTCATCCTGATAGTCTTGCTTGGCGCGGGCAACGGAGTCATCAACGCCTTTGAAAAAAACAGCAGAGGAACGGCGTTGAACAAAGTGGAGCTATACGGCGGCCGGACGAGCATCGCCTACGGCGGAATGGACAAGGGCAGGGAGATAAAGTTCACCGAACGCGACCTCGACCTGACGCAAAACAGCTTCCCGAACACCGTCAACGACGTAAGCGCGAATGTCAACTTAAGCTCAGTGAACGTCAGCTACGGAACAGAATACATCGGTGCAGAGCTGAGCGGCGTGATGCCAGCGGAGAAAGAAATTTCCGGAACGGAGATTGAGAAAGGGCGATACATCAACAAGCTCGACATGAAAGAGCGGCGCAAAGTGGCCGTGATAAGCACTAAGGCCGCCGCGATATTATTCAAGACGGACGACGCCATAGGCAAATTCGTCAACGCCAATGGCGTGGCATACCAAATTGTCGGCATCTATAAGGTGCAGGGCAACGTAGCTCGGCACGAGATAATGGTACCATTCTCGACGCTGCAACTCATATACAGCAAGGGCGTGAACTTCTACGGTTTCACCACGACGGTCAACAACCTGAACACCATGGAGGAGAACGAGGAGTTTGAGGACGGCGTGAGGAAAGTCATGGCCACGTCGCACCACTTCTCGCCCGACGACACTGGGGCCCTCCACATCTGGAACAAGATGAAACGCTACCTGCAAGCGCAAGACGGCATGGGGATGCTCTCCACGGCATTGTGGGTGATTGGCATCTTCACACTCATAAGCGGCGTCGTTGGAGTCTCGAACATCATGCTCATCACCGTCAAGGAGAGGACGCACGAATTCGGCATCCGCAAAGCGTTGGGCGCAAAGCCTCGCTCGATATTGGCGCTCGTCATGGCGGAGAGCGTAGCTATGACCACGCTGTTCGGTTATATCGGGATGCTGGCTGGAATCGGGCTTACGGAGTTAGCGTCGAGCATCATCGACACCGCTCAATCAAGTGGCGAGATGTCGCGAAATGTGTTTACCGACCCGACCGTTGACATGTCAGTCGCCATCGGCGCGACGGTGACACTAATCGTAGCAGGTGCGTTGGCGGGATTCATACCGGCCAAGAGAGCCGTAAGCATTCGCCCGATAGACGCATTGAGAGCCGACTAAGCAAAAACAAAGAGAAAAAATGAGAATTGACAGAGACTCAATAGAGGAGATCCTCTCGACGCTGGCGCAAAACAAGTCGCGCAGCCTGCTGACGGCATTTGGCGTCTTTTGGGGCATCTTCATGCTCGTGTCGCTCATGGGAGGCGGCAACGGGCTGCAAGACAAGATGAAAGCCAACTTCGAAGGCTTCGCCACGAACTCGTGCTTCATGTTTCCCAACCAGACCGGCGAGGCATATAAAGGCTTCCGCAAAGGCAGGTCGTGGAGCTTGACGGAGGACGACATAGACCACATCAAGGAACATGTCGACGGAGTGGACGTCGTAACGCCAGTCTCAGCGAAATGGGACGTCACGGCATACCACGGAACTCAAAAATACGAATGCTCAGTCAAGGGACTGTCGCCAGACTATGAGGTGATAGAACATCAAAACATAACGAAAGGCAGGTACATCAACGACATCGACATCCGCGACAGGCGCAAGGTCTGCGTCTTGGGGAAAAACGTCTACGAGTCGTTATATGAAAAAGGCGAAGACCCATGCGGCACGATGATACGCGCCGACGGAGTATATTACAAGGTCGTGGGCATCGCCACGTCGGACTCCGACATACAGATTAACGGCAGCGCCGCAGACCAGATCCAAATACCATTCACAGTATACCAAACGGTGTACAACTGCGGAAACAAGGTTCAGATCATGTGCCTGACCGTCAAAGACGGCAAAAAAGTATCAGATCTTAAAGACCAGATCGAGGGAATAATCAAGGCCGCCCACTTCATCTCTCCGACCGACCAACAGGCCATATGGATGCTTGACGCCGACGCGATGTTCTCGATGATCGACAACCTTTTCATCGGCATCAAAATGTTGATATTGCTCGTCGGCTCGGGCACCTTGCTGGCAGGCATCATCGGCGTCTCGAACATCATGATGGTCACCGTCAGGGAGCGCACTGTCGAGATAGGCATCCGCAGGGCGATAGGCGCGAGACCTGCAGACATCATGCAGCAGATATTGGCTGAGAGCGTCGTCTTGACCATGATAGCCGGAATGGCGGGCATATGCGCGGGCGTCGGGTTCCTCTCAATACTCGAGTCGCGGAGTTTAAACGAAGCCGGACGAGTCTTCGCCTTCCAGATGCCGTTTGGCACCGCGCTCGCCATGCTTGCCGTGGTTGTGGTGCTGGGCATCGTGGCAGGAATGGCACCGGCATACAGGGCCATGGCCATCAAACCTGTCGACGCCATGCGCGACGAATAATAAATACAACGACTAAAAATACAGAATAAAGAACCTCATTATACACATACGACAATGAAGAAGATTCTCAAAATAGCCCTTGCGATCGTAGTGGTTATCCTTTTCATCTCGACATTCGTTTTCCTTTATCAGAAGTCGCAGCCCAAGGCGATAGTCTATGCCACGGAGAGCGCCAAGATTGGCACACTGGAGCAGACGACCGTAGCGACGGGCAAGATTGAGCCTCGCGACGAGATTTCCATCAAGCCTCAGATTTCAGGCATCATAGCCGAGCTGTATAAGGAAGAGGGTCAGACAGTCAAGGAGGGCGAAATAATCGCCAAGGTGAAAGTCATCCCCGAAATGAGCTCGCTGAACTCGGCACAGAGCCGCGTCCGCCTGGCGGAGATATCACTCAAACAGGCGAAGACAGACTTCGGCAGAATGGAAGACCTCTATGGCAAGAAACTTGTCAGCGCAGAGGAATATGAGAAATCGGAAGTAGCCCTGCGCCAGGCGGAAGAAGAGAAGCAGGCAGCCGACGACAACCTCGACATCGTCAAGGAGGGCATCTCCAAGAGCAACGCCTCGCTAAGCAGCACGTTCATCCGCTCGACCATCACGGGACTTATCCTCGAGATTCCCGTCAAGGTGGGCAACTCGGTCATCATGAGCAACACATTTAACGACGGCACGACAATAGCCACCGTGGCCGACATGACCGACATGATATTCAAGGGCAAGATTGACGAGACGGAGGTAGGCCGCATCCATGAGGGGATGCCAGTCAAGATCACCCTCGGCGCGCTTCAGTCGCTCACGCTTGACGCCAAGCTGGAATACATATCTCCGAAGGGCGTTGAGGAGAACGGAGCCAACCAGTTCGAAATAAAGGCCGCTGTGAGCGTGCCAGACAGCGTCACCATCCGCTCGGGCTACAGCGCGAACGCGACGATCGTCTTGAAGCAGGTGAAGGACGTGACCATCATCCCCGAGAGCGTATTGGAGTTCAGTGGCGACACATCGTTCGTCTACGTCATGACGGACTCCGTCCCCGAGCAGAAATTTGACAAGAGGAGAGTGGAGCTCGGCATGAGCGACGGCATCAACATTGAGGTCAAGAGCGGCGTCGGGGAGAACGACATCCTCCGCGGCGCAGAACAATAGAAGAAGAAAACCATTCCGTCTACCATAAGCACATAAGACGATGAGTAACAAGACATTAATAATGTCAGCCCTTGGCATGATGGCAACCATCTGCGCCACGGCACAGGAGCAGGACTGGACCCTAAAGAGATGCGTGGACTACGCCATTGAGCATAATGTCACAGTCCGCCAACGCCAAATAACCAAGGACCAGCGCGAGAACGACGTCAGCACGGCAAAAGGCAACTACCTGCCATCAGTGGGCGCATACGTATACCAGAACTTCGACTTCGGACGCGGACTGACCATCAACAACACATACGAGAACAAGAACACCCGCAACACGAGCATGGGCATCCAGGCTCAGCTGACCCTCTTTGACGGATTGCAGAACGTCAACAGCGTGCGCACCTCGAAGCTCGACCTCCAAGCGGCGACAGAAGACCTCCAGGCCGCCAAGGAAGACATAGGCATCAACGTGGCACAGGCGTACCTCCAGGTGTTGACCGCCAAAGAGATTGCCGACAAGGCAAACGAGCAAGTGGCATTGAGCCGCACGCAATTGGAGCGTAAAGAGGAGATGTTCAGGAACGGCAAGATGTCTGAGGCTGAGGTATATGACGCCAAATCGCTCGTTGCGCAAGACGAGATGACGGCGGTCAAAGCCGAGGGCGACTATAAGATTGCGCTCCTCGACCTCTCGCAACTTCTTGAACTTGACTCGCCCGAGGGACTTACGGTGACGGCACCCGACACGGCAGCCCTCACGGCCGAGCTCCCCACTCCTGACCAGATATACCAGGAGGCCATGACAAGCAAAGCGACAATTCGCGCGGCGGAGGTCAGGACGCAGAGCGCAGAGCGGAGGATCTCGACAGCCAAGGGTGCATACTCACCGACGTTGAGCCTCTCGGCAGGCGTCTCGACGGGCTACTACGCGGTGGCGGGGCAGGATGGCGACTCGTTTGGCGACCAGTTCTCCAACAACCTTGACAAGTCGCTCTCCCTCCAACTCTCGATACCAATCTTTAACAGGTTCTCCTCGCGAAACAACATCCGCTCCGCCAAGATGAACTACACCACGTCGATGCTCGACCTTGAGAACGCCCGCAAGACATTGTACAAGGAGATCCAACAAGCGTATTACAACGCCGTAGCCGCCCGCGCCACATACGAGAGCAGCGTCACGGCGGCCGAGAGCGCAGAGGCGGCCTTCCGCTTGGCGGATGGCAAATATGCCGCC
The DNA here is from genome assembly GCA_963616565.1 of Clostridium sp. CAG:343. Lineage (GTDB taxonomy): Bacteria > Bacteroidota > Bacteroidia > Bacteroidales > Marinilabiliaceae > W3P20-009. The sequence continues at coordinate 194,708 of CAVEKX010000001.1, forward strand.
GGCCTTTCATCGGCAACCGAGTATGCCGAGGCGCGAACCAACCGCCTTACGGCCCTCGCCAACGAGATACAATACAAGTATGACATGATATTCCGCGTCAAGATATTAGACTTCTACCGCGGCGCCACTATGGAGTAGGAAAATCGCAATCAAAATGGTTTCATGAAATGGCGGAATGGCAACACCGCCTCATCAGTTGTAGTTACAAGTAGTTTTTTCACGACCCGCGCCAGGCAGCGACACGTCGCACGCCTGGCGCGGGGTCATTTTGCTTTCATAATATGGCGTGATTAACTAATTTTGTGTCATTATGAAGATAGAAAGCAAACAGATTAAGATAATAGCTGCCGCCGCAGCAGTAGTAATAGTGGCACTCGTGGTGTTGCTAATCCGCAGCAACAGCCAGATGGCGGAGATGACGCAAGTGTTTACGGAAGAGAGGCAGCAGCTCGTAACAGACTACCAGGATTTGTCGGTCGCCTATGAGGAAGTCCACTCAGACAACGACTCGCTGGACAACCTCGTCAACGAGCAGCGCGCCCGCGTCGAGCAATTGACAGAGGAGCTGAAGACCCTCAAGGCATCTAACGCACGCCGTATAAAAGAGTTGCAAGGCGAGCTGACGACCCTCCGCACCGTCATGCGCAGCTTCATAACGCAGATTGACTCTCTCAACGCAAGCAACACGGCATTGCGCCAAGAGAATAAAGACATCAAGGGCCAGCTGGCAAACGTCAGCCGCGAGCGCGCCGACCTCCAGGAGCGCAACGAGACATTGACCCAGAAAGTCACCGTGGCGGCTCGCCTTGAGGCTAAAGGAATCAGCGTCACGACGCTTAACGCCAAAGACCGCGAGACTGACAAGATGGGCAAGATAAGCAAGATAAAGGTGTCATTCACCATAGCCAAGAACGTATCGGCGGAAGTGGGAATGCGCGACTTGTATATCCGTCTGACACGTCCCGACGGAGAGCTGCTGTTCCGCTCAAAGAGCGACACATTCAAATATGAGGACTCGCTCATCAACTATTCAGCCCATCGCCAGGTAGAGTACGGCGGAGAGGACACCCCCACCTTCGTGGTCTACAACGTGGAGATGGGCGACTTGATGGCAGGAAGCTACGAGGCTGAGATTTTCGCAGGCGGCGAGAGCATCGGCAAGGCGCAATTCAAGATTGAGAAGTAGGGAATCGCACCCGAAACATTATAAGGAAGGGAGGCATTGCCAGTGGCGATGCCTCCCTTCTCGCATTGAAACAGTGTATTTGGTGAATAGTTGCTCTTAGAGTGACATGACGCCCTTTATGGCGCAGGCGTCGGTCGTGACCTTCAGCACAGCCTCTGCCGAGGGCATTGTGATGACGCACGTGATGCAGGAGTACTTGCCATTCTTGCTTTGCGTGAAGCGCGGCTCAGCCTTATCGGGCAGCACCTCGAGGACTTGGTCGATAGTGGCGCGCTCGTTGGGCATGATGAACTTGAACATATAGGGCTGCGGCCAATTGAGCTTCTTCAGCTGCTCATGGAGGCGGCGCACTTGCTCATCGATATTTATCTGCTGGTCCATTTGTTATTGGGTCGCTTAGTTCATGCGGATTATCTCACCCGTAATGTCGTTGATGACGACGGTGTCGCAGTCGGTGGAGAAGGGATGTGGGGCGACGAATGCGGCTTCGCGGCTGTTGATGAAGACGATGTCTTGGAACTTCTCGAATCGACCGTCGTTGTTGAGGTTTGCGTACTTCCAGTCGTAATCGCCATTTTTGAGTTTAAGCTTGCCTACGAAGCCGAACGAGCCGATGTAGGCGAACTGACCCTTGATGACGGGTCGTCCCATGGCGATACCGGCCACGTCGCTCGTCCAGAGGGTCTTTCCCGAGGTGATGTCTATGCGCTTGGCGAAGCTGGCGGAGCCGTCGTCGGTGGTGTCGGTGTAGAAGAGGAAGAGGCTTGAGCCTTTCTGAGCGAAGAAGAGGGTCTCTATTGCGCCCTCATTGCCGATGGCGAAGCAGAACTTGGCATCGGGGGAGAAGACCTTGCCGTTGGCGGAGACCTTGTATTGGAGACCGTCGACGTAGATGAGCATGGTGTCGGGAGCGGGCCATGAGGTGTATCGGGCCTCCATGGCCGGATATTGAGAGCCGTCGTCGGCGACGGGGACAATGCCAGCTATGTCGGATTTCTCCTTGTCGGCGCTGTGGTGACAGGACGAGAGGGAGAGGGTCAGGAGCATGACCGCGAAGATGGTGGCGAACCTTAGAGCCATTGCTTAGCGGAGGATTATCTGCTGGCGAACCTTATCAGCGTTGGCAGCGTCGGTGAGACGCTCAAGGAGTTTGAGACCGAAGAGGAAATCGGCACCTGCGCCAACAGCTGTGATGATGTTGCCATCCTCGACTACGCTCTCGCCCGTGGCGGTCGCCCCGATGAGCTTGTCCTCGAAACCGGGGTAGCACGTAGCCTTCTTACCTTTGAGAAACCCGAGACCGCCAAGGACGGAGGGGGCAGCGCAGATTGCGCCGATGAGCTTGCCGTTTTCAGAAGCGTAGAGCAGCTCGTCGGAAACAGCTTTTGAGGCACCGAGATTAAGAGTGCCGGGCATACCGCCAGGGAGCACGATAAGGTCGTAGTCGGCGAGACCTTCGGCGAGGGTCTGGTGCGCAACGATTGTGACGCCATGGCTACTGGTCTGCTGGCGAGAGGACGATATGGAAACGAGGGTGACGTTGACGCCACCACGCTTGAGGATGTCGTAGGGGACGAGGGCTTCGGTCTCCTCAAAGCCCTCGGCAAGAAGGATGTATGCTGTCTTGTTCATTGCTATGGAACTGAAGGAAAATTGTATTACAAAGTTAATGAAAATTATGAGTAGCTGTTTTGGCAACGTTTGCAATACAGCGCATTACGAGCGGTTCGCTGCTGAAGTTTAGTTGTGAATAACACTATTTACGCAACGAATTATTGCGCCGTGAAAAACTAAATGTTTAGTTGTCAAAATATATCAAAATGTCATATTCGCCATCGACATTCTTGCCATCCTTCTTGGCCGGCACCCATCGCCACTCGTCACGGGGAATACGGTCGGCAGCCTTCTCGACGGCCTTGGCGAAACGTGGCGTGGAGCTCTGCTTTATGTAGTAGCCCGACATACGTCCCGAGGGGTCGACATTGATTGTGAGGGTGACGTCGCCCCCGTGCTTATTGTCCGCCTCGCTTTGAGGGTAGAAGACATTGGCCATGATGAAATAGAAAGGTACGACGGGGCTGCCGAGGAAGATGCACGGGTTATTGTCCTTATCGTAGGTGTAGTTCTCGTGCTGGAGGATGTACATAGGGCGACGGAGGGTGTAGTCATAGCGCAGCTCGACCATGTCGTGGTAGTTGCGGAAAATCCAATTACCCACTCGGTTGCCGTGGTCATAGGCACCTTTCTCGACGACATTGCCTTTGTAGGCGAGGGTGTAAGGTCCATGGCGCAACATCTTCTTCCCGACGCGGATGGAGTCGACGGACTCGGAGAAGTAGACGTGCCACAACTCTTTTGAGCGTTGGTCGACGTATTGGCGTATCTCCTCAGGCGTCTTGGGCTCTTGCCCTTGGGCGTATGAGGGGGACGCGAGAAGAGAGGAGACGAGGGTCGTCAGAATAAGAACATATCGCACGGGCTAAGGTTTTTATGATGGATAAGGGATAAAAGAAGAGGGCTGGGGACTTGCGGGAATGCCGCTTTATCCTCAGCCCTCCGTAAACTTATGTTACGCAAAAGGCGTGCCTAAAGTTGTATTACTTGGTGAAACCTGCTTTGAGGCGGTTGATTTCCTCATCGCTAAGGTAGCGCCAGTGACCGCGCGGGACGTTGAGTTTGGTGAGACCACCATAGTATACGCGGTCGAGCTTGACGACCTCGTAGCCGAGGCTCTCGAACATACGACGCACGATGCGGTTACGACCAGAGTGGATGACGATGCCGACCTGGCTCTTGTCGCGGCCGTCGACGTAGCTGATCTCATCAGCGTTGATAGGACCATCCTCAAGCTCGATACCCTTGACGAGCTTGTCGAGATCCTCCTCGGCGACGTTCTTGTCGAGGAAGACGTGGTAGATCTTGCGAACCTCGTATCGGGGGTGGGTGAGCTTCTCTGCCATATCGCCATCGTTGGTGAGAAGGAGGATGCCGGTGGTGTTGCGGTCGAGGCGACCTACGGGGTAGATGCGCTCTTGGCTTGCATTGGCAACGATGTCCATGACGGTGCGGCGGCCTTCGGGATCGTCGGTCGTGGTGACGCAATCCTTAGGCTTGTTGAGGAGGACGTAGACCTTCTTCTCAGCCTTGAGTTGCTTGCCATCGTACTCGACGTTGGCATCGGGGGAGACGGTGATGCCCATCTCGGTGACGACTTGACCGTCGACCTTGATTTTGCCAGCCTTGATGAGCTCGTCGGCCTCGCGGCGGCTACATACGCCACTCATGGCGATGAAGCGGTTGAGGCGGAGGGTCTCCGGCATCTGCATCATCTCGGGATCCTGGCCGTTGGCCTGCTCCTCTTGCTCATTGTCGAAGATACGTGAATCGATCTTGTAACGAGGTCCGATCATCTCAGGATCAGCGACCTTCCACTGCTGACGTGGAGCCGGGCGTCCTCCTTGACGCTGACCACGACCACCGAAACGGCCGCCACGATCACCACCGAAGCGATCGCCGCCGAAACGGCCACCGCGGTCGCCACCGAAACGAGGACGGAATGGGCGGTCACCATGCTCGCCATCGTTGTTGTAGCGAGGACGGAATGGACGACGCTCGCCCTGCTCGTCATTATTGTAGCGGGGACGGAAGGGACGGTCGCCTTGCTCGCCATCGTTGTTGTAACGGGGGCGGAAGGGACGACGCTCGCCCTGCTCGTCGTTGTTGTAGCGTGGACGGAATGGACGGTCGCCTTGCTCGCCATCGTTGTTGTAACGGGGGCGGAAGGGACGACGCTCGCCCTGCTCGTCGTTGTTGTAGCGTGGACGGAATGGACGGTCGCCTTGCTCGCCATCGTTGTTGTAACGGGGGCGGAAGGGACGACGCTCGCCCTGCTCATCGTTGTTGTAGCGAGGACGATATGGGCGGTCGTTTTGGTCACCGTCGTTGTAACGGGGACGGAAGGGGCGACGCTCGCCTTGGTCATCGTTGTTGTAGCGAGGACGGAAGGGGCGACGCTCACCGTCAGCCTCACGGCTGGCGTAGTTGGGACGTCCGTCACCATCGCGGCGCTCGGAGCTGTTGTTGCGGTTATCGGCACCCTCGGAGCCGAAATAACCGTTCTTTTCTTCGTTATCCATTTAAAGAATTAAGTAGTTATTGAAAATGCGTGTTTTTATTTCTTGTGTTGCTCGACCCACTTACGCGCCTCGACGAAAGCCTTGACCCAAGGCGTGATGTCGTCAGCCTTATGGTCGGCGGGATAGGCGGCGCACTGCCAGGGGAAGATGGCGCGCTCGGGGTGAGGCATGATGGCGACGTGGCGACCATCTGCGGAAGCCATGCCAGCGATGTCGTCGGCACTGCCATTGGGGTTGGCCGGGTAGCCATGGTAGCCGTAGCGAGCGATGACATTGTATTGTGAAGCGTCGGCAGGGATGCTGAACTTGCCCTCGCCGTGGGCGACCCATACGCCGAGACGGCTGCCGCTGAGGCTCTTGAACATGACAGTGTCGTTTTGAGGAATCTCGACGCTGAGGAATTGGCTCTCGAACTTGTGGCTGTCGTTGTGGAGCATCTTTGGGCGGAGAGCAGGAGCGTCGCGATGGAGTAGACCGAGCTCGATGACGAGCTGGCAACCGTTGCAGACACCGAGAGAGAGCGTGTCGGGGCGAGCATAGAAATTGTCGAGGGCCTTGCGTGCCTTCTCATTGTAGAGGAACGCGCCAGCCCAACCCTTTGCGGAGCCGAGAACGTCGGAATTGGAGAAACCGCCACAGAAGACGATCATGTTTACATCTTCGAGCGTCTCGCGACCACTCACGAGGTCGGTCATATGGACATCCTTGACATCGAAGCCAGCGAGGTAGAGAGTGTAGGCCATCTCACGATCGCCGTTGACACCCTTCTCACGGATGATTGCAGCCTTGACGCCTGTCTTGCCGTGGGTGAGACTGAGGCCGAGGCTCTTAAGAGAGCCGTCCCAGCCTGCGGGCAGACGGAGCGCAAGAGGTTGGTTCTTATAGTTGGCGGCACGCTCGGCAGCCTTATTGTCGCGGCACTGGAGAGCGTCGAGATGAGCAGAGGTGCTGAACCAGACGTCGCGCATCTCGTCGATGTCGATGTCGAGTTGCTTGCCAGCCGCGCTGATGGTGAGCTTGCGCTCTTGCTGAGGGCGACCGAGATAAGAGAAGACGACGCCCGCCTTGTCGAGCTCTGCCTTTACGGCATTGAGGTCGCGAACCTGAAGGACGACGCCAGGGTTCTCAGCGAAGAGGCTCATGACGACATCCTCGTCATCTGATGGGATATCGGCATTGATGCCCCAACCGGTGTTGGCGAAGGTCATCTCAAGGAGAGTCGTGACGAGACCGCCAGCGGAGATGTCGTGACCAGCGAGGACAAGACCCTTCTTAATGAGGTTCTGGACAGCCTCGAAGATTGCGCCGAAAGTGGCGGCATCGGCTACGGTAGGAGCCTCGTCGCCCACACGACCGAGGACTTGGGCGAGAGCACTGCCACCGAGGGCTGGCTTGGCGCCACTCATGTCGATGCAGATGAAAGAGGTCTCGGCATCGCACACCATGACAGGCTCGACGATCTTGCGGATGTCGCTGACCTCGCCCATGGCGGATATGATGACAGTACCAGGGCTAAGGACGGTGCGGCCGTCATGGTACTTCTGAGTCATGGAGAGAGAGTCCTTGCCGGTAGGGATGTTGATGCCGAGCTGGCATACCCAGTCGCTCATGGCCTGGACGGCGGCGTAGAGGCGCGCATCCTCGCCCTTCTGTCGGCAAGGCCACATCCAGTTGGCGGAGAGGGAGATGCCCTTGAGACCACGCTCCATGGGGGCGAAGACGATATTGGTGAGAGCCTCGGCGGCAGACATGATGGAGCCTGCAGCGGGGTCGATGAGACCGACAGCGGGCGCATGGCCGACAGTCGTTGCCATGCCACGGACACCGTTGTAGTCGAGAGCCACGGCACCGAGGTCGTTGAGAGGGAGCTGGATTTCGCCTGCGCATTGCTGCTTGGCAACCTTGCCAGTGACGGAGCGGTCGACCTTATTGGTCAACCAGTCCTTACAACCGACGCTCTCGAGTTTGAGGACGTCGCGGACATAGTCGGCAACTTTGGAAGCGTCGTAGTCGACCTTTGCGTAGGTGCGCGGGGTCGTGACATCGTTCATGACAGTCTTGGGAGGATTGCCGAACATATCGGAGAGCTTCCAGTCGATAGGCTTGACGCCGTCATGGTGGCTGAAGGTGAAATTCATGTCGCCAGTGGTCTCTCCGACGACGTACATAGGAGCACGCTCGCGGTCGGCTATCTTGCGGAGACCATCGACATCTTTTTTCGCCATGACGAGACCCATGCGCTCTTGGCTCTCATTGCCGACAATCTCGCGGTCGGATAGGGTCTTGTCGCCAATTGGGAGGGCATCCATATCGATGTTGCCGCCAGTCTCCTCGACAAGCTCGGAGAGGCAGTTGAGGTGACCGCCCGCGCCGTGGTCGTGGATGGAGACGATCGGGTTGTTGTCGCTCTCGACGAGACCGCGGATGGCATTGAGGACGCGCTTCTGCATCTCCGGGTTGGAGCGTTGGACGGCATTAAGCTCGATCTTGTTGCCGTACTCGCCAGTGTTGACGCTGGAGACGGCGCCGCCGCCCATGCCGATGCGGTAGTTATCGCCGCCGAGGAGGACGACATCCTGATTCTTCTCAGGAGTCTTCTTGAGGGCGTCTGACTTCTTGGCGAAGCCCACGCCGCCGGCCATCATGATGACCTTATCGTAGGCGAGGGTGCGGCCATCTTCCTCATGCTCGTAGGTGAGGAGGGAGCCGCAGATCATAGGCTGTCCGAACTTGTTGCCGAAGTCGCTGGCACCGTTGGAAGCCTTGATGAGTATCTGCGCAGGGGTCTGATAGAGCCACTCACGCACGCTGACGCCTTTCTCCCATGGGCGGTCACCTGCGAGGCGAGAGTAAGAGGTCATGTAGACAGCCGTGCCAGCCATTGGCAGGGAGCCCGTGCCACCACCCATGCGGTCGCGGATCTCGCCACCGCTACCGGTTGCCGCACCGTTGAAAGGCTCGACGGTCGTAGGGAAGTTGTGGGTCTCGGCTTTGAGGGAGAGGACGGTGTCGATGTCCTTAGCTTGGAACTCGGAGGGGACGTCGGCGCGCTCGGGAGCGAACTGCATGGCGACGGGGCCCTCGATGAATGCTACATTGTCCTTGTAGGCGGAGACGAGGTAGCCGGGGTTTGTCTCAGACGTTTTGCGGATGAGCTTGAAGAGGGAGAGCTCCTTGGCCTCGCCGTCGATGACGAAGGTGCCGTTGAAAATCTTGTGGCGGCAGTGTTCGGAGTTGACTTGTGAGAAGCCGAAGACCTCGGAGTCGGTGAGTGGTCGTCCGAGTCGCTTGCTAAGGCCTTCGAGGTAGGCGATTTCAGGGTCGGAGAGTGCGAGACCCTCTTTTTGGTTGTAGGCCTTGAAGTCGGTGATATGGACTATGGGGTCGGGCTTTTTGTCGATTGTGAAGATGGACTGGTCGAGGCCCTTGTAGAGATTTTGGAGCATGGGGTCGAACTTGGCGTTCTCATTGTCGACGGGGAAGAATTCCTCGATGCGCGAGATGCCTTCGAGACCCATGTTTTGCGTGATTTCTACGGCGTTGGTGCTCCAAGGTGTGATTGTCTCACGGCGTGTGCCGACGAAGAAGCCAGGGAGTGACCGCTCATTGATGAGTTGAGCACCGCTGAAGAGCCATGTGAGTTTGCGGACGTCGGCCTCGTTGAGAGGTTTTGAGGACTCGACAGCCAAGACGTTCTCTGCTCTGAAAAATACTACCATCTTGATTTGTAGGGTTTTGTAGCGGACCGACGAAATGTGGAAGTCGGGGTGGATTTTGTCGGATCCGTCGGGGGTATTGTATGTAGTTATGGTTTAACGCGTTGTTTGTAAGTTGTTGTCTATCAGTCGCTGCCATCATCGGCCGCATGGCGCATAGTGCGCTACGAAGATAACTAAAAGATTGGGAATGGACGACTTTGCGGAGTAAAAAAGTAGTGGTTTGGTTGAAATTGGGCTACATTTGCCCAAAAGGGAAAAGAGATGAAAAAGATGTTGATTTTCATAGGCGCGGTGATAGTGCTGTGCGCAGGGTACTATTTTTCGTACTCGCTGGGGAAGAAATCGGCGAGAGAGGAGGAGAAGCCCCGCGTGGAGATTGACGTGAACGTGTTGCGCCAGCGGATGGAGCGTATTAGCGAGTTGGCGACGGTCAGTTACGACTATACGGACATCGCGAGTTACAGCAAGACAGAGAAGCTGTGGGGGTATGAGGTTCCGTTCTCGACGAGCAAGATATTGTTGCGGTACAGTGGCAAGATACGCGCGGGGGTGGACTTGCGCCAGGCGGTCGTCACGGTGAGCGACTCGGTCGTGGAGGTCAGCCTGCCGGAGCCGAGGGTCTTTTCGCATGAGGTTGACCCGAGGAGCGTGAAGATATTGGATCAGAGGGACGGGTTGTTCTCGTCGATAAAGATACCTGATTTTCAGGGATTTTGCATGGCGCATCGGGATAGCATGGAGCGCGTGGCGCAGTCTCGCGGGCTGATGGATGAGGCTCGGAGCGGGGCTGTCGACGCGATGGAGATTGTGGCGGCGCCGTTGAGGGATATGGGTTGGAGGGTGGTCGTGACGTTTGGGATGGGCAGAAAGAGAGATTGACGCCTTGCCGCGGGGTACGGCATGGCGTCAATCGATGGTTTGTCTTTGTGGTGGTGGATTAGCTGAGAGAGACTATGTCGGATGGGAGGGAGTCGGGAGATTTCTCACACACGCACACACTTTTGCTCTTTTATTTTTTCAAAAACTAAAACAGACGGCAATAATTTATTTTCCTAATGCCTTCTTGATAGTCTGTATGCCAGTATATCCGAATGCTTTCTTCACTACACCCTTGACCGCTTCTTTGACCATCGTCTTAGGGTCGACCGCCATGTTGCAAATCATTTCGAGTGCATTGCTTTCGTCATCGGTTTCCGTAAAGACTTCGAACAGCACTGGTCGATCTTTGTTTTCTGACGACAAGAAAGAATCCACCACTTGCACAAATTCTTCTTTATTGCTCGCACAGAGATATTCATACCCCAAGTCTTTTGCATAGTCTTTTACCAACTCATGGGACTTGTTTCCGTAATGGCCAGCTGCCGCAACATATTCATCGGCCTCTTCGCCCAAGAAAGCACATGGATGTCGATAGTTTCTGAACTCATTGCCCTTTCCATTGTTGATAAGCATGATACGGACGTTGTTGCCAACATGTCGGTTGCCTACAACATTCATGTCATAGAAGAATGCCAGGTCTCCAAAGACGCCTATGAAGAGCTTGTCGGGGCGTACAAATGAGGCGCCCATCATAGTAGAGACGCCACCATCTATACCGAAACCGCCCACATTACATTTAGCCTGAATCCCTGCTGGCAGCTTAAAAAAGTTCCAAGAACGGAGACTATGATAGATGCCGAAATGGATTTCGCTGTCAGCAGGCAGTTTTTCTACCATTTGGTGCGCCATCCAAATGTTGCTGAAAGGCAACTCTGGTATCTTTTCGGTCATGGCCTTTACTTCTTGATTCAGGCTGTCTAAATACTCACGTCGCGAAGCACCTTCTTTAGCGTAATGTCTGAAAAACTCAACCTCCGGCATCATGAACACTCTGCGCAACGAGCCAAAGCTGTCACGCAAAGCTCCATCAGGACTTACACGCCAAGTATGCTGGGCTGTTAATGTAAACCCATCACCAGATACTTCTCCAACGTGGATACAAAGGTTAGCGCGACGCAATGGTGTTGTCCATTGCGCTTGACTGCAAAGAATCTGGGCATGGACCTCATATTTACCCCTATAGCCACTTGTATGGTCACAGCAAACCACAGCATCGTATGTGGCGCAGAAAGCATCGACAGCTCTTGTCAATTCTTCGCTGAAATTGGCATGGGCACCAACTCTCAAAATGATTTTTCCGTCTTGTGGGATCTCTGGCCATTCTGTGTCAAACACTGTATGACGATAGATGGCGTTTGCGTGGGGCAGCTCTGCAACACTGAAGTCGTGGCTATACTTGGTGTACATATTGATATGCGCAGGTCCGCCACCATTCAATTTCAAGGCGAGAATAGCCTTGTTGGCCTCCACCTCGCAGTATCGCTCGTCGTCCTTGTCTTTCACCATCGGAATTGTCACACTATCCATGGCGATATCATTAGGAATATTGCGACGGTCGATCTGTTGATCTATCAAATGACCTATCTTGTGATTGCCACGAGTTGAAGTTATCGCCAACACTGGTAACTTGCGATAGTATGCCTCTGTAAGACCTGGCATATAGTTGCGCGATGCCGTTGCTCCTGTACAACTGATAACTACCGGTTCACCTGTCTCCGCCGCCATGCCACATGCCAAATAGGCAGCACTACGTTCGTCAACTGATGACCAAATTTGGAACCAAGGGTCGTTCTCAATGCTGACCACGAAGGTCATATTGGTAGTACCAGGAGACGCTATCACACGGTGAATGCCATGAGCTTTCAATAACGCTATCACTATCTGAACGTTACGTTCATTGGTATATTTAAACTTTGACTCCATAGTCTATGAATTTGAGTTTTCCGAGTATTTTTCAAAACAGGAAAATAGCTCTTGTCAACAGCATAATGGCAAGCAAAAAGAACGGCTCCCTTACGCTTCCCATTCTACATTTTCTCTGATTACTTTTGCAGGAGATCCTGCCACAAGCGTATGTGAAGGGACATCCTTTGTAACTAGCGAGGACGCCGCCACAATAGCACCTTCACCGATAGTAACTCCTTTTAGAACCATCACATTTTCACCAAGCCACACATGGTTACCGATGGTAACAGGCTTAGCGTTCTCATATCCTTCTGCTAATATCTTATGGTTGCCACCATCGTTGTCACGAATCACGGTGCCCATAGCGATGATACAACCATCGCCGATTGTAATGCTTTTGTTGCAGATTATCTTCACTTCCCTGTTTATGAACGAGTTTCCAATACGCAACGTTGCATTGTTGCCGACTTGTATGTAAGAGCCGTAGCCCACGACTGTTCGCACGTGTTCGCCCCCCCCCCCTACGAAGAGTCTGGCCTTTTTCCCCATGCAGAGGGCAGTCTCCATGTTCGAGCTGCGCATGTTGCACCATCCGAAAACAAGCGTACTTGAGAGATGGATCTCTACCGTCTTGTCCAAATCAAAAACAGCCCTATGGGATGCTATAAGGAATGCGTGTTTGGTGCGAGACGTGACTTTCGCAAGGTTATAATAGATCGTTCTCAAGGCTTGCAGCGGTTGCCACAAACGATATTTCAATATGACTCCTTTCATAGCTTACTCTGTTGTTATTTCCAACGTGCATTGATTGTCTTACCCTCATTGCAGACCAAAATCTGTCCATTTAGGCAATTTGAAGCATCAGACAGCAAGAAACAGGCGACCTCTGCCACCTCCTCTGGCAAATAGTAGCGATGGGTGATGTTACCATACCGCAAGTTACCATTAGCATCGCCGCCCACCATGTCTGACACTGTAACGCCGGGAGCCACGGCATTGATACGATAGCCTTCGTTCACAAACCTGTAGGCCAGACCTTGCACCAAACTGTTCAAGGCAGCCTTGGTCAGTCCGTATGGGCGTTCATCTACTGTCATGCTTGTTTCTGAAGATGTGAAAAGAATATTCTTCATTCCCTTCTTGCCTTTAGTCTTCTCAACAAAAGCCTGTGCCAAGAAAAAGGCACCCTTAAGGTTGGTATCAAACTGGGCATTAAATTGCTGAGGGGACACTTCAAGAAACCCATTTTCATGTAGGGATATCCCCGCATTATTTACCAGACAGTCCACCCCCTCCAACATCTTGTCTGCCGTTTCTATGAACAGGCCAAAGCTTTCCACTTTTTGAACGTCAAGAGCCAGGCACATGCAATTTAGCTCTGCCGCACTACGTTTCAGAGTTTCCTCATTACGTCCTGCGATCAAGACAGAAGCACCTTCTGACATGAATTTTTTTGCCATGGCAAACCCAAGCCCACGACCGCCTCCTGTGATAATTACTTTCTTTCCTTTAAGTTGCTCATGAGGAGCAAGGTAATGGATATTTGCAAAGATAGGCCGTCCCTCGCCATGAAGCAGGAAGGAAATAAGGTGTTTGACTTTTGATTTTACTCCCATTGTTTTATTTTCACTATGTTAGCTTACGAACCTTTCCGCAAAAGAAAATCAGTTCGTTACCCTCGAGACTTTAGACTGCAAAATATAAATGTACACGCGCAAAACGAGCTTATTCACCACTTTCCCGTTTGTCCGAGGAGATTTTCAGATGATTCATCACGTTCCTCAACTTTTTAGATAGTATAGTGTTATACATTTTTTCGGCAAAGAAGTTTCGCTCCTGAGCACTAAGTCCCAATCTATACTCCGTGGCGGCTGTCACCACTACCGAAACGGCACATAATGCAATCAGTCTCGCAAGCCCCTCATGCATCGTAAGACATAACAAAGAAGGGACAGCGAAAGCAATCGCCATAACGGGAATCACTTTACAAAGGACCTCCCTCACGTACATCTTTACAGGCAACTTGACCATGTCTTTGAGAAGCCAGAGACGCACGAAAAGGAGTATTGTATATATAATAAAATAGATAATATACGCCACCTGCGGTTCCATGCCAATAGCGAAAGCGATCCACGACAACGGGAACACCAAACACCCCACACATGTGACGATGATCTGATATCGCTTGATGTTACCTGTGGCTAACATCGCAGTGTATAGACAATTGGACAATACAGAATCAACAAACGACGATATGACAATCCATTGAAGGAATATCGCTGCATATTCGGGTACATTCTTGAGCCATATCGCAAGAATCGTTTGCGTCTCAAGAACGACAGGCACAGCAAAGAACAGCATCAGGAAGGCTGAGAACTTCGCACTACGACACATCAGCTTGTGCATATATTGCAAGTCGCCATGTGCATAATACTTGGTAATCTGAGGATTTACGGCTGTGGTAAAGTTGTTGACGAACTGTTTCATGGCTGTGTCCACTTGCGTAGCCACACCACGAGCAGCGTTCACCGCCACACCGAAATACATGTTCATCAATATATTCACCCCCTGCGTGTTAAGCAAGTATGCGCCATTACCGAAAAAATTCCACCCCGCAAAACCTGTCATTTCCTTCAATAGAGGCTTATCGAAAACGAAATGGTAAGTGCATTCCTCAAAATGCCTCTTGCTGTAGAACCCATAAATCAAACGGATAAGAACACCCTCACATAGCAGCAACACCGCGTAAGTCTTCAACCTGTCGAAAGGAGAAACCGCAAGCATGCATACAATCAGGAGCTTCAAGGAAACATCAAGCACGCTGATGTACGCGAACGCAGACATCTTCTCATGGGCAGTAATAGCTGCATTATACGGCACGCTCAACAGGTTGAGCACGAAAGTAAAAATGGCGCACTGAAACACCCAGTTGGCAGCATCCAACCGCTCCATAGGGATATTCATCTTTGCATTGAGGAACCATACACCCACAACCTCCGCAATGATGACAATACAAACCGACATGCCTACCTGAATGTTGACGCCAGTAGAGAATATCGTCTTAAGCCGCCTAATGTTCCCCGTTCCCAACTCGAAGGTCATGAACCTACTGATAGAACTCGAAAGAGAACCGCTCAGAACAGAGAACATCGTCACAATGCCACCTACCACATTGTATATTCCGTAGTCTTCCACGCCGAGGGTGGTTAACACTACACGACTTGTATAGAAAGCTATAACCATCACGATAAGCGTGCGGAAGTATAGCAAAATAGTATTCTTAGCTATTCGTTTGTTGTTGTCTGATGTTTGAGACATATACACTATTCTACTTTCAACGAGGCTTAACCCTTATCAATTGGCTCGGGGGGGCATATTCTAAAATGTTCACAGAAGAAGCATGACACCAGCTGGGGGAGCTAATATACATATAATTCTCTCTACGCCTACATTTTTTCTCTTTCTTCCCCGATCATTGCTATCCGGCAAAAAATAAACAGATGACGGAGTGGCGCAGTCTCGCGGGCTGATGGATGAGGCTCGGAGCGGGGCTGTCGACGCGATGGAGATTGTGGCGGCGCCGTTGAGGGATATGGGTTGGAGGGTGGTCGTGACGTTTGGGATGGGCAGAAAGAGAGATTGACGCCTTGCCGCGGGGTACGGCATGGCGTCAATCGATGGTTTGTCTTTGTGGTGGTGGATTAGCTGAGAGAGACTATGTCGGATGGGAGGGAGTTGGGCGGGAGGAGGTCGATGACTTGGCTTCCGGCCACAATGATTTCTTGGATGGAGGCGTGGTTGTGGATGAGGCTCATCACGTTATCGACGGCTTGACGGGCGCGAGCGGGGTTGGTCCAGCGGATAGAGGAGAAATCGTTGTAGCAATGAACAAAGAAGACCACAAGGGCTAAAGCCTTATTGTTCTCAAAGAAGAACGAGGACATCTTGTCTTTCAGTTCATGAGCCAAGTTGATGTCTTGCAAGCTGATGACACTTTGCATCTGACGACGGAACTCCTCAATCTGCGCGGCGGAACTACTATCACCATTATCCTCTTGCCACTCTTCAAGATTATGCATCATGCCACGAAGAGCTTCCACTTCACGAGGCCATTCGGTACTTGAATCCAAGTCGTCGATTTTCCTTAGAAGCTCCTTAAGATTTGAGAGGGCTCGCATAGGGTCATCCGCCGAGGCAGCCAACTTTCTGACACTTTCGTATTCACGTTCGAGAGCCTCGACATCCAAATCACTGTCTTTCAACTCTTTGATGCTATCCTTGGCATGCGGCAGTTGCTCGGCCACCCACGCCACGGCATCCTTAGTTGACATCTTGACGAGCTTCAGCTTCTTCTTGACCGTGACATTCTGGTCTCGGAAGGAGACATCCATCGTCATCATCTCGGACGAGTCGACGTATAATTTCACGTCGACAACCGAGTTTTCCGGGATCTGCTTAGAAACCTCGTCGCCCGTCACCTCGACCTCGGCAATTTGCGTATAGAGGGAGACGGGGCGTCCCTCGGCATCGAGACCAGAGACTTGATATACAGGGATTTTGAGAGAATCGGAATGCACCCCGGGTCGCAAGAGCGAGTTTGTCTTCCTATCGGAAATCGTGCCGACGGCAGGAAGAGGCTTATTCTTCTCCAAGCCCTTGGCGGGGAGAAACTCGTTACGTTTCTTCACACGATTGAAGACCGAGATTCCGATATTGTAAGGAAGCGGCGCGGCTCCGACCTTAACGCCCTGGATGATAGTAAATTCGGAGGGGAAGACCTCTACCCTATTTGACTCATCGTCGTAGGCCGTCACCTTGAAAGTATTGGGTTTGCCGCTGAGGAGATGGACCTCGACGACATTGCCGTTGGCGTTGATAGGGATGCGGTCGCTGCACCATGCGCCATCTGCACGTTGGATATCGACAGCGAGATAGGGGACGGACCTTGACCCGTTCTTTGCGGCATCGACAGATATGCTGACCCATTCGGACTGCTCGACGGAAGTGGACTCATAGCCAACTTGAAGGAAGACGACATCGGACTTAGCCTCGGACACGACCTGCTCCTCGTCGACATCGGCATCGAGCGTGGAGGCATAGAGAGCCGCGCCACGTGCGACAGCCGTCATGGGATTGATGCTGGTATCGACATTGGGCGTCACCTGCTCGCGGAGCATATCGCGCAAGATGGGGGAATAGGTCGGACCGCCCACGAGGACGAGAGACGAGAGGTCGGAACCCGACATGCCATTTCGGGACAAAAGATCCTTGCAGATGTCGACAGCCTTCTGGTAGAACTCGCCAACGACATCCGCCAACTGGCTTTTCGAGAGAGAGATGTCGAGGTCGATGTCAATATCCTGGCCATCGTCATCTTTAAGATTCAAAGGGTTCTCGAAGAACGAATATTCGGCAGTGTCGGCAAACGAGAGAGCCACACGCAGCTCCTCAGCCGGACCTTTGAGAGCGTCGTGGAGAACCTTGCGCCTCCAGTTGACAGAGCTATAAGAGCCAAGGTCGTACGACTTATTCAGTTCGGGAAGAAGAATCTTATTGATGACGGCATCGTCGAGATTCTTGCCGCCCAGATAGTTATCGCCCTCGGTGTCGGAGACGACAAGTATTCCGTCCTCGACCCTGACGATAGCGGCATCGAACGTGCCACCGCCGAAGTCGAACACGAGCCACTTGCCATCCTTGACATCAGTTGAGAGGCCATAGGCCATGCAGGCTGCGATAGGCTCTTGGAGAAGCGCGCACTTCTTGAAACCAGCGAGATGGGCAGCTGCCATTGTGGCGTTTTTCTGAACGGCCGTGAACATGGCGGGCACCGTTATGACGACAGAGTTTATGGTCTCGTCGATAATGATGCTCTTAAGTTCTTTCAGCACCTCGGCCGAGAGCTCTTCGGGCGAATAGCTCTCCTTGGGCATATGGTCGTTACGGTACTTCTTGTCGGTGCCCATCTCGCGTTTGAACTCCAGATAGCCGTATTCCTGAGCCTGGACACTGTTCTTGAGGGCTGTCATGGCGTCAGAGTTGACGGCATTCTTGGCATTGACACCCACACGGACGGCCTTTTCGCCTTTCTTATTTTGTGAGAAGTAGACGCATGAGGGGAGCGTGTCCATCAGATTCTTAGTCTGTTTGACGACAGACTCGCCAGCCTCCATCCTCGCTATTGCGGAATTGGTCGTACCGAGGTCGATACCATAGTCTATTTTTACTCTTGACATGTTGTTAAATGTTTTGGCTTACAACGATTTGGGCAGCCTGAATCATCCTGCCATTATAGTTCACTTGCATCTTTGACATGCCCGTTATAATGCGCTTGCCTTCTGGCAGCGTATCGTCAGGCACAAAACGCGTCTGAAACGGCATGCCGTCATTATAATCTTGACCGATAAGGCTTATGACCTCATAGCCATGCTCGCGCACCTCGTTGAGCATCCGGTCTTTAGCTTGGACAAGTTGCTTATAGCCTCGCACCGAAGAGTCCATCTTAGAAAGATTCCCCTCGATGCGCGTAACCTCGTTGACGAGTTCAAGAACCAACGAGTGGTCTGGGGCTTTCGACATCTCGAGCTGCTTGTTGGCGACATCCAACAACTTGCAGTCCAACGAGACGGACTCCTCTTGCAGCTTCTTCATGGACTCGTTTATGGCGTCTTGTGAGCGGCGGACATCATCGACGTATGAGCTGCCACGCCTTACTTGCCTGACTATGAGCCAGGATGAGATAGCCACTACGACAAACAGGAGCACAGCGATGGCGACACCCGACATGGTTCGGCTCTTCAGGACATCTTGCGCCTGCCGCACGTCTCCATTGACGGCATCCACACGACCGCTCATGCTGAGGCTGTCGGCTGAGATTTTTGAGGCGAGAGACACGCCTGCTGTTTTGAGGCTGTCGGTAGATACGGAAACAGATTGCAGGTTGGAAACTGTGGTTTTTTGAGCCTTTTGAAGGTTCCTTACTTGCGCCTCTAACGACCGCTGACGCTTCTCGATAGTTTGTACACGCCTCTCAAGGTCGCTTATGGAGTCTGTTTCCGTAACTACTTGGGCGAAAGAGAGATTGCAGAAGAATAATGCAATGATTAGAAATGTATGTTTTGACATGAGATTTTTGTGTTGTTAATCGGGTTAATGAGAACAAGTTCCCAATTCAAGCTTTTCCGAAGGGCTTCCTTCAAAAGTTGTTTTTACCCCATTTTACCCCAAAAAATTAACCCTATCAAAGCTCCAATCGAAGCCCCAAGAATAACTCCAACAATAACTCCAAGAATACCTTCAAGAATAGTTCCTCCGTAGAAAGCTAAACTGCCAAATACACTCCCAACTATACCCAAAACAATGGCAGCCGTTATCTCTTTTCTGCTTGCCTGTCTTAGGTAAATTTTTAGATATCTATTATAATGCATAGGAGAAATGCACCTATAAAACCCCAAATGGCGAATAAAACCGCACATATAGCATCTGCATAAAACCAGCCAACGAATCCACAAACTACAGCACAGCATACAGCCTTAATAATTAACATTTTTACCTCATCATCTTGTGACGTCTTTTCTTCAGCCTCAGTGCTTTGGGGTATCTTCTTATTTTCTGGTGCTGCACCAACATTTTTTTGTTCCAGTTCCGCACGTCGTTGGCGCTCCTGCTCCGCACGTCGTTGGCGCTCCTGCTCCGCAAGCCGTTGACGTTCCTGCTCCGCACGTCGTTGACGATCCTGTTCCGCAAGTCGTTGGCGCTCCTGCTTCTCTTCCATGAAAAAAAGCCACTTGAACTCTCTATTATTTTTTATGTTCTCATCCTTAGTATGTGGTAATATAGAACGACGCAACTTAGAAAGAAGCCCCATTGCATTCTTCGCTTTTTCGTCGGCTGAAGATGCTTGATAGTACTCTTGCGCACAACGTATTACCTCGGAAGACACTTTCTCACAAAGAGACTGGTAACGGATGTCGGAAGTGCTAAGGGTTTTAAATTCACTGGAAAGGCATGACAACCAATCATCAGCACGCTCCAGCAAATCCTCACCTGATTTGAGACATTCCACGCCATGCACCTGACGAGACTCCGAAAGGCTATCTTCTATCCATTCAACATATTTGTCAGTCACCTTCTGCGACGCCATCTCTTTCAACTCGCAGTCGCCAAGCGAATAAAACACATCCTCCGCATTGAACTCCTCACATAAGGCATCGAGAAAAATGGTCGCAAGGTCTGCACGTGAAGAGTCGTCGCCCACAACGACTTGCGCAAATTGCGAGACATAATCACGATTGCTAAAGAAGATTTCCGCATTCTTCACGGCAAGCTTCAAATTGCCACGGACGAGAGCGTAGACAATGAGGTTATGCGCCGACGCCATGCACTCCCTCTTGCGCCACACATCCTCAGCAGCCGACACGTCGCCAGCCACAAGGTTTTTCATGGCCACATCGTCGACGACCGACATCTTTATGAACCAAAATAACGCATAACGCAGTTGCCCGCTTGGCAGGGCGACGCTCGACTCAGCCCGTGCGAAAGACTCCTCCGTCCTGTTCAGAGGATGAAGAGAATCGGTCAAATCGAGTGGGAAAGAGACGCTCTTCCCGACTTTAAGAAACGCCCTCGCCTTGCTGGCGTTGGCGACACGCTCGCGCAGTGGGGAATTGGCATAGACGCCAAGGATGCGGTAGGGGTTGTTATCGATGATTTCCATTGTTGCGGCGGAGGAATATTAATAGGCTACGTACAATAAACAGGTTGACAGAAATGTTAACGCCTCGCAAGTATATATATATATATATATCCAAGACCTTTAACACATCTCAACACTACGCTAAGCAAAAATCACGTTATCTTCGCGCCACATTTTATTTCATTAACCCACAGACAGTTCGCGACTATCCTGTCTCTAAACAAAACTACAGACAATGAGTAAAGCTATTGTTCTTCTTTCCGGAGGGCTCGATTCTTGCGTAGCCCTCCACGTGGCCAAGAATGACGGTCACGAGGTGAGCGCGCTCTCCTTCAACTACGGGCAGCGCCACAGCAAGGAGCTGGAGTGCGCACGCCGCATTGCGGCACGAGCCAAGGTGGCCGAGCATAACGTCGTGAGCCTCGACCTCGCCCAATGGGGCGGCTCGACGCTGACCGACAAGAGCCGCGAGGTGGCCGACGGCAATATCGACAGCCACGAGATCCCGCAGACCTACGTCCCGGCGCGCAACATGGTGTTCCTCTCCGTCGCGGCGTCGCTCGCCGAGGCCAAGGGTGCCGAGCATATCTACATCGGCGTAAGCCAGGTGGACTACTCGGGCTACGTCGACTGCCGCAAGGTCTTCATCGACGCCATGGAGAAGGCCATAAACCTCGGCACGGTCATGGGAGCCGAGCGTGGCAAGCACATAACCATCCACGCCCCATTTGAGAACATGACCAAGGCCGACGAGATACGACTCGGTCTGAAGCTTGGCGTCGACTTCGGCCTCACGTGGAGCTGCTACCGCGGCGGCGAGCGTCCGTGCGGCACGTGCGACAGCTGCCTGCTCCGCGCCAAGGCATTTGCCGAGGTCGGCATCGAGGATCCCGCCCTCAAGCTATGAGCCAAAGGGTTCTCCGCCTGTCGCGAGAAGGCATATTCCCTATAATCAGAGACTTGGCAGGTCGACCCATCGACACGGCCACAGGAATCGGTCGCCCAGGCACCATCCAAGGCGAGGGCAAGCTGTGTGGCGTGCCGTCGCTCTTCGTACGCTTGCAAGGGTGCAACCTGCGCTGCAAATGGCAGGCGAGCGACGGGACGACATCGGTCTGCGACACTGCCCACACGTGGGCGGCTGGTGGGATGGAGATGAGCGTCGACGACGTCGTCGCCACGCTGATGGGCAACATGGGGAGCATGCGCCACGTCGTCATAACGGGCGGCGAGCCTCTCTTGCAGTCCGACGCCGTGGCAGACCTCATCGGCCTCCTTCGCAACGAGCGGATTCACACGACGATAGAGACCAACGGTTTGACAGACAGCGTCCCCACCGTCTTGCCCGACCTCATGAGCATCTCGCCCAAGCTGAGCGCAAGCGGACTGTCAGCGGCTGAGCGCATGGCATCGGCTCGCGGCACACTCCTCCTGACCCAAGCGGCATTGGCTGACGGGCGCGACGTACAACTTAAGTTCGTCGTCTGCCGCCCCGAGGACGCTGACGAGATAAAGGTCGACTATGCCGACGCCCTTGCCCTCTTGCGCCCCGACGACATCATCGTCATGCCATTGGGCGCGAACCTTACGACGTTGAGCCGCACACGCGAGACGGCTCTCGAGATGGCCATCGGCAACGGGTGGCGATATGGGCCGAGGCTCCACATAGACCTCTTTGGAAACAAAGAAGGCACTTAGGACAAAAAGATTGACTATGAATGAATTAGAACACGACAAGGTCGACGGCGCCGAGCAAGTTCTTGGTCGCACGGTGACATACCCTCAGGCCTACAAGCCCGAGGTTCTCGTGGGCATCCCGCGCTCGCTCAACCGCCACAGGATGGGCATTGGCGACGACGCCCTGCCCTTCGACGGCTGCGACATCTGGCATGCTTATGAGGCTTCGTGCCTGACCGACAATGGGCTTCCTACGGCTGGCACGCTGAAGATAAAAGTGCCGGCCACGAGCCGTTGCATCGTCGAGAGTAAGTCGCTCAAGCTGTATCTCAACTCCTTCAATATGGAGAAGATGGGACATACGGCAGCCGAGGCGAACAAGAAGATGACGGAGTTCGTTTCTCGCGACTTGACATCGCTCCTTGGCGCGCCAATCGAGGTGTGTTTCTTTGACAGCATGGTCATGACGCACCCGACACCCGAGCGCGACGACCGTTACCAGACCATCGAGGAGATGGAATCGGCATGCGACATCGTGGTGAAGAGCTACACCGAGTCGCCCGACCTCCTCAAGGCTGTCGATGCCAAGGAGGGTTCTATGCAATTCATCAAGAGTCACCTGCTAAGGTCGAACTGCCCCGTCACCCATCAGCCCGACTGGGGTACGATATACGTGGCCATCGACGGCGGTCGCCACGTGTCACCGGCATCACTGCTGGAGTATATCGTCAGTCTCCGCGGCGAGAACCATTTCCACGAGGAGATTTGCGAACTCGTCTTCAAGCGTCTGACCGACCTTTTGGCTCCCGACCGCCTGAGCGTGGCGTGCCGCTACACGCGCCGCGGCGGCATCGACATAACGCCCGTCCGCGAGAGTGGGCATTGGGAGCTGTGGAACTCAATGACCGACACTGACATCTTGACAGAACGCGTCGACAGGATGTAGGGGGATCCTGATAGTCCCACCCCACTACCCCACCTGCCGCTCCTTCAAGACAAAAAACAACGAGCCCCGTGCGACATCTTACTGTCACACGGGGCTCTAAGTATTTAGCCTAATTGCTTATAATCTCGGCTGTTAGGGGTCTGGGAGTTGGTTTACATTCCACCCATGCCGCCCATACCGCCCATGCCAGCTGCACCGGCAGGCATCTCAGGCTTGTTCTCCTTCTCCTCGACGAGGATGCACTCTGTGGTGAGGAACATGCCGGCGATGGACGCGGCATTCTCGAGAGCTACGCGAGCCACCTTGGCTGGGTCGATGACGCCAGCGGCGAGGAGGTTCTCATAGGTGTCGGTACGAGCGTTGTAGCCGTAGTCGCCCTTGCCCTCTTTGACCTTCTGGACGACAACTGCGCCCTCTTTGCCACCATTGAAGACAATCTGACGGAGAGGCTCCTCGATGGCGCGACGTACGATGCCGATACCCGTGGTCTCGTCCTCATTGTCGCCCTTGAGGTTGTCGAGAGCCTCGGAGGCGCGGATGTAGGTTACGCCGCCACCAGGGACGATGCCCTCCTCGACGGCTGCACGCGTTGCGCAAAGTGCGTCGTCGACGCGGTCTTTCTTCTCTTTCATCTCAACCTCGGTAGGTGCGCCGACGTAGAGGACTGCTACGCCGCCAGCGAGCTTGGCAAGACGCTCTTGGAGTTTCTCGCGGTCGTAGTCGCTCTTGGTGTTAGCGATCTGAGCCTTAATCTGAGCAGCGCGCTCCTTGATGGCCTCTTTGTCGCCCTGACCATTGACGATTGTCGTAGCGTCCTTGGTGATGGCAACTTTCTCAGCCCTGCCAAGCATCTGAAGCTCAGCGTTCTCGAGCTTGAGACCAGTCTCCTCGCTGATGACGGTGCCACCGGTGAGGATCGCGATGTCCTGAAGCATCTCCTTGCGGCGATCACCGAAGCCAGGAGCCTTGACGGCAGCGACTTTGAGAGAGCCACGGAGGCGGTTGACAACGAGGGTTGCGAGAGCCTCGCCGTCGACATCCTCAGCGATGATGAGGAGAGGACGACCTGTCTGGGCAGCCTTCTCAAGAACAGGGAGAAGATCCTTCATTGTAGAGATCTTCTTGTCGTAGATGAGGATATATGGAGCTTCGAGATCAGCCTCCATCTTCTCGGTGTTGGTGACGAAGTAAGGAGAGATATAGCCGCGGTCGAACTGCATACCCTCGACGACATCGACGCGGGTATCGGTGCCTTTGGCCTCCTCGACGGTGATGACGCCCTCTTTGCCGACCTTCTTCATGGCCTCGGCGATGAGCTTGCCGATCTCGCTGTCGTTGTTAGCAGAGATGGTGGCAACCTGCTCGATCTTCTCATTCGAGTTGTCAATCTCCTGAGAGAGGCTCTTGATGCCCTCGACGACCTTGGCCACGGCCTTGTCGATACCGCGCTTAAGGTCCATTGGGTTGGCGCCTGCGGTGACGTTCTTGATGCCGGTTGTGACGATGGCCTGAGCGAGGACGGTGGCGGTTGTGGTGCCGTCGCCTGCGTCGTCGCCAGTCTTAGAGGCGACCTCTTTTACCATCTGCGCGCCGAGGTTTGCGTAGGGGTCGGAGAGTTCGACCTCCTTGGCCACGGATACGCCGTCCTTGGTGATGTGGGGCGCGCCAAACTTGCGCTCGATGACGACATTGCGACCCTTAGGGCCGAGTGTTACCTTGACAGCGTCGGCCAGCTGGTCAACGCCTTGCTTGAGAAGCTCGCGTGCTTCAGTGTTGAATTTTATTGTCTTTGCCATGGTTAGTGTCTTTTAAAATGGTTGTGTGGAATTGGTGCTTAGGCCACGTAGAGGACGTCGCTCTGGTTGATGAGGAGGTAGTCCTCACCGTCGATCTGAAGCTCTGTGCCAGAGTATTTGCCGTAGAGGACGGTGTCGCCGACATTGACCTCGACAGCCTCGTCTTTCTTGGCTGCGCCCACGAGGACGACAGTGCCCTTCAGTGGTTTCTCTTTCGCGCTGTCGGGGATGATGATGCCGCTCAGGGTCTTGGTCTCTGCTGCTACGGGCTTGACCAGCACTTTGCCAGCCAGCACTTTGCCTTTAAGTTGTGCCATTTTCTATATTTTTATTTTTTATTCTGTTGATGAGGGGCTCGGATCTTTCGCCAAGCCGCCTCTCTTTTATCACAATTTGTGCCAAACGGACTTTTGTGACATTTTGGCAGAAGATTTATTGTCGTGATGTCGCACTTTGGCAGACGAAGCGACTATTTGACACCCCACGGGCAGCGCAACACGCCATATCGCCGCATGACCCATGCCAACGCATACGCCATTATCAAGTTCACGGCTACCAACTCCACAAATATCAATCCTACAGTCTGACTGCCATGCAACACTTTCTCATACAGCATCTTGCTTAAAGGCATCGTCACCAAATGCGCACTAAGGATGTACAACGTGTTCGCCCCCGTCCATGCCATCCGAATTTTAAACCTATGGCACAAGCATATAAGCCCAATCGTCTCAACTATGCTACAAAACACGCCAACGACATTGACCCCCATATATCCACGAACCATTGACACATAATTATTTAGCGCAATATTCCCCACGCATACAGCCACAAGCGCCACCCATACGAACCACCTCATGGCATACGCCCGCTCCAAAATCTCATATCTCCTTATGAGGTAACCAACCATCACCAGCAATGCCGCCTCCATGCCCGAGAGCATGCTCCACGGCAACAGAATATACCGCGACGCCACAACCCCTACGCAATAGACAGCTACAATCAAGCTCACCGCCTCTGACAGTCTCATGTGTCTAAGCGACAGAGACACAATGCATTTAGCCCAAAAGAGAGCCAGCAAAAACCATATCGCCCCAATCGCCGGAATCTTTCCCCACAACACATTGGTCTGCAAGCCGCTGCCCCACAATGCCGACAACGACACTTCCGACAACCATGCGCACACAGCCTCGCTCCCCTTAAACGACGCACGCGCCATACCGACGACGCAGACCAGCACGCACGTCACCAAATATGGCCACAGGTACTGACCCGCATATTTTCTCACGGCTCTCTTAAGCCCCATATCTCGCACGAAAAAACCTGCGATGATGAAGAACGCAGGCACGTGAAACGAGTTGACGGTGGCATGGACGTAAGGGATCTCGTCAATGCACATCGTATGTCCCACGACAATCGCTATAATGGCAATCGCCTTGGCGGCATCGACGCACTCCATCCGCCCACCATCTGAGAAGCTAAGCATTGGGTGTCAGTTGTTTATCGCCTCCCACGTGGGCATGGCGTTAGAGAATTGTGGTGTTCCGTCGACCGACATCAGCACGCAGTAATGCGCCAACCCGTTGGTCAGCACGACAGCGCGCGCCCCCAAGACACTCAAGTAACGGCACGCCTGGTTAAGCGTCTTTTGCGACAACGGCACGTCGGGTGCCTTACACTCGACAATGACCAGCGGCTCCATGCTCCGCGAGAACGCCACGATGTCGGCCCTCTGCCGCGACGCGCCTATCACGACGGGTGTCTCGACAGCCAGGAGCGATGCCGGGAAACCCAACGTGCCAGCCATATACGCCAAAAAATGTTGGCGCACCCACTCCTCGGGCGTCAATGCCACATACCTTCGGCGACTGAGGCACAAGACGGCATCGCGCTGCTCGCCACTGCGTATCGTGAGCTGCACGGGCGGCAAGTTGAGCCGCGGGAATTGGTCAGTTGTCATTTGTCAGGTCAGACAAGTGGGTCTGAAAGTCCTTGCCTCGCTTGAGATACGTGACGAGAAGCAATGCGGAGAAAAATATGATGACGGCGCGGAGTGGAAGGCTCAAGAGGTCGTAGTTGCAAGCCACGTCATAAAGCCCGTGCAAGATGGCGGGTATGGCTATTGCCAAGACCCTCAACGCCCATTTGTAGGCCGGGTAGAGTTGCGAAAATGAGATGAAATAGCCAGCTATGGCAGCCCACAGGGCGTGGGCGAATGGCAGTGTGGTGAGTCGTGTGATGTTGGCGTAGAAAGATTCGGAGTACTCGAGCTCGGCGTTGACGGTCATCTGGTATTGGACACCCTCGAAGACGCCAAACGCCACACCGCTTATGAGGCCATAAAACACCATGGTCTGCGGAATGAGCGGCTGACGCGCCCTGGCGATAATGACAAACAGCGGTATCGCCTTGGCCAACTCCTCCGTAAAGCCCACGCCTCCAATGAAATAGATCAACTGAAACACTACTCCCTGCAGATTTTCAAACCAATAGAAAGGATTGAGAGCCACGATGCCAAGCAAGTCCCATGACAGGAAGACGAAGCCCTGCGTAAGGAAAAATGTCGTCACGGCAGCCTTAACCGTCACCTGCCGAGTCTTGAACAAATACCAAAAGAAAAGTCCCCAAATGCCTGAGAAATAAAGTGATATGAGATAGAACGTCAGAAGTGACGAGTTGCCTACCAGCTCGACGATGATGGGCAACAGACCGACGGCCGCCATCATGATGAGCCTCGTGTCCTCTTTCCAGACGCTGCGGCTCAGGTCTCCTTTCGGAAACAATATTTCAGAGCCTATCGACGAGAGCTGCCGCGACAACGTGCCGTGCGAGCGCACCTTGGCTTTCAACCCCTCGCGACGCAGGCAGTCGCCAACGGTCATCCGCCCGTCATACGGCTCGCCGTCCACCTGCGCCATGTCGCACGTCAGCACCTTGCCGCGCGAGACCATGTCGGCCAGCACCATGCCGGCGTAGGGTCCGAAATGCCGATTGTTCCTAATGACGTAATATGTTGACATTTTACCTCTTTTTGCGCAAAATTAGACATTGTCATGCGTCGCGCAATGACGACACCTTTTCCACCATGTGTTATTATTTCCTATTCTCAACAAATTAAGCTAATTTTGCCGTTAAGCACTTAAAAAATATTTACCTTACATATTCAAGACGACATAATGGGATACAAAATCATTGTCCTCGCCAAGCAGGTGCCCGACACTCGCAACGTCGGGTCCGACGCGATGACACCCGAAGGTACCGTCAACCGTGCGGCTCTGCCCGCCGTGTTCAACCCTGAGGACCTCAACGCCCTCGAGCAAGCCCTCAGAATCAAGGACGCTTTCCCCTGCTCGACAATAACAATGCTCACCATGGGCCTCCCTAAGGCCACCGAGGTCCTTCGCGAAGGCCTCTTCCGTGGTGTCGACAAGACCGTCCTCCTCACCGACCGCGCCCTCGGCGGCGCCGACACCCTCGCCACCAGCTACTCGCTCGCACAGGCCATCAAGAAGATCGGGGAGTACGACATCATCCTCTGCGGTCGTCAGGCCATCGACGGCGACACCGCGCAGGTAGGCCCTCAGGTCGCCGAGAAACTCGGTCTCCCACAGGTCACCTACACCGAGGAGATCCTCAAACTCGAGGACCGCAAGATTGTCGCTAAACGACACATCGACGGCGGCGTCGAGACCGTCGAGGCTCCACTGCCTCTCGTCCTCACCGTCAACGGCTCCGCTGCTCCCTGCCGCACCCGCAACGCCAAGCTCGTCATGAAATATAAGGGCGCCAAGACGACAACCGAGATCGCCGCCCTCACCGACGAGAACGAGAAAGCCTTCTACGCACAGCGTCCCTACTTGGCAATCAGCCAGTTCGGCGCAGCCGACATCGACGCCGATCCCGCTCAAATCGGCAAGGCAGGCTCGCCTACCAACGTCAAGGCCGTCAAGAGCATCGTCTTCACCGCCAAAGAGAGCAAGAGCTTCTCCAGCAGCGACCAGGACATCGACAGCCTCATGGCAGAACTCATCGCCAGCAACACCATAGGCTAATCTCCAAACTCTCTCGAAAAGACAGAAATGAATAACGTATTCGTATATTGCGAGCTCGAAGGCGCCAAGGTCGCAGACGTCAGCCTTGAGCTCCTCACCAAAGGCCGCAAACTGGCCGACGAGCTGGGCGTCCAACTTGAGTGCCTCTGCATCGGCTACAAACTTGATGGCGTTGAGAAGCAAGTCCTCCCCTACGGCGTAGACAAGGTTCACGTCTTCGACGCCGAGGGTCTCTTCCCCTACACCTCACTCCCCCACACATCCGCAGTCGTCAACCTCTTCAAGGAGGAACAACCGCAGATCTGCCTCATGGGCGCTACCGTCATCGGCCGCGACCTCGGTCCCCGCGTCTCTTCCGCTCTCCACTCTGGTCTTACCGCAGACTGCACGCAGCTCGAGATCGGCGACTTCGACATGAAGGTCAAAGAGGGCGACCAGATGGTCAACAAGCACTACGAGAAGCAGCTCTACCAGATCCGCCCAGCTTTCGGCGGCTCCATCATCGCTACAATCGTCAACCCTGACCACCGCCCTCAGATGGCAACCGTCCGCGACGGTGTCATGAAAAAAGAGGTCCGCGACGAGAACTACAAGGGTGAGGTCGTCCGCCACGATGTCGCCAAGTACGTCCCCACGACCGACTACGTCGTCAAGGTCATCGACCGCCACGTCGAGGCTGCCAAGAACAACCTCAAAGGCGCGCCCATCGTCGTTGCAGGTGGCTACGGCGTCGGCTCCAAAGAGGGCTTCGACAAGCTCTTCGAGCTCGCTAAGGAGCTCCACGCCGAGGTAGGCGCAAGCCGCGCCGCCGTCGACGCAGGATGGGTCGACCACGACAGGCAAATCGGTCAGACTGGCGTCACCGTCCGCCCGAAACTCTACATCGCATGCGGCATCTCCGGCCAGATTCAGCACATCGCCGGCATGCAAGACAGCTCCATGATCATCTCCATCAACTCCGACCCCGAAGCCCCAATCAACAAGATTGCGGACTACGTCATCACCGGCACCGTCGAAGATGTCATCCCCAAGATGATTAAGTATTACAAGAAAAACAGCAAGTAGCGAGACACCAATGGCCAACTATTATAGCGAGACGCCCGAACTCAAATACCACCTCGGGCACCCCCTCATGAAGCGAATTGTCGAGCTCAAAGAGCGCAACTTCGCCGATAAGGACAAATTCGACTACGCACCACAAAACCTCGAGGACGCTCTCGACAACTACGATCGTGTCCTCGACATCGTCGGTGAGATCTGCGGCGACATCATCGGCCCCAACGCCGAGGGTGTCGACCACGACGGCCCTAAGTGCGAGAACGGCCGCGTAATCTACGCACCCGGCACCTCCGTCAATCTCGACGCGACACGCAAAGCCGGTCTCATGGGCATGGCTATGCCTCGTCGCTTCGGTGGTCTCAACTTCCCCATCGTCCCCTACATCATGGCAGCCGACATGGTCAGCAGCGCTGATGCAGGATTCGAGAACCTCTGGGGTCTCCAGGATTGCGCCGAGACCCTCTACGAGTTCGGCAACGAGGATCAGAAACAACGCTTCCTCACCCGCGTATGCGCAGGCGAGACCATGTCCATGGACCTCACCGAGCCTGACGCTGGCTCCGACCTCCAGAGCGTCATGCTCAAGGCCACATACAGCGAGGCCGACGGCTGCTGGCTCCTCAACGGCGTCAAGCGCTTCATCACCAATGGCGATGCCGACATCCACCTCGTCCTCGCCCGCTCCGAGGAAGGCACTCGCGACGGTCGCGGTCTCTCCATGTTCATCTACGACAAGCGCCAGGGCGGCGTCGACGTACGTCGCATCGAGAACAAGATGGGCATCAAGGGATCTCCTACCTGCGAGCTTGTCTACAAGAACGCCAAGGCAGAGCTCTGCGGCGACCGTAAGCTCGGTCTCATCAAGTACGTCATGGCCCTCATGAACGGCGCACGCCTCGGCATCGCCGCTCAAGGCGTCGGCATCAGCCAGGCTGCCTACAACGAGGCTCTCGCCTACGCTAAAGACCGCAAGCAGTTCGGCAAGGCAATCATCGAGTTCCCTGCCGTAGCCGATATGCTCTCCACCATCAAGGCTAAGCTCGACGCCAGCCGCGCACTCCTCTATGAGACAGCACGTTTCGTAGATGTTTACAAGGCTCTCGACGACATCAGCAAGGAGCGCAAACTCACCCCCGAGGAGCGTCAGGAGCAGAAGAAGTTCGCCAAGCTGGCCGACGCCTTCACCCCTCTCGCAAAGGGCATGGGCTCCGAGTTCGCCAACCAGAACACCTACGACTGCATCCAGATCCACGGCGGCTCCGGCTTCATGAAGGAGTACAAGTGTGAGCGCATCTACCGCGACGCTCGCATCACCTCCATCTACGAAGGCACAACCCAGCTCCAAGTCGTTGCGGCCATCCGCTACGTCACCAGCGGCGCCTACGCTGCCAAGATCGCCGAGTACGAGCAAATCCCCGTAGCTCCCGAGTTCGAGGACTTCAAGAGCAAGCTCAAGGCCATGAGCGACAAGACCCAAATGGCCGTCAACCAGATCAACGACTCCAAGAACCAGGAACTCCACGATCTCGTCGCACGCCGTCTCTACGAGATGACAGCCTACACCGTCATGGGTCACCTCATCCTCCAGGACGCTTGCAACGCCCCCGAGCTCTTCGGCACCTCCGCCCGCGTATTCATCCGCTACGCCGAGGCCGAGGTCGAGAAGCACATCACCTTCATCCGCAAGTTCCAAGAGGAGAGCCTCGCCGACTACCGCAAGGCTTAATTCTTTCGGATAGATAGCACCATTCCCCATCCGTCATGATGACGGATGGGGATTTTTTTGTGCTTTCCTCCTAAAAAGAGAAACTCTCACTAAATTCGCATGAGTTCCAACAGATTCCCATGCCCCACCATCTTCACGTAAAAAATATGGTCTGCGACAGGTGCATTGCCGCCGTCAAAACAGTCCTTACAGACGTCGGTCTTCCACCCTCCGACGTCCAACTTGGCGAGGCTACCATCTCCCAACCACCAACGCCACAGCAGGTCGCCACAATTTCCGCCAACCTCCACGCCTTAGGCTTCGAGCTTATCAACGACCAGCAAACACAGACCGTCGAGCAGATAAGGAATGCCATTCGCAACGTCGTCCGCCAAGGGCGACTCGGCTCCACCAACCTTTCCGACATCCTCGCCACCTCACTGGCACGCGACTACTCCACCCTCTCCTCTCTTTTCTCCTCCACCGAGGGGCGCACCATCGAGCAATATTTCATCGCCCAACGCATCGAGCGAGCCAAAGAGCTCATAGCCGACGGCAACCTCTCTATCAGCGAGATCGCCGACACGCTCGGCTTCTCCAGCCCCGCCCACCTGAGCAACCAGTTCAAGCGCGCCACGGGTCTCACGCCATCGCAATTCCGCTCAGACGCCAACAGCCGACGCACCCCAATCGACAAGATATGACAACAACCCCAACCTTCCGCCCCGCCACCGAAGCCGATGCCGAGACCCTGGCCGCCATCTACGCCCCCTACGTGACCGACACGGCCATAACGTTCGAATATGATGCCCCTTCCGCCGACGAGTTCCGCCAACGTATAAAAACAATCTCGGCCGCCCACCCCTACATCGTCGCAGAGGTCGACGGCCGCATCGTCGGCTACGCCTACGCCTCACCTTTCAAGAGCAGAGCCGCCTACCAGTGGACTGTCGAGACGAGTATCTACCTCGACCGCAATATGCGTGGCCACGGCATCGGCGAGGCTCTGCTCCATGAGCTCGAGCGTCAACTGATCGCCCAAGGCGTCAAAAGCATCTGCGCCTGCATAACATACCAAGGCGTGAGCGACCCCCACATGACCAACGCCAGCATGCGGTTTCACCAGCGCATGGGCTACCGGCTCGTGGCACATTTCCACCGCTGCGGTTTCAAGTTCGGACGATGGTATGACATGATCTGGATGGAAAAACTCGTCTAAAGCCCTGCCGCGCGACCCTCAAGCCAAACACTGAACCCCTCAAAATAACCGGCGTTCTCACTCAGCCACGCCAACACCTCGGGCTTATATATCCCATTGAAAATGAAATATATCATGGCGCGCACATATCCGCGCGCATGGAGCTCTATCAAGAAGTCGGCATACGTCACCTGCCAAAAGTCCAAGTTTTCCTCTCCCGTCTCCCTCATGTAAGACGCCAACGAGTCGGTTCGCTCCACCAAGTTCTCTATGATGTCTCCTGGCGTCAAGCCTTTCGGTTTCATCGCCGCCGACAGGCTGTCTATCACAGCCTCCATCCGCTCACTATACGGCTCCTCGGGCTGGCGCGTCTTCAGTGGGTCCAATCCGCCCCACCCTTTTTTCCACATCTCTACGATGCGCTCCGCATTTTGCGCCCTTCCCTCGTCACTCGCCGTCAGCAAGTAACGCAAGAGTGGCAGCATCGCCTGATACCTGTGCCCCCTCATGACCTCCGTCTCCGACAGCAGCAAATGCGCCGGCGTCAATGACGGCTGCTTCCTTATTGCCTTCTGGCACAACTCCGACGCCTTCGCCAAGTGTCCCTTTTTCTGCATCATCGAGGCGTAATAATATGAGGCCTCCGCATGCCCGGCCTTCGCCAATTTGCGGTATATGCGCTGCGCCGCGCTGTCAAAGCCCTGCCTCTCCCTGCATCGCGCCTCAATGAGTCTCGCTTCGTCCTTCAGTTCAAACTTGTCGTCTTTTATCATCCACTTGGCGCGGTCCAATGCCGCCACGATGTTGCCCATCTCATAATAGGTGTCCGCCATCGCCAGCCGCGCCTCGTCTGTTTTCACCTGGGCGTAGACGTTTATGGCCTCCGTATAGTTAGCCGCGTCGCGCCACTTGGCAGCCAATGCCATCAAGCTGTCGTTTTTCATCACTATCGACTGGCCTTGCGCCACTGCGACGCACGCCATCATGACAATCGTTGTCGTTATCTTAGCTCTCATGCCGCAAATATAGTCTCTTGCTGCGTTTCCTTCTCATTTCTTCCCCCATCGTCTGTTTTTCCTCAACGAAAGTGTCGCTCCGCGTCATACTTTCGTTCGCTTGATAAAATAATACTATTGTCCGACAATATTTGCGCAAAGAGGACATTTCACCTCCCTTTCTCTTGGATAAATAAAACATTCCTCCCCCATTCCACCAACCATAAACCCCTAATTTTGTCTCTGGTCTCAGACATGGAGACACTCTTTAAGTCAGACAGCGAACCAATACAAGATAAATTATGACAAGATCCTCTACGCGATTTTTCTTCTCCTTTCTCGCCGTAATCATCTCTTTCGCCTCAGCTTCCGCTGCCGACGTCATCCGCAAGCAAGTTACAGTAGGCTCCGCCACATGGACCTATACTATTAAATCCGACGGCTCCACGCCTACCGCTACCCTCTATCGCGTCGACGGGGCAAAGGGTGCGATAACCATCCCCGCCACGGTCACCATCGACGGCACCGAGTATGGCGTCGACGGCATCGATGTCGAGGTCGACAAGATCGACGGCGGTGTCTTCATGAACAATTCCGACATCACGTCCGTCACCATCTCCGAGGGCATCACCTCCATCGGTGGCAGCGCATTCTATAATTGTGTAAGCATCAAGTCTATCACACTCCCCTCAACCCTCAAGAGCATCTCCAACAGCGCATTCCAACTTTGCTCCGGCATCACGTCGATAACCATCCCCGAGGGTGTCGAGACAATCGGCGCATCCGCGTTCTACCAGTGCAACAGCCTCAAGACGGTCTCCCTCCCCTCAACCCTCAAGACGATCGGCAGCAACGCCTTCCAGCAAGACACTAAGCTCCAGACCGTGACCATCGCGTCGCCAAGCAAGCTCACAGACATCGGCGACTACGCTTTCGAGCAGT
The DNA here is from genome assembly GCA_963616565.1 of Clostridium sp. CAG:343. Classification (GTDB taxonomy): domain Bacteria; phylum Bacteroidota; class Bacteroidia; order Bacteroidales; family Marinilabiliaceae; genus W3P20-009. The sequence continues at coordinate 229,595 of CAVEKX010000001.1, forward strand.
GCAACGCCCTCACGAGCATCACCATCCCCGCCTCCGTCTCACGCATCGGCCAAGCAGCCTTCCAATGGTGCAAAGGGCTCACGTCGCTCACCATCGAGGGGGGGACGACTGTCTTGACCATCGAGAACTGGGCGTTCCGCCAATGCGAGTCCCTCACGTCCATCACCATCCCCGGACGCGTCGAGACTGTATGCGACGAGGCTTTCCGCTACTGCAAAGGTGCGACATCCATCGTCATCGAGTCTGGAGTCAAGTATATCGGTGCCAATTCTTTCTCCCAGTCACAAATCTCTGAAATCTACATCCCCGGCACCGTCAAGACCATTGGCGAGTCAGCTTTCGAAAACTCCCACAGCCTCAACAAGGTGACACTTGGCGATGGCGTCGAGTCTGTCGGCGACAATGCTTTCGTAAGCCACTCGACTAACCTCGAGCTCAAGTGCGAAGGCACCACGGTCATCCCGACCATCGGCAACGGCAGCTTCAATAACTATGGCACAGTCTCCGTTGAAGTTCCCGCAGGCTACGAGAATCAATACTCGGCCGACAAGGGCTGGACGGGCTCCATCGAGGTCGAGCAACCCACCTCAATAACCAACATCAACACCAACGACACCCCCAAAGTCTATTATGACCTCCAAGGCCATAAGCTCGGCTCCCAACCAACAAAGAAGGGGCTTTACATCTCCAACCGCCGCCTGACCTCTTTCGGCAAATAGCGCAAGGCTAACAGATCTCGTCATATTTTTCCACTTCCCGCGGGCCTACAATTCCATCCTTCGGCTCGCGGGTTTATTTTATCCCACAATGTCGTCTGCACATAAAAAACGAGGTTGCGCACCAAACCCGATGCGCAACCTCGTTGCTTATCTTCTTCCTTCGCTCCTACTTCTTGTACATGAGGAGTGCGGAATATGTATTGACACCTAAGGCAGAATGTCCCTCATACTTAATGTCGACAATCGCCTCAGCGTCAAGCTTCTCTTGCTCAATGAACTCGTTAATCTGCTGGTCCAGTGCCTCGTCGAAGTCGTCAGTACCCGCATATTGGAACTGCTTAGTGAATATTGTTGCCATGTTGTTAATTGTTTATTCTCGTCTGTTCAAGAGACAAATATATAAAAAAATGTTATTCGCTAACCTATAATGCGGCTTACGACGTCCACAAGCATGTCCCTGTTTGTCGTCTCGGGCCAATTATAGCCTTTCGAGCGCATATCATAGTCAGCTATCAACTGCGTTATTTTCATGCAGTCCGTAGCCGTATAGAGGCGCGACGCCGGAGTGAAGTTTTTCTGCACCATGAACTGGTTGCGCTCGCCTACGGCCATCGTGGCCCTGACGGCCTCCTCGTCGCTCTTCGTCGTGGCGCGGGTATAGCAATAGGTGAAGAGGTGGTCGAAGCCGTTATACAAGGCTGCGAATATCGCCTGCACGGGATATGCCTTCTCGTTCTGCCCGAAGGCTTTGACAATGCGCATCGCACGCTCCCTGTCTTTCTTGAAAAGGGCGTCGCGCAGCTCAAAGGCGTTATACTCTTTGCTGATGCCGACATTGTCGCTCACCATGTCGACGGTTATCGTCTTCAGCCCTGGTCCCACAGCCGCGCGTATCTTCTCAATAGCCGCCGCGGCGTCGCCCATGCTCGTGCCGACAAACTCCGCCAACAACTCCGAAGCCTTGTCCTCAATGGAGAAACCCCGTTTCATGGCGTGCGTGGCTATCCAATGCGGCATCTGATTGTCATACAGCGCCTTGGTCTCCATTATCGCGCCACCAGCCTTCTCTATCGCCTTATAGAGACGAGTGTTCTTGGCAAGCAGTTTATACTTGTGGCACAATACGAGAACCGTCGTCTCAAGACTTCGCGAGACGTATCCCTCCAAGTCGCCAAGTCCCGTTGCCGCCTGCGCCTCACGAACAATGACGACTCTCCGCTCGGCAAATGTCGGGTACTGGTCACACTCCAAGGCTATCTTCCGCCCCGTCGTGTCGCGACCATAGACAACAGTCTGGTTGAATGCCCGATCCGCTTCCGGCATGGCGTTAGCCTCGATGTAGTCGCTCACCACGTCGATGGGATACGGCTCCTCGCCATGAAGCAGGTAGACGGGACGGTACTTGCCGCCCTTCAGCTCTTTCAATATGTCGTCTTGCGAGAGTGCAGGCATCGCTATGTCTAAAATTTAAGGTGCTTGACGGAATTGCCGTTGCGCTCGATGACCTGCAACGCGTCAATCCCTATCTCGAGGTGCGGCTTCACGAAGTTGGCTGTCACCTTCTTGTCGCTCTCCGAGGTCTTGACGCCCTCCGGTATCATCGGTTGGTCGCTCACCAGAAGCAACGCTCCCGTAGGTATCTCGTTGTGGAAACCCACGGTGAAGAGGGTCGCCGTCTCCATATCGACAGCCATTGCCCTCATGGTCTCCAGCTTGTGCTTGAAGTTGTCGTCATGCTCCCAGACGCGGCGGTTCGTCGTGTAGACCGTGCCAGTCCAATAGTCCAGACCATGGTCGCGGATGGAGCCGGATACCGCACGCTGCAACGAGAATGCCGGCAACGCTGGCACCTCGGGCGGGAAGTAGTCGTTACTCGTACCCTCACCGCGTATGGCAGCGATAGGCAATATGAAGTCGCCAAGGTTGTTCTTCTTCTTCAGTCCGCCACATTTGCCAAGGAAAAGCACCGCCTTCGGGTGGATGGCCTGCAAAAGGTCCATGATGGTCGCCGCGTTAGGGCTGCCCATGCCGAAGTTGATTATTGCCACCCCCTCCGCAATGGCGTTGGGCATGCTGCAATTACGATGGACTTCGACACCAAACATCCCGGCGAACATCTCAACATAGTTCATGAAGTTCGTCAACAATACGTAGCCGGGGAACTCGTCCAGCTGACGGCCAGTGTAGCGCGTTAGCCAGTTCTCCACAATTTCTTCTTTCGTCTTCATAATTGACGTTTTTATATAGGTTGTTTGGCTACCAAAGATAATTAACAGTGGCGGTATTGCAAAGACGAAATCTTAACTTTGCATCTACTACTTTTATTCCTCAAGGCATTCCGCCCTCTCCAAATGGCTCAAAAGAACTTTACCGATACGCCCTTGATGCGCCAATACCTCAGCATCAAGGCCAAGCACCCCGACGCCATGCTCCTCTTCCGAGTGGGCGACTTCTATGAGACATACCTCGACGACGCTCCCAAAGCCGCCAAGATTCTCGGCATCACACTCACGCAGCGTAGCGGTACGAACCCCGAACTGGGAGCCCTCGCCGGCTTTCCCCACCATGCCCTCGACACCTACCTCCCCAAGCTCGTCCGCGCGGGGCTCCGCGTCGCCGTTTGCGACCAGCTCGAAGACCCCAAGGCAGCCAAAGGAATCGTCAAACGCGGGATAACAGAACTCGTCACGCCAGGCGTAGCCATGACCGACGGTGTCCTCGTCACGGGCGAGAACAACTTCCTCTGCTGCGTCAACTTCACTTCCGCCAATGTCGGCATCGCCTTCCTCGACATCTCGACAGGCGAATTTATGATGGGACAGGGCGACGTCCACTACGCTGACCGACTCCTCGCGACGTTCCGCCCCAAGGAGGTGCTCTTCGAGAAGGGCAAACGACAGTCTTTCATCGAGGCATTCGGCACTAAGTGGATAACGTACCCCTTCGACGACTGGGCCTTCCAACCCCAATCGGCCAACGATCGCCTCCTAAAGCATTTCGGCACGCAAAGCCTCAAAGGCTTCGGCATAGACGGGGAGTCGGCCGGCGTGACAGCTGCCGGCGCCATCCTCTACTACCTCGACGTCACCCAACACGACGGACAGTCACATATCTCGCGCCTCCAAAGGATCGACGAGCAGTCCTACGTCTGGCTCGACCGTTTCACCATACGCAATCTCGAGATTTTCAATGACGGTCGCGACGGTACAAGCTCCCTCGCCGACATCGAAGATCGATCGACGACACCCATGGGCTCGCGCCTTCTGAAACGATGGCTCGTCATGCCACTACGCGACGTCACGGCCATTAAACGCCGCCACGACATCGTCGCCGAGTTCGTCGCCAACCCCACCCTCACAGCCCAGACGACCGACATTCTCAAACAGGTAGGCGACATGGAACGCCTCGTGGGCAAGATCGCGTGCCTAAGGATTACACCGCGCGAAGTCGTCATGCTCAAGCGCGCGCTCGAAGCAATCCCGACCCTCAAACAGACTGTCGCGTCCACCAATCCCGACGGGCCGTTGGCTCGCATGGTCTCCGACCTCGACAATTGTGAGCAGCTGCGTCTGCGCATCGAGCACGACATCGTCCCCGACCCTCCAACGACAATCCAGAAGTGCGGAGTCATAGCCAATGGCGTCTCCGCCGAACTCGACGAGCTACGCCAAATCTCTTCCTCCAGCAAGGATTATCTCGCGGCACTCCAAGATCGCCTCGCAGCCGAGACTTCCATCCCGTCACTTAAAGTGGCGTACAACAACGTTTTCGGATACTACATCGAGGTTCGCAACACCCACAAGGAGAAAGTTCCCGAAGATTGGGTCCGCAAGCAGACAATGACCAATGCCGAGCGTTACGTCACTCCCGAGCTCAAAGAGTATGAGGAGAAGATCCTCGGTGCCGATCAGCGCATCGCCACAATCGAGGCGCAGCTCTACTCCCAGCTCCTCGCCGAGCTCAATGCCCACCTCGGCATCGTCCAAAGAAATGCCACGCGACTGGCGGAGGTCGACACTCTCCACACTTTCGCTCGTAATGCCGCCGATTTCAACTACTGCCGTCCCGAGGTGACCGACGACGACGCCCTCGACATAACCGAGGGCCGACACCCCGTCATCGAGCGTCTCATGCCCGATGGCGACACCTACGTCAGCAACAACCTCCATCTCGATAAGGACAATCAGCAGATCGTCATCATCACGGGTCCCAACATGGCCGGCAAGAGCGCGCTCCTCCGCCAGACGGCTCTCATCGTCCTACTCGCCCAATGTGGCTCCTACGTCCCCGCCTCAGCCGCCAAAATCGGAATTGTCGACAAGATTTTCACCCGTGTCGGAGCAAGCGACAATCTCTCACAAGGCGAGAGTACTTTCATGGTCGAGATGACCGAGGCCGCCAACATCCTGAATAATGTCACGCCGCGAAGTCTCGTCCTCTTCGATGAGCTGGGGCGTGGAACGAGCACCTACGACGGCATCTCGCTCGCATGGGCCATCGTCGAATATCTCCATAATAATGAGCGTGCGCAAGCCAAGACGCTCTTCGCCACTCACTATCACGAGCTTAACGACATGGAGAAAATGTATGACCGCATAAAGAATTATAATGTCTCCGTCCGCGAGACGGCAGGCAAGGTCATCTTCCTTCGCAAACTCGTCCGAGGCGGCTCCGAGCACAGCTTCGGTATCCATGTGGCGAAACTGGCTGGCATGCCGCGCTCCGTCGTCGACCGCGCTTCTGAGATTCTCACAAAGCTGGAGCATGAGCGCGACGACGCTCCGTCACAAGACTCTAAAGTCGCCCATCAGAAAGGGTTCAAGAAAGTTGAGCAGAAAAATGAGGGTGCCGTGCAACTGAGCCTCTTCCAACTCGACGACCCTCTCGTCATGAGCATCCGCAACGAGATAGCAGGTCTCGACATCGACAACCTCACTCCGCGAGACGCCCTCAACAAGCTCTACGACATCAAGCGTCTCCTCGGTCTCGATTCTTGATCTCCCACCTAACGGAAAACGTCATACCGATCCTCGTAGCACTCGACACCCACAACCTTTCCTGCGTCAAGCACAGAGTGGAACAGCTATGTCGCGTTCCAACGTCTTGCGCTGTTCTCTCTTAATTTCACGACCCTCTCCCCATATCGCTCGCCAAGGCGGTCTGGTCAGCCTCATGCATGAAGATGCCCTAAACCTCGCATCTCACATTATCTCCTTAATACTCATAGCTGTTTTATCTCTTTAATCCTCACAAATCTAACGTCCTTTCTCCCATTTCCGCTATCCTTTCTTCTCATTTTATCCCCCAACATAACTATCTTTGCATCTGATATCTCAGAACTTAAAACATAATTAGATAACAATGAAGAGAATCGTTCTTATCCGCCACGGCCAGAGCGCCTGGAACCTGGAGAACCGCTTCACCGGCTGGACCAATGTTGACCTGACCGAGAACGGCGTAGCTGAGGCTGTCAAGGCCGGCAAGACCCTCAAAGAGCAGGGCTTCACCTTCGACATCGCATACACCTCTTTCCTCAAGCGTGCCGTCAAGACCCTCAACAACGTCCTCGATCAGATGGACCTCGACTGGATCCCCGTCGAGAAGAGCTGGCGCCTCAACGAGAAGCACTACGGCGACCTCCAGGGCCTCAACAAGGCTGAGACCGCTAAGCAGTACGGCGACGAGCAAGTCAAGATCTGGCGCCGCAGCTACGACGTAGCTCCCAACCCAATCCCCGACACCGACGACCGCAGCGCAACCAAGGATCCTCGCTACGCAAGCTACGTCCCCGACTGCGAGATCCCTCGCACCGAGAGCCTCAAGGACTGCATCGAGCGCGCACTCCCCTACTGGAAGAGCGAGATCTTCCCTATGCTCAAGAAGGTTGACAACATCGTCGTCGTAGCTCACGGCAACTCCCTCCGCGGCATCATCAAGTTCCTCAAAGGCATCTCCGACCAGGACATCATCTCCCTCAACCTCCCGACCGCTGTTCCTTACTGCTTCGAGTTCGACGAGAAGACCTACAAGCTCACCAAGGACTACTTCGTCGGCGACCCCGAGGAGATCAAGAAACTCCAGGAGGCCGTTGCTAACCAAGGCAAGGCTAAGTAATCGGCTCTAAAAGCCTCTTACATAACGTCAAAGGGAGACCGCCCCAAGGGGTGGCCTCCCTTTTTTCCTCTCTCACGTCATCTTTTCTCCTTTCCAATCCTTTTTAAACAAAAAAAATCTTATATTTACACTCGGTAAAATCATACACTTTATTCCTTCATCATGAACAAAATTCTATTCTATCTCAAGAAGTGCTTCACGGAGGACTTCGCAAACTTCAAGGGTCGCGCTCGCCGCGAAGAGTTCTGGTTCTTCTATCTCGCCTACGTCATTATCTGCGCCGTCGCCAGCATCATCACGTCATGGCTATCCTCTCTTGTCGGTCTCGTATTCCTCGTGCCTACACTTGCAGTCTCCGCACGCCGCCTCCACGACACGGGTCGTAGCGGATGGTTCCAACTTCTTGCCTTGATCCCCGTTGTCGGTGTCATCATCCTCATCGTCTTCTTCGCACAAGACGGCAAGCCTGAGGTCAACAAGTGGGGAGCCAACCCAAAGACCAATGCATAGTCCGACGGACTCACATCCTGCATAATCTCTAACAGAAAACACCAAGACTTCTAAAAGTCTCGGTGTTTTCTCTTTACTCTCAACCTTCATCTAAAAAACTCATTATGGAAATGCTCAATTATGCGAAAGTGGCTCTCACCACCAAATTCGCCACCTTCTCTGGCCGCGCTCGCCGTCGCGAATACTGGCTTTTCGTCCTTTTCACAATTATAATCAACTCGGTGATCAACGGTCTGTCGCTTGCGGTCCAAAACAGCATCCCTCTCACAATCGTCGTCTCCATCATCTCCATCATATGGGGTCTGTACACCTTGATTCCGTCAATCGCCATAACCGTTCGTCGCCTCCACGACACAAACCGCAGCGGTTGGTGGTACCTCCTCGCCATTATCTTCATTTCCGCCTCCGTCATTTTCGGCGCACTCCAGCTCGATAGCTCCAACCACATCCTCTTAATTCTCACATTCCTCTGCATCGCTGGATTTTTCGCTTTCATCGTTTTCCTCTTCTTGCCAGGCACTAAAGGAGAGAACGACTACGGCCCAGACCCCAAAGCCGTTGCCGATGCGAACGACACAAACGACTCCCAAATCGAGATCAAGTTCTAAGTCTCAACACTCCCGATATGACAAACCCTCGCAAGGTCATGCTACCTTACGAGGGTTTAATCTTTTCTATTTTGACGGATTCTCTTTTTACAGCAACCCCATTGCAAGGCGCGCCTCGTCCGTCAGGTTCTCTTCCGACCAGGGCGGGTCAAATGTCAAGTTCACCTCGACCGACTCCACGCCTGGGATGGCTTTCAACTTCACCATGACCTCCTCGGGCAAGCTGTCCGCCACGGGACAGTTCGGTGCCGTCAAGGTCATCAAAACCCTGACCTCATTGTTCGTCGAGACCTCAAGTTTATATATCAACCCAAGATCATATATGTTGACGGGTATCTCGGGGTCAAACACCGTCTTCAGCTGCTCAATGACAAGCCGCTCGATGCTATTTTCTGCCGCCTCGTTCTTCTTCTTTTCCATTTCGCAGAGGCTTATTGTTTGTTACTCTTGGCTTTAGCCGCATACGCCATGGCGTACAGGCGGATCTGCTTAATCATGGCAAGCAGACCGTTCGACCTCGTGGGCGTCAAGTTCTCTTTCAAACCTATCTGGTCAATGAAATAAAGGTCCGCGCTCTCTACGTCCTCAGCCTTCTGACCATCGACGACGCGCAGCAGCAACGCCACGATGCCCTTCACGATGATGGCGTCCGAGTCGCCCTTGAACGACAACGTCCCGTCTGCATTCTGCTCACAATAGATCCATACGGTGCTCTGGCATCCCTCGATTATGTACTCCTGTTTCCTATGCTCCTCGGGGTACGGCTCCATGTCGTTTCCTAACTCGATGAGCAGGGAGTACTTATCCATCCAGTCGTCGTAGGCAGAAAACTGCTCGACTATCTCATCCTGTATCTCGTTTATTGTCATTGTCTTTTCTTTTTCCTGTGGCTCTGACGCACTCGCGCCATGCCTCCCATGAAGACCACAAATTTACCCCCTTTACTATTTTTTTCCACAAACAGCGGACGCCTTATTTCGATAAAAATGCCTAAATTGCAATTATACTTAATCTGAAAACAACACTCTCCTTACATGGCAACACGCCAAAAACTCCTTATGGAGGAAATGGGGCGCATGACGACCGAGCAGTTCCACCAAGCCCCCAAAACCCCGCTCGTCATCGTAGCCGACGAGATCCGCAGCCTCAACAACATCGGCTCTCTCTTCCGCACCGCCGACGCCTTCCGCCTCGAAGAGATCATCCTCTGCGGAGCATGCGGGACGCCACCACACCCCGAAATCCACAAGACCGCCCTCGGGGCCGAATATTCCGTCAGCTGGTCGCAAAGCCCCACTGCCCTCGACGCCATACGCTCCCTTAAAGCCCGCGGCTACGTGACCTTCGCCCTCGAGCAGGCGCGCGGCAGCGTGAGCCTCGAAAAGCTCCGCGTCTCGCCCGACGCCAAATATGCCCTCGTCATTGGCAACGAGGTGCGGGGCGTCGCCCAAGAGGTCGTCAACGAGGTCGACACCTGCGTCGAAATCCCCCAATTCGGCACAAAACACTCCCTCAACGTCAGCGTCTCGACAGGCATGGCAATATGGGAGATCGTCAAGCAACTCATTATCAATAAATAATCCAAACACAGTAAACTCATGAACAAGATTTTCAAAGCCGCCTTGAGCGTCACGGCACTGGCTTTCGCCACGACCACCTTCGCCCAAGACAAATTCTCCTACGAGACCAACGGCTTCTACATCAAGGCCAACACCCGAGAGGACATCCGCATCGGCACAACCAACGGAGCCAAACTCACCTCCGACGAGCCAGGCTCTTACAAGGTCGACGTCAAACTCATCAAGCTCGCAGCCACCCCCAAAGGCTACTCCAACAAGCTCACCGAAATTGCCGATGCCGACTTCATCCTCAGCGACGACCATACAGAGATGATGGTCGAGGATCGCGGCGAGGGCAAAGATTTCCTCCGCGCCATCATTTGGCAAAATGGAGACATCGGCATCAATGTCTTCGTCGCCAACGACTCACTCCCCAACGGCATCAAACCCGTCGTCATAACCCTCCCCGATGCCGAGCGACAAGCCATGTCTAAAGCCATCACCAAGTAATGCGCCACTGCGCATTTTTTATCCCACAAATGCCGCAAAGCCCTATTTTGAGCCTTGCGGCATTATTGATAAATACCTACAACATAATGATAAAATGCGCCTTGCCCCACCGCAATAGATTGATTATTATTGTACTCCGATAAACAACAGCCATATTGATACTTATACGGCAACACCTAATACAATTTTAGCACAAACACCATGGAGACAATAAAATTCAAACCCATCTACAAACCCACCCTGTGGGGCGGCGAGGCTTGGCTCATATCCGCAGTCAAAGGCTCCGAATCCATAGCCGAAGGCGGTCAGTTCAGCGGCATGACGCTCCCGCAGATCCTCGCCGACAAAAAGGAAGAGCTCCTCGGCAAGGCTCCTTGGCAAAAGTTCAACACCACGTTCCCTCTCCTCATCAAGTTCATCGACGCTCGCCAAGACCTCTCCATCCAAGTGCATCCCGATGATGCCATGGCAGCCCGTGTCCACGGCAAACTCGGAAAGAACGAGATGTGGTACGTCGTCGACGCCCTCAAAGGCGCATGCCTCATCGACGGTTTCAAAAAACCACTCGCTGAAGCCGACTACGCTGCCGCCGTCACCGACGGTTCCATCGAAGATTACCTCAACAAGGTAAACATCGAGGTTGGCGATGTCTTCTACATCCCGGCAGGCCGCGTCCATGGAATCGGCGGTGGCTCCTACATCGCTGAAATCCAGCAGTCCTCCGACGTCACATACCGCCTCTACGACTACAACCGTCGCGACACCAACGGCAACCTCCGCGAGCTTCATACCGAACTCGCGCGCCAAGCCATCCACTTCGGAGAGACGACTCCCGACCCGCGATCTCACTACACCGAGCAGCCCGACCAACCCTCCGAGGTCGTCAACTGCCCATTCTTCACCACAACGCTCCTGCGCCCCACCAAGCCCATGAAGCGCGACTACTCCTCCGTCGACTCATTCAAGGTTCTCATGACACTCGACGGCACGTGCTGCCTCACGTCGCCCGACGGCTCAACAGTCATCCTCCACCCCCACGAGGCGGCTCTCGTGCCAGCCACAACGACCTCCCTCACCATCACTCCCGACGGACGCGCCAAGCTCCTCGAGAGCCACATCTAAAAACCCCAGACAATAAAAAATCAGACTTTAAAATATGAAGAGACTTCTGGCAACCCTGGCCGCCATCCTCACCATCGGCACCATGTCGCTCGCCCAAGGCAACTTCGTCACGACTAAGGACGGGCACTTTGAGCGCAACGGCAAACCTTACTACTTCGTCGGAACCAACTTCTGGTATGGCGCAATCCTCGGCTCCGAAGGTCAAGGCGGCGACCGCCAACGCCTCATCCGTGAGCTCGACAATCTCAAGGCCGCAGGCATGGACAACCTCCGCATCCTCGTCGGCAGCGACGGCGAGCGCGGCGTGAAAACCAAGGTCGAGCCTACGCTCCAAATAGCCCCAGGCGTATATAACGACACCATCCTCGCCGGTCTCGACTTCCTCCTCATGGAGATGGGCAAACGCGACATGGTAGCCGTTCTCTACCTCAACAACTCTTGGGAATGGAGCGGCGGCTACTCGTTCTACCTCCAGCACGCAGGCGCAGGCATAGCCCCGCGCCCCAACGAAGCCGGATACCCTGCCTATATGGACTTCGTCGCCCGATATGCTGCAAACCAGAAGGCTCATGAGCTTTTCTACGACTACGTCCGCTTCATCGTCGGACGCACAAACCGATACACCGGCAAGAAGTACACCGACGATCCCGCCATCATGAGCTGGCAGATAGGCAATGAGCCACGCGCCTTCAGTCTGGAGGCTAAAGAGCCTTTCGCGCAATGGCTCGCCGAAGCCTCGTCGCTCATCCGCAGCCTCGACGCCAACCATCTCATCAGCATCGGCAGCGAAGGCTCTTGGGGGTGCGAGAATGACATGTCGCTCTACGAGAAGATATGTGCTGACAAGAATGTCGACTATATGAACATCCATCTCTGGCCATACAACTGGAGCTGGGCTCGCGCACGTCACCTCCGAGCCGACCTCCAGCGCGCCTGCGCCAACACCAAGGACTACATCGACAGCCACCTCGCCATAAGTGCCAAGCTCCATAAACCTCTGGTAATGGAGGAGTTCGGCTTCCCACGCGACGGCTTCTCCTTTAGCAAGGAAGCCTCCACAACGGTCCGCGACGACTACTACGACTACGTCTTCAGCCTCATCAACGACGCCCGCAAGAGTGGCGGCTTCTTCGCCGGATGCAACTTCTGGGGATGGGGTGGCGAGGCGACACCCGAACATGACGACTGGCAAGTCGGCGACCCCTACACGGGCGATCCCGCCCAAGAGGCGCAAGGTCTCAATTCGGTCTTCTCTTCCGACCGCTCGACCCTCAAGGTCATAAGCAAATGGAACAAGAAGCTCTCTAAGTAGCCTGGCATCACTTCTTCAAGATAAAAAGTCGCGGCAGTCTTCTGCTGCGACTTTTTTCTTCAAGTCTCCAGCCGTTTTTATTCCTCCACAAGCCCAATTAACTTTCAAAACCGCAATAAAAATCGTACCTTTAGCTGACAAGAAAGGGGGTATGGCACATTTTTCCTCAGTAATACCATAAAGACCAAAGCCTACCCCGTATAAAAAGGAAGCATATGCCAAACGAAGGCATATTAGATTTTGCGGTAAACAATCAACCTTGCAAGACCCTCACACTCTGCGGTGTAAATACGCCTGCGGTATCAGGGGAGCTCATCGTCCCTCAATGCGTATCTATCGGTGGGGAGCTATGGACTGTGACAAGGGTTGCCCCACGCTCCTTTGTCAACTGCAAGTGGCTCACCAGCATATCTCTTCCCGACAGCGTCACCGTAATCGGACGACAAGCCTTCGCCAACTGCACATCCCTCGTCCAAGCCGTCCTCCCCTCTCGCCTGACAGTCATCAACGCCATGACGTTCGCCTACTGCACGAGCCTCACGTCCGTCAACATAGCCGACAGCGTCACTGAGATTTGCGAAGGCGCATTCACGGGCTGCTCCAACCTCTCCGACGTCGTCCTGCCCTCCGCCATCAAGAGCATCCGCAAAGACGCTTTCTCCTCATGCACAAAGCTCACGACAATAAACCTTCCCGACGGAGTCCAAAACGTTGACGCTAAGGCATTCTACGACACTGGTCTCACCTCCGTATCAGTCCCGCCAAGCGTCTCCCACATAGGTGTCCTGGCGTCATGCTTCTTCCTGCGAGAGTTCAAGGTCAATGCCCGCAACACAAAGTTCTGCGACATCGACGGCGTCCTCTTCAACGCCACCAAGAAAATCCTCATACGCTATCCTGCCGCCCGCACTGCCTCCACCTACGTAATCCCCGAAGGCACGCGCATCATCGGGACGGGGGCTTTCTGCCGATGCCACAGCATCGATACACTCGTCATCCCAGCCTCAGTCAACTACGTGAGCGACAATGCTTTCCTCCAATCGTCCATAAAGCACATAATCAACAACGCCCCCACCCCACAATATGTCGGCAAAAATGCGCTCCGCCAACTACCACCCGACGTAACCCTCGAGATTACGGAGCCCGACGCACTGCCAGCCTTCGCCGCCTCTAAGTGGAACCGCATCATGCCACTTACGAAAGAGTAAGCCTCCCCTCTCTCCAGCCTATATCGATTTCCAAATTACGATAGCCCCAAAGTCCGTCAAGAGCAACACATCGCTCCCGACGGACTTTCTCTTTCTCCCCTACCCGCCCCTCTCTCTCCGCCTTTCCATCCGCCACCAAAAAGAAATCCGCCCCGAAGACCAATGTCTCCGAGGCGGATAGTCTTTTTCGCAAGAGCGAAAGTTCCCTGCTTACTTACGCAGACCGAGCTTTGCTACAACCTCACGATAGCGGTTGATGTCGCGATCCTTGAGGTAGTTGAGCATACGGCGACGACGGCCGATGAGCTTCTTGAGCGAGTAGTTCGTAGCAGTATCTTTCTTGTTGAGCTTCATGTGCTCAGTGAGGTGGTTGATACGGAACGAGAACAATGCTATCTGGCTTTCAGGTGAACCAGTGTCAGTGTTAGACTTTCCGTACTGACCGAAGATCTCTTGCTTCTTCTCTTTGTCGAGGTACATAGATATATTATTGTGTTATTAAGACGCCGCAAATTTATGACTTTACGACGATATACACAAACTCTCACCCTGATTTTCAATCATTTCACCATAAAATCAGAGCGTCCGACACCCTCAACAGGCGTCGGACGCTCTTTTTGTATCGATAATGATTCTTCTGAGGAACCGATTTCTCGGTCTACTCCTCGTCAGGAATCTCGTTTGCCATGGTGTGGTAGACGTTCGTGACGTCTTCGTCCTCCTCAAGGCGGGCAAGGAGCTTGACTACGCCTGCGACCTCGTCATCAGCAAGGGTCTTGGTGTCGGTCGGGATGCGGACGAACTCTGCGCTTACAATCTCGAAGCCGTTGTCCTCAAGGTACTTCTGAACTTGGGCGAAGCTCTCGTACTCACCGTAGATGTTGATCATGTCCTCTTCCTCGTCAAGGAAGACTTCCGATACGCCGAAGTCGATAAGCTCAAGCTCAAGTTCCTCAAGATTGACGCCCTCCTTGTTCTTGACTTTGAAGAAGCTCTTATGCTCGAACATGAATGATACGCTACCAGAGGTGCCGAGAGTGCCGCCGAGCTTGGTGAAATAGCTGCGGACGTTAGCAACGGTGCGGTTGGTGTTGTCGGTGGCGGTCTCAATCAGGATGGCGATGCCGTGGGGGCCATAGCCCTCGTAGACCATCTCCTTGATGTCGGCCTGGTCCTTGCTGCTCGCCTTCTTGATTGCGCGCTCGATGTTCTCCTTAGGCATGTTCTCCGCCTTGGCGTTCTGAATGATGGCGCGGAGCTTGGAGTTAGAATGAGGGTCGGGGCCACCTGCCTTCACGGCTATGATGATCTCCTTGCCAAGCTTCGTGAACGTCTTGGCCATATTGCCCCAACGCTTCAGCTTGCGGGCCTTACGATATTCAAACGCTCTTCCCATATATCAATGGTTTCTTTTGTACGTTGTGTATGTGTTGTTGATATGAATCAAATTATATGCTGGCGGATAAGCTCTTGCTCCACCTGCTCAAGCTCGTTGTAGAACTCCTCGCCATACTTGGCGATTATCGGCTCTTTCAAGAACTTGTAGGCCGGCGTGCCCACCTTCTCGCCCAGTTCTACTGCGGGGCGGCACACCTCCCACTCATGGAAGTTGAGCATCTCGTACTTTCTCGTCTTGCTCACCCTTATCGGGTACAGGTAGCACGAGATGGGCTTACGCCACTTAGTCTTCCCTTCGCGATACGCCTTCTCGATGGCGCAGCTCCAGGTGCCGTCTTCCTCACGGTTGGTGTAGACACACTCGCACCCGCGGATGATGGGCGTCACGAGGTCGCCATCTCGGTCTGTGACCCACAGTCCCTGCTTGGCTATCTCCTCATTCTCCTCATCTGACAAGTAAGGCTTGACCGTCGGGTAGACCTCCGTCAACTTCTCAAGCTCGTCTTCTTCCAATGGGGCACCGCTGTCTCCGTCATAGCAACAAGTGCCTTTGCATTTGCTGATGTCGCAGATAAAACGCCTCCGAAAGATTTCGGTGTTGATGACCTTGCCGTCAATCTCTATCATCATGGCCAGCGATGCTGTCGGCTATGCGGTGCGGATGGTTAGGCCTTCTCCTTCTTGCTGAGTGCGGGGACGCCGTCGTCGATGCCCTGCTGAGTGCCGTCGTCGACAAGGATGCGACCGCAATACTCGCAGACGATGAGCTTCTTATGGAGGCGGATGTCGAGCTGACGCTGGGGGGGGATGTGGTTGAAGCAGCCGCCGCATGCGCCACGCTGTACAGATACGACAGCGAGACCGTTATGAGCGTTGGAGCGGATACGGTTGAACGCGGCGAGGGCGCGGGCGTCGATGCCCTTGCTGATCTCCTCAGCCTTCTTGACGAGATCCTCCTCCTGCTGGCGAGTGCTCTCTACAATATCTTCAAGTTTGGATTTCTTCTCCTCGAGGTCGGCGGTGCGCTCCTCGATGCGAGCCTTAGCGTCGTCAAGAAGCTCCTGCTTGCGATGGATTTCTGCCGTAAACTCGCGGATGCGCTTCTCGCTAAGCTGCTTGTCAAGATCCTGATACTCAATCTCCTTGGAGATGGCATCGAACTCGCGGTTGTTACGGACGCTGTTCTGCTGACCCTCGTACTTCTTTATCTGGCCTTCAGCCTCTTTGATTTTGTTCTTATGCTCGACGACGAGACCATTGAGTTTCTTGATCTCCTCATTGAGATTGCTGACACGCGTCTCCAGGCCTGCTATCTCGTTCTCAAGATCCTCAACCTCAAGGGGCAACTCTCCCCTCTGGATACGGATCTTGTCAATCTCCGTGCTCACCTGCTGGAGGTCATAGAGAGCCTTGAGTTTCTGCTCGATAGGCAACTCTTTGACGTTCTTTTCTTCGCTGCTTGCCATATATGTTATTAGTAGTATTTTATCGGGTTAGCGTCTTTGTATATTTCGCAACGGGCAAAATTAGATAATTTTCTTGATAGTATACCTTTGAAAATCTGCTTAGTGAGACTTTCGCTCTCATAATGTCCCACATCGGCAATCATTATTTCTTCCGCGGCGTCCGCCATTTGGTGATATTTCATGTCGGCCGTGACGTAGGCGTCGCCCCCCGAGCGGATGGCTGCATACACGAACTCGCTGCCGCTGCCCGTGCATATCGCCACACGGCGCACCTTTTCCTTTCGACCTGCGTAGCGTATGGTTCCGCATCCTGTCTTCTCTTTCAACAAGGCGAGAAACTCACTGACCGACACGTCGTTAGCCATATCACCGACAACTCCGTAGCCGAGTCTCTCGTTCTTGTTGCCTAATGGGATGATGTCGATGGCAGGCTCCTCATACGGGTGTGCGCTCACGACGGCACGCACCACGCGACAGACAAGCCGCTTGGGGCAAATGGCCTCGACGCGGCTCTCCGGCTCATGATGGATCTCGCCCATGTCGCCGACATACGGGTGCGCGCCATCCTCGGCTCTGAACTGCCCGTCGCCGTCGGTCTTCCATGCGCAATGGCTGTAATTGCCAATATGCCCTGCACCCGCGTCAGACATTGCGTCGACGATTGCCTCAGCGTTTGCCTTTGGCACGTAGACGACAATCTTGCTCAGAGAATCAGTCTCTGGCACAAGCACTTGCATATTCTGCAAGCCTAACATTTTGCCAAGCGTACCGCTCGTCCCCTCCATCTGCTTGTCCGCCGGAGTATGGAATGCAGCAAGGGCTATGCCGCCTCGCAACGCGTTGGCCACGATACGCTGCTCCGTCGTGCCGCCAGTAAGGCGTTTGAGCCCGCGGAACATCAACGGGTGGTGACTGATGATGAGGTTAATGCCTTTATCGATAGCCTCAGCTACGGCATCCTCCGTAATGTCCACCGTCAGCAAGATGCCCTTCAGTTCCGCATCCGCGTCGCCAACCAGCAGACCGCTATTGTCCCACCCGTCTTGCGAGGCGAGTGGAAACACAGAGTCGAGTGCGGCAATTGCGTCGCCAACTTTAAATGCCATGGTGACTATATGTATTGGTCAATTTTCAACAATTCCTCACGTATGCCTTGAAGGCGGGCTATGACCTCCGACTTGACGGCCAACTCAGTGTCCGCCACGTCGGTATCCTCTGGTCTGCGCTTCGAGCGTCGCGAATTGGCAAGGCACTCTCGCGCGCCACTTATCGTCATACCCCTCTCGCGCAGCAGATATTTTATCGACCGCAATGCCGAGAGGTCTTTGTCGGTGAAGAGCCTATTGTCTTTCTTATTCCGATGCGGCTTTACGTAACTTGCGAACTCGTTGTTCCAATAACGCACGCAACTCTCGCTCTCGCCCAACAGCTCGGCCATCTGACCTATCGTATAATAGACTCTCAGCCTATCTTTTTGTTTCTCAGTCTGCTGCGTCATCATCTTCATAATCAAAGTCGAGGAGGTCGAACAGCGACGGGGTCCTGTCCTCGCCCTGCCCACGCCCGTTTGCAGGGGTCGCGGCGTAAGGGGTTGGAGACTCCGCCCCTGGCGCAGTGCCATCAAAATCGGGGAATAGGCTCGTCTGGCGGTCTATAATCCGCTGACGGACAAATCGTATCGCCCCCTCGCGTATCACCGCCGACCGCGACCCTTTGTTGAAGAGCGCGCAATATTCGTCTATCGCCGCCAACTCCCTATCACTCAACATGATACTTACAGAGTTCCGGCGAGCCTCGCTATATTTCAATTTTCCTTGAGCCATTCAAAGGGTGCATTAGCGCGAATGTAGCTAATTATCCGACACATACCTATGAATCAGCAATGTACAAAAGCACAGCATTTTCTTACAAATGAGTGCGCGAAACACCTCCTCCCCCAAGAAAATCACACCACTTAGCCCTTTTTAACGAAAAAATTAATCATTTGTTGACCTACCATTACACTAAAAGAATAACTTTGCGATGTTTTCACAGGTGTGACTACAACAACATTAATCAAATAAACTATTATGAAGAATCTGTTTGCAATCGCAGCCGTCGCTGCAATGCTCGTTGCTTGCTCCAGCAACAACACCAACAACTGCACCTCCGAGGGCGAGAAGTGCTGCCAGGCTGCTGACACCGTCGCAGCTGCTGCCGACACCACCGCAGCTCCTGCTGACAGCATCGCTGCTCCTGCTGACTCCGCAGTAGTCGCAGAGTAGTAGCGCCGAGTAAGGAGTCCTTATTCCTTACCAAGCCCCACTAAGCATAGAGCCCGTCGAGACACGTCTCGACGGGCTCTCTTGTTTTTTTTGTGTGCCTGATAGAATGATTTCTAAAAAGGTAGCCCTATTTATTTGCCGCCCTTAGCCTTACGCTCCGTAAGTTCAATCCGCTGATCCAATTCTTTTTTATACTCCCCGTTATTGAGTTTCCGCGCGCGCGCCAAATATCCCATAGCCCCTTTCTTGTCTCCCTTGGCAAGACAGATGTCTGCCGCATGGACCGCGGCATATGGACCGAAATAACGTTTGCTATTGGTCGACACCCCTATAACTCTCTCATATTCAGTCAGAGCGACATCAATCTTCCCGAGTCTGTCTTCCGCACGTGCCGTACGAAACCAATATTCAACCTCTTCTGTCTTATTCGGACGGAATGATTTCAACACCTTCAACGACTCGGCGTAACGCCCGAACTCAAAGTTGAAACGCGCCTTCAACATCGGCACGGTCGCATTCATTGCCACCTCGGCCTCTTTTCGCGCCCTCACGTCGATGTCGAAGTCCGATGCTGTCGCAATGCACCTGTCAACCATCTCTTTTGCCCTCTCCCGATCTCCTTTAAGCATATAGGCGTACGCCATTTCCAAATACGCCCAATTTCGGTTCGACACTCCCTTATAGACCCCAAGGAACTTCGACGCCCATCGTATCGTGCCGTCAGCGTCCAACTGACGCAATGCGTATTTCCCTTTTTGGTGGTAGAGCAGAGGGTAACGCTCCATCGTGATTTCCGGAGTTGCCTCCAACGACACCACGGCAGCCTCGCCATTTTGCGCCCGTCCGCAGCTCAATATGTATGCATACCGCACCACGGGAGCCTCGTTTGCACGTATCGCGCCGACGATAGCCTCGGGTATCATCTGGTCATGACTGAAAAACATGTTAGCGAAGGAGAACAAAACGGCCTCGTCGCCCACGCCAGGCACATTCGCCACCTTGTTGCGATATTGCTCTATCTGCTTGAGTCCCAAATCCGTATTGCCATCGCCCAAGCCGAGCAATCCTTTTAGGCTCTTCCATTTTTCGGGAATTTGGGCGAACAGGATGTTGTAAAGTCCCCTTAAAGGCAATTGTCCGTCATATCCTGGATATTTCTTTTCGGCCGTCTTGAACTGGTTGTATGACTTCCAAAATTGTATGCCACCACTCAACATGCTTCCGTCATATATGTAGACCATGCACTTGTGTATATGCAACTGGCACAAGAGGTTAGCCTCATATTTTGAGCCATACGCCGCATCGAAGGCAGCATCCGACGCCTTGAAGAACGCATCATAATTCGCCTTGCTATTCGCCGCCGCATAGTTCATCAATGCCATATATTCCCTCAAGAAGGCAGCCCGAGCCTTGTCGCCCACCTTGGCTACGTCGCGTCCGAACGAGGCGTTGTCTATCGCGTAAACGTCAGCAAACGCCTTGCTCGACGCCGGCTCGACAAACTGATTGACCTGCCCCATTGAGCCCATGGGGGCCAAAGCCGCGACAAGCAATAACGCAACTATCTTACAGTATTTCATGACTTTATATTATGGAGCCTGTTGTTATAAAAGACCAACACGTCTCCAGTGACGTCGTTGCAGAACCCGAACAACCGCTTTCCTTCGTTTGCCCTCATATACTCTATCGCCCTCTCCATGTCGCCCGACACGACGAAGACAACAGCCTCGGTGTCAATATCTTCCAATTCCGAGTACCCGACAGTTTTCACCTTCATCCCTCCTTGCCCCAAATTTTCTGCGAATCTGCCGCCATCATTTTCCGCCACCACGGTCACAGAATCTGGTTTCTTAAATTCCCTGCCGCTCTCGATATTCCGCATCACCACGCAACGCACAAGGGCAAAGGCGAACGCCACCTTGATGCCTATCGTCGTAATGGCATTGACCACCGCGCCATGCCTCGGGAACTCATATTTCTCCGCAAAACGCTGCATCGACCAATAGAAGCTCTCAATATACTTCCGCTTCCTTGGCGTACTCTGCCCCTTGAAATGGATAATCGGGATGTCGCCGCGGTAGATGTTGCCATCTGTTGACGCCCTGTCCATACGCCACGAGAGGTCGATATCCTCACTGTACATGAAGTAGCCCTCGTCAAATCCCCCGACTTTCTCATACTTCTCCCTCGTAAAAGCCATGCACGCGCCCGACAATATCGGGGCTTTGCATATCTCACGCTCTCCGACATTGCCTATGTAGTAGGCGTTCAGCGTCTTAGACTTTGGCGCCAAATGCCACAAGCCTGACAATTTGAAGAACGACGTGGCAAGATTCGTATATCCACGTTTCGACTCGCCAAGGTAGCGACCCCTTCCGTTGACCATCCTGACGCCAATGGCACCAGAATTTTCATGTCTCTTGAAATGGTCGACAATCTTGCTGAGCGTGTCGCGGCAGATTATGGTATCGGGGTTGAGAATTAAAATCACGTCGCCCTTGGCCATCTTCATCCCCACGTTATTCGCCTTGGCAAATCCTGCATTGTCGCCCATCTCGACAACCTTCGCCCATGGGGCGTGGCGTCTTATTCGCTCTGGCGTCTTGTCGGCTGAGTTGTTGTCTACGACGATGACCTCCGCCTCAAGTCCGTCAACCATGGCGTGGCGCAATGAGACCAACGTCATAAGGACGACATCCGCACTATTATAGCTGACGATAATTACTGATATATCCACCTACTCTCTCTTAACTGATTCCCAATACTTTAGCCACTTTACGCCAAAAGCCTTGTGGCTTCTCCTCGTGGCTTTTTCTTTCTTTCTTCGTCTCCCCTGTCAATTCATGATATATCTCACCCCACGACGGCAATCCGCCATAGTTCCTATCGTCTATATACATGTCGACGTCTATCTTTCTCGGGCATTTCCCTCCCGAGTACAATTCCCCCTCAAAGCTCTCATTAACAGCATAGAACGTCACTCCGCCCTTTCGGCAGAACTCGACGGCATCCTCCAGCTCCTTGCCCACCCTACAAGTCCACAAGACCAGGACGAACCCCTGTTCCTGCAACTTCTTGAGTGTCATGAGGGCAAAAGGACGCTCACGCCCTATGGCTGGATATCTGTCCTCGACGATTGTCCCGTCGAAGTCCACAGCTATCTTGCGTTTCTCTCTTTTTGTTGGCATGCCGAGGGGGGGCTTGTTATTGTTGCTCCTTATCCTCGCCTATCTGCCTGCCCACAAAGGTCTCCGACGGATAGTAGAGCAGCACCAGCAAGAGCGCGATTACGACAAGGTATATGGCATTTGAGTCGACAGTGAAAATGTAGCAGATGCTGCTGAGGACTGCTACTATGCTCATGCACAAGATTCTTGCCTTGTAGGCCTTGGCGAATGGCGCATATTTGTCATCGCCCTTAACCTCAGCCACTTTGGCCCTCGCATTGCGCAAGATGAACCACGTGACGATGAAAGCAATGAACGTTGCGGCCAACAGAGCGACCATAATGTAGGATGCCGTCGTGACGTTGACGACTGGCTGGTTGCCCATGAGCCTCGTGGCCACAAAGCATGCTATGAAGAATATTACGGATGGCAAGATTGCGCGCACGTAGAAGCCGCGCAATTCACTCAACAGTTTTTCCATTGTTCTAATGTTGACAGTTTATGTTTCTATATTCTATTGTTTTTCAAATCGTTTGCTCGAACGGCACACGGTTTACGAGCGACCGCCCGAGCGTCACCTCATCGGCGTACTCCAACTCGTCGCCTACGGCTATGCCGCGCGCGATAGTCGTCAGCTTGACACCATAGGGAGCCAACCGCTTGTATATGTAGAAGTTCGTCGTGTCGCCCTCCATCGTGGCACTGAGCGC
This sequence comes from Clostridium sp. CAG:343, assembly GCA_963616565.1. Lineage (GTDB taxonomy): Bacteria > Bacteroidota > Bacteroidia > Bacteroidales > Marinilabiliaceae > W3P20-009. The sequence continues at coordinate 252,262 of CAVEKX010000001.1, forward strand.
GAGGATGACTTCCTTTGCCTCGCCACGCGAGACGCGCTCCTCCAACGAGCCTATGTTCAAGTCGTCAGGCCCGATGCCGTCCATGGGCGAGATTATGCCGCCCAAAACGTGATAGACACCCGTATATTGCCGCGTCGACTCGATGGCCATCACGTCGCGCACGGTCTCGACGACGCACACTGTCTCATGGTCACGATGCGGGTTGGCGCATATCTCGCACGTGTCGGTGTCCGACAGGTTGTGGCACACTTTGCAGTAACAGATGTCGTTTCTCACCGCTCGCACGGCCTCGGTGAACATCGCCACTTCCTCTTTCTCCTCCCTCAGCAGGTGGAGCACAAGGCGCAATGCCGTTTTCTTGCCGATGCCAGGCAGCTTTGCGAACTGCCCTACCGCATCATCCAAAAGCTTGGATGAGTATTGTTCCGAACTCATTTACGCGTTCCGAAAATATCTATCAGCACAACTTCCGCTTGCGTCCCAAGCCTGATGCGCGGTCCCCATGTTCCGTAGCCCGACGTGACGACGACGCTCGTCGAGCCGTAGCATGAGAATCCGTAGTCGATGGAGTAGACCCTCTCAGTAATCAGGTTCATCGGCCATATCTGCCCAGCATGCGTGTGGCCGCTGAGGCTCAAATCGGCATTTACGTCGACGGCATCCATGACAGCCCCCGGCTGATGGTCCATCACTATCGTGAATAGCGAGTCAGAAGGCTCAAAGGCATAAATTTCCTGACGCGTCCTACCGAGTCTCGCCACAGTCAAGTCGTCCCTGCCAATAATGCGGAATGGTCCGACGTCGGCCACAGAGTCCCTTAGCAGCACGACATTGCCGATGCCGCGTATCACCTCAGCAGCCCTGTCGCCATCCTCCATATATTCATGGTTCCCCATGACGGCAAAGACGCCCATCGGGCTGCGCAGCTTCGTCAGAGGGGCGAGAGTCTCCTCCTTTATGACTGGCGATATGTCGCCATCGATGAGGTCTCCGCAGATGAGCGTCATATCGGCATTGGCGGAATTGATGATGCCCACCATCTTGTCTATGTCGCCCTCACGAACCGCATACCCTGTGTGCAAGTCCGACACCAACGCAATCGTAAACTCCTCTCCTGCTGGCAGTTTGTCAGAGTATACCGAGTAGTGGGTCTCTTCTGGCGACGTGGCCGTTATATATCCCCACACCAATAGCAATGCCGTCAGTACGACTCCTGTCTTGACCGACGCCGGAGTATGGTACGGGATCTCTCCACGAGTGATTTTCAATATATAGCGTGCCACATCAAGCACCACCAGTATCATGAACAGGTAAAGAACCACGGGCATCCACGTCGTCGATACGACATATACAATCCTGTTGAGCCATACGCAGTCTGCGTTCACAAGTCTCTGCAAGAAGAAACTGAAGTCGAGCAGTAAGACTATGACCCACACTGCGATACGCCATGAACGTGGTCGCCTTTTGAACACTCTGCACACCCTTGCCGCTATATACCCACTCGCAAAGAGGTATATCAGGACAATGAGTATGAACAACGCTGGCATCATTTTGTCGGCTATGCTTTTGTTTTATAAGTATTTGCTCACGCCTGTGAAGCTCGTCTGGTTTGTAAAGTCTATGACCTTGGCAGACGGGAATACCCTGGCCGTGAATTTCTTTATAACCGCAAGGGAGTCGTCGGCCATGATTTTTTCGTCAGATGGCAACCTGTTGAACACCACGAACTTCAGCTCTACGCCGTGCGTTTTGCAAGCCTCGATGCTCAACAACGCATGGTTTATGCCGCCAAGCTTAGATGTCGTGACGAGCAACAGTGGCAACCTGTGTGCCGCCACGTAGTCTATCGTCAAGATGTCGTCAGTCAACGGAACCATCAGTCCGCCAGCACCTTCTGTCAATACGACTTCATGGCGCTTGCACAATTCGTCCGTGTCTTTTGCCATACGCTCGGTGTCGATAACCGCACCCTCAAGGCTGGCTGCCAATGCAGGCGATGCCGGCTTATGGAACAGGTATGTGCACGTCAGCCGCTCTTTGTCATCGGGCAACAGCCCACAACCCATCACTTTCCTATGCTCAACAAGGTCTTCCGCAATGTCGTCACACCCCGTCTGCACAGGCTTCTGGGTTATCACGTCGACGCCCTCGGCCTGCAGTTGCGCCGCAAGGCGGGCTGTGACGTATGTCTTGCCGCTGTCGGTATCTACGCCGCTGATAAACAATGCTTTGCCCACTGTCTTATTCGTTTTCGTCAGTCTCTGCCGACTTCTTTGCCGGTGCAAGGCTCTTTGTGTAATCGTCCAGCTTGGACTGCGCTGTCTTTAGAGCCGCCTCAGCTGGCTTCAGTTTAGCCTTGGCCTTCGCCATCGACTGTTTTCCCTTGACGAGGGCTTTCTCGCCGTCGGCTATCTTCTTCGCGCCCTCTTTCTGGAGCTTCTGCTCTTCGGCTGTCAAGTCTTTCATCGTCGCCTCAGCCTCCTTTTTCACTTGCTCGTCTTTCGACTTCAAGTACTCTTTCAGCTCTTTCTTTTTTGCCTTGATCTCTTCAGTTTTGGTCTTCATGTCTTCCTTCGCCTGCTTGATCTGTGCTTCGGCGTTGGCAATCATCGAGTCGCTCGCCGCCAGCATCGCGTTCGCGTCAGCCTGACGAGCCTTTGCAGCCTCAAGTTTCGCATTCAGCTGCTCCAACTTGTTGGTAGCGTTGCTGTTCTTCGTCTGTGCCGATGCCGACACGCTCGCCGTCATCAATGCAACGACAGCCATTACGGTAAAAAGTTTCATTATCCTAAAGTGTTTTAGATGTTTAGCTATTTATTTTCATCGGTAAGCGCATTGAGCCAAGCGTCGATCCACTCCGTCGTCTTACGCATGACGGCTCGCATGCTGTCTGCCTGCGCCTTGCTGATTTTCGTTGACTCCGCAACCTTCACCTTGGCGGAATTGACAGCCTCGTCGCCACATTTGGCGATGGTGTCGCCCATCAAGATCAACGATTTTTTAAACTCCACCATCAAGGAGTCCACGTTCATCTGCTTCCAGATGCTTTCGGTCTTCTTCGCCAAGGTGTCGCACTTGGCGTCAAAGTCCCATCCTTTAATCGAGTCGCCCGACAACGCTTGCCTAAACACTTGGTTCACAAATGCCCATGGGTCGTCCGATGTCGTCGTGACCGTTTTCGTTACGACAGTCGTGTCGCCACTACTCACCGTCGTGGTTGTTGTCGTGGTGACGGTCGTTGTCTTTGTCAATGACGTCTGCCCCTGTGCGGTGGCGACGCTCACCATCATGATAACCATCATGCCGACGAGGGCTCTTCCGAAAGTCTTCATTGTCAAATTCTGTTTTAAAGGGAACGCTCTTTCAAGATTTCGTCGCGTGCAAGCGGTTGAATATGACCGCCAAATGTGCGTAGAGCGACGTGTTTTGAACCACAATGCCCTCTGGCACCCTGATTCTCACCGACGTGAAGTTCCAAACTGCCGTTATGCCGCCGTCAATCATTATGTCGGCCACATGCTGCGCATCGTCCACTGGCACAGTCAGTATGCCAATTTTCACGTCAGGCTTCTTGACGCGCTTGAAGTCGTCAAGATGGTAGATCGTCGTGCCGCCAATGTTCAGCCCCACCTTGTCGGGGTTGACGTCAAATGCCGCACGGATGCTGAAACCGAATTGCTCAAGTCCATGGTCAAGCAACAATGCCGTGCCCAAGCTGCCCGCGCCAAATAAATACCCGTAATCCAACGTATTGAAGCGCAAAAAGTCCTCCAACACCCTGATCAGCGAGTCCACCTCATACCCGACCCTCGTCTTGCCGACAATGGCCGTGTGACTCAAGTCTTTAGCCACCTGGGTCGGGTCTACGCCCATCTCCTTGGCCATCATCGTCGACGAGACGTACTTCTTCCCGTCCTTCCTGGCCAGCTTCAGGTACGTAAGGTATATCGGCAGGCGGTTCAACGTTGGCTCTGGCACCAAGGCCACTCGCCGCTCTCCTTCTGTTTCGCTTTCGGTAGGCATCAATGTTTTAGTTTTCAAGCCGTCCGCAAATATAACTTAATATGTACAAACATTAACCTCTAACACACAATCCACTACATTTCCAACCTCTCTTTTTGCACCCCACCCCATTCATATTCTCACTAAATTCGCGAACCAATATATCATCTCCACGCCCGATGCAAACAGCCGACCAGAAGCAAGACCTCTCTTTCCCAAAATCGCAAAAACTATGCGGCGATAAAGCCATAGGCATCCTCTTCGCCAAAGGGCAGGCCTTCACAAAACACCCCTTCCGAGTCGTCTACTTGCCTCTCCGTGCCGACGAGCTCCGACAAGGAGAATCCCCCCTCCGCATGATGATCAGCGTCGGCAAAAAACGCTTCAAAAGAGCTGTAAAACGAAACCGCGTGAAACGCCAAACCCGTGAAGCCTGGAGAAAGTCCAAGCACGTCGTCGAAGATGCCATAGCTGCCCACCCCGCAATCCAAGGTCTCCACGTCGCCCTCATCTTCTGCGGCGACGGGCTCCCACTCTCTGCCGACGTCGACCGCGCCATCGACAAGGCGACCAGCAAACTGGCGCTCATAATCAACGAGACCACACTATGACCGATTCCGACCAACAACCGCAAAGCCTCACACGGCGAGCCCTCAACGCACTCCGACGCCTCGCCGTCACACTCCTCGTCCTCCCCATCCGTTTCTACCAAGTCGCCATATCTCCCCACACGCCACCAGCCTGCCGATTTACCCCGACCTGCTCACAATACGCCATCGAGGCCATCCGGAAGCACGGTCCCTTCAAAGGTCTCTACCTCGCCGTCAAACGAATCCTCCGGTGCAATCCATGGGGCGGCTCAGGCTACGACCCAGTCCCCTAAATCCCGCCAACACGCCATGCCCACCCCTCGCGCCAACCGGCAACCCGTCTCTGAAGCCTTCGCCCTCGACAAGCTCTCCTCGCTATGCGCAACGTCCGAGCACTGCCGAAAGGATGTTGTCGACAAATGCGCTGCATGGGGTCTCGACTCCGATGCATCCAATCGCATCGCAGATCGTTTAGTCGCAGAACGCTTTGTCGACGATTCGCGCTACGCCCCGCTCTTCGTCCGCGACAAGGCGCGTTTCAGCGGATGGGGTCCCGTCAAGGTTCGCCAACAGCTGAAAATCAAAGACATAGACCCCGACACCATAGCCGACGCCATAGCGGCTTTCGACTCTGCCGAGTGGGACGAAATTCTCCGCCACGCCCTCCAGCAAAAGCTCCACACGACGAAGAAGGACGACCCGCGCAAGCTCTACGCCGCGCTCGTCCGCTTCGCCCTCCAGCGTGGCTTCGAATACCAGACCATCCGCCACGCGCTCCAAGACATAGTCGCGTCAACCGACAATGACGATTTCTAAAAATCAGACGACAACAGAAAACACCATAGACCAATGACTTACGAGAAGATCTTAGAAGATATATATAATCGCTTCCCCGTCTACCAACAAGTAGGATCTATCGCCCTCAAACCCGGGCTCGGCAACATCCTCGCCATCGACGAGCGTATGGGGCACCCCCACCGCAAGTTCAAGACCATCCACGTGGCTGGCACCAACGGCAAAGGCTCCGTCTCCCACACCATAGCCGCCATCCTCCAAAGCGCAGGCTACGTCACGGGGCTCTTCACATCCCCACACCTCATCGACTTCCGCGAGCGCATTCGTGTCGACGGTTGCATGATTCCTAAGGAGTGCGTCGTCGATTTCATGGATCGCCACGACATGTTCCTCAACTCCATCCAGCCCTCATTTTTCGAGATAACGACAGCCATGGCGATGGACTACTTCGAGCGCGTCGGTGTCGATGTCGCAGTCATCGAAGTCGGGCTCGGAGGCCGCCTCGACAGCACAAACATCATATCGCCAGACCTGAGCGTCATCACCAATATCGGTCTCGAACACACACAATATCTTGGCGACACGCTCGCCAAAATCGCCGCGGAAAAGGCAGGCATCATCAAGCCTGGCGTTCCAGTCGTCATCGGCGAGCGAAACCCCGAGACCGACCCCGTCTTCGAAGCCAAAGCGGCCGAGATCAACGCCCCTATCGTCTTCGCCGAGGATGTCGTCAAAATGCTCGACCACAAGGAGGAAAACGGCATGATGGTCGCCCAAATCGAGCACACCCGACAGCAACAGCGCCACCAACACGCCTACTCCCTCACCGGTCTCTGCCAAACGCACAACATGCTGACGGTTCTCGCAGCCGTCGAGGAACTCAAAAAGCTCGATTACGACATCACTGACCTCGACGTCAAAGAGGGAATGGCCGATGTCCAAGGACTCACGGGTCTCATGGGGCGTTGGCAAAAAGTAGCCTCACGCCCCGACATGATTGTCGACACCGGTCACAACGCCCATGGCGTCAAAATCCTCACCCAACAGCTCGAAGAGCAATTCTCTAAATACCTCCACCTCCATATCGTATGGGGCATGTGCAATGACAAGGAGCCTGAAAAGGTGCTCGCCCTCCTCCCTCGCGACGCTCGCTACTATTTCACGCAAGCCAACGTGCGACGCGCCACTCCCGCCTCCGAACTCTACGAGATCGGGCAACGCTTGGGACTCAATTGTCACTTCTACCCCACTGTCTCTCAAGCCATTAACCGAGCTAAACGTTACGCTGAGCCTGCCGACCTCATCTTCGTGGGCGGTAGCAATTTCGTTGTAGCCGAGGCTCTCGACATCCAACAAACCAAACAACAATAGCACGTGCGCAATACGTTTTTCCAAAACATTTTGCCCGTCCCCTATTGGAGTGTAACAAAAAACACCTATCTTTGCATCGCAATTCGGAACCGCAAAGGGTGCTTAGCTCAGCTGGTTCAGAGCGGCTGCCTTACAAGCAGCGGGTCGGGGG
>CAVEKX010000001.1:259309-612266 GCA_963616565.1 Clostridium sp. CAG:343
GAGCATTTGTCTGACAGACAAAGGGTCAGCGGTTCGAATCCGTTAATGCCCACCAGTCATAGTGTTTTTGCGTGCGAGTCTGTGACAGAATCGTGCGCTTTTTTTTATGCACCCACACCACCGCTTCCCTCATTTTCCCTCAAAAACTTTCCTCCTCCGCGTTACAAAACGACTTCCCCTTCGTTTCCCTTATAGAAAGACGAAAAAACAAGATGCCTAACCCAGAAGAGCCTAACGAGAAAACTCTCGTCGCCGCCTATTGGCGAGTACGAGCCCGCCTCCACTCTGCCCTCTCCAAGATGCTCCATGGCTCCGAAGACGCTCAAGACATCCTGCAAGACGCCTTCATCCGACTCTGGAGACGACCGCAGCCACGGCTCTCCGAAGACGAGGCAACGGCTCTCACCTCATCCACTGCCAAGCACCTCGCCATCGACAGCTGGCGACGCCACACCCGACACGCCACCACAACCATCGACGAGGAACGCGACGACGCCCCCGACGATGACTGCGACACGCAAGAGGAACAACGACTGCGCTACGAGGCTGTCCGACGAATCATGTCCTCTCGACTGACAGCCCAACAGCAGCAAATCATGACCATGCGCGACATCCAAGGCATCCCTTACGCCGACATCGCCCTCCAATTGTCAATGGACGAGACCGCCGTACGTATGTGCCTCAGCCGAGCAAGAAAAACAATTAGGAAAATCTACGAGGAAGAAATAAGTAAATGATGAATGACGATAAAAATTATTGGGACGACATCGAGCAACGTTTCTTCGACGGTCTCACGACAGAAGAAGAGGAGCTCGAACTCGAAAGGCGCATTGCACTCCTCGACGAGCACGGCTTCTCCAACGCCACGACGGCCACTTTCTCTTTCTTTGCCATAAGCCGAAGGCTCAATGCCGCCAAGCCGCGCCGATGGCTCTACGTCGCCGCTGCCGCTTCCGTCGCTCTGCTCATATCCATCGGGGCTGCGATCTTCTCCAACTCCGACAACATCACAGGCAACGTCCAAGTAAATGGTGTCCAAGTAGCCACAACAGACGAAGCCCTTCTCCTCATGCGCCAAGATCTTGCTCTCTTGGCCGACGAGTGCCCATCCGTAGACAGCGAACTGCAATTCCTTCTTCAGTGAACAGAATAACACTCTTCTGCCATGTCCAGACTTATCTCTAAAATACTAATCCTGACGTTCGCGCTCCTTTCGTCCGCCTTGTCCGCCAGTGCGCAAGACAGCCTCTCCGTGGCGAAGTTCTTTAGCCCCAACCCTCCCCTCGAAGGCAAAGTCAGGCTCGTCTACCTCTCCGGCGACAATCTCGACGGCCGCGACATGACGCTCTTCCGCAGTCTCCTCACAGAAGGCTCCACGTCCGATGTCATTCTCATAGGCGATGCCGTCAAAACCGACTCTCGCCTCGCCACCAACATAAAGACTCTCCAAAGCGGTCAATGTCTCAAAGCTCTCTACATCCAGCTCTCCCCCTCCCGTGGCAAGACCGACAACCGTTTCGTCCTCTTCCGTCGTTTAGAAGACGCTAAAGCAATGCTCGTCTACATCGAGGGCCCAACTACTCTCGATAAAATCGTCAACGTGAACATTAAAAACAAAAACACAGATGAATAAGTCTCTACTCTTGTCCGTCGCCCTGTCCGTCATCGCCCCGGCATCCATCTCTGCCTCCACTCTCCCCGACATATCCTCCTCCGAATCCAACGACACGACTCTCTCCTACCGAGGTCGCCACATTGTCGTCTCCGACGACGGCCACAACGTCTCCGTCTCCGTCAACGACAACAGAGGACGATCACTCACGCAAGTCTACGTCTCCACGTCCGACTCCACACGCAAGGAGGAGACCTGGCAGGTCGAAAATGATTTCTCCTTCTCCGACCTCCTCCCCAGCAACTGGTCTGCCAAAATATCCCACCATCGCAACTTCTCTGCCCACTCCGACTATTTCCAGATGGGCTTCAACAACGCCATAGGCGGCAGCGTCGACAATGCGCTTACACGCTCCTCCGAGGTTGGTTTTGACGTCATCACCAATGAACACTCCCACGGCAATGGACATGGCATCTCCTATGGTCTCGCCTTCAACTGGCGCACCTACCGCATCGATGACGGACGATGGTTCTCTTGGGACGACCACGCCAAGAAGCTTTCAGTCATCCAGCCGTCCGACTCCGTCAATGTCTCCATGTCGCGCCTCCGCACTTTCCGCTTCATGATCCCAGTCGACTATGAATGGCAAGATTTCGGCGGAAAACCTTTCTTTGTCAAGGTCGGTCTCGCTCTTGAGATAACACCAACCGCACGCGTCAAAAACACCTACCACATAGACGGCCACAGCAAGACCTTCAAACACAACAGTCTCCGCCACAACATCCTCGGCGGTTCCGTCTCAGCCGCCGCCGGCTACAAGGACTGGGGCATCTACGTCCGTTACGTCCCAACCCCACTCTTCTCCTCTAAGCACGGACCAGACTTCACGTCGCTCACTTTCGGCATCAGTTATTATCTGTAGTTTGCAATATACCAACAGAAGAGCCGCGGCGATGTGAATCGCTGCGGCTCTTCTGTTTATAGGGAGAACTTGTCTCCTACCAAGCGAAGATAGGACGACCGTTCATCATGGCGTTAACCTCCGCACGCACCTTCGCAATGACAGCCTCATCCTCCGGGGCAGCCAATACGCGGTCAATCATGTCGGCAATGACGTCCATGTCTGCCTCTTTAAGACCGCGGGTCGTAATGGCAGGCGTGCCAAGACGCAAACCGCTCGTCTGGAACGCGGAGCGAGTGTCAAAAGGAACAAGGTTCATGTTGACGGTGATGTCAGCCGCAACAAGTGCCTTCTCCGCTACCTTACCTGTCAGCTCAGGGTACTTCGGACGAAGATCCACAAGCATAGAGTGGTTGTCCGTGCCGCCACTGACAATGTAGAATCCTCTGTCAATGAGGTCCTTCGCCAAGCGTGCGGCGTTAACCTTCACCTGCTGCTGGTAGGTCTTGAACTCGGGCTGCAATGCCTCTGCGAATGCCACAGCCTTTGCCGCGATGACGTGCTCCAGCGGACCGCCCTGCTGGCCAGGGAAGACTGCAGAATTGAGGAGAGAGCCCATAGTGCGGATCTCGCCCTTCTTCGTCTTCTTGCCCCATGGGTTCGGGAAGTCCTTGCCCATCAAGATGATGCCGCCACGCGGGCCGCGAAGGGTCTTGTGGGTAGTCGAGGTTACAATATCTGCATACTTCACTGGGTTGTCAAGCAGACCAGCCGCGATAAGACCAGCCGGGTGCGCCATATCGACCATGAAGATTGCGCCAACCTCGTCGGCAATCTTGCGCATACGCGCATAATCCCACTCACGGCTGTATGCCGAGCCACCGCCAATGATGAGGCGAGGCTTCTCGCGGAGCGCAATCTCCTCCATCTCGTCATAGTCCACGCGACCCGTCTCCTTGTTAAGGTGATATGCCACAGGACGATATATGATGCCCGACGTGTTGACTGCTGAACCATGAGAAAGGTGTCCACCGTGAGCAAGGTCAAGACCCATAAACGTGTCGCCAGGGTTCAAGACGGCAAGAAGGACCGACGCGTTAGCCTGCGCGCCAGAGTGAGGCTGAACGTTGGCATACTCCGCGCCATACAACTTCTTAATCCTCTCGATGGCAAGGCTCTCAACCTCGTCAACAACCTCACAACCACCATAGTGGCGCTTGCCGGGATATCCCTCGGCATACTTGTTCGTAAGGCAAGAGCCCATAGCCTGCATCACCTCGTCGCTCACGAAGTTCTCCGATGCAATCATCTCAATGCCACGGAGCTGACGCTGATGCTCCTTCTCGATAAGGTCGAATATGGCGTTATCTCTCATTATTGTTCTGATTTATATGATTTTATTAATGTTACAAATATAACGACTCAGCGCGACTTCAATGGTCTTCAACTCATGATTTTTAAGCAAAACACTTGCACTTCAGTCACGTGCCTCCCCATAAAAAATCGCCCCGGCAAACGTTTTCAGTTCCCGGGGCGACATGGTCTATTTCGATCCTATGTCCTTCTCTTAGTCAAGAAGAAGGAGCATCTCACGATACTTAGGCAGTGGCCACATCTCGTTGTCGACAATCATCTCAAGTTTATCAACGTGGTAACGGATGGTGTCGAAGTGAGGACGGACCTCTTGCTCGTAGGCGTAAGCCTTCTCGCGCTCGTCCTCAATCTTGTTGGCCTTCTTGCGAGCGTCAATCATCTCCTGGACAGAAGAACGGATGGTCTTGACGTGGGCGGAGATCTTGCGGATGAGCTCGCGCTCGTTCTCTGTCATAGAGTCAGCCTCGTCGCCCATGACCTCTCTCATGCCCTTGACATTCTTGATCAGAATGTTCTGGTAGTCGATGGCGGTCGGGACAATGTGGTTGATGACAAGGTCGCCAAGGACGCGTGCCTCAATCTGGATCTTCTTGACGTACTTCTCAATCTCGACATCGTGACGAACCTTCAGCTCTCGGTCGGAGAGGATGCCGCCAGAGACGTAAACCTCCTTAGAGTGCTCAGAAAGCATGGTGTCAATGCTCTCAGGTACGCTGGTGATGTTCGTGAGGCCGCGACGCTTAGCCTCCTCCTTCCACTCGTCAGAGTAGCCGTTGCCATCAAAGTGGACTGCAGAGCTCTCGACGATGAGCTTACGGATCTCCTGGAAGATTGCCTCGTCCTTCTTGACGCCCTTCTCTATGAGCGCGTCAACGTCCTTCTTGAACTCGCGAAGCTGCTCTGCTACGATTGCGTTGACAGCGGTCATTGCGCCAGCGCAGTTTGCGGAAGAGCCGACAGCGCGGAACTCGAAGCGGTCGCCAGTGAAAGCGAAAGGAGAGGTGCGGTTACGGTCGGTGTTGTCAACAAGGATCTCAGGCAAACGACCGATGCCGAGCTTGAGGGCGGTCTTCTCCTCCGGGGTCATCTTAGCGTCAGACACCTTCTCAACAATGCTGTTGAGCATTGCGGAAACCTGCGTGCCGAGGAAGATAGACATGATGGCTGGGGGTGCCTCGTTAGCGCCAAGACGGTGGCTGTTGCTCGCATTGAGCACCTGAGCGCGGAGGATATCCTGACCCTTGTGGACAGCTGCCATGACGCAAGTGAGGAAGGTGAGGAATATCATGTTTCCCTTAGGATTCTTACCAGGGGCGAAGAGGTTGACGCCAGTGTCGGTGCAGAGGCTCCAGTTGTTGTGCTTGCCAGAGCCGTTGATGCCTGCAAAAGGCTTCTCGTGGAGGAGAACCTCGAAGCCGTGGTGGCGAGCCAGACGCTTCATGACATCCATAAGGAGGATGTTGTGGTCACAAGCGACGTTGACCTCCTCATAGATAGGAGCAAGCTCGAACTGGCCAGGAGCAACCTCGTTGTGACGAGTCTTTGCAGGGATGCCGAGGCGGTGGCACTCAATCTCAAGGTCGCGCATGAAGTAAGCGACCCTCTCAGGGATAGAGCCGAAGTAGTGATCCTCAAGCTGCTGGTTCTTCGCGGAAGTTGCGCCCATGAGGGTGCGACCAGTCTGGACGAGGTCGGGACGAGCGAGGTAGAGACCGCGGTCAATGAGGAAGTACTCCTGCTCCCAACCGAGGTTGGAAGTGACCTTGGTGACGTTCTTGTCGAAATACTGGCATACGTCTACGGCAGCCTTGTCGACAGCGTGCAGAGCCTTCAGAAGAGGGGTCTTGTAGTCAAGAGCCTCACCTGTATATGCGATGAAGATGGTAGGGATGCAGAGCGTGGAGCCTACGATGAAAGCAGGCGAAGTGACGTCCCATGCGGTATAGCCGCGAGCCTCGAAGGTCGCGCGGATGCCACCGTTAGGGAAGGACGAAGCATCAGGCTCCTGCTGAGCCAAGTGCTTGCCGGCAAACTCCTCGATTACCTTGCCGTCAGGACCATAGTTGATGAAGCCGTCGTGCTTCTCGGCAGTGCCGTCCGTGAGAGGCTGGAACCAGTGCGTGTAGTGAACTGCGCCATGGTCGATAGCCCACGCCTTCATGCCTGCAGCAACTCCGTCAGCGAGGTCGCGGCTGATGAACTCACCGTTGGCCATCGCCTTGCGGACCTGCTTGTAGACCGAAGACTGGAGATACTTCTTCATGGCCTCATCGTTGAACACAAGCTCGCCGTAGATTTCGGGAACTCGCCTCTCCTCAAACTTGATGTCGGGAAGAGGTCTTCTCATGAGGTCAGTCAGGGCTTTGAATCTGAGTGTTGCCATATTGGTTAGTGTTTAGGTTTTTGTCTTGCTGTGTCAATGCGGAAGCCTTAAATCGTAAAAACATCTTTTTCTCGCGACAACCCACCTTTTTATGGGGTCTGCCATCAGAAATATAGTGTTTTCACCGATGCTCCCTGTTTTTTGTTTGACATCGCAAATATAAGAGGCGATATTATAATCTGCAAGTTTTTCGGGCTAAATATTTGAAATTTTATGCGTAATCGGCGATTTAATTGCGTTTTATAAGTCAACAAGGCTGATTTTTTACACTTTTGGTCGCAAAAACGCATTTTCAAAACAATCGTCATTCAAGACGACATACAAAAAGCGCGTCCACCGATTGTCATTGACATAGGCAGACGCACTTCGATTATGAAAGTATGAAAAGAGAGTCCCGCGAGGGGTCAAGTGTTGTCGTTTGGGGAGAGATATGGGGCGTTAGGTGTTGTCGGGGATGTTCATGTCAGAGCCTTTCAAATCTCAGGCTAAGGTTTCTGCGCGCCGACGCCACTCATTGCGCCGAAGAGCTGAAGAGCCTCCTGCCACGGGTAACGGTTGGCATACATGGTGGCGGTCGTCTTGCCTGTCCCTTGGATGTTGAGTCCCAACGCGCTGTTGAACTGGTTGGCCACGCTGTTATAGTTGACGCTGAGGGTTTGCTTGCTCTGCATGGTGATAAAGCCCTTGAGGTATGCGGCGTTAATCTTGCCCTTGAAGACAGCGGGGTCTGTCACGGTCTTGTTGCCGCTCACCTTCGAGAGAGCCTCGACGTCATCGAAATCATCCGCCTTGACGCGGAGGAACATGCCGCCACCGGGGAGGCAAAGGTCAGTCTGGCGGTTCAAGAAGAACACATTGTTCACCGCCGTATCCACGCGCTTAGCCTCACGAGCCTTGTTCGAGTCGATGTGGGTGCGGTCGAGAGCCGAAAAGCATGCGCAACCGAAGATGTTGTTCTCCACATTGCAAGATGTACCTGTGATATATCGGAATCCGTAGCCGAAGGTCTCAAGGTCTTTCTTGCGCGACCATACGAACATGACAGTGTTGTTCTTGAAGTCAATCTCCGTCATGACATTAGGGTCTGCGCCGCGCACATCCATCGTCGCCATACGCACATTGACAAAGATGTTGTTCTCGACCTTGAGCGAACCCTTCAAGAGACCCACGATGCCATAGTTTGGCGCATTGATGAAGGCGCAGTTGCGAATAATGACATTAGTGGTGTTGACGACTCCTTTGTCTCCGTCAAAGTAGATCATATTTGTCTCCTGCGTCAAGACTCCCTGCTCGCTAAGGTCTGCGCCACCAATACCCTTCGTGCCGATGGCGTTCATGAGTGGGCAATCGACGCCCTCGGGCTGACCCTCATGCGCGGCGTTGTAAGATATGGAGTTGCCGCGGTCCATAATAAGACCATCAATGATGACATACCCGTTAGGAGCGACCACGCTACGAATCTGGATAGTGCCACGTCCCTGCTGGCTGCCGTTGCTCTCGGCCGTCGGCTGCACCATGGTCCTATGGGTCAAGATGTCGCGCTTAGAGAAGTCGTCGGAATAGCCACCCATTATGGTGACAGGGGTCTTGATGATGAGGTTGCCGCTGTTCATCAGACCATAGTAGTTTCCCTCGGCAACAAGGATGGTCGTTCCCTCCTTTGCCTCATTAAGGGCCTTTTGGAGGTTCTTAAAAGGAGCAGACTTAGAACCGTCGCCCTTATTGCTACCCGTATTACGGCTAACATACAACGTCGCCTTGTTGTTCGGGTTCTCCGTACCTGCCTGCGCAAATAGCTGTCCAGGGAGCAGAGTCGCCACGGCCAAAGCCGCCAAATAGAATTTGTTCATGACTTATGATTTTGCGTTATTGTGATATTGCAATATTATGCATTATAGGCGGTTAGGCGATATTGCTAAAAAGACATTGGTTATAGGAGATGGTACAAACGGGCATAAAGAAAGCGGCACATCCGCATTGATAACAGATGTGCCGCCATATAATAATGTATAGATGCCTCGTTTGAGGCTTTAGTCCTTAACCTTTTTATTTAATGACTACTCGGACGGACTTTGCGCCACAGCGGACGACATAGACTCCGCTGTTGAGGGTCATGCTCTCAGCATTGGTTTCGGAGATGAGTCGACCCGCAAGGTCGAACGCCTCTTTAACCTTACCATCGACGCCAGAGAACGTGACGGTAGAGCCGTTGACAGCTACGTTGAACTCGTCATCGGCGTCGACTTCATCGATGCTGGTGGCCTCGAAGTAGACTTTGAGGGTCTTGTTGCCTTCGTAGGTGAGGGTTGTCGACTTGTCGTCACCGATGGTGATAGGAGTGTCGTCAAGAGTTATGCGCAAAGGACGTTGCGTGTACTTGACGGTTATCTCGCTGCCACCATTTGCGAATTGCGGGATGCTGGAGATGCAGTCTTCACCTTCAACTTGAACCTTCACAGGGTAGAGAGCCTTAGACTTGTCAGAGCAGCTTACGGGGACGCGCTTGCCCTGCGACCACTTGCCGGTGTAGATGCCGGTGAAGCCAGGACCGGCATAGTTGAGCCAGCATGCTACGAGACCGCTCTCGAACTCCTCGTCGGAGAAGGGCAACTCGTATTCATTAAAACGGCTGTCGGATAAATCTACCAGCGGCAGCACCTTGTTGCCTGGGTCGTTGTTGTTGCGCACGGCAACCTTGACGTTGGTCTTCCTCTTATACTCGCCGGTGCAGAGGTTTTGCTTGAAGGCGATGAGTCGCTTGTCGGTCGTGAGGATGGCGCACTCGTCGAGGTATACAAAACCGGTGAGAGCCTCACCGTCATGCTCTCCGACGAGAGAGAAATAGATGGCAGTGTCACCGATGGCCGCATACTTATCCTCGTCCATGATGACGGAGCCGAAGAAGGCAGTATTGTTGACTTCGCCCATGTTAGTCTTTGCGACGAGGCTGATGTAGATGGCAGGCTCAGTAGCGTCACGTCGGTGGACTGGGTCGGTCGGGTCGACGTAGAAGATTGCGTTGTTGAAGACAAGGTCGTTGACTTGGCTCTCCTCAGAAATGTTGTTGAAGATGCCGTCGGACTGGATGGCGATGTTCTCGATGGTGGCGCCATTCATCACACCGACGTAGTTAGAGACCGTCGGAAGCTTCTCGAGGACGGTGCCGATGGTAGCGTCGGTGAGAGACCCGTCGATTTCTGCCAACTCTTTGTAGACAATATCCTGAGGAATGTCGACATCGGCTGACTGGAAGAAGTGGGTCTTAGAGTCGCCAAGGAGGTCGAAGAGACCCATGAAGCTGGAAGAGTCGCTCGCCACAGCACTTATCTTTTTAGCCTCCTCATCGACCTTGATGGAGACGCTACGGCTCATCATGTTAGGGACTGGGAAGCGCGCAGAGTAGTTTGAAGCGGTCTCCCTCTCGACAGGTGTATTGAAAGTCCAACGTGATGGGTCCTGGAAGAGAATGAGGCTTTCGTCGGTAGCCCATTCGGTAACATAAGAGTCAGCAGAGGTAACAGTCTCGTCGTTGGTCGTTTCGCTATCGATTAGGGTAATGATTTCGGGAGAATACTCTTCTGAGCCTCGACAGAAGAGTATCGGGAGGCTCCAACCCTTGACCTTGTCGGTCATGCCGTTAGGAGCAACAATATGGGACAAAGTGCCGTTATTCCTTGCCGCAACAGGGCTGAAGAGAGCTTCAAAAGAGGCTGACTCGTCGACAGCACTGAACCTGATCTTGCGCTCGGTGGGGAAGGACATTATCTCATCTTTCCTTGAATTGTCGGCATCACCGACATAGACATCGGACATGGTGGCGTTATTGACAGCTACGGCGTTGGAGACGTAGAATGAGTGGAGCTCACCAGAGAAAGAGACCGTCGCAGTGTCGGTGGAGGCGTCACTGATGACTGTGGTAACGTTGGTTGACGTGATATAACCATCGTTCTGAGCCACGAGACCACCGATTGCCACATTGGGGGCGGTAACCATGCTGGCAGGATTTAACGACAGAGTTGCGCTGAAGTGCACACCGTCAATCGAGCCGCAGTTGACACGCGCAAGGCCGCCGAACTGAGGTTGACTTACAGACAGGTTGCCGCTTACGATTGCCAAATTATGGATGGCGCCACTCTTGCTGATACTATCCACCAGGCTTGACGTGGCAGAGTAGAGGGTGTGGGCATTGCCATAGAGGGGCACGTCGAGCACGTCGAGGGTCTCATTGGACTCAAGGGAGAAATCACCCGTTATCTCGATGCCTGTGAGTCCGTCGAGGCCATCGGCAATGGCGGGGACGAGCTGAGACCACGTATACTGGTTGGGAACTATCGCTATGCCATCTTTAAGGGTGACGACATAGACATCTTCAGAGGATTCCTTACCCATCTTCGGGACCGGGGAACGGCGAGTGACCGTCGTGCTCTTCACTGCGGAGGAACGATCGAAGCTCCAGTTGGCAGGCGTGGTGAAGAGCTTGCTAAGATCTGCACTGACGGGCCACATGCGAGAGAGCTCGGTCATTGAGGACTTGTCATCGAAAATGGTGACGTATGTTTCAGAAAGAACCTCCGAACTTGAATTTAACTGGGTGATGAGCGACTTGGCTGATATGGCCATGTCGTAGGTCGAAGAGGAAGAGTTCTGCTCGGTATAGAAGCCCTTGGCGCAATGGACGTTGGAGATAGTTCCAGTGTTCTTTCCGACGGTCTGACCGGCATTGAACTCAACAGTCTGAGCAGAAGAGAGATCACTGAAAGAGAGGGAGAAATCTTCCATGGAGACTGGGAAAGAGGAGAGGACGGTGGCATCATTTTGCAACACTACGTTGTCCAGCATGACATCGGTGATTTCACCCGTATTGCTTCCCGCTATACCGCCCACGTTTAGAGCAGACGGGCAGACGGAGAGACGTGAAGTCGACTCAACAACATTTTGAACATTGGCATAGAGTTCCTTAATAGTGCCCTCGTTTACACCTACGACACCACCGAGTGAAACCTCGACGCCATTTGAATAAGAGCTGTACGAGCCCAGCATTTTGTAGAACGTGTTTTCGACAACGCCGCTCACATAGCATGAAGAGATTGTGCCGCTATTGACTCGCGCAAGGAGACCGAAAGTAGAGTAATTCGTGTTCGTAATGGAATTAGAGTAGACGACACCGAGATTGGAGACAGTAGCCCCCTTACCGATAACGTCGAACGGGGCTGTAGGGGCATTAGAATTATAAGCTCCGACATAGATGGTATTGCCATTGCCATTGAGAGAGCAGCCCTCGTTGAAATTACGGACTGGGAAAGTAGGGTCGTTATCCGCTTCAATAGTGGCGTCCAAAGAAATGGTCTTAGCTCCGCCGAGCTCGATAGCGTCGGAGAGGTGGTTCCACTGCGAACGGGAAGTAACAGATACAGAGCCATCGGCAGCCACTTCCAAACCACCAAGATCCAGAGACCTGCCCATCAGCGGCATCGGGGCGCGGTAGTCAATGCTATTGGAGTTGCAGATTGCAGTATCTTTCTCGTACCACGTGTGGGTCAGCGTCCAGTCGGAAGCGTTGGAGAATGGTATCTGGCTGACAGAGGGGAAGTAGTCAGACATCATCGTAAGGTAGTCTGAGTCGACCATCGAGAGGGAGAAGTCAGACACAGTAGTAGTGCCTTGCTGAATAACGATTTGCGGGATGAAATTCTCATACTGGATCTCTGCTTTTTCACCGCTATCGGTAGTGAAGAAACCCTTAGGACAGTAGACATTAGAGACGGAGCCGCCCGAGGAGACGTCGTTTTTAGCTATCGAGAGCGCAATCTCAACTGGAATGTTATCACTCACGGTTACCGACTCGTCAACGCTGAGGTATATAGAGGATTTATACTGACTCTCTATGATAACGCCAGCGGACATATTCATGCCATTAGGAGTTGCGAAGTCGACGAAGCAGTTGGTAATGGTGCCACTCAGGTTGCCACCGACAAAGTCACTGATGTAGAGAGCTTGGGGTACTACCTTCGCATTATAATCCGACGAAGACGAGCTAAGAATAAGCTTTACGTTGGAGTAGGTGTT
This sequence comes from Clostridium sp. CAG:343, assembly GCA_963616565.1. GTDB lineage: Bacteria > Bacteroidota > Bacteroidia > Bacteroidales > Marinilabiliaceae > W3P20-009. Next base: position 271,646 of record CAVEKX010000001.1, read on the forward strand.
GGAGATGGTACCTGTATTGAAACCGACGAGACCGCCCACGTAGAAAGAAGTCGTCTCGGCAGCGGCGCCGATGAGGGTTTGGAGCGGGATTTCTGCCGTACCGATGACCGAGCAATTGTCGATTGTTCCGAAGTTAGCCTCGGTCAGGACACCAAAGTTTGTGTAGCCGATATTAATGCTGGTGTAGGTCTTGGTACCATTGTCGATGGCGAGGTTGGACAGAGTAGCCCCCTCCTCGATTTGGGTGAACAACGGCGAGGTGTTCTTAGAGACAGTATATCCGTTGCCATTGAGGGAGACTACGAGAGCAAAACTGGTGTTACCTTGCGAGAAAGTGATATCGGCATCGAGGGAGATAGAGGTGACGTCGGTAAATTCTTCAGCGGTTGTTAATGCGTAGATTTCAGCCACGGAATTCCAACCATCAGCTGTCGTAATGTGGAGGACGTTGTCGTTGGCGACGTAGTATCCATCGGTTGATGCGTCCTTATTGCCTGAGCCTGATGAATCGGCAAAGAGTGAGGAGAAGGACTCGGCGCCTATTGAGGAGGTGGCCGCATAGCCGGAGAGCGCAAGGGCCGCCGCGGCGCCGATTAGGGCGAAAGTCTTTAAATTCCTGTTCATAGTTATCTGAATATTGTGTTTTTACTTGTTAGGCGAGCGACTGGAATTACGTCGCAGCTGATTTTATATTAGTGGCATCCTTATTTGACCAAAGTTAGTGAAAATATGCGAGTTGGCTCTTGTCCTATGGGGACAATAATTATAGCAAAGAGTACAAAAAAATCGAAAAAAGTGACATGAAGAGAAGGGTTTCAGACGAAACAAAATGACGAGACGGGAGGCGAAATCGGGAGGCGGACAAACAGAAAAATCCCCAAGATTCACATCTTGGGGGTGAGAAAAAAAAAGCAACTCTAGGGTCAGGTTTTTCTCAATGAGTTGTAGTGTCTTTCCCGTTCTTAGAACGCCGTCATTATTGCGACGGCGAGTAGGATTACAGCCGAAATGATAGTCGTGGCGAGGCGCGTCACCTGAACTTGTCGGCGGTTTTGGATAGTAAGAGAACTACGCATAGTGTTGTTTTTTTAGGTAGAAACTTGTGTCTGTTAGCTAATCAAGGGGATTACAGCCTTTGGGTGCTGAGGTGTATGTCCTTCTGTTTTGTAACAATACAAAAGTATGCAGATAAAGGCGTTAGGGCTATCGCAGGACGTACAATGATTATCGCTGCAAGAACATATTGCCCCTTTTATGGCAAAACGTCCGCCCTATCGGTCATTTTTTGATTCTCGGAACGGAATTGCGAAGGCGTGACGCCGGTCATCTTCTTGAAGAGCGCACTAAAATAGGCGACGCTATCGACACCGCACTGCATGGCAATATCGCCTACGGGGAGGTCGGTCTCGGAGAGCAGCTCTTTTGCCCGCGCGATACGAATTTGCTTGACAAGATTTGACGTGCTCATGCCGCAAAGCGCATTCACCTTGCGGTTCAGCTGATGGCGAGTGACGCAGAGGGCGTCGGCTACTGCACAGAGATCGACCTCGCCATTTGGCATCATGGAGCGGATCGTATCGACAATCTTGGCAAGATATTGAGCATCGATAGCCGTAATTTCCGAGCGTTCGGATGGAGAGCCGTCCTCTTGCGAAGCCGTTGAAGCCTCTTGAGCAGCGACCTTGTCGGGCTGCGGAGCCTCGACGATGCGGGAATAGAGGGTACGGAGGCGGCTGCGGCTCTCGATGAGCTTGCCGACGACGAGAATCAGCTCGTCGGCATGGAAAGGCTTCTCGATATAGGCATCGGCACCAGCCTCGAGACCTGCGAGACGGTCGTCGTGAGCCGTCTTGGCAGTCACCATGACGAGAGGTATATGGGCAGTAAGCTGATTTTCCCTTACCAGTCGGCAAAGCTCGACACCATCGATGCCAGGCATCATGACATCAGTGACAATGACATCGGGCAAAACCTCTTGAGCCTTCAGCCATCCTTGGGTGCCGTCGGCGGCGTAGACGACGCGATGTGTGGGGCTTAACTGGCGACCGACGAAATATGCGACATCAGGATTATCCTCGATGACAAGGGCTGTGGACTTCAGCTCATCGTCCTCAGGGTCATCTTGCGGGAGAGAAGAATTGGGCAGAGAGTCGACCTCGGCGTCAACAGAACACGAGACGAGAGGCACGGCATCGGGATGCGTGGGCGCGGTGGGAATTGTCACCGCGAACTGACTGCCACGTCCCAACTCACTTTTGAGGGTGAGCGACCAGCCCATGGCAGTCGTGGCTGCCTTGACGAGCGAGAGACCGATGCCCGTACCGATCTCGGCGGACTCTTGCTTCGCCTGATAGAAAGGCTCGAACACGCGGGATTGCTGTTGGGACGTCATGCCAATACCTGTGTCGGAGACGGTCATGGTTATGAGCCCTTGCGACTGGGTGAAAGAGAGATTAACGGAGCCGCCTTCGGGCGTAAACTTTATGGCGTTGGAAATGAGGTTACGGCAGATTCGCTCGGCATAGTCTGGCACGACATCCGCCATGTCGGTCGCACTGTTGGAGACCGAGAACTTGACACCTCGGGCGGCAGCCATATTGACGTAGGCACCGGCAATATTGGACATGAAAGCAGCGACATCGCCACGTCGCCACGTTGGCGCATTGGCTTGCGCCCCTTGTTTGAGTTTGGCGATGTCGAGAAGCTGGTTTATGAGGTTGAGGAGGCTGGCGGACTGAGAATTGATGGTACGTGCGTCGCGAGCATCATCGGGGCTGTCGTGGTTTCGCTTTAATATGTCGTCAGCGGCAGCTATTATCACCGTGAGAGGGGTGCGGAACTCGTGGGTGATATTGGTAAAGAACCTGTCCTTAGCTTGTTGGAGCTCGATGGACAATTGCTGTTGGCGTTTGCGGACGCGGAGCCAATATACAGTGAGAGCAAGAAGGGCGGCAGCGAGAATGAGGAGAGCGGCGAGAACAGATATGCCAACATATTTCTCCTGGCGTTGCACAACGGCTTTACGCTCAGCCTCATCGACACGCGACTGTTGGCGAGCACGTTCGATATTGAGGCGGACATTTTGCACCTCGTTGATTGTCTTGGTGTTGACAAGGCTATCGGCGAGGCGGTCGGCAGTGCGGAAAGCGTCGAGAGCGCGGCGCGTGTCGCCTTGTCGGTCGTAGACCTCGTAGTAGAGGCGGTAGATGTCGGCAAGATGCTCGACGGAGCCAATACGTTGGGCGACGGTCTTAGCCTCATTGAGGTAATGGAGCGCCATGGCATCGGCACCCGCATTCATGTTGACACGCGCCATGGCGAGACAGGGCGTGAGGGCATGCCACTCGTCTTTGCTGCCTTGCAAGAGGTTGTAGGCCGCTTCATATTCATCGATAGCGGAAGAGAGATTGCCTCGCTTCTCGGAGAGCTGACCATGGTAGGTGTGGCAAAGAGCGACACCGAGATCGGAGCCAGCCTTCTTGTTGAGCGCCATGGACATATCATAATAAACATCGGCAGAATCGAGGACCCCTTGGCTCTCGAAGATGCTGCCGAGATTGGCGTAGTTGATGGCCATGCCGAGGTCGGAGCCCAAAAGTTGCTCGCCCAAGAGAGCCTGTCGGAGGTTTTGCTCGGCTTGGGAGTAGTTGTTGAGCGTCATGTAGACATTGCCGAGCCCATTGAGGGAGACGACGCGCGCCTTGATGGAGGTTGGGAGGTCGGGAGGGAGAGTCTCGGAGACCTCGAGAGCCTTATAGTGGAAATCAGCGGCTTGGGGCATGAGCCCTACACGTCGGTATACAGTACCCAAGTTATTGAACGTCTGGGCAATGAGAAGAGAATCGGGGAGCGACTCAGCGGCTTCGAGCGCGATATTGTGGGCTTCGATGGCTTGTGCGAAACGGCTGGCATCGCGGCACGTCTTGCCTAACTTGTTGGCGGCGTTGCAGAGGAGAAGGTTGTCGTGGGCATTTCGTGCGCTATCGATTATGTGCGAGAGTGCGACGGTGTCATTGGGGAGAGGAGGAATTTCTGAGGCTGAGGATTTTTCACATGGATCTTGACGGCAAGACTGCGCCGTAAGGAGAAAAGACAGGATGATAAAAAAGGACCGAGTTGCTGAAAAGGTGCGTGGAGGCATGATTCTATGATGTGGAGTTGCACGTAACCATTTGTACGTAAAAGTGGTCGATATGTTCCACGAAATGTGAATAAAGATAAAAAAACGGCATCTCCGTGACGATGTCATGGAGATGCCGCAAGAATGTAAAAAGCAAAAAACTGAAAATGCTTGGTGTTGAAGCCCTTAGCTAAACAGTCGGACTACTTGGAAGAGGAATTGTCGTCCTTGTGGCGGAGAATCTCGAGTTTCGTAGCGATTTCGGCAACCTTCTTCTCAGAGAGCGGATAGGCAGCGATGAAAGCGACGCTCAGGATTGTGCCGACAGCCGGGAGCAATGATAGGCACATCTTGATGCCATCGATGGTCTCGGGGCTTTGTGCCATATTGGGTTGGAAGCCGAAAGCGGCGAGAAGCCAACCAGTGACGGCGGAACCGATTGCCCATCCGAACTTCTGGCTCATGGAAGACGAGGAGAAGATGAGACCCGTTGCGCGGTTGCCGGTCGTCAGCTCGGAATAGTCGGCGCAGTCGGCATACATGGACCACAAGAGAGGGAAGATTGCGCCTGCGCAGATGGATATGAGAATCTGGAAGACGAAAATGAGGGTGAGCTGATCCTTGTCGAACCAATAGAAAATGACGCTCAGGATAGTGGCGAGAGCCATTGCTCCGAGGTAGGTATTCTTCTTGCCGATGACATTGCTCACAGGTGCGGCGAGGACGACACCGATGATGTTGGCGAGCTGACCGAGACCGAGATAGAGTGCGGAGAGAGCAAAAGTCGAGCCGAAGATTCCGACCTTATTGGCATCGCTCTCCTCGATGAAGTACTTGAAGTAGTAGACAGTAGCGCCATCGCGGATTGAGTTGAAGACAAGAGCCGCAACACCAGCACCGAGAAGAATCCACCAAGGGCGATTTTTTACGAGATCCTTGAGGTCGTCGCTCACACTGTTCTCCTCTGTCTTGATTGGGCGGATGCGCTCACGGGTGAGCAAGAAACAGCCGAGGAAGAGGAAGACACAGATTATGGCGAAACAAGAGACAGCCTTTGTCCATGCCGACTGTTGGATCTCAATGGGCGAATCGCTGGAACCACCGAAGTACTCAACGACCTTCATGAAGAAGAAGAGCGCGGCGAAGCTGCCGAGATAGGCGAACGCCATACGGAAAGTGGAGAGGACGTTACGATCCTTAGGGTCTGGGCTCATGACACCGAGCAGGGAGGCGTAGGGGACATTGATTGCCGAGTAGACAACCATCATGAGCGAATAGGTGACGAAGGCATAGACGATCTTGGCTGTAGGCTCCAAGTCGGGCGTTGTGAAAGTAAGGATGCCGATGACGCCAAAAGGGACTGCGAGCCACAGGAGGAAGGGGCGGAACTTGCCCCACTTGGACTCAGTGCGGTCAGCAACGACACCAACGACAGGGTCAACGAACGCATCCCAGATACGCGTGACGAGGAACATGGTGCCGACAATGGCCGCGGAGATGCCGAAGACGTCAGTATAGAAGACCATGAGGTAGGCTCCGAAGAGCTTCCAGAACATGGAGGAAGCCATGTCGCCGAAGCCGTAGCCTATCTTCTCATAAAACTTAACCATTTGGATATTGAGAGATTAGAGACGCGGCGCAACGGACAGAGCCATTACGCCGCATCTTATTGGGGACGTTATTTCTTAACAGGAGTAAGACGGACGACATAAACATCGTGAGGCTCGACATCGCGGACGAGAGCCTTGGATGTGTCGCCAGCATCCTTCTTGCCGAGGCAGTCGCGGAGCTTGTAGGTCTGCTCGCCGCACTTCACCTCGCGGTCAGTGAGGCTATCCTTAACGTAGCGATTCCAATCGTAGTTGAGCGTGCGCTTCTGCTCGGTCATATTGACAAAAGCGAAAGCCCACTCGTCATTAGCAAGAGGTTTCACCCAGACCTCGAAACCCTTGTCGTTGAGGAAGCAGAAGCCCATGACACCGAGCTTATCCTGGTCGATGGCGATAACCTCCTTATTTGTGACGAGCTCGAGAGTCTCTTTGCTCATCTTGCGGATGTCGTTGCCAAGGATGAGAGGGGAAGCGAGCATGCTCCACATTACGAAATGTGTGCGGTCTTCAGCAGGGGTCATGCCGTTGCCGACCTCGAGCATATCGAAATCGTTCCAATGGTCGGGGCCAGAGTACTTGCGGATGTCGCCACGGATGCGGATGATTGGCCAGAGACCGAGCTTAGCCCAGCCGCCATAGTTTTCTTGGCAATCCCAGCAGCGAGCGATGTCGCCAGAGATGCGCCAAGAGTGGCCGATCTCGGCACCCCACTCCCAAGACTTCTCGTCGCCCCACTCGCAGATGTTGAACACCATTGGGCGACCAGCCGCATAGATGGCATCGCGCATGATGGTGTAGCTTGCGGGACCGTCTTGCGTAGAGTGAGAGCACCAGTCATACTTGAGGAAGTCGACACCCCACTCGGCGTATTGGCGGGCGTCGAGGAACTCGTAGCCGCGAGTGCCAGGGTAGCCACCACAGGTCTTGGTGCCAGCGCAGTTGTACATGCCGAACTTGAGACCTTTGCTGTGGACGTAGTCGGCAACGGGCTTGATGCCATTAGGGAACTTCTTGCGATCTGGGACGAGCTTCATGGTCTGAGGATCGCGTTCCATCTCCATCCAACCGTCGTCCATGACAACGTACTCGTAGCCCGCATCTTTGAGGCCGAGTTTGACGAAGAGGTCAGCAGTCTCCATGACGAGTTTCTCGTCGATGTTGCAAGCGAAAGTGTTCCAGCTGTTCCAACCCATAGTCGGGGTCATGGCGAGACCCTCGAACTTTTGGGCATTCATGCTGGTGGCGGCCAGGAGAGCGGCGGCCATGATGGAGAGGCTCAGTTTCATATTAGTAAAGATGATATTGAGTTTTTAGAAAAGACTTATTGCTTACGGGCGATGCCGGAGACCTCGAGGAAAGAGACGAGCTCATCGGCTATCTGACCTTGTTGCTCCATGCTGGGGTGTGTTGTTCCGCCATCATTGTAGCTGAGGTCGTAGATGTGGTAAGGGATCTCGCCATTCTTGCCAGCGACGCCGCGGCGTGCGGCCTCATCGGCTACGGCAGGGAGCATCTTGCGGAAGAAGGTGCGCAGGGTGTCATTTGCCATGGGGCTGGAAATGAGGACGATCTGCGCGTCGGGGTTCTTCTCGTTGAGCGTCCCGATGAAATCTACGTAGGCGTTTACGAAAGTGGCGGAATCTTGGACACCGTCATTCTGACCGAGCGCGCTAACAATGATATCGGGGTTGAAAGAGAAATCGTAGGGTATCTCATTGTCAACAAGATTGACCTTGTCGTAGGTTTGCGGGAGGACGTACTTATGCTCGCAGCAGCTATGCATAAGACCGATTCCGGAGACCGAGGCAAGCGACCACTGGGCACCTAAGGCACGCGCAGCACGGGGTCCGTAGGCGTAGTAGGCGCGGTGGTGGTCATACCAAGTGCCTTGACCGAAAGGGATCTCGCCATCGTAGCAATCCATGCCGCTTGTGATGGAGTTGCCGATGAACTCGATGCGATGTGACGTTATGGGCTGCCACTTGCGGAGCGACGGAGCGACGACTTGCGTCACCTGCGTGAAGCCCATGGCGCACTCGGTATCACGCGCAATGAGGACGCTATGGATGCCAGAAGGGAGAGTATCGGCAACGGCGATGACCTTGACAGCGGTATCGACCGGTGCAGGAAGTTGCGACTTGCCGATTGTCAAGCGATTGAGTTCGCCAAGCGTGCGGACACGCGCGACGGACTGACCATCGACGACAACCTCAAGATAATTGTAGCTATTGCCGTAGAGACGTTGGTCGCGGATGTCAACATCGCAGCCGGAGCCATGGAAGGCAAAAGTGAAGTATGCACCAGCACCCCATTGGCGAGGGCCGAGAGAGTCGGAACGATCGACGCGCCCGATATAGGTTATGGCATCATCGAAACCGCTCACGACACGAGGACCATTGGAGCAGGCGACAGCGAGAAGCGCAGAGAGGGAGAGTAGAGCAGGAAAGAAACGGAACTTCATCGAGCAAAACTATTTAATGTCGAGACGGGTGAGAACCTCAATAAGTGCGCGGCTATTGTGGTAAGGGCATTTCCAGAAACCTGCCTTGACATCCTTGTAGACATCCTGACCTTCGCGGTTTGTGCGCCACAGCCATTCGCCCTTCTTGGTGTCGATGATATGCTGACGGATGAAGCCCCATACGAGAGCCATCTTGTCGAGGTAGGACTGGTCGCCAGTAAGGCGCCACGTGTCGGTGAGACCTACCATGGCCTCGGCTTGTGGCCACCAGTGCTTATCGGTGTCGAGATGACCATTAACCTTCTCGTAGAAGATGGAGTCGCCGTCCCATCCCTCAGCGAGAGTGACATCAGTGAGACGTTTGCAGATGGGCTTGAGCTTCTCCATGCGCTCCTTGTCGTTGATGACCTCGGCGGCCTCGTAGAGAAGCCATGCGCCCTCGATGTCGTGGCCATAGGAGTCGATGTGGCTCATGACCGTCCAATCCATGTCGAAAAAGAGGTTGAAGTGACCAGTCTTCTTGTCGATGATCTTCTCGGTGAAGATGTCGAGACAGTGGATGATGCTCTGGCGTACCTCCTCATCGGCTTTGGCGCGATAGAGATTTGCGTAAGGCTCGATAATGTGGAGGTGGGAGTTCATGGACTTAGGTGTGTTCTCATCCTTCTCGCTGAGGCGGACATCGTCCATGGGCTTCCAATCGGCAGAGAGAGCCTCGGTATAGCCACCAAATTTAGGGTCGCGAAAGTGCTTCTCGATGAGGTGGTAGGTCTCCATGGCGAGGTCGAGCGCCTCGGGGTCCTGGCTCATGCGGTAGTACTCGGAGAGACCGTAGATGCAGAAACCTTGTGCGTAGGCTTGCTTCTTGGTGTCGATGGGTTGACCCTTAGAATCGAGCGACCAGAAGAAACCGCCATTTTTCTTGTCATAGAAGAAATCGCGGAGATAGCAGAAGGCGCGGTTAGCGGCCTCCTTGTATTCAGGGCGACCGAAGATACGTGCGGCCGTGGAGAAAGACCATAGGATGCGACCATTGAGGATGGCTCCCTTCTCAGCATTAGGCTCAAGATCGCCATCTTTATCGCGACCGCCGTAGAAACCGCCGTACTCATGGTCTTCCATCTTGCTGATCCAGAAATTCATGATGTTGGCGTACTCGGCCCTCATCTGCTCTCTTATCTCTCTGACATTCATTTCTTTAGTAACTATAAAAGCTCTCTATGCTGTAAATATTATTTCTTGTTTTGGAGCATCTCCTCAAGAGTGACAGTCTCCTTGGCATTGTATAGGTCCATACGTTGCTGATAGTCATTTTGGACTTCAAGGAACTCGCACCAGCACATGAACCAGCACCATTTAGGCTGCTGACGGCAGATCTCGGGAGTAGGGAGCTTTCCGACCTCGCCCCAAGCGATGGGCTTGCCGTTGGCGAGTTTGAGAAGGGCGTCGTAGTCGCGCTTGTCGTAGTTATGGTTGTAGATGTCGGTAGCGAGGATGTCGACAACATCATCGCCAGGGAAGAAGCCCTCGTAGTCACCGACGTTGGGAGAACCGGTCTCGTTGGCGTTGAAGACCCAGATGAGGTTGTTGATGTGGTGGTAGTTGGTCAGGCGATCGTAGATCATGCGGTAGAGCTTTTGGTAGCCTTCCTTACCAGGGCGTGCGCCCCACCAGAACCAGTCGCCATTCATCTCATGATATGGTCGCCATATGACAGGCACCTTAGCATCTTGAAGCTGACGGAGGAAGAAAGCGATAACATCGACCTGCGCTTTCCAACGATTGTTGAGCTCGGAACCATCGGTCGTGAGCTCCTTCCACTGTTTGTCGGTCAGCTTACTCTGGACACCATTCTCGCCCTGCCAAGTTGTGAAATTGGCATCGGTCGTGGGAGGGACGGCATGCCACATGAGGGTGATGATTGCGCCCTTGGCGTGCCATTTGATGGCATTATCCACAACACGCTGACGGAAGTTGATGCCGTCGAGAGAGTTGGGCTTGCTGTAACCGAAATCTTGACCGAAGACGGCGGGATGGGAGCCGTTGGTGAGATTCTCGACACGCTCCATGTAGATATCGGAGAAGAGCGGGTAGCTATGTTGACCTGTCAGGATGCCGTTACCGCTTTGCGCGTAGATGAAATTGAGGAGATCCTTGGCCTCTTGAGAAGCTGAAGGATTGACGGGGCTTTGCGCCACAGCGGTCGTGAGACCGAGAGCCGCGATTGCGGCAGCTAATATCTTCTTCATCACGTTAAGGGTGGATTTTAACTTTAGTAACAAATATAATCAAAAAAAGCTACTTCACGGACTGGGGACCGAAGCAAGAAGCCTGAACGCCATTATTGCCAGCAAGATTTGGGAAAGCATCGTCCGCCCAAGCGTAGCGTACAGCCGCCGGCTCCTTAACTTGCTTGGAGGAGACGATGACGGAGCCATCCTTCTGAATCTTGCCGACAGCTGGATGGAAGACACCATCGGAGCCTGCGAGCTCGAACCAGTCGGCCGTCTTGGCACCGCCCGTGAGGTGTAGACCTTGGGCGTTGGAGAAGGTGACAACGACGGCGTTGCCCTTCTTGTTGAGCTTAGCCTCCTTGAAGAGAGGAGCCTTGTAGTCGAAACCCGACATGCCGTAGGCTTCGGTAAGGAGGGCATCGGCGAAACGATTGCCAGCCTCGACCTTACGTTTTGGGTGGATATCGGCAAGGTCGCACAACTCACCTATGACGACGAGACCAGAATTGGGGATGAGAGCGGAGGCCTGTCGTTGCTGGTCGCGCACCACAACGGCCATGCCTGGGTCGTCATACTTGTAGGGGGCGATTTGGGCGTAGACGAAGGGGATGTCGGTTGCATCGTAGAGCTTTTGGCGCCACTGGGCGACGAGAATTTGGAGGAGGCGGCAGTAGGCATCGGCATTCTCGCAGTTTTGCTCACCCTGATACCATGCCACAGCGTGGAACTTATAGTTGGCGAGAGGGGCGACCATGGCGTTGTAGCCGAGAGCGGGACGGACGGGTCCCCAGGAGACCTCCGAGAGTCGGTCGTTTATGGCTTTGAGCTCAGGATCGGCAAAAACCTCGGCTGGCGTCCATGTCTCAATAGGCGTGCCGCCCCATGAGGCGTCGACGATGCCGACGGGGCAGTTGAGAACGGAGCGGAGCTTGCAAGCGAGGACGTAGCCGATGGCGGAGAAGTTGACAGCTGCCTGTGGCGTTGTGTGCTGCCACTTGCCAGAGAGGTCGTGATTGGGCGTAGCGGAGGTGCGATAGTCGACACGGAACATACGGATGTCGGGCTGATTGGCCTGCGCTACGAGCGAGTCGCCGCCTATCATACCCCAAGAAGGCGAGAACTCCATATTGCTCTGCCCGGCGCAGAGGATTACCTCGCCGATGAGGACATCAGAGACGGTGATGGAGTTATAGCCGTTGAACTGAATGGACTGCGGAGTGGAGGTCGCAGCCGGGGTAGGAATCTCGACACTCCACGTGGCGAGAGGCGTAGGGTTCACCTTGTAGGTCGTCGTATCCCAAGAAGCCTTGATGGAGACCACCTCATAGGGTTTAGCCCAGCCCCACAGCTTGACCTTGGAGTTTTGCTGGAGCACCATGCCATCTGAGAGGACGGCTGGGAGGGCGACATTGGCACTGGCGGAGAGTGGCGCAAGGAGCGCGACGAGAGCCGCTGTTATGGTCTTGAGGTTTTTAGAGATGGTCATAAACGACGGAGTGAGGTGTAAACTACTAAATTCGGTAAAACGGACGTGGCGCAAAAAGTGCCACATCCGTTAAGAAAACTACAAACTAAACAAGTTGCCGCTGAATCACTTCAGGGCGTTATTTTTATCGACGAGCGCATTGATGTGCGCAACAGAGGCAGCCGAGTAGAGTTCATCCTCGGGCGAGTTGAGACAGTAGTCAACGAGCTGGTCGATAGTGGAAGTAGCAACATGCATGCGGGTGTCGCTGGATGCGTAGTAGATGAAGACTTTGCCGTCCTCATCGGCGATCCAGCCATTGGAGAATACGACATTGGAGACATCGCCGACGCGCTCGGAGCCGTAGGGGGCGATAAAGTGGCCTGCGGGCTTATGGGTTACGATCCAAGGCTTCTCGAGGTCGGTCAGGAAGAGGTAGAGGACGTAGCGGAGGCCGGCAGCTGTATTGCGCACGCCATGGGCGAGGTTGAGCCATCCTGCTTTGGTCTTGATGGGGTGTGGACCCATGCCGTTCTTCACCTCATAGATGGTGTGGTAGGTCTTGGCATCCATGATGTACTCGTCCTTGACCTCAGCGCGGCGGATGTCGTCGCAAAGCCCCCATCCGATACCACCGCCAGAACCAGTGTCGATGAAGCCATCTTGCGGGCGGGTGTAGAAGGCGTACTTGCCGTTGACGAAGTGCGGGAAGAGGACGACGTTGCGCTGTTGACCGGCATGGCTGATGAGGTCAGGGAGGCGTTGCCACGTCTTGAGATCCTTGGTGCGCGCGATGCCAGCAGCAGCGACTGCGCTACTCGTGTCGCCGGCGGGAGCCGCAGGGTCTTTGCGCTCGGAGCAGAAGACGCCGTAGATATAGCCGTCGTCATGCTTGGTGAGGCGCATATCGTAGACGTTGGTATCGGGATTGGCGGGGACTTGGGGCATCGTTATGGGGCGAGGCCAGAAGCGGAAGTTGTCGATGCCGTTGGGGCTTTCGGCAACCGCGAAGAAAGACTTGCGGTCTACGCCCTCAGTGCGGACGACGAGGAGGTATTTATCGCCGAGCTTCATGGCGCCAGCGTTGAGGGTGGCGTTGAAGCTTATGCGCTCCATGAAGAATGGATTATCCTTAGGGTCGAAATCGTAGCGCCACTCGAGGGGCACGTGCTCACGTGTTACGACGGGGTATTTGTATTTGTTGTAGATGCCGTTTGGGCTGAAGAGCTGCTCGTTAGGGCGCGTGATGAGAGCCTCGAAATCGGCCGTCACCTTGGCTTTGCGCTCGTCGAAGAGGGTGTTGCTCATGTTGTACTATGTGATTCGTGGATTGTTTTGTTGGTCTTGCAATGTCTCGGGGGCTTGTCGTAGCACCTTTGATTTACGATTACAAGTTTAGCGCATAGCCGCAAGGCAGGCAAATACTATCTTATCACAAGAGCGTACGAAACGGACAAAAGTTTTAACCGATAGCAACAAAGGGAGGTTGATGTGATAAGAAAGGTAAAAACTCAACAAGAGCCAACGTCTTAATTTATAGAGCAATGAGAGCCCAGAGACACATAACAGCGCCTCCATTACACATTGTATTATTTTCTCCGAACAGACACTTTTAATGGACGGAATGGCAAACAAAAAAGGCGGCACGCCTCGTGAAGAGTCGTGCCGTCAGTGTGCAGGTGGTATTTTTTTACTTGAACGTGTATTATTCGAACGAAGGGAGTTGGTCACGGGAGACAACGTAGTCGCAACTCATGGCATCGGTCCACCAATTTGTGTCGGCATGCTCATGACCATCGAGAGTCGTTGCCTCATATTGGTACCAGGGCATCGCCCAGCTCCATGTAGCTCCTTGCGCGAATTGCTCGGAGAGCTTGGCGACACTGCCGCACTCGCTGAGGGTGACCATCTTGTCGGGGAATGCCTCCGTGATTGCTTCGAACTCGGCAGCGGACTCGGAGACTGTACGAGTGTACTCGTCACGACCGATGATGTCGACATACTCGTCGCCAGGGTACCAGTCGACATCGGGGAGGATGCCCTTAGCGGTGTCGTAGCCGTAGCCTGTCTGCGTGGTCCACACCCAAATGAGGTTTCGGATGCCTTTCTCCTTGAAATAATCGAACATGTCGATCCATACCTTCTTGTAGACCTCGGCACCTTCGCGCCCCCACCAGAACCATGCGCTACCGCCGCTGTTGGCATTGCCTGAAGCCTCGTGGAACGGACGCCAGATGAGAGCGATGCCGGCATCTTGGAGCTCGAGAATGCGGTCGGCAAGGATGGCGAGATCCTCATCGTGAACACTCTTCTCCCACGTGCCTTCCACGAACATGTTGGAAGGCTTGAAAGAGGTCTTGTCGGGGGAGGTTACCATAGCACCGTCCTTAGTCATGTCGACACCCTCGGAGGTCGGCACCATCCAGTGCCAAGAGGCTGCGAGGATGCCGCCGTCAGCGACCCATTGGCGGATCTCGTCGGTGAGGTGATAATCTACGACCCAGTACTTATTGGTCCAGTCGGAACGGTTGGTGAAGAGGTGGATGTAGTCCATCGTGGCGATTGCGGGATATTTGCCTGTCGCGCTGTAGACGAGCTTCGCCTCGTTGAGGTTCCAATTGATGTTTGCCATTGATGCGGAGACTATCTTCTTGCCATAAATGGAGAGGAGGTAGTCGTAGATGGCCTTAGTTTGAGGAAGTGGGTTCTCGGTGACGAGAGACTTGGAGATGGACTCCGTGGAGGTGCTGGACTTCGCCTTGGTGGTAAACGTCACAGAATGCTCGGGAACCGCACTGCCTCCGTTGGCGGAGACGAAGAAACCTGAGGGGATTGAGAGCGTGTACTGCTGCCCCATCTTGAGTTGGGATGGGATGGTAAAGGTCACGACATTGGACTTCTTGGTGAAAGAGGTCAAGCCGCAGGACTGCCCGTCGAAATCGGCATTGACGCCAGAGACGAAATTGACCTCGGCGGAATAGGTCAGCTCGATGGTCTTTGTCGAGATTGCCACATCGGTTGCGCCATTGGACGGTGTAGACGACGTGAGGGAGACAGAGACTTCGCTGCTGTTGGAGCCTCCGCCGTCGGAGCCACACGCAGCGAGAGCGAATGGCGCGATAAAAAGTATGAGTCCTTTTATGAGCTTCATTGTTTGTAGGATTTTGCGATTAGGATGTGCTAAGGTAGTGAAAAGAGAGGAAGAAGAGGGTTAAATGTTAAAAAGTCATTAGAGATTGATGGGAATGTACAACGTGGAGAGAAAGAGAAAGGGCTGGAGCCGCAGTTTGCGTCTCCAGCCCAATTATTTAGAGGTTCTATCTTGTGAACTTACTTGATGGCAACCTGTGTGATGGTGAGGTTGTCGCCAGTCATGACGAGACCGCCATTGTTGACAAGGTCGTCGATAGCAGCTTGAGTGAGGACGAACTCGATGGTTGTAGCATCAACGTCGTTGGCAACGTCGTACTGACCCGGAGCGTCGACAAGAGCACCCCAATTGTTGCCATGACGGAGAGAGAGGCAAGCCCATTCACCAGTGTTGTTCTTCTTGACGGAGAAATAGAGGGTTTGTCCAGCCTTGACGGTGGACCAATCATAGCCACCCCAAGCGAGGTCTTGGTTTCCACCCCAACCAGCATTGCTGAACTCGCCTGTCC
This sequence comes from Clostridium sp. CAG:343, assembly GCA_963616565.1. GTDB lineage: Bacteria > Bacteroidota > Bacteroidia > Bacteroidales > Marinilabiliaceae > W3P20-009. The sequence continues at coordinate 287,195 of CAVEKX010000001.1, forward strand.
AGATAGCTTTAGGAGCGGAGTAGTCGATGACGACGGAGACCTTGGAGAAGATGAGGTCGGAGCCCTGGATGATGAGGGCAGCGTCGGCCATATCCTCAAAAGGAGCGGCATTTTCACGGAGGTGAGAAAGGACGTCGGCAGTGAGCTGAATCTCATAGACATGCTCCTCTGCAGCGCCACCGCTCCACCAGTTGTACTCCTCGATGTCAGAGGGAACGAGAGTGCCGAGCAGGTCGGAGTTCCAACCACCATTGTTGAGCTGAGCTTGTGCCCATACGCCATCCTTACCATTGAAGTAGAGACGGAGCGTGCTGCCAGCGGGAACGCCTTCGAGGTCGGAAGCACTGATGGCAACACGACCACCATCACCCCAAGTAATCTCGAGTGGACCAGTCCAAATGACATTCTCGACAACGCCAGAAGCGATGACATTGATGGTGTAGTTGACCTCGGTATCGCCACTTACGAGCGTAACAGTCTGGTCGCCAGTGATGGTGCCGACATATACGTAGAGGGTTTCGCCAGTGAGGAGGTACTTGGTAGCCTTACCATTGAGGAGGACATTCTCAAGATTGCCACCATTGACTACGATGCCAGAAGCGAGGGTGCCGATGGTCGGGGTCTGAGCGGAGAATGCGGCAGCATCCTTGAAGGCGCAGAAAGTGAATCCATTGATAGTGAGCGCATCAGCGACACTGACAACCTCGCCGTTGTCCAACGTAGCGGTTACGGCGCACTGGTCTTCAGCCTCAAGAGGAATCTGGACATTGATCTTGCCATCCTTAGCGGAAGCCTCGGCGACGACGCTACCGAAGGCGAAGCTAACGACGCGGTCGGCGAGAGTTGCCTCGAGGCTGAGCTTGTCGAGAGGAGTGACAGAAGCAGGGAAGGTGAAGACAGGCTTGGTGGTCACGAAGCCAGAGACGGCGACTGTGGTGCCGTTGGCAAGGGTGAGGGTGATGTCGCCACTCTTAGCCTCCGTTGTGACAGCGACTTTGAGGTCGGAGCCGACGAGCTTGGCATCGTAGGATGCGCTTGCGTCGTTGGCGAAGGCGACGGTCTTGACGAGGTCGAGGTTCTCACCAGCGATGACGACAGTGTCGCCTACCGCATAAGAAGCCTTGGCGTCCTTGATTGCGGCAGTCGGGACGACAGTGCCATAGGCGCCAGCCTCGATTTCGAGACCAGAGTAGAGGGTAAGGGTTACGGTGCCGTCGGTGGCAGTCTCGGAAACTTCGGCAGAGATGGAAGTCTTGGCTGCGAAAGGATCCTTAGCCTGCGGAACGGCAACGGCATCCTGACCTGGGATGTTGATAGCCTTGACGAGCTGGAGGTTGACACCATTGATGGTGAGAGTCTCGCCAGCCTTGATGGTGGCATTGGCAATCTTGACGTTGGAAGGAGCGACAACGTTGAGGATTTCCTCACTCTCGAGAAGAACCTCGGTGGTGTCGGAGCCATCGACGCTGTAGTAGCCGAGGCTGACCTTGCCCGTTGAAGCGTCGAGAGGCACGGTTACAGAGAACTCGGTACGGCTGTCGTTCTCGACCTCGACATTCTCGCCCGTCGCAAACTGGACGAACTCGATGTAGTTGAGGTAGGTACCGATGAACTTGACAGACTGGCCAGCGAGAACAGGATCGGCATCGGCCTTGAACTCGGTGAACTCGATAGGCTCGGTGAAAGCAATCTCCTTGGTCTCGAGTTCGCCACCGTCGTAGATGAGCTTGACAGTACCAGCCTCAGCCTCCTCGGGGACGAGAGCGCGGATGGTGTAATTGTCGACTACCTCGGGGGTGGAGGACACGCCGCCAGGGAATTGGACGCTCTTAATTTGGTTGAGGTTGGTGCCTTTGAAAGTCATGTAGGCGCCTCGCGTTACCTTGAGCGATGCTGCGGTGAGGCTTACGCCGCCGCTGAACTGATTGGTGTCGTAGTCGTCATCGTCGCAGGAAGTGACGAGAGCGCCGCTCGACAGGGCCAGGAGGCCGGCCATCAGTATGGCTATATTTTTCTTATAAAGCTTCATGGTTGCTTTGTGAAAGATTCTCTCATGTTGGCTTCTCCCACCGCACCCCCTTCATGAGAGGGTGTCGGTAGATGAAGTCAGCAAACTTTTACTTGTAGGGGACAGCACGGATGTTGTCGATGCGGAATATTGGAGCGCACTCGGTTCCAGAGACGCCGCCATTGTATGGCCAAAGGACGAAAGTGGCGAAGTCCTCAGGAGAGGAGAGCGCGACAGTTCCCTTTGTGCCGTCACAGTTGTAGACGAACTCAGAGATAGGAACGGTAACAGTAATCCACTTGTCGCCAGTGTCGAAAGAGCCAGTAGACTCCCATGGGCGGTACAAGCCACGGCACAGACCGTAGTCGACACCAATGTAGCTGTTGTTCTGCCAATCTTCGTTTGCGGTACCCAACTTTGCCACACCAGCCTCTTTGCTCGCATTAGAGAAGACGAGCTGCATTGCGCCTGCAGACCATGGGTTGCTCTTAGGAACGTAGAGCTCGAACTTGACTGCCATATTGGCGAAGTCGGAGAAGTCGATAAGGTTGCAGAAAGGAGTGCCGGCCTCACCAGGAGCGATCGAGTAGGGATCGCCACCCCAGTTGCCTGCCCAGAACGGGAGCTTGAAGTCCTCAATCCAACCGCCATCGGTGGTCTTGCTGCCGTCGCCGAGCTGAGCGTATTCGCCGCAGCCCGTGAGACCGCCCTCGGAAGAGTAGGTCGCAGAAATGTTCCAGCCTTGAGGAGCCTTGCCGTTGGAGCTTACACCGCTGCCGGCATTGAAGTCGGCCATGATGCCACGGTTGTCGTTGAAATGGAACTTGGTGGACTTGGTGGTGCCGTACTTTGTCGTTACGGAAATTGCGCCGGACTCGGTGCAGCCCTCAGGGACGACGAAAGATACGGAGGTCTGCGAGAGGCTCTCGAAATCGGTAACCTCGGTGCCGTCGGGCATGGAGATAACCATCGGGCTGTTGCTGTATGAGAGGAAGTAATCGCCATTGATGGTGGCGACCTCGCCCGGAGCAACATACTCACAGCTCATGGAAGAGAGGAGAGGAGCCGCGATGTCGACACGGAAGTCGAAAGTCGTGGTGTCACCACTGTTGTTGATCATGTAGATCTTGTCCGTCGGGTTGTTGGGCAAGCTGCGAGGGACGGTGGTGAAGAGAGTGTGATCGGTGATGAGCGAGCTGTTGAGGACCGCCTCCTGATCATTGAAGAACATCTTGGTGATGGAGCGGAGGTTGTTGCCGATGAGGACTACTCGGTTGTTGGTGAAGGCCGACGTGATGAGAGAGTCCTTGTTGGTGGGCATGCAGATGTAGATGACCTCCGGCGTGCCGTCTGCGACCTCGTACTTGTCTGGCTCATCCTCGCAAGCTACGAGAGAGAGCGTGGCGAGCGACAAGAGGCAGGCAGAGCGGACAATATGCTTGATATTAAATTTCATCGCTTAGTCAGTTTTTAATAGTTGTACTGGTCGATGTCGACATCGATAGGATCCTCGAGGAGGTGTGGGTTCATGGCCTTGTCGGTGTCGGGGAATGGGAGGATGAAGGTGGTGACGCTATTAAGCTTGCTGCTGTTGATAGAGCAGCTGCTAACATCCCACGTAGAGTAGTCACTGTTGAACCAAGTCTTGTAGGCGTCGGAGAGGCCATTGTAGGTGCCACGCTCTTGACCGAGAAGCTCTTGCTCAGCGCGTGCAGCATTGTAGTAGGAGAGGCGGACGAAGTCGTACCAGCGGTCGCCCTCACAGGCGAGCTCGAGACGGCGCTCTTTCCAGATCTGCTCCCAAGTGATGGAAGTCTCCTCTTTCCAAGTGCAAGAGCGGTTGTGAACAGCGTTGAAAGCAGAAAGGGCATCGGCATTGGTGGTGGTACCGCCATCGATGAGAGCCTGTGCCTCAGCGAGAACGAGATAGACATCGGCGAGACGGAGGATGTGGGTAGCAAGAGACGTACACATTCTCTGCATACCATAGCCGATACCGGCAATATGGTCGGCATTGTCGCCAACGAGATGCTTAACTTCTTGAGCACCAGTAGGGCTTTGGAAGGTGCCGCCACCAGTGAGGTTATCGCGAGCGGCGAGAATCGTGGCATCCTCATTAAAGTAGAAGTCGCAGATCTCGAAGCCCATGCTATTCTTAAAGGTGCTTGCGCGGTCAGTCCAGAAGTACTCGTAGAAGTCGCCGGCCATCATGAGGGTAGCCTTACGGCGAGCATCGACATTGTTGCGGTTTTGGTTGAGAGGGGACTCATCGAACGCCTGGATGAGGTCGATAGATGGTCCAGCCCAACCACCCCAAGTTGCACCTGTCTCGTCAAAGCCTTGGGGCGCAAGGTCGGATTGGAGAGTGTTCTGGCGAGTCCAGTTGGAGCCGTCGGCAGTCCAACGCCAAGCGATGAGGCTCTCGGAGCAAGTATTGTTGGCAAGGCGGAAGATGTCGGCATAGTTGGCCATGAGCTCACGACCGGAGTTGTCCTTAACGTCCTTAGCGTACTTGACAGCCATTTGGAGATCCTCCTTGTTGAGGGTACCAGAGATACCAGCCTTCGTGAGGTATACCTTAGCGAGAAGGCCCTCAGCGCAGTAGCGGTCGATACGGCCCTCATCATTAGTGGCGGGGAGCCACTCGATTGCTTTCTCGAGAGTCTTTACGATGTAGTCGTAGACGTTCTCAGGCTTAGCGCGATAGACATCGTTGTACGTGCCGTCGGCAATCATAGAGGAGTTGTCGTGGATGATGGGCACGCCACCGAAGCTGCGGACGAGATAGAAGTATGCCAAAGCCTTGAGGGTAAGGCACTCGCCCTTAGCGGTGAGCTTGCCAGCCTCGGTGCAGGCAGAACCTGCCTTCTCGTCGATGTTCTTGATCTGTGTGTTGCAATATGCATTGACAGACCAGAGAGACGCAGACATATTGACGAGGTCGTCATCGGTGCCGTTGACAGTCATGGTAAGGTAAGGAGAGGAGCCCCAGTAATAGTTGCCCGCCATGACCTCACCGACCTTGAAGAAGCCGCGCTGGAAGTCGTACCAAGGAGAGTTGTAGATAGGGTTGACAGCCTGCTTGAGCTGCTCGTCGTTGAGGTAGAAGTTATCGACGTTGTAGCCATCCTCATTAGGGCGGTCGAGGAAGTCATCACAAGCCGAGAGCGAGATACTCGCCACGGCCATCAGCGCGATGGCTTTAGTATATTTAAAGTTGCCGTATTTCATGGTGTAGTGTGAGGATTAGAACGTTACATTCAGACCAACAGAGTAGACGGTAGGCGACGGGTAGCGGCCGTTGTCGAGACCGTAGACGTTGGAGCTTTGGGTGGAAGCACCGATCTCAGGATCGTAACCGGTGTAGTGGGTGAAGGTTGCGATGTTCTGGAGATTGACGTAAGCGCGGAGGTTTTTGAGTCCCCACTTGCTGATAAGCTCTTTCTTGAAAGTGTAGCCGAGGGTGATGTTCTTGATTCGGAGGTAAGAACCATCCTCGATGTAGCGATCGGATACACGGTCGTTATCGTTGGGGTCGGCAGTGGTGGCGCGGGGGATGTTGGTGTCGGAGTTCTCAACCTTGACGTTGGAGATGTCCTGATACCAGTGCCAGATGCCGTTGGTGCCGTCGTAGACCTTGTCTGGGTCGATAGCTACGACATGAGCGCGGTCGCTGACGAGACCAAGCTGGTTGGCCCAAGCGGACTTCATGTTAGAGATCTGTGAAGCGAGGTAATTGTAGACCTTGTTGCCGTAAGAGCCGTTGACGAAGATGGAGAGGTCGAACTCTTTGTAGGTGAAGGTGTTGGTCCAACCGAAGGTGAACTTAGGCATTGGCGAGCCGAGGTTGGTGCGGTCTTTCTCGTCGATGACGCCATCGCCATTGACATCCTTGTACTTGATATCGCCAACCCAAACGGTGGTGTTGGGATCGTAAGATACGCCATCCTTAGGCTGCTTGCTTGTCTCCTTAGGAGAGTTCTGGATGTCGGCGAGATCCTTGTAGACGCCGTCGGTCTTGTAGCCGTAGAAGTTGTAGAGGCTCTGACCAATTTCGGTACGTGAGACGACGTCGGACCACTGGCCGTAGCCCTCGATTGCGGAGCTTGCCTGACCGTCGAGAGCGACGAGTTTATTCTTATTCCAAGAGATTTGGAACTCGGAGTGCCAGTTGAGGCGGCCATTGTCGAATGGAGTGCCGCTGACGGTGAGCTCAAGACCCTTGTTCTCGATGGTACCATAGTTGCCCCAAGGAGCAGCGAGAGCGGAGCTTGCGTTGCCACGAGTGCCGAGGTAAGAGGGAAGCTGGAGGCTCATGAGCATGTCCTTAGACTCCTTCTTGTAGAGGTCGGCGGTGATGGAGAGGCGGTCGTTGAAGAAACCGAGGTCGAGACCGAAGTTCCACTGCTCCTGAGTCTCCCACTTGATACCGGTGTTGGGGATGTTGCTGACGCGGTAGCCCTTACCGAGACCAGACTCCATGACGGAGACAGAAGAGCCCCACTTGTAGCCACCGATGTTGCTGTTACCAGTCTGACCCCAACCTACACGGATCTTGCCGTTGGAGAAGATGTGCTGAATGTCGAGGTTCTTGAAGAACTCCTCTTGGGTGAAACGCCAAGATACTGCGCCTGCGTGGAAACCAGCCCAACGATTATCCTTACCGAAGTTGGAGGAGGCATCGCGACGGTAGGTGTAGGTGAGGTTGTAACGGTCGGAGTAGGCGTAGGTCAGACGACCGAAGACGGAGACCATGGAGCTGGAGCCAAAGCCGTTCCTGATGCTTGGTGTGCCAGTGCCGAGGTATGGGTTATGAACCTCGTCGGAAGGAAGGTCGGTATTGGAGGCTTGGACGTAGTCGTACTTGCTCTCCCATGCCTCGTGGCCGACCATGACGGTGTAGCGGTGGTCGTCAGCGACAGTGTCCGACCAAGTGAGGTAGTTCTTAGTCTGCCAGAAGATGTTGGAATTCTTCTGCTTAGAAGAGGTATTTTGGGAACGATTGTAGGTACCCATGGAGACGGTAGGCTCGTAGCGCTCAGCGTCGCTCCAGCCGAGATCGTAACCAAGCTCGGTGTGCCAAACGAGACGCTCTTTGAGTGCGCCGCCGGGCTTAACCTCAGCGAAGATGTTGCCGCTAAGCTTCTTACGGTCAAGGAGGATGTCATTGTAGAGAGCCATGGCGACAGGGTTCGGGTTGGTGTAACCCTCCTTAGAGACGCTGGAGTAGCTGCCGTCGATGTTGTAGATAGGGAGGTCTGGGGTGGTTGTCAACGCATAGGTGATGACGCCCTCAGAAGAGTCGGCAAGAGTGAAACGCTCGTGGGTCTGGCTGTATTGAGCGGAGAGTCCGAGCTTGAGCCAAGACTTGAGGTTAGCGTCGAGGTTGGAGCGGAGGGAGATACGACGGAACTTGGAGCCGATGATGGTACCCTCCTGGTTGATGAAACCGCCAGAGACGTAGTACTGAACCTTCTCAGAGCCGCCCTGCGCGGAGATCTGATGCTGGTGTTGGAATGCGGTACGGAAGATTGCGTCCTGCCAGTTGGTACCCTTGCCGAGGAGCTCGGGATAGGTGTAATCCTCAGGAGTTGCGCTGATGCCAGCGGAGCCAGACTCGGCAAGCTCCTTATAATAAGATGCGAACTCACGGAGATCCATCATATCGAGGCGCTTGGTCTGACGGTTCCAGGCGGCGAGGCCCTCGTAGGTGAAGGTAGCATCGCCGCTCTTACCACGCTTTGTGGTGATAAGGACGACACCATTTGCGCCCTGAGCACCATAGATGGCGGTTGCGGAAGCGTCCTTGAGAATCTCCATGGAGACGATGTCGGACGGGTTGATGGTGGAGAGAGGAGAGATGGTGGAGGTGGAGCCGTTGCCGAGAGCGTCGCCGAGACCATAGTCAGCGCCGGAGGAGCCTTGGCTCTGGACGATGACACCATCGATGACGTAGAGAGGCTCGGCATTAGCGTTAATGGTGGCCTGTCCACGGACACGGATAGAGGAGCTTGAGCCTGGGGCGCCTGAGGTGGAGACTGAGGTGACACCTGCAGCGCGGCCCTGGAGGCTCTGGTCGAGGTTGGTAATGACGGAACCCTTGAGCGCGCTCTCACCGACGGACACTGAGGAGCCGGAGAGGTCGCTCTTCTTCATGGTACCGTAACCGACAACGACCACGTCGTCGAGCTCCTTGCTGTCGCTTTGGAGCTGGACGTTGATTGTAGAGCGGCCGTTGATGGCCTCATCGACGCTTGTGAAGCCGATGAAGGAGAAGGAGAGCTTCTTGGCGTTGCCGACATTGATGGAGTATTTACCGTCAAAGTCGGTTACTGTGCCAACCGTCGTGCCAGACACGACGACAGCAACTCCTGGCAAGGGCTGATTGGTGTCGTCTGTTACGACGCCCGTCACAACCCCTGACTGCGCCCACGCCGTCAGAGCCGACAGCATGAAGCACAAGACTAGAAGAATGATTCGAGAATTGCTTTTCATAATATTTTGTTCTTGATAAACGTTGACGGCAGCCGTGAAACCTACCGTTCCATATCGAAAGCAAATTTATGTTTAAGGCGAACGGCTGGCAAATACTATTTTATCATGCTGTAATGATAATTAATCAATCTATTAACAACCTTTAAATATTAACGGTTAAAAATGCGGACAATATTCACCTCTCGTTTGTATTAATGAAATATTTGCGTTAAAATTGTACAACAATATGAGCGAATATGCATAGTAGCATATTTCCATACAGCGTCATATATGGAAAACAATAGTTTACACGTCTAAAAGTCGGAGAAAGACAATGAAAGCCACAACAGTCTCGCGCGAGATAACCGCCCTGAACGAGAAGACGGACGCCATCCTTATCTTTGACCGCCAGAAAAAAGACTTCAAATACCCAATCCACTTCCACCCGGAGTACGAACTCAACTACCTATATAATGCCGAGGGAGCCGAAAGGTTCGTAGGCGACAGCGTCGAACACATTGGACCTCAGGAACTTTGCCTTGTAGGACCGAACTTATACCACGCATGGAAGGTTGGCGACTGCGACCACGACACGTACAAGCGCGAGGTGACCGTCCAATTCGTGGCGAACCTCTTTCCGCAAGAGCTGTTGGACAAAGACATATATAAAGGGGTGGCCGAGATGCTCAAGAAAAGCGAGAGCGGCCTATTGTTCAGCGCAGAGACAGCACGCCAGGCAGAGCCGATGCTGACGGCTGTAAGCCGCACGCGCGGGTTCGAGGCGTATATCGAGTTTCTTAAACTATTACGTTTTTTAGCAGAAAGCCCTGGTCAGAGAGTGCTGGCCAACAACTCGTTCCAAAGCGACACGACGGCATCGACAGACAACCGCATCGAGCGCATTCACGACTTCATCGTCCAACACTATCGAGATAAAATAACATTAGGCGACGCAGCGAATATACTTAACATGAGCAATGTCTCCGTCACGCGCCTCATAAAGCAGCGAACAGGCAAAAGCTTTATTGACTTCCTCAACGAGATACGAATAGGCTTCGCAGCGCGCCAGATGGTCGATTCGGACATGAGCATCAGCGAGATATGCTTCTCGAACGGCTTCAACAACATAAGCAACTTCAACCGCACATTCAGGAAAAAGCAGGGACTGACGCCTACGGAGTTCAGGCAGAAGTACTTAGGCAAGAAGAAAGTGTTGTAACGGCATAAAGCACAAAAACTCAAACACATATATAATAATAATGAAGAAGACCCAACAACTGCTAATAGTGGCCTTGGCTCTCACAGCCACGGCATGCACAGGGGGCTACTCTCGCCACAAAGTGAGCCTCGATGGCAAGTGGCAGACGGAGCTCGGGCCAGTACAATTGCCAGGCACGACAGACGAGGCCGGCATTGGCGACACGATAAGCAACCTGTCTGAAGACACCCGACTGAGCCGATCGCATTCACTGATAAGCGACCTGACGTACACGGGTGACATAATCATCCCCGCCACGATGGACCGCAAGCACATAGAGCTCTTCATTGAGCGCACCAAGCCCACGACGTTGTGGGTCGACGGCGACAGCATCGGCCATCAGACACAGCTATTGACACCCCACGTATACGACCTGTCGAACTATCGGGCCGGGCGACACACCATAAAGCTAAAGATTGACAACCGCACAGACGACAAGGGTGGCGACATATTGGCAGCCATAGGAGGCTCGCACGCCATTACCGAGGCGACGCAAACCAACTGGAACGGCGCGGTCGGCGAAATAGCCCTACGCTCTATGGCCAAGACATTCATGAACCACGTCACCGTCACGCCAACCATCGACAGCATCGGGATTAACGACGAAGGCACCCGCGTCGGATGGGGCAGCGTGAAAATAGATATCGAAATCGAGTCATCGCATGAGGCGAAGGCGACCATCGACGCCAAATGCCTACCCTACCCCATCAGCACAGGCGACGCTATCCGTCAGACAGCCACCACGATACAGGTGAGCTTGAAACGCGGCAAGAACAAGACGACCCTCACAATCCCTATGGAGGAGGCCGAGCTGTGGAGCGAATTTCAGCAGCCGCTATACGTTGCCGACCTGACCCTCGACAGCCAAGATGGCGTCGACAAGAAGCAGGAGCGACTGGGCTTCCGCACGTTCGAGACGCAAGGACGGCAGTTTGTGGTCAACGGGCAGCCGACCATCTTGCGCGGCAAGCATGACGCGTGCGTATTCCCGCTGACGGGCTATGCCCCTATGGATAAAGAGTCATGGATTAAGGTGTTCAAGACGGCAAAGGAGTACGGCATCAACCACTACCGATTCCACTCGTGGACACCGCCAGCGGCAGCCTTCGACGCTGCCGACGAGGTCGGCATCTACCTGCAACCCGAATTGCCCTACTGGGGAGAGCTGAAGCCAAGCAACACGAGCGAGGCGTCGTTGAAGCTCAACAACTACCTGTATGACGAGGGCTTGCGCATCGTCCGCGAGTATGGCAACCACCCGTCATTCGTCATGATGGCGTTGGGCAACGAGCTTAGCGGCGACACTGTCGTCATGCGCCAAATGGTCGACGGACTTCGTAAGGCAGACCCTCGCCACCTTTACGCGTTCGGCTCGAACAACTTCCTGGGCTGGATGGGCGACTTGAAGGGCGAAGACTTCCATGTGACCTGCCGCATGGGATGGGCTCCGACACCATTAGAGGGTCATACGCGCGCATCGTTCTCACTTGCCGACGCTGACGAGTTCGGCATCATGAATGGCACGAAACCCAACACACGTATGACCTTTGCGGCAGCCAATGGTAAATCGAGCGTTCCCGTCGTAGGTCACGAGACGTGCCAATACCAGATATACCCCGACTATGCGGAGATCGCCAAATACAATGGCGTACTTAAACCGCTGAATCTCATAAACTTCCGAGCCGCACTGCGTCCCAACCATTTGGACTCGCTTGCAGTCCCGTTCCATAAGGCATCTGGCGCATTCGCCGTGAAACTCTATAAGGCGGACATCGAGATGAACCTCCGCACGCCCGACTATGGAGGCTTCCAACTTCTTGATTTGCAAGACTATCCTGGTCAAGGCGGCGCGCTTGTCGGCATACTCGACCCATTTATGGAGAGCAAGGGGCTAATCACGCCCGACGAATGGCGAAGCTTCTGCTCACCAATCGTACCGCTCGCACTGATGGACAAACTGACATTCTCAACGAGCGAGAAGTTTAATGCCGACGTTGCCGTAGCCAATTATTCACAAAACGACATAATGGGCGACACGTTGCGCTGGACACTCTGCCAAGCCGACGACACAGTCGCCGAAGGATGCTTCAAAGCGTCGGCTGCCCAAGGCAACGTTCATAACGTCGGCAAGATTGTAGCCGACCTCAGCAAAATAGACAAGGCTTCGGCACTGAAACTGACCCTTGCGTTGGGCAACAACGTGAACAGCTACGACGTATGGGCCTACCCCACCCTGCCGACTGCTAAAAAGACAAACGTCATCCGTGCGAGCCGATTAACCGACGCGCTTTTGAAAGCCGTGGAGGATGGGGCTACTTGCCTGCTCACCCCCGACCACAAGAGCGTAAGCCACCAAACCGTCGGCGGAATGTTCATCACGGACTACTGGAACTATGCGATGTTCAAGAGCATCTCGGAAAACAACGGCAAAGAGGTGTCGCCAGGAACGCTCGGCTACCTTATTGACGACAAATGTCCGTTGTTCAAGACATTCCCGACAGAAAGCCATAGTGACTTCCAATGGTGGGCGATTTCCCGAGCCACTCGTCCGCTCATCTTGGACGGCACACCAGCGACGCTGCAACCCACAGTCATGGCTATCGACAACGTGAACCGCAACCATAAGTTGGGCGTCATATTCGGTGTGAAAGTCGGCAAGGGCAAAGTACTTGTCTGCATGACAGACTTCAACAAGATTAGCAACACCATTGAGGGTAAACAATTTATCCGCTCGATTGAGGAGTATGCCGCATCGGAAGACTTCGTGCCGACATTTAGCATGACGGCTTTGGAGCTGAAGCACCTCCTCGCTCGCGAGATTGCCGAAAACAAGATTGTCGGAGTGAAGAACATATCCGACTACAAAGAGCTGAAATAGAGAAACATAGCAAACGAGTGGCGGCGTCAGTCGGATTTTTTCGACTGACGCCGCCACTTTGTCTATGACATAAGGTCAAAAAAACGACCAGCCACTTGCGCAGTGCAAGCGACTGGTCGAATATTGATAATAATGAACAGCCTAAGGAATTACATGACGACCTCGACTACGTGCTTGCCTTCGCTGTGCTTGATGACGTTGCCGCTGATGGGCTTGCCGTCGACAGTGATGGACTTGACGCCCTTCTGCGCGCCACTCTCGTTGCGGACAGTGATGTCATACTCTGCGCCACGGAGCTTACGCGTGATGGTGTAGCCCTTCATGGTGCTGGGGATGCAAGGGTCGATGAGGATGCCATCGTAGGTTGGCTTCACGCCAAGGATGAACTGGGTGATGGTGTACCAGTTCCAAGCAGCGGTACCCGTGAGCCAAGAGTTCTTACCCTCGCCTGGACGTGCCGCATCTTTACCTGCAACCATCTGGCTGTAGACATAAGGCTCGACCTTGTGGAGGGTCTGGTCCTTGATGAACGCTGGGCAGATCTTGGCGTAGTGCTCCCATGCGTCGTTGCCACGACCGACGACAGTCTCGCCGATGATGACCCATGGGTTATTGTGGCAGAAGATACCTGCATTCTCCTTGTAGCCAGCGGGATAGGAAGAAATCTCGCCCATCTCGACATGGTAGGTTGTGAAGGCTGGCCAGTTGAGGACGATGCCGTGCTCACAATCCATGTATTTCTTGACGGAGTCGAGAGCCTTGTCGACCATGCCCTCTTCCTTACCGATGCCAGCCATGGTGCACCAGCCCTGGCTCTCGATGAAGATCTTGCCTTCCTCGTTTTCTTTAGAGCCGATCTTGTTGCCGAAGAAGTCGTAGGCGCGGAGATACCACTCGCCATCCCAACCATCTTTCTTGACAGCGTTGACCATCTCGTCGATAGCTTTCTGAGCGCGGGCAGCCTCGTCCTTCTTGCCAAGTTGCTGGCAGAGCTCGACGTAGTCGCGACCGCAGACGACAAAGAGACCTGCGATCATGAGGCTCTCAGCCTTGCTGCCCTCGGTCTTGTTCTCAGTCGTCTGGAAGCTCTCGTTAGGATCCCACGAGAAGCAGTTGAGGTTGAGGCAGTCATTCCAGTCGGCACGACCGATGAGAGGCAACTTGTGTGGCCCAAGGTTCTTGACGACATGGTCGAAAGAGACGACAAGGTGCTGGAAGAGGCTAACCTCGCTACCCGGGACATTGTCGAAAGGAACAGGCTCGTCGAGGATAGAGAAGTCGCCTGTCTCCTTGATATAGGCAACCGTGCCGAAGATGAGCCACATGGGGTCATCGTTAAAACCACCACCGATGTCGTTATTACCGCGCTTCGTGAGAGGCTGGTACTGATGGTAGCAACCGCCATCGGGGAACTGGGTGGAGGCGATATCGATGATACGCTGACGCGCACGGGCAGGAATCTGGTGAACGAAGCCTACGAGATCCTGGTTGGAATCGCGGAAGCCCATGCCACGACCGATGCCGCTCTCGAAGAAAGATGCGGAGCGTGAGAAGTTGAAGGTCACCATGCACTGGTACTGATTCCAGATGTTGACCATGCGGTCGAGACGCTCGTCACCGCTCTTGACAGAGAAGCGGTCGAGGAGGTCGTCCCAGTATACGCGGAGCTCGTCGAAAGCCTTGTCGACTTTGGCGGCTGTGTCGAAAGCGTTGATGATGGCCTTGGCCTTCTCCTTGTTGACGATGGTGCGGTCAAGCTCGCCAAGACTGGTAAGGAGACCCTCGCGGCGACCGGCGGGATCGTACTTCTTGTCCTGCTCATTCTCGACATAGCCAAGGAGGAAGATGAAGTCACGGCTCTCGCCAGCCTTCAGCTCAACCTCGATATAATGGCTCGCAATAGGGCTCCAACCATGAGCTACGCTGTTGGATGGCTTGCCAGCCTCGACATTTTGAGGGAGTGCGAACTCGTTATAGAGACCGATGAAAGTCTCGCGGTCAGTATCAAAGCCGTCGATTGGGGTGTTGACGCTATAGAAAGCGTAGTGGTTACGACGCTCCTTATATTCTGTCTTGTGATAGATGACGGAACCGTCAATTTCGACCTCGCCAGTGGAGAAGTTGCGTTGGAAGTTCTCCATGTCGGTAGCGGCATTCCAGAGGCACCACTCCTCGAAAGAGAAGAGCTTCAGCTTGCGGGTCTCGTTGCTCTTGTTGGTGAGGGTCAGTTTCTGAACCTCGGCGAGAGTCTTGAGGGGGACGAAGAAGAGGGCAGAAGCCTCGATTCCGTTCTTAGAGCCAGTGATGCGGGTATAACCCATGCCATGACGGCACTCATAGCTGTCGAGTGGGGTCTTGCAAGGTTTCCAACCTGGGCTCCAGACGGTGCCGTTGTCATTGATGTAAAAGTAGCGACCGCCATTGTCCATAGGGACACCATTATAGCGGTAGCGGGTGATGCGGCGAAACTTGGCATCCTTGAAGAACGAGTAGCCGCCGGCAGTGTTAGAGATAAGGGAGAAGAAGTCCTCGTTGCCGAGGTAGTTTATCCAAGGCCAAGGGGTCTTGGGGTCTGTTATGACGTACTCGCGATTAGCGTCGTCAAAATGACCAAAAGTCTTCATATCGTGCTGTTCTTAAATTGATTTCTTATGTATGGGGCTTATTTCTTTACTGCAAGTTGGCGTCTTGTCTCCAGCTCGGCCGTTATCCTGTCCTGTTTATCCTGGTCAAGAGGGTAGATGAGCATGACAAGGGCTCCGATGACAACGATGATGGTAGGAACCCAACTCATCAGCATGACGAGACCTGGCTGCGCAGCGACATAGGTCGCGGGGTCGGTACCCACGTAGCCGAAGTAGCCGAGGACGAGACCGATGATGGCACCTGCTATGCCGCCACCAAACTTAGTGGCAAACGAACCTGCCGCATAGACGAGACCTGTGGCTCGACGGCCGTTAACGTACTCGGAATAGTCGGCAGCATCACCAAGCATGGCGAAGAAGAGAGTCGGGAGGAAGGCGGCAAAGACCTCACTCGCGATGCCGATGGTGAATATCGCAGCCACGTCCTTAGGTCCGCAGAAGGCGATGAGAGCATTTATCGCACCTGTCGCCACGAGCGCCATGATGAACAAATTCTTCTTGCCCATGAGGCGACCAAGAGGGGTCGTCAACATTGCGCCACCGATAGAGGCGACCATGAGGAGAACCATATAGGTTGCGGCGAGGAACTGGTCATGGACATAGTGAGAGAAGTACATGACGGTGATGCCCTGCTTGATATTGTTGTAGATGTTGAACAAGAGACCTACGAAGAGAAGCACCACCCATGGCTTATTGTGGATGAGATCCTTGAGGTCGGCTTTAATGTCGGTCTTCTGATCGGCAGGAGGAGACACGCGCTCACGAGTGAAACGGAATGTTATGAGGAGCGCGATGACAAGGATGACGGACATCAGGTACATAGAGTGGCTGTATCCGCGGCTCTGGTCGATGATGGAAATATCGTCCGCACTAAGACCTTTCTGACCTGTCACGATGAATCGGTAAGACTCACCAGCCTTGACTGACAGATTCTTAGCAGCGGCTACAGAAGCACCTTGCACGCCGAGAGAGTCTGCCCAAACGAACTGGGCAATGCCGTCGTCGGTTGATATTTTGACCTTTTGATAGTCTTCTGTTGCAGAGAAAGTCACGGCATACTGGGCATCGTCGACCTGCTCAACCTCGACAGTCGGGTTGATGTTGCCGAAGTGCGCCACGAGAAACAAGAGCGCGCCCTGCACGAGCATGCCACCAGCGAATGCACCGACCATACGGAAAGAGCTGAGGCTCGTACGCTCCTTATCGTCGGGGGTCATGACGGCCATAAGTGAGCCGTATGGGACATTGTTGGCCGTATAGATGACCATGAAGAGGATGTAGGTGATGAAGGCGTATGCCACCTTGGCCTCTTGCGACCAATCTGGAGCCGTGAAAATGAGAGAGAGTGTGACACCAAGAGGTATTGCCGTCCACAGGATCCAGGGGCGGAAGTGACCATACTTGCTGTGGGTGCGATCGCCAACTACACCCATGAGGATATCTGAGATGCCGTCGGTGAAACGACCGACGAGAAGAACCAGACCCGCGATGGCTGGCGCAAGCCCGAATACGTCGGTATAGAAAATAAGGAGGAAAGTAGACACACCGCGCCATGCGATGTTGGCCGAGGCATCGCCGAGAGCGTATGCGAGCTTCTCCCCTATTGACAACTTATTATTTTGCTCCATCTAAAATGGTGTTTCTTTGAGTCTTAACGACCAAAATTAACAAAAAGCAACCGATTAGCCACCCGACGCATTATGGACGGAAAACGAGTCTGAGCAATGCGCAAAAAAGAGAAGAAGAGATAAAAAGCAGAGGAATATTTGGAGTAAATAATTATATATCAATAAGTTAGCACCATACGCATTCCTCTTTACCTATGGGGAGGTAAGCCTATGCTTAAAGCCCTTAATGATAAGATTTCACGCAAAAAAGAGCGGAAAGTACAAGTAATTCGTTCGCCCTGTTCGCAACCGAATGAGAAAAAGAGGAAAAAGGCGACTATACGTCAGAAGAATATGTTGACACAACCCATGATCGCTCCAAGTAAAGCACCGAACCAAGTGATTGCCTTAAGCTCTTTATCGCATACGTCAAGAATCATGCGTTCCATCTCCATCGTATCCATACCCATGATGCGCTGCTCAACTATTTTAGAGATGTCTATTGTCTGCAAAAGATCGGGCAACTTCTGGGGCAAAACCCTTTTGTACGCCTCAACGACACCATCCTCCAAACTACGCAGCATTTGCTCCCTACCTTTGAGCAGTTGCGACACGGGTTTGGAGAGGAACTTATCCTCCTCAGAGTGAATCATTTGCGACACCACCGGCACTCCCTTCTCACGCAGCATTTTGGAGACTACATCCGACACCATTGACTTTATTTTACCGCTGAAAATGCTGGCTCCAATAGAGAGCAGCGGATTGGAGCTGAGGCTCTCATTCAAGGCTTCCATTATCTTCTGCGTGATTGTGGTCGCCATGGCAGGGTCTGTCATTTTTTCCGTCACCTTGGCATCGATGGCATCAAGAGTTGCTTGCTCAACTCGCCTCACAACATCCTCTCCCAAGAGCGAGGACAACACTTCGCGGGATGTTCGGTCGTCAGCCTGGTATGATGCGATTACGCCATGCACCTTTTGGCGCACCTTCTCAATCATTGTGTCAGAAAGAAGTGCATCTGCCATGACCTCGACACTCATGAGTTTATTGCTGACCATGGAGGCTATGCCAGCAGCCAGACGCGCCTTGTTCTTAGGAATCATACCTGGCGTGAATGGTAATTTATGACCGAAAAGGAAATGAGGATCACGTGGCCTAAAGAGCATCTTGATGGCCACCAAATTAGTTCCGTAACCAATAACACCGCCCACGACGATCGGACCGGCATAATGGATAAATTCTAACATTTCATTTGTTTTTAGCGGAAAGGGCAATCAAAGCAGAGACAATAGCGGAGAAATTAAACTAAACCCCGCATACGGAGGCATCCCCCATGTGGTTATTTAGGCTTACGCACCCTTGGTGCGCAGACTGACGGCATCAGGCGAACATGGACTTCACCCTCTGGACGCCATTGAGGAGAGCGTCGATATCCGTATCATTGGTATAGACGCCGAAAGACGCGCGCACCGTGCCGCTTATGCCGAAACGCTCCATAAGAGGCTGAGCGCAATGGTGACCCGTACGGACAGCTATGCCCATCTTGTCAAGAATCATGCCCGCGTCGTAGGGGTGAACACCGTCGATAAGGAAGGAGACAGCTCCTGAGTGACGACCGCCACGACCTATTATGCGGATACCGCCGATAGACTCGAGCCCTTCGATGGTGCGCTTGGCAAGAGCCTCATCTTGCGCCTCGATATTGTCCATGCCGATAGACTGAACAAAACGGATGGCGGCAGCAAGGGCGATGGCGGCAGCATAGTCGGGAGTTCCAGCCTCGAACTTCAAGGGTGGCTCGGCGAAGGTTGTGCCGGAGAAAGAGACCTTGTCGATCATCTCGCCTCCTCCCATCCAGGGGTTCATGACATCGAGAAGCGAGCGTCGAGCATATAGCGCGCCTGAGCCGAGAGGAGCGTAGAGCTTGTGACCCGAGAAGGCGAGGAAATCGCAATCGAGCTCCTTAACATCAACCGCCATGTGTGGGACACTTTGCGCACCATCGACAAGGAAGAGCGCGCCTGCCGCATGGGCGAGCTTGCCGATCTTGCGGACATCGTTGACAGTGCCCATGACATTGGAGACATGAGCGGCGCAGACGAGTCGGGTGCGATCGTTGAGTAGCGACTGGAGTCGATCTACCTGGAGAAAACCGTCTTCATTAATGTCGAGGACACGGAGCTTAGCCCCGCGACGTTGGCAAAGGAGCTGCCAGGGTACGATATCGGAATGGTGCTCGAGCGTCGTGACGATAATCTCATCGCCCTCGCCAACGAACTTATCGCCCCATGCGTAGGCAACAAGGTTTATGGCCTCGGTCGTATTGCGAGTGAAGACAATCTCGGAAGGGTCGGACGCGCCAAGGAAAGAGGCGACAGTCTTGCGGGCATCCTCGTAGAGCGTGGTGCAGACGTTGCTGAGATGGTGTACGCCGCGGTGGATGTTGGCATTTACTCGACGATAGATGTCATCGTAAGCGTCGATTACGCACTGTGGCTTTTGCGCTGTCGCGGCATTGTCGAGATATACGAGCTGGCGGCCGTAGACTTTCTCGGCAAGGATTGGGAATTGCGCACGGACGCTGTCGATATCGTAAGGCATGATTAGGAAATTATTGGGCGTCGGACTCGCCAGTGAGACGAGCGCGCAACTGGTCTTGGATGTCAGAGAATGGGATCATGTCGACAACCTCACCAACAAAGGCGGCAGCCAAAAGGCGTCGGGCTGTAGCCTCGTCGATGCCGCGCTGCTGCATGTAGAAGAGTTGTGCGGGGTCTATCTGTCCGGTCGTAGCGCCGTGGGAGCATTTGACATCGTCGGCATAAATCTCGAGTTGTGGCTTGGCATAGGCGCGAGCCTCACGAGACGCGAGCATATGGCGGTTGGTCTGCTCGGCTGCCGTCTTCTGAGCATCGGGCTTGACGAGAATCAAGCCACCAAAAGCCATGCGACCATTGCCATGCGCAATGCCTTTGAAAAGTTGTGAGGAGGAGGAATGACCTGCATAGTG
The DNA here is from genome assembly GCA_963616565.1 of Clostridium sp. CAG:343. GTDB lineage: Bacteria > Bacteroidota > Bacteroidia > Bacteroidales > Marinilabiliaceae > W3P20-009. The sequence goes on from CAVEKX010000001.1 coordinate 307,075, forward strand.
CTCAACAAGCGTCTCGTTGTCAACCTGTTGACCATCACCAACGACATAAAGTCCATTGAGGCGGAGGTCGGCTCCTTTATCGTGGATACCGCATTTGACCTCGTTGCGCGCAAGGGCGGGATGGAGGTTTACAAACGTGACATCGGCATGGGCATCGGCTGCAAGATCAAGAGTTGTGCGTGAGAAGATCTTCTTGTCAGCCTCGCCATCTTGAAGGACAACGAGACGGAACGAAGCGCCAGCAGCCACATTCACTTTGAGTTGCAATAGGAGAGCCGAAAGAGAGGAGACCCTGACGACAGCTTCAGCTGAGACAAGTGACGGGACATCAAGCACCAGCCTCTGAACGCAGAGCGCGGCATCGGAGGCAGGGGCATTCACGCATATTTCGTAACGATGTTCTGCTGAGAGCGCAACCTGCGCAATGGACGGAGTCGCCGCATTGGCGAGAAAATCGAGATAGAGCTGGGTGTCGGGAGTGGACTTGACAGTATCTGCCAAGAAATCCAAAGTGGCATCACGCTGCGCAGCGACGTCGTCGGGTTGTTGCAGAGCCACAGCAGCTCCGTCGACTGTAATTCCAGCCGGACGCACGGGATCAACACCAGCGAGGGCGGCGGCCATATCGGTATAGAGGTAATACTCGCCCTTGGGCGTCGCTGCCAAGATTTCAGCCAGATGATTGCGTCTTTGCATATACATTGGCCGACCTCCTAATCGGGGAATTGCTCCTTAATCCAGTCGTAGCCGCGCTTCTCGAGGTCGAGAGCAAGACTCTTGTCGCCCGTCATGACGATGCGACCATGGTAGAGGATGTGTATGTAATCGGGGACGATGTAGTCGAGGAGCCTTTGGTAGTGGGTGATTACGATTGTGGCGTTGTCGGGTGTCTTGAGCTTATTGACACCGCCTGCCACGATGCGGAGTGCGTCGATATCGAGACCCGAATCTGTCTCGTCGAGGATGCGTAGGCAAGGCTCAAGCATCGCCATCTGGAAAATCTCGTTCTTCTTCTTCTCGCCGCCCGAGAAACCCTCATTGACTGCGCGGTTGGTGAGCTTAGAGTCAATCTCGACGAGTTTCTTCTTCTCGTTCATGAGTTTAAGGAACTCAGATGCGGAAAGAGGGTCAAGACCTTGGTACTTGCGTTTGCCATTAACGGCAGCCTTCATGAAATTAGCCATGGAGACGCCGGGTATTTCGACCGGGTATTGGAATGAAAGGAAAATGCCCTCATTTGCGCGCTCCTCAGGTTTCAGACCGAGGAGGTCCTTACCATTTAGAGTGACGGAGCCGTCTGTAACGGTATATATTGGGTTTCCTGCCAGGACGGCAGAGAGGGTGCTCTTGCCGGAGCCGTTGGGACCCATGATGGCGTGGGTCTCGCCGGCTTTAACTTCGAGGTTTATGCCGCGGAGGATTTCCTTGCCATCGACGGAGGCGTGAAGATTTTTTATGCTTAACATCTGTGTTTATCAGATTGCGTTTTACAGTTGGAGAGAGAGACGCATTAACCTACGCTGCCCTCGAGTGAAATGGAGAGAAGTTTTTGGGCCTCGACAGCGAACTCCATAGGGAGACGCTTGAGGACATCGCGGGCGTAGCCGTTGATGATGAGACCTACGGCCTCCTCGGTCGGGATGCCGCGCTGGTTGCAGTAGAAGAGCTGGTCCTCACTGATTTTGCTCGTCGTGGCCTCATGCTCAATCTGAGCCGTCGGGTTTGCCACGTCGGAGTAGGGGAAGGTGTGCGCACCACACTTGTCGCCCATCAGGAGGCTGTCGCACTGTGAGTAGTTGCGCGCATTTTCAGCGGAGGCAGCCACTTTGACAAGACCGCGGTAAGAATTTTCGCTATGCCCTGCGGAGATGCCCTTGGAGATGATGGTGCTATGGGTGTCGCGCCCGAGGTGGATCATTTTCGTACCCGTGTCGGCCTGCTGATAATTATTGGTCATGGCGACCGAGTAGAACTCACCTATTGAGCCGTCGCCTTTGAGGACGCAAGAGGGGTATTTCCACGTGATGGCAGAACCCGTCTCGACCTGCGTCCAAGAGACTTTGGAACGCTCGCCACGACAGAGAGCGCGCTTGGTCACGAAGTTGTAGATGCCACCTCGCCCTTGCTTGTCGCCGGGATACCAGTTTTGTACGGTAGAGTACTTGACCTCGGCACGATTTTCAGTTATAATCTCAACGATGGCGGCGTGGAGCTGGTTCTCGTCGCGCATTGGCGCAGTGCAGCCCTCAAGGTAGCTGACGTAGGCGTCATCATCGGCGACGATGAGCGTGCGCTCGAACTGACCCGTGTTTTGGGCATTGATGCGGAAATAGGTGGAGAGATCCATTGGGCAACGGATGCCCTTAGGGATATAGACGAAGGAGCCGTCGGAGAAGACTGCGGAGTTGAGGGCCGCAAAATAGTTGTCGGCATAGGAGACGACGGTGCCGAGGTATCGGCGCACGAGGTCGGGATGGGACTTGACGGCCTCGCTTATGGAGCAGAAGATGATGCCGTCCTTGGCGAGACGCTCGCGGTAGGTTGTCGAGACGCTTGTGGAGTCGAGGACCGCATCGACGGCCACCCCCGCGAGCTTCTCTTGCTCGGCGACGGGGATGCCAAGGCGGTCGAACGTCTTCTTGATTTCGGGGTCCACCTCGTCGAGGCTGCCGGGTTGCTCACGCTTCTTAGGCGCGGCGTAGTATATAATTTTTTGGAGGTCGACCGTCGGGACTCGCAAATGCGCCCATCGGGGCTGCTCCATCTTTTGCAGTTGCGCAAAAGCTCTGAGTCGGAAATCGAGCATCCACTGAGGCTCTCCCTTCTTGGCTGAAATGAGTCGGACGACGTCCTCATTGAGGCCAGGGGCGATGGTATCTGTCTCAATATTGGACGTAAAGCCGTGCTCGTAACCTTCTTGGGCGAGTTCCTCGAGTATCTCTTTGCTGTCTGCCATGATAAGGATAAATCGTACGCGAAGATAACTTATCGGATTGCAATCCGCAATTTACAAATTGACAATTGGATAATGTTAACGTCGGATGGAGCGTTGACGGAAAGGAGAAAGGTCATTCTTGGCACGAAAGATGTAGAGGAGAGGGCTGAAGAGAAGAAAAAGCTTCAAAGAGGACAACAAAAGACAGAAAATTGAGTATAAAGTGACATAGTTTGGCGCATCGAGCGTCTTACTTTGCTACCACAAAATCCGAGAAACATAAAAACACTAACAAATTAGAGAGTAACGAAAAAATGGCAAACTCAGTAACATGGGGCGAAGAGACGATACGAATCAGCCCTTCAGATCCGAGGAGGCTTGAGAGTTCTCCTGACGGCATCGAGTGGACCGAGCGTTTTTGCGGGAACAACAGCGTAGGCGAGTTCCGCAGCATTGGCGAAGACGGTTGCGACCTTGTGGCGACCACCACTCGCGGTGACTTCTTCGCATCGGGCGACGGCTCGATATGGTTCGTCGACCTGAAAGAACACTAAAGGCTAAAAGCATCACACGACCCGCAGGTCATTCCATGCGAAAAGCAGGAATGACCTGCGAATTTTTTTGCCTAAAAAATGGCGCCGACGTTGAAGCCTCATGCCATAAGATGGTGTAAATCATAAATAAAAGTGGTATTTTCGCACAGCTAACTATTAAACAAGTTGAATTATGCGGAACTATCTCTTCGGTCGCTATGTGTGGCTGATCGAGTATGTGCGCAACCATCGCAACGTCAAATTCTCTGACATTGCCGACGCGTGGCGCAGGGAGACGTCGCTAAACCCTGACGGCGAGCCGTTTCCCGTGAGGACATTTCACCGGCACAGGGAGGCCATAGCCGACATTTTCGGCATAGACATCGAGTGCGACACGGGCAACGACACATATTGCATCCCCGGTCTCGACCAGATGAACGACATGCGCAACTGGCTTCTCGACTCGTACGCCACGCTCAACCAACTAAAAGCAGATCAGAGCCTCACGGGGCGCATCCTCTTTGAAGACATACCATCGGGGCGGCAGTGGCTGCCGACCATCACTAACGCCATGCGGCAGAACATGGTGCTGCGGATGGAGTATCACAGCATGTTTGAGGACGGTATGTCGACCACGCTTATTGAGCCATACGCATTGAAAGTGAGTAGGCGAAGGTGGTACGTTGTGGCGAAAAACAGCGAACATGGGCATCTGCGCAACTACGCATTGGATCGCATAGAGCACCTTGGAGAGACGGATTGGACGTTCGAAGTGGACAAGGACTTTGACGTTGAGAAATATTTTGAGGGTTGCTGCGGCATAATAACAGACATAGGTAAACCCGTGGAGCGCGTCGTCGTGGCCGCATACGGGAAGTTTGCCAATTACCTCAGGACCTTGCCAATCCACGTTTCACAGCGCGAGCAGGAGCGCGACAATCAGGATATTATAAACGGGCGGACGCGCTTTGAAGTACGCGTCCGCCCGACATTAGATTTTTACCAACAGATATTGTCTTATGGTGGGCAAGTTAAAGTGCTTGAGCCTGCGCCTGTCGCCAAAGAGCTGGTCAATATGGCAAGCAATATTGTTGAGTTGTATAAGTCGGAGGTTTAGTTTTTCCCCCACCCTACTGACAAATCCTTAGGGACGACACTGGCGCCCCGCCATATCCACATACTTGCCGTCGGGCTGTAAGACAAGGATCTTGCCGCCACGGATGACGAGAGTCGGATGTGGCGGGATTGCTGTTTTTGCTTCTGTGATGGCGGTAGACTGCTCAGGGAGATTGATTACGAAACGGAGACCGAACTCGGGCGCGGCATAGTCAACTTTAGAGTATGCGCGGTTGGAGACGGTAACGAGATTGGCGAAGCGAGAGCCAGTGTCGCCGCCTCGCTGGACTTTCGTGGTGTAATACGTGGAGATGGGGGAGCCATCGGAATAGTTGTAGTAGTCGGTTTGCGTCCACTCGCGCGCATTGCCAGACATGTCGTAGAGGCCAATGGCATTGGGCTCTTTAGTCCCCACCTTGGTGGGCGTAGTCGTCGTCCCACCCCAGACGGCGACATCGTTAGCCGTATTGGAGCCGGCAAAGACATAAGAGTCGGAGCGGCTGCCACCTCGGGCTGCGTACTCCCATTGTTCCTCTGTCGGGAGGGCGATGGAGGAATTGGCCGGGATATTGTTGTAAGAGTAGGCTGCGGCATCGACGAAAGAGAGCGCGTCGTAGTAGGAGACTCCGCCATGGGCATAGTCGCGGGTATCGTCATCGACATCGCCACCCATGACATCAGCCCACACCTCATTGGTCACTTCGTACTTGCAGATGTAGAATGCGGACAGAGAGACTTGGTGAACGGGACCTTCGTCCTCGTTATACGACGGGCGGTATGTGTTGTAGTTTGGGGCAGATGGGTCGGAGGATTGAGAACCCATGTAGAAGGAGCCCGCCTCGACGAGTACCATCTCGACAGGCGCACCCATCGTGGAGGTGAGCGTCAGCGTCGAAGGATAGGTCTGAGCGCAAGATTCTTGAGGGAAGAGGATGGAAAGAGGGAGCAAGGCCGCTAAAAATTGTGGCTTCATTGGTTGGAGATTAATGTTTTCGTTGGCGTTTACGGAGAATGGGCAGTGAGGGTTTGGGAGGAAAAAGAGAAAAGCCGTCATGCAAGTTATTTGCGTGACGGCTTTTCTTGTGTCGTAATCTTGTTATCTGCGTAGACCCTTACGGGCTTTGGCCTTGCGGGATCCGCTGCCGGAATAGCTATAACCCATGATAGGCTCGGAGCAAGGAACAGGCTTCATCTTGTAGTTGCGACGTTTCATATCGTCGGGTATGAGACGGTAGATGAGCGAGGCCTCATGCGCGCCATTGCCGAAAGAGCTGAACTGCGAGACAGTGAGATCGTAGCTGTAGCCGATGCGGAGAGGACCGACGTTGATGCCAAGGTTTGGAATGACGGCATCGGTGTTAGAAATCTCGCCAGCCACCTTGAAGAACAGACCGCGGTAGTTGACACCAACCTCAATCGGGTAGTAGTACCATGAGACACCGAGCTCGAGCTGGTTGAACTGATACTGGTGCTTGTAGTTGCCCGATATGGTGATAGTCTTTGGCTCGGAGCCGCGGTAGCTATCCTCGTAGGTGATGCGATAGCCGCCGTAGACGGTAGTCTTGAGCCCCACCTTATCCTTAGAGTCGGTGAAAGACATATCTGGCTGGACGAGGTGGTTGAAAGTTACGCCAGCCCACCAGTCGTCATTGTAGACCATGACGGAGGCCGAAGCGTCGAACTTGGAGACGCGGGTGCGCTCGATGTCGAGACTGGAGCCGTAGCCACCAGGAGTGACGACGCCGTCGCTGGAGATGTCGGACCAGGTGATCAACTTGTTGCGATCGATGGACTTATTCTTAAAGTCGAAGGAGATGCCCGGTCGGACGTAGAGGTTCTTTGTTAAAGGGAACTCGTAGGCGTAGAGGAGGCTGATGGTGTGGTCGAGGAGCATGCCTTTGCCGGCATTGTCGCAGAACCACATGAGACCGAGACCGCTGTTGAAACGGTTGAAGAAATAGTCTGCGGAGAAAGCATAGTCCTGGTACGCGCTCCCGATGCCTGGCCACTGGTTGCGATAGTTGAAGCAGAAACGCGTGCCGTTGGTCAGGCCAGTGAAAGAGGGGCTGAGGTAGAGCGGCGACTGGTAGCTTTGTGAGAGCGTAGCGTCTTGTGCTTCTGCATTGAGGGGCAGGAGCAAAGATGCCGCAGCCACAATAAGCGACATTATTGCCGCCGAGAGCTCTTTTATCTTCAAATGTCTCATCATCGTTGCTTTCGGGCCATCCCCCGCGGCTGGCGGAAGAGAGAAGTGTGTCTGACTCTGAATCCGTCGGCCGCGAGAAATCGGTTAGCCCTTCGGACTGGAAGAATGTCGGTCTTCCTTGTCCTTATTCGTCATTCCTATAAAAAATGTTTCGTCATGCGCACCATTGGGAGGCGGCAGTCATGGACTTTATCTTATCACGAAGATTTGTCCAGACTTGGTGTACTCCTTGCCACTGAGGAACCTGCCCTTAGAGACCCAAGTGTAGATGCCCTCGGGGACAATGGTGCCGTTGAAGCGTCCGTCCCAACCAGTGTTGATGTCCTTCGTCTCGAAGACGAGCTGACCCCAACGGTTGAAGATTTGGAGATTGAAGGTCTCGACGTCTTGGTAGACGGGTCGGAAGTTGGCGTTGACACCATAGATGCTGTTGACGCCTGAGATGTCGGCACGCGGGGCGAAAGTATTCGGGAAGATAATGAAGCCACCGCGGCGCGCCTCGATGAAGCTCTCCTTGACAGTGTCGGCTTCACAACCATACTCGTTCCAGACCTTGAGGCTGACAGTGTAGAAGCCCTCGTTCTTGTAGGTGTAGAGCGGGTTCTTCTCGGTAGAAGTCGAGCCGTCGCCAAGGTTCCAGAGGAACTCGGTGGCACCAGTGCTGCGGTTGATGAAGTGAACCTTGTCCTCAGGGATGTAGACTAGCTGCGGCGCGGCGTCGAAGCTTGCGACAGGGTGGTCGTAGACCGTGATGTAGACAGAGGTGTCGCTGGAGAGACCGTCAGGACCAGGAACGCTGAGGCGGACCTCATAGTTGCCAGGAAGCTGGAAGGTGTGGGTCGGGTTGCGGATTGTAGATGTCGTGCCATCACCGAAGTCCCAATTGTACTTGGAGGCGTTGACGGAAGCGTCGGTGAAGCGGACAGTGAGCGGGAAGCAACCATCCTCCTTATCAAAGTCGAAGCTTGCGGAAGGCACAACCTTGTAGGTGATGGAGACTTCGTCGTAGACCTTGCAATCTTGCGTCTCGATGGTCCAGCGGAAGGTGTTGACACCTCGGCGCAGACCGTGGACGTAGGTGTTGAACTTGGTCTTATCGTCGAACTCGATCTTGGAGCCGCCGTACTCGGAGTTGTCAGCGTTGCCGAGAACCTCCCAGTAGCCGCTGAGGCGTCCGGGGTTGCCAGCGTTGAGCTGATAGGTGTCGGAGTAGGTGACGTCATTCTCGCCAGCGTATGGGTCGGCCTTCTGGCTGTATATGACGACATCGCTGTCGGTGGAGCACTCGAGGTAGGAGACAACCCAACGGAGGATGTTCTCACCATAGGAGAGGTTGGTGACCTGCGTATGAGCGTCGGCAGTGTCGACGATTACGCCCTCACCTTGGATAAGCTCCCAGTGGCCTGTGCCGAAGGTAGGCTTATTGGCGTTCATGACAGTATGGTCGAGACAGATGGTCTGGTTGTTGCCAGCGACTGCCTGGTCGGGGACTCGGTAGTTGATGGTAACGGAATCCATACTGGTACACTGGTAGTTCTTGCCAAGGATCTGACCCTCGTTCTTGATGATCCAGAGGAAGACATTGTCACCGAAGATGAGGTTGGTGACGGTTGCCTTAGGATCTTCAGGATCGGAGAAGGAAGCCTTCTCGTTGCCATCGGGATCGAGCGTCGAGTAGTTGCCAGAGGCGACTTCCCAGTGACCCTTGCCGATGATTGGGGTGTTGGCGTCGAGCGTCCATTCCTGCTCACAGATTGGCACGCTTGGACCTGCCTTAGCCTTGGTGGCCTCCATGTTGTGGACGTGGAGCACCTTGTACTTAGAGCACTGGCCGTTGACGGAGACAGTCCACTTGAAGATGGTCTCACCGTAGGCAAGGTTGGTAACCTTACTGTCGTGCGCATTCGGGTTGGCGATGTTGGCACCGCCACGACCGTCGATGGTCCAAAGACCAGTGCCGTATGTAGGCTTGACGGCAGTAAGCTCGAAGTTGTTGCGGCAGATTACCTGATCCTCACCGACCTCAGGATCGCTCGGGTTGAGGTTGCTGATGACAACATCGTCGTAGAGCGAGCAGGTGATGGTACGGATGACATAGGTACTATCCGCGAGACCATCCCATGTCTTGAGCTGGATTGGCACAGCGTTCCTCTTGTCGACCCTCCAACGGTAGGTGTTGTCGCCCTTGCCGATCTTGACGTGGGCAGTCGGGTTGTAGAGGTTGCTTTCCATGGACTGCGCCCACTGGTTGGTGCGGTCATCGTACCAAACGCGAGACGGGTCGTCGGCTGGGATGTCGGTGTCGATCATAGCCTTTTGGGAAGCAGACCATTGCTCCTTCTCAGCCTCGTGGATGAGCCAGCTGTTGTCTACGAACGAGGTGGTATCCTCATCCCAGTTGGCGCTACCGGCCATTGTCATCCAGTGACCGATGCCGAGCTCAGGAACGGCAGCGTTGAGAGTAACCATATCCTCCTCAACACCAGAGGTATTACAGATGTCTTGAGGATCGCCTGCATTAGGAGTAGACGGGTTACCATTGTAGATCTTGATCTCATCCTCGCTGCTACAGCCGTTGTAGCTTACAGACCATTTGAGGACGTTGGCGCCATTGGCGAGACCGATGATCTTTGTAGACGGGTTGTTCTTGTCGACAAAGTTGCCAGCACTTGCCGCACCGACGATGGACCATTCACCGACACCTGGGGTCGGGTTGGTGGCCTTGAGGTCGTACTCAGTACCGCAGATGAGGTCATCCTCACCGGCATCGGCAGAGATGGTATTGTTGTAGACAGTGACGGTAGCGTAGTCGACGCAAGTGAAGCTCTCGTTGTAGACGCGACGGACGACCCAGTTGTATCGGTTGCCCTTAACGTTGAACGGAATGTCGGTTATGCGCGTCGTAGAGCTTTGCGGGCTAATGATGTTACCTGCGCCCTCGGCTACTTGCCATTCACCATACTCGTAGAGGTTGGTGCTTGGGTCGAGCTTGGCGAGCGAGCTACCCGAGATGACAGTCTCGTCAGTGCCGCAGAGGTTGCGCATGCCAGCACCATCGAGGATCTTGGCGGGCGTCGGACGGTTGTTGAGGACGACGACCGTATCGGTAGACGGGCACTCGAGGTAGTTGACTGTCCAGACGAGGACGTTGTTGCCCATGCCGAGATCGTGGACGTAGGTATGCGGGTCGTTGGAGTCGTCGAAGCTACCGCGACCTTGACCTGCGGCGATGCTCCAGAGACCGACGCCAGGAGACGGGTTGTTGGCGTTGAGTCGGACGGAGTCGGTACAGAGCGGCTGGACGCTGCCAGCGACGGCCTGGATGAAGATGTTGTTGAGAATCGTCTCATCGGTAGAGCGGCATATGTGGTCGCCCGTGCCATTCTCGATTACCCAACGGAACCTATTCTTACCGAAAGCGAGACCGTTGACAGTCACATTCTGATTATCGGTACCATCGCCACGACGGAGGACAACCCTGTCGGTGAGCAGGCCAGTCTGCTTGTTAGAGTAGGTGGCGTCGGCATTGTGAGCCTGCTTAGCGTAGACGGAGCCGTCGGTGTCGAGGAGCTTGGTCGTCTGGTAGGAGACAGTGGTGTCAACACCATTGACCTTGACGTTGGCAGTCTCAGTGGTTGTCTGAGCCGTGAGCTTGACGTCGACAGAGTCGATGAGGTCGCCCTTGGCGTTCTTAGGATGGTAGAAGTACTCGTCGGTCTTAGGATTGTACCAGAAGAAGAGAGTACCATTCTCAAGGTAGTACATGTAGTTGCCCGTGGCATCGTCATATGCAACCTTGCCAACCCTCTCGAACTTGTCAACCATGATGTCCTTGCCCTTGGCATCCTTCATGACGAACTGACCAGAGCCTTCGACGAGCTCCCAGTAGGCCTGGGTGTAGTACATAGGCTTGTTGCCGGAGAGGACGCTGTTGGAGCCGCAGACCGTCAGAGGATCCTCAGGACCGGCGTCGGACTCGGTAGGAGCGTTGTTCATGACGATTACCTGGTCGGAGGTGGTGCAAGCACCGCCACGCGTAGTGGTAATCTCCCAGATGAGCGTATTGACACCAGGGTTGAGGTCGTAGGCGTGGTTGCCGATGAACTTGGCGTTGCCGCCAGAGGCTACACGCCATGCGCCAGTGCCGTGGGTCGGGCTATTCGGGTTGAGGTCTACCGTGCCGTCGCAGGTGTAGAGGGTGTCGCAGATATTGTTGATACCGCAAGCCCATGCATCGTCGGCTCGGTCGTTGTAGACATTGAACGTGTCGGCAGAAGAGCAGACATCATTCGTGATTGTGTAGAGGAATGTGTTGAGACCCTGCATGAGGCCAACGACATTCGGGTTGCGCGAGTACTTGGCGAGCGACTCCTCACGTTTCTTGTAGGCGTCGTAGGCAGCCTTGTCGGCGGCGGAGCACTTGTCCGGGTAGCCGCTCGGCTTCTCCATGTAAGAGAATGTCTCAACGGCATCGTCCTCAGAGAGCGTCGGGTTGCCGTTGGCATCGATCATGATGCTCTCGGATTCCTTATTGAGGTAGAAGTCACCACCACCAGAGATGAGGCTCCACTCGTGACGAGCGGCAACAGTGTATTGCTTTCCATCGACCTCGTAGTTGTAGGTGCTGACGGTAGAGTTGTTGCCCTGGATGGAGATCTCGTCGGTACAGATGGCCTGAGTGCCAGTCTTATCGACACCGGCGTTGGCATCGTCGACGCTCATGTTCCAGATGGTGACGTCATCGTAGGTCGAGCCACTGTTGTAGGTGATGGTCCAACGGAAGACGTTGCGTCCCTTCTGGAGACCACGGACTTCTGTCGTAGCCTCACGCGGGTTGGAGAAGGTACCCTTACCATAGACGAGCGACCACTGGCCTACGCCATTGAATGGGCCATTGGCGTGGAGGGTGTAGGTGTCGGAGCAGAGGTCGTACTTATCCTCGCCCGCATCGGCATCGGTTGTCTGACCATTATCGACGGTGTAGGTACCGACGACGCGGCAGCCGTTGTTGACGACGATCCACTTGAAGGTGGAGCGACCGAGGCTGAGGTTGGTAAGACGAGTCGTGACGCTGTTGGGGCTCTCGATGGAGCCACCACCGACACCGAGCTCCCAGTGACCGATACCGTAGCCGTCACGAGGAGCGGCACCTGTGATCTCGGTACTATTGGTGTTGTCGTTGCTCTCTATCTTCTTATAGCCGCCAGTCTTCCACTGGATGCTATCGCCAGATATGGATGCGACATTGGAGTCGGCGAGCTGTGGCGTATTGTTGGTGATACGGACGGTATCGACAGAAGTACATCCGAGGTAGGTGACGGACCAGACGTACTGGTTGACACCCGGGTTGACACCACCGACCCAAGCGCGCGGGTTGCTGAGGTCATCGCCAGAGAGGTTGAACGTAGAGCCAGAGACGGCCTTCCATTCAGTCTTGCCGATGCCTGTGGTGCGGGCGTTGAGCTGTACGGTAGAGGTACAGATGGAGGTGTCATTACCTGCATTGACATCGATAGAGTAGTTATAGACGATGACAGTATCGGTGCTGGAGCAACCGCCTTGCTTAGAAGAGATCTTCCAGAGGAAGATGTTCTCGCCACGCTCGACATTGCGTACCGTGGTGTAAGGGAGAGCGTCGCTCGGGCTTGTGATCCAGATCTGGCTGCCGTTGGCGTCCTTCTTGTAGACCGGGTCACCGTTGGCGTCCTTCTTGACGGAGCCGTCAGCGTTGGTCTCGTAGTCGTAGTGACCGAACTCACCGTAGCCCTTGATGATGGACCAACGTCCTGTCTCGTAATCGGTATTGACGTTCTTCTTGATGCGGAGCCACTTCTCGTCGCCATCGCAGAGGGTCATGGTACGCTCGGTCACGATAGCGTCATCGACCTTGTTATTGGTGATGGTTATGGAATCGACGCTGAGGCAGCCCTCTACATCGACAACCCACCAGAATGTCTGCTCACCATGGTTGAGGTCGGTGACCTTTGCGGTAGAGCTGTAGGCATTGTCGAATACGCCAGTGCCGGTGATTACCTGATTGTCGGCAAGCGGGTTGTAGTGGTACCACTTGGAGACAGCACCGACTGGGATGTCGGAGGTGGAAGCGTTGAACGTGAATGTACCGTCGCAAGTTGAGCCGTTCTTACCAGCGTTGAGGGTCGTGATCTTGGCGTAGTAGACGTTGATGGCCACAGTCTTGGAGCAGTTGCCATTTCGGACTACATAGTTGATCACGTTGTCGCCCCAAGTGAGGTCGGTCACCTCGATGTCGGTAGCGGACATATCGGAGGTGCTGAAGGTTCCGCCGCCCGTAACTTGCTGCCATTCGAGGGTCTGCGCCGCGCCGAAGATGGCGTCGGAGTTGCCCTTGGCAGGAGCAGTCGGGTCGAGGAGGTGGGAGCCGTGGAGCCTGATGTTAGGCTCACAGACTACGAGTCGGAACCAGCCATTGGCCTCGTCGTAGGTGATGCGGCCGTCGCGTCGAGCGCCCTCGTAGACAGTGCCCTCAGTCCAATTGCCATTGTCATCTTGATTGTACTCGATGTCGATGACTGGATAGTCAGGCTCGCTGTTGGTGACGGTGAACTCCTGATAGGTCGGGCAAGTGTTGGCCATCACAGTCCAACGGAGAGTGAGGTCGCCCTTGTTCATGTTGCGGACGTAGGTGGATGGGCTTGAAGCATCGTCGATTACGACACCTGCCGCACGTCCATTCTCGATTGTCCAGAGACCTGTATAAGAGATGCCGTCGACATTCTCGGGGAGAGCGGAAGCGTGGATCTCGGCGATACCGTCGCAGATAGAAGTGTTGGCGTTGCTTGCCGTGACGTTGACATCAAGATTACGGATGATGACCTCGTCGGAAGCGGAGCAACCTGTTGTTGTGTTCTCAACAGTCCACTTGTAGACATTCTTGTTCTGCGTGAGAGAAGAGTTGAGGACAGTGATGCTCTCCTGCGTGCCTTGGTAGAGACGGCTACCATCGGCGAACGTAGAGCCGCCACCTGTTACCTCCCAAGTGCCGACGTAGTCGGTGCCGAGGGCAGAGAGCTTGGTGTTAGGCGTCAGGACGAGATTGTTCTTATCCGTCGCGGGGCAGTAAGTGAGATCCTTGCCAGCGTCGACCTTAGGCAGAGCGTTGATCGTGACAGCGAGAGGATCGGACCAGTCGCCATCGCCGCACTTATTCTTAGCACGGACACGGACCTCGCCCTTGAGAGGCGTTACGTATTCCTCGACATTGACTTGGATGCTGCTGGTGCCTGCGCCATTGACGATGCGCATGCCAGTAGGCAGCTCCCATTCGTACTCGGAAGCGTAGGAGATCTGGTCGATGGAGAAGGTGATGTTCTCCTCGCCTTGGCAGAAGTCGACCTTGCCGTTGCTGCCGTAGGAGTTGCCCGCACTGTGGATTGTGCGAAGCTCTTTGCCGGCAGCGTCGGTGGCGAACTTAGGCAGATAGTTTGCGGAGACGAGCATTGAGAGTTTGTCGCTCTCGTTGCAGTCGTTGAGCGCCTGTACGGAGATCTCGCCGCTGTCGAAGGACTTGCCGACACTGATAGAAATGGTGTTGGAGCCTTGACCAGTCACGATGGTGATACCATTTTCTTGACCCTCGTTGGGCACAGTCCACTTGTAGCCTGTTGCCGTCGAGACCTTAGGCGTCGTGTAGACGATGCCGGAAGCACCCTGGCAGACGAGGTCGTCGCCTTCAATTGCCTGTGGGCGAGTAGCCCTCTCCTTGACGAAGATTGTAACGACGTCTTGGTAAGCGTTGGCGGCGACGGGTTGGCAGCCCTTCACGTCGGTTATCGCCTTGACGTGGTACTCGGTCGTCGCGGCAGGCTTGACTTCCTGCTCAACGAGGATGGTGCCGTCGGGTTGAGCCACACCATAGGATGCCGTAATGGTATTGGTGATGGTTCTACCCGTTGTCGGGTCGTCGTAGTAGTAGGTGATGGTGAACGGAGCCGTGCCGTCGGTCACGAAGAACTTGAGCTTGGCTGTCTCACCCTCGCAGATGGTGGTGGAGCCAGACATCGTTATGACAGGGAGACTGTTGACCGTCACATTAGCAGTGCCGCGGAGATCACCGAGAGCGTCGGAAGCGGCGCAGTTCTGGTCGGTAGCCGCAATGAGGCGGAGCTGGATTGGCTGCGCTACTGCGGTATCACGCGGGGTGTAGGTGTAGGTGTATGGAGTCTCGGTTACAGTGAGAGTCTCCTCGACCTGACCATCGGTGACGGTCACATGCCATGGAGCTGAAGTCTCGTCGGAAGGCGTGAGGTCGATGGTAGCCTGGATTTGCTCACCGAGACAAACCTCAGCGTCGCCGTGGATGTAGGCAGTAGGACGAGGACGGTACTCGATGATAGTGGCCGCATTGTCGAAGGTGCCACGGCTACAATCCTTATCATCCTCATAGAGGTTGACGATACGGTAGGATGTGGTGGTGGACTTCTTGACGCGGAAGATGTATGGGCTCTCGCTCACGGTGTGGATGATCTCGGTCGACTTATTGTTGTCGACATTGGTAGCGTCATAGTCAGTTGGCGTACCGACGAGGTCATTCTCACGGACGACGACCTTGAGGGGACGTGTCGCGAGGTTGTAGCCCCAGTTGGAGACGACGAGCTTGAGCTCTACCTCATCGTCGGCGCAAGCGTAGAAGCTGTCGTTGGTGCTAACCTTGCTGAGAGCGACGTAGGCTTCGGGCTGGTGGATGACGATGGTATCGGTTGTGAAGCAATCGTCATTGAAGTTGAAGCTGTCGTCGGCAGTGTAGGTGTAGCTGCCGCTGACGCCATTGGACTGCCATGTAGCCTTGGCACCGCCATCGATGACGGTCACGTAGTAGGTACCGGCATGGAGACCAGAGTAGGTCTTGGAGGTTACGTTGGACGTAGTCGTGAGACCATTGGTGCCGGACGTAGCGACATCGTTGAAGCCGTCGGGGCCGGTGACAGTTACTTGGTAGCTGTTGAGAGGCTCAACACCAGTAGCGTTTGTGACGTTGGTGCCACCAGTGATGTTGAGAGTGAATTCGCCAGTGAGGGCATCGTTGCACTCGACATCGGAACCGCGTTTCTTGTTGAGGACAAGTTCGGAAGGCTCGATGATGGTGACGGACTGCGTCGGGAAGCTAACGCCGTTGGCGTCTTGGACATCGATGGTGTAGTAGCCAGCCTTGAGTCCAGTGACGTTGAGAGAGCTCTGGTTGAACGCGTTCTTGATGAGCGCGCCCTCGCCGTTGCGGCAATCGATGGTGTAAGGAACGACACCGCCATGGACATCGACATCGATTGTACCATTGTTGTTGCCCTTACATGGACCGACGTTGGAGAACTTGATCTTGACATCGAGCGTCTCGCCAGGCTCGGAGATATGGATATTCTCGACAGAGACTTGGCACTTGTTCTCGTCATTGACCTTGACAGTGTAGTCGCCAGCCGTGAGGTTGGTGATGTGGCTGCGGTTCTTGGCATCGGGTATGAAGACGTAGGCGTCGTCGCCTTCCTTCTTCCACTCGTAGGAGTAGGCACCTGTGCCGCCTTGTACGCGAACCGTAATCTCGCCATCGGCACCGCCCTTGGCCTTGACGGAGATGATCTCGTCGTCGTCGACCGTTGCTGTGAGCGTGTACTTAGGCTCGGTTACTTGGATGTCGCGAGAGGTGACTTGGCATCCGACCTTATCGGTAACGGTGACCTTATAGGTGCCGACCTTGAGGTTAGCTATGGAGTTATTGTTGCCGAAGCTTACGCCATCGCCGCTCCAAGAGTAGGTGTATGTGCTGTCGCCCGTAGAGGTGACGATAGGCGTGCCACCAACTGCATGGACAGTAATCTTACCGTAGTTGAGATCGGAGGTGATGCCAGTATTGTCTTTACACTTGATGTTGTCGACGGTAATCTTGTCGATGAGGAGCTGCTCGTCGGAGCCTCCGACGGTGTAGTTCTCAGTGACTTGGCAACCGTAGATTCGGTCGGTGATGGTGACAGTGTACTGGCCACGGGTAAGGTTAGTCTGGTTGCGCTGTGTAGGCTTGAGACCTTCGGCAGTACCGATCCAAGAGAAGTCGTACTTACCAGAGCCACCAGTGATGTTGGTGAGGTCGATTGCGCCATCAGAGCCGCCGACACACTTGACATCTGTGATCTTAGGATCGATGCGGATGACACGCGCCTTGGGCACTACGACATCGTTAATCTCGACCTTGCAGCCTGTTCCGGCAGCCTCGTCGTAGTCGGCAGACATGACGGAGAAGTGGTAGGTACCGGCTTTGAGACCAACTTGGTTAGCAGAGGTCTCGCTGAGGCCTGCGCCGTCGGTAGTCGTCCAGAGGTAGGTGTAAGGCGTCTTGCCGCCAGTGATGGATACGGAGATTGTGCCGTCCATCTTGCCATCGCAAGTCTCGGAAGTGATATTGTCGATGGTAGCCTTGATAGGTGTCTGGAACTCGTAGCTCTTGGTGAGCGAGCAAGAGTTGTGACCAGCAGCAGCGTCGGTGACCGTCACACGATAGAGACCCGAGTAGCTGCTGGTGAGGTTGTTGTAGCTGAGGACATTGCCATCGGCATCCTTGCTACCCTCATTTTGAGAGAGGACAGCCTCACCGCTCCATACGATATTGAACTTAGGAGTAGCTGCTACGAGTTCGCCCGTCGCACTGTCGACCGTCCAAGCCCAACCGCCCTTAGGCGAACCGGCAGTGAAGTTGCCAGAAGCGTCGGTAGTGCCGATTTGGAGTTCGCCACCGATGCCGTCGCAAGTGACATCTTGCGCAACATGGAGGTCGAAGACGATCTCGTCAGGCTCCTTGACATCGAACTGCTTAGTTGCCTTACATCCGTTATTGTCGACGACGGTAACAGTGTAGATACCCTTATCGAGCTTGGAGATGGTGGCAGTGCTTTGGTCTTGGAGACCCCAGTCGTAGTTGTAGGGTGCTACGCCGCCTGTTACAGTGATGGCGACTTGACCATCGGCAGCAGCGAAGCAGGAGAGGTGAGATACAGAGCCGGAGATCTCGAGTTTCTCAGGTTGAGTAACCGTGAAAGACTTCTCGATAAACGTGGGCTCGGTAGCAGACTTGGCGATATTGGCATCGAGGCTCTTATCCTCAACTCGGAGGGTGTAGACACCCGCCTTGAGGTTGGAGATCTGAGGCTCGTTATCGTTCTTGATGTTGATTACGGCGCCAGAAGCGTCAACGCCAGTCCACTTGTAGGTGTATGCGCCAGAGCCGCCCGTTACGGAAGCAGCTATCGCTCCGCCATCGCCACCATTGCAGATGACATTGGTAACCTGAGCAGTGAGGTTGAGCGGGTAGGCAACTGTGAGACTGTCGGAGACTCGGCAGTTATGCGCGTCGCGGATTGTGAGCTTGTACTGACCGCCCTTGTCGGCCGTGAGAGTCTTGACGATCTCGTCGGGGCTTACGGAGGCATCGGACCAAATCATGTTTGAAGCGGAACCTGTGGTGTACCATACGTATCCGCCAGCACCGCCGGAGACGGTAGCCGTGATTTGGTGCGAGTAGTATCCTGCGTCCTCCTCATTTGGAGCGATGGCCTTATCCTCGAGCTTGATGGAGATCTGCGACGGAGCGGCAGGGACAATGACGTCTTGCGTCACTTGGCAACCCGTAGCCGCATCGGTCATGACGAGGTTGTAGCTACCGGAGGCGAGACCCGTGAGGTCGCGCTCGGTGCTGTTGAAGGCGTTGCTACCCGTCCAAAGGAACGAGAGCGTGCTTTCGTCAGAAACTCCAGTGATCTTCTTGATGAATACGGCACCATCGTTTTGACCATAGCACTGGCTGGATTGAGCAGTCAGCTCGACATTGATGTCATGCTGGAAGTTGAGAGAGAACTCCTTCTCAGTTTGGCAGAAGCCCGTGGTGGCATCGCCCCTACCCTCGTCGGTCACGATGACCTTGTAGTCGCCAGCCGAGAGGGCGGTGACGTTCATGTCGTTCTTGATGTCGGAAGAGAGGTCGACCCAGTTGCCGTCGGAATCCTTAGACTGCCAGAGGTAAGAGAGCTTGCCTTGGTTGCCGGAGACAGTGAGGCTGATGCGTCCGTCGTTGATGCCGTCGCACGTCGGGTCGGAGACGACACCAGTGACATGGACATTGGAGAGGACGATTGTCTCAGTCTTCTGACAGCTATTGACATCGGTAGAGTTGAGATCCTTGACAGTGAGGACGTAGGTTCCTTCCTGGAGATTGTCGAGCGAGTAGGTGCCCGTAGCGGCATCGAGCTCAATCTTCATCTTCGGGTCGGTGGCATTGGCGCTCCAGCTACCGAGAGAGTTGGTCTTGCTGGAAGGACCAGTGATTACGACATCGTACTCGGGAGCGGCGATAGTCGTCCAAGAGGTGCCTGTGAGCTTCTTGGTCATGCCGCCAGAGAGCGTGAAGGATATCTTGCCATCGGCATCGTTGCAGTCGATGGAGCTTGTAAGGTCGTTGATGAGAAGCTCGTCGGGCTGTGCGATAGAAATCGGGTTGGTGATGCCATTAGCATCGTTGGGCACAGCGAGACAGTTGTTGGCATCGAGAACCTCGAAGATGTAGCTACCCTGCGCAAGAGAAGCGTAGGTTACGGTGCTGGAGTTGAGGGTGCGGACATCCTTATCGAGCGTAGCAGCCGTGTTGTAGAGCGTTACGGTGTAAGGCTTAGCACCACCGGTGACGCGTGCGGTAATCTGACCGCTGTTGTCGCCATTGCAAGTCGTGACATCGTAGACGGTAGCGCGGACGTCGATCTGGTCGGGTTCATCGACGATGAAGTCCTCAGAGACTTGGCATGAGGAAGCTACGCCACTGAGCGTTGTCGCAGCATCGGCATTGTCACGCGTAACAGTGAGGCGGTATTGACCAGCGCGAAGGTCTGTGAGCTTGCTGCTCTTATTGCCAGCTATCTGATTTTGGTAGTCGGCGAGGTCGGAGCCAGAGAGACCGGAGACAATCGTGGCCGTCCAGAGGTAATCGGGCTTAGCAGCACCAGAGACAGAGACCTCGATGGAGCCTGTATTGTCGCCATGGCAGAGGACATCGACCTTAGAGAGGAGATTGATGTTGATATCCTCGTACTCCTCGATGTCGACAAACTCGCTGAGCTGGCAGCCATTGGCATCTGTTACAGTGAAGTTGTAACGGTTGATGTCGAGACCTGTGAAGAGGTACTCGAACTCTTTGGAGTTCTGGAGCTTGGTGTTGGTGACCGTTGTAGCGTCGCCTGTTACGAGTTCGTAGGTAGCCTTGACGGTAGTGTTGTTGCAAGAGACGTTGTAGTAGCCCTTGGTCTTATCGGCAGGATCGGCATCGAAGAGCGAGCCGCCATTGATGCGGACGAGAGCCTTGGCGTTGGCATCGCCAGCACAACCCTTGTCGACTTGGAGGATGGACCAAGAGATAGGCCTATCGGGCTGGTTGACATCGACGGACTTGGACTCCATAGCACCCTCAGCGTCAGTGATGGTGACGGTGTAGTGACCAGCCGCGAGACCACGCTTACGGAACGTGCCGCCGAGGAACTCGGACGTCTCGACCGTGCCGTTGATGGCGATAGTGTAATTGGGATGACCGCTTGCGAAGGTCACCTTGATGACACCAGTCTGCTCACCGAAGCAAGCGACATGAGTCTCAGTCTCGACAGTGACGCTAAGTGCGCCAGCGTCGGTGATAGAGATCGTCTCGGTCTTGGCGCAACCATTGGCGTCGGTCACGGTGTAGGTGTAGTCGCCAGCCTCAAGGTTGGTGGCGGTGTACTGGTCAGTGAAGGTGAGAGCGTCGCCCGCGGCATTAGCCCAAGTGATGGTGTATGGACGAGTGCCACCCTCGACATTTGTGAGGCGGATTTCGCCAGTCTTCTCACCCTTCTTGATGATATGCGTCTCCTCGTGGGTTACAGCGATGTCGTCGGGCTGTGTGATTTCGTAATCGCCCGTGACAGAGCAACCGAACTTGTCGGTGACGGTGAGGTGGTAGTTGCCAGCGGCAAGGTCGTTGGCAGCGGAAGCGTTGATTACGGTACCAGTGACATCGTAGTCGACAGTGCTGTTGATGCCGTCATGGTTCCAGACATACTTGAAGTAGGTCGGGTCGGTTGCCGTAGCTCCATCGTAAGGAGTGCCGCCGACGACAGGTACGGAGATTTGGCCGTGGGCATCATCGTAGCAAGTGTTGTTGACGATGGTAGCACTGCCGAGAGCGAGAGCCTTCTGGGAGCCATCGATGCGAGCGGAAGCGGTGGCCGTACACTGGTTATCGGAGTCGATGACAGTGACTTGGTAGTTACCACGGCTGAGGGTCGTCTGGTTCTGTTGACCAGCAACGAGACCTTGACCGTCGCCGAACCAATGGTACTCGTAGTTGCCAGAGCCGCCTACGACAGTCACATTGATGCGACCATCCTTGCTGCCTACGCAAGTCTCCTTGCCGTCGGTAGCATTGACGATGAGGGTGACATTCTCAACAACTTGGTAAGGACCGCCGGTGACGCTGCACTTGACAGGAATTGCGTCGTGGTTGACCTTGGAGTTGTCGGTTACAGTCACGAAGTAGTAGCCAGCCTGGAGACCTGCCTGGAATGCGCCATTGCGGTTGTTGATGCCGCTGTTCTCAATCTGCGTGGACGCAACGGGGTTGTTGTCCTTATCGATTTGAGAGAATGCAGTCCAGACATAGGAGTAAGATCCGGAGCCGCCAGATACGGAGATGGAGACAGAACCCTCGTGGGTACCGGAGCAACGGTTAGGCTCGATGGTAGTCTCGTCCTCATTGATGGCGAGAGGCTGGGTGAAGGTGTACTGCTGAGAAGTGAAGCAGGTGGCACTCTGACGGATGGTGACGGTGTGGGTGCCAGAGTAGAGATCATCCTTAGAGAGGATGTCGCGACCCGTGGCAGCGGCAGGACCAGTCCAGAGGATGGAGGCATAGTCATTGCCAGCCGTCCAAGAAGGAGCGTTGCCGTCGGCATCGAGAATTTGGAGCTTACCATTCTGGCCATCGCAGTCGACATCATTGACGAGATCGAGAGAGAACTTGATGTTGGTAGGCTCACCGATGGTGAAGTCTTTCTCCTTGACACAGCCGTTGGCGTCGGAAACGGATACGTAGTAGGTGCCTGCAGAGAGACCCGTGATTCTTGGGACATCGAGCGTTACGACACTCGTGCCAGTGTTCCAAGTATAGGTGTAGGGAGCAACGCCACCTGTGACATTGACAGATACGGAGCCGTCGGAGAGACCATAGCAGGAGACATCCTTAGGCGTGCCGTCGACGGTGATGGCATCGGGCTGTGTGAGGTTGTAAGAGAACGCATAGTTCTTCTTGCAATCGCCAGCGCGGTTGACATCGGTGATGACGACGGTGTAGTCGCCAGCAGCAAGATTGATGACATCTTGAGCAGTGCCGGCCGTAGCGAGCTTGTCGGCATCGGTTGCCTCGGTCGTGGTGAATGCGCCCTTAGCGTCGAGCTTGACGAGCTTGTCGGCATTGTAGGCGAACGCACCATTGTACCACTGGTAAGAGTAGTTGCCGTAGCCGCCAACTGGAGTAATGTCGATAGAGCCTGTGGACTCGCCGTTGCAGCTGACGTTGGAGGTCTCGGCGGTCACAGAGACAGGATCAGGGAGCTCGTCGGTGGAGACAGTGTAGGTGCAGAGCTTGCTGTCTCGGATGACGAGAGTGAAGACACCGCCCTTGGTGATGCCAGAGGCAACCATACCGTTCTTGGCGGGCTCCCAAGTGAAGTCGCGGGTCGTATTGCCCGACCAAGAGTAGATGTAACGGTCGAACTGGGTTGAAGTGAGAGGGAATGGAGTTCCACCGAAGAAGCCCGTTGTCGTGGCGAGAGAAGCGGAGTCGACAGGCAACTCATTGCCCCACTTGCTTATGACGGAAATGGTGCGGCTGTCGGGATCGCAAGCGTTATCGACTTGGAGCGAGAAGCGTAGCGCGGGCGTCTCGGGGACATTGTAGGTCTCGGAGGCGAAGCAGCCGTCGGGGTCAGTAACCGTGATGACATAGTTGCCTGGTTGGAGACCGCTGATATCCTTATCGGTGCTGGAGAAACCACCTACACCGCTCCAGTTGTAGGAGAGAGCTGAAGCATCGACATTGCCGTCGGTTATTACGACAGGCTTGATGCTACCATCGTTACTGTCGGAGCAAGTAGGCTTGGTGATGGCTGGAGTACCGAAAGTTATCTGCTTGGAGTTGTCGAGAACGAAGTCCTTGACGAGGTACTGGTAGTCGGTAACCTTGCCACCGAGGTCGGCATCGCCATTATCGGTAACGACGAGTCGGTAGGTGCCTGGGTAGAGGGCATTTGCGACCTTGAGATTATCGAACTCGGTGAGAGTAGACCAAGCGGTAGCGCCAGAGGCATCGGAGACCTGCTTCTGCCAAGAGAAGTTGAGGTCGCCAGAATTGCCAGTGACATCGATTGTTATCATGCCGTCCCCCTCATTGCTTGAGCAAGAAGGCATCTGTACATCCTCGTTGGTGAGCTTGAGGGCGTTGATGGTGAAGGACTTGCTTACGGAGCAACGATCGGGCGAGTTGAGGTCGGTTACGGTGATGGTGTAGTCACCGGCAGGGATACGAACCCAGCTGAGAGTCGTGTTGTCGTTATCGGCATCGACAGCATTGCCAGAGGCATCGTACTCCATCCAGTTGAACTTGACAGGCTTCTCGGCATCTCTGTCGGAACCTGTGCCGCCAACAGTCTGGTATTGAGGACGCTTCACATTAGTGTAGCTTGAGCCGCCATTGGTGCCCGTGAGGACAATCTGGTAATTGTGCTTGCCAGAGGCGACTACACCGCCGCTGAGCTCGAACTCGATTTGACCATTATCCTCGACTACGGAGCCATCGCTCTTCATCTGGGCGTACTGGTAGCGAGTGACATCGAGGTTGAGAGCGTTAGGCTCTTGGATGTTGACACCTACGAAGGAGCCGTCGGCAGGATAGATACAGCCGTTGGCATCGGTGACGCGGAACTTGTAGAGATTGTTGGCCGCAGCGAGACCATTGAATACGTAGTAGCCGGTCTGCGTGGTCACAGTCGGGTTGTCCTCACCATTGATGAAGTAGATCTCGTAGGGGGCAGTGCCGCCAGCGGGATCGGTGGTGTCGCCGACCTTGGAGCCTGTGATGTTGACGATGATGGATCCGCTGTTGTCACCAGTGCATGTGGTGATGTCGACAGGCGTAGCAGTGAGGCTGAGGATGCCTGGCTCAGTGACAATGTATGGGCCACTGAACTTGGTGCAGTCATCGCCAGTCACGAAGCAGAAGTACTTGCCTGCGGCGAGACCCGTCACAGAGGAGCGTGTGCGACCGAGCTGGTAGAGGACATAGTCGCCTGCGGTGACCTCATTGCCATTCTGGTCGAAGAGGCGGGCGTTGGACGCACCTGCGACATACTCGACACCATCGGTCGTGAGGACGGAAGAGTAGGCAGAGAACGAACCCTTGCCGAGGTCGGACATATTGACGAGCTGGTACCAGTTGAAGCTCGGGTTGGCAGCGGCACCTGTTACATCGAGGGCGATAGAGCCATCGTTGCTGCTCTCCTTACGATAAGCAGGGTTGGATGCGCTGAGGGTAGCATTGCCGCCACAAGAAACATTGGTTATGGACGCAGTGACATTGAAGTCGGCAATGAGAGTGAAGTCTTGCGTATTCTCGCATCCATTATCGTCGGATACGGTGACAGTGTAGACACCACCCTTGGTGAGGCCGTAGGCACTGCCACGGAAGTTGGTCTGAGAGCCATCCTGATCGACAGTGACGCGGCTTGGACCGCTCCATACGAAGTTGTAGTAGGAAGAAGCCGCAAGGGTTCCGCCCTTGAGATCCTTGACAAGGATGGACTTCGTGAAGTTGTCGCAGTCATTGGTCTCGGAGACGAGAGTGTAAGATATTGCATCGGGCTCGTCGAGGCTGAAGAGAGCCTTGGTTGCGGCATCGGCAATATCGTTGCTGGAGGCTTGGCAGCCTTCATCGTCAGTGACGACAAGAGTATAGTCGCCAGGACGGAGACCAGTAACCTTGCTTGCGTCGGGGAGACCTGCTACCGCACCAGTCCACTTGTAAGTGTAGTGGTCGTAGCTTGGAGCAAGATTATTGAGGACGGTGACAGTAATGGTACCATCATCGGCGCCGTTGCAAGTGATGTTAGTACGAGTAGCCTCAAGAGTCAGGTGCTTGCGGTAGGTGAGGTTGATCTCATCGGTAGCAGTAGCACCCGTCGTGTTCTCGGTTACGGTTACGCGATAGGTAGCCTCACCGACACCATTGAGGACGATGCGGTTAGCATATGTAGACTGCTCGACCCACGTAGTGCCATCATCGGTGCTTGTCTCCCACTTGTAGGAGAGGCTGCCGCCGAGGGCACCCTCGACATTGGCGTTGACAACACCATCGTTAAGCGTCTGGCAAGAGGGCTGCGTAGCCGTGAGGGTTACGCGGAGCTGGCTGATGCTGAACTGCTCGGAGACTTGGCAGTTGACAGGGAGCGCCTTGCGGTCGATGACAGTGAGGGTGTAATCACCTTCCTTGAGACCTGCGATTTTGACAGTATTGTCGGCCTCGATGGTCACATTGGCAGGGGATGTCGGGAGAGTGTAAGCGTAGGTGTAGACCTTGGTCGTAGCGTCGAGCGTAGCCGTTGCTTGGAGGTTGAAGGTCTTGACGTAGTCGGTGCCCGTAAGAGTGACACGATACTCCGTAGCGCTTGCATCCATCGTTCCGCCCTTGACAGCGAACTTGACGGAGCCGTCGGGCTTGGCTACGTTGGTGTAGTCCATGCCGTAGGAGGCGACATTGAGCGAGAGCGTAGCAGGACGATAGATGGTGACGATGCCATCGGCAGGGTCGTCATCGATGGTGGTGACGAAGCTTGAAGAGCATCCGTTAGCATCGACGACATCGACTTGGTACTCTACCCCACCCTCTTCGAGAGAGAGACCGGAGAGATTGTCGAACCAGTAATCACCTGTTGTGGAGACATACTGGACAGGAGCTGCGCCACCATAGAGAGTCATGGTGTAAGGTGCAGTGCCGTTGGTCGTGATGACGTGGATACGACCATTGGCGGCATTGTCGCAACCCGTAGCGTCGGTCTTATAGACGGCGGTTGTGAGAGCCGCAGTAGGCTCAGTGACCTCGATGCCGCTGAAACGCTTGGTGCAGGTAGCCACGTCGTTAGGACGGGTGACATCGACAGCGTAGGTGCCGACCTCGATATTGGTGAGGCGTGAGGTGTTGGCCGTGTTGTTGGTAGCGATGTCGATGGCGACGTAATTAGCACCATCGAACTTGTACCACTGGTAGGTCGGGTTGGTAACACCGCTCACAACGACAGCGATAGAGCCGGAAGCCGCACCCTTGCAGGTGACATCGGTCACATTGATGTCGGCCGTGATGTCCTCGGGAAGTGTTATGGTCTTGGTGACCTCGCAGCCATTAGCGTCGGTGACGGTGAGCGAGTAGAGACCGCCCTTGGCGAGCGTGTTGGTAGTGAACCTCTTAGCGAGGTCAGGCTCGGTAAGTGCGCCGAAGGAGGTTATCGGGGAAGCACCAGACCAACGGTAGGTGTAGTAGTTGGTCGTTCCAGCCGCGCTGGTGCTGGTGAATGGCTTGCCACCGCTGATGTAGTCATCGGCAGTAACCGTGCCCGTAGCACCTGTTGGGAGGCGGAAGCTGATGGTACGGCCGTAGTCTTGGCAGTCGACGAGATTGGAGGTGAGATTGAAGGAGATCTGCGAAGCCGCATTGACAAGCTTGTTGGCAGTGACTTGGCAGCCGTCCTCGTCGGTGACAATGACAGTGTAGGAACCTGGACGGAGACCAGAGATATTCTGATCGGTAGAGGTAAATCCGTAGGGACCGATCCACTTGTAGGCAAGAGACTTGCTCTCATCGGCACCCTGGACGACGATGCTTATCTCACCGTCGTTGGCGTTGTAGCACTTCTCATTGACGTCGGCATCTTGTGGGAGGACGATGGAGAGGGTACGCTTATTCTTGAGAGTGAAGTTCTTTTCAAGAGAGTTGGTCTTGTGAGGAGCGGAGATATCGGAAGCGGAGCCTTCGACATCGGTTACTTTGAGGGTATAGGTGCCTGCATCGAGACCCGTAATGAGGCTTGTGCCCTCGGAGATCTTGGCACCACCGAGATACCACTCATACTTAAGGAAGCCGTTTGCACCCGTGACGCTGACGTTGATCGAGCCATTCATGAGGGTCGAGCAGTCGGGGTCGGTCTGGGTGGCCGTGATGGCGAGCTTGTTGAGCGTGAAGGCATCGGTTGCGGAGCAGCTGTTGCTTGCAGCCTGAGCGTCGCGGACTGTTACAAGATAGGTATCGGCAGCGAGACCTGTGAACTTGACATCGACACTGGAGATGAGACCAGAGATGGCATCCTTATTGACAGTGACACCCGTCGGGAGCGTGGCGTCGGCAGTGGAGATGTGGACATTCTTGGCAGTGCCGCTTGTAGAGCCCGTGAGGGTCACCTCGTAGGTGTAGTTATCGGAGGAAGCTACACCGCCAACGATATTGATTGTGGCATCGCCAGTACCATTCTCGCTGTCATCCATGGTGTAGCTGGAGACAGACATCTCGACCTTGGAGTAGATGGGGACATTGACGAGAGCCGGGTTGCCAGAATATGTGCAGCCGTTGGCATCGTAAAGAGATATGGTATGGTTGCCTGTGAGGAGACCAGAGTAATTATAGTCGCCAGTCTCGGAGACAACAGTATTAGCGCCGTCGAGCGTGAGGGTGTATGGCGCAGTACCACCATCGGCACGGACGATGATCTGACCATTGGCGACAGTGTTGTCGCAGCTTGTGACAGTTATCGCACTTGTCGTGAGCGAGAGAGCCTTGGGCTCGCTGACCTCGACGATGTCGCCGAAGAGCGTGCAAGCGCCATCGGTCACAGCGACATAGTAGAAGCCCTTGGCTACGTTCTTAATTGTAGCGGAAGAGAACTTCTTGTTGTCGGTCTTCGCAGCGAGACCCGCCTCGGCGGCTGCCTTGTTGTCGAACATACTCCAGCTATAAGAGAGGCTGGATGCGCCTGAGGTCGTCGCAGTAAGAGTACCATCGTTGCCATTGGCGCAGCTTACATCGGTGGCAGAAGTGGTGAGGGTCAGATGGCTCTGCGTGAGCGTGAACTCATCACTATAGGCCTCGCAAGTGAGAGGAGAAGCGTTGTTATCAATGACATGGAGACGGTAGGTGCCTTCGGGAACGCCTGTGAAGGTGCGTTGGTCGGTGTCGTAGGTCTCGGTGACATTGGTATGCTGCTGGGTCTGGTTAGCCCCTTCGAGGCGGACGGTGTAGGAATAGTTGGTACCATTGGCGACGCCACCTGATACGGTGTAGGTCACCTTACCAGAATTGAGGGTGAAGCAATCGATGGAGCTTGCAGCGAGAGCGATAGTCAGCTCGGTGCCTGCATTCTTGATCTCGATACGCTTAACGATCTTGACACCCTTGGCATCGGTGACGGTAACGTAGTAGGCATCGTTCTCGAGATTCTCGAAGTAGTAGATGTCACGACCATCGACACCCGAGAGGGTCTTGCTGGTCTTGCCGGAGAGCTGGATGGTGTAAGGAGCAGTACCGTTGGTTATGGAGACGGAGATCTGACCATTGGCACCATTGTAGCAGTAATTGTCGCGGCTGTCGGTCTGGAAGAAGAGACCATCATCGGGAACCGTGACAGTGCCTGTTACGGAGGCGCAACCTGTGGATGGATCGTAATCGCTTACGGTGTAGGTATAGTCACCAGGGGCGAGGTTGGTGAGCTCGAGAGAGTTCTCGAAAGCAGATGCATCGAAACCTGTGACTGCACTCGTCCAAGAGACACGATACTTAGGACTTCCAGCAGGATTAGGATTGCCGCCCGTCACGCTAAGCGTTATGCGGCCGTCATTGACGCCCTGCGCAGTGATAGGAGTTACGGACTCCTTGACAGTTATTGCCTGTGGGCGAGAGATTGACTGATCGGCAATGGCCTTGCAACCGCCAAGATCGACAATGTCGAAGTGGTAGTCGCCAGCGGCAAGGGCCGTCGCTACGGAATTGCCGTAGGCGAACTGATAGATACCCGTCGCATCGGGACGAACCTTATTCTCTGTGCTTGTGCCGTTGACGTAGACGGAGTAGTAGTTGCTGGTGGCATCGACGAATGGGGTACCGCCAGTGATTTGGAGCGTTATGCTACCATCCTTGCCGTCAGGACATTGGATGTCGTTGTGAGCAGTTACGGTTGCCGTGAGCGCGGACTCGGGGCTTGTCACGACAAGATTGGACTTGGTGGCGGAGCAACCGAGGACGTTATCGGTAACGATGACCGTGTACTGACCACGCGAGAGAGAAGCTTGATCTTCTTGACCATCAACGATACCTGTGCCTGTGCCGCTCCAAGTGTAGGTGTATTGACCTGAGCCGTTGAGGACTGTAAGGTTGATTGCACCATCCTGGTTGCCGAAGCAAGAGATGTTGCTGGTAGAGGCGTTGACAGCGAAGTCATTAGCGACACCGACAGTAATATTCTCCGTGATAGTGCAAGCAGAGCCGTCGGCCTTGGTAATCTGGTTATCGGTTACGGTGACGGAGTAGTCGCCCTGCTGGAGCTTGACTTGGTGAGCGCCATTGTTGTTATTGACATTGACACCAGTCCACTCGTACTTGTAGTCGCCAGAGCCACCTGTTACATTGAGGACGATCTCGCCATCATTGATGCCGGAGCATGTCTGTGGCGTTACATCGTAGGTAAGCTCAATAGTCTTGGGAACGGCTACGGAGAGGACGACCGGGCACTTATTGGCCTTGGTCATGGTTACAGTCTGGACGGTACCGGACTTCAGACCTGTGGCCTTAGTCTGGTTGGCGAGACCTGTTAGACCAGTCCAAGCGATTGTGTAGTTACCGTAGGTCGCGTCAGTATTGTCGAACGCAGACACTTGACCCTTGCGGACAATAGTTGCCTCGGCATTGAGACCTTCGCAATCCGGGTTCTTGGAGAGGAGGATGTCGAAGTCGTAGGGCTCGGTGATGGTGAAGCCGTCGGAGGCAGCAGAGCATCCCTTAGCGTCGGTCACGGAGAGGATGTAGGTATCTGCCGTGAGGTTGGTGATGGACTCGGAAGTAGAGGCAAGAGTCGTGCCGTCGGCCCTCATCCACGAGTAGGTGTAGGGCGACGTGCCACCACGGACGGTGACAGAAATCTTGCCATCGGCAGCACCATTGCAGGTGATGTCGCTTTGGAGAGTCTTGGAAATGGTGATGGCGTTAGGCTCGGGGACGTAGATTACGTCACTTGTTACGACACAGCCAGAGCCATCGTCGGTTACCTCGACCTTGTAGTAGCCACCAGAGATGTTGTTGAGATCCTCAGTCGTCTCGGTAGCGAACTTGCTATCGGCAGTAGAGGCCGTAGCATCGGTGTACTTTGTCCAAGCGTAGGAGAAATCGCCGATACCGCCACTGACAGTGATGTCTATGCTGCCGTTGCTTGC
Organism: Clostridium sp. CAG:343; assembly: GCA_963616565.1. Lineage (GTDB taxonomy): Bacteria > Bacteroidota > Bacteroidia > Bacteroidales > Marinilabiliaceae > W3P20-009. The sequence goes on from CAVEKX010000001.1 coordinate 337,418, forward strand.
GGCATTGCACGTTACAGCGGAGACGGAAGAGGAGATGGAAATCTCGGGATACTCGGTAACATCGGCAGTAGCAGACACTGCACAGCCATTGGCATCTTTTGCAGTGAGAGTATAAGTGCCGACTGCAAGAGGGGTTATGGTGTACTTACCAGAAGAAGGAACGTCGTACTTGACACCCGTGCTTGCCATGGTAACCTCGTAAGCCGCAGTGGCAGAAGCATTTGGCGTGCCTCCCGTGATGGTGAGGTCGAGAGTACCCTTGCTTGAGTCGTAGCACTGCTTAGCGGACTCGGAGACGTAGAGAGATAGCGCAGATGCGGGCTGCTGTATATTCTCGCCAGCGGCGGCAGTGAACTGATGAGTAACCTCACCACCTGCGGCATCGGTTACACGTACAGTATACTCACCAGCTGGACGCTCGATGACGATTTGGGCACCGCCCTTGAAGCCCTTTTGGTAAGGCACCTCATTGACGTAGATGTCGAATGGAGCCTTGCCATTTGTGATGAGGACTTTGAGGGAACCGTTGTCACCATAGCAGAGAGCATCGGTATGGTCGAAATCTACGGTGAGCGCGCCAGCATCGGTTGTAGCGAGCTCGTATGCCTGGCTTTGGCAAGCGTTGGCATCGGAGATTATAACCTGATACTTATTGGCACCGATGCCATTGAGGATGCGGGTTTGGTTGTTGACAGACGTTGTGCCTTCGACTTTGCCCGTGAGATCAACGTAGTTAGGAGTGGAGGTCGTGCTGTTGTCCTTAGCCCAGTTGATGGAGTAAGAAGGAGTGCCACCAGTGATGGAAGTGATGGTTATGACACCATCGGAGCCGCCGACAGTCGTCGGGTTGGTGACATCGAACGTAGCCTCAAGAATCTCAGGCTGAGAGATATTAATCTCGAGGATCTCGAGACATCCGTTCTTGTCTTGGACGTAGACAAGATGTTTGCCAGCCTTGCCTGTGAAGTTTCCATCTGCCTCGCTGAAGGAGATGGTGCCTTCTGTCGTCACCTCATTGGCGCCGCCAGCCGTCGTCGGGATATTGGCATCGTCGACAGACCAGTAGAAAGGAGCGACACCGCCAGAGATGGTGAGGTTGAAGCTGCCGTTGGTGCCGTCGTAGCAAGAGACATCGTTGGTGACATTGGCACGGACGGAGAGCGGAGCGAGAGGACCATCGATGGTGACGGACTTCTTGCTGGAGCAACCCCATTGACGGTCACGGACAAGAACCGTGTAGACACCAGCGGAGAGGTTGGACTGGACGTTGGTATTGTTGATGATACCCTGGCCTGTTCCAGACCAAGAGTAAGAGTAATCACCAGAACCATTGAGGACGTTGATGGAGATTAGACCATCCTGCTCGCTGAAGCAGGTTACGGCCTTATGCTCCTCCTTGACATCGAAGCCATTGGCGGAGACGAGCTCGACCTCGTATTCGGCAGATTGACAGGTAGCATCGGCTTTGCCGTCGCCATCCATGTCGCGAGCCTGGGTATCCTCGACCGTGAAGTAGTAGATACCCTTGGCGAGACCGCTGCGGAGAGCGAGACCATCGATCTTATTGGTCTGCGCACCTGAAGCATCCTTCTGATACCAATGGTAATTGTACTTGCCGGAACCGCCTGTTACGGAGACCTCAATAGAGCCGTTGTTTACGCCATCGCAGGTCGGGTCGACCTTGGAGTAAGAAACGGTCATAGGCTTGACGAGCGTAACATCGCCCGTGATGTCGCAAGAACCAGTCTTGGTCATCTTGAAACGGATGGTACCGTTGACAGTGCTTTGGTTGACACGTGTATCACCGTTGAGGGTGAGGGTCGGGGTATTAGCAGCAGCTGCAATCTCGCTTGCCTCAAGGTTGGAGCCAGACCAAGAGATGGAGTAGCCATCGAGATCGGTGATGGCTGTCTTATCGCCCTTGGCTGCAACGATTGCGACCTGCGCATTCTTGCCGTCGCAGTCGATATCCTTGATTATCTCGAGGTAGTAGGTCTTTGGCTGCGTAAGCGTTACGGTCTTAGCCTCGGTGGAGCAGCCATTGGCATCGGTAATGATGACGGAATAGTTGCCTTCGGCGAGACCACCTTGCATATTGGTGTGGGAGCTGAGGAGCTGACCATCGGCGCGGCGCCACTGGTAGGTATAGGGGACAGTGCCGCCCTTAGGAGTTACGACGATCTGACCATCGGCGAGACCGAAGCAAGATGGGTTGGTAGCCTTGACATCGGCATCATCGAGAGTCAGCGGAGCAGCTGGCTCATTGACAATGAACGTGAAGGACTTGGAGCAACCGCCGGAAGTGATGGTCACTTGATAGTCGCCACCCTTGACTTGGCTGAGGTTCTGCTCATTGCCGACAGGGATGGTAGAAGAAGCGAGGGAGTAGACATCCTCGGAGTAGGTGCCATCGGCAGCCTTGCGCTTCCAATCGTAGGTGTAAGCACCTGTACCACCAGTGACAGTGTAGGTTACAGCACCATCTTGTGTGCCATTGCACTTGACATCGCGAATGACAATATTGCCGATGGTGATATCATCGAGACCCTTGACGTCAACTGACTTCTGAGCGCGGCAACCATTCTGATCGGTTACGGTGATGACGTAGGTGCCAGCCCCGAAGTTGGTGCTATTGACTGCACCCGCAACAGTAGAGTATGAACTAAAGAGGCTGGTTGAAGCGTTGAAGTCGGTAACGGTCACTGCGCCTGGGGCGACAGTGTATTGGGCATATGTGGTACCTGTTGGAGCACCTCCCTTGACATCGATCTTGATTGTAGCCTCCTCGGAACCATAGCAAACGGCATCCTTACCCGTCGGGTAGGAGACAGTGGCTGTGAAGTCGAGAGCCTCTGTTACGCCGTTAGCATAGGATATTTGAGCCGCAGGAGCTGTGATGGAAGCACCTGAAGCATCGGTTACACGGATGATGTAACGACCGACGGAGTAGCCTTCGAGGATGACATCGGAGCCACCACGGAAGTTGGAAACTGTAAGGACATCATCTACATAGATGCTGTATGGCGCAGTACCATTGAGGATACGTACGACCATGGAACCTGTCTTCTCACCGAAGCAGTTGACATTGGTTATATCAGCTGCAGGAACCTCAATCTTGAGGGCTCCATTCTCGGAGACGACAATCTTCTTGACCTCGGAGTAGCAGTTATTAAAGTCCTTAATGCGGACGAAGTAAGCCTTCTGGAGGTCGGTATCGGAGGTGCGACCGACGAGGTTACGACGAGTGTACTGGTTGTTGTATTGAGCGTCGGCGACGAAAGTTGTCGGGTCGTTCTCGTCGTAGGAATCGGTAGCCCACTGGATTGTGTAGTCGGGCGTGCCGCCAGCGACATCGGCAATGGTGATAGAGCCATCGGAGCCGTTGGAAGTCGTAACGTTTGTTACTGAGTATGTGAAGGTTATGGGGTCAGGACGTTCGACGACGACATCGACGTACTGCTCACAACCATTCTCATCTTGGACAGCGATGCTGTATGCGCCTGCTGGCCATTGGTCGGTAGCGGCCTCAAGATTGCCATGGACGCCGACGTACTTGATGGTCTGCGCAACAGACTTGTTTTGAGGCACAGTAAGGTCGGCAGCGATCTGGTCGTCCCAAGTGAGGTCGTTGTACTTGTACTTGTAGGTCTTGGCTGCGGATGGCGTGCCGCCATAGACAATGAGGGAGATGGTACCATCATTGTTGGCGAAGCAGGTAGCATTGGTATGGGACTCCTCGACGGAGAGAGCCTCGTCGGGACCGACGATAGTCTCCTCCTTGGTTACGGAACAGCCGTACTGATTATCGGTAACAGTCACACGATAGGTGCCAGCACCGAGGGTTGTCTGGTTGGTAACCTGAGTGCCTGAGGTTATGAGACCCTCACCTGCGCCAGACCAGCTGTAAGAGTAGTTACCGGAACCACCCGTGACGGAGACGGCAATCTTACCATTCTGCTTCTCGTAGCAAGTGACATTGGTAGGCTGTGTCGTAACAGTGAAGGCATGAGTGTTGGTCACCTCAACCTCGGTGTACTTATCGGCAGGGAGAGTGTTGGTGCGAACAGCGGAGAGAGTCGTAGCGTCCCAGTAGTAGTAGCACTGGTCGACACGATCGGAACCTGTGGCCGTAGAAGCTGCACGGGTATCCATGACGACGAACTTGTAGGTGCCAGCAGGGAGATTGACACGGCGGCTTTGACCACCGAACGAGCCATCGCCATCAGCCCACTTGTAGGAGTAGTCTTGCTGACCACCAGTAGCAGTAATCTCGATAGAGCCAGTCTCCTTGCCTTCGCAATCGGCAGGAGTAACCTTATAGGTCACCTTGAGAGGCTGTACGAAATTGACGCTCTGTGTCGTAGCGCAATAGTAGGCCTTGTTGACCTCGGAGTACATGGAGATGGCTACGGAGTAGTCACCGCTTACGAGGTAAGAACGCTTGAATGGGTTGCCAGACTGGTCTTGCTCGGTACCTGTTGCGTCGATATAGGTCTTTGCTTGGAGACCATCCCAAACGATGCGCATAACACTCTTTTGGGCGACGGAGTTCTTGACGTAGTAGACAGTGAGCTGCTCGGCCGTCTTATCCCAAACGTAGCCATTGCCGAGGCTCCAACTTGTACCCTTATTGTCATTGGGGTTGGTGGCGGTAATGGTAGTAGAGAGGTCGTTCTGGATGGCGTTCTTGAGGTCGGCATCGTCGAAGATGATTTCGAGCTCAGCATTATTGCCCTCACAATCGACATCCTTAGTGACTTTGAGCTGGAAGTCGTTGGCGACGGGTTCGGTGACAGTGGCGACTGCAACGGCCGTGGCGGCATTGACACCTGTGCCATCGGTTACAGTAACCTTATAGGAGCCGACACTCTGATTTTCGAGCTTAGCCTTGGTTGCACCTGCGATGTCGAGACCATCCTTCTGCCATTGGTAACGATAGTTGAGCGCATTGCCACTACCGCCCATAGCCTTAGCGACAAGTTGAGCGTCGCTCGTGCCGGAGCAGGAGACATTGGTGACATCGATGGTGACGGAGAGGTTGGTGTAGGGAGCGAGAGAGAAAGTGTCAGTTATTGCAGTACATCCGTCGGAAGTAACCTTGGCGATGTAGGGGATATACTTGCCAGCAGCATCGACTTGGTTAGCCTCAAGATTCTCGAAGGTACTCTCCTTCTGAGCCGTCTTGACAACAGCGCCACAATGGTCGGCCGCTGCCGCATCGTAGAGGTAGAGAGTGTACTCGTAAGCGCCATCGCCACCTGTAGCGGTGATGGTAGCAGTACCGAGAAGGAGGTTGACTGGAGCTGAGGTAGCCGTGACGGAAGCCTTGAGCTCATCATTGAGGGTGAGAGCATCGCTCTTGAGAGAGCAAGAGTTGTGGGTCTTGCTGGTTACGGTGAGGTAGAAGTCACCGCCATTGGGGATATTGGAGACAGTACCATAGTCGAACTCATCGCCTGATGGCGTAGCGGTCGACTTGGTGAACTTGAACGCGGTATTGTTGGTACGACCGGAGCCAGACCAGCCATCGAAATCGTAGTCGCTGAGGGCGTTGATGAAGTCTGCACCCTTGACGGTTACAGTAATGGTGCGGTCGGCATCGCACTTGTCGTTGGCACGGAGCTCGAAGTCGATTGCAGGATCATCGGTGATGGTGATGCCTGTCTTCTCGGCGTAGCAAGCGCCATCAGTGGAGGCGTCGTAGACACGGACGTTGTAGACACCTGCTGGAACCTTGGTGAGAACGGGGTTATTGTAGTTGAGCTGCGGATCCATGGAACCAGAGACAGGAGTCCACTGGTAGGCGAGGTCGGAAGCCTTAGAGCCTGTGAAGCCGACAGAGAGCTGGATTTGACCATCGGCCTTACCGTTGCAGGTAGCATTGGTGAGGGAGGCGACATCGACGGTGAGGTCGGTCTTCTGATAGGCGAGCGTTATCGGGCTGAGGGAGAGAAGAACCTTGTCGGGCTGAGCGTTGCCAGCGGCATCGGTGATGTAATCATCGAAGATGGAGATGGTGTAGACACCAGCTTGGAGCTTAGAGAACTCGACAGAGTAGAGAGAGCCAGATGGAGTGCCGATGACATCAATATTGTTGGTATTGATGACATTATTGGCATCCTTGCTGTTGTAGATCTCGGTTGCAGTAGCTGTCGCATTGTCAGCGAACTTGACTACGTAGGAGAGAGAGCCTTGGCGACCATTGACAAGGAGCTTGATGGAGCCATTTTGACCCTCAGTGGTGTTACACTGCGGCTGGATTGGGTAGCCAGAAGCGGCAGCGGAGGAGAGACCAACCGTCGCCTTAGCTTGGCAAGACTCGGCATCGCTCTCGGGGTTGGCATCGATAACGGTAACATCGTAGACACCCATAGCGAGACTGCCAATGTTTATGGTGCCATCGGCTGCGACAGGACCCGCGGAGGTAATGCCGTCACCCGTGCCGTCTGTTGTGAAGTTATACTCACGCGTACCTGCGGTAGTATTGTTGACGACGCGGATTGTGTAGGCGTACTTGTCGGGAGAGGTGGCAGTAGGCTTGCCGCCCTTGACGGTCAGGTTGACAGTACCAGTGGCTGTTGCCTGGCTGAACGCAACCTCATTGACAGAGAGAGTTACGGGGTCGATGCCATTGACGGTAACGTTCTCAGAGTATTGGCAACCGCTTGCGTCACTGACGATTACGTTATATGTGTTTGGAGAGAGCTTGGTGAAAGTCTTCTTGACATTCTCGGGGACATCTTGGAACGGCGTGGCCGCAGAACCAGAAGTACCCTTGAGGAGCTCGATTTTGTATTCACCGAAGCCGCCAGAAGGCTTGACGGAGATGGTGCCGGACTCGGAATCGGAGCAGTTGGCAACATCAGTATGCTCGATGACGGCAGTCGTCTTGTATTGATCGAGGAAGATCTTCTTGCTCTTGGTGCAGAGACCTGTCGTTCCGATGGCACCTGCAGGATCGTTGATGGTGACAATTACCATGTACCAACCAGAAGGACCTGTCACGACACTTGGGTCGATGGAGGATTGGGTGGCAGTGGAAGGCAGAGCAGCAAAAGCTCCATCGGCGGGTACAGTAGCCTTGTCGCCAGCGACGTACTTCCACTCATAGCTGTAAGAATAGGAGTAGTCGGTTGTGCGACCGAGGTTGTTAGTCATGGAGTAGTCGGCACGCGGGTAGGTAGGCGACGCAGTGACGTTGATTACACCATTGTTGGTACCTGCGCAAGACTCATTGGTCGTCTTATGATCGATGCCAATGGTGCTGGGGAGGAAGATGGTCTTATCGGTAGAGCAGAGCGCGTTTGCACTGCTTACAATGCGGAGATTGTACCAACCGCCGTTGGGGAGAGCCTTGGTTTGGAGCTTGTTGGAGGCATCGAGAATCTGGTTGTGGTCGGTGCTGTCGGCAGTCCAGAAGAAGATGTAGTCATCGGGATTGGCTGCGTACTCGGTAGCGTAGGAGAAATTCTCGATACTGAGAGTACGGTTGGAAGATGCGCAGAGGTCGGAAGGAACGAGCTTGAAGTCGATAGGCTTGATACCCGTAACTTGGAAATCTTGGGTGAACTCACAGTCGGATGTCACGACATGGAGAACGTAGGTAAGCGTCTTAGGAGTATAGGTAACGTTACCGCTCGCATCGGTAGTCGTCTCGTAAGCCGTAGGAAGGACAATCTTGGGGAAGTTGTACTCGTAGTCCTGTGTGGTAGACGAGATGGAAGTATTGTCAATGGTCTTTTGGAAACCGTCGCCTGTGATATAGAACTCGGTCGTTGCAGAGGCAGCATTTACCTCATCATCAGTGAAACCTGTGAGGCGGATGCGAGGCTTGATGGTATTGCCTGCTCGTGCGCAAGTCTCGACAACTTGGTTCTCAGCGACAAGCTCCATTTGACGAGCAAAGGCGAGAGTCTCAGTTGCAGAAAGTACGCAATTAGACGATGCGCCGAGAGCGGAGAGACGACCGGCATCGGTCACCTCAACAGTGTAGACACCAGGCTGTTGACCCGCGAGACGGTTAGCGGTAGCACCCGCAATGACAGCACCATCCTTGTACCACTGGTATGAGAGATTGCCAGGGGTGCCATTCTCTGTTATGACCTCAAGCTCGCCAGCGGGACCCTTCTCACACTCGGGGTTCGTAGCGACGAGAGAGACAGCGAACTGAGTGAGGGAGAAAGAAGTCTCGATGGAGCAAGCATCATCGGTAACATTGGTTAGGACGGAGTTGAAGTCCTTGACAATGAGGATGTACTCGCCTGCAGGGAGTGCATTGACGGTTATGGTGCGGGCAGAAGAATAGTCCGCACCAGTCTTTTGAGCATCGTTGATGACGGCAGACCTGACAGCCGTCGTGAGGTCGTTCTTATTGTAGAGATTCCAACTGTATTGAACCTTACCTGCGGCGTCGATTGCGCCACCGGAGATCTCAGCGGAAATCTCGCCATTGTTCTCCTCGCAGATATTGGAGGCAAGAGTGCCCCACTCCATAGAAGAGATCTCAGTCACGTCGACAGAGACGGTGTTGGAAGGAACACCGTTCTTGTCATAGACGGTAATCTCGTAGTTGCCAGCCTTGCCTGTGAAGCAAGAGCCAGGTTGATTGGTAATTATGTAGCTGTACGAACCTGCAGTACTTGTGGTATTGAGCGTAGCGTTGCTGTCGTAGGTATCGTTACCAATCTTGATTGTATAGGGAGACTCGAGATTCTTGGTAAGCTCGATAGTGAGCGTGATAGAGCCGTTGTCGCCATTGTGGCAGTTGACAGAGGTCGCAACAGCGGAGATCCTCATCTGATCGCCTGGAACAGCGATTGTCTTTTGGTAACGGCACTGCTCAGCATCTTGGAGCTTGATGACGTAGTCACCGGCAACAAGTTGACCAACAGGGTTATTGTTGAGGTCGCCTGCGGTAGAGACATTGGCTGCGTCGCCCGTCGTGTAAGAGAATGCGCTTTCGTCGGCAGCAGTTCTCCACCACCATTGGAAGCTACCATTGCCGCCCTTGACGCCATCGACGGTGATAGTACCATTTTGGCGACCATCATCGCGAGTTACAGTATTGTCTACAACGACATCATCGGGTTGAGCGATGGAGACAATGGAAGTTGTGGCGTAGCAGGAAGCCACGGGCATGGTGCTGCCAGCATAGACGCGGACAGCATAGTCACCAGGATTGCCAGAGATGATGGTGAAAGTGTGAGAGCTATGGTTAGCGGAGACACTCTCGGTCTTGGTGGGTTCGGCGCATACGTCGGTCGTGGCAAGCGAGTAGACAGGATTGCCATTAGCGTCGTAGGAAACAGTCTGGAGGGCGTAGGTATGGGTGGATTGACCACCGAAATCGGCATCGACAGTGATTGTCGCAACGGACTTCTTGCCCGAAGCATCAACTTGATTATCAGCGCAGAGGAAGTCTACCTTATCGATAGAGGCGACAACCTGCGGATAGATGGTGACATCCTTTGACACCTCGCAAGAGAACTGCTGGAGAGTCTGAGGGCTCGTGTAGCGACCATCGGCGATTGTCGAGTGGAGGCTATCTACGAGAGAATTGTTGTTCTCCCAATAGGTGAAGGCCTTTACAGTGTATGTCTGAGGCTTGGAGAGAGAAGCGACATCGATAGTGAAAGAGTGTATCTCCTCATTGCCAACCTGCTCGGGGTTGGAGACGGCGACACCATTCTCGTCGAAGAGTTGGAGGAAGAAGGTGGAGATATGGCGACGCTCGTTCTTCTTGATGTCGGTCACGGTAGCCCAACCTCCCTTGGCATTGGTCTCGACCTTGCCACGGCAGTTGCCATCGATGGAGAACGAGGTATTGCCGATTTCGAGGGTGGCGGGTTGGAAGATGTGAAAATTCTTAGTTACGGAACATCCGATGGCATCGGAGACTGTGAGGGTATACTTATCGCTTGGAGCGAGAGCCTCGAACTTGCCAGTGTTATTCTTGCCCTTGGAGATAGTGCCATCCTTCAGCTCGAAAGTGTAGTTGGAAAGGTTGGCATTGGCGACATTGCCGCCGATCATGGTCTTGACCTCAATGACACCATCGGCAGCACCATTGTATGAGACATCGGTAACGCTTGTCTGGAGGACATTGATGGCGTTGTCGGGCTCGGTGATGGTGAAGTCGTAGGAGTAAGGAGCGCAGGCACTATAGTCACCATACATGAAGTAGATGGTGTAGTTGCCGGCGGGGAGACCGGAGATCTCGAACTTATCGGTCTGAAGCTTTTGACCTGTTACGATATCGTCGGAGGTGTTGGACTCCTGCGCAGTATACTTGATGCGGACATCCTTGCTGAGGACTGAGATGTTGTAGCTCTTCTCGACGGAGAAGTCCTTGACATACTGGCCAATGGCAGAAATATCGGAGACAGACTGATCGGAAGTCGTCAGATAGAACTTGACATTTGGCGCGAAAGCGTAGAACTTGTCTTGGTTTGTACCTCCATCGTAGGCTGCGACATCGTCGAGGTGAGTAAACTCGAGAATTGAAGCACCGTCATAGAGCCCCTTACAAGTGACGGCGGTCTCGGTAGATGTAGCCGTAATGTCGGTAAGGGGCAAAATCTTGAACTGCACCGTATTAGCACAGGTTGTAGTGCTTCCTTTGTAGGTTACCGTAGCGGAGTATGAGCCAGCAGGGAGAGAAGAGAGGACGGTATTGCCGCGACCACGGGTAATCTCATTATTATTGGCATCATACCAAATAACATCGTAGTTAGATGGGATTGCGCTTATCCACTCGATGGCAGCCGTACCGAGATTGTTGACATCGTCGGAGTCGCCACAATCGTAGTGCTGGCGGATCTCGACCTTGAAATCGACAGGGTCGAGCAGCTTGACCTCGACGGGCTCGCTCTTGTAGTAGCAACCGGTATTGGCATCCTTTACACGGACGATGTAGAAGCCCTTCTGCGCACCGTTGAAGGTGAAGGCATCGGCACCTTGTGGATTGGTAGCATCGGAAGCGTCGCCAGTGGTAGCACCATCGAAGGTGTTGGTGGCGAGAGACTTAGAGCGATAGAAGTACCAGTTGTAGGTGTAGTCGGAAGTGTTTGGAGTATAGACAGTAGTGTCGTTGGAGAACTTGATCTCGGTGAGCGTCACGACACCCGTCTTCTGATCGGCACCGCCATTGGAGCAAGAGGGCTGGGCGTCGAGAGTTAAAGTCATGTCGGGACGTACACGAGGCACGAACTTGGCGACAGGAGAGCCACACTCGGCGTTCATGGTGGTGAGCTGCTGAACGTCGGAGCCAAACGTTACGGAACGACCATAGAGATCGGCACCGCTTACCGTCTTGACATACAAGTCTTTACCGTTAGAGTCAGAAGAGAAAGCCCAAGTGATATTGAGGGTCGCAAGGACATCCCAACCTGTCGGGACGGAAGCACCGCCCTTGTCAGTATCGGTAATGACAATCTTATTATGCTTAGAGTCATCGACCTCGAGATTGATGGAGGCACCCTCGTAGATGCCGCCATTATCGGGCGAGGTTATGTTGAGCTTGTATGTCTTATTCTTATCGTCACCTGCTTGGATGGTGTAAGAATAGTAGCCGAAGTTAGATTGGGAGACAGTCTGGAGATTGAAGTTGAGGTGGCTCTTGAGGAGATCGTAATCACCATCGCTATACGGGTTGTTGACCCAGTTATCTTGCAGCGAGCCTGCAGCCGCACCGTCGCTCTCACCGCCCTTAGCGACATACTTAGGACAGTAGTAGATCTCCTCGGTCTTGAGGTAATCGTGACGTGGCGCTACGAAATATTGCTTGTAGTTAGTAAGAATACAGCCACCGTAAGTATCAGTGTATGACTTGAATACGTAGTTGATGGTGTAGACACCCGGCTCGAGTTCACCCGGGTTGAAGTAGAACGTACCATGATTGTCGCCGAGGGTATACTCGACACCATTGGCATTCTTGATCTTACGATTTGCATCGGTCTTGAGATCGACGGCATCGGAGATATTGACAGGGATGGCAGCCGAGATGTCCTCACCATTCGGTACGAAGGAGAGACCATAGTACTTGCCAGATGTTGAACCCATCTTCGTTATCTCGAACCATCCCTCACCGAGGTCGGAGAGGAGGTTTTCGTTGACATCCGTACCTGTAGGATGGATTGTAGCAAGTTTGTATGGGTCAGTATCGCAGGAACGGAAGACACGTTTTTCGGAATCGAAACGAGTATCGTCTACATCACCGCCAGAAATCGAGAAACTTGCGTCGGTGAGAGAGTAGATGGTGATGGTCTTGGACTTCTGGAAAGTACAGCCACTTGCACCAGGGATATAGTAATCGTAGAAAATCGTGAGATAATAGGGAGAGCCCTGTGAGGAATAGGAGTCGAGATCGAGGTATACCACTTGTCTGTTCTTGCTGTCACGAGTCTTGAGGGTAAGACCCTTGAGGCTAGCTGGCGCATTATTTACGGCAGGCCAAGAGCCACCAGCGGCAGTGACATTGAGAGAGTCTGTTGTCGGGTCGTAGATAACTTTGGGGAGAATAGACGAGTTGGTGTAAACAGTGCCGATTGCGTAGGTACCTTCATAAGATGATACTGTAAAGTATACATAGTTGTTTTTTACGGAAGAGGTGATGTTCTTCTCGGTGTCGACGGCAGTACCATAGCCACAAATAACATCATCGATGTCGATGTTGGCCTGTGAAGAAGAGAGAATCTCTATACGACGCGAGAAAGGGGAACCGCAACCAACATAGTAGAGGACACGATAGTATTTTACCTCAGGATCGAGCGAATTTGTATAGATGGCGTAGTCGGAGAAATATTGATTGGGGAAATTGTCACGACAGATCTTGAACATTCCAAGAGAATCGACCCTCGTCGTACCGACAGGAGCGGACTGTGGGATGTCACGATCCTTGCCATTCTTATCCTTCAGCTCCTGAATCCAGAACTCACCAGGGACTTCGTCGGCGAGGAGGGTTGTCGGCTTGAAAGAAATAAGATTATCGGGCGATTCAAGAAGATCGTTAAATGCCGATTTGTAACAGAGGACAAGATTTTGGCTATGGTCGGAGATTAGCTTGTGGACATCGTTGCCATCATTATCCTTCGTAGCCGTAGAGTTGAACCAGATTGACGGGTTGTATTCATCAAGGTTGTTGGCCTTAACCTCTTCGAGCGTAGTCGGGTATTTGGCATACCCGGTTGCTGAAGCATCTTTCCAAGACTTGCCTTGCCAAATGGAGAATGGGTCGGAGTCGTTGACAACGTAGACATCCCAACCATCGACATCGTTACCATCCTTATCCTTGGAGGTGTAACGGAGCGTGCAAGAAGGATCGTCACCGACGAACTCGTAGGTGAAGTGATAACGGCCAGCTCCTGCAGCACCATTCTCGTAGGTCCACTCGAAAGAGCACTTTCCGTTGTCGTCGAACTTGAACTCTACGGAGCCTATGCCATCATTGTCATAGGTGATGATCGGCTGGGCATTTCCTGCGGCGGTAGATACTGTAAAGGTCTTGATGGTGCCGTTATAATTACCAGCAGCATCGACAATAGGCATGCCATCGGCACCTATCTGCTTTTGGACAGTGATGGTAGCGACACCGCTAACGCCCTCATAACCATAGTCGTAGACAGTGGAAGTGAGATTGCCATTGAGGTAACCATTGTCACGCGCATCTTGGGTGTCGGCGATAGGAGCTGACGGGTAGTTGATCTTAACCTGAACCTTTTGAGCATCGTAGGCACAATAGGACTGGTGCATATTGTGCTGGAGCTCACGCTTGACGCGGACTGGGCGAGAGATAGACTCTCGGCACTGGTCATTCTGGTTGGCACGACACTCGGAACCATTATCGACATAGAGAGTAATGTTGGCAGCGTTGCCGTTGCCTATCTCACTGACATCGAGGAAGTAATAGTTGATGTCGGCCTCGTCATAACCATCGTTGAGCTCATGGACAACACCATCGTCGGTGAGCACCTTGACATGAGGACCTCCCGAGAAACGATAGTAGTAAGTATTCTGATTATCGTTGGTGTAGTCGGTCAGATCGTAACGAGACTTGTATTCGTATGCGTTTTGCTTATCGAGAATTGCCTGGTTAATGTCGGAAGAGGAGACGACGGTTCCATCCTTGAAGGTATAGTAGCCTTCGGAAATTGCAGCGGCCGTCTGAGTATAGGAGGTAACGCCATTTGTGGTAGCGATTGTGAGAGTGACGGTTACGGTTACACGGGTACCGTCGGGGACGGAGACACCCATGGAGTAGACCTTGCCGCCCGCAGACCAATCGGGGGCGTAATTAACAGTATAACCAGCTGCTGTTGTCTGTACACGGAAGGAATAAGTGCCGTCGGCGGTAGCAGTGACATCGGCAGCTTGGAGGTTGTCAACCTTATTAGCTTGCTTGCCGGAGGTATAGTCTACCTTGGCACTTGTGTTTGTCGGGAAATCATAGACGAGCTTGGGAGCACCATCGGACTCATACTGATACTGATAGACGTATGGAGTGAGGCGATGCTTGGAGTTGTCGTCCGGGCAGAGATAGTCTTCGGAGAAGCCACCTTGGAAATTCTCACCATCCTTGACACCGCCGATGGAGAAGAAGATCTCGTCGGCAACAGGCTGGAAGAGGTAGCTGGTCTTGGAGACGGTATAGATACAATTGGTGTTGCCCTCCTTGTACTCGTAGGTCCAGGTTACAGGGACACCATTGGCGTTGCCACGATAGCGGAGCGTCGGGTAGAAAGAGTAGATGATGTCGCTGTTGAAGGCGGCCTGGTTGTTACCCTGGTCTTGCTCGAGGACACCATTGGCGAGGAGCTTACCATAGCCGCCATTGTGGACGACATTAGGAATACCCGTGATGGTGATGAGATCATTGGTACAATAGCAGTCATCAGCATCGATTCCAACGATAGTGTTGAGGGTCTTCTTGTAGACCGTCATCTCGTGATTGGCGGTGAAGCTCTCGCAGAAATTCTCCTTATAGACGATGGTATAGACGGTATGGATGCCGTTGCCATCTTGCTTGAAGGAGCACTCGTCGAAGCCCTTGCCTTTCCAATAGGCCTCATCTTGACCGCCACTTGCTACATATTTGTCCCAATCGATACCCGTAGGGGTGAAGATGCGAGGATCGAAGACGTAGGCACCGTTTTTGACGGAGAGGATAGGGAGAAGAATGTCGTTATTGGAACAGCCGCGGACGTAGTAGGTACCATCACCCGGGTAGAAGAACTCTTGGATGTTGGCGGGGTCAGAATCTTCGCAGAGCGTCCAGCGGGTGTCGGCACCTCCGCCTGTATAGTCACGCACGTGGGCATCATTAGGACGGATGACCTCCTCGAGTGTCGCGGGCTCGGACTTACAGCCATTGAGGGAAACATCCTCAGCGACGACATACCATGTAAGGTGGTAGTTGCCATCGGCATCGAAGGTTGCATCGGAAGGCACCTTAACTTGATACATCTTTCCGTATTGCTCCTCGTAGGTGTACTTATATTTCTTGGAGAGAGCGGAACCTGTCTCGAACTCGGAGGTGGTGTTGCCGCCAAGAGTGGGGTCTTTGAAATACCAATGGTAGACAGTATTCTCGTCGGAGCCGGCGAGATCGGCCCAGTAGTTTGCCTCGGAAAGCTCACAGATGACGCCGTTGTTGGACTGCGAGTAGCTGGCGTTGGGTGTTGGGATGTCGGGGCTCTTCTTGATCTTGACCGTCAGAGGCTGTGCGGAGCAACCAGGGGTCTGACCGACTGTGGTATTGACGGTGATGGTCACATCGTCGGCACCGCCAGAGAGCTGCCAGATCGGGTCGGTGATATCGAGGTAGAAGTAGTAGAGCTGATCATTGTTCTCCTGCTGTATAAGAGTTTGTTGACCATCGGAGTTGGTATGACCGAGGAGGAAGGTGCGAGTGAGGGTGTTGGTGTGACCGTTACCCGTGACCGTGATAGAGAAATCGTAGGTCTGAGCGTTACCATTGGCATCATCTTTAGCGGGGACGACGTAGGAGATGGTGATCTTCTTACTCTTGCCTTGGTAGGTTGGGGAGGTTGTCTGCGTACCTGGCGTAAGCTGCTTGCGGAGTTCGGAGATACAGACCTCGGTAGCGAAATCGGGGGTCACCTCAGGATTATACTCCTTGTGGATGACGTAGATAGGGTCGGACTGTTGTGAGCGGCAGCCATCGACATTCTCGGCATAGGCGTAGTAGGTGCCAGCCTCAAGGTTAATGAAACGGACAGTCCCGTCATCCTCGAAGACAGACTTCTGGGAGACGAGCTTTCCGTCACGATAGAGGTAGACGGTTGACGTCGTAGCGAGATCGATGTCGTAGCGTATCTCATCGACGCCGCTTGTCTTGTCGCAATAATAGTAGTTGGCCTTATCCTTGTAACGTTGAGGAGATTGAGGGCGAGCGGCAACGACTATTGAGCCACAAATAGTGCCTTCAGCTACGGCTGCCTCGCCTTTTTGCTGCCAATCGTCATACTTGACGTAGTAGGCAGTGAAAGTCTGAGTGGTAGTACGGGGGTCGTAGAAATGGTTAAATGTGACATCACCTCCATTACCGCTCTTGTGACCGCGAACTTTGCCATTGGAATCTATGAGGACGTAGACGTAGTCGCGGTCGGTTGCGCCTTCGATGCCGATGGTATAAGAGCAGTTGCCTTGGTTGGTCTTGGTCAGTTGGAACTTGCATGGACCTGTGGGGTTGACAGGGGTTTGGGGGGTCTCGTTGATTGTGGTCGTTATAGACTTACCGGAAAGACCGAGGTTTTCCGTGTCTTCGAAAATGACATTCGATCCGTTTTGTTGAATATCACGCAACTCCCACCAATCCAGGTCTTCGACATAATAGTAGCCTTTGTAAGGACCTTTATTCTGAATCTTTGCTGTCATGGTGGAGCCATTGACATCAATGCTTGCCCCATTGATTGTTGGCGTTTGCAGCACACCATTTACATAGACCTGGAAATAGAGCCAACCACTTCCTTGGTCTACTTTTATTATTATCTGCTCGCCATTAGCATTGGCGGGAGGGAGCTGTGCAAGAGCGGGGGCATCGAAATCGGGCAGGCCCCAATTGAGATCGGGGGCGGCGACAGCGTTTGCGGTCGAAATGAAAAGAGCCAGCAAAGCGTTTAAGACGCCATGCCGGAGGGAACTCAGAGAGAGCTTCATATCGTTGACTATCATATAGTGTCTGGAAGAGAATGAAGGCATCAGTCGGGGAGAGACTTCACCCTTTAAGATTTTTACGTCGGATGAGCGACGTTGTTTCATTTGAGAGGCATCAAATGAAACAAAAAAGGGGCAGCCCGACGGCTTGCCATTGCGAGTGGCGGAAGTCTCCTGACGGTCTTTGACAAAGAAGTCGAAAGGGTTAATCATAAGGGGCTGATGCTGAGGTGTTTTTATAGTAGAGGGGAGCGTTGAGGAGTTTATCAGATTAAGAGACGGTAGCTATTACCGGGTAGCGACTTGACGATGCCGGCGAACTCGAGATTGAGGAGGGCGACATTGACAGCCGCGATGTTGAGTTTTGTGCGTTGCCCGATGAGGCTTGCAGAGAGACCGTCCTCGTTGCGTAGAGCTTCCACGATAGCTTGCTGATCGGGGCCTTGCGGCTCAGCGAAGAGGGAGGGGGTAGCCTGCTTGGCCTCTTGCGCCCGACGAACGGCAGGCGGCACATCCCACGAGAGGACGGCATCGATATCGTCAGCCGACTCGACAAGCGAGGCGACATTACGTTTTATGAGATCGTTGCAACCACTGCTAATCTCACGACCGGGGAAACCGGGGACGGCAAGGACTTGACGGTCGTAGTCGAAAGCGTAGCGCGTCGTTATTAGGCTGCCGCCCTTGAGAGCGGACTCGACAACGAGCGTGGCGTCGGAGAGACCAGCGATGATGCGATTTCTCGCAACAAAATTGTAGGCTTCGGGCTGCGTGCCGAAAGGGAACTCGGAGAGAATGGCACCCTGCCGCGCCATTTGGGCGGCAATCTCGCGATGCTGCGTCGGGTAGATGGTGTTAAGCCCATGGGCGACGACGCCGATGGTGTTTCGTCCGGCATGGAGAGCAGCACGATGGGCGGTCACGTCGATGCCGAAAGCGAGACCCGAGACGATGATAATGTCGGGGTGGCGTTGGCAGATGTCTGTGACGATGGACTCGCAGAGGGCCCGCCCCTCGTCGGACGGGCGACGCGTGCCTACGACGCTGAGCAGCTTGGCAGTCTCGAAATTGACATCTCCCTTGACGAAGAGCGTCACAGGGGCATCGGGACAAGCCGCGAGCCTATGGGGATAGTCGGGATCGGTGAAGGCTAAGAGGCGCACCTCGTGGCGTTGGGCTTTCTCGATTTGGGAATCTGCAAAACGGAAAGCTTCCTCGCGACCTGCGGCTATGGCGTTGGCAAGATTTCTGAGAGAAGGAGTAGCGTCGGCGAAATCAGCGTGTTTGGCATCGAAGACATTGGCTGCCGTGCCGAAGAGGGCAAGGAGCTGTCGGATTACAGAGGGTCCGACCCCGGCAATGGCGGAAAGAGCCAGAATATTTCTGAAATTGGCTGTCACTGACGCAATAGAGGTTGCTTAATACTTGTGAATTAAGGAGTTAAGAAGAAAGGAGGTCGTTCACAAGTATTCTTCGAGGCGTAAAGATAGAGAAAAAACTCCAATACGCAATTGAAAAAAGGGGAACAGTGGCAGAAAGTGGCAGAAAATGGCAGACAAAGGCGAACAGCTACGCGTAGGAGTGCATTCCTCCAAGAAGATAGTTGACGCCGAAATATGTCATGAGAACTGTGACGAAAGCTGCGATAAGATATATATGCGCAACACGCGGACTTCGCAAAGCGGGGACAAGAGAGGGGTGGAGAGGGACGACATAGACGAAGAGCGTTATGAGAGCCCAGACCTCTTTAGGATCCCACCCCCAGTAGCGGCCCCACGACTCGCCAGCCCATACCGCCCCGACGAAAATGCCGAGCGAGAGGAGCGCAACGGCCACATAGAGAAGGAGGAGAGAAACGCGGAGCGACTGCTCGGCCCGACGCGTGGCGAGAGCGATGACGCCGTTGAGCATTATGATGGTGAAAAGGGAGTAGGCGATCATGACACTGGCGACATGGAGGGAGAGCCATGGGGAGTGGAGGACAGGCATAAGGGGTGTGATGTGGGGATTGCTGATGGCGATATGCGCAACGAGGAGAGCAAAACCCGACATGAGGAGACAGGACGCAGAGAGGAGAAATTGGCGTCGGCGGAGGAAAAGAGCGACGACGGAGAGCGAAAGAGCGAGAAAAAGCATTGTCTCATAGCCATTGGAGAGCGGCCATGCACGGGCGATGACACCTCGGGCGACCAGTGAGACGGATTGTAAGATTACGGAGATAAAAGCGATGGCACTCAACGCGACAGACGGCCACGGACGAGAAGCCCCCCTACCCTCGCCCATCCAAATGGCAAGGGCGAGCGCAACGAGACCGAGCGTCAGTTGGAACTTGAAAAGGAAGGCGACGGGCTGGAGGCGGACGTAGAGCACCTCGAGCTTACGACGGAAAGAGGGGATGGGCGACGGAGAGAGGCGGAACGCGGAACCATCGGTAAGAGAGACAATGGCTTGGAGACGGTCGTTGATGTCGAGGGCCGTCTTATCGGATTTTTGGAGATAAGGCGTGAGGAGATAGTGCCCATCGGGGGCGAAGAGGGAGGCAGCGGAAACATGACCGTCGACGAGCGAAAGCCCCATGGCGGCTGCGGCATCGGGATTCTTGACCTTAATCATTGGGACGAACTGCCACTTCTCGGGGGCAGTCATCCAACTAAGAACTAAGGCATTGGCAGACACGCCATGCCAGGAGGTACGCCCCGTGACCTTGAGAGCGAAATCGGCGCAATAGGTATCGATTGGCGCGGGGCGGTCGCGATAGATGATATCGAGCTTGGAGAACTTGCTGAGTTGGGCATCTGTGGGGAGAGGCGCATCGGGAGCGTCGGCATGGGAGCATGAGGAGAGTGGCAGCGCGAGGAGTGGGAGAATCAATATTTTGGGAGAATTGCGGAGAAGTCGTCGGAAGCGACCATCGGGATTGGCGAGGATGAGAATGAAGGCGAGGACGACGAGAATGTAGCCAGCGTAGGAGACCGTCATGCCATAGGGGTCGTGATTGACGGTGAGAATCGTGCCACGGGCATCGGGATCGTAGCTACTTTGGTAGAAACGGTAGCCATGAATGGAAAAGACTCGGTTCATGGAGACCGTGTGACGGGCGGAATCGGCACGCAGATAGGAGACGTAGTCCATAGGGGCATCGGTATGCGGATAGTAGACGATTCGGAAAGAGTCCAACGCCATCGGGGTGGGGAGAGCGAGAAGCGGATGACCATCTTCAGAAGAGAGGAAGAGACTTTGCGGTTCTTGCCCCTCACGGAGATGAAGAACGCCCTCGGCACCTGTGACACGGGTGAGCAGAGCACCGAGAGCCACAAGAGCGAGGGCGGCATGGAGTAAAATGGCGGGTCGGTTTTTGCCGAGAAGACGGATGGCGACAACGACACCCGGGACGACAACGGCAGCCATCAAGACGACAAACCACCACGAGCCATAGACATGAGATGTGACGAAGGGCGTGCCGAGACGCCACTCAACGAAGGTGGCAGCCGCGAGGACGGCAGTCAAGACAACGAAGGCGACAAGCGCAACAAGCTTGAGGACACGCCACATGACACATAGAAGATTAGAAAGGTCGGAAAGACGTGCGACGACCGTCGACAGCTATGCACTCCATCTCGATGAGCCAAGCAGGGCGACATACAGGAGCGAGAGTGATGACATAGGGCGTCTGAGGGAAACGCTTAGCAAACATCTGACTAACAACGGCATAGTCGGCCGTATCGCGGAGGTAGACGACAATCTGAAGGATATCGTCCATCGTCATGCCGCCCTCGGAGAGCAGGGCGTTGACATTCTCCCACATACGTTCGGTTTGGCGACGGATGTCACCGAGGTAGAGAACATTGCCTTTATCGTCGATGGAGGCTGTGCCGGAGATGTAGGCATGACCGCGGTCGCCGAACTCAAGGAGCGTCCCGCGCTCGAAAGTGACACCATAGTCGATCGTCTTGTTGAGATGGTCGAGAGCGTAGAGGTATCGTTGCTGCTTGGGCTCAAAGCCTACGAGAGAGAAGGTTCCGAGCTGGATGATGGCCTTAGGATCGGGGGGGAGACCGCCGATGCCAGTAGAGGAGATGTAGTGGGTCTGTGGGGTCAGCCCATTTTCCTCGAAATTGGCCTTGCGTGCGACGACCATGCCATGGTACTGGATATCGACGTCGCGGACGTAGAACCACGTGCGGATGCAATTGGCCTCGATGGTGGCACCATACTTGGCGAGGTGGGACTCGAACTCCTCAAGAAGGCAAGCCGTCTGGTTGGCGGAGTCGCCTTGTGGGTGCATCATGCCCATCTTCCACAGCTGGCGGTAGCCGTTGT
Source organism: Clostridium sp. CAG:343 (assembly GCA_963616565.1). Lineage (GTDB taxonomy): Bacteria > Bacteroidota > Bacteroidia > Bacteroidales > Marinilabiliaceae > W3P20-009. The sequence goes on from CAVEKX010000001.1 coordinate 358,910, forward strand.
GGTCGACGACGACAACACCGTCGTCGTCAGTATGAACCTCACTGACACCTTTTTGGAGATAGATCCAGAGGGCTATCTTGCTGCCGTCGAGGGGAGGCTGCTGGATGCAGGAGACGCTGATGCCGCGGTCGTAGAGGTCGTCCATCCTGGAGACCTGATTGCAGGCATCGGAGAGGAAGTAGCGTTTGAAGATGATGCGCGTATCGGCGAGCTCGGGGAGGTTGAGGAGATCCTGCTCGGCGCGGAGGATGCGGTTGTATTGGTCGCCAAACTCCTCGAGACGTGGCTCGACATGGATGATGGCGTGAAATTCGGAGACACCGCCAGCCTCGGGTGTGAAAGAGGCCAGTTGCGTTGTGGCGCCCGTCAGAGGGCTGTAGAAGCTATCGTACTTTTTCACAATCTGAGAATTGGAATGGGTATGAGAGGGGAGGTGGCGCGGGGATCCCTAATCGGCTTGCTCGTCGATGGAGTTTATCCACGCCTTGATGAGCGACAGAAGTTCCGCCCTGCCATCCTCGACGAAGAAGGGGCGGTGGTCGTAGTGGACGTTGGCATCACCATCCGTGAGCACCTTGACAATGAAGCTGTTGTCAGCGTCGCCTGGGATGACGAGCGTCTGGTCGGGCTCCTTGGAAGATTGGACGTTAATGAGATGCGCCTTGGCCTCGGCAGTCGTAAGGTTCAGACCTGCGGGAGGCTCTGAGCCTTGGTGGCACCGGTAGCAGCTGAGACCTTGGAAGACAGCGGCATCGACAGCTCCGAAGTGGGAGAGGTCGAGGTCGCCCACCTCGAGAGTCATGGTCTCATCGGGATCTTGACCATCGGGGATCTCGTAGGAGAAGATGGTGGCCTGGCGTTGGCGCAGGACATTGGCTACGGAGATCTCGATTGTCTTGGCGGTCAGGGGGATCCTGTTGAGAGTCAATGTGTCAGTCTGCCCGTCGGTCGCCTTGCTCTGGATATTCTTTTGGATGACGGAGTAAACGCTCTCGTCATCATAGCCAGCGAGGACGACCTGGTAATCGTCATTCCAATCGGACATGCCGTGGAAAGAGCCGATTAGGCGGACGGAATATGCTTTGGAGTCATCCACGTAGACGGGGTCGTCTACATGACCATCATCACAGCTTGCGAGAAGCGAGGCGGCGAGGATGGGGATTGCCAACCAGAATGAGCTGTTAAAGTTAGGACAAAAACTCGTCATAGGTTGAGATTTTGCGCAAAGGTATTAGAAAGTGTATTGCAACTGAACACGTGCGGAGTGCATAGCAATTCCGAGGTCGTCATTATCACGATCGAGCTGGGTGGCATGGCCAGTGCGTCCGATGTACTGATACATGCCGGAGAGCTTGAGACCAGAGTTGCGGATGAAGTAGTTGAAGCCGACGGCTGGGCTATTGAGGATGCCGTCCTTGCTGGAGCCGTTGCGGTCGTAGAAATCGTAGCGCGCGGTAACCTGCCATTGGTTATGGACAAAGTAGCCGACATTGACGTACGCGCCCCAAAAATTGTAGGTGTCGGAGATCTTCTGACGATCGGTGAAGCTCATGTGCATAAGGTAGGCCTCGGCACCGACGTAGAGACGGTTGTGGAGCCAGCTGAACTCGAAGCCGGCGCGGGTGTCGTTGGTACTCTCGCTCTCGCTCTCGACATTGATGCTGCCGGAGAGGGCGATCTCTAACTTATTCTGATCGAGAAGTTTGGAGTTGCCCTGCGTGCGAGGCATCGCGCCGAAAGGAGTCCACGTGAGGCGACCAGCATAGAGGAGCGAGGGGATGCCCCAGTCGTCGGAGAAGGTCTTAGTGGCGGTATTGACGGAAGAACCCGTGCCGTTGAAGAGACCGACCTCGTAGCCGAAGTGGGGAGATGCGATATTGCCGTGGAACATGACACCGAGGTCGAAGCCTGTGCCTATTGTCGGGTTGACAGCGTTGAGCACGTAGGGGAGGATGACGGTAGCGGTGAGGGACGTTGGGAGAATTGGCATGAGCGTCTCGCCGAGGGTCGTGAGATATGCGCTGGTGAAAGGAGTCTTGAACTTACCTACGCGTGCAGCGAAATAGTCGTTGGCGCGGATGTCGAACCACGCTTGTTGGAGGAGACCGCCGCCAGAGGTTGCGGCATTGATGGAGAGGTTGTATGTGACGCGGTCAAAGGCCTTGCCCGTGAAACCGAGCACGCCATAGGGGATGGCGAAGCCAGAGTTGGCGACATTGTCTTGATTGTATGCCTTATCGAGACCCTCGTCGTCATAGTAATTGTAGCTGACGTTGGTCTGGATCATGAGATAGGGCTTGAAGGAGAAGCTCTTGTTGGGGCTCTCGATCTGGAACATACGGTCGCTGCCGATGGTTACGACACCATTATCGGCATCGAAAGTCTTGGGGTTTTGAGACTGATCGGCGACCTGCGCGAAGGCAGTCAGAGGAGCGAATGCCGCGATGGCGGCGAGATATAGAGATTTCATGATATATTGTTGTCTATCGGATTAAAGTGACTCGAGGAATTTGATAAGAGCTTGGCGATCGGCGCGATCCATATTCTTGAAGAGGTTTTTGGACGCTTCGCCCTCGCCGCCGTGCCAAAGGATTGCCTCCGTAAGGTTGCGCGCACGTCCGTCATGAAGGAAGTAGGTATGGCCGTTGACCTTCTGCTGGAGACCGATGCCCCAAAGAGGCGTCGTGCGCCACTCATTGCCGCGCGCCATGCCGCTGGTGTAGTTGTCGTTCAGACCGACTCCCATGATTTCGGAACCCATGTCGTGGAGGAGGTAGTCGGAATAGGGGTGGATGGTCTGCGAGCCGAGCCATGGGAGCTCAGTGCCGTTGAGGAGCGTTGCGCCGCGAGGGCGGGTGTGGAGAGTCGTGACGTGGCAGAGGTGGCATTTGGCTTTGTAGAACATCGACTCGCCATAGGTCACAGCCTCGCGCTCGGTCATGGTCTCGGTTGTTCCGTCGCTGTGGGTGAGAGTTACTTGGGTCGTGGTGCTTCCCTTGCGTCGTGCAGGGACTCCGAGGCTATGGAGGTAGAGGTCGACACTCTCCATGTCGGCCGTCGAGACATCGAGCTGGTCGTAGGTGAGACCCATCATGGAACCTTCGGTCATCTGTGACTGTCCCTCGCAAATCTCCTCAGGGTAACGGGAGTTGGTTGCGCCCATGTCGCTTGAGAAGCCGAGCTCGACAGTGAGGTCGAGGTGCTGCGCCTTATTGCCAGAGAGACCGACGCTCGTGACACCCTTCTCGGTAATGTAGTTGACGCGGCCGGAGATGCCGTATTCGGGATAGTTGCTCTGTTGGGCGAGCTTCTCAATCTCGGAACGGTCGACGGACATCATCTGACCCATGCCGACGTGGCGAAGAGGGATACGCACAGTGCAGAAAAGATCCTCGGGACTTATCTCGACAGAATCCTTCTTTATGCTGTCCCACATCTTCTTGTACCACTTGACGATGGTGTAGTTGGGGTGGGCAAGCTCGTAGGTCTCGCCATCGGGGAAAGAGCCGGACTCATAATCGTAGCGCACCTGGAGTTTGCCTTCGGCAGTTACGCCATAGATGGACTGGTCGTGGAGGACGCGGCCGTAGCCTTGGAAGAAGACACCATTCTTACGGGAGACGTAGACGAGCATGGCTGACATGCCGTTCTTGCCGGAGCCGTAGATGGGCGTGCCGTCGGCATCGGTGCCAATCTGATTCCATACGCCAGGCGTCGTGCGTCCCGCATTGAAGTGGCAAGAGGCGCAAGAGTAGCCGGCGTAGACAGGCCCATAGCCATCGGTGACATTGTCGTAGAGGCGGTTGCCAGCCTGAAAACGCTTTGCGTAGGTTCCAGAGAGCCATTCAGCGTCGACATCGTAGGCTTTACTGGAATTGTAGAAGATTGTAGACGTGCCAGCGGAGAGGTAGTAGTTCTCCAACTCACGAGAGTGCTCGGCACAGAAGTTGTCAACGCCCTCGGTGTCCGGGTCACACGACATGAGGGACAAGAGCGTGAGAGAAACAAGGGATAACGACAAATATCTCATCGTCGGGTAGTGAAAGTACACAAAAACAATATTATACCACAATGTGAAGGGGGAAGGCTTGTCGCCTTTCCACCTTCACTTTATAGGATTTAGGCGTCAGTGTCAGAGTCCGCGCCTAAAAGGATTTTATTAATAGGTACGAGTCTGACCATCCTTGAAGATGAGGAACTCGAGGGTGTGGAAACCGCGGATGGACTGAGCGTTCGCGATGTTCTCGTCATCCTCATCGAAGTCGCCTTCCCAATTGAGACCGTCGAAGTTACCGCTGGAAAGGATGTTCTCGATAGCATCCTGATCGAGAGGCCAAGAGTCCATGTTAGGATCGAGACCCTTGTCGGCAACGGGGCCGAAGAGGAATGCCTCGCTGGTCTCCCAAGGAGCACGAGCTGCGAGCCATGCGACGCCGCAAGCAGCGAAGGTTACGGTAGAGGGGTTCTTGGCGAAGACCTGGACAGCAGCGTAGAGAGCGGTGTTCTTAGCGACAAGGTCAGCGTAGGTAGGCAGGACGACAACATCGACATAGTTGTCGACGGCCTTCTGGAGAGCGTCGTTGTCGAGACCCTCGACGGCTATCTTGAGCTCACCTTCGAGGAGGGTCTTGAGAGCGTCGCAAGACTCCTGAGCAGCAACGGCCTCGGTGCTTGCAAGGTTGTTGCGGAAAGGCTGAGGGATAGCCTGAATCTTATCGATTGCGTCGGCAATGGCAGCTACAACCTTGGCATCGGTCTCGGGCTTAGCGGCCTTGACGAGTGCGCTGAGGGAGTTCTCAGCGACAGAGCCGTCGAGAGAGCCGTAGTAGGAGTTGCGGATGGAGCGGATGTTGTTGCTATAGTCGTCACGAGAGTGCCAGCTGTACCAAGACTCGACGGCGAGGACGGCCTTGGTCTTGCTGCCCTCAGTCCACAAGCTTACAGGCTCGCCAATCTTGGACTCACCGACCTCGTTGGCGATGTCGGCGCATCCCTCGATGATCTGCTGTGCAGCCTCTTGTGCGGAGACCTCAGAAGACTTGAAGTATTCAGCGTAGCTACGACCAGTGTTGTTGTACTCGACTTTCCAGTCGGTGTAGAGGGTGGTAGCGTCGTTGACGAGGAGCTTGGAGACGATCGTCATGTACTTGCCCCAGTTCTCGATATTGTCGGAAGAAGGGTCGACAGAAGCGACATGCACCTCATCGTCGTCGTTGTCATCGCTGCAAGCCGTGAAAGAGACTGCCACGCAAGCAGCCATAGCGGCAATTGATAAGAACTTTTTGTTCATTTTGAATTTGTTGTTTTTGTGTTGTGGTGTTGTTATTGAGAAGAATAACTATTTGCGGAAGAACCAGCCTACGTAGGCTACACCGATAGAGAACTCATTCTCGTGGTGATAGTCGCTGGAGCCGAAAGGACTGTCGGTGCCGATGCGGCGAGAGGAGGCGTCGGCCTTGACGACAAGGTTAGGCAATGCGAACCAGTTGAGACCTGCGACCCACTTGGATACTTGGCAGCGGACATCGGCAGAGTAGCCAGTGTCGGCCTCCTCCTGTGGGTTGAAGTACTCGTAGCGTACGAAGGGGAAGAAGACGGGACCGCGGTTGCGGTAGAAGATGTTCTTGAGATTAGCACCAACCTCCACGCCATAGGCCATTGCAGACTTGGCAACGGAACGCTCGGAACCATGGAGGTAGCTGGACTTGTTGGAGAGGGTTACCGCGGTTATGCCGGCAGCATTCTCAAGATTGCCCTTGATGAAGTTGCCTCGGACGGTGACATAGGGGTTGCGATATTGCGCGTCGAACGACCATATGGTGAGGTGCGCGCCGTCGAACTTGCTATACTTATATGGCTTGTCGGCATTCTCGGTGACATCGTTGCAGAAGTAGACGGAGGCACCGACGCGAAGACCTTTGACGCCGCCCCAGTTGATGCGACCATAGTAGCCAGGGGACTTGAAGTTGTCGACCTCGAAGAGACCCTGCTTGCCGCTGCCTACCCAGTTGTCGCGGCCGAAGCCGTCGGGGTTGAGACCAGCGACAACCATCGCCTCATAGTCGAACTGGGCGTGTCCGCTGCCGAATGCGCCGAAGAATGCGAGACCCGTCTCATGCCAAGTGGAGGGGATGATGGTCGTCTCGCCCTCGGGACGGATAGTGCCGAAGAAGTTGATAGGCTCGTGGTGCGAGTTGGTCAGGCCGAGACCGACGATCTGGTGACCTACGCGGATGTTGAAACCCTTGGCGATGTAGCGCGTGATGTGGAGCTGCTCGAGAGCGACCTCGCCGCCAGCCTCCATCTCAGTCTCGTACTCACCATTCTCGGTATTCTCGAGTTCCTGCTCGATTCCGACACCGCCTGCCTCGAACTCAATCTCGAGACCCAAATTCCATTGCTGGTTGAAACGATAATCGGCAGCGATGACGGCACGCGGCATGGCGATTGTGCGACGCTCGTCGCTGTTGTCCTTACCGCCGTAGAAGCGGTTGCGTCCGTAGTTTAGGAAAGATGCGACCATCTCGCCATAGCCGCCGATGCGGAACTTATTGTAGCTTTCGTGGTCGTCAACAGGCTCAGTGGCTGTTGCTTCGGTTGGTTGAATTGGCTGTATTTTGGTGGCGCCAGTCTGAGCGTCAGTGTCGAGTCGTCCCTCATTGGCCTGGGCCATGACTGCGGAGGAAGCCGCAAGGGCGAGCAAGGTGGCGGTTAGAAATTTTCCGCCGTTCAAGATTGTCATCGTTGTTGTCAAAAGAGGTTTAGGTTCCTTTGTTATCACGATTGCAAATTTAGACTTGTTCTCAATGAAAGGTAATACTCAAAAATGACTGTTTTGGGAGGCAAAAGGGTAATTGTTAGCTTTAGGAATACTCATTATAATTAGAAATACTGAGCGGGAACAGCTCATGACACATAAGAAAGGCGCAAGCCATTACCGATTTATGAGTAGCATCGGCAATGGCTTGCGCCGTGTGGGAAAGGGCACTCAGAAATGCGAGCACCCGAAGGGTTGGAAACAGGGACGGACTCCTGTATTTACTTGCAAATTAGTAGTTGTCAGCATGATACACTCCAGCGGAGCGATTGAGCGAGCGGATGAGCTGGTAGGCAATGGCTTGCTGACCTTTTTTGGTCGGGTGACCACACTGCTTGGCAATGTCGTAGAGGGTGACGTAGGTAGCGTCGTAATGGTCGGCAATGGCCATGAGCGACTCCGTTATCTCGCTACGGAGCTGACTATTAATGAGAACGAAGATTTGGGCATTGGGTTGGGCTGCCTTGAGGCGGCTAAGCAGGAGCGCCATTGCGGGACGGAACGTATAGAGGCTGTCGGCATCGAAACAGTCGTAATCGTAGGTTCCGACGGGAGCACCAGCCCAGCTGTCGTTTGTGCCGCCGAAGATGAATATGTAGTCAGAAGTGGGTAGATTGTCTTGGCGCGTGATGAAAGAGCGGTCGGAATAGTCGTCGCCATTGTAGCCGCGGTTGCAGACAGTCGCCCCAGAGAAAGAATTATTCTGGAGGAGGCTCATGTGGAGGCTGTCGGCAACGATGGACCACCATATTTGGGATACACTGTCGACATCGGTGCAGTTGTGCTCAAGCTCTTGCGGTGTGTACCATACATAGTTAGTATCTGGCGTGACGGCCCCGACGAAAGTGGAATAGGAATCGCCAAGGACGGAAAAAGTCTTGCCTTCAAAAATATTTTGACCGCTCTCGCTGGCAGGAGAGGAACAGGCGGCAACGGTCATGGCGAGTGAAGACGCCGCGAGGAGGTTTAGGATATGGCTCATAATGAGATGATTGATTAGACAGATTGGATGCGACGGACAATGTCGTCGAGATTGGGGATGTCTCCCCAAACCATGAGATCCATCTTGACGTTGCCCTTGTGGCCGCGCTCATCGTCCCAAGGCTGCTCGTAGTCGCGAGTGAGGAGTCGGAAACCATTGTGGACGTAGAAAGTAATGCGACGTTTAGCCTCGTCGGAAATGGGAGGCTCGACCTCGAGGATTATGGGGTCGCCTTGCGACTTGAGGATTGTGAGGACATCGGAGGCAATGCCGTGGGCACGTTGGGATGGCATGATGGCGAGATGCTCGATGTAGCGGACCCCGTCGAAGTGCCATGTGTTGGCCAGGCCGCACAGGTGACCATCGTGGATTATGGCGTGAGGGTGGAAATGTGGGTCGGTATCGGTCAGGCGCCTCTGCTCGTCGGCAGGGCGTCTTTCGGTATTGGGGAAAGCGTCGACGAAAAGTCTCTCAAGGTCGAGGTATAACGGGTCGTCGGAGGACATGATCCTCTCTAATCGGGTCTTCACTTTAGGCTCTTGGTGGGATTAAATCACTCAAAAATAAGAGATGAAACGTTTCGCGGGATGCGGAATACAAGAAAATGACACACTGAAAAACATATGAGCCGTCAAAAGTCCACCATCTAAACACAATTTTACACATCGAGGGCGAAAGACTAAAGTATGTTTGCAAAACTTCCTCATCACAAAAAACTGTTACCACAACATGATGAACATAAGACAGATTTTTACAGCAGCCGCATTGGTGGCGACGACCGTCGGAACGACGGCTCAGACCACCGAGCTTACGGCTACGGAACTCAACACGGCATACACAGCCGCCTTCAGCGGAGCTGTGCCGAGCAGAGTATCGGTTCACGACCCAAGCATCGTCATCGGCTACGAGGCTAACGGCAAAGTGTATGGCACAAACGCCAGCGGACGCACGAAGGTATATTGCGTCTTTGGCTCGCACAAGGCATTCGCCAAGAGCTACGACCTAATAAATTGGACGACATTCACGAACAACATCACAGACGACTACGCCACGCTCTTCGCCACCGACGCCGCATGGTCCGCCCTCGGAAGCTCGAGCTACGACGTGAACGGCAACCTATGGGCACCAGACATCATCTGGAATGAGAAGATGGGCAAGTGGTGCATGTATATGAGCGTCAATGGCGACTACTTCTACTCGTCGATAGTACTCCTGACCTCCGAGAGCCTCACTGGCGACTGGACGCGCGTGGGAACTGTCGTATATTCCATGGGAGCGAACAATGGTAACGTCAGCAAGACTGACATCTGGGACGTTCTCGACCAATTGACCGACACTCACGACAGATACTTATGGTGCCGCAACAACACCCGCAACCGCACGTATGGCATGAACTGCATAGACCCGTGCGTCTTCTACGACGAGGACGGCAACCTATGGATGAGCTACGGATCGTGGTTTGGCGGCATATACTTGCTGCGCCTCGACGAGTCGACGGGCTTGCGCGACAAGACGTACACCTACGAGACAAACTACGAATTGGCTGACGAATCGGCTGCGTGGAACAAAATGAACATCAACTGGGCAACGAGCGACGCCTATCAGGGCATCAAGATAGCAGGCGGCAACCATTGCTCCGGCGAGGCCAGCTATATCGAGTACCACGATGGCAGATATTGGCTCTTCATGTCGTACGGCGGCCTCGTGGCTGCGGGCGGATATAACATGCGCGTCTTCTCGTCAGAGAGCGTAACCGGCCCATACACCGACATCTCGGGAGACGACGCACGCTACTCACTCACCGGCACCAACGGCAGCACGAAAGCCGGCACCATCAACGGCAGCGTCGGCACGCGCCTCATGAGCTACTACCGTTGGGGCTTCATGGACAAAGGATTTACGGCACAGGGCCACAACAGCGCAGTCGTCGACACCGACGGACGCATGTGGCTGGTATACCACACCCGCTTTGACGACGGCACGGAGGGACACCAAGTGCGCGTCCACGAGTTGTTCACGACAAGCGACGGACGCATGACATGCGCCCCATTCGAATATCGCGGAGAGGAGTCTACGACATCGGCATACACGACGAGCGAAGTAGCAGGAGTGTACGGCATCATCCGTCATGGCAATGGCACCGACTATGCGAAACTTGTATGCGCGCAAGAAGAGGAGATAGAGCTCAACAGCGACGGCACCGTGAGTGGCGCATATAGCGGCACATGGAGCGTCGGCACGAGCGACCCAACCATCAGCATCAATATTAAAGTAGGCTCCACGACCGAGAAATACACAGGTCAGCTCTTGGAGCAATACCTTGAGGAGACCAACGTCAAAGCATTGTGCTTCACGTCGGTAGACAATATTGACAAGAGCCTGTGGGGCTACAAGAAAGTGGCGAGCGGACAGACATTCTCTGACGAGGTGACAATTGCAAAACTCGTAAAAGACTTCCCCACAATGGGCATAAGCGGTCAGACACTCGACCTGCCGACAAGCCTCAACGGTGAGGCAATCAGCTACATGTCGTCCGACCAAAGCAAGCTGACCAACGCGGGCGTAGTCCCCACGACAGCCACTGACGGACAAGTGACGTTGACCATCAACCTCACCTGCGGCACAAAGAACTACTCAACGAGCAAGAGCATAAAGATCTACAGCTCACTCGACAAGGCACTGCCAATTGACGCTGACGCATTATTGGCTCACTACGCTGACGGAACGAACTTCAGCGACAAGCCCGCGACGCTCATCAGCGACGAGACAGGACTCTCAATAAGCTTCCTCGTCAGCGGACTGACGAGTGACTGGACACCGATAGCCCGCTCGTCGGACAACAATTACATACTCTACCTCTCTGTCCTCCACCATATTGGCACAGACTACTACGAGGGCGCGGCAAAGGTCAGCACAGCTGCAAGCCAAGCAATGGCGAGCGAGGGCAAGAACGTATGGGAGCTTTTCTATGACGGCAACTACTACGTCACCGTCAGCTACAACACAGACGGCAGCATCGAGTACTACCGCGACGGGGTCCTCATGCTCACATTCGATGACACTTGCACGGCAGGCTACACGGCAGCTGGCACTACAACCCAGAAGCCATCGGACATCGTGAGCGCGGTCATCGAATACTACAACAACAACAAACTGACCTTCGACGCCAGCGTCAGCGACGTCGTCATCGGCTATGCGGCAGACTATACGCCGGCGGCACTTGTTGAGACATTGCCCCTCGACGAAAGCTCGATATTGGCAACATACCCGTCGGACGTGTTTTATGGCAAGAGCGACATCGTCAGCGGCATAAGCGAAGAGACAGGCATCTCGTTCAGCTTCCTCGTCAGCAACGTCACGAGCGACTGGGACGTCTTGGCACAGTCGACTGACGGCAAGATGAAAGTCCACTTGGCAGTCGTGGAGTATGACGGAGCCTCGTTTTTCGAGCACAACTCAACCCTCAGCGACGCAGCCTCGGCGACAGGCGTCTACCCCTACCAGATTTTCCTTAACGGCACGTATTACGTCACCATCAGCTACAACCCCGACGGCACGATAGGGTTCTACCGCAACGGCGAGCTGATGCTCACCTTCAGCAACTCGACGACCAACAGCGGCAGCACGAGCCACACCATGAGCGAGATTGTCAGCGCGATGGTATCGGCTTACAACAGCGGCTCACTCAGCTTCTCAAGAGCCGTGACGAACATGGTCGTAGGCTACTCGATGGGATACGAGCCTACGCCGAGCGGCATCGACGAGATTGGCGAGGAAGACGACATCGAGATAAAGACCGAAGGATCGGCCATCGTGGTCAACGCGGCAGAAGGCGTGAGCGTCAGCGTGTTCGACATGGCTGGGCGCAGAGCCTACACTGGAAAAGCCGGCAGGATTGAGGGCATGGCGCAAGGCGTCTATGTCGTCAAGGCTGGCGAAAAGATGAAACTTGTATCCGTCAAATAAAGCGACGGAAATCATCTAACTATAAAGTCCAAAAGACGGGTTGCCACTTGAGACAAGTGGCAACCCGTCATGCTTTGTAACGAATTTATAAAATGGTAAAACAGAGCATGAAACGGAAAAAGAAGTAATTTCACACTCAAATAAAGAATTGAGAGACAATGGCAAAAAGAAAGCAAAGCGAGGATCAGCATTTTGACAACCTGAAAGAGAGAATCATGAAATTCTTCCAGGGAGCTGGCGGCGAAGCCTTCAACTATAAGCAAGTGACCGACGGCATAGGTCGGAAGAGCAAGAAAGACCGTGAGGAGGTGCAGGACATGCTGTACGCCCTTGCCAATGGCGGGCAACTTAACGAGGTTGCCATGGGGCGTTTCGCCATGCCATTGGAGACGCGCCGCGGACACATCGTCGTCGGCACCGTCGACATGACATCGAGCGGCGCGGCATACATCGTACCCGACGACCGCGACGCAGAGCCCGACGACATATACGTCGACAAGAAGCGCACGGGCACAGCCATGCATGGCGACCGCGTGGAGGTCTCCGTCTTCAAGCGTACGCCGGGTCATAAGCCCGACGGCGAGATTGTCAACATCTTGGAGCGCAAGAGAGAGACCTTCGTCGGCATTGTCGACGTGACACCTAACGCAGCTTTCCTCGTTTGCAACGCCAAGCAGACTGGCGGCTACGACATATACATTCCCCTTACGGCACTTCATGGAGCGGAGAAGGGGCAGAAGGCCATAGCCAAGGTGACGAAGTGGCCCGAGGGTGGCAAGAACCCCGAGGGTGAGATTGTCACCGTTCTTGGCAACATGGGCGACAACCAGGCAGAGATGCACGCCATATTGGCAGAATACGGATTGCCATACTCATATCCCGAGGACGTGGCAGCCGAGGCCGACAAGATAGACCCGGGCATCACACCCGAGGAGGTTGCCAAGCGTCTCGACATGAGGGGCGTAACGACATTCACCATCGACCCTGCCGACGCCAAGGACTTTGACGACGCTCTCTCGATCCGCAAATTGGAAAACGGCAACTGGGAGGTCGGCGTACACATTGCCGACGTCACCCATTACGTCACGCCCGGCACGATTATCGACCAGGAGGGCTACGACCGCGCAACGTCGGTATACCTTGTGGACCGCGTCGTGCCGATGTTGCCGGAGAAGCTGTCGAACTTCCTTTGCTCCTTGCGCCCTAACGAGGAGAAGCTGACCTACTCGGTCATCGCGGAACTCAATGACGACGCAGAAGTCTTAAAGACCAAGATAGCCAAGACCGTCATCAAGAGCGACCGTCGCTTTACCTACGAGGAGGCACAAGCCATCATTGAGGGTGGCGAGGGCGACTTCAAAGAAGAGGTCTTGAAGCTCAACGAATTGGCACAGAAGATGCGCGCCAAGAGGTTTGCGCATGGCTCGATAAAGTTTGAGCGCGTAGAGCCGAGGTTCACCATTGACGAGAATGGCAAGCCCCTGAGCGTCTACTTCAAAGAGGCCAAGGAGAGCAACATGCTGGTCGAGGAGTTCATGCTCTTGGCCAATAAGCGTGTGGCGGAATTCGTAGGCAAAGACGAGTTCAACACCACAGGCAGGAAGCGCACGCCTAAGACCTTCGTCTACCGCGTCCACGACAAGCCTTCGGAAGAGCGATACACGAAATTCGCAAGCTTCATCCGCCGCTTCGGCTATGAGGCGCAGCCACAGAAAGACGAGAGCATCAGCAACGCCGTAAACCGCGTGCTTAGCGAGGTTAAGGGCAAGGGCGAGCAAGAGCTTGTCGAGGTGCTGGCACTCCGAACCATGGCGAAAGCCATATATACGACCAAGAACATTGGCCACTACGGCTTGGCATTCGACTACTACACCCACTTCACGAGCCCAATCCGCCGTTACCCCGACATGATGGTCCACCGCCTCCTTGCCAGCTACATCGACGGCGGCAAGAGTGTCAACGCCGAGGCTTACGAAGAGAAATGTAAGCACTGCTCAGAGCGCGAGATATTGGCAGCCGAGGCGGAGCGCGACTCCATCAAATACAAGCAATGCGAGTTCTTGCTCGACAGGCTCGGTGAGGAGTTTGACGCTCACATATCAGGCGTCACAGAGTGGGGCCTCTATGCTGAGATCAACGAGAACATGTGTGAAGGCATGGTATCGGTTCGCGACATGGACGACGACATGTACGTGTTCGACGAGGACAGCTACAGCCTCGTAGGCAAGAACACAGGCAAGCGTTATCGCCTTGGCGACCCGATCCGCGTCCGCATCGCCAACGCCAACCTGGAGAAGAAACAGATCGACATGGCAATTGCCGGATCGCCCCTCACAAGCATCGAGCGTCAGAACCAGAAGATATTGGCGGCAGGTGGCGACATCGCCAAGCTCCAGCGAGAGTCCGCGCTGAGCCATGCAGACGCCGCACCGAAGAAGCACAGCATCGGCGGGCATGGCGGCAAGAGCGGTCATGGGCGCGGACGTCGCGACAGTGGCGGCATACCACCAAAGAGCGTCTTGGACCGTCGCGGCGCAAAGGGACGCGAGGGCAGCAAGAAAAAGAAAGACAAGAAGAAGAGGAGATAACCCCCCTACCCTATTCAGAAAACCCAAAGGGCCTGCGGTAAGATGTTACCGCAGGCCTCTTTTTTGTAGACATGGGAGGGAGAGAAAAGCCCCAGACGCTATGAGAAACTCTTGTTGCAAATCTGCATGGCAACACCATCTCATTTATGCTATGGCAAAAAAATGTCAAGGCTCGGGATGAACAGACATCCCGAGCCTTGACATTAGCATATCGTATGAACAGATTTCCTTAGAGAGGGTACTCGTTGAAAGCGTAGAGGACGGTAGAGAGGTAGCGCTCGCCGGTATCGGGGAGGAGGACTACGATGTTCTTATCCTTGTTCTCGGGACGCTTGGCGAGCTGGAGGGCGGCGTAGACGGCAGCACCGGAAGAGATGCCGACAAGGAGACCCTCGGTCTTAGAGAGCTCGCGGCTCGTACGGATGGCATCATCGTTGTCGACAGGGATTATCTCATCGACGATGGCGCGGTCGAAAGTCTTGGGGACGAAACCTGCGCCGATGCCTTGAATCTTGTGCGCACCGCTCTTGCCTCCAGAGAGGACGGGAGAAGAGGCTGGCTCGACAGCAACAATCTTGACACCTGGGTTATGGCTCTTGAGACCACGACCGACACCGCTGACGGTGCCACCAGTGCCGACACCTGCGACGAAGATGTCGACCTTGCCGTCGGTGTCTCGCCAAATCTCCTCGGCAGTAGTCTTGACGTGGTAGGCAGGGTTGGCAGGATTCTCAAACTGCTGTGGGATGAACGAGCCAGGGTTCTCGTCGCGGAGCTTCTCGGCAGCCGCGATAGCACCCTTCATGCCCTCGGCACCCGGAGTGAGAACCAGCTCTGCGCCAAGAGCCTTGAGGAGGTTGCGACGCTCGATGCTCATAGTCTCAGGCATGGTGAGGATGAGGCGGTAGCCCTTGACGGCCGACACGAAAGCGAGTCCTACGCCAGTGTTGCCAGAGGTAGGCTCGATGATGAGCGCGCCCGGCTTGAGGAGACCCTTGGCCTCGGCATCCTCGATCATGGCGAAGGCGATACGATCCTTGACGCTGCCGAGCGGGTTGAAATATTCGAGCTTGGCGATGATGTTGGCGTTGACGCCCTTGCTCTTGTCGAAGCTATTGAGCTGGAGGAGAGGAGTGTTGCCGATCAAGTCGGTGAGTTTGGAAGCAATCTTTGTCATGTCAGTTATGTTTTTGGTTGTTACCGTTTTCTTCTTGTTTTCTGAAAGCAAATTTAGGGCGGAAGGCGGTGGTGGGGAATAGCCCCTATGTGGTATATTGATACCGCAAGAGGCTCATAAAGAGATGACAAGAAGAGGTTAGCGACCTACCATGACGACCATTGGCGTACGAGCTTGCACTCTGAACCTCAACACATTGACAAACTTACGCCCCGATATGACATCCTCGCCCGAAAGACTATCCCCGATAATCTCAGCGAAACGCTCGACATTGAGAGTCACCACCTTATGGGAGAGATTGAGGACAACCATCACGACCTCGGTGCCGTCGGTGCGGAAATAGACATAGACATTCTCTGTCGGGAGAAAATGGACGAGTGAGCCGCACGCTATGGCGGAGCTGGAGCGACGGAGCTTGGCAAGACGGCTGATAAACTTGAAAGTCTCGGTTCGCTCCTTGTCGGAAGAGGCAACATCCGTAGCACTGGGGAGCGAGAACCAGTCAGTCCCCTTGTCGGAAACCCAACCTCCGTGGAAATCGCGTCGGATGTCGGCATGCCCGCAGTCGGAATCGCCATCCATGAGCATCTCCGTGCCGTAGAGGATTTGCGGGATGCCACGAGTTGTCAAGAGAAAAGTCATGGCAAGACGCAGGGCTTGGACATCATTTCCGAGACGGGAGAGCAGTCGACCCGTATCATGGTTATCGCCAAAGACCATCATGCTGTTGGGGTCGGAATAGACGCAATCGTTGGCGATGGCGTCATAGAGGCGGAGGGCACCCATGCCGTAGGCGAAATCCTCCGTGAAGGCGCGGGAGACGGCCTCTTGAAGGGGAAAATCCATGAGCATAGGGGCATCGGGACCTTGAAAAGCTGAAAGGAGTGCCGGGCTGGAGACCCAAGTCTCGCCGACGATGGAAATGTCGGGGAACTCCTGCTTCACGCGCCGCAGCCATTGCGCAGTGCCATTGGCTTCGGCATAGGGATAGGTATCGACACGAATGGCAGCCAACTGGGCAGTCTCGACCCACCATATAGCGGCTTGCGACAGATATGTGACGACGAGCGGATCGGCCATGTTGAGATCGGCCATCGTGACATCGAACCAGCCTTCGACAGTGCGTCGGCGGTCATATTTTGAGGCGTGGACATCGGCAACGACACCCGGGCGATAGTTAGTAGGCTCGGCTTTCCACTCCCAACTGTTGAACCATTGAGAGCTTGGAGCATCGGAGAGCCACGGGTGGCGAGTGCCGATGTGGTTGAGGACAATGTCCATCACCAACTTGATGTTCCATTGCGACAGGCGAGCGGAGAGAGAGCGATAGTCGGCGAGAGTGCCGAGGCGAGGATCGATCTCGTAATAGTCCGTCGTGGCGTAGCCATGGTAACTCTGGTCATCCTGGTCGGACGTGAACACGGGCGTGAGCCATAGAGCCGTGACATTAAGCTCGGCGAGATAGTCGGCATGGGACGCTATGCCACGTAGATTGCCACCATGTCGCCCGTAGGGCTTGCGACGGTTGATGGGTTCGCGCATGGGACGGCATGGGACGACATCGGGGTCGGAGGCGAAGCGGTCGGGCATGGCGAGATAGATGACATCATGACCCGTGAGACCTCGCAGCGTGGCAGAGCGGCGGGACTTCAACTCATAAGGGACGCTGGCAACGACTCTGCCTTGCTGGACGAGATTGATGTCGAAAGAGCCTGGGGCGGCATCGGGAGCGATGAAGAGATCTACGAAGAGATAGTTGACGCTGTCGGTGGAATGCACAGCGATGACCTTGACATCCTTGGCGGATACGGAGGGGCGCGTCAGAGCGACATTATGGCCATGGATAGTGAGGGTGACGTGAGGGCATGCCATGCCGACCCACCAGTTGAGCGGCTCGACACGCTCTATTTGTACTGCGTCGTCTTGGTTACACTTGATGACGGTGGGCCTGGGGTAGGAGGGCTTGCTTTTCATCAGGGAGATGTGTGTTATTGTTGGTGTTTTGAGTCGTTGTCAGAGGATGCGGACGGTCATCTTGACATCTTTGAGGGGGCGCGAATTGGCGTCGACCTTCATGTTGTTGATTTTGACGAGGACATCGAGCCCCTCGGTTACCTCACCGAAGACGGTATATTCGCCATCGAGCTGTGGAGCTCCGCCCTTGGTGGTGTAGTCTTGCCGTTGCTCATCGGTGAACTTCTTATATTTCGAGACGCGGTATTCCATCTCAATCTGGTCGCGGATCTCTCGCATACGGGCCTTATATGCGGCAGGGTCAGATGCCTTGAGAGCCTCAAGTTCCTCCTTATAGGGCGTGTAGTAAGTCTTTTTTAGAGCATTGCGGATGGGGATGTTGATGCTCTTCTCGTATTTGGTGAGGAACTCATCGTCGTAGACTCGCCCTCGGACGATGTAGAACTGCGACACGTCGGAAGTCTTGAAGACGTTGACCTTATCGGGCTGTCGGGGTGCGCAGAGGGCACCGAACTTATGGTAGCACTTGGGAGTGAACTCGGAATCGATGTTAACAGCCTCGTCGCCATAGCCGATATGCTGCCCGGGGCGGGCGTTGCGGCTGTCGGAAGAGCCACCTTGGATGACAAAATCTTTGACGACACGATAGAAGAGCGTGCCGTCAAAATGCTTCTCGCGAGCGAGCCGCACAAAGGCGTCGCGGTGACCAGGCGTAGCGTCATAGAGGAAGCCGCGCATGGTGCCCATATTGGTGACAATCTCGAAACGGACAGACTGAGCAGACGCACAGAAAGTGAGTAATGAAACGGCAAAGAAAAGAACCGCTTGGCGGAAGAAAGAGGGGCGCATTTTTCAAAAACTACTTAATCTCACGAATTACCATCCAGATGTCGACACCTGGCCTCATGTAGGGAGGGATGACAGCGACGGAAGCTATGGAGTCGAGAACATCGAAACCCTCGTAGACCTCACCGAAGACGGTGTACTCCATATCGAGGTGGGGCGTGCCGCCGACGGTGCGGTAGACCTGCCTGACATCATCGGGGATGTTGACAATCTGCCCACGATCCTTGCCTATCTGCTCGACCTTCTCGACAATCCGCATCTGCATATCACTAAGTTCCTCGGCACGACCTTCATTTTGAAGCAGTTGGAGCGAGTCGGCATAGAACTTCATAATCTCCTTGTAGATCTGCGAGCGAACTTTGTTGTTGTGGATAGTCTCCGTCTCGCCGAGGTTCAGCTCGCTTTGTGGCATACCTTGGACGATGTAGAACTGGCTGCCGCTACTCTTGCGCTCGGGATTGACATCATCCGGCTCACGCGCCGCACAAAGAGCTCCACGTTTGTGGAAGTGGGCGGGGTAGACGATCTCGGCAGGGATGTCGGGACCTATGCTGTGCTCACCGAGTTGCTGATTGAGCTTGGCGTGGCGGCTGTCGGGGTCGCCACCTTGGATGACGAAGCCACGAATGACGCGGTGGAAGAGGAGAGAGTCGTATTGCCCCGTGCGGACAAGGTTCATGAAATTGTCACGATGGAGTGGCGTATCGTCATAGAGGAGCGCCTTCATGGAGCCATAAGGAGTGACGATCTCGACCTTGCAATTCTCGTTGGCACTCTTGCAGCCGCACAAAGCGGTGGATATTGCAGCCACCGCTATCGCAGCAAGAGAGAGGAATAAACACTTCTTGGTGATCATAAGTGGTATGGTTTTTAATAGTTTAAGATCTTGAAAGATGACTGACCGCCAGCCGTTGTCAGCGCGCGTATGATATAGATGCCAGACGGCATTCCACACATATTGACCGAGACGAGATCGTCGCCCTCTGGGTCGACTTGCGAGACGAGCCGCCCTTGTCGGTCATAGACGGCTACGAGCCTCATTGGTTCGCCCGAGACGGTCGCCACATTGTCGGAGACACTGACAGAGAGGCGCGAGGTCGTGACATCGGAGGTGGAGGTATCGGTCTGCTCGGTGTAGATGAAATTGACAGCAAGGCACTTGCCGTCGACAGTCAGAAACGAGCCGTTCTTATACTGGAGAAGGTAGTCGGAGGAGGCGTCGGCGAGGAGAAGGTAAACAGCGTCGGAGGAGGTGAAATTGGATTGGAAGACGTGGAGGTAAGCCGTCTTGCTCTTTGAGACAGTCACAGCTGAGGGAAGGGCGAGAACCACATTGCCTGAGCTGCGGAACTGGTTGAGGAGCGAGGATACGGACTCGGAGGGATCAGTGGAGGCTGAGGAACTAATGCCGACATTGAGTCGCGGACCTTTGGAAGAAGAGGAAGAGCTGGATGCGTCGGAAGCTAAAAGCCCTATGGCCCAGATGGTTCTCGTGGAGGATGGCGTGAAAGGCTGGATCATCTTGGAAATGGAAGAAGTAATGCCATCGGACTCGGTCAGGGACTCGGAGGCGGCGGAGAAGTTGGAAGACGTGAAGACAGGAACGTCGGATTGGGATAGATTGAGACCGCTGAGCGACTGAGGGTCGAGCCCTTGCGGGTCGAGGGCGGAGGAGAGAGTGGAATGGTTGTTGGAACTTGCGCTCCACGCCTTGCTGACCATCCAAAAATAGTCGCGCACGGGACTCTTGCACGTGGCAGAGCCGCCAGTCAAGGCTCCGATGACAAGACCATCGGACGAGAAGAGGGCACTGCCAGACGAGCCACCCTCGGTAGCGCCATCATCCCAACTCTTTATAAACCAATGCGATTTAGAGGCGAAAGAGCCGCCGACGGCATTTTTATCGCCCGTATAGGAGGCATCGGGCGTGGCGGAGGAGGCGGTAGATATTTTCTTGACATCGCCGTAAGGATGGTGGATGCAATAGATGGAAGACTCTTGCGCAGACGACGTACGGCTCCAGCCTGACCAATAGGGGGCAGAGACGACTGAGGGCGATTGCGAGAGGCGGATGACTGCCATGTCGGTCGAGGCATCGAAAGCGACAAGCGTGCCACCGCTAATATCCTCTGTACCTTTGCAGTAGACATCATAATCGTTTTGGCAGACGGGCTCCTCGTAGCCGAAAAGAGCCTCGCAAGAGGTGAGCGAAGCAGATCCAACAACATGGGCGGCAGTGAGCACCAATGGCGCATTATCTTGGGCGGTATTGTTGACGAGCGTGCCTGTGCCGTAATAGAGACCATTGAGGATGAGGCGGCAGACGCTACGACGCTGGAGGTCGACACCTTCGTGGCAGACGGCAGCGACCTCGCAAGAGGCGGAAGAGCCATAAGCTCCGGCTGTTGACTTATTGCCTGTCATATTGCCATGACCTATTGGGCGAAAACCGCAATTTGCCGCCGTGATGGAGAACGAAGGGAGGGCTGTTGAGGGACCTACGTAGCGGAGAATGATGGCAGAGCCTGAAATGGTTGGGGTTATGGCCTCGGTGGCGGAAGCGGCAATCCATACGGACTTGACGACAGAGGATAAGGTGTCGGAGACCGTCAGAGAGGCTCCATCGGGGAGGGCGAGATTGGCGAGGCAGAGGCTCATGGAATAGGCCTCGGGGCTGACGAAGAGGGCAGCCCATGTTATGGAGCCGTCGGAGAGGAGGGTTATGTCGTCGGGCGAGAAAGCGGCATCGACATCGACCCTTTGGGCGAAGAGGGACTCGGATTGCTTGGTGTCGGAAACTTGCGCCACAGGTGACGGAACGGAGACGCGGAGCATGGGCGTCTGGGCGTCGGAATAGACTTGCGCATCGGCAATGGATGGAAGTAGCGCAGAGAAGGCGAAGGCGAGCGACAAGGCCGTCGCCAAACGTATGTGATTGAAACAGGAGGGCATCATAACAGATGGAAAGATAGTGAAAAAATCGGGAAGCTCCTTGGGATAAACTTTTTAATACGGATAAAGTTCAAAAGCCTATATTTGTAACTCCGATGGCATAACACAAAAACAGCATGATAAAGAACAAAAGCCTTGTCTCGATCAACGACTTCAGCAAAGAAGAGATGCTGCGGATTTTGGACCTCGCCGCGGACTTCGAGGCCAACCCTGACCAGCCGCTGCTGCGCGGCAAAATCATAGCGAGCCTCTTTTTTGAGCCTTCGACACGAACACGACTGAGTTTCGAGACGGCGATGAACCGCCTTGGCGCGAGGGTGATAGGATTTTCGGATGTCAACGCCACATCTACGACCAAAGGCGAGACGCTGAAAGACACGATCAAGATGGTGAGCAACTACGCTGACCTGATCGTCATGCGTCACCCATTGGAAGGCGCGGCACGCTATGCGGCCGAGCAGAGCCCGGTTCCTATCGTCAACGCAGGCGACGGCGCGAACCAGCACCCGTCGCAGACGCTCTTGGACATGTACTCGATGCGCAAGACGCAGGGGACGCTCCAAGACTTGAAGATAGCGATGGTTGGCGACCTCAAATATGGGCGCACGGTGCACTCTCTCATCATGGCGATGAGCTATTTCAACCCGACATTTTACTTCGTGGCTCCAGACGAATTGCGCATGCCCCAGGAGTACAAGACATTCTTGGACGAGAAGGGCATCAAGTATGAGGAGCATCATGACATGGCGGACGTCTTGCCATTGGCAGACATCCTCTACATGACCCGCGTGCAGAAAGAGAGGTTCTCGGACCTCATTGAGTACGAACGCGTGAAGAACACGTACGTCTTGCACAACAGCATGCTTGACGTGAGCAAGGACAACATGCGCATCTTGCACCCCCTGCCACGCGTAGGAGAGATCTCGACGGACGTAGACCAGAACCCTAAGGCCTACTTCTTCGAGCAGGCACGCAACGGCATGTATACCCGCATGGCCATCATAGCCGCAATCCTTGGCGCAAAAGAATAAAAACGGAGACTCACGATGGAAAACAATAAAGAGCTGAAAGTGAGTGCCATAAAGGATGGCACAGTAATCGACCACGTACCGGCACAGAACCTTTTTAAGGTCATCTCGCTGTTGGGCCTGGAGAAGATACCAAACGCTATAACGTTCGGCACGAACCTTGAGAGCAAGAAACTGGGTCGCAAGAGCATTATCAAGGTGTCAGACAGATTCTTTGAGGATGACGAGATTAACAAGATAGCCCTCGTAGCCCCGGAGGCGAAGCTCAACATTATCAAGGACTACAAAGTTGTCGAGAAACGCCAGGTATCGCTACCCGACGAGATTACGGGCTACGTCCGTTGCTTCAACCCCAAGTGCATCACCAACCATGAGGACATCACGACGCGCTTCATCGTCGTCAGCAAGTTGCCTTTGGCTCTGAAGTGCCACTATTGCGAGAAGGTGACGACCGAGGAACACATGGTAATAAAATAGTCGAGGCATGGCAGATATTTCATGGAAGCCGGGCAATATGCTGTATCCACTGCCTGTCGTGATGGTCAGCTGCGGCGACGCGCCCGAGAACTATAACATCATAACCGTGGCGTGGGCAGGCACGATATGCTCGACGCCCCCGATGGTGAGCATATCGGTCCGCAAGGAGCGTCATTCCCACGGCATCATAAGCCGCACGGGCGAGTTCGTCATCAACCTGACGACCGAGGAACTGGTGCGCGCCACGGACTGGTGCGGAGTCAAGAGCGGACGCGACGTGAACAAATGGGAGGCCATGGGGCTCACCCCGTCAAAATCGTTCACGGTCAAAGCCCCAGGCATTGAGCAAAGCCCCGTCTCTATTGAGTGCAAAGTGAAACAAGTGATAGAGCTTGGGAGCCATGACATGTTCATTGCAGAAGTCACAGGCGTAAGAGTCGACGACAGATATGTAGACCCCGCGAGCGGCGCATTCGAACTTGAGAAAGCGAAACCCATCTGTTACAGCCACGGCAAGTATTATTCCGTCGGCAAGCAGCTTGGGAAGTTTGGCTTCTCTGTACAGAAGAAAAAGAAGTAGCGGACGAGAGCCGACATAAGCACCATCCCCCGATTGACAGAGCGTCAGTCGGGGGATTTGTCGTATTGGGTGGAGCGGCATCACCCTACCCTACAAAGTCGGGCGGCAAGAGGGGCATTGCATCTCGAATTGAGGGAAAGGCTTATGCTGTAAAGACAGGCAAAAAGAGAGAGCCGTCGCCACGGACGAAGAAGTCACGTGGCGGCGGCTCTACTTATGAAAGAATCTGCCTGTTAGGTGTGATTACTTGACAGAGAAGCGGAAGACGTAGAAAGTCTGTGGCTTGATGGTGACCTTGAGCTCCTTGCCCTCGGCATTGCCATTCTCGACAACAGGGATGACGGTGTTTGGCGCATCGAGAGTGTTGTCGGCGACGGGGCTGTCGGAGTGGAGGGTCGTGACGGTATAGGCGTCGAGCGTCTGCTTCTTCTTGAGCCCCTTGAACTGGAGGTCGACCTCCTGAGCGTTGTCGGAAGTGTTGGCGACCTTGACGACAAAAGAGCCATCGGCAGCATCGTAGACAGCGGAGGCGAAGAGACCATCTTGATCATCATTGCCAGCGACGGCCTTGCCGTTCATGGTGAGCTTGAGGACGTTGGTACCCTTGTTGTGTGCGAATAGCTGCTGTACGTAGTAGGAAGCGGTCTTGACAGAACGGGTATTGTCATACCATATCATGTCGGGACGCCACTGCCACCCCTCGACGTGAGCGAAGAGAGGCGCATAGGTGGCCATGCGGACAATGTCGGCATTACGCTCAAGACCCGTCATGAAAGCGGCCTCAAGGAGGGAGGCGTGGAAGTGGTTCCACTTCTTGCCTGCGCCATGGCAAGCGTACTCGCCAGCGAAGACTTTAGGACCCTTGCGATCATAATTGTCGTAACGGTTGCCTTGTGCGAGGAACCAAGACTCGGGGCGGTAGAAGTGCTCATCGACGAGGTCGGCACCGAGCTTTTTCATCTCAGGCCAGAGGTAGTCGAACTGCTTGCCCTCAGAGTCGGGACCAGAGGAACCGACGATCTTGATTTCGGGATGCGCCTTGCGGATTGCCTCGACGAAGAACTTGAGACGCTCGGGGTAGAAGGCATCCCACTGCTCATTGCCGACACCGATATACTTGAGGTTGAAAGGCTCTGCGTGCCCCATGTCGGCGCGGAGCTTGCCCCACTTGGTATCGACAGAGCCGTTGGCGAACTCGATGAGGTCGAGACAGTCTTGGATGAAAGGTTGGAGAGCATCCTTGGTAGCGGGGACGTGGGCATCCTCAGTCTCATTTTGGAACTGGCAAGCGAGACCGACACTCAGGATTGGGAGAGGCTCGGCACCCATATCCTCAGAGAGGAGGAAATACTCGAAGAAGCCGAGACCATAGCTCTGGTAGTAGTCGGGATAGAAACGATGGGGAAAGGTGTAGTGCCAACGATTCTCATTGATGGGGCGATTCTCGACAGGGCCGACACTATTCTTCCACTGGTAGCGGGAAGCGAGGTCGGTGCCCTCGACGATGCAGCCGCCGGGGAAACGGAAGACGCCGGGATGGATGTCGGTGAGCGCCTGAGCGAGATCGGCACGGAGACCGTTCTCACGACCCTTCCATGTGTTGGCAGGGAAGAGAGAGACGTGGTCGAGGTCGACAGTCTCGCCGTAGAGGAAGACACGGAGCTTGCCCTTGGTGACGGAGCCGTCGGCCTTGATGGTGGCGGTATACTTCTTCCACTCGGAACCGCTGATGTTGATGTCGGCAGAGCCGAGGACTTGCGTCTCGCCCATGCTGGCGGGGTCAGTCAGCTCGACGGTAATCTTGCTGTCGCCATTGATGGCTCGCGCCCAGACGGAGAAGCGGTACTCGTCGCCCTGCTTGACAGAGACTCCGAAGAAGCCCTCATTCTGGATGCCAGTGCGCTTGTGCTGATGCCCAACGGGGCGGAGGCGCACGTAGTGTGGGTTGCGCTCGAAAGGCGCGCCGTCAGTACGAACCTCGACCTTGCCGAAAGACTCCCAGCCTTGAAGGGCTTGCGGGAACTCGAAAGAGCGGTTTTTGACCATCTCGGCGTAGAGACCGCCGTCGGCAGCAAAGTTGATATCCTCGAAGAAGAGACCATACATGGTGCTGGCGACATCGGCACCCTTGGTGGGCTTGGTGACGTCGATGACGAACGACTTTTGAGCCGAAGCCGAAGCCGCCGTCATGGCGGCCAGGGCTAAGGTTATTATTTTGTTATTCATTTAGAGACAATAAGTTGAGACGTGAGGAGACTACTTGACAGCGAAGGTAACAACCGACATGGCAGGCATATTGACGGTGATGATGCCATCCTTGCCGAGCTTAGCTCCATCGAAGCCGTTGAGGTCGATCTTGTCTGGGTTGTCGAAAGTATTGTAGTCGTGGATGTCGGAAGCGGTGACGATGGTGGCATCGGAGATGGACTTAGCCTTCATGCCGCGGACATCGACCTTGACGGCGACCTTCTGGTTGAGGTCGATATTGGCGATGGAGACGTGAACCACACCGTCCTTATCCTTGGAGGCGGAAGCGGAGACCTGGTCGGCCTTGAAGTCGCCATTGACAACCTGCTTGCAAGTTGTGGTGGAGGGGCAAAGAGTAGCGTCCTGGTGAACCTTGTACATATCGAAGATGTGGTAGGTCGGGGTGAGCATCATCTTCTCGCCATCGGTGAAGATGATGGACTGGAGGACGTTGATAATCTGCGCGATGTTGGCCATACGGACGCGGTCGGCGTGCTTGTGGAAGATGTTGAGTGTGACGGCTGCGATGAGGGCGTCGCGCATGGTGTTCTGCTGGAAGAGGAAGCCGGGGTTGGTGCCTGGCTCGACATCGTACCAAGAGCCCCACTCGTCGACAACGAGGGCGACCTTCTTCTCGGGATCGTACTTGGTCATGATGGCATCGTGGCGGGTGACGAGCTCATCCATGTGGTAAGCGCGCTGCATGGTCTCGACATACTGCTGGTCGGAGAACTTGGTAGCGCTGCCCTTGTTGTCCCATCCGCCCGGATGTACGTAGTAGTGGAGGGAAAGACCCCACATCTGCCAAAGAGGGATGTTGCGCATCTGGGTCTCGGTCCAGTTGTAGTCGTCGACATTCGCGCCGCCTACGACCTTTTGGAGGTGGTTGTCGCCATAGTTGCGAGCGAAAGTCTGGTAACGGCGATAGAGGTTGGAGTAGTACTCGGGGGTCATGTTGCCACCGCAGCCCCAGCTCTCATTGCCGACGCCGAAGAAAGTGACCTTCCAAGGCTTCTCGCGACCATTCTGCTTGCGGAGGTTGGCCATAGGGCTCTCGCCGTCGAAGGTCATGTACTCGACCCACTCGCTCATCTCCTGAACGGAGCCGGAGCCGACGTTGCCGCTGATGTATGGCTCGGTGCCGATC
Source organism: Clostridium sp. CAG:343 (assembly GCA_963616565.1). Lineage (GTDB taxonomy): Bacteria > Bacteroidota > Bacteroidia > Bacteroidales > Marinilabiliaceae > W3P20-009. Next base: position 385,691 of record CAVEKX010000001.1, read on the forward strand.
TCCTCACACATATTGAGGAACTCGTTGGTGCCGAAAGAGTTATCTTCAACGACGCCACCCCAGTGGGTATTGACCATCTTGGCGCGGTTCTCTTTAGGACCGATGCCGTTCTTCCAGTGGTACTCGTCGGCGAAGCAGCCGCCCGGCCAACGGAGGTTGGGGATGTGGATCTTCTTGAGGGCGTCGATTACATCCTTACGGACACCATTGACGTTGGGGATGTTGGAATCGGGACCGACCCAGAGACCGCCGTAGATGCAGTGGCCGAGATGCTCTGAGAAGTGGCCATAGATGTGTCGGCTGATGACCGTGTTGCCCTGGTCGGTGTTGACAACGACCGTCGCGTCTTGGGCAAGGGCTGCGGTAGCGGAGATGCCGGCGAAAGCAATCGCACCGAGTACTTTGCTAATGATGTTCATATAAAAGGTGTATTTGTTTTTTATGATTGTTAAGGCGAAGCGTAAAAAACTGTTTCACACTCCTTTTCGATTGCAAATATCTCTAATCTTTTTGGGGTTAAGGTGGACAAAAACGTATTTATGGGTAAAGTTATGTTATGCTGGTAAACAAAAAGGGCGCATGATGTTATAACACACCATGCGCCACTATACGAATAGGACGTAAAATATTCTAAATCACATTGAAACGACGACGCCAGACGGCTTGCGCCTCATCGCCCGTGCAGTGGACAATACGCCATGCTGCGACATTATAATGCTCAACATCGGCAGCGACAGCCTCAATCTCGTCGAGCGGACGACCTTGAAGATGCAGCCCCCCGATAAAGCCAGCGAGGCGCGAACGCCCGAGGTCGGAGAAGACGAAACGGAGCAACATTGGGAGCCCGTGATGAGTGCAGCCGCCGAAAAGCCACTCGTCGCTGCCGTCGGAGATGAGGGCGAACAGCTCGTCGGAGAAAGAATCTGGCGTGAGCATATCAGCAGCAAGGAGGCGAGGATTGGGCGGAGCAGGCTGCGTAAGCGTGAAGAGCGTCAAGAAAGGCGAGACGGCATGGACACCCGAGATGCGACGGACATCGAAATTGTCGAGAACCTCGGGGGATGGCATGCCTATGGGCTTACGCATCTTACCGAGCTGACCGTCGGGACCGACCTGGACGGAGAAACGTCGACGTTCGGCATCGGGACCCATATATAGAGGGCAACGGACACCGGAGTCGGCGAGGAGGGAGAGGCCTCCGGAATGGTCGTAGTGACCATGGCTGAGGACGACGGCATCGAGGTTGCCAAGGATGTTAAGGTCTCCAATATTAGCGTTGAGCGTCTTGGCGTGCTGACCTGTGTCGAGAAGGAAACGCTGGGACGGCTGAGCGTCGACAGGCTCGACATGGGCAAGGATGGAAAGCCCGTGCTCGGGTCGGCGAGACGAGCGGGGATCGTCGAAAGCGTCGTTGACAAGCAGGTCGAAACGGATCATAGGAGATCTTTGCGACGGAAGAACAGGGCGAGGAGGATGCTGAGGATTAGCGACGCGCCGACGACGATGAAGAAGGCGTAGTGGTTGTCCTCCAGATAGTTGGCGACGTTCATGCCATAGAGGCTGGCTATGAGCGTCGGGAGCATGAGGATAATGTTGACGCTCGTGAGGGTCTTCATGGTGCCGTTGATGTTGTTGCTGATGACCGACGAGTAGGAGTTGCTCATGCTGTGGATGATGTTGCGGTAGATGTTGGTGGTCTCCTCCGCCTGTTTGAGCTCAATCTCGACATCCTCAGTGAGATCTTCGTCGCAGGCGTCGCGGATGGTCTTGGTGTGGACGAGTCGGTAGAAGAGCACGTCGTTGCCCTTCAGAGAGGTGACGAAGTAGACGAGGGAGTTCTCGATGCGCTGGAGCTTGAGGATCTCGTCGTTGTGGACGGTCTCTTGCAGCTCTTCCTCGGAGCTCATTATCTGTACGTTGATGTTCTTCAGATATTTGAGGAACCAGACTGAGGCAGAGAGCATGAGCCTCATGGCGAGCTCGTAGTGGTTGGCGACGGCGATGCGTTTGCGGATGGAGTAGACTACGAAGTCGTCGAGCATGTCGGTCTTGTAGTTGCAGATGGTGACGCAGACATCGTCGCGGATGATGATGCCGAGAGGGACGGTGGTGAAGTCGATGCGCGAATCGTTGCGGCGGATGGGAATACGGATGACGATGAGTTGCCAACCGTCGTCCTCCTCGTCGCGGCGAGGGCGTTCGTCGTTATCCTCGATGTCGGAGATGAAGGACTCTGGGACTTCGAGACCAGAGATAAGGAAGTTACGCTCTTCGGGGGTTGGGCATTCGAGGGAGGTCCAGCAGTTGGGTTCCCACTTGTCGGTGACCTCGTAGCCTTTTGTGTTGATGTAGAAAGTCATCATGGCCTTTCCAATGTTTTTGGGCAGTGGTTAAAGATTTCGAGACTAAGTCGCAATGTTTGGGCGTGCATGATGAGCATCGGCGCTTTTGTGGGGCGCCGGCGTCGTCTCGAAGGCCAGATGTCGGTGGGGGTGAGGATGGTGGGCTCGTCGGTTGGCGGGCTTGCGGCGGGGTGTCTATACCAAAGAGGCATGACGGACGCGGCCCGTTGAGGCTTGGGAGACGGCGGCGCAGTTGCGCTGCTCATTGTTCGCCGGAGGGTAGTCGTCCATGCTTTTGTTTTTGGTTAGACAATGGGGGCGAGGATTTTGTTGGTCGCCCCTTGGAATAAATCTCGGCGCGAAGATAAGGAAAAAGGGATAGGTTGGTGTTGTCGGGAGGGGGTAATGGTTTGGGCGGATGTGAAAATTGCTTATATTCGCGGCGTCAAAGACGGTCGCCCTGATGGTGGAATCGGTAGACACGAGGGACTTAAAATCCCTTGGTCGCAAGACCGTGCGGGTTCGAGTCCCGCTTGGGGCACCAAAAGGAGCATCCCGCCTGGCTGAAAGGAGCCGGGCGGGATGTGGTGTTTTTGGAGGGGGGGGGTTAGAGGGAGAGTGCGCGGGACAGGAAGTCGAGACCTTGGGCTCGGAGTTCGGCAAGTCGGGAAGACGTGGAGAGCGGGGTGTGGAGCAAACGACTGACTGCAGCAAGGTCGGGATTGGCGTGGTCGGTTATGAGTCGATCGGACATGTCGAACATTCGGAGAAGGCTCTCCATCCGAGCGTTGCCACGTCCACTGTTAGTCAGGACGACGAAAGGTTTGTTGAAGATGATGCTAAAGACGGTACCATGGAAAGAGTCGGTTATGACAAACTGGGCATCGTTGAAGCAACGCAGCCATTGTTGGATTGAGGCGAAACGGGTCTCTTTTCTTATTGGGCGGAGGAAATTGGTGCCACCACTTATGTAGGAGTAATTGCAGCCGTTCTCAGCTGCCACATGTTTCACGAGGTTGCTTTTGTGCTTGCTTTGGTCGAGGATGTAGCAGAAGAGCGGGTCACCGTGGAAGGTGGAGTTGTCTGAGCTGAAAAGTTGGCGATAGTCGTCGGCCGTCAGGAGCATCGTGGGGTCGACAACATGCTGGGCGTGGACTCCAAGGTGTTGCCCACAAAGAGTGACGGCAGAATCCTCTCGGACGCTTATGGCATCGAACTGCTTTGCGGCAGCGGCGCAAAGGCGCGTGTCTTCGGGTGTATACGTCCATTCGGAGACTCCGAAAGATGCGGCATAGGCGACTCTCTTGGTGTTTGCCCAACCATCGGAGAAAGCAAGGTAGGCGTTGGAGATGTTGTGGGGGTGGCTTGGGCGGTTGAAATAGTTGGGTCGCCACACCTGGTCGCTGCCGACGACGAATCCGTCGAAGTCGCCTTGCTTGATTGCGTCGAAATCTTGTGGGGTCTGGAGTTTTAAATATTTCTTGACGAATGGGTTTTTCGCCTTGATCTCTAAATAGTTGGCAAGGCTTGCGCCCCTTCTTCGAAGGACTTTACGTATGAGGCCTTTGACAAGCAACGCGCAGAGCTTCCACTTAGGGATTTCCTTGAAGTCGTAGTTGTTGACGTTTATGGCTTCGTTACCCATGCGCTCGAGAGTCGTCTGGAGCGCATAGGCTTGGAGGATGCCTCCGATGTTGCAATGGAGATTGAGGGAGATTATGGCGAGACGCATGGAAGAGATAGGGGTTATTTGATGATGGTGTTCTTTGCTATGCGTTTGTTGTTATCTGTGGCGGAGCTCAATGGATGATGGTTAGCAATAGGTTGAACCTTGCGAAGTTAATGATTTATTGAGCGACTGCCAAACGGATGGGGAAAAGAGCAGTTGCCGCGGGGGTGCGGGCTACTCGGTTAGTTGGAGGAGGAAGGAGAAGCCGACGTTGATGTTGTTGGTCGGGTAGGAGCTGGAGATGTAGGGGTGCGCGAGGCTCTGGTCGTAGTAGAACTGGACGTTGAACTTGGACGTGAGGGCGTAGTCGGCAGAGAACTTGACTTGGGTGCTCTTGGTTCCCGAGGCGAGCTCGGAGGTCATCTCCTCGATGCGTCGGAGGATGGTGTACTGGTCGCGGCGCGAGAGGGCGAAAGTGAGGTTGAGGGTGTTGTTGAAGCCCTCTTTGGCTCTTTTGCCGACGAAGAGTTTGAGGTTGTCGAAGCGGTAGCCGAGGCTTGCGGTCCAGTCGTTGGCGTAGGTCTCGGTTATCTGGTTGTTGTTGACGGAGAGCGTCAGTGTCCTGCTCTTGTTGGAGGAGAAGGAGGCCGTCATGTTGTTGACGAAGGTGGCGGAGATGCCGATGAAGGGGCTGAACTGCTCGGCGATGGAGACGGAGGAGGCGTCGTATTGAGGGACGAAGTTGCCGTCGATGTCGCGGACGTAGCTGAAGCCGTCGTCGGATGCGAGCCAATCGAGGTTTGTGGTGTACTGGCCTACGGTGTATTTGGAGGTGTAGGAGTGGTTGAGCTCGATGTTACGCACCTTGTCGCTTAGGGCCTTGATGTTGTTGAGGCCGCTGAAGGTGATGCGCCAGTTGGGTCGCATGGCGGAGATTTTGGGGAGGAGGTCGAGGAAGACGTTGCCTGTCGTCTTGCCCGTATAGGCGGCGATGAAGGCAGGGATCATGACCTCTTGGGACGAGAGGCCATAGCCGTCGCGACCGCCATCCTCACGCTCGCCCGCATCGACATCGGTCGTCGCCCCCGCGCTGACACGGTTGGAGTAGAGGCGTTCGGAGATGAGCTGCCTATTTGAGAGGAACTTGTCGTAGACGGAGAAATCGAGGTTGCCAGTCTTGGAAGGTTTCTTGAAAGCCGTCTTTATGGCATTGAGCGTGAGCGACGAAGTTCCGGACTCGACGGTATTGAAGACACCGGCGAAACCGCCAGCGTCGAAGAGGTAGTACTCGCTGAGGTCGTGGCTCTTGGAGTGTTGGGCGGTCAGCTCGATCTTGAGGGCTTTGAAGAGCTCGATGGAGGAGCGCACTTGGAGATTTTGGGAGTGGGTCATCTCGTAGGGCTCGTTGAATGTGGAGTCGGTCGTCATCCATCCGCTCTGGACGGCACGGAGAGCGAAGCCACGCTCTTGGATACCCGTTATGAACTTGAAGCCCGGGGCGGACATGCCGTTGTCGGAGCCGAGGAAGTGGCTGCCCATGTTATAGCCGGGGAGCGTCGTGCCGTTATTCTCAGAATATGAGATGCTAACGTTCTTGATGGACGTGGCGACCATGAGGACCATGTCTTTGAAGACGTTGCGCGAGTTGTCGGCATCGTCATGGATGACACCCGATACGACGATGCGGGCATCGTTGGATGGCATGGTTGGGGTGAAGACGGCAGTGTTGGGTCCTTGGGGCTCGATGGTGCCTTTGATGGCGTGACCACGGCTGTCGAAAGCTCGAGCGGTTATGTCGGTCGTCTTGAGATTGTGGGTTATGGGGACAGGCTGACCTACGACGAGCTTGACGTTGCTCTGCGTGTAAGACTTGGTCTTATTCGCTTGGCTTTGACGCTGTTGGCGAGTGCTATTGGAGAGATTGTAGTGGTCGTAGAGCTCACGGAGGTACTTGCTCTTATTGTAGAGCGTACCGAAATTAGCCATGGCGTTGGCTTGCTCAGTATTCTTATTAGTAATGGTATTGCCCCAGTCGTAGTCGGACGTCTCGCTGCCACGCTGCCAGTTGTAGACACCCTTGTAGGAGGCGTTGGCAGTGAGGAAGTTGAGATATGGGAGCTTGTTGATAGGGATAGTCCAGTTGAGATCGACATTGTGCTGGTAGTTCTGCACCTTGCCGAACTTGCGGATATTGGACCATACGGAATCGCGCCAATGCTTGTACTCCTCGGGGTACTTATCCTTATTGACAGGGCCGTCGGGCTCATCGATACGTGCGTTGACGACAGCGTTGAAGCCGAACTTGACGTTGCGCGTGATGTTGTAGCGGAAGTCGAAGTAGCGGTTCCAGTAGAACTCCTTGGTCACGCTGATGGGCACCTTGTAGTCAGGATTGGTGATGTTGCGCTTCTGCACCTCTTGATAGTTGCGGTCGAACTCCCAACGGTAGCCGAGCTGCGAGGGCGCGGTGTAGAGTGTCACGTCTTTGATGATGGCGAGATACTTGCTGCTGAGCCCCGACTTTTTGAGAGGCTGTACAGTCTTGGCGCCTGCGGCATAGTCGTAGGCGATGGTACCATTCTGCTGTCGGGTGAGATCGTATTCCGTCTCGGGATCGGTCTTATTCGTCGTGGAGATGCTATAAGAGGCCGAGAGGTTGGACGGCGAGACGACGGTGACACGTTTGCCCTTGGCAGGCTTTATGCGCACATTGGTGAAATTGAGGCTCTTGATGGTCTCAGTGGTCTGAGATATTTCCTTGAGGCTGTCCTCCTCGGCTTTCGTCTTGGCTTGGGCGAGGACGGTACTCATAAGAACGTCGGAATCGTAGGGGGAGTATTGGGGCATGGACGTCGTGCGGCTGTAACCTGCGAAGACAGGGAGGCTGAGACGCGAGTTGGGACCGAGGAACTTGCCGAACTCGAGATTTGCGGAGATGTCGAACTGCTTGTTCTCACTCATGCTTCGCTCAAGGACGCTCTGGTCGATGCTACCGAAACCGATGCTGGAGTACTGGCCCGAGGCTTGCACCGTGCCGAGATCGGCGAGACGTAACGTAGCGCGACCACGAGCCGCCCATCCGCCTCGCTCATCGAAATCGGAGAGGCGCAACTCATTGAACCACACCTCGGCACTCTTGGTTCCTGCGCCATGGGCACGGAGACCCATCATCATGACGACGACATTGCCGGTCGACGGGTTACCCTTGATGCGCACGCGGTTATTATTATTGTCGGGGTCGACCATGGTGTAGACCGTCTGGAGCGTGACACCCGAGTCGGCCTCACGTCGAGCCTCGTTGCGTTGGAGCTTGCACTCGGTGAGAACGGAGATGGGGATATTGAGCTCATTGTCGGTAGGCCAGACAGCGTAACGGTCGGCCTCGCTATTGGAGGTGTAAGTGCCATGGGGCGTGAGTTTGAGGGGGATCTCGTACTCGTAATAGTTATCCTCGTAATCGGAACCTATGCGGACGAATGCGCTCATCTGATTGTCTTCCAACGGGTAGCCGTCCATCGCCTCGGCATGGATATACATCTTGAGGCGACGGTAGTTTCGGAAGTCCATATTGAGCTTCTTGTAGACGGCACGGGCGTCGCCATTGGCGAGGTCGGTGACCTTGACGGAGTAAGCCTGCTCGTTTAGCTGTCGGAGCTGCGGGTTGGAGGGATCGACGACGCGGTCGACACCTGGGGGAAGGACGTAGCTCACGGGGTTGCGGCGGTCGTTCTCCTCGATATTGACCGTCGTGGTGGAGAACGTCGTGGCTGCGGAGACGTGACCATCCTCCTCGACGAGGCTCTCGGTGTACTTGCGCCATTCGCCCTTGACAAGCTCAAGAGTAGCGAGACGGACGATGCAAGTATCTTGGAAGCCAGTCATGAAGAGACGGATGAACTGCATGGAGGTCATATCGCTGATGTCGCCCACGACCTTCTCTGGTTGCGAGATAGGGATCTTGAACTGATACCATTTGACGGTCTCGGTCTTGCCGTTGCGGAGCTTCGTGGTCGTCTCCATCTGATCGGCTATGTAGTTATGACCGACGACCATGCTGTCGGGACGCAGAGAGACGCGGTACTGGTAGTAGCTCTCGGTCTCGTTGAGGGTATAGTCATCGTTAAGATCCTCATTGTCAGGCTGGTTTGTTGCCGCCGTCGAATAAGATTCGGGCGAGTACTCGCTTGGGCACGAGTTGCCCTCGGGGTTATTGAACTTCTTGTATCGATCGAGGATGGATACTTGCTGCTGGTCGTAGTCGGAGCCTCGGTAGTAATGGTAGTCGTCGGCTGCAGGGTCATTGACAATCGCCTCGTAGGCTTCTTGGGAGAGGTTGCCGTTCTGGTACATGGCGCGGATCATGTCCATGTAAGGGTATTCGGACTTATTGTAGAAATACCTCTCCTTGTCGGAACTCATGCCGTTGAGACCGACATCTTGGGCGCGCATGGAAGCGGCATCGGTGTTGAAGCCCTTGACGAGACTATTTGTGCGGGGGATATAGCCCCATGCGGTACTATCGACATCGAAATCCTCGCCTGGAACTGGGAGACCATGCTCGAAAGACTTGCGGGAATCGGGCAACACGTCCTCGGAGACGGAACCAATATTAAAATAGAGGTCGCCGCCGCGGTCGGGGCTTTGGTCATAGATGAAGGGATCCATCATCCAGAACTCGATGTACTCGATATTGGCGTTCTCGAAGTCGGTCGTCTCGAGCTTGCGCTGGATGCCAGCCCATTTGGCCTCGGGATCGGTGAGGTGACCATTGACATCGAGGTCGGTCGTGAAGTTGTAGGGGCCGCGCTCGTCGGGATAATAGGCGAGGTTGAGCATCGAGATATTGGTGCTCTCGCCATAGGCGGCCTCGCGGTTGGGGTAGAGCTCATCCTCGTAGACCTCGCGGACGTAGTGGTTACTTTGTTGCTCGAGGTCGTTGCGGATATGACGCGGCGTGTTGGTCATATTGCGGAGGAAGAGGGGGTCGATGGAGTACCATGCGAGTCGGGCACGGTCGAAACCCGCGCTGAGGTCGTTGACGACGGTATTGTCGGGCGAGAGCGTTCCGGAGCCTGCAGGTCGGCTGGCGAGATGCCATCCTGCCCACGACTTGATGTCGTACTTGACGGACGAGCCTTCGAAATCGTCGATGTAGGCGGCATTGATGGAATTTGAGTGACCGGCGATGAGTTTGGCGACCTCGCCTTCGAAATCTATGGAGCTTTCGGCTTTGGTGCTGACGAGCGGGAGGGCATCGATGGCCTCGGTGAGGAACGGGAGCTTGCGGCTATAATTGATATTGAGGCCGAGCATGGTGTTGGAGACGCTCTCCTCGCCATAGGACACCTTGTTGGTGAGTGGTCGTTCCTTCATGTGGATGACGGTACCGCCGATATTGAAATTGTCGCTCACCTCGTAGTTGAGGTGCGTTCCGACGAGCGTCTGCGTCTGAGTGGATATGGCAGCCTCGTTCTCGTAGGAGATGTTGATGGCCGTACCCGAGCTCAGGAGGCTCTGGTTGAGAATTCGGACGCGACCGAGGGAGTAGTCGACGGTATAGTCTACATTTTCTGTAAGGATATGACCTCCAGCCGTCACGACGACGGAGCCTTGTGCGACATTGTAGGCGTTGAGGGAAATGTCGCTGGAGTTTTGGCTTTGGAACTGACCCTTGATCTTGAACTTATTCTTCTTGGTCTGCTGCTTGGCGTAGACCTGGGTACTGTCATATAGCGCGCGGAAGGCGTATTTCTCAGCGAGGGTAGGCTCGTTTTTGAGCTTATCGGCCAAGTAGTCGCCGAAAGGCTCGCGCTCGGGGAAGATGATGAGACCACGGGCGGCATTGACGGTGACACCCGCGACGTAGTCGTACTTGCCATCGGAGCCCACCTCGTTATAGCTGTTGAGTCGGTCGAGGTTGAGAATCTGGAGGTAGGTCTGACCATTGAGACCACCGTTGACGGGTTTCTGCCCCTCGTTGAAATAGTTGATGTAGGAGCTTGTGGAATCGTTGAGGTAGACGATGTTGACCTCGAAGCCGTCGGACTTAATCTCGTAGCCTCCAAGGGAGTAGATGTTTTTCATCATAAGATCCCACACCTTATACTGCGGCGTAAAGGTTGTGCCTTTCAGCATTTTAAGGTATAGACAGCTTGGGGCATTGACACCGCTGGTAGAAAGCTCGCCGACGGTATAGGTTTGCCCGCGGTAGGTGTACTGGTAGGCTACGGCGAGAACCTCATTATTGTTGAGCGGGCTATTGAGTGAGATGTAGCCGAGATGCTCATTGAGGGTGTACTCGGAAGAGGAGAGGAGTCGCGCGTTCTCGACCTTCTCGAAGTCGCGTCCCGTCTTCATTCCGTTGATGGACGAGAGGGTCTGCGTGGTGGAATTAGGGTCGCGGGCGGAGGAGTAGGCGCCCGTCATGGCCGAATAGAGGTTGTTGGCATCGTTGGACGGCATGGCGGACTGACCGCTCCAGACGGCAGTATTCTGGATGTCGGAACCTGTCTCGCCGAGGTCGGCAAAGGCGACTATGTTGCGCGCGTCGGTATAGTTGCCAGTCTTATTAGTCACCCACACCTCGATCTTGCTGATGGAGATGCCGGAATTGACGGTCGGGAGGCGTCGGAGCGCCTGGTCGTACATATCCTTGAAACGTTGGCTAAGGAAGAAGTGCTTATTCTTCTCGTAGTCGGTGACATCGATCTCGAACTCTTGGGCCGTGGCTCCGTTTTGGACGGTTATGCTGTTGCTCTCGCCCTTCTTTTGGCTGAAGACGGTGGAGACGGAGAGCTTGCCGAACTTCATATCCATCTTGAAGCCGAAGAGGCTCTGGCTGCCTTGGATGAGCGTTCCTGGGAGGCTCCAGTTGATGTTGCCGGCCTCGATATCTTGGATTATGTCGTCCTCGTCGCCATTGTACTCGAGCTTGACCTCGTTCTCGAAGGCGAAGGTGGCTTGAGTGTTGTAGTTGATGCCGAGTTTGAGCTTCTCGCCGATTTGGGAGTTGAGGTTAATCTGTACGCTCTGGTCGAAATCGAAACTCGTGGTGGCCCTCATCCTCTCTTGGAGGGTCGGGTTGTCGATCTTGTTGTATTGCGCGCCGATGCTCACCATGGCTTGACCTTGGAGCTTCATGGTGATGTTGTTGCTGCCGAAGATGCTGGCAAAGGCGTCGGAGTTAATCTCCCACTTGCTGTTGAGGAGGCTGTTCTTGTGCTCTTCGGGCTTCTTGGCGTCTGTGCCGCGGTCGGCATTGCCGGCCTGTCGCTGCTTGGCGGCCCAGTAGTCGGTCATGGAGCGGCGGATGGCGTCGTTCTGGTAGTCCTCGTAGGACATGGAGTACGGGAGGCGCACATCCATGCCGCCTATCTTGCGATAGATGGTGACGGAGCCGCTGGCGGGGTCGTAGACGGCGGAGTATTGGGCGTTGGAGGGATCTTTGAGGTCGAGGGGGGAAGACTGGACGTTGGAGGGGTTGGCACCAGGCGTTTCGGGTGCGTCGCCTTGATCGGTCAGAGGATAAGGCAACTTGAGGGAGTCGGGTTCAGCGGCTGCAGGGGCTTGAGGGCTGGACATGGACTCGAGGACCGCACGATTTATGGCAGGCCTGATGAGAGGGCTTGCCACGCCTGCGAAGGTGAGCAGGCACGTGAGGACTATGGGGAAGCGTCGGAGCTTGTTTTTCATAGGAGGGCGGAGGCAGTGTGCTGGTGGGTGGGGAGGCTGTGGGTTCAGAGCAGTCGGAAGGCGGCCCGGACGACGCCCTCGACTTTGAGGTCGGGATTGTCAGCGAGGATCTTGTCGATGGCCTTGGCAGCTTGCGCCTTGTTGTAGCCGAGGACTTCGAGGGCTTGGAGAGCCTCGTCTTTTACGCCATTGGCGGCTGCGAGAGGTAGCGTGGCGGTCGTGGCGCCATCGGGAGCTATGCCGAGCTTAGAAATTTTGTCTTTCAGCTCGACGATGATTCGCTCAGCCGTCTTGAGACCTATGCCCTTGACGCCTTTAAGGGTGCGGGTGTCGCCCGCCGTTATGGCGTTTTGGAGCTCGGCGGGCGACATGGCGGAGACGATGACGCGAGCCGTGGCCGCACCGACACCGCTGACGGACGTGAGAAGTCGGAAGACCTCGCGCTCGGACGTCGTGGCGAAACCGAAGAGCTGGTAGGCATCCTCACGAATTGCCTCGTGGATAAAGAGCTTAGCCTTCTGCTGCCCCTCGAGGGCGGAGAAAGTGTTGAGGGAGATGCTGGCTATGTAGCCTACGCCATTGCATTCGATGACGGCGTAGGTTGGTGTCAGTTCGGCAATATTACCACTAAGGAACTCTATCACAGGGGCTTGTGTTTAGCTATATGGGGAATGGGAGGTTTTTATTTGGAAAAGAAGCGCCATCCTTGGGCTTGGATGTCGGCCTCGTCGCCACCGGTGGTTATCATGCGTCGTCCCTTTTGGAGGTCGCATATATATCCGATGGCGTAGATTTCGGGGCCAGGCTGGCTTTGGAACTTTTGGTAGTCCTCTTGTCGGATGGAGAAGAGGAGCTCGTAGTCCTCGCCGCCGTTGAAAGCCGCCACGATGGGGTTGATATTCATCTCGGCACAGAGCTTTTTTGTCTCGGCATGGATTGGCACTTTATCCTCGTAGACGCGGCAGCCGACGTTGCTCTTGGTGCAGATATGCAGCAGCTCGCTTGAGAGACCGTCGCTGATATCCATCATTGCCGTCGGCACAACGTCGATCTTCTCAAGGAAGTCTACGATGTCTTGCCGCGGCTCGGGTTTGAGCTGTCGCTCGAGAATATACTTGTAACCATCAAACGCAGGAGCAGCAGAATTATTGCCTTTGAGGACTCTTTTTTCTCTTTCGAGGAGTTGGAGGCCGGCGTATGAGGCACCGAGATCGCCAGTGACGCATAGGATGTCGTTGGGCTTGGCACCGTCGCGGTAGGCGAGGCGTGAGGGTTTCTGCTCGCCGATGGCTGTTATGGATATGGTGAGACCCGTGAGGCTGGAGGTCGTGTCACCGCCGACGAGGTCGACACCATAGCGTGCGCACGCTGCATTGATGCCCTCATAGAGGTCGTCGATGGCCTTGAGGGTGAACTTTCCGCTCACACCGATTGAGACCGTTATCTGCTGCGGGCGCGCATTCATGGCGCACACGTCGGAGAGATTGACGGCTACGGCCTTGTAGCCCAAATGTTTAAGGGGGCAATATGTGAGATCGAAGTGGATGCCTTCGAGGAGCAGGTCGGTCGTGACGACCTTGACGGCGCCCTCGGAAGTCGAGAGGACCGCGCAGTCGTCGCCGATGCCACGGCGGGTGGTGGGTTGGGAGGTCGTGGTGTGGCTTGCGATGCGGTCGATAAGTCCGAACTCGCCAAGCGACTCGATGCTTTCCATGATGGGATATTGTGGTGAAGTGTGTTTATATGTTGAAGAGCGAGTCGAGACTTGCCTTTAGCTTGTCGCTCTCGTCCATGAAGTCGATTATGTCATCATTGTTGATTGGCTCGGCAGGAGGCATCTCGACGCGTAGGGGGTCGACGGGCTGACCGTCGCGGTACATGCGGAAATCGAGGTGTGGGCCCGTGGCGAGACCTGTGGCACCGACGGCGCCGATGACATCGCCCTGTCGGACTTGCTGCCCGACGGTGAGACCTTTGGCGAAATTGTTGAGGTGCATATAGACCGTCGTGTAGACGCTATTGTGCCTGATCTTTATGTAGTTGCCCCCACCCTTCGAGTCGTAGCCTTTGGCAATGACCTTGCCGTCGCCGAGAGCCACGACGGGCGTACCCTTGGGGGCGGCATAGTCGACGCCATGGTGAGGACGGCGGATTTTGAGAATAGGGTGCATGCGCCCATTGCTGAAGCGGCTGGAGATGCGGCTAAAGTGAAGCGGCGCTTTGAGGAATGCGCGTCGGAGGCTGTTGCCTTGGAGGTCGTAGTAGCCAGCGATGCTGTCGCCGACGTGACGGAAGGCGTAGCTGCGTTTGCCGGCGGAAGAGATGTAGACGGCGGCGGTTATGGGGCCTGAGCCGACGACCTTGTCGCCTGCGAGCCTCTCGTCATATATGATGCCGAAGCGGTCGCCTTTGTCGAGGCCGAAGAAATCGACCGTCCAGGCGAAGACATCGGAGAGGTCGAGAGCCACTTGGGGGTCGATCTGTTGCTCGGCGAGGGCGTTCCAAAGATTGGAACTGATGGTCGCAGCGACGGCACGACGACGCGGTGTTATGCAGACATCGTGGCGCGATACGGAGATGGAGTCGGAGAAGGAGCAGAGGACGTAGCTTGTGGGCGACACCTCGTAGACGAAATGGAGGAGCTGCGAGGCGGATGCGGTGTCGGTGGAGTGGAAGAAGCAGCACGTCTGACCAGCCTTCATCTGTCGGAAATCGTAGATTGGGAGGGCCTTCTCGTAGGCGGCTATGGCTTGGGCGTAGGGGAGACCAGCCCCCGTAAGGACTTGGGAGATCATCTGCCCTTGGCGGACTGTTGTCTTCTCGACGAAGAAAGAGTCGACAGGCAGACCGTAGAGAAGTTGCGGGGCGGCGACGGCTGTGGAGTCTGAGGCATTGGCTCCATCGTGCGAAGCAGGTTTTTCGCGGCAGCCTGTGAAGACGACGAGACACACTGCGAGCAGGAGCGTCGCGAGGTTTATATGTTGGTTAGTTGGTCGTTGCGTGGTGGTCATTTGGGGTCGGAGGTGGTGGGGAGCGTTAGCTGAGGAGCCTTCCGGGCGTGAGCCGTACTTGCATGGCGAAAGTCGAGTTGTCGCACGTGACGGTCCGCACCTTCTGTCGCAGCTCGGAGAGAGGCGTGCCGTGGGCGAGGAGAGGCCAGCAGTTGGAGCAGACGCAAGAGACGGACCGGTAGTCGGGGACTTTGTGGGACAGGCTCTCACGTTTTGTGGCGATGAAGCGCATCGTCGGGAGGTAGTTGAGCTGCGAGTAGGCGTAGTCGTAGTCGAAGCCGCAGATGTCGCACTTATGGTGGTAGCGATGGTAGGCGAAGGGGTAGACCTCGGGGACGAAGACGAGGATCGAGGCATCGTCGAAGAGGGTGACGGACTTGAGCTGTCGGGCGCGCTTTGAGCCTCGGCAGGTGATGGTGTCGTAGTGGGCGAGGATGTAGTCCATCCAGAGATTTGCGACCTTCTCGTTGTCCTCGTCGTCGAGCTGTATGAAGCTGGTGAAGCGAGACCAGGGGACGAAGGTCTCGGGTATGTCGAGAGCCGTTGCGATGTCGGATGGTTGGAGGACGGGGTATCGTTCGGCATCGAACATGTAGATTGGCTGAATGCCGACACCGTTTGGTGCGTTGTCGTATGGGGCGTCGAATTTTTGGCTTTCGCTGACGACGAGTGCGACCATGGCGACGCCGAGGGTTGCGCCTTGGCTGTCGTTTTGGAGGACGTATAGGACATCGCCGGTCTTGGGCTCACAGCCATCGGGGACCGTCCACGCGTAGGAGGATAGCTCTCCGTCGTGCTGTCGGAGGACGTCCTTCATTCTAAGGTTGAAATAGTCGGCGTCGCAAGGGGAGTTGTCGGACGGCGACCACGAGATGAAATAGGCATTCATAACGCCAAAATTACAGTTAATGAGAGAAATAATGAAGTATAAGGGGGTGAATGCGTTAAAAAAAGTACCCCTCGCCATTGCCTGTCGCAGGCAGATGGCGAGGGAGTACCACTCACTAATCAAAAACCAAACTATCGCTATGTTGCCTATTGTTATTGGGCGAATGCTTGAATATGGTGCAGGGGTTTGATGGCGACGTTTGTCAGTATTGCTGCTCTATATTCCAGACGAAGGCTCTGATGCCGTTCTCCTTGTTGATGTTGTCGAGTTTCTCGACGTATTTGAGGAGGACAGGTACGACATCATCTTCGACGACGGTGATGACTGAGCTGTTCATCTCGGGCCAGGCGTGGGAAGCCATGCGCGGCTCGCCGCCGTTGGTTCCTCGTCCGTAGACGAGAGGGAACTTGGTGTAGCCCGTTATCTTGAGCTGGTCGAAGACGTAGGCCAGTCGTTCGGTTAGAGCTTGGTTGTATATGATGAAAACTGACTTCATATCTTGATGAGGATTAGATTGTTATGCCTTATGAGCCTCGATGCGGGCACGAGTGCTGGCTGGGAGGTCGCGCTCGGGGTCGAAGTCGGCCATGAAGCTGTATTGCTTACGCTCCGCGTCCAGCTTGTTGCGGTTGCCACTCTTGTTGACGGCAGCGTAGACGGCAGGGACGATGAGCATGGTTATGATGGTCGAGAAGACCATGCCACCGATGACGGCGACACCCATTGGCTGCCAGGTCTCGGAGCCCTCGCTGGTGGAGAGAGCCATAGGGAGCATGCCGAGCATGGTGGTGAGCGACGTCATGAGGACAGGACGCAGACGGCTGCGGCAGCTGAGCGCGATGGCCTCGTAGAGTTCGACGCCGCGCTCTCTCATGAGGTTGATGTAGTCGATGAGGACGATGCCGTTCTTGGTGACGATGCCGATGAGCATCATGGCGCCGAGGGCCGCGACGACAGAGAGGTTGACGTTGAAGATGAGGAGGGCGAGGATGACGCCCGTGAACGCGAACGGAATGGCGAGCATGATGATGCCAGGGTCAACGAAACTCTCGAACTCGGCAGCCATGACGAGATAGACAAGGAGGAGCGAGAGGATGACGAGCAGGAAGAGCGCGCTGAAGGACTCTTGCTGATCCTCATAGGAGCCGCCGATGTAGATGGAGTATTCGGAAGGGACGTCCATCTTGTCAATGACCTTTTGGGCCGCAACGGCGATGTCGCCCATGGCGTAGCCGGAGGCAGGCGTGACGCTGACCTTCAGCATGCGCTGCTTGCTCTTGCGCTCGATGGATGGCGGGTTGTAGCCCTCGTCGAGTGAGCCGAGCTCTTTGAGGCGGACCTTCTGTCCGTAGGCGTCGGTGATGAGCATGTTCTCGATGTCAGCTATTTTGGAGCGGTATTTCTCCTCAAGTCGGACGATGATGTCATACTCGTCGCCGTCCTCCTTGAACTTGGACTGGCGGTAGCCGTAGACGTAGTAGCGCACAAGGGTGCCGACACCCGTCGTGGTGAGCCCGTGGCGCGCGAGCTTCTCGCGGTCGAGGTGGAGCTGCAATTCCGTCTTGTCGTCGCCACGTGAGATGAGGATGTCCTCCGCGCCGGGGATCGTCTTGAGCTGAGTCTTGAGCTCTTGGGCGAATTGGCTGGTGCCAGAGAAGTCGTGGCCGAAGACCTCGACGTCGACAGTGTTGCCCGTCGTGCCGTTGGAGCCGAAAGTCACCTCGTAGTCAAGAATCTCGGGGAACTCGCCAAGAATCTTGCGCACCTCGTCGCCCATGACGAAGACGGAGCGGCTGCGGTCCTTGAGGTCGACAGTCCTGAGACGCATGTTGAAGATGTTGTTGCCCGTGGTGCTCATCATGGAGGCGAAGGAAGCCTCCTCCTCAGAGCCGTAGGAGGCGGAAATGATGGTGACCTCGGGGATGCGAGCGCGGATGACGGAGTCGACCTGCATGGCGATTCGCTTCGTGACCTCGACGCGCTGGCCCTGCTGCATCTTGGCGTAGATGTTGAGGTTGTTCTGGTCGTTCTGCGGGAAGAACTCGGTGTGGAGGTATGGCGCGAGGAAGATGGAGCCCACGAAGAGTGCGGTCATGGAGGTGACGGTTATGGTCTTATGGTAGAGCACCCATCGGATGAGACGCTCGTAGAAGCTGTCGAGACCCTCGAGCCAACGTTGGCTCCACTTGTAGAAGCTGAAGCGTTTGCTCTTGGAATCCTCCTCCTTGTCGCGCAGCTTAAGGAATTTAGAGCAGAGCATAGGTGTCAGGGAGATAGCCGTGAGGGTGGACGTGGAGACGCAGATGCATATAATCCAACCGAGCGGCTTGAAGAAGATGCCCATGATGCCGGGGATCATGGTGAGGGGGAAGAATACGGCTATGGTGACGAGCGTCGTGACGATGACGGAAGTCCAGACCTCGTTGGTGCCATACTTGGCAGCCTCCTTGGGTCGGGAGCCGCGGTCGACGTGCTTGGTGACGTTCTCGAGGACGACGATGGCGTCGTCGACGACCATACCGATGGCGATGGAGAGCGACATGAGGGTTATGGTGTTCAGCGAGCCGTCGGTCACGGCAAGGTAGATGAACGCCACGATGAGGGAGATAGGAATCGTAAGGGCGATGACGAACGTCGAGCGCCAGCGGCCGAGGAAGAAGAACACGACGATGACGACGAAGAGGAGCGCGTAGAAGAGGGTCTCCTTAAGGTTGTCGATCGCCTTGATGATGAAGTCCGAGTTGTCGGTTATCATCTGGAACTTGATGTCGGAGGGGAGGTTCTTCTGCGCCTTCTCGATTTCGGCGCGGGCCTCGGAGGCTACGGCCACGGCGTTGGCGTCGGACTGCTTGGTGACGAGGAGTACGCAACCGTTTTGGCGGTTGACCTGCGTCTCCATGGTGATGTCTTTCAGCGTGTCGCGGACGGAGGCAATGTCAGAGAGCTTGATCGTCTTGTCGTTGCCGAGGGCGATGGAGATGTCTTTAATCTCGTCGCTCTGCTCAAATTCGCCCTCGACGCGGAGGGAGTAGTCCTCGATGCCGACCTTGACGTTGCCCGACGAGATATCCCTGTTCTCGGCGAGGATGGCGTTGCCTATCTGGCTGAGGGTCAGGTTGTAGGCGTCGAGCTTATTGGGGTCGAGATCGACGTAGACGACGCGCTCGGCGATACCAGAGACGTAGGCAGAGGCCACGCCATCGACGCGGTTGAGGTTCATGATGACCTTATCGTCGAGGATCTTGTAGAGGCCGGAGTATGACTGCTCGGCCGTGACGGCATAGACGAGGGTTGGCATCATGGAGGTCGAGATTCTCATGATGGTGGGTCGGTCGATGTCGTCGGGCAGGTTGTTCATGGCCTTATCGACGGCATCGCGGACGTCATTGGAGGCGTTGTCGAGGTTGATGCCCCACTCGAACTCGAGGGTCACGACAGAGAGGTTCTCGTAGGAGGTGGAGGTCAGCTCTTTAAGGTCGTCGACGGAGTTGAGCTGATCCTCAAGCTGCTTGGTGACGTTTTGCTCGATGTCAGTGGCGTTGGCACCCGGGTATGTGGCCATGACCGTGATGTACGGCGGGTCCATCTTGGGGTACTGGTCGATAGGGAGCTTTATGTAGCTGTAGATGCCGATGACGATGACGGCGACGAAGACCATCAGGGTCGAGATCGGCTTTTCTACGGCGGTCGAAAAGATGCTCATCTTGCTAAGTTGTTAATCGTTAAGGATTTCGACTACTCCTTGATTTTGAGTTTTCGACCGTCGACGAGCTTGGCCTGTCCTGTGGTGACGATGAGGTCGCCCTCGGCAATCTTGCCGTCGAGAGGCTCGATCTCCACCTTGTCGTCATATCGGTTGACAATCTTGACGCTTATGCGCTTGGCGACTCCGTTGTTGTCGAGGAAGATGTATCGGTCGTTGGAGCCCTGGACTTTGAGGACGGCGATGGACTGGACGAGAATCGTCTTGGCGCGACCCGTGGCGAAAGTCACCGTGCCATACATGCCGGGCTTGAGATCCTCGTTGGCGTTATTGAAGAGGAGCTCGACGGAGAAGGTGCGCGTCTTAGAGTCGATGCTCGGGTAGACGATGTTTACGCGACCAGGGAATACACGGTCATCGCCGTAGACATCTGTACGGAGCGAGACATCCATTCCTTTTTTGACCTCGAGGTAGTATTGCTCAGAGATGTTGACAGTCGCCTTCATGGGGTTAATCTCCTCGATGGCGATGATGGAAGGCTTGGACGCTCCACCATAGGCACCACCCATGTAGAGCTCGCCATCTTCCATGTATTTGCCGGTCACGACGCCATTGAACGGGGCGACGAGCCTGGTGTTCTCTTTCAGATTGGCGATGGCGGTCTTGGCCACCTCATATTGCGTCACGGCGGCATCGTAGTTCTGCTGGGAGATGGAACCCGTCTCCATGAGCCTGACGGCGCGCTTATATTCTATCTCGATGTTTTTGAACTGGAGCTCTTGCTGGGTGAGGGTGTTGGCGTCCATCTCGACGAGGACCTGCCCCTTCTTGATATGGTCGCCCACCTCGACATTGATTTTCTTTATGCGCGTGCCGCTAAGCGTCGGAGCGTAATAGACCTGCTGATTGGCCTCAAGATTGGCGGTGTACTCGATGGTGCGCTCGACATCCTGGATGCGCATAGTGTCTACTCTTACGAGAACGGCGCCGTCCTCCGTGGTCTGCGAGGCGTTGTCGTTGCCGCCGCAAGAGGTCATGACTTGCGCCGTCGCTATGGAGAGCGATGCGAGCATGAAATACTTCTTCATCTGAATCTATCTTGTTTTTTCGTTTTCGGGAATGGGTGAGTTTCTTAGAGCAAGTTGTAGAGTTTCAGCAACTTGGTCTGCGCCATGAGGAGGTCGAGGCTGGCGGAGGCGTAGCTCGTCTCGGCTTGGAGGTAATTGGTGTTGGCCTGTGTGAGGTCGAGGCTCGAGAGGGCTCCCTGGTCGTATTTGTGGCGGTAGTTTTGGAGGACGCGGCGCGCTACGTCGAGATTGTTCTTTTGAAGGTCGTAGGCGTCGATGGCCGTCTGGAGGTCGTAGGCGTATTGCTCGGCGTTTTGAGCCAAATTGTCTTCGAGGAGGGCGATGTTGGTCTCCGTCTTGCGGAGGTCTATTTGCGCCTGCTTGAGTTGCGAATGTCGTTGGAAACCAGAGAATATGGGGATGGAGAGGACAAGGTTGCCGACATGGTCGAAGTTCATGAAGGCGCCGTCAGAGAGCGGCTTGGAATATTGGTAGGATGCCGTGAGCGTCGGGATGTAAGCGAACTTGCGGAGCTTGACGGTCTGCTCGCCAACCTCCTTGCTGACCATAAGCTGCTGATATTGGAGGTTTTTGGAGATGTCGAGCTTCGTGGTGTCGATGCCGGCATTGGCGTCGAGGACCTGGTCGAGCGTCTGGGCGGTGGAGATCTTGGTGTTTATATCGATGCCCATCTGGAGGACGAGGAGCTTCTTGGTGGACTCGAGGCTTCGTTGGAGCGAGAGGATGGAGTTCTTGAGCATCGTGACGTTGATGTCTATCTGGTCGACGTCGGTCTGCTCGACGGTTCCAACCTCGAAGCAATGTGCCGTATGGTTGGCGATGTCCTGCATATCCTTGAGATTTTCATTGAGAATCTGGAGGTTACGCTCATAGACGAGGATGGCGAAATATGTGTCGGCGACGTTGGCCTTGACGTCAAGCTCCGTCTGCTTGACCGTGACGTCGGTGAGCCGCTCGGCAATCTTTGCCACCTTGACGGAGGCCACCTGCTGCATGGCGAAGGTCCACGAAGCCGATGCCGCGAAGGTCAGCGAGTTGGGCATGCTCATCTGCATCCCGCCGAAGTCGAGAGCCTTGTTGAAATATGTCGTGCCGGTCAGCGAGGCGTTGACCTGCGGCAGACCTTGCGAGCGCGCCTCGCGGATTTTCTGATAATAGGTCTCACGGTCGAGCGCGCTGGCCTGCAGCTGTTTGTTGTGCTGGACGGCGTTGGACATTGCCGTCTGCAAGTCGACGCTCATAGCCGAGCCATCTTGCGCCATGACCTGCGCGGAAGTCAGCAGCGCCAAGGCCATGAGTGCTAAATAAACTTTCATCTGTGATTCTATCTTTGTGTTTGTGTTTTCTTGGTCAGTGCGGCGAGATGCTCATCTATTAGCCGCATGCCTTTCTCCGTTGCCATGCCGCGGAGGAAGATGGTAGATACTTGCTGGAGAGCGTGCGAGAGGCTGCATCCGCTTGCGTCTGCCGAGTGGCGTAGGGCTCCCTTGTCATATTGCCCCAGTATGATGTGAGAGATGAGCTTCGAGTCGACCTCGGGGACCAAGAACCCTTTCGCCTTGCCGTCCTCAATGAGGTCGTATATCTTGCAACGCATCTTCTCGACCTGCTGATGCATGGACTCGTTGATAAACACGTAGTTATAACGCTCAAGGTCGGCAAAGAAGGCTTGCGTCACCGTCTGCATGAAGCCCATGCACTCGTAGGTGGAATGGATTATCAGCTCGATAAACGAGGACGATTTGCTCAACATCTCGTCGAAGCTGTCCGTCCTCTCGCGCATGACGCTGTCAATGCACGCCAACAACAATGCGTCTTTGCTATCAAATGTCTCGTAAAGTGTTCTTTTACTGATCCCTACGCTTTTGGCGACATCGTCCATGGACACGGCTTTTATGCCGCGCTCAAAAAAGAGCTTCAGTGATGCTTCCCTTATTTTATCTGCTAATTCCATTCTCTGTTGACTGGTTACAAACGCTAAGGTATCCTAAAAACTTGGAAACGCAAAACGGTTTTTGGGTTTTAAGTTTTATTACATACGGAAACTTTCAAGTTTAACGAACGTTAAAGACCGTAACCACAAGTCTTAGACCATCTTTATAATTGAACGAAACCCTAAATTTGCGGTAAAAATTTAACTGAATAAAAATACGCACAATGCGAAGATTTCTACTGACCCTGGCATGCGCCTCGATGATGTCGCTGCAAGCGGCAGCCGACGAGGGCATGTGGATCCTCAGCCTCCTGAGCCGCAACAACATAGACGTGATGCAGAAAGAGGGCTGCCACCTCACACCCGAACAGATTTATAGCGTCAACCATGGTTCTATAAAGGACGCCATCGTCATCTTTGGCGGCGGATGCACCGGCGAGATTGTCTCTGACAACGGCCTCGTCTTCACGAACCACCACTGCGGCTACTCGGCAATCCAACAGCTCTCGTCGGTCGAGCACAACTACCTCCGCGACGGCTTCTGGGCCAAGTCGTTTGCCGAAGACCTGCCAGTCGAGGGTCTTGAGGTCCGATTCCTCAACTCGTTCGAAGATGTCACCAGCCGCGTCATGGAGGGCGTCACTTCCGACCTCGCTCCCGAGGCGCGCATCAACCTCATCCGCAGCCACTGCCGCGAAATCGAGCAAGAAGCCGCCAAGGACAGCACCCTCGAGTCCAGCGTCACCAGCTTCTTCGAGAACAACCAGTTCTTCCTTATTAAATATAAGGTATATACCGACATCCGCCTCGTCGGCACGCCACCCGAGAGCATCGGCAAGTTCGGCCACGACACCGACAACTGGCAATGGCCGCGCCACACGGGCGACATATCCATCTTCCGCGTCTACGCCGGCGCCGACAACGAGCCCGCAGCCTACTCGCCCGACAACAAGCCCTACCGCCCAGCATACCACCTCCCCGTCAGCCTCAAGGGCATGAAGCCCGGCGATTTCTCCATGACCATCGGCTTCCCTGGCTCGACCAACCGCTACGAGTCCTCTTGGGGCGTCGAGCAGATGCGCGACGTCGAGAACGCCAGCCGCATCGAGCCGCGCGACATCAAACAGAAGATCTGGCTCGAAGACATGCTCGCCGACCAGTCCGTCTACATCAAGTACGCCTCTAAATTCGCGCGCAGCTCCAACTACTACAAGAACAGCATAGGCATGAACCGCGGCATCGACAACCTCAACGTCATCGGACGCAAGGAAGCCGAGCAAGCCGCCTTCAAGGCATGGGCCAAAGCCAACGGCACCAAGGAGCAGAAGGGCATCCTCAAGCAACTCCGCAAACTCGCCAAAGAGAACGAGCCTTACGTCAAGGCATCGAGCTACATGATGGAGTGCCTCTTCGGAGGTCCCGAGATCTTCCGATTCGCTCGCAAGGTCTGCTACAAGACCGAGACCGGCGACACGGAAGCCATAACAGCCATCGTCCGCGACTTCTACAAGGACTACAGCGTCAATACCGACCGCAAAGTCACTGCCGCGCTCATGGCCTACTACGCCACCCACATCGACAGCAAGTTCCACCCCAAGTTCTTCGAAGAGATACCCAACGAGGCCGCATTCGCCCGCTTCACCGACGAACTCTTCGCCTCAAGCATCCTCGCCGACTCCTCTAAGCTCATAAAAGCCATTGCCGACAAGGACTACGACGCCATCAAGAACGACAAGGCCACACAATGCGCCAACGACATCGTCGACATGTACCTCAAGCAGATCGTCGACAAGTCGTCCGAGATCTCCGACAAGTACGAAGACGCCAAGCGCATCTATCTCGCAGCCCGTATGCAGATGCAGCCCGACCGCGACTTCTACTCCGACGCCAACTTCACCATGCGCCTCAGCTACGGCCAGGTAGGCGGCTACTCAACAGCCGACACCACCTACACCTACTTCACCGACATCGACGGCCTCATGGCCAAGGAAGACCCCAACAACTGGGAGTTCGTCGTCGCGCCAAGGCTCAAGGAGATCTACAACAATAAGGACTTCGGCCCCTACGCCGACAAGGACGGCAAGATGCACATATGCTTCATCTCGAACAACGACATCACCGGCGGCAACTCCGGCAGCCCCGTCATCAACGGCGACGGCGAGCTTATCGGCCTCGCCTTCGACGGCAACTGGGAGGCCATGAGCGGCGACATCATCTTCGAGCCTGCCCTCCAAAGGTGCATCTGCGTAGACATCCGCTACGTCCTCCTCATAATCGACAAGATCGGCGGAGCGCAAAACCTCATCGACGAGCTTACAATCAACAAGTAAGCACCTTGCGACAAGAGACCTAAAAATCCACATCACCAAGGCGCGCATGGCACATATCAGCCATGCGCGCCTTATTTTCGTGCCATTTCTTTTTGTAAATTGGCGCGAGAATATAAACGCACGAAAGAAAACGATGCCAACATTCACAGCCAAGACGCCCGAAGAGATGGACGCCATAGCCCCCGAAATCATCAAGGCCATTGGCGACAGCCGTGTCGTCGCCATGGACGCGCCAATGGGAGCTGGCAAGACGACGCTCGTCAAAGCCATTTGCCAATACCTGGGCACCACCAGCGTAGTCAACAGCCCAACTTTCGCCATCATCAACGACTACGAGCTCCCCGACGGCAAGGCCCTCTACCACTTCGACCTCTACCGCCTCAAGGATGTCAACGAGGCCTTCAACATGGGCTTCGACGAATATTTCTACTCGGGCAACTACTGCTTCGTCGAGTGGCCGGCCATTGCCGAAGACATTCTCCCAGAGGACTCAAAGACCCTCAGAATAACGGTCGCCGACGACGGCACTCGAACAATCGTGATAGAATAATACAACCCCAATCCCCCTATTTCAAAGCCCCCTCCGACGCAATCGGAGGGGGCTTTGCCGTCCTCCACACCCCTAAAAAACGCCTATTTTATGTTTTATATCTTTTTAACTATTACTCTCTCGTCAATCCATTCGAGCCGTTCGTCACGCCTATTCGCAACATCTTTACGCAAAAGCGACACTCCAATGGTTAAATTTAATTCATCACCACCACTATCCTCGACCTCCTCAATTTCCCTCGTAAAACATTATGCCACAGGCATCGTAACAGAGGCAGAAAACAACAAGCTAAAGCAACTTACAGGTAAAACCGTCCTCTCCCAAGACGACATAAAACACACACCAAGCAATGAAAACGCTCGTTATCACGTTCCTGGCCGCCATCGCCATCGTAGGCGCTGCCCTCACCTATGACATGATCACGTCAGACGGCAACGCCAACGACCACCTCGTCGGCAAGACCATCGTATCCCACGACTCCCTCGGTCGACCCGTCAACTTCCTCACCCTCACCACCAACGGCAAAGAGTGGAAGGAAACAATGATGAAGCAAAACACCTACAACGGAAACTCCGTAACCTCCGCCACCTACATCAAGGAGAATGGCGACTGGGTCGCAACAACCAAGTTCACCTACGATAACGTCGACGGCACCCTCGCCCTCACCAAAATCGAGCAGATGACACCCGACGGCAACTGGGCAACGCAAGCCGAGATCGACCTCGCCGACCTCAGCGACGACGACGGAATGATGAACGACATGGTCTTCGACGCCGACGGCAACCTCGTCATGAACGCCACATACCTCTACAAAGGCGACGACCGCACCGGCATTCAAAAAGAGGAATACACCTACGAGGGCAACCAGATGAAACGCACGACCTCCTACTCGTGGGGCGAAAACGGCAACTGGCAGAAGCAAATCGTCACCAACATGTTCGTAAAATAAAACGGCAGGACAGCCGACAACAACACAACCCAAACAAGGGCGCCACTCCACAAAAAAACGGAGCGGCGCCCTCGTCTTTTAGTTAACAACTACCACTTAAATCCTAATCTTAACAATTCCACCGCTACACGCCAAAAACCGGACCCCTAAACCTATTGAAAGTTCCAAACCTTGAACATATTCAGAAAAAAAATCGCTATGTTTGCGTGAAAAGGTGGGAAGACACCGACAGACAATAGACAACAGCGCAGATTACTGCCACAGAAGAACACCCATTGATTGACGGCCGGCCGCTACGCCCGCGCAAGGATCTTCAAAATAAGACAACAACTCTTCCCACCAGCCCAGAGACCCTGACTGCGTCGAGCGGAGCCATACACAACAGGCCCCGACATGGATGGATATGCACGGCAGTGACACCCTTAACATCTTGAAAAGAACAACTTAGGATATGAAGTACATTCAGTTCGACAGCAAACTACTCCCCAACTTGGAGTACTCGCTTTTCAAAGAAATATTGCAGACGAACAGGGCCGGCGCTTATCTCAGCACGACCATCATCGGATGCAATACGCGCAAATATCACGGTCTACTTGTCTGCCCGCTCAACGAGTTCGGCGGCGAGAACTACGTCATGCTGTCGTCCCTCCAGTGCAGCATATCGTCCGGCGAGAAACCCTACAACCTCGGCGTGCAAGAGTACAAGGGCGACTTCTTCGAGCCTAAAGGCCACAAGTACATGACAGGCTTCGAGACCTCCCCCTCGACGACCATGACCTTCCGCGTCGGAGCCACGGTCATCCAGCAGCAGTTCATCCTCTCCGAGAACGAGAACCAGACCCTCATCCGCTACACCGTCCTCGAGGCTCCCGACAAGTTCACCATGAAGCTCCGACCCTTCCTCGCCTTCCGAAACGTCCACGAGCTCACCCACCAGAACCTCGACGCCGACACCCACTACAACTCCGTCGAAAACGGTGCCTCCTTCTGCCTCTACAAAGGTTTCCCAAACCTCTACATCCAAGGCAGCAAACCTATGGACTTCGTCGCCATGCCCGACTGGTACCGCGACGTCGAGTACCTCCAAGAACGCTACCGCGGCTACGGCTACCGCGAAGACCTCTACGTGCCGGGCTTCTTCGAGCTTAAGATGCAAGAGGGCGACTCCATCGTCATCTCAGCCTCCCTTGAGCCTACCAACACTAAGCAGCTCAAAGCCAAATTCACACGCGAGGAGAAAAAACGCCCAGCAAAAGACTCCCTCTTGAGCGTCCTCATCAACGCCGCTCAGCAGTTCACAGAGCGCGAGGCCGACGGCCAGCTGATGCTCAAAGCCGGCTTCCACTGGAAACGCCCGCAACTCCGCGACACGTTCCTCGCCCTCCCTGGCCTGCTCATCTATCAGAAAGACCGCAAGCCCTTCGACGAGATCCTCCGCACCTGCCTCCCCAACCTCCGACGTCTGTACATCGAGCAGGCTTCCACAAACAACACCTCCATAGACATCCCTCTCTGGTTCTTCCGTTGCCTCAATGAGATGGAGCGTTTCCGCGACGACAAGTTCGACAAGGCGGAATACTACGACACAATGAAGGACCTCCTCGAGCACTACTGGACTGGCGTCCCCGGCAAGATGCACCGCCTGGACAATGGCCTCATCTATGCGCGCAACGAGGGTCACCCTCAGCAATGGATGAACGCCCAGACAAGCTACGGCCACATGGTCACCCCGCGCTACGGATGCACCGTCGAGGTCAACGCCCTATGGTACGACGCCATAGCGACGACACTCGAAGTAGCCGAGCGCAAGAAGGACAAAGCTTTCATCGAGATCTGGAAACCACGCCTCGACCAAATTGGAAAGGCGTTCCTCG
Organism: Clostridium sp. CAG:343; assembly: GCA_963616565.1. Lineage (GTDB taxonomy): Bacteria > Bacteroidota > Bacteroidia > Bacteroidales > Marinilabiliaceae > W3P20-009. The sequence goes on from CAVEKX010000001.1 coordinate 413,721, forward strand.
ACACGTTCCTCAAACCCGACGGCACCCTCTACGACCGCACCGACGGCGAGTACAAATCGCCCAAGCTGCGCGCCAACCAGATCATCGCCGCAGGTCTCAAATACTCCCCTCTCTCGCGCGAGCAGAAAAAAGCCATCGTCGACCAGGCCACGTCCAAACTCCTCACTCCCTACGGTCTCCGCTCCCTCTCCCCCGAAAGCGAGGAGTACCACGGTGCCGTCGAGGGAGACGAGGACGAAAGAGCCATATGCGCCCATCAAGGCACGGCCTACCCCTGGCTCCTCTCCTTCTACGCCGACGCGCTCATGGCCGTCCACAAGAACTCCTGCATGGCGCAGCTCCGCCGACTGGCAGAAGGATTCGAAGATGTCGTCAAAGACCATGGCATCGGCTCCATCAGCGAAAGCTACAACGGAAATCCACCTTACAAGAGCGAAGGTTGTATCTCGATGGCTACGAGCGTCGCCGCCGTCCTCAAACTCCTGAAACTCATCGAACCAAAATAAAACACACACATGAAAGTATTAATGTTTGGATGGGAGTTTCCGCCCCACATCAGCGGAGGTCTCGGAACTGCGTGCTACGGCATCACCCGAGGCCTGGCAACCATCCCGGATCTGAAAGTCCTCTTCGTCGTCCCCAAGGCTTTCGGAGACGAGGACAAGAGCAAAGTGGAGGACATCATTGGCGCAAACAACATCTCGATATGCAACAAGCGTATCCGCTACGCCCAGCAGTCTAAGCAGCTGGACTACATCGAGGTGGAGTCTAAACTCGTCCCCTACGTCGACCCCGATGAGTACTACAAGCTCAAAACCCTCAACGTGGGTGACGGCTTCAAATATTTTAAGACCGACGACAACGGCAAGTTCCACTTCTCCGGTGGCTACGGCGCCGACCTCATGCAAGAAATCCGCAACTACGCCATCGTCGGCAACGTCATAGCACAAGAGAACTCCTTCGACGTCATCCACGCGCACGACTGGCTCACCTACCCCGCCGGCATAGCCGCCAAGGAGGCCACCGGCAAGCCACTCGTCGTCCACGTCCACGCCACCGACTTCGACCGCTCCGGCGGACGCGTCAACCCCGTCGTCTTCGACATCGAGAAACGAGGCATGGAAGCCGCCGACAAGGTGATCACAGTCTCCAACCTGACGCGCAACACCGTCATCGAGAAATATGGCATCCCTGCCGACAAGGTTGTCACAGTCTACAACGCTGTCGACCCCATCCGCAGCGACTACAACAACTTCGTCCACAAAGGCCTCGACGAGAAAATCGTCACCTTCCTCGGACGTATCACAATGCAAAAAGGTCCTGAGTTCTTCATCGAGGCAGCCCACAAAGTCCTGCAGAAAATGGACAACGTACGCTTCGTCATGGCCGGCAATGGCGACATGATGGAAAAAATGGTACGCCGCGCGGCAAGCCTCAAGATAATGGACAAGTTCAGCTTCACTGGCTTCCTCCGCGGACAAGACGTCTACTCCATGCTCCGCATGAGCGACCTCTACGTCATGCCCTCCGTCTCCGAGCCTTTCGGCATCTCCCCTCTCGAAGCCATGCAAAGCAACGTCCCAGTCCTCATCTCCTACCAGAGCGGCGTGGCTGAAATCCTCACCTACGCCATCAAGACCGACTTCTGGGATGTCGACGCCATGGCCGACGCCATGTACGGCGTCCTCAACTACCCGTCGCTCGGCAAGATGTTCGCCAAGTACGGCAAAGAGGAGGTCGACTCCCTCAAATGGGAAAACTCCGCAAGGCAAATCAAAAAGGTATACGACTCGGTGGTTCGCTAGCGCAGCCCACCCGAAACATAAAACGACTTAAGACAATGAAAAACATTTGCTTATACTTCCAGCTCCATCAGCCGGTAAGGCTGCGCCGATACAGATTCTTCGACATTGGCAACGATCATTACTACTATGACGACTATGCCAACGAGAGCAACATCAACAAGCTGGCCCACACCTGCTACCTCCCGACGAACAAGATTCTCACCGACCTGCTCCGCAAATTCAAAGGCAAATTCAGCGTCGCTTTCTCTTTCAGCGGGACGGTTCTCGACCAGCTCAACCTCTACGCCCCCGAGGTCATCGACAGCTTCAAGGCCATGATCAAGACCGGTCACGTCGAGATTCTCGCCGAGACCTCTGCCAGCTCCCTCGCCTCGACACGCGACACCGACGAGTTCAAACGCCAAGTTGCCGCTCACGTCAAGACCATCGAGAAAACATTCAAGGTCACACCAACGGCTTTCCGCAATACCCAGCTCATCTACTCCGACCAGATCGGCGAGGTCGTCTCCTCCCTCGGCTTCAAGGTCATGCTCGCCGAAGGCGCCAAGCAGACGCTCGGTTGGAAGAGCCCCGACTTCCTCTACTGCAACGCCATCGACCCGCACCTCAAGGTCCTCGCCCGCAACTACCACCTCAGCGACGACATCGCGCTCCGCTTCTCCAACCAGAGCTGGTCTGAATGGCCTCTCACGGCACAGAAGTTCAAGAGCTGGCTCGACGGTCTCCCAGAAAACGAGGAGGTCGTAAACCTCTTCATGGACTACGAGACCTTCGGCGCCGTACATTCCGCCGAGAGCGGCATCCAAGAGTTCCTCAAGGCTCTCCCCTCCGTCTTCCTTGAAGACAAGAACTACGCCTTCACCACGCCCAGCGCGGCAGCCCAAAAGCTCCAACCCAAATCCGCAATCAACGTCCCTAGCGCAACCAGCTGGGTCGACGAGGAGCGCGACCTCACAGCATGGCAAGGCAACGAGATGCAGCAAGAGGCCGTCGACAAGCTCTACGCCCTCACACCCCTCGTAGCGCGCTGCACCGACGAGGCCATCCTCAAAGACTGGCAATACCTCCAGTCTACCGAGAACTTCTACTACATGGGTACCAAGTTCTTCGCCAACGGAGCCTCACACACCTACCACTCCCCCTACCCCACCCCCTACGAGGCCTTCATCAACTACATGAACATCCTCAGCGACTTCGCCGAGCGTCTCCGCCACGCCGTGCCCGATGCCGACAACAATGAGGTCAAGACCCTCAAAGACGAGAACGCGCTCCTCCAGAGCGAGGTCACAAGCCTCAAGAAGCAGCTCGTCAAAGCAGGCGTCGAGCCCGAGGTCAAGAAAGCCCCTGCTCGCCGCAAGGCAGCCACCAAAGCCGCCGACGCTGAGAAAAAGCCCGCCACAAAACGAGCTTCTAAGAAATCAGACCCCAAAAATTAAAACCTTAATAACCACTCAACGTGCCGATGTATGTGAAACTGCACCTTCCGACGGCGTATAAACGACAGCACGCCGCCGCCCCAAAAAGACAACCTAATCTAAGGGGCTGAGGCACAGACATTGAGCATACATTTAAAAAAACCAACAATGGACATCAAGCAAAACTTTGCCCCCTCCGCAGAGCCCATGTGGAAGTCTATCATCGTCAAGTCAAAGCTCCCTAAGGAGCTGGCATGCCTCCACGAGCTTTCTCGCAACATCTGGTGGGTATGGAACTACGAGGCCACCGAGCTCTTCAACGAGATCGACACCGAGCTCTGGCATCAGGTCGAGAAGAACCCCATCCTTCTCCTCGAGCGCGTTTCCTACACCAGGCTCAATGAGCTCGCAAAGAACGTCGACTTCGTAACACGACTCAACGGCATCTACGCCAAGTTCCAGTCCTACCTCGCGCAGCCTTTCGCCTACGAGCCCTCCATCGCCTACTTCAGCATGGAGTATGGTCTCTCCAACATCCTCAAGATCTACTCCGGCGGTCTCGGCATCCTCGCTGGCGACTACCTCAAAGAGGCTTCCGACAGCCGTGTCAACATGACTGCCATCGGCCTGCTCTACCGCTACGGCTACTTCAAGCAGAGCCTCTCCATCAACGGCGAGCAGCAAGCCATCTATGAGGCGCAGAGCTTCCAGAGCATCCCCGTCGACGAGGTTCGCACCGAGGACGGAAAGCAGCTCTACATCCCCATCAACTTCCCCGGCCGCCAAGTCCAGCTCAAGGTTTGGCGCGTCAACGTCGGACGTATCAGCCTCTATCTCCTCGATTCCGACCACGCGCTCAACAACCCCGACGACCGCACCCTCACCCATAGCCTCTATGGTGGCGACTGGGAGAACCGCCTCAAGCAGGAGATCATCCTCGGCATGGGTGGCGTCCGCCTCCTCAACGCCCTCGGCATCAAGAGCGACATCTACCACTGCAACGAGGGTCATGCCGCGCTCCTCAACATCCAGCGACTCATCGACCTCACCGACAAGGGTCTCAACTTCCAAGAGGCCCTCGAGGTCGTCCGCGCATCCTCTCTCTTCACCACCCACACCCCCGTCCCCGCAGGTCACGACAAGTTCGACGAGGGTCTCGTAGGCAAATATCTCGGTCACGTCCCCGAGCTTCTCGGCATCTCTTGGCAGCAGTTCATCCAACTCGGCCGCGAGAACGACGGCAAGTTCTCCATGAGCGTCCTCGCCGCCTACACCTCTCAAGAGATGAACGGCGTCAGCTGGCTCCACGGCGAGGTCACCAAGAACATGTTCAAGCACCTCTGGCCAGGCTTCACCGCCGACGAGCTCCACATCAACTACGTCACCAACGGCGTTCACTACGGCACCTGGACCTCCAGCGAGATGCAACGCTTCAACAAGAAGTTCCTCGATCCCGACCTCCTCAAAGACGTCTCCAACAAGGCCTACTGGGAGAAGATCCAGAGCATCGACGACGCCGCCATCTGGGACGTTCGCCGCGCACTCAAGAAGAAGCTCTACGACTACATCCATGCCCGTAAGGAGCAAACTCTCTACACCACCAACGACCCGAGCCGCGCACTCGATGTCATCGAGGGTCTCAAACCTAACGCTCTGACCATCGGCTTCGCTCGCCGCTTCGCCACCTACAAGCGCGCGCACCTCCTCTTCACCGACCTCGAGCGTCTCTCCCGCATCGTCAACAACCCCGAGCGCCCCGTACAGTTCGTCTTCGCTGGCAAGGCTCACCCTGCCGACCAAGGCGGCCAGAACCTCATCAAGAGCATCGTTGAGATCTCACACCGCCCCGAGTTCATCGGCAAGATCGTCTTCCTCGAGAACTACGACATGGAGCTCGCTCACCGCCTCGTAAGCGGCGTCGACGTATGGATGAACATGCCTACCCGACCCCTTGAGGCTTCCGGCACGTCCGGTCAGAAGGCCGAGCTCAACGGCGTCCTCAACTTCTCCGTCCTCGACGGCTGGTGGTACGAGGGCTACAAGAAAGACGCTGGCTGGGCTCTCACCGACAAGCAGACCTACCAGGATGCCAAGTATCAAGACGAGCTCGACGCCACGACCATCTACTACATGCTCGAGCAAGAGATCATCCCGCTCTACTACGACCAGCAGGACGAGATCCCTCACCGTTGGATCCAGGTCATCAAGAACTCTCTCAGCCAAATCGCTCCAGAGTTCACCACCAAGCGCATGATCACCGACTACCTCAACCGCTTCTACATCCCTCAGGCAAAGCGTGGCGCCGTCCTCAAAGAGAACGACTTCAAGGCTGCCCGCGACCTCACAGCTTGGAAGAGCAAGGTTCGCAACATCTGGGATCAGATACGCGTCGTCAACGTCGACATGCCCGACATCGCCAAGGAGCAACTCGGCATCGGTGAGATCTACCCGATCTCCGTCACCCTCGACAAGGTCGATCCCGATATCGACCTCGGTCTCGAGATGGTCTTCGCAAGCGGTGACGACGAGAACAACATGAAGGTCGTCCACGCCGAGCCTTTCTCCGTGGTCGAGCGCAACGGCTCACAGGTCACCTACAAGGTCTCCCTCTCGCTCAACTACCCTGGTGTCTTCCGCTTCGGTCTCCGCATCTTCCCGTCCAACCCTCTCCTCCCCCACAAGCAGGACTTCCCTCTCCTCAAGTGGATCTAAGGCGACAATCTAACCCTTAAACATACTGCGGCTCGCAAGAGGACTTCCCTCTCGCGAGCCGCTTCTATATCCATCTCGAACTCCAATAAACACATGAACATCCGCAAAGCGACAACAGACGACCTCCCACGGATAATGGAGCTAATAGCCTACGGCAAACAGGAAATGCGCCAGATAGGCAATGACAAGCAATGGGTCAACGGCTATCCCGACAAAGATGTCATGACCAACGACATCCTCTCCTCTGTCGCCCACATCCTCTGCCAAGACGACGGCACGCCTGTCGCCACATTCACCCTCATCGGCGGCATCGAGCCAGCCTACGCCCACATCGACGGCGACGGGTGGACAGACGACACGACGCCCTACCACACCATTCACCGCATCGCCAGCGCACCCTGCGTCCATGGTGTCTTCACCGCAATCGTCAACTTCTGCGACTCTATCGGCATCAAAAACCTCCGCATCGACACCCACCGCGACAACTCCACCATGCGCCACTGCATCACCAAGGCTGGCTTCGTTTTCTGCGGCATAGTCCAATACCCTGCCGGCGAGAGGCTCGCCTACCAACGTGTCAAGCCGTGATGCGAATATTTAAATTTAACCCCTCCCGACCCACATTCTCACCTCTCTTGCACCTTTTCTCCTCATTCTCTAATATTTATCACACTTTCACTTTTCAACGTATTAAAATTTTACTACCTTTGCATCGCAATTGAGAAAGAAGCGTAGCATTACGACAGCATATTGCGGGATGGAGCAGTGGTAGCTCGTTGGGCTCATAACCCAAAGGTCAGTCGTTCGAGTCGGCTTCCCGCTACTAAGATGCGCTTCCTCTCTGGTTGCAATTTCTTGACGCATATTGCGGGGTGGAGCAGTGGTAGCTCGTTGGGCTCATAACCCAAAGGTCAGTCGTTCGAGTCGGCTCCCCGCTACTAAAGATCCTTCGTCTATTCTCAATAGACGGAGGATTTTTCTTTTTCCCCTCCGCTTCCAACACATTTCTTTCTCCGCAACTCAACCATCACACTCCACACACATCCACACAAAAAACCGCGGCAGCAAAAGAGGAGGACAACCCTCTTTGCCGCCGCGATGCAACTGATAGCTATTATAACTGATTCTATCTCATTACTTGACGCTCCATTCGAAGAGGCCACATGATTGGGTCTCTGGCTGACGGAACTCAAGTTTCACGGCCTTTGTCTTGACGGGGGCGAAATTCACGGTGCAAGGCACCCCGCGTTTCGTCGGGTATCCGTCGGGCTCTGCCACGGGCTGCCAGTTTCCTGCCTCGTCTTGATAGTAGATCTTCCAGATGTCTGGCACTTTGCAACCGCCCCATGGCTGATCGTCGTACCAATAGACGGTGCTGGTCTTAATCTCCATAGCCTCGTCGAAGGTGTAGGTAACCCACTCCGTAGAGTTCTGCTTCGGCCACCAATGGCAATATGGGATGCTGCGGTCGTTCTCGTCGGCTGGCACAAGTCCGTCGGTGATGCTGCGACGCGCTGGCACTGGGGCGGAGAACTCCACCTTGGCCTTGGCCGCAAGGGTGGCGGGGGCGTCGGGACGTACGGCGCGCACATCCTGAGGCAGCCACACTTTCATATTGCCATTGCCACGATGCGCCCATGCGAAGTAGGGGATCAGCGTCAAGCGATGGTCGGCCGTCGTGAGCTTGCCGTCACCTCCGAACTTCAAGGTCTGCACGTCGGTCAGCAGACCTACAACGTCTTGACCCTTATAGAGCGAGAGGACGCCCTTCAAGGAGTCGGCGATAAACGTGGCATCGGGTATCTTGCCGAGCTCAAACTTTGGCTCCTGGTTCAAGAGTACGCTCATGATGTCAAAGCCATTGTCGGGCCACTCAGCACAATAGACGATAGGGCCGCGCTCGATGGAGACCTGACCGCGGTCGGCCTCGACCTTGCTATTGGCACGGACAGTGCGAACTTCCATGTCAAAATGGACGCTCACCTTGTCGCCCTTCTTCCACTTACGGCCGATGGTGAAATATCCGTCGGCTGTGACGTTGGCAGGGATGGTCTCGCCATTCACCTTGACGCTGTAGCCAAGTCGCTTGCCGTCAGAGTAGTAGTAGAGGTCGGAGGGCACGGGCTGTCCCTTGACCCATCCGGGGATGCGGACCTTGAGGTCGAACGTGCCGGCCTTGTTCTCGTCGACGTTGATGACGATGTCGCCATCCCACGGGTAGTTGGTCTGCTGCGAGAGGCGCACCTTCTTGCCAGCCACGTTGAGCGTCGACGAGTTGGCGAGGAAGAGGTTCACATAGACGTCACGATCCTTGACGGCATAGACATAGCCGGGGAGGGACGGCAGGAAACGGCAGATGTTGCTCGGGCAGCATGCGCAGCCGAACCATGCCTGACGCTGGTGCTGACCCATGCTCTCCAACGGGTTGGGATAGAAGAATCCGCCACCGTCCATGGAGACGCCACTGATGAGTCCGTTATAGAGCGTGCGCTCAAGGACGTCAAAATATTTGCTGTCGCCATGGAGGAGGAAGAGGCGGTAGTTGACATAGACGTTGCCGATGGCTGCGCACGTCTCGGCATACGCGCTCATGTTAGGCAACTCATAGTTCGCGCCAAAGGCCTCGCCATTGTTCGTCGCGCCGATGCCGCCGGTGATGTAGAGCTTCTTCTCAACGATATTGTCCCAGATGCGGTCGATGGCGTGAATATAGGCCGTGTCGCCCGTCAGAGCGGCCACGTCTGCCATGCCGGCGTACATATATGACGCGCGGACGGCATGACCCACAGCCTCATCTTGCTCAAGCACAGGCTTATGGCTTTGGGAATATTCCTGCTGGATCTCCGTCTTTCCACGATAGTCGAGGAAGAACTTAGCCTCATCGAGATACTCTTTCTTGCCCGTTGCGAGGTAGAGCTTGCAAAGCGCCATCTCGGCAATCTGGTGACCAGGCACTACGCACGCCTGACCAGGTTTCGAGCCAACCTCGCGGACGACGCAGTCGGCATAACGCATGGCGATGTCGAGAAACTTGCGGCTTCCCGTGGCCTGCCAATGTGCCACCGCACCCTCGACCATGTGACCAAGGTTGTATAGCTCATGGCTCAAATCCTCCTCTTTCTCCCAACGCTTCTCGCCTGCCCAGTAGTGTGGGTTCTTAGGGTTCTGCGTACGCGCCGTATAGAGGTATCCGTCAGGCTCTTGCGCCTTGCCGATGATGTCTATGATGCTGTCGAGATACGCCACGAGCTTCTTGTCCGGATAGGTTTGGAGTATGTAGCTTGCGCCCTCGATAGTCTTATAGGGGTCGGTGTCGTCAAAGCTCAAAGGCATGAGTTTCGAGACGTCGTATGAGTCGCTCGGATGTGCCGCACGCTCAAAGTTCTTATACCTACCCTCGGTCTCGCACTTGCTGAAAGCCAATGGGATAGTCACCTTGCGCGAGGTCTCGAGCCTCTGTCCCCAAAAAGAGTTGTCAGTCACCTTGACCGAGGTGAATGGCACAGGCGTAATGGGGTATCCGCCGTTCTCGGCCGTCTTCTGCGCCATGGAGGGCATCGCCACCATGACCGCCAGCGAGGCTGCTGCTATTGTGTTCTTCATCCGTATATTTTTTATTTTCTATTTCTTAAAAGGAATATACTCGTCCCAGAGACGCACAGAATGGAGGTAGCCAGTGAATGGCCATGCGCTCTCTGCATTCTGACCAAGCGTCATGTATTGCGACGGCTTAATGAGAAGCTGTATGTCCTTGTGGCTGATGAGCTTGCCATTGATATAGACGCTCTCCATCCTGCCGTCGAAGCAGATGTAGACGTGCTGCCACTTGCCAGCCAACGATGCCATCTCCCGATAGCCGGCATCCTCATACCATCCGTAGTGGTTGATGACGCCGCAACGAGGCTCCGTCCCGTTGACGAGCATTATCTTCTCAAGCTCCTCATGGCTCGACGTGAAGTCCAGCACGCACTCGTTCTCCGCAATCTCGGGGTTCAAGATCCACGCCTCAAGGGTGTAGGGCGCATTGTCGCGTATCGTCGCGGGGAGCATGAAGTTCGAGGAGTAAGACTGCTTGCCAGTAAATTTGAAAGCCTTGCGACCCTCGATGCTCTCGACGGTCAAGACGTCTTCAGGGCCCTCAATAGACGTTGCCCAGAACTCTCCGCTCAGGCGAGTGTCAAGAGGTGAGCCGTTCTTGATGTTCACCACCGTATCGTTCTCTTCATAATAGTCTGCCGAGAGGTCTACAACCAGACCTTTAGACTTGTCGTCCGCCACGGCGAGGCGAGTAATCTCTGTCTGCGCGTCGAACTCTTTCTCCGCTTCGGTCTGCTGCCAATTATAATATCTGATGTTGGTGATTGTCAGAGGCTCTGCGCCTGCTTTGATCTCCAACTTGCCGTCAGTAAGGCCGATGTGGCTGTCGCTCTCGTCAATCTGCTTCCACTTGCCGCCAACGTATGCCATGGAGGTGAAGGTGTGCGTGCGGCTCTTGCCTATCTGCGCGCACTCCATGCTCATGGTCGTGCCAGCCTGGAGCGTCACAGCCTCGCGACCATCGACGCGCTCACGCAACGCCGAGCCCTTCGCTATGACGAGCTTACCGCCAAGCATACCCTCGTTGTTGGCCCACTCGATGCCGTCGAAGTCGGCAGCCGCCATGCCAACCCATTGCTGGGGTGCCGAGTCCTCGACCGTGCCGAAGACTTTGACGTTCCATACCGCGCCACCAAAGCCGCGCTTCTGACCTCCTGTGTAGGTCAACCTCACGTATCGGGCCTTGACATTGCCGAAGTCCACCATAGGCGAGCCCGCCAGTCGGTTGGCTCGTTTGTCGGAGAACGTCTGCCAATTCTGCCCGTCGTCAGAGGTCTGTATCAGATACTGGTAAAATTGTGTGCCATACTCAAATTGCGTCCAGACGGTACGTATCGTCTCACGCTTGCCGAGGTCGATCTGAAGCCATGCAGGCCCGTCGTTTTTCGGCCTCCAAAGCGTTCCGTTGTTATCATCGACGGCATACTCGGGGCGGAAGTCGTTGTCGTAGAACGACGATGCAGTGACCTTCGCGCCAAAAGCCAAATTGCGAGGCTGCACGATTTCGGGATGGAGGTCTACGCCCTCATGCGTCGGGACGACCTCGCGTATCGAGCCGTCGGCTTCGAATATGAGCTTGTCGATGCATACCTGGCGATGGAAGCCGCGGTTGGAATGCGGATTGTCATGCCTATGGTAGATGATGTAATAATCCTCACCCTCCTTGAGGATGCTGTGGTGACCGGGGCCATGAACCGTGCCGTCGGCATTGGTCTTCAGCACGACGCCGCGGTAGGTGTAGGGTCCCAGCGGCTTGTCAGATGTAGCGTAGCGCACCTGGTAGCTGTCGTCCTCACAATGCCCGCAGGAGTACATGAAGTAATAGATGCCATTACGCTTCAAGACAAAAGGAGCCTCGAAGAAGTCCGTAGCCTCGGTGTTGGGAATCAGGCGCGTCTGGCTGAAGCTCTTCATGTCGGGATTCAACTCTCCCGAGCCGCAGCCGAAGCCTTTATATATTCCCCACGTTCCCCAATACATGTAGACCTTGCCGTCGTCATCTTGAAAGGTCTGACCGTCAAGGGTTATGGCGTTGGTCACAAACCTGTCTGGCACGAGGACAGCCTCGCTCTCGCCAAGAACGTTCTTCCACGGGCCTCGCGGCGTCTCGCCAACGCCAAGGTGCAACTGGCATGGCTGGCAATAGAGGTAGTAATATTTGCCGTCGGCACTGTTCTGCATGACGTCGGGAGCCCAGATCCAGTGGCTGTCGGGCCAGTTCATCGGGCTAAGCGTCCAATTCTTAAAATCCTTGCTCTGCCAAAGCTGCGCAGGTCCGAAGCCCGCGCCACTGCCGTCGGTCGTCGCATAGATGTAGTACGTGTCACCAAACTTCTTCACCGTCGGGTCGGCAAAGTAGCCTGGCAAGACGGGATTTCCTGCCCCGGGCGTGTTATACGCCGCCTTCTGCGCGACGCCAGCCATTGGGAGGGCGGCGAGCATGAGGGCGTAAAGCATTCTCGTGTTCATAATCGGTAGTGTGCTATTTTTTTATCAGCTTGATGACGAAGCCGCCGCCACCAGCCATATTGATTTTCATCGCCGAACCTTTCTTGACGTCGATTTTCTCGATGACGTAGTCCTCTGCGTCGCGATAGGCGTTGACGCCGTCGCGGAGGATCTGAGCCTCATAGGTCGCGTCGCTCGCAAGGAAGGAGAGGTTGAGCGTCAGCTCGCGTCCGTCCCAGTTGGTCTGACCACCGACATACCAGTCGTCGGCAGCCCTGCGCGCCGTGACGATATACTTGCCCACCTCGCCCTGCATCACGATCGTGCGGTCATAACTGCTTGGCAACGAGGCGATAAAATCGGTATATGTCTCATCGGCCTCATAGTTCGTCGGGCTGTCGGCCAACATGGTGAAGTGGCTGTCCTGGACTACGTAGCAAGCCGCCTGATGGCATCGGGTGCCCATGGATATCGGTTTCGTATAAATGGCTCGCCAATCGTAGCGAGTGCCGTTGCGCATGGCTCCGGGGGTGAAGTCGACGGGGCCCGCCATCATGCGGATGTAGGGGAACGTGACATCGTAGAGTGGCATGTCGTGCGCCTCGTCGGTCCATCGGCACTCCTCCATTCCGAAGACGCTCTCGTAGTTGAGGATGTTGGGGTACGTGCGCTCCAGCCCGACGGGCTTATAGATGCCGTGGAGGTCGAGGACGAGATGATGCTTGGCCGTGCACTCCGCAAGACGCTCGACCATCTCGACTGCCGTCTGGTCGTCTCGATCCATGAAATCGACCTTGAAGCCCTTGATTCCCAAGGAGTCGTAATGTGCGCATATCTGCTCAAGGTTCTCGTCCATGACGTTGAAGACCGACCACAATACCAGCCCGACGTTCTTCTCCTTGGCGTAGCTGATCAGCTCGGGCAGGCGGATTGCCTGGATAGGCTCCATGATGGTGCCTGCCTTTGAGTCGTACCACCCCTCGTCGAGGACGAGATACTCAAGGTTATGCGCGGCAGCGAAGTCGATATAATATTTATAGGTGTCGAAGTTTATGCCAGCGGCGAAGTCCACGCCCTTGAGGTTCCAGTCGTTCCACCACTCCCAAGCCGACTTGCCCGGGCGTATCCAGCTCGTGTCGCCAATCTTGTTGGGGCGGGCGAGGGCATAGACCAGGTTGTTGGTCGGCATCTTGGTGTCGTCCTCGGTGACAGCGAAAATGCGCCACGGATATTCCCTCGCGCCCTCGCTCTTGGCAATGTAGTTCTCGGTGGCTGCCACGTGCGTCATGTGGCGCCATGGGTAATATTCCATTTTCGATGGATACGGTGCGTGCGAGGCGCGCATCTTGCCGCCTTCGGGATTGAGCCACATGTTAGGGTAGCTTACAATGTCGCTCTCAAGGATTGTCACCTTGGCGGTATAGCAGTCGATGGTGGCGGGCAAGAAGACGGGCGCACGGCGAGCAGTGTCGAGCTTGGCGTGCTCGTAGATGTTCTGGAAAGCCATGGCGTATGGGTTCTCGGGCGTCGTGGTGTACGCCAGCCACGCTTTGCTGTGGGGTCCGAAGTTGTACTCAGCCGTCTCGCTCGTTATTATGGTCTCCTCCGTGCGGTTGGTGGCAAATCTGTAGGCGATGCCTTCGTCGTAGACGCGGAGCGCAAGGCCGAACTCGTTGCTCAGGCGCATGTATATCTGGTTCCACTCCACATTGAAGCTCTTCTGGCGGTAGAATGGAGCGTCGATATGCTCAATCTTACGGCTCGGACGCGTGGCCGACATTCGGTTTCCCTTGCCTACATACGTTCCGTCGCTCAGCGTCAAGCCTATTGGCGACGGGCGCATGAGTATCTCGCCTTGGTACCTGATGGAAAGCGTCAATCGATCATCTGTGTTGACGATGGCTGTCAGTTTTCCATCGGGCGACGTGACCTCGTAGTTGGCGGCGCGAAGACCAACCATTGAGAGCATGGCCACGGCAAATGTGATTATTCGTTTCATTTACCTATGTTGTGAGTTCTATTGTTTAATACTAAATGTTAACGCGTCGGGGCGTATAATATGCAACTGTTCGTCACCACCCTCTGACTTGCTGCGAAGATAGATATTGTAATTGTGCAGAAAGCCGACAAAAATCCACAAGAGTAAAAAAATCGTCTGTTTTGGTGGATTGGACGATTTTGCCGTCTATGTGGAGAATAGTTATATTTCGTTAAATAGCGTGTCAATAACTTTGGTCGATTGATTAAAAAGCCAAAATCTTTTAGACACTTATTAATATGTATCATCAGCTAATCATAGTGGCGGCTGCAGCCTCGCTGACAGTTCAAGCCATGGCCACCGAGGCGCAACGCTCCATAGCGGACGTGCGCGCCGTCGTGGTGAGCTGCCCGTCGGGCACGGCCCCGCGACTGCCGGACAGGGTGTGGGTGACATATTCCGACGGGCATGCCGAGTTCCGCCAAGTCCGATGGGCAAACAGCCCAATAGCCGACGAGCAAGCCGAAGCCGACGCTTCTAAGCATGCCCCAGGCTCCTCCTACACCATCAGCGGCCATATCGTCGGTGACGAGTCAACAGCCTACGGCTTCCCTCTCACCGCAACGGTCAACGTCGTCGAGACCGCACACCCCACCCCGACAGCCAAGGTGGCGCACACGCTCCCTCTCGCCGACATCACCCTCGACGGCAATAACCGCCTGACCCACAACCGCAACGAGGCTCTCGCCGCAATATGCTCATGGGACGTCGCACAGCAGCTCTACAATTTCCGCGACACCTACGGGCTGCCAACCGACGGTTACCCCGTCGCCGATGGATGGGACTCGCCCGACACCAAGCTCAAAGGCCATGGCACCGGCCACTACATGAGCGCGGTAGCCCAAGCCTACGTCGTCACGAAAGACCCCAAGCAGAAGGAGATTCTCCGCAAGAACATCACGCGGATTGTCAACGAGTTGCGCGAGTGTCAAGAGCGCACCTTCGTCTTCGACAAGAACCTCGGACGCTACCGCGAGGCGCGAGACCTCGCCCCAGAGTATGAGATCCGCAACCTTAAAGGCTCGTGGGAAGCTTTCGACGAGTATAAGAAACATCCTGAAAACTACGGCTATGGCTACCTGAATGCCATCCCCGCGCAACACTGCGCACTCATCGAGGCATACAGACCTTATAATAATAGCGACTGGGTGTGGGCCCCCTACTACACCGTCCATAAGGTGCTCGCCGGGCTTATCGACATCGCCACCTATTTTGATGACTCCGAGGTTGCCGACAAGGCCTTGCTCATTGCCAAAGACATGGGTCTCTGGGTGTGGAACCGTATGCACTACCGCACCTACGTCAAGAAAGACGGAACGCAAGACGAACGCCGCGCTCGCCCAGGCAACCGCTACGAGATGTGGGACATGTATATCGCCGGCGAGGTCGGCGGCATCAGCGAGTCGCTCGCGCGCATCGCCCAAATGACATCCGACAAGGCAGCGGCAGCCAAGCTGCTCGAAGCCGCCACATATTTTGACGCTCCTAAGTTCTACGAACCCCTCGCACGCAACATCGACGACATCCGCACCCGCCACGCCAATCAGCACATCCCCATGATTGTCGGTGCCTTGAAGATCTACAAGGGCAATGGTGAGGAGAGGTACTACAACATCGCCGAGAATTTCTGGCGCCTCGTCCAAGGTCGCTACGCCTACTCGCCCGGTGGCGTTGGCAATGGCGAGATGTTCCGCCAGCCTTACACTCAGACTCTCAGCATGGCAACCAATGGTCTGCAAGAGGGCGAGGCTACGGCCAATCCCGACATCAACGAGACGTGTTGCACTTATAACATGCTGAAGCTCAGCCGCGACCTCAACTGCTACAATCCCGACGACGCGGCTTATATGGACTACTACGAGCAGGCTCTCTACAACCAGATTGTCGGCTCGCTCAACCCCGACGAGTACCAGACGTGCTACCAATACGCCGTAGGTCTCAACGCCACGAAGCCTTTCGGCAACGAGACGCCACAGTCGTCATGCTGCGGAGGCACAGGCTCCGAGAACCACACGAAATATCAAGAGGCCGCCTACTTCGCCTCCGACAATGAGCTTTGGGTGGCTCTCTATCTCCCGACGACTCTCGACTGGAAAGCCAAGGGCGTCACCATAAAGCAGGAGTGCAAATGGCCCGCTCAGACGTCGACAATCCGCGTGACGGCTGGCGAGGGCGACTTCGGGCTCAAGCTCCGCGTCCCGCGCTGGGCTACCGAGGGTTTCACAGCCACGCTCAACGGCAAGCCCATCGCCGAGAGTTTCACCCCGGGCTCGTATGCCGAGATCCCTTCGCGCCATTGGAAGAAGGGCGACCGCATCGAGGTCACCATGCCTTTCAGCATCCACGTCGAGTACGGAATGGATAAGCTGCCATCCGACGTCGCCAGCCTCGACGGCACGCAACTGCCGTCAGCATGGGTAGGCACTCTGATGTATGGTCCGCTCACCATGACCGGCACCGGAGCCACGACATGGCGCCAGGCGACACTCAATCTCGACTCGCGCCTCAGCCAAGTGTCTGTCGCCAAGCGTCGTGACGGAGTCCCCGCCCTCAACGTCGACGGCAAAACGTTCCTCCCCGACTTCTTCCGTCACAAGAACTCGACACACTACTACCGCATCATCACGTCAGACATCCCTGTCGAGCAAGCCGCCAACCGCCAAGCCGCCAATATCGACGAGCTGCGCTCCCTCCTGACGCTCGCATCCGAGAGGCAAGCCGAGCAGGAGCATTGGCTCGCTCTCGACAACAAGGTCCCCGACTACGCCCCATGGGCCCCCAACGGCTACCAACGCCTCCTCGACGCCAAGGCTAAAGCCGAGGCTCTTGCCGCACAAGATGTCAAGCAACTGACGGCCGACGATGTCGAGACGGCATCCGCACAGCTCAACAAGGCCATCAACACCATGCGCCCAGGCAACCTCGCCGAGGTCGAGGATCTTCGTCCGCTCACGGCTCTGCTCCGTCGCGCCGGCATGCCCGACGAGACGACAGCCAACGACCTCCGCGACGCCGTCGACTACGGCAGGATGGTCGTCCGCTACGTCACCGACGGCAGTGGCACGCAAGACATGATTTCGGCAGCCGTCGGGAAGCTAAACAAGGCTTTGGGCAACGAATAGCCACGTTTCCGTTCTTTAACAAGACATTATTAACCCGTTAATATATCTTTCACCTTCCATCTTCTAATAAAATAATCTATTACATTATCAATCAATCAACTACACAGCAAAAGCGATAATTCCTCCCCCTCTATTGTCGGACGATATTTACGTCATTTTGGACTTTTTTATTAACGTTCCTAAACAATCGTAGATAATTTAGCGGCATGGAAAAACACTCTTATGTATTCCTTCTTAATCAAACGAACAAATATGAACAGCAAATCATTCAGTTCTAAGCTATGGCTCCTGTTCACGGCGCTGATCATGTCTGTGACGGCCGCCGCACAGAACTTCGAGGCCACGGGCCGAGTTGTCGACAGCAGCAACAGCCAGCCCGTCCCAGGCGTCACCGTCCTGGTCAAGGGCACGACCACTGGTACTATCACCGACTTCGACGGCAACTTCACCGTCAAGACCTCCGAGGGCACTCCCCTCATCTTCTCCTTCATCGGCTACACCACTCAAGAGCTGCCCGCTGCCAAGGGCATGAGCGTCAGTCTCGCGCC
Source organism: Clostridium sp. CAG:343 (assembly GCA_963616565.1). Taxonomy (GTDB): domain Bacteria; phylum Bacteroidota; class Bacteroidia; order Bacteroidales; family Marinilabiliaceae; genus W3P20-009. The sequence continues at coordinate 431,406 of CAVEKX010000001.1, forward strand.
TGACAACCAGGAGCTCGAGGATGTCGTCGTCATCGGCTACGGCACGCAGCGCAAGGGCGATGTCACTTCGGCCATCACCTCCGTCAAGAGCGAGGACTTCGTAAAGGGTAACATCAACAACGCAGCCGACCTCGTCAAGGGCAAAGTCGCCGGTCTTACCATCACCAACGGCTCTGGCGACCCATCAAGCTCCGCGGCCATCCGCCTCCGCGGTGTCATCTCCCTTAACGGCAGTAACACGCCTCTCGTCCTCGTCGACGGTATCGAGGGCAGCCTCACGACCGTCTCCCCAGAGGACATTGAGAGCATCGACGTCCTCAAGGACGCTTCAGCAGCCGCTATCTATGGTACTCGTGGCGCAGCTGGCGTCATCATCATCACAACCAAGCAGGGCAAGCGCGACGCCGAGACCACCGTCAACTACTCCGGCTACGCCAGCTGGTCTGGTTTCGCCAACACCCTCGACATGATGGATGGCGACGATGTCCGCGCCGGCCTCACCGACTTCAAGGACAAGGGCTATGACACCGACTGGCTCGACGCCATCACCCGCACCGCCTTCACCCACAACCACGACGTCTCCATCAGCGGCGGCACCAAGAAGACCTCCTACGACGCAAGCTTTTCCTACCGCGACCAGAACGGTGTGTTCATCAACACCTACGCCAAGGAGATGCGCTTCACCGGCGGTCTCGCCCACTGGTTCTGCAACGACATCCTCAAGCTCCAGTTCAACATCGTCAAGCGTTGGCACGAGAATGGACCTGTCGATGCCGCAGGATCCTACGTCTACCGCAACGCCATCATGCGCAACCCGACCGAGCCTATCTACAATGAGGACGGATCCTACTACGAGGACATGAGCATCAACTACTACATGAACCCCGTCGCGCTCCTCAAAGAGAAGACTGGCGAGTACAAGACCGAGACGACCCGCCTCACTGGCAACGTCACCGTCGAGCCTATCAAGGGATGGCAGACCAACCTCATGCTCTCAACCGACCGCTACAACGCTCACGACGAGGGCTACTACACCTCCAAGTACTACGACCAGATCCTCAACGGACACACTGGCTACGCCTACCACTCCTACGACTACTCCAAGACCGACAATCTCGAGATCACGTCCAACTACAAGCACACGTGGAACGACGACCACCGCTTCGACGCTCTCATCGGCTATAGCTACCAGTACGACATGGCTGAAGGCTTCAATGCCAACAACACCGACTTCTCGTCCGACTACTTCGAGTACAACAACATCGGTGTCGGCGGCTACCTCAAGAAAGGCAAGGCCGGCATGGGCAGCTACAAGAACGACAGCAAGCTCATCGGCTTCTTCGGTCGCGTTTCCTACGGCTACGCAGACCGCTACAACCTCCTCGTCTCCCTCCGCCGCGAGGGTAGCTCCAAGTTCGGTGAGAACAACAAGTGGGGTAACTTCCCTTCTGCTTCTCTCGGCTGGACAATCTCCAACGAAGGCTTCATGGATAACGTCGACTGGGTCTCCAACCTCAAGCTCCGCGCAGGTTTCGGCGTAACAGGCGTCATCCCCAACGACAGCTACATCAGCCTTACCCGCTGGGCTCTCGGCGACACCTACTACTACGACAACGGCGAGTGGAAACAAGCTCTCGTCATCGCCTCCAATCCTAACCCCGACCTCAAGTGGGAGGTCAGCAAGGAGGTCAACGTCGGTCTCGACTTCAGCTTCCTCAAAGGCCGCGTAGGCGGTAGCGTCGATTTCTACAACAAGAACACCTCCGACATGCTCTGGGAGTACGACGTTCCCACTCCTCCAAACCTCTACAGCACAACCCTCGCCAACGTCGGTGAGATGCGCAACCGCGGTATCGAGGTAGCCCTCAACGGCACTCCTTTCGAGAGACAAGACGGCGTAACCTGGAAGACCACCGTCACCATGGCGTGGAACAGCAATAAGCTCGTCAGCCTCAGCAACGACCTCTACGAGACCGCCAACCAGCATGACGAGGCTTACCTCGGCGAGCCAGTCGACCGCCCAACTCAACGTATCGAGGTTGGCAAGGCTCTCGGACAATGGTACGGTTGCCACACCTCCGGCCTCTCCGAGAACGGCATGTGGCTCATTCAGAACCAGGAGACTGGCGAGTATGAGGAGTTCACCCAAAACATGCAGACTGAGGACAAGTACCACACCTACCTCGGCAACGCCATTCCTAAGATGAACCTCGGCTGGAGCAACTACGTCGCCTTCAAGGGCTTCGACCTCAACCTCCAGTTCACTGGTCAGTTCGGCTTCAAGATCCTCAACGAGGCTCGCGTCTACTACGAGAACAACGCATGCACGTACAACCGCCTCAAGGATGCCGCCAAGCCTAAGAACGGCTACGTCCTCTCCGTCGCTCAGAAGCAGAGCTTCAACGACTACTACCTCGAGGATGGCGACTTCCTCAAGCTCACAAGCGCAACTCTTGGCTACACTGTCCCCCTCCAAGAGAACAAGTACATCAAGAACATCTACGTCTACGCGTCGGGCAACAACCTCTTCACCATCACTGGCTACAGCGGTCTCGATCCTGAGCTCAAGAATGACGATCCTCTCAATTCCGGCATCGACCGCCGCGACAAGTACCCAACTCTTCGCACTTTCACTCTCGGCGCCAAATTCACTTTCTAAACACTGACAGCAATGAAAACTATATATAAAGCCCTGTCCGTCGCAATGCTGGGTGCCGGCCTCTACGCCACTCCCGCATGCACCGACCTCGACGAGCATATCTATGACACTATAGCTTCAGAGAAGCACGAATTCTCCGACTCCGAGCTGGCACAAACAATCGCCCCAGTCTACTCGAGCCTCCGCACAGTTTATTGGGGCTGGTTCGGTCACTCCGACATCATGGAGATCGGCTCCGACGTCTGGTCTGTCCCCTCGCGTATCGGCATCGGCTGGGGCGAGCCTTACGTCTCCGTCCATAAGCACAACTTCCACGTCGATGGCGACTTCTTCAAGTGCAACTGGGACTTCAACTATGCCGGCGTCAACGCCTGCAACCAGGCCCTCGCCAATGAGGTCGTTTCGTCCAATGAGACGACCAACGCCGAGATCCGCGCCTTCCGCGTCCTCTACTACTACAACCTCTTCGACCTCTTCCGCAACATCCCTCTCGACACCACCTACAACCACGAGGCCGGATGGCTCCCCTCGCAGGCCGAGCCTAAGGAGACGTTCGACTGGATGGTCAGCGAGATGAACGAGGTCGCCGACCTCTGCCCCGCAAGCGCGGAACTTGGCAAGATGAACAAGTACGCTGCCCACATGATCCTCGCCAAGCTCTACCTCAACCACAACGCTTGGTTCAACGACGATAGCGACCTCACCTACTACGAGAAGGCCATCAACGAGCTCGACCAGGTCATGGCTGGCCCGTTCAGCCTCGCTTCCACCTACAGCGCAAACTTTGTTGAGGACATCTCCAACTCGCCAGAGATCATCTTCGGTATCCCCTTGGAGAACAAGTACGCTGGCGGCAACTACATGGCCAACCTATGGATTCACAACGCCGGTCGTACACGTTGGAACTTCGAAGGCTGGGCCACCGGTGGCGGCATCGTCTTCCCGCAGTTCCTCGACATCTATGAGGATGGCGACAAGCGTCTCGACCTCTGCTGGACTGGCGGTCAGCAATATGCACAAGACGGCAGCGAGATCCTCGTCGACGGCGAGCCCCTCGTCTACACCCGAGAGCTCCACTCCATCGACAACCCTGGCTGCTACCCCTTCGAGAGCTACCGCCTCATCAAGTATGAGATCCTCAGCGGCGACTACGGCACCAGCTATGACGACGTTCCTTTCTATCGTCTCGCCGACGCCTACCTCATGAAGGCAGAGTGCCTCCTCCGCCTCGGCAAAGATGAGGCCACAGCTGCCGAGCTCGTCTCCCAAGTCCGCGCACGTTGCTTCGACGACGCCTCCAAGGCCACCGTCACCGCCTCCTACCTCAAGGGCGGCAGCAAATACAACTACGGACACCGCGAGAACCAAGGCAAGCAAGGCGAAGAGGATGTTTGGGTCATCACCGAAGAGGGCGGCTCCGACATCGAGTTCGGCGGTCTCCTCGACGAGCTGGCTCGCGAGTTCGTCTGCGAGGCTCACCGCCGCGACGACCTCATCCGCTTCAAGATCAACGGCTCCGACCTCAACGTCTGGAACGGCAAGAGCTGGTTCTGCAAGGATGCCACGACAGATCGCCATCAAGACATCTTCCCCATCCCTAAGTCCGCTCTCGACGGCAACATCAAGCTCGTTCAAAACCCAGGATATTAAGCAACTCATTTAGGCAAGGTTTTTCACGTTCCGTGTTTATTTTTTGGAAAATGCCGTCACGGCATCCGAGTGCGCTCGATGCGTCTCGGATGCCAGCGGCAAACCCCAAAAGCCTGAATGACAAGACATTCCCACCCATCCCTAAGATTTTCAATCATGAACAAGATATTCTACGCCATGGCCGCCCTCGCTCTCACGACGGGTTTCACGGCTTGCAATGACGACGACCCGACAGAAGCCGTCACAAAGCACGTCTACGGCGACGACGAGGCCCCTTATCTCCGCACCGACGCCAGCGCAACCATCACCTACGCGGCCGACTTCCGCAAGGGCCACGTCGCTGCGCGCACCATCAGCCTCAAGGACTATGCCGAGACCATCCAGAAGAAAACTGGCATGACCGTCGACGACCTCGTTGCAGGCGTCGCCGACAACAGCGTCGTCTTCTACAACATCAACACCTCTCGCAGCGTCTGGAACAAGACCGCATTCAACATCTCCAACGGATGGAGCTATGGTGCCGATGGCTCCATAACCACCAAGAACCAGGCGGGAACAATCACCCTCGACGCTGCCAATAAGGCTCTCGTCGTCAACGTCCCCGACGACTCCGCAGCAGGAGTCTCCTTCGCCGTCAATGTCGGCTTCGCTGTCGTCAACGGCAAGGACTACGACAAGTACGTCCGCTTCACCATCAACTTTGCCGTTACCGACCCAGGCACCGTCATCAAGAACGTCTCGATAGCCTCTGGCAACTATAGTAGCACGCCTATCAACTTCACCGACAGTGAGGTAGCGTCTGCCATCGAGGCTTGCTTCGGCATCTCGGTCTCCGACTTCAACAAGACAGTTCAGGATGCCGAGGGCGACATCGAGCTTTACATGGCCGACAACGACGGCAACTGGTATTATGACGAGGATGGCGTAAGCCGCCCAGCATATACCGCCAACGGCATCGGCTTCTGGTGCGACGCCAACGGCAAACCTATGGGCTGGGGCTCTGGTTGCGTGTTCTTCGTTGAGACCTTCGACGGCGGCGTCAACATCGGTCGTTACGAGGACATCGCTTCCGGCACTGTCTGCAAATTCCACTTCATCTATGTCAGCAAGTCCGACGCAAGCAAGTTTGTCGAGTTCGTCGTAACTGCTACAATGGAATAAAGCAGCTGACGTATGAACAGAATCCTGCGTTTAGCAGCCAAAGGCGCCCTTGGGGCGCTTTTGGCAACTTCTCCAGCCTTCCTGACCGCCTGCGACGATGACGAGGAAGTCGTTTACTCCATCAACGCCGACGCCTCTCAGCTCGTAAAAACCGTCGCTTGGGACGAGACGGAGACCTCCGTCACTTTCCACGCCACTGCCAACTGGACAGCCGTCGCCGACAAGTCGTCAAGCTGGATCACCATCACAGTCCCCACTGGCGAGGCTGGCGACGTCAAGATGCCTGTCCTCCTCGCACAAAATGACGAGGAGGCAGCGCGCGAGGGCAAGCTCACCATCCACTGCGGTGATCAGGTCATAACCATCACCGTACAGCAAGAGGTGAACCCCGATGCCGTCCACACCATGGACCCTTCGACCATAACCGACTACGACAAGTACATCATCCCCGCCACCTACAATGAGGGCTTCGCCAAGGGCGCAGAGGGAATGCTCCGCTCCGACGCCAAATGGTCTTGGTGGAGAATGAAGCAAAGTGAGCACTTCTTCGTATTCTGGGAGCCAGGCTTCGGCGACGATCCCAACTCCGAAGATGTTCCCGAGGCTCTGCGTGTCGACATCGACGACCTCCTCGAGAAAGCCGAGAAGTTCTTCGACACCAACGTCAACAAGCTCAAGATGGCCACCCTCGGCGAGGGCAAATCCGTCCTCGACAACTACAAGATGCAGATCTACCTGCTCTACCAGACCGAGTGGCTCGCCACAGGCTCAGGCTACGACGACGTCATCGGAGCCCTATGGGTCAACCCCTCAACTTGCAAACCCGTAGGCTCAACCATCGGTCACGAGATCGGCCACTCTTTCCAATACCAAGTCTCCGCCGATAAGCTCTTCACCGGCGAGGCAGCCTATCAAGACGGCATCGTCCCCGTTGGCTTCCGCTACGGCTTCGGCGAGAATGGAGCGGGCGGTTGCGCCTACTGGGAGCAGTGCGCGCAGTGGCAGTCTTTCCAAGATTACCCCGTCGAGGCTTTCACCCAAGACGCCAACGTCCAAGTATGGCTCGCCAACCACCACCGCCACTTCAACCACGAGTGGCAACGCTACGCCAGCTACTGGTTCCAATACTACATCACACAGAAGCACGGCATCGAGGCCTACTCACGAATTTGGAAGGAGAGCAAGTTCCCCGAGGATCCTATCGAGACCTACACCCGCATCTTCTGCAATGGTGATCTCAACACCCTCTGGTCCGATATGTACGACTACTCAGCTCGTTGCGCCAACTACGAGTTCGACGCCGTCCACGAGTATCTACCCAACAACCCGTCGGCAACCAATTACTCCACAAAGCTCTACAAGACCTCAGATGGTTACCAAGTCGCCTACGAGAGCTGCCCTGGCACGACAGGCTTCAACCTCATCGCGCTCAACGTCCCAGCCGCTGGCACAGTCGTCAGCGCAGACCTCACAGGTCTTGAGCCAGGCTCCGCCCTCCACGTTAGCGACCCAGGCTCCATCATCAACGGCGACGGCGCTTCTGTCGGCACGACCTCGTGCTACAACAGCCAGTCCAACACCGACGAGAGCTTCCGTTTCGGCTTCGTTGCCGTCAAGAGCGACGATTCTTGCGTCTACTCCGAGATGCAGGCCGGCAAGGAGGGCAACTCCACCTTCACCGTCCCCGACGGCACCGAGCGCCTCTACCTCTGCGTCCTCGCAGCTCCCGGCACCTACAACCGCAACGAGTGGGATGACGACATGAGCGACGACGAGCAATGGCCTTATGTCGTCTCCTTCAGCGGCACCGACCTCCTCGGCAATATCGACATCACGCCCGGCGACCCGTATGATGTCGACGCCACCCTCAGCGTAGATCTCGACTACACGTCCCAAGACTGGGGACTCAAGACGTTTAACCTCCTCAGCGAGGGTGTCATGGCGCAAATCGCACAAGGCTTCAAACTCCAGCCTGCCAATATCGCCAGCCAGACGCTCGACGCTGCCTCCGTCTCCACCGACGAGGGTTGGACGCCTGCCGATGGTAAGATCGCTGTTGGCATCACCAACCCCGACGGCTCTATCTCCTACGCTTACAGCGCCAACGGCATCGGCTTCTGGGCCGCCGCCGACGGCACGGCCAGCACATGGGGCTCTTCTCCCGTCTTCTTTGAATACAACTCTGGAGCCTACTCCCTCACTGTCGGTCACAACCACGGCAAATCCGAGCAAGGCAAGACCTACGTAATCAAACCTACTTTTGTCTACAACTGCGGCGGCACCATCTATAAGGCTGTCGTCTCAGTAAGCATGAACTTCTGATTGTTGTGATTTTCGCCCCGCAAAGGAGTCTTTTTTGCCTTCTTTGCGGGGCTTTTTTCGTATATTCGCATAATTAGCGTCGCCCGCCTTTAAACTACATATCCCTTTCAAAATGAAGCACTTATCACTACTCATACTGTCTCTCCTCCCCATATCCGTCGTGGCGCAACAAAAAATGGTCTATACGCCCGACACCCTCAAGACGTGCGACTTCTCCAACCCCGATTCCCAATGGTCGTGGAGCCACTCCGCACAGACAGAGAATCTTATCTTCCTTTGGCAACACGACTTCGGCTACGACCCCTATAACGCTCCCGACCTCGACGGTCACCATATGTCCTTCGACCTCGGCAATCTTCAAGTCCGCCTCGAAAGTTTCTACCGCTTCTTCCGCGACTCGCTCCAATTCACCCTCCCTGGCAGCATAGCCGACAAATACAAGATGATGGTCATGCTCAACTACTCACTCGAAGGCACTGCCTACGGCGGAACGTACGATGACTTCATCGGGGCTCTTTGGGTGTCTCCCAACCGCATACAAGACAAGAAGCTCAACTGCCTCGCCCACGAGCTTGGACACAGCTTCCAACTCCAAATCATGGCCGACAAGACCGGCGAGGCGTGGGGCGGCAGCGGCTTCTTCGAGATGACCTCTCAATGGATGCTTTGGCTCGTCAACCCAGATTGGCCTACCGATGAGAACTACCACCTCGAAGCCTTCAAGAAGCTCACTCACAAGGGCTTCCTCCATCTCGACAACATATACCACTCCCCCTACGTCATCCAATGGTGGGCCGAACAACATGGACTGACATCCATCGCACAGCTATACCGCAACGGCAAGGTGGGTGAAGATCCCGCCATGACCTACATGCGCCAATACAATCTCTCCCAAAGCCAGTTCTGCGACGATATCTTCCGCTGCTACCAGCATCTCCTCAACTTCGATTTCCAACACGCCCGACCCAACACGCGCCAATACGCCTGCTCTTTCTCCACACCCACAACCGTCACCAACGGATGGACTTCCCCAACCTCCGACGTCGTCCCCGAGAACTATGGCTTCAACGCCATCCGCCTCGACACCCCCAAGCCTGGACAAAAGGTGACAGCCCATTTCAAGAGCCTCGCCAATGCCGTCAAGACCACTGGGCATCGCTACTCTTTCGTAGCCGTCACTGCCGACGATGAGTGCATATACCCCACCCCGTCTTCCTCCCCATCCGCCAAGGTCTCTTTCACGGCTCCTGCCGACAAGCCGCTCAAAGCCCTCTATTTCCTCGTCATGGGAGCACCAACAACCCACGACCTCGACCCCTCTTCCCGCCTGTTCCCCTACAAAGTAAAATTCTCCACAACACATTAATATCATGAGACTTACGCTTCCGTCTCTCCTCCTTCTCTCTCTCCTCCCCACAGCCGTGTCCGCCCAAGGCTCGCTCGACGACTATAACCGCGCCTATGCGCTCCGCAACTCTTTCAGTGCCGACTCCGTCGTCAACTGGGCGCGCCGTGTCGAGTGGAAGGACTCCACACATACCCTCACTTTCGAGATCATGACCACCCAGGGGCGTCGCTTCGCCTCTCTCGATGCCGAGTCTCTTTCCGACGCTCTCTATGAGTCTCGCGAGGAGCGCGACAAGGCTCTCGGCGTCACGCCTCCTCCTACCCCAAAACCCCAGTTCGGTCGACATAAGGAACGCCACTGGATGGAGGTCGATGAGGAGCAAGACCTCACCCCCGTATACTCTCCCGACGGCTCGCTCGTCGCATATATCGAGGGCTACAACGTCGTCGTCCGACCTGCCGCGCAACCCGACGCCCCAAAACGTGTCCTCACACAAGATGGCACCATAGCCCTCTACTACTCCAATCGTCTCCAGTGGAGTCCCGACGGCTCCAAACTCTTCGCCTACCGACGCCGTCCCGTAGAGAAACGCTACGTCTACTATGTCGAGTCCTCTCCCTCCGACCAGCTCCAGCCAATTCTCCACAAGCAAGAATATGCCAAGCCGGGCGACGAGCTGCCACAAAAGTACCCTACTATCATCGACGTCAAGTCGGGCAAGCAAGTTGTTGCCGATGCCCATCTGATTGAGAATCAATACGAACTCGAATGGATGCAATGGGCGGAAGATGGTTCTGCCGTGACTATGGAATACAACCAGCGCGGACACCATCTCTATCAGCTCCTCTCCATGGATGCCAACAGTGGCGCCCTGCGTACAATCGTCGAGGAGCGTTCCGACAAGTTCGTCAACTATCCGCGCATATGGCGGCAGTTCATCAAGGGCGGTAAGCAACTTCTCTGGACAAGCGAGCGCGACAACTGGAACCATATCTACCTCTACGATGTCGCCAAAGCGCAGCCTGTCAAACAGATAACAAAAGGCTCTTGGTGCGTCCGCGAAGTTCTCAATGTCGATGAGAAGAATGGCGTAATCCTCTTCTCCGCCAGTGGCGTCAACCCGTCAGAAGACCCTTACAATATCCATTATTACAAGATCGGTCTCGACGGTCGACACATGACAGACCTCACGCCCGAGCCCGCCAACCACTCCGCGCAGTTCAGTGCCGATTTCCGTTTCCTCGCCGACACCTATTCCACGCCCTCACAAGCTCCCGTCACGACGCTCCGCAATGCCGACGGCAGCCTCCTCATGACCATCGCCAAGGCCGACATCTCCAAGCTCCTACGCAACGGATGGGTCGCTCCCGAGGTCTTCACTGCCAAGGCGCGCGACGGCAAGACCGACCTGTGGGGCATCATCCAACGCCCGACAAATTTCGACCCCTCCAAGAAGTACCCGATCATCGAGTATATCTACGCTGGTCCGGGCGACGCCTACACCCCAAAGAGTTTCTACCCCTACAACTGGAGCATGACCGCCCTCGCCGAGCTGGGCTTCATCGTCGTCCAACTCGATGCCATGGGGACGGCTTGGCGAGGCAAAGCGTTCGAAGAGGTCTGCTACAAGAATCTCAAGGATGCCGGATTCCCCGACCGCAAGCTGTGGATTCGCGCCGCGGCTGAACAATACGCCTACATGGACACATCCCGTGTCGGCATCTTCGGTGCTTCTGCCGGAGGACAAGAGAGCACAACCGCAGTCCTCCTCCACGGAGATTTCTACAAGGCGGCATACAGCGCATGCGGATGCCATGACAACCGAATGGACAAGATTTGGTGGAACGAGCTGTGGATGAGCCACCCCATCGACTCCTCCTATGTCGAGTGCAGCAATGTCTACAACGCACACCGACTCCGTCGCCCCCTCATGCTCGTCGTCGGAGAGATGGACGACAATGTCGACCCGTCAAGCACCTACCAAGTCGTCAATGCGCTCATCAAGGCTAACCGAGATTTCGAACTCGTAGTCCTCCCGGGCGTTCATCACACCATGGGCGAGGGGTTCGGCGAGCACAAGAGGTTCGACTTCTTCGTCCGTCACCTTCTCCACAAGACGCCTCCCGCCTGGGATGACGTCAAGATGTAATGTATAAAATCAGCAACTCTAACATTCATGCGCACACTCTGTTTCTTAACTATATGTCTCGTCTCCGCCATCCTGCCCCATGCTGCCTCTGCCGGCAGCCCAAGGCAAATAACGATGGAAGACGGGCTGCCGTCCAACACCGTCCGCTCCATCGTCCAAGGTGCCGACGGCTTCGTTTGGTTAGGCTCCGATGCCGGGTTGTGCCGCTATGATGGCATCCATGCGCGCCTTTTCGTCAACCCGCTGACGGGCAATGACCAATACGCCAGCGCGCTCTACGCTTGGGGCGACAATCTACTCGTCGGCACGTCACATGGAGCTTTCGTCCTCAACAGTCATACCGAGCAATTTTCCATGCTCGACGAGCAAATAAACGGTCTCGTGACGTCGTTCAGCGTCGATGCCGATGACAATGTTTGGGTTGCCACCGTCGCCGATGGTCTCTACTGCCACCTCCCTCATTCCGCCACCACTAAGCACTTCGATTTCAACAACATTGGGGGTAATCTCTCCACCGTCTTCGTCGACCGAGCCAACCAAGTATGGGCCATTCCGCGCCAAGGCGGCAAGAATATCTACTACTACAACCGCGCCCGCGACAATTTTGAGAGCATTCCTCTCCCCGATGGTCTGCGCTCCGACGGTCTCTGCCTCACGCAAATCCCCGACGGACGCATCGTCATAGGCACCTGGGCTCAAGGTCTCATTGCCATATCCGAGGATGGGACAATCCGCCAACTCCTCAATCCCGCCGAGGCTGGCGTCGGCACCCACATCCATACTCTCCTCCCTATCGACGGCAACGTCCTCCTCGTCGGATGCGACGATGGTCTTATCTCTTTCGACCTCTCACGCGAGTCTTGGAGCCGATCTTCCAACATCATCTCCGGCGCCAACTCTACCGACAAACGATTTATCTATAGCCTCATGGTCGATCGCGAGGGAGGTCTTTGGAGCGGCTCTTTCTACGATGGAGTCTCCTACTACTCTCCTGCAAGCCAACGCTTTACTCCCATTGTCGATACTAATGGGGCTTTCTCGGGTCGCATCGTTAGCCGCTTTGTTGAAGACGATGCACACAAGATATGGATCGCATCCGATGATGGCGGGCTCAATTGCTTCGACCTCGTCAACGACCGCTTCGTCAACTTCCCCGGACGCAACCGTTTCTCCCAACTCAACGTCCACGGCTTGCTGCCCGAGGGGGCGCACCTGTGGGTCGGCACCTATGGCGACGGCCTTATCTACCTCGACACCAAGAGCGGCGTCACAAAGTCTTATGCCCTCGATGAGGGCTCCGCAACTTCCAGCTGCTACGCCCTGTTCCGCGACTCGCGCAACCGCCTTTGGGCGACATCCATGTCTCGCGCCAACCTCTTCGACGAGACCGACAAGGTCTTCCGTGTGGCGCACGTCTTCAACACCCTCACCATCGACATCGAGGAGGACAGCGACGGCGACGTCTGGTTCGCCACGCAAGGCGGCGGCCTTTGGCGTCTGACAACCACTGGCGAGTGGAAACACTACGAGGCGTCGTCCGACCCTTCGGCACTCCCAAGCGACCAGGTGAACTGCCTCCGCCGTGGCTCTAATGGTCAGCTATATGTCGCCACGCAAAACGGGCTCTGCGAATATTTGCCCTCTTCCGATTCTTTCCGTCGCATCGATGTCGGCACCGACAAGCAAGATTTCAGTGGCATGGCCGTCTACCAAGATGAGCTGTGGCTCACCTCTCCCGAGGGCGTCATACGCTACTCCGCCTCCGGAGCCACGCAACTCTACAACCGCCAAGATGGCCTCCAAGACCTCCAATTCCAACCCAACGCCTGCCACGTGGCTTCCGATGGCGGCATCTGGCTCGGCCTCACGACAGGAATATGCACCTTCCGCCCTTACCGCATAAAAGCCAACAAGACAGAGCCGCCCGTATTCTTCACTTCCATAAGCCTCCTCGACAAGGAGCTCTCCCCAGGCTCCGACAAGATGCCCTGCCCACTCCGACAGTGCGGAACTATAAATCTCAACCACGACGATGTGATGTTCACCATCAACTTCGCCGCACTCAGCTACGTCTCTCCTGAAAAGAACCAATACGCATACACCCTCGAAGGCTTCGACCATACATGGCATAACGTAGGCTCCGCCACGTCCGCCACATACACCAACATTCCAGCCGGATCCTACACTTTCCACGTCCGCGCCACTAACAACGACGGAGTATGGTCTTCCCACGAGGCCCGACTCGCCATCGTCATAAACCCGCCTTTCTACTGGTCGTGGCCCGCCAAGATTTTCTACATCCTGCTGGCTGTCGCTCTTATCTATCTCTTAATCCGCCGCCAAATTCTCATCAGCGAGAAGAAGCACAGGGAGGAGATCCAAAGAATTAATGAGACGAAAGACCAAGAGGTGCGCGACGCACGTCTGCGTTTCTTCACAACTATCTCCCACGAGATCCGGACTCCCGTCTCCCTCATCATCGGTCCCCTCGAAAACCTTATGGAGCAATGGGATAAGGTGCGAGACCAAGTGACCGACAGCCAGAAGATCTCCTCCACGCTCGATGTCATAAACCGTAACGCCCATCGTCTCCTCGACCTCATCAACCAGCTGCTCGACTTCAACAAGGTTCAACGCGAGGCGCAACTCCACTTCCGCCCTCACAATGTCGCCAAGCTCATGAAGTCCGTCACCGAACGTTTCGAGCCTGCCATGTCGCTCCGCAAGATCTCCCTCTCCGTCAACTATCCCCCCGACAATTTCTCCGCCACCATCGACCAAGAGGGCGTCACAAAGATTCTCAGCAACCTCATGGTCAACGCCATGAAGTACGCGCGCTCCCGCGTCTCCCTCTCTTGCCAACTTCCCGACAAGGAGCATTTTGTCTTCGAAGTAGCCGACGACGGTCCTGGCGTCGCACCCGAAGAGCAGTCCAAGATCTTCACCCCTTTCTACCAAGCCAACGACAATAAACCAGGCACGGGCATAGGTCTCAGCATCGTGCAAACCCTCGTCGTCGCTCACCACGGCACGGTCTCCGTCTCCTCTCCCTCTGGCGACGGCGCCCACTTCATCGTCACCCTCCCTGTCTCGCAGTCTCCCGCTGACACCGAGCCCTCCGACGAGCCAACCGACCAAGACGATATGCCATCCTCCTCTCTGCCCGACGCTCTCGATGCTGACGAGCAGACCGCGCAAGACCCACAATGTCAGACGGTTCTCGTCGTCGACGACGACCAGGACCTACGCAACTTCCTCGAGTCCAATCTCGCCTCCCAATACTCCATCAAGACGGCCGCCGACGGCACCGAGGCTCTCCAACGTCTGGCCGAAGGTCCCGTCGACCTCATCGTGAGCGATTGGATGATGCCCGAGATGGATGGCGCAGAGCTGTGCCGACGCGTCCGAAAAGACATCAACGTCTGCCACACTCCCTTCATCATGCTCACCGCCAAGACCGACGACGACAGCAAGGCGCAAAGCATGGACTGCGGTGCCGACACATACATCGAGAAACCTTTCTCCATCAAGTATCTCATGGCCTCCATCCGCAACCTCATCGAGATGCGCCACCTCCTGCAAGAGAAATTCTCTCTCTCCCCGACTGCCTCAGTCTCCGCCATCGCCACATCCCCACTCGACGACGAGTTCCTCACCAAGATGAACAAGGTCATCGAGGACAATATGGACAACGCCGACCTCAGCGTCCAATTCCTCGCCACGCAAATGGGTGTCAGCCGATCCGCCCTGTTCCTCAAGATAAAGAGCCTCGCCGGAATAACTCCAAACGAGATGATCACCCTCGTCCGCCTCAAGGCTGCCGCACGAATGCTCCGCGAGCATCGTTACCGCGTCAACGAGATTTGCTACCGCGTCGGCTACAACTCGCCAAGCTACTTCTCCAAGAGCTTCCAAAAGCAATTTGGCATGAAGCCTCTCGAATACGCATCCGCGCAGTAAGCAGCCGACCTGCGTAATAAACAAGAGATGCCGCCTGACGCATAAGTTCGTCAGGCGGCATCTCTTGTTATACTGTCGAAAGTCCGCTATCGGATGTGGACTATATCCTTGCGTTTCAATATCATAGCCGAGCGGCTCGGGATATAGAGGCGCAACATGTCCTGTCCCTCAATCTTCTGAGTGTAGAATACGAAGAACATGTCGTTGCGGTCAAATCCTCCAAACCTCCCCTCGTCGGTCGAGAGGACTATGTTATATCTGCCAGCCGGGACGGGTATCGCATAGTCGGTATATGACTGCGACGGACTGAAGTTGAAGACTATCAAGTAGTCTCCGCGCCCAAAGGCCAATACCTGTGTCGGGTCATAGTCATAATAACGATACGGGAAGCTCGGCTCGGGCAAATCCTTGAAGATGCTCAACATCTCGCGCTCGAAGTCCATCAAGAAATGGTAGCGCAGATAGTCGGCCTTCGCAAGATCCCACTGGCGACGAGCGTACTTATAGCTCCACCCGTTGCCTTCTCGCGGGAAGTCTATCCACTCGGGGTGACCAAACTCATTGCCCATGAAGGTCAAATATCCACCCGTCGCCGTGAATAGCGTCACGAGGCGTATCATCTTGTGCAATGCCATGCCCCTGTCTACCGCCATATTCTGGCTCTCAAGGTTCATGGCCGTATACATCTCTTTGTCTATCAAGCGGAAGATTATTGTCTTGTCGCCCACAAGAGCCTGGTCGTGGCTCTCCGCATAGTTGATGACTTTCTCCTCTGGCCTGTGCAATTGCAGCTCGTAGAAGATTCGCCCTACCGGCCACTTCTCGTCTGGCACCTCCTTTATCAACTTGATCCAATAGTCGGGGATGCCCATCGACAGGCGGAAGTCAAAACCTATGCCGCACGCCTCAAATGGTCCCGCTATGCCCGGGTAGCCGCTCATCTCCTCGGCTATGGTTACAGCGTCGGGACGAACTTGATGGATGAGCTTGTTTGCCATCATAAGGTAGCTTATGGCGTCCTCATCCTCATTGGCCTTGAAATAGTCTGCGTAACACGTGAAGTCCTTGCCCAACCCGTGGTCGTAATAGAGCATGCTCGTGACACCGTCAAATCGGAATCCGTCAAAGTGATACTCCTCAAGCCACCAACGGCAGTTGGACAACAAGAATCTCAACGTCTCCGTCTTGCCATAATTGAAACAACGGCTGTCCCACGCGGGGTGGTTGCCCCTGTCCCCGGCATGAAAATACAGGTCGAGCGACCCGTCAAGCCTCGATATTCCCTCGTTCTCGTTCTTCACGGCGTGCGAGTGGACAATGTCCATCACGACAGCTATCCCATGACTATGCGCCTCGTCTATCAGACGCTTCAAGTCCTCCGGCTCGCCAAACCTGCTGCTCGCTGCATAGAAACTCGAAACGTGATAACCAAAGCTGCCATAATACGGATGCTCCTGTATCGCCATGAGCTGCAACGTGTTATAACCCATCTCTACGACGTGGGGCAAGACGTTGCGGCGGAAGTCGTCATAGGTCGCTATACCCTCCTTCTCGCCACTCATGCCGACGTGGGCCTCATATATAAGCCGAGGCTCCTTGCCCACCTTGAAGTTCTTGTCTGTCCACTTGAACGGCTTGAAGTCCCACGCCTGGGCGTCAAAGACTTTCGTCTGCTCGTTCTGAACGACCCTGCCGATATACGCGGGGATGCGCTCTCCCTGACCGCCTATCCAATGCACCGACATCTTGAATTTGTCACCATGGCGGATCACTTTGTCTGAAATCTCGACCTCCCAGTTGCCAAACTCCAGACGATGCATCTTATATCGCTCGTCCTCCTTCCAGCCCGAGAAGTCGCCTATGACGTATATCTCCGTCGCGCTCGGAGCCCACTCCCTCAATATCCATCGGTCGCCCACATGGTGCATACCGTAATATTCATACGCTCGTGAGAACTGCTCCATCGGGCCGCAAGTGTCCTTGAGGTCCTCAAGCCTGGCTATTGTCTTAGCCCTGCGGCTCTCCAATATCTGCGCATATGGCTTCAGATACTGGTCTGTCTCGTAAATCGGCATCATAATCGTTCCAAGATCTGTTCGTTTCTACAATTTCTCCGTCGGGATGGAGAAACATATTCCCGCCCCGGCCCTATACGAGGTGTCTACCCATATCTTGCCGTTGCAAAGCGAGAGGTATTTGGCGGCGACGGCAAGACCTATGCCCTTGCCCTTTCCCGCGTCTTCCATCGACACGTCGCCAAACATGTTGAAGAGGTCGTTCTCCGTCCCAGGCGTGAAGCCGGGCCCCGTGTCGGTGACGCAGAAGACCGCCTCCTTATGGTTTATGTTGTATGATATTGATATCTTGCCTGTCTTCGTATATCTGCAGCTGTTATCCATCACCTGGTCCATCACCTTCGTGATGATCTCGTCACTGTTCCATATCGTGTCGTTTGGTGTCTTGAGGGCGAATATCGTCTCTATCTCCACTTCTTTACCCTCTTTTCGCAAGACCTCCTGATATTTCATCTTGATTTTCGTCAGAAGCTCGTTCAACTGCACGGGGCACGCGGGCTTCAGCATATAGTTGCTCTGCAACTTGGAGATCTCTATCAGGTTGTCTATCACCTTCAAGAGCTGATAGCTGCTCTGACGTACAATCTCCGTGAATTTCTGTTTCTCCGCCTCGTCGTCCGTCTTGTCCATCAAGTCCAAGAAGCCTATGATGACGTTCATCGGCGTGCGTATCTCGTGACTGAGGTTCGTCAAGAATATGCTCTTCAACTGACGGCTCTCTGCCGTCTGCTCCTGCTCGCGGCGCAGGTCCGTCCCCATAATCTCGATGTTCTGGTTCAACGACGCTATACGCTGCTCGCACTGGCGCACGTCCTGACGCAACTTGACGCATCGTATCTCAGCCTCCATCAGCGGGGCAAGCAAGTGCAACAACCGCGTCTTGCTGTCCAAGTCCGTCAAGCGGTCTGTCGAGATTGCCAATATGATGCCCGTCAGCATGTTACGCTCGTTCTTGACAGGGACGGATATAAATCCCGTCGCACCAATAATGTTAAACGGAAGACCAGCTATGACCGACGACGCGTCCGCGCTCGCCATAGGCTGCGTGTGCGACCACGAGAATGTCGTCCCCCTCTGGCACATCATCTTGTCCGTCGACTCGACTACCATATACTTGTTCGCGCTCGGCAATTTCTGGCACAACGCCACGACGTGGCAATGCGTCATGGCCGCCATGTCGTCCAGTCGCTTTGACAGGTCGTTGTACCCCACCGACGACAACAACTGCTTTACGTCGTCCAAATTCTTGTCGAGGAACTCCGTCGCCGACGCGTACGCTCCTTTGCCCTGAGCCTTGGCGCGGCTGCTCCTTCGTCCAAAGAGGTTCTTGAACATAGATGAGTCTTATTCGTTTAATGTATTATTCACAAATATAACAATTTTTATTCGCCACGTAAAACAGCCGCCACGCCCCCTTTCATCGCCTTTTTTAACTAACTTTGCTCGATTAGCCGCCTTTGGCAACACCCTCTTACCGATTTCCCACTCTACGATGGATAACATAAGGAATTTCTGCATCATAGCCCACATCGACCACGGCAAAAGCACCCTGGCCGACCGCCTCCTCGAATACACCAAAACCGTCAAGGCGCAAGACATGCAAGCGCAAGTGCTTGACGATATGGATCTCGAGAGAGAGCGCGGCATCACCATCAAGAGCCACGCCATACAGATGGACTATGAGCAAGACGGCAAAAAATACGTCCTCAACCTCATCGACACCCCGGGCCACGTCGACTTCAGCTACGAAGTCAGCCGCTCCATAGCCGCCTGCGAAGGCGCGCTACTCGTCGTCGACGCCAGCCAAGGCATCCAGGCGCAGACGATCTCCAACCTCTACCAGGCCATCGACCACGACCTCACCATCATCCCCGTCATCAACAAGATCGACATGCCAAGCGCAAACCCCGAGGAGGTCGAGGACGAGATTATCGACCTTATCGGTTGCGACCGCTCCGAAATCCTCCGCGCGAGCGGCAAGACTGGCGCAGGCGTCCCCGAAATCCTGCGTGCCATCGTCGAACGTGTGCCACACCCCGTGGGCGACCCCAAGGCTCCCCTCCAGTGCTTGATCTTCGACTCCGTCTTCAACTCTTTCCGCGGCATCATCGCTTACTATAAGGTCGTCAACGGCGAAATTTCCAAAGGCGACATGGTCAAGTTCGTCGCCACAGGTCGCGAGTACGATGCCGACGAGGTTGGTGTCCTCCGCCTCGACATGGAGCCCCGACAGACAGTCAAGACCGGTGACGTAGGATATATCATCTCCGGCATCAAGACAAGCCGCGAGGTCAAGGTCGGCGACACCATCACGCACCGCGACGCACCATGCGAACAAGCCATCGACGGCTTCTCCGAGGTTAAGCCTATGGTCTTCGCAGGCATTTACCCCATCGACACGGCCGACTACGAGGAGCTCCGCGCCTCCATCGAGAAGCTCCAGCTCAACGACGCTTCCCTCACCTACACCCCCGAGAGCTCCATGGCACTCGGCTTCGGTTTCCGATGCGGCTTCCTCGGCCTCCTCCACCTCGAGATCATCCAAGAGAGGCTCGAAAGGGAGTTCAACATGAGCGTCATCACGACAGTCCCCAACGTCACCTACAAAGCCTTCACCAAGAAAGGCGAGGTGATCGACGTCTACACCCCCTCCGCCCTCCCCGAGCCTACCGTCATCGACCACGTCGAGGAGCCTTACATCAAGGCGCAAATAATCACCAAGGCCGAGTACATCGGAGCCATCATGAAGCTCTGCCTCCAAAAACGAGGTCTCCAGACAGGGCAAAACTACATAACGACCGACCGCGTCGAGCTCAATTTCGACATGCCTCTCGCCGAGATCGTCTTCGATTTCTACGACAAGCTCAAGAGCATCAGCCGCGGCTACGCGTCATTCGACTACCACCCTATCGGCTACCGCCCAAGCCGTCTCGTCAAGACCGACATCCTCCTCAACGGTGAGCGCGTCGACGCCCTCTCTGCCCTCACCTACATCGACAACGCTGAGACCATCGGTCGCAAGATGTGCCTTAAGCTCAAGGAGCTGATCCCGCGCCAACAGTTCGATGTCGCCGTCCAGGCTGCCATAGGCGCAAAGATCATCGCCCGCGAGACCATCAAGGCCGTCCGCAAAGATGTCACCGCCAAGTGCTACGGCGGCGATGTCTCCCGTAAGCGCAAGCTCCTCGAAAAGCAAAAGGAGGGCAAGAAGCGAATGAAACAGATCGGCAGCGTCGAAGTCCCGCAAAAAGCCTTCCTCGCCGTCCTCAAGCTCGACGACTGACAATCGCTCTCCCCTGACCATATAATACAGCGTCACCCGGGCGGACAACTTGTCCACTCGGGTGACGCTCTTTTTCCACGACGGGCGCGCTACCCTCGCCCATTTATATATCGCGTCTTCAACCAATAAGCAAACAGAGGGTCCTGTATCGTTAGCCGCCTGCCATCAGCGTCTATCAAGTCGCGATCCAGCAATGCCGCCTTAAGGTTCTTTACAAATCTAACCATTCTATTTCTAACCATCTTATTTCAAATACTTTTATTTCAAATCATCCTATTCCATCCCCATAAAACAAGGCTCGCCCCCTCGCAAGGATATCTGCGAGGGGGCGAGTCTTGTCACGTCTCTCCGACCTACTTGCCTGCGCAATTCTCGTTATACGCCGGCAAGGCCTTGTCAGCGTTCGCTGCCGAGATGAAGATGAACGGCCATGGCAAGACTATCGTCCAGCATGTCGCCATGCCTACGATGGCGAAGTTTCGCGACTTGCGGAGATACTTGTACGCCTCAGGGCAATGCGCCCTGCAATATTCCACAAATTCTTGTGATGTCATAACCGTGTCGCCACTTACGTAACGCCACTTCTTACGGCTCTTTCCGTCGACGGCCACTTTCTTATACTCGAAGCTGCCGAGGTTGGCGGTTTCTTGAACTGCAACTTGCGTAGGCTCGCTTGCCTCGATGTCCATTCCCAGGGTCTCCGCATTCGCAAAAACTCCCGTCGCCGCCATTGCCAATGACAATGCTACGAATTTCTTCAGTTTCATCGTTTTGGTTTTTAATATGTTGATTTTCAACTATTGTTTCTGCCCTTCGAAGTGCTCTATGAACAGCAAGCTCTCCCAGTTTGCCTCCAACTCTTCCTCCGTGAATCCCGTTATTTTCGCCAACACTGCCACCTTGTCTTCTTCGTTCACCATCGTAAGTATCGCTTCCGCCTCAGTTGATATGTAGAATGACAGAGTCTCTTCCTCGCTCAGATAAATCGCTGAATATCTTTCTGTTGTCGAGCCGACACTTGTCAATGTGCACCCCTTGTATCCCGTCGCCGTATATCCGTCAAACTTGAACTCATTCTCTATGTCTCCCACAAATCCGTTACTTGCGGCGGCTATCTTCGACACTACTACATTGTCTCCGTCGATTTCGATATTTATTGCGTTGTTGCCGTTCTTTGTGACATTGGCGCTGAAGTCCAGTACCGACTGGTCCTCTATCAACGAGCTGATGTCAACCAATTCCCCCTCGCACTCTACAAGGCAAGCCACCTTCCCCTCATAGGTGCCGACAGCCTGGTCTCTCACGTCAACTGTCTCTGGGACAATGACATCGTCTTCCTGGTCGTCTCCGCAAGCGCACAATGCGCCCACCGCCGTCATTGCCAATGACAGCACCAAATACTTGTTCAGCTTCATCGTTTAGGTGTTTTTGTTTTCCTTGTTGTTTGTTTTTCTCGCCTGATTCTCGTCGGTGCACCTTTGTTCGGCAAGTGTTTTCTTCTTGTTTTTTGTAACTTTAGTTGTCTTTTCCTTAGTTACGTCCGCAATATTCGTAATAATATTCGAGACGCGCAAACTATTCTCGCATATTTTTTTCACAATGAACGAAAATATTGCCGACCGAATCTCTTTTCTCGTCACCGTCTGCGGCGATGGCAAGAACACTGTTTTCGCCAACAGAATCGGTGATAATGAGGCTAATATCCGCAACTACCGCTCCGGCAAGACCACGCCCAAATACTCCACCCTCGTCAATATCGTAAATTATTGCGGTGTCAACACCCAATGGATCATGACAGGCAAAGGAGTACCCTTCAAACGCTCAAGCCCTTTTTTCGAATCCAATCCTGTCAGCTCAACCTATGGCGCAAGGGTCGTTGAGGATAAAGAACAAATCTTGCACGTTGGCGACGAAGGCGAACCTATCTTATCTCTCGACGATCTCGACGAAATGGAGCTAAAGAGACAAAGAGCGCACGAGACCATGAAACGCCTTTTTGAACGAATAGCGGCTAAATATGGCGCTCATAACGGCAATTCCAACACTGGTGCCGACGCACCTGTAACGCCTACTGATGAGACCGCCACGCCCGACGCCCTCATGCGGATTAAGTTTCTCGAGGAAACCATCGACCGCAAGGAGTCTCAGATCGCAGAGCTCAACCGCGAAATAGGGCGACTGCGCCACATCCTCACGACACACAACATCGACCCTAACGCGCAAGACTGAGGCGTTACCACTTAAATAAAGTAGAGGCTCCGGAACACACGACTCCGAAGCCTCTGCCTTTTTTCTATGACGCAGTGCGACTAATTAGTCTTGAACTTCCAATCTTTCTTGGCAGCCAATTCCTTGTTCGCCTTCTCGATTTTCATCTCAAGCCCGGCCTTGTAGTCGGCAATCTTCTTGGCGGCTTCCTCATCGGCTACGGCCAAGATCTGCAATGCCAAGATGGCTGCGTTCTGCGCGGCGTCCATGCCGACAGTCGCCACGGGAATTCCCGGAGGCATCTGAATCATGCTGAGCATGGAGTCCCATCCGTCCATCGAAATCGACGCTTTGATAGGAACACCGATGACGGGCAATGTCGTCGCGGCGGCAATGACGCCAGGCAGGTGGGCCGCACCGCCAGCGGCCGCGATGATGACCTTAATGCCCCTCTCCTTCGCACCCTCGGCAAATGCCAATACCTGATGCGGAGTCCTGTGTGCCGACAAAGCGTTCACCTCGAAAGGTATCTCCATCTGTTCCAGAAAGTTGAGTGCCTTCTCCATCACTGGCAGGTCCGATGTCGACCCCATGATGATGCTTACTACTGGTTTCATTTCGTTTGCTCCGTTTTTCTTGGTTTTTTACTCCCGTAAAGTTATTTATTGCAAGCCATATTTACCCTCAACGAAATAAAATTTCTACTTTTGCCGTTTGTTAGGCGGGCGACCCACCCCGCCGCCCTCCACGACGACCACATAATCTCACTATCCAGCAGGCAACAATGGCAAGAGTCACCATCCTCGACAAGACGTTCGAAACCTCCTATCCCGAACCTCAAATTCAGGCAGCCGTGCGCAAAGTGGCAGATGCCATCAACGCCGACCTCGACGGCCGCGACCCCCTCTTCCTCTGCATCCTCAACGGCGCTTTCATGTTCGCCGCCGACCTCATGAAGATGGTCAACATCCCATCGCGAATCTCTTTCGTTAAATTCGCATCCTACAGCGGCACGCAGTCCACTGGCGTCGTAAAACAGCTCATCGGACTCAATGAGGATCTCTCTGGCAAGACCGTCGTCCTCATCGAGGACATCGTCGACACAGGTGTCACAATCAAGAGCCTCATCGAGCAGTGCAAGGCAAAGGGCGCAGCCGACGTCCGCGTCGCGACCATGCTCTTCAAGCCCGCCAGCTGCAAACTCCCAGGCAAACCCGACTACGTCGGTCTCGAAATCCCTAACGACTTCATCGTCGGCTACGGGCTCGACTACGACGGCTACGGACGCAACATCCCCGAGATCATGACGCTCGTCAACGAATAAGTAAATATTTGAACCACACATATTTCTGAAGAAATGCTCAACATCGTTATCTTCGGCCCTCCAGGATCCGGCAAGGGCACCCAAAGTGAGAACCTCATCAAGGAATACAACCTCGCCCACATCTCCACTGGCGACCTCCTCCGCAAGGAGATCAGCACCAACACCGAGCTCGGCGCTCTCGCCAAGAGCTACATCGACAAGGGCGAGCTCGTCCCCGACGAGGTGATCGTCGGCATGATCGACTCCTACCTCGACAAGATGGGCAAGGTCAATGGCGTCATCTTCGACGGCTTCCCACGCACCGTGGCTCAGGCCGGCGCTCTCCGCGACCTCCTCTCCACCTACAAGACGAAGATCAACGTCTGCCTCAACCTCGAAGTCCCCAACGACGAGCTCATGAAGCGCCTCATCGAGCGCGGCAAGACCAGCGGCCGCTCCGACGACAACGAGGAGACCATCGCTAAGCGTCTCGCCACCTACGACAACCAGACAAAGCCTGTCCTCGACTTCTACAAGAAGGAAGGCGTTGCCGTCAACATCAAAGGCGTAGGCGACATCAACGCCATCTTCGCCGACATCAAGGCCGCCGTAGACCAGAAAAAATAAAGCCGCTCTCCGAGCGCAAAAACCCTGCCACCCTGTCGCCCACCTCAAGCTGGGCCAGGGCGACAGGGTTTCAATTTGAAATTCACAAAAACACCAACGACTAAAACACCATTCCCGTGGCTTCGAACTTCGTAGACTATGTGAAAATATACTGCCGCTCGGGCCACGGAGGCCCCGGCTCCGCTCACCTCCGCCATGTCAAGTACATCGAGAAGGGCGGCCCCGATGGCGGCGATGGCGGCCGCGGCGGTCACGTCATCGTACGTGGCAGCGCGCAGCACTGGACGCTCATCCACCTCAAATTCGCCCGCCACGTCTTCGCCGAAAATGGCGAACAGGGCGGTCGCGAGAGGGCTTTCGGGCGCGACGGCAAAGACCAGGTGATAATCGTCCCACTCGGGACGGTTGTCCGCGACGCCGATACCGGGCAAGAGCTTTTCGAGATAACAGAGGACGGCGAGGAGAAGATTCTCGCCAAGGGCGGCCGTGGTGGTCTGGGCAACTGGCACTTCCGCACGGCTACATTCCAAACGCCCCGCTTCGCCCAGCCAGGCGAGGACGGTGTCGAGCTGACTGCCATCTTCGAGTTGAAAGTTCTCGCCGACGTCGGTCTCGTAGGCTTCCCCAATGCCGGAAAGTCAACCCTCCTGTCCGTCGTCTCTGCCGCCAAGCCAGAAATAGCCGACTACCCTTTCACCACCCTCGTACCTAATCTCGGAATCGTCTCCTACCATGACGGACACTCTTTCTGCATGGCCGACATCCCGGGCATCATCGAGGGCGCAGCCGAGGGCAAAGGTCTCGGGCTCAGGTTCTTGCGACACATCGAGCGCAACTCCATCCTCCTCTTCCTCGTCCCCGCTGACTCCGAAGACGTCAACGCCGCCTACGAGGTTCTGCTCGACGAACTCCGTCGTTACAACCCTCAGCTCCTCGACAAGAGCCGCGTCCTCGCCGTCTCCAAAGCCGACCTCGCCACACCAGACGACATCGCCAAAATCGAGTCACAGCTGCCCAAAGACATACCCTCCGTCATTTTCTCCAGCCATACCGGCCTCGGCATTCAAAAATTGAAGGACATCCTGTGGCGTGAGATGAACAAGTAGAACCCTGTCATCGTTGCCATTACTAAATTGTTTTAATATCTTTGCGCGTTTATTAGCGAAATAAGTAGCTTCACATACAAAACTAATCTAACAATGCAGAACAAAGGAGCTGTACGGACATTCGCCATCCTCCTGGCGCTCGTGTGTCTGTACCAATTGTCCTTCACCTTCTTCACCAAGAAGGTTGAGAGCGACGCCAAGGTGGCCGCAGCCGGCGACCTTAAAAAGGAGGCCGCTTACCTCGACTCCATAGCAAATGAGCCGGTGTACAACTTCATATGGATCAAGAAGTACACCTATATGGAGTGCAAGAGCAAGGAGATCAACTTCGGCCTTGACCTCAAAGGCGGCATGAACCTCATCCTCGAGGTCAAAGTCTCCGACGTCGTCAAAGCTCTCTCCGGGCACAACACCGACCCCATCTTCAACCAGGCTATCGACAACGCCGTCGAGCGTGAGAAGACCTCCACCTCCGACTTCATCACTCTCTTCGCCGACGAGTTCGCTAAGCTCAACCCCAACGGCCAGCTCGCTACCATCTTCGCTACCGTCGATCTCAAGGACCGCATCGATCTCTCGATGTCCAACAGCCAGGTCATCAGCGTTATCCGCGAAGAGGCCGACGGCGCAATCCAAAACGCTTTCAACGTCCTCCGCACCCGTATCGACCGCTTCGGCGTCGCGCAGCCCAACATCCAAGAGCTTGAGAAGAAGGGTCGCGTCATGATCGAGCTCCCTGGCGTCACCGACCCACAGCGTGTCCGCAAGCTCCTCCAAGGCACCGCAAGCCTCGAGTTCTGGGAGACCTACACCAACAACGAGATCCTTCCTAAGCTCGTCGAGGCCGACGCTGCAACCCGCGTCGTCGTCGAGGCCGACAGCTCCAAGGCTGTAGCTCAACCCGAGACCGCCATCGCCGACTCCGCTTCTCTCGCCCTTCTCGGCGATGCAGCACAGCAGCAAGACTCCGCAACAGCTCAGACAGCCCATGTCGAGAGCCTCTTCACCTACCTCCTCCCCATCCAGTCTGGCAACAGCCCTCTCATCGGCTTCACTTTCGCTAAGAACCGCGACAAGGTCGAGGAGCTCCTCGCTTCCGACAAGGTCCGCCGCGTCCTCCCTCATGACCTTCGCCTCCTTTGGGGTGTCAAACCCATCAAGGGCGAAGAGGCTCAACGCTACGGCATCCAGTGCAACCCACGCGAGCAGCTCTACGAGCTCGTAGCCATCAAGCAGACCAGCAACTCCGGCCGCGCCCCTCTTGAGGGTGACGTCATCACCAACGCCCGCTCTCAGGTCAGCCAGAATGGTGGCGCTCAATATGAGGTCTCCATGAGCATGAACAGCGAGGGCGCACGCAAGTGGGCTCAGCTCACCAAGGCCAACATCGGCCGCTCCATCGCCATCGTTCTCGACGGCTTCGTATACAGCTACCCAACCGTGCAGAATGAGATCGCTGGCGGCAACAGCCAAATCACAGGCAACTTCACAACCGAGGAGGCTCAAGACCTTGCCAACGTCCTCAAGAGCGGTAAGCTCCCTGCTCCCGCAACCATCGTCGAGGATACTGTCGTCGGTCCTTCTCTCGGTCAAGAGGCCATCGAGGCAGGTCTCTGGTCTTTCCTCATCGCCTTCATCGCCGTCCTCCTCTACATGGTCATCTTCTACGGTGCTAAGGCTGGTCTCACCGCCGACTTCGCTCTCGTCTGCAACCTCTTCTTCATCGTAGGCGTCCTCGCTTCCTTCGGCGCAGTCCTCACACTCCCTGGTATCGCAGGTATCGTCCTCACCATCGGTATGGCTGTCGACGCCAACGTCATCACCTACGAGCGCATCAAAGAGGAGCTCCGCTCCGGTCACTCTCTCCAAAACGCCATCCAGACTGGCTACTCCAACGCCATGTCCGCGATTGTCGACTCCAACCTCACAACATTCCTGACCGCTGTCATCCTCTTCACTTTCGGTACTGGTCCTATCCGCGGCTTCGCTACGACCCTCATGATCGGTATCGTCTGCTCGTTCTTCACAGCCGTCTTCCTCAGCCGCATCATTATCGAGCGCATCGCTGCTAAAGACGACACACTCCGCTTCAGCACCAAAGCCACCGAGAGCTTCCTCCAGAACGTCAACTTCAACTTCATGGGCAAGCGCAAGGTCTACTACATCGTCTACGCTGTAGCAATGCTCATCTGCATCGGCTCTCTCGCTGTCCGCGGACTCTCCAAGGGCATCGACTTCACTGGCGGTCAGATCTTCGTTGTACGCTTCGACCAACCCGTCTCTTCCGCCGATGTCCAGACCTCCCTCTTCCACGCCTTCGACGGTGCCAACATCGAGGTCAAGACCTACGGTAGCGACAACCAAGTCCGCATCGCCACCAACTATGGTGTCGAGAACAGCTCCGCTGAGGGCGCACACGAGATCGAGCAACGCCTCTACGACGGTGTCAAGAGCTTCCTCCCTGAGAATGTCGATAAGGACACCTTCCTCACCGACTACCGCATGAGCTCTCAGAAGGTCGGTCCTACCATGGCATCCGACATGACCGAGAAGGCCGTCTATTGTATCGTCCTCTCCCTCATCGTCATGTTCCTCTACATCTTCGCCCGATTCCGTAAGGTCGCCTATGGTGCTGCAGCCGTCGCTGGTCTCGCCCACGATGTCATCTTCACCCTCGGCATCTTCTCCCTCTGCTACTCCATCATGCCGTTCTCTATGGAGATCGACCAGTCGTTCGTAGCCGCAATCCTTACCATCGTCGGCTACTCCATCAACAACACCGTCGTCATCTTCGACCGTATCCGCGAGTCCTTCTCCATCATGCCTAAGGCCGATCCTCTCCAGGTCATGAACAGCGCGCTCAACTCCACATTGATGCGTACCGTCAACACTTCCGCTACGACCCTCGTAACCCTCCTCGTCATCTTCCTCTTCGGCGGTGAGGTTATCCGCGGCTTCGTCTTCGCAATGTTCGTCGGTATGTTCGTCGGCACCTTCAGCTCCATGCTCCTCGCCACTCCTATCGCCTACGAGATCATCGCTCGCAAGGCTAAGAAAGAGGCTAAGGCATAATCAGAACTGCATTTTCACGCAATATGGCGGTCGCCCACTATTCGGGCGACCGCTTTTTTTATGTCGTCTCCCTGCCTCGTTCTCGCATCCTTATTGTAACTTTGACACGTTAAACATAAACAACAGCACACAATGAGACTCTCTGAACTCCACTCTGGCGACAAAGCCGTAGTAGTCAAGGTCTTAGGTCACGGCGGATTCCGCAAGCGCATCGTCGAGATGGGCTTCATCCGCGGAAACATGGTCGAAGTTCTTCTTAGCGCGCCCCTACGCGACCCCATAAAATACCGACTCCTCGGCTACGAAATCTCTCTACGCAGAGACGAGGCACAAATGATTGAGGTCATGACGCCTGCCGAAGCCAAAGAGTTCGCTGCTCAACACCCCGATTTCCAACCCGCACAAACTTCTCAGCCCGTCGCCAACAACGACGACTGCCAACGCATATCCGACGACGACACGCTCAAAAAAGCCGCCATCCAAAAACGACGCACCATCAACGTCGCTCTCGTCGGAAACCCTAACTGCGGAAAGACCTCCCTCTTCAATTTCGCTTCCGGAGCCCACGAGCGAGTAGGCAACTACTCCGGAGTCACCGTCGACGCCAAGGAGGGCCACGCCCAATTCGAGGGCTACGATTTCAACATCGTCGACCTCCCAGGCACCTACTCCCTAACTGCCTACAGCCCCGAAGAGATGTACGTCCGCCGACAAATCGTCGACAAGACCCCCGATATCGTCATCAACGTCATCGACGCCAGCAACCTCGAGCGCAACCTCTACCTCACGACGCAACTCATCGACATGAACCTCAAGATGGTATGCGCGCTCAACATGTACGACGAGATGCTATCCCGCGGCGACACCCTCAACCGCGAAGTCCTCGGCTCTCTGCTCGGCGTCCCCATGGTTCCCACGGTCTTCAAAACAGGCAAAGGCGTCAAGACACTCTTCCACGTCATTATCAACATGTACGAGGGTCTCGACTACATCGACAAGGACGGCAACATCATCCCAGACGTCGCACGAGACATCCAACAGTGGCACGACCAAATGGCCGAAAAGGATGACGATGCCAACCACGACGAGGATTTCGCCTCCGGAGCCAAGCCTCTCCGCAACGTCGCCCGGCACATCCACGTCAACCATGGCCAATACATCGAGAAAGCCATTGCTGCCGTCCAACAACCTCTCAAGCCCGACCTCGACATCCGAGCCAAATACTCCACCCGATACCTCGCAATAAAACTTCTCGAGAACGATAAAGCCACATGGGAGATTGCCAACAATCTCAAGAACGCAGCCGAAATCCGAGAAGCCGTCGTCAATGCGCAAACGCAGATAAAAGCCGATGTCCAAACCGACAGCGAGACCGCCATCATGGATGCCAAATACGGTTTCATCCGAGGCGCGCTCGCCGAGGCTGGCTACAAGATGGGAGACAAGATGGGTGCCTACAAGGTTACTCACGTCATCGATGCCGTTGTCACAAACCGATGGCTCGGCTTCCCCGTCTTTTTCCTCATACTTTTCCTCATGTTCCAAGCCACGTTCACGCTCGGCCAGTTCCCAATGGACTGGATCGAGGCTGGCGTTCAGTGGCTTAGCGACTCACTCGCCAGCCTCCTCCCCGAAGGTCCTCTCCGCGACATGATTGTCGATGGTGCCATAGCCGGCGTTGGCGCCGTTATCGTATTCCTCCCGCAAATCCTCATCCTCTATTTCTTCATCTCACTCATGGAGGATTCTGGCTACATGGCCCGAGCCGCTTTCATAATGGATAAGTTCATGCACCGCATGGGGCTCCACGGCAAGTCGTTCATCCCCCTCATCATGGGCTTCGGATGCAACGTCCCAGCCATCATGGCCACACGAACCATCGAAAGTCCGCGCAGCCGTCTCGTCACCATGCTCGTCGTCCCGTTCATGAGCTGCTCCGCACGACTGCCCATCTATATCATGATCGTCGGCACTTTCTTCGCCGCTCGCTGGCAAGCTGCCGTCGTCGTCTCTCTCTACGCAGTCGGCATTATTGTCGCCATCATCATGAGCCGCATCTTCTGCCACTTCGTCATGCGCGATGACGACACCCCATTCGTCATGGAACTTCCACCCTACCGCTTCCCGACAGCCAAAGCCATCGGACGCCACACATGGGAGAAAGGCAGGCAATACCTCAAAAAAATGGGCGGCATAATCCTCGTCGCAAGTGTCATAGTCTGGGCTCTCGGCTATTTTCCTCACCACCCAGAGCTCGACCGTCAAGAGCAACAAGAGCAAAGCTTCATCGGTCGCATCGGTCAGACCGTCGAGCCCCTCTTCCGCCCACAAGGCTTCACTTGGAAACAAGATGTCAGCATCATCGCCGGCGTCGGAGCAAAAGAGATTGTCGCCTCAACCCTCGGTGTCCTCTATGCCGATGACGACAGCTTCGCTGACGACGACTCTCTCGAAAGCGCACAAGAAGACCAGGGTGAGCAGTCCAAATACACTGTCCTCCGCGAGAAGATGGAAGCCGACGGTATGACTCCCGTCAACGCCTACGCCTACCTCCTCTTCATCCTACTCTACTTCCCCTGCCTCGCCACGGTCGCTGCCATCAAGGGCGAGACGGGTTCCTGGAAATGGGCATTCTTCCTCGCCGGCTACACAACTGCCGTCGCATGGATAGTTTCTGCGATTTTCTACAGAATAGGCATTATTTTCCTATAAATATTTGCTCTATTATTTGGCTTTTCAGCAAAATAGAACTTACTTTGTAAAAAGTATTTCGCGAAACATTTCAGCATCATGGAGCAAACGCAAGAGACATCACTCAGAAACGAAATCAACGGCCGTTTCTGCCAAGCAGTCGACTTCCTTCTCAAGAACAAGATTGCACGCAACAAGAATGAGATCATGAATCGTCTCGACCTCTACCTCGGACGCCTCTCTCTCATCCTCGGCGGCAAGGCCAATGTCGCTACCGACAATCTCGCCATGCTCTCTCGCGTTTACGGCATCTCCACCGAATGGCTTCTCCTCGGCACGGGTCCAATGGTAGGTTCCAGCATCCGTTCCGCGGCCGAAAATCATCGTCAGAAAGATGCCATGGCCGATGCGCTCCCCCTCATCCCTCTCACAGCCCTCGCTGGCTTCAATGGTGTCGATGAGCCGGGCGTCAGCCTCGCCGATTGCACGAAATACCTCGTCCCCGAATTTGCCGAGGCCGGTGCCGACTTCCTTATCCGCGTCCAAGGCAACTCCATGGTGCCAACTTTCCAAAGCGGCGACCTCGTTGCTTGCAAAAGAGTCGTTGCCGATGCTTGGATCGATTTCGGCGACGCCTATGTCATCGACGGACAGCAAGGCATCATGATCAAACGTATCTTCAACGATGCGACCAACCCCGACAAACTCCTCTGCCGTAGCGACAATCCCGAGGTTGCTCCTTTCTCCATCGCAAAAAGCGAAGTCCGCAGCCTCTCTCGCGTACTCGGCGTAGTGCGCAACCTCTAAAAGCGTACTCCCCTCTCTCCAGTCACACTTAAAAATAGCTTTCCCCTTTCATGTCCCTAACTGCGCAACGACGCGGTTGGGGCGGCTATGCGTCGCAACTGCTCACACTTGCCGCCCCCGTCATCGCCTCACAAGCCAGCTCCATGCTCGTCAATCTCGCCGACACTCTCATGGTCGCGCGACTCGGCGACGTTCCCTTGGCAGCCGTCTCTTTCTCTGGCAACCTCTCCGTCCCATTCATGTTCTTCGGCATCGGGGCTGCCGCAACAATTACACCTCTCGTAGGACGCCGCCTCGGACGCGGTCAGACAGCCGAGCTTGGGCGCATTGTCGCACACGCTCGGGCGTTCAACTGGCGCATCGTCCTCCTCCAAGTTCTCATCCTCTCCCTCCTCGACATCCTCATGCCTTTCATGGGGCAACCCGCCGAGGTCGTCGAGATCGCGCAACTCTACCTCCCCATCTATATAGCGTCGCTCGTCGGACAGCAGATGTTCGTCTGCTCCCGCACCATCATCGAGGGGCTGCAAGATACGACGTCCCCAATGCTAACGGGTCTCGCATGCAATGTTCTCAACATCGGGCTGAACTATGTCTTCATCTTTGGTCTCGGGCCAATCAGCGGCATAGGAGCCTACGGAGCCGCCGTCAGCACACTCATATGCCGCACCCTCATGTGGATAACGATGGAAATCATACTTCGTCGTCGCCTCCGCCACCTCGGCGTCACCCCTACCCGCGTAAAGGGTCACAGCATCACGACGCGCCTCTTCAAAATGGGATTCCCAATGGGTGCGCAAGCCATCATCGAGACTCTCGGCTTCGCTTTCGGAGGCATCATGATGGGATGGATCAGCACCGAGGCCATAGCTGCCCACCAGGTCGTCAACTCTTTCACCAGCATGACATTCCTCATGGTCGGTGGTCTTGCGACGGCCATCACCATCAAGGTCTCCCTCGACACAGGCACAGGCAACAAGGCAAGCGCAAGACGCTACGCAGTGACGGGCATCACCATGGGCGGGCTCTTCATGTGCTGCACCGCCATCCTCTTCTTCTTCACGAGAAACTCGCTGCCAGCCCTCATCATCAGCAGCCCCGAGGCTCTCTCCATCGCTGCCGACATCATGCTCATGGGCGCAATTTTCCAAGTCTTCGACGGTCTCCAAGCCGCCGCCCTCGGCGCTCTCCGCGGCTACGCTGATTTCTCCTACCCCGCACGAGTCTCAACCATATCCTACGCCGCCACATGCGCACCCGTAGGCTACATCTGCGCCTTCGTCTTCGGCTTCGGCCCTTCTGGCATCTGGTGCGGTTTCATCATCGGTCTCGCTCTCGCAGCGTTCCTGCTCCTGCGAAGGCTCAAGTTGCGCTACTGGTCGTTCTAACTCCAGCGTTCGTCGTTTAGAGTTCTGACCTTCCAGAAAAAATGCTATCTTCGCATTATACATGGATTTCAGCAAAAACATACCGAAGTACCTTGTTGAAAAAGGCAATCAGGTAAGACTGGTCATCTTCACGGCCATCTTCTCGCTTGTCTTTATCAACGTCTTCCAACCATACGGCTCGCGCGAGTGGCTCAAGGGCGATATATCCGACACGAGGTACCTCGTCCTCTCTTCCCTCCTCGTACTCATCGGGATGGTCGTCGTCAGCATAAGTCGCGTCATTTTCTACTTCCACTGCGTCTCCCTCCGCCGACCCGTGGCTCTATGGGCCTACCTCCTGTGGATTGCTGCCGAGATTGTCGCCATCTCCTTCTCTTTCACCATCCTCGAGATCTTCCTCTTCGATGATACTCGCGAGATCTCTACTCTCATGAGCATCTCTTTCCGAAACACGGCATGCGTCCTCCTGCTCCCCTACACCCTCACGTGGCTATACTTCTCCTGGCGTGATAAAGACCGGAGACTGAAGATTATCAACGACTACCGACAGCGTCACGACGACCCAGACGCCGCTGACAACAAGCAAATGGTCAATTTCTTTGATGCCAAAGGTGAACTCAAACTCGCCATCAACGTCAACGACCTCTTCTACATCAAAGGTGCCGACAACTATCTCACTGTCCACTACCGCGACGGTCAGAAAAGCGGCTCGTCCATGATCCGAGGCACGTTCAAGTCCATAGAGAACGATATGCGCGAGAAGGGTATCATCCGATGCCACCGCTCCTACATGGTCAACCGACGTCACGTCCGCATCTTCGAAAAATGCAAAGACGGCTTCGTCGTCAAACTCGACACCGCAATCCCCACGTCCATCCCCGTCTCTAAAAACTACTCTCAAGATGTCTTCGAGCTCTTTGGTCAATAAAGTCTCGCTCCCCATTCTGTTTGTCCTCTCCGCTCTCCTTACATCCTGTCACGGTCATTCCAACAACGCCGCCCGACATGACGAGCTCAGCGTGTCCAATCCGGCCATGGGCTTCTTCGTCTCTCGCCTCGTCCCAGACTCCATCAAGGTCAACGTCCTCATACCACAAGGCGCAGACCACGATTCCTACACCCCACGCCCAAGCCAACTCAAGAGCCTCAGCAACTCTTTAGCCTATCTCGCCTTCGGCCCTCTCGAGTTCGAGATCACGTGGAAAGATAGACTGACCGACGCCGCCCCGTCCATGCAATGGCTCGACATGAGCCAAGGCATCCAACTCATCGCGTCCGACCTCCACTCCGCCGACCCTCACTACTGGCTCTCCCCTCGCCAAGCAAAGACGTTGTCCTCCAACATTGCCCGTGCCGTAACCTCTTTGCTCCCCTCACTCTCCCTCTATACCGACTCCGCTCTCGTCGCCCTCAATGCCGACATCGATGCTGCCGACTCCCTTCTCCTCGATGCCGCCAACACCCGACCCGAACAGACTTTCGTCATATACCACCCCGCCCTCGCCTATCTTGCGCGCGACTACCGGCTCCACCAGCTCTCCGTAGCCTCCGAAGGCGTATCTCCTCAGCCGAGACGCTACGCCGAACTTGCAGATAGCGCACGCCAAGCCAACGCCCGCGTCTTCTTCATCCAACCAGGAACGACTCCCGACCGTTTCAACGCCACAGCCAAAGAAATAGGATGCCGCATTGTCTCCATATCTCCCGAAGGC
The DNA here is from genome assembly GCA_963616565.1 of Clostridium sp. CAG:343. Lineage (GTDB taxonomy): Bacteria > Bacteroidota > Bacteroidia > Bacteroidales > Marinilabiliaceae > W3P20-009. Next base: position 466,927 of record CAVEKX010000001.1, read on the forward strand.
CCCGACTGGAGCGGCACCATGGCGACAATAGCCGCCGCCCTCAAAGACAATGAATAAAGACGCGCTGCTTACTTTCCACGATGTCGCCGCAGGCTACGATGCCCGACCAATCGTCTCCCACGTCTCCCTCGAGGTCGACCGCCATACCCTACTCTCCCTCGAAGGTCCCAACGGCAGCGGCAAGACGACTATCATAAAGGTCATGCTCGGGCTGCTCGCCCCTCTCCACGGGCACATCATACGTATGCCCAATCTCCGCATCGGATATATGCCACAAGTCGTGAGCGCCGACCTCGAGTTCCCCATAACTGTTGCCGACGTCATCCTCATGGGGCAGACATCCGCGCCGCGCCTCTTCGTCTCCCACGCCACGCGCACGCGCCTCGACGAGCTTATCAATTTCGCCCACCTCGGTGCGGTAGCCAACAAGCCAATCGGACAAATATCTGGCGGTCAGCGACAACGTGCCATGCTCTGCCGCGCACTCATGAGCAAGCCCGACCTCCTCATCCTCGACGAGCCTGTAACCTACATGGATAGCGACGCCGAAGCCTCCCTATACGACCTTCTCCCGCGCCTCGCAGGGCAAATGGGTGTCGTCCTCGTCTCCCACGACCACGTCGCATCCGCCCGCATCGCCACACAAACCATAACGCTCCCCTCAAAAAAACAATAATCCTCCCTTCCTACGATATGTCCATCCTCGATTACGCCTTCGCACGCAATGCCCTCGCTGCCGTCGTCTTTCTGGCAGTTCTTAGTGGCGTCGTCGGCACGTATATCGTCGTCAGGCGCATCGTCTTCTCCGCAGGAGGCATCACTCACGCCAGCTTCGGCGGCATAGGTCTCGCCTACTGGGCAGGCTTCGACCCCACCCTCGGTGCGCTCCTCTTCGCCGTCGCCACCTCTCTCTCCATCAATGCCGCGTCCTCACGTGGTGGGCTCCGCCCAGACAGTGCCATCGCCATGCTTTGGTCTCTCGGCATGGCCGTCGGAGTCATTTTCCTCAGCCTGACCCCAGGCTACGCGCCAAACCTCATGGGCTTCATGTTCGGCGACATCCTCGCCGTCAGCATGTCCGATGTCATCATGAGCGCAATAGCCGCCGCCGTGTGCGTCATCGCCACAATCGTCTTCTACCGACCTCTCCTCTACACCGCCTTCGACCCCGTCTACGCCCAAGTGGCACATTGGCATCCGCGCGTTGTCTCTGCCATAGCTTCCGTCCTCATCGCCGTCGCCATCTCTCTCTCCATCAAGGCCGTCGGCATCATCCTCGTCCTCTCCGTCTTCACAATCCCACAATCAATAGCCCTCTCTTTCGCCCACTCCCTCCCCCGCGTCATGCTCCTCTCGGGTGTCATAGCTCTCATAGGCTCCACCGCAGGGTTGCTCCTCTCTTTTGCGTTCGATCTCCCCTCAGGTGCCGTCATCACCGCCCTCCTCGCCCTCATTCTCTTGATCGTTCGCCTCGCCAAGAAGCATTAGTAACCAATTTTCACCCTCTCTTATCCTGCTGATTGCCAACAGGATAAATATCCTCGTCTCCACAAATCAATATTTTTCAGCACATTTTTTTCTTCCTGTCTATTGCATATTATAAATGTTGCTTATATTTGCAGTGTACTATTCAAGCATAACACTAAAACAGAATGATCAACATATCCAACCTCTCATACCACTACCCGAACCACAAGGCTCTCGTATTGGATAATCTCAGCCTCACTATCGAGGACGGCAAGATCTATGGTCTCCTAGGCGAGAATGGCGTCGGCAAGACTACCCTCCTCGGTCTCATCTGCGGAATTCTGCGTCCATCCCAAGGCTCCGTCTCCATCAACGGCATCAGCTCCATGAAGCGAGATCCTAAAATCCTCGCAAATCTCTTCTACGTCCCCGACGAGTTCAACCTCCCGCACATCTCCCTCAAGACCTACGTCCGCATCAACGCCCCATTCTACCCCTCTTTCGCCCTCGGCGAGCTCAACCGATGCCTAAAAGAGTTCGACATGCCCGACTCCATTAAGCATCTCGACCAACTCTCTCTCGGTCAGCGCAAGAAGGTCATGCTCAGCTTCGCAATCGCCTCGGGCGCGAAAACAATCCTCATGGACGAGCCAAGCAACGGTCTCGACATTCCCAGCAAGGCGCAGTTCCGCAAGGTTCTCGCAACGGCCATGACAGATGACAGAACCATCGTAATCTCCACACACCAAGTCCACGACGTCGAGCAACTTCTCGACAGCGTCATCATCATCGACAACCACAGCATCCTACTCGACAAGAGCATCTCGCAAATCTCCGAGGAGTACGTCTTCACCACACTCGCCCCTGGTGCCGAATCGTCCTTCGATGTCATCTACTCCGAGCCGAGCGTCGGCGGTCACAATGTAATCGCTCGCCGCGCACCTGACCAAGACGAGACGCTCGTCAATCTCGAGATGCTTTTCAACGCGACCACAAAAGGTCTAATCAAATAGTCTCTTCAAAAGAAGATTGCTCTCCAAAAAACATTTTAAAACTCTCTTTACCATGAAAAATACTTTCTTCATCGCTGCAGCAGCCCTCGTCGCAACGACTCTCTTCTCCTCATGCGTTATCGAAAAACGCAACATCAACGACAGCTCCTCTTCCGATGGTTCCGTCGTTTCTTCCTACAAAGTCGACGAGTTCGATAAAATCGACATCAGCGGAGCCTGCACACTCGTCTACACTCAAGGAGCTTCCGACAGTCTCCGCCTCGAAGGCGACCCCAAGAGCCTCGAGCGCATAGATATCTCCCAAAATGGCTCCACTCTCTCAATCAAGTGGAAGAAGTCAATAAGCATCTTCGGCATCAACAACACAAACCATGATGTTGTCCTTGTCTACGTATCATCCAAGACACTCTCCGAAATTGAGATGAGCGGAGCGTGCGACATTCACATGGACGAACCTGTCAAATTTGCCGACCTCAAGGTAACATCTTCCGGTGCTTCCAACCTCAACATCAAGGCCATAACAGCCGATAATCTCAAGATCCGTTGCTCTGGTGCTTCCGACATCGACATCGATAAAGCCACCCTCAAATCTTTCAACACCCGCATGAGCGGCGCAGGTGACATTGACGCCAAACTCAACAACACCGACAAGATCGACCTCCAGGTCTCTGGCGCAGGCGATGCAGATCTCAAACTCACCGACTGCGGCGACGTCAATGTCTCCATCTCTGGTGCTGGCTCCATCACCGTCTCCGGCAATGCTCGTTCCCTCTCTCAAAGCAAGTCCGGCATGGCCTCCATCGACACCGACGACCTCAACATCTCCAAGTAGTACCCAGTCCCTCATAATTTTACATCATGGGCAACTTCTCTTTCCACCGTCTCCTTCTGACGATGCGATACCTCGGCAGCCTATCTTGGCTCCGATACCTCACCTTCGCGGGCATCATGTTCATCGCGACGATGGCAATCTTCTTCATCTCGTGGACATCCGACTCCGTATATGCCAATAACTATCCCGACGTGGCAGTGTTCTTTCCCTACTCCATAATCCTCGGGTTCTTCCTGACTGCTTGCTTCGCGCAGATGACCGACGGGTTCCAATCCAAACGAGATAAGGACGTTTCACGACTTCTCCTCCTCCCCGCCTCCAACGCCGAGAAGTTCGTCGCCTCTTTCTTCATGAACGTCATAACCCCGACGATCTTCCTGTCCGTCGCTTTCCACGCTGCTGTTCTCGTCATGTACCCAGAGGTGTTCCTCAAATTTCTCACACGTGGAGGCATTTTCCCCTTCTTCCATTTCCTTACCGACTCCTACAACCTCATCGACGTTGACGAAGCCGATGTCAGTTCCACCATCCTCGGTATCAAACTGATAACTATTCTCTCGCCTATCCTTGTCGCGGCCACCTTCCTTTTCGGAGGAACGCTTTTCAGCCGCGCCAAGTGGCTCCTCACCTCCCTCTCCATTCTCATCATCAACTCCATCTTCGCGCACATCGCGTTCAAGGTAGTTTGCGACATCGACTTCAATGAGTACACAGTCAACGTTCCTGCTCTTGTTTGGTGGGCAGTGGCGCTCTTGTTTGTCCTCTCAGCCCTCTTAATCTGGGGTTCCTACCGCCTCTTCTGCCGCCGCCAGGCAGCCAAAGGCTCTCTCTTCAATGTCTGACCCCTAAATCTAACTGTTCCTAATGGCGACTTTCAATTCCGACAGAGCCATCTTCCTTCAGATGGCCGACCGCCTCTGCGACGAGATCCTCATCGGCACCTATGCCGAGGGCGACCGCATCCCGAGCGTGCGCGACTATGCAGTCAGTCTTGAGGTCAACACCAACACTGCCGTCAAAACCTATGAGTACCTCAGCCGCGAGGGAGTCATTTTCAACAAACGCGGCATCGGTTACTTCGTTGCCGAAGGCGCAAAAGAGAAGATTATGGTCGAGCGACGTCTCGATTTCTTCAATCGGACTCTCCCAGAAATCTTCCGACAAATGACCCTCCTTGGCCTCTGCGTCAACGATGTTTACGACCACCTCAACGACCTCGCTTCCGCCCCGAAGCTGTCATCAGCCACGCAAACAGAATAATTAAGAAAACAAAACTACTACAAGCTAAGAAAAAAGATTTCATTATTACAAAATACTGATATTAAAGAAGCAAACACCAACAGATGCCACTGCAAACATCCAACTTTAGCTGCATCGCGAGCTTTATAAATGCGTGAAACACAAAAGATTTTGCCACATCGCCCAAAATCGCTAAATTTGTAGTGTTCATATAGGCGTTAGCAACGTTGATAGGGGACCCAGGTCCCCTATTTTGTTATAGACAACCCACCTCCATAAATGATCTCTAAAGAGCAAGTCCTGGCTGCCGTAGCCGACAAAATAGAAGCCGACAACAACTTCATCGTCGAGCTGACAATCTCCAACGACAACGACATCCGACTCGTCGTCGACGGGTTCTCCGGCATTCCCATCTCCTACTGCGAAGAACTCGACGCTCTCATCGAGACCGCTCTCGACCGCGACAAGGAGGACTACGCTCTCGAAGTCTCCTCCGCCGGCATCGGGGCTGAGCTCAAAGTGACGCAGCAGTTCCGCAAAAACATCGGCAACAAAGTGGAAGTCACCATGCCTAACGGAGCCTGGGTCAGAGGCATCCTCATCGACGCTGACGACGAGGGCTTCGACATCGAGACTGAGGAAAAACGCAAGGTCGAAGGTCAAAAGAAGAAACAGATCTTCAAGACCACGACGCACTACCTCCGATCCGACGTCAAAATGGTTCGCGACATCATCGAGTTCTAACTAAGACTCCCTGCCGCCACCACAAGTACAGAGTATTAAGAAAAAAGAGTATATAATCTTCTTAAAGACAAAAGGTTGTAATGGAAAACAACAATCTGATTGATACTTTCGCCGAGTTCAAAGATCTCAAGAACATCGACAGGGCCACCATGGTTCGCATCCTCGAAGAGGCTTTCCGCGGCGTGCTCGTCAAGCAGTACGGTACCGACTCCAACTTCAATATCATCATAAACGCTGACAAGGGCGACTTCGAAATCTGGCGCAAACGCACAGTCGTTGAAGACGGACAAGTCGATGACGACAACATCCAAATCAGCCTCTCCGACGCAAAGAAAATCGACGACGACTTCGAGGTCGGTGAAGAGGTAACCGACGAGGTCAAACTCAAAGACTTCGGCCGCCGCGCCATCCTCAGCCTCAAGCAAAACCTCGCAGGTCTCGTCATGGAGCTCGAAAAAGACGTCCTCTTCAACAAGTACAAGGAGAAGATCGGTCAAATCATCACCGGCGAGGTCTACCAAGTATGGAAACGTGAGGCACTCGTCCGCGACGACGAGGGCAACGACCTCATTCTCCCCAAAACTGAGCAAATCCCAGCCGACTACTTCCGCAAGGGCGATACCGTCCGAGCCGTTGTCTCCCGCGTCGAGTTCAAGAACAACAACCCTCTCATCATCCTCTCCCGCATCTCCCCCGTTTTCCTCGAGAGGCTCTTCGAGAATGAGGTCCCAGAGGTCTTCGACGGTCTCATCACCATCCACAAGATCGTCCGCATGCCGGGCGAGCGCGCCAAGGTAGCCGTCGAGTCCTACGACGACCGCATCGACCCCGTAGGCGCATGCGTCGGCATGAAAGGATCCCGCATCCACTCCATCGTCCGCGAGCTCCGCAACGAGAACATCGACGTCATCAACTACACCAACAACATCCAACTATATATACAGAGGGCTCTCAGCCCCGCCAAGATTAACCGTATCCAAGTCGACGACGAGAACCGACGCGCTGAGGTCTACCTCGACGCCGAAGAAGTCTCCATGGCCATCGGCAAGGGCGGCAGCAACATCAAGCTCGCCATCCAGCTCACTGGCTACAACATCGACGTCTTCCGCGAGCAAGCAGAGACCGTCGACGATGTCCGCCTCGAAGAGTTCACCGACGAGATCGAGCCTTGGGTCATCGACGTCCTCAAGGGCATCGGCTGCGATACGGCCAAATCCGTCATCGACCTCGGCTACGACGAGCTCGTCAAACGCACCGACCTCGAGGACGAGACTATCAAAAACGTCCTCGCCGTCCTCAAGGCTGAGTTCGAATGATAGCCCCTTTCAACGCCGCGACGCCCCTAAGTGCTGGCCTCTGACCCGCCACAGGCTTCGCTGCATAAACCCCTAAGTTACGCCAGAGAGAGCCGCCAGGTCGCGGCTGACGACTGGCGATAGTGTAAAACAAACATAAAGAGGAGAGAAACTTTTATATGGCAGGAGGAATTAGAATTTCCAAAATTGCATCGGAGTCCGGTGTCGGAGTAACGACCATCATTGAAACACTCAAGAAGTTCGGCGTTACAGACGAGCTCAACAACAACTCCAAAATCTCAGAAGAGATGTACGACCGCTTGGCTAAAGAGTTCAAACTCGACCGCCAAGTGAAGAACGAGTCCGAGAAAATTGTCATCACAACAAAGGGTAACAAAGACAAGGACTCTGTCGCCATCAGCAACGACGGCATCGTGTCCGCCGCTGCCGAGGAGAAGACCGCAGAGCCCGCACCAGCCAAAGGTCCCAAGGTCATTGGCAAGGTGGACCTCAGCGCACTCCAGCACGGCGGCAAGGCTAAACCTCAAGCCGCTCAGAAAACAGAGCCTAAGGCTGAACCAAAAGCCGAGCCCAAACCAGAGGCTCCCAAGGCGCAGCCCGAACCCGTTAAGCCCGTCGAGCCTAAGGTCGCAGAGGCAAAGCCCGAGCCTAAGCCACAACCAGTGAAAGCAGAAGAGCCTAAGCCTCAGCCAGTAAAGGTCGAGGAGCCTAAGCAGCAACCTGCGCCAGCTCCCGCCCCTGAGCCCGCAAAGCCCGTCGAGCAGCCAGCTCCAGCTCCAGCCCCTGCGCCTGTCGAACCTGCCGCTCAACAGTCCGAAGGCGACAAGTCCGACGAGGTCTTCCGTATAAACGACAAGCCGAAACTCACAGGTCCCGTCGTGCTCGGCAAGATAGAGCTGCCAGTCGACAAAGTCTCTGGCCGCGACAGCCATAACAAGAAAAAACGCCAGCGCATCCAAAGCGGCAAGGAAAAGGTTGACGTCTCATCTCCTGCCACCATCAGCCAAGTCAACTCCACCCTCAACAAGGAGCGCAACAAGCAAAAGCAGCAGCAGAAGCAACAGCAGCAAGCTGCCCAGCAACAGCAAAACCGCAAGGATAAGCAACGCAATAAGAAAGGTCAGGCGCAAACCAACGCCCCCGTCAAAGAAACTTCCGACGAGGATGTTCAAAAGCAAGTAAAAGAGACGCTTGCTCGCCTCACCGCCAAGGGTCATAAGACCACAACCTCCAAGCACAACCGCGAGAAGCGTGAGGCTGTCCGCCAACGTCAGGAGGAGGAGGCCGAAAGACTCGAACAGGAGAAGAAAGTCCTCAAGGTCACCGAGTTCGTAACAGCATCCGAGCTCGCCACCATGATGAACGTCCCTGTCAACAAGGTCATCGCCACCTTCATGTCCCTCGGCATGTTCGTCTCCATCAACCAACGCCTCGACGCCGAGTCCCTCGCCATCGTGGCAGAAGAGTTCGGCTTCACAGTCGAGTTCCTCAGCGTCGAGAAAGCGCACGAGGTCGAAGAGGAGGAAGACGACGAGAGCCTTCTCGTCGAGCGTCCGCCAATCGTCACCGTCATGGGTCACGTCGACCACGGTAAGACATCACTCCTCGACTACATCCGCAACACCAACGTCATCCAGGGCGAGGCAGGCGGCATCACACAGCACATCGGTGCATACAGCGTGACCCTCGAGAATGGTCGCAAGATCACCTTCCTCGACACCCCAGGCCACGAGGCCTTCACCGCCATGCGCGCCCGTGGTGCCCAAGTCACCGACGTCGCCATCATCATCGTGGCTGCCGACGATAGCGTCATGCCCCAAACCATCGAGGCCATCAACCACGCCTCCGCTGCCGGCGTCCCCATCGTCTTCGCCATCAACAAGATCGATAAGCCGGGCGCCAACCCCGACAAGATACGCGAGGCTCTCGCCAACATGAACTACCTCGTCGAAGAATGGGGTGGTCAATACCAGTGCCAAGAGATCAGCGCAAAGAAAGGCATCAACGTCGACAAGCTCCTTGAGAAGGTCCTCCTCGTAGCCGACCTCCAAGAGCTCAAAGCCAACCCCGACCGCGCAGCAAGCGGCAACGTCATCGAGAGCTCACTCGACAAGGGTCGCGGCTACGTCGCCACGGTGCTCGTCCGCAACGGCACTCTCCATCCTGGCGACATGATGGTCTGCGGTGCCAACTATGGTCGCGTTAAAGCCATGTTCAACGAGCGCAACCAGAAGGTCACAGAGGCAGGTCCTTCAGCGCCTGTCCTCGTCCTCGGTCTTAATGGCGCTCCTCAGGCAGGTGAGAAGTTCAACGTCTTCGCCGACGAGAAAGAGGCTAAGGAGGTCGCCAACAAGCGCGACCAGCTCCAGCGCGAGTTCAGCATGCGAGCTACGCCCCACATCACTCTCGACGAGATCGGTCGCCGCATAGCCCTCGGCAACTTCCAAGAGCTCAACGTCATCGTCAAGGGCGATGTCGACGGCTCTGTCGAGGCTCTCTCCGACTCCCTCATCAAGCTATCCACCGAGGAGATCCGCGTCAACGTCATCCACAAGGCCGTCGGTCAAATCTCCGAGAGCGATATCCTCCTCGCCACTGCGTCCAACGCGGTCATCATCGGCTTCCAAGTTCGCCCGTCCGCCGCAGCCCGCCGCCTCGCAGAAAAGGAGAAGATCGATATCCGACTCTACTCCATCATCTACGACGCAATCGAGGAGCTCAAGAGCGCAATGGAGGGCATGCTCTCCCCAGAGATTCGCGAGCAAGTCACCGGCAACCTCGAAGTCCGCGAGACTTTCAAGATCTCCAAGGTCGGCACCATCGCTGGCTGCTTCGTCAACGACGGCAAAGTCAAGAGCAAGAGCAAAGTCCGCATCATCCGCGACGGCATCGTCGTCCACACGGGCGAACTCGAAAGCCTCAAGAGATTCAAAGACGACGCCAAAGAGGTCGTCGCTGGTCTCGAGTGCGGTCTTAACGTCAAGGGCTACAACGACATCCAAACAGGCGACATCATCGAGGCCTACGAGGAAATCGAGGTGGCACGCAAGCTCTCCTAACAAAAATGACCATCTAAGAATAATGGGCGGCAGAGCGGCAACACGCTGTGCCGCCCTTATCTTTAAAAGCAAATGAGCAATAGCAAGTCAGGCTGGCGATGGGTTCCCAGCCTCTACGTCTTCCAAGGCATCCCAAGCTGCATGGTCATGACGACCTCGTCGCTCATGTACTCCGACATGGGCGTATCGATGACTTCGTTCGCCTTTTGGACAAGCATCGTGTGCCTGCCGTGGTCACTCAAACCTCTATGGGCTCCTTTCGTAGAGCGATACTCTTCAAAGCGCAACTGGGTGCTCTCCTCACAGCTCTTGCTGGTCATTGCCTTCATGCTCCTCGGCCTCGCCATGCTCACAAGCGCATTCTACCCCATCTCGCTTGCGCTGATGCTCATTGTCGCTTTCGCCTCTTCCTTCCACGACATCGCTTGCGACGGCTACTATATGCTTGCCCTTGACGAGCAGAACCAGTCATTCTTCGTCGGCATCCGCTCAACATTCTACCGTATTGCGATGGTCGTCACTACGGGTCTCATCCCCATCTTAGCCGGGTTTGGCAAAGAGCACACCGGAACTAACGGATGGACGTTCGCAATATGCTCCGCAGGAGCCATCCTCGCCGCCATGGCTGTCCTATGCCGCATCGGGATGCCACGGATTACGGAGCCAACGGGTCGCCAAGACGACGGTTTCAAGATCTTCGTGCGTGCGCTGCGCTCCTTCTTCACGCATAAGGGAGCCGTGGCTGCTATCATATTCTTCTTCGTATACCGCCTTGGCGAAGCCATTCTGACCAAGACCGTCCTCCCGTTCCTCAACTCCAATCGCGATGCAGGCGGCTTAGGACTCGGTGTCACGCAATGTGGGCTGATCTATGGTACATTCGGGGTCATAGCCCTCGTAGCAGGCGGCATTATTGGCGGCATATTGGCATCACGAATAGGGCTGCGCCGCTCCTTGTGGCCGATGATACTCATGATGAACATCCCAAACTTGGCATACGTCGCCCTCGCCTATTACACCCCTGCCTCCGACAGCCTTTGGATTCCCGTCGCCGTCATGACCGAGCAGTTCGGCTACGGACTTGGCTTCACCGCCTATATGCTCGTCATGCTCCACTACGTTGCCGATGCCGAGTATAAGGCCGCCGAATATGCGATAGGCACTTCGATAATGTCGCTTAGCCTTATCCTCCCCGGCATGGCGGCTGGCGAATTACTGAACCTTTTGGGTTCCTCCTTCGTCCTCCTGTTCATCTCAGCATGCGTCGCCACGCTGCCCGGCATTGCGGCAGCATTATTTTTGAAACTGAAATAGATGGCTCTGATTATCAACATGCGTAAAAATTGACTATCTTTGCCACGCAAAAATGATGGTTCCGTAGCTCAGCTGGATAGAGCAACAGCCTTCTAAGCTGTGGGTCTTGGGTTCGAATCCCAACGGAATCACCAGGTAGACGGCGTTCGGCACTTTATGTCCGGACGCCATTTTTTCTATAATGACTATATTCGCATCCGAAACAAACAACACATAAGAGACATGGCACAAGTGGTAAGCGCCTCAGAGTTGCAGGACGACAACAACATATACGACGAGCAGAAGACCTCACGACTGGCGGGTTATTACACGGGCATCATAGACACCCTTGGCGAGGACTCTTCTCGCGAGGGCCTCATCAAGACCCCCATGCGCGCCGCCAAAGCCATGCAGTACCTACTGAAGGGCTATAACGAAGATCCCGAGTCCATCCTCCGCCAAGCCATGTTCAAGGAGCCATTCCAACAGATGGTCGTCGTGAAAGACATTGAGCTTTACTCATTGTGCGAGCACCACCTTCTCCCCTTCTTCGGCAAGGCGCACGTCGGCTACATCCCTCGCAACTACATCACGGGGCTCTCCAAGCTGCCTCGCGTTGTAGACGCTTTCGCCCGTCGACTTCAAGTGCAAGAGCGACTCACGACTCAAATCAAGGAGTGCATACAGAACACGCTCAACCCCCTTGGCGTGGCCGTCGTTATCGAGGCGCAGCACATGTGCATGCAGATGCGCGGCGTACAGAAGCAGAACGCCGTCACGACGACATCGGACTTCACAGGCGCATTCTTGAACAGCACCGCGACCCGCGAGGAATTCTTTAATATCATCGGTCGCAGGATGCACTAAAAGCGGCATACATCCCCAGCAAACGGCAAAATATTAGACGGCCGCCCTTGCACTGCGCATGGGCGGCCGTCAATCGTAGAAAGGAGCCGGCAATCGGCTCTATAAGTCCGCATAGCTTCCGTCTTGGAAGTTGTGATGTCGCACGACGGGTGTTTGTTGGTGATTTAAGCCAGATGGCACGTGAGCCCTCGGCCTTATGGGTTTCTCCGTCGCTTTCCTTCTCAGGAGCGCGATATTACATGACGAGCTTATAGCCTTTGCCGTGTACGTTTATAATCTCAACAGAAGGGTCGTCTTTGAGGTGCTTGCGCAACTTCGTAATGTAGACGTCCATGCTGCGTGCATTAAAGTAGTTGTCGTCGACCCAGATGGTCTTGAGAGCCACGTTGCGCTCGAGGACGCGGTTGGCGTTGGTGCAGAGGAGTTTGAGGAGCTCGCTCTCCTTGGTGGTGAGTTTTATGACGCTGTCGCCGTCGATGAGCTGCTGCTTTTGGGTATCGAACTTGAAGCGGCCGAGCTTATAGACGTCGAGAACAGGGCTTTCTCCAGAGGTGCGGCGAAGGATGGCCTCGATGCGCATGATGAGCTCCTCCATGCTGAAAGGCTTGGTGAGGTAGTCGTCAGCGCCGAGTTTGAAGCCCTGGAGGATGTCCTCCTTGACGTTACGGGCGGTCAGGAAGACGATAGGCACGTCGACATTGGCCATGCGCACTTCTTTGGCGAGGGTGAAGCCGTCTTTCTTGGGCATCATGACGTCGAAGATGCAGAGGTCATATTTGTCGTTGATGAACATGTTGTACGCCTCCTCACCATCATGAGCCAGGTCGGCTGCATAGTCCTTGGCCTGAAGATATTCGCACAGCAAGACACCGAGGTTGCTGTCGTCCTCGGCTAAAAGAATCTTGTGCTTTTTCTTGTCATCCATATTTATTACTTTATTAAAGGCAAATATATATCAAATTTTGTTCCAACGTTCAACTCACTTTCGACGGAAATCTGTCCTCCGTGGTCTTCGACAATCTTTTTGACGTATGCCAAGCCGAGTCCGAAGCCTTTTATGTCGTGCCTGTTGCCTGTGGAGACGCGGTAGAATTTCTCGAAAATCCTCTTCTGATCCTCCTTGGAGATGCCAAGTCCGTTGTCTTTTACGGAGATTACGATGCCGTTGTTCGCATTTCGCGTCCACACGTGGAGCATTGGCGCGTCGCGGCGGTACTTGAAGGCGTTGTCGAGGAGGTTGTAGATGACGTTGGTGAAGTGTACGTTGTCAACCATAGCCACGGATGGGGAGGCGTCGAGCCGCTCGTTTATCTCGCCATTGACGCTTTCGACTTTCACACGGAAGTTGTTGACCACCTTGTCTACAATCTCGTTGACATCCTTGGCCTCGAGCTTTAGGCGCGCCTTGCCGCGGTCGAAGCTGGACATTTGGAGTATCTTCTCGACCTGGATGGTGAGGCGTTTGCCCTCGTCGATGATGATGCCGGTGTTGCGGCGGATGAAGTCGGGCTTGACGGTATCGGCGAGGTCACGCAGCATCTGTGCGGCGAGAGACATTGTGGAGATCGGGGTCTTGAACTCGTGGGTCATGTTGCTGATGAAGTCATTCTTGATGGCTTCGAGCTTCTTCTGCCGGAAGATGATGACGAGCGTGTAGGTGGATAGGATCATGACCAGGAATCCGAAGAAGACCGTCGGGACGATGAGTGCGGCGAGACCGCTCATGACGTCGGGACGCTCTGTGAAGTAGACTCTCACGAAGTGCGCACGCGCGTGCATATCGTTCGGGTAGAGCTTCTTCTCGTATTTCGGTCCATCGTAGTCGGGGTTGTAGGCGTGACTGGAGAAAGACATTTGTCCAGCGGCGTTGTAGACGGCGAACTCGTAGGGTGAGACTATGCCGTTGTCGGAGAACTGCTGCATCAGGAGGGCGTCGAGCCTCTGCGGGTTTATGCGCACCTCTATGGGCTTATCCTCGAAGACGCTCTTTGTCATCTTGGCCTGGATGTAGCGGAGTTTGCGCATCAGGACGTTGTTGAGCATCATGTAGGCGTTGCTAACCATGTCGTTGCCGAATGCGTTGCGTGCGTCGACGACGCCCGCATCGGCGGATATGAGGTTGCCGCCACGTGAGGCGTCGAGCTTGTAGAATCCGAAGTTGTCGAGTTTGAAGGTGAGGCTGATTTCCTCGGTAGCGTTACGCACACCGTCGACACGATGGCGCGTGAAGACTTGCGGGTCTCGCATGGCGGACGAGGACGCCCCCCTCTCGTGGCGGGACTCCATTATCTCGTCGGTCTCGAGCCTCTGCACCACATTGTCTATGCTTCGTACGACAGCCTGGTCGAACTGCTTATCTCTGAGCTTGCAGGCATCCATTATCCACCGCACCTGCATAAAGATAAGTCCTATGAAGGCGAGGGGAAGGATAATGCTTACCCACGTTATAATTTTTTTGCTCATAATAACAAAGGTAGGAACATTTACACTTTTGCGCAAAAGATTAAGAGAAAAAGAGAGCCGCGTTTTAACATTTAGCGACCATATTGTCACTCATGCCGAAGGCGAGCGTCATAGGGCACGGAGAGTGGGCAAGGGGCATAAAAAAAACCGCGGCATCTTCTGCCACGGCTCTGTACCATCGTGATCCGTCTGGGGCTCGAACCCAGGACCCCAACATTAAAAGTGTTGTGCTCTACCAACTGAGCTAACGGATCGCCGGTCATATTAGGAAAGCCTCTTCGGCGTTTCCGAGTGCAAAAGTAGTTCTTTTTTTGCTCTCTGCAATAGTCTGAGCTGTTTTTTGACTACAAATTGTAGGGCGTTACCTGATATACGTAGTAATTCAGCCAGTTAGTGAAGAGGAGGTGGCTATGGGCACGCCAGCTTTTTGGGGGCGTGCGGGAGGGGTCGTCGTCGGGGAAGTAGTTGTAGGGCATGCGGATGAGGAGCCCCTTCGCCTTGTCGCGGAGATACTCGTCCTTGAGGGTGTCGCGGTCATATTCCGAGTGACCCATCACGAAAATCTGCCGTCCATCTTTTGAGATTACCATGTATGGTCCCGCCATTTCGGAGTAGGCGAGGAGCTTAAGGTCTGGGCAGGCGTCGATGTCGGTGCGGAGGGTGCCAGTATGGCGTGAGTGGGGAGCGCAGAAGACATCGTCGAAACCTCGCACGAGTGGGACGGTAAGGTCGAGCACACGGTGGCGGAAGACGCCGAACATCTTCTCGGGGAGAGCATGTTTGGGAATGCCGTAGTGGTGGTATAGACCAGCCTGGGCACCCCAGCAAATGTGGAGAGTGCTGACAACATGATATTTCGACCAGTCCATTATCTCGCACAACTCGTCCCAGTAATCGACCTCCTCAAAAGGCATCTGCTCGACGGGTGCGCCGGTAATTATCATGCCGTCGTACTTCTTGTCGCGCACCTCGTCAAAAGTGAGGTAGAAAGAGCTGAGGTGCTCGGCGGAAGTGTTGCGCGCGGTGTGGGACTTGACCATCAGGAGGTCGACGGAGGCTTGGAGTGGGGAGTTGGACAGGGCGCGGAGGAGCTGCGTCTCGGTCTGCACCTTGTTGGGCATGAGGTTGAGGATGAGGATTCGGAGGGTGCGGATGTCTTGGGACATGGCTCGGCTCTCGTCCATTACGAAAACCCTCTCGCTCTCAAGTATTTTTTTTGCGGGGAGTGTGTCTGGAATGCGTATTGGCATGTTTCTATTCTCCTTAGAATGAAAGAAAAAGGTCGTCAAAAGCTATGGCGACCGCCCACATTAGGGGCTACAAGAATACGACAAAAAAACAAGAAAGACAAAAAGGACAACGACGGGCAGATGATTTCAGAAAAAAGAGGGAGAAAAAGAGTGCCTAATGGTTTATATTAGTGGGAGAAATAGAAATAATCACTACTTGGCCAGCATGAAAAGATTTGGAGTAGTAGCAATTGCAGCCATATTGATGGGAGGCGAAGCGGAAGGGCAGACATCAGCTCTTGAGAGGGCGGCACCGGAGTCACAGGGTGTGCCGTCGGAGGCTGTTATCGGGTGGTTTGACTCATTAATGAACGTCGAGGCCACGGAGATACATGGCGCGATGCTGCTTCGCCACGGGAAAGTAATCGGCGAGATGCACCCTAAGCCATTTCGGGCGGAGTATGGACACACGCTGTTCTCTTGCTCAAAGGTATTCACGGCAGCAGCAATAGGAATTGCCGTCGGGGAGAACAGACTGAGGGTAAGCGACAGAGTCGCCACATTCTTTCCCGAGCTATTGCCAGACAGCATAGGCGACTGGCTCGCAAAGCTGACAATCAGAGACTTACTGACGATGCAGTCGGGCTTTGAGCCTACCAACGAAGTACGCACCATGGAGACCGAATGGGTCAAGAAATGCCTCGGAGGAAAGATGGTAGCGCAGCCTGGAGAGAAATTCGCATACGACTCGATGAACACATACCTTCTGTCGGCGATCATCAGCAGGGTGACAGGCGAGAAGATGGTGGACTACTTGCGCCCGAGACTATTTGAGCCGATGGGGATAGACGAAGAGATATGGGAAGAGAGTCCAGAAGGAATAAGTTGCGGAGGCTGGGGGCTATACCTAAAACTCGAATCGATGGCGAAGATGGGACAACTGCTGTTGGACGGAGGCAGATGGGGAGGCAAGCAGCTATTGCCAGCCGAATGGGCTAAAGAGATGATGACAGTCCACGTGGAGAAAGAGGGCTACGGCTATCAGACATGGAGATGCGAGCACCGCGGAACGATGCGCGGCGACGGCGCACATGGGCAGTTTATAATCGTCATGCCCGACGAAGACATGGTAGCGGTCATCACGCAGTGCTGCAACACATTACCACCGGGCGTCGAGGAGCGCCGACTATTGTTCGAGGGGCTGCTCCCCACCCTATCCGCCACGCCACTTAAAGAGGGGAAAGGAGTGAAAAAATTGGCAAAGAGAGAGACGGAGTACGCATTGCCGATGGCAGAGGGACGCGCCACGAGCAAGAAGCAGAACTTGAGGTTAGGAAGAGAGATGCGGCTGGAAGAGAACAAGATGGGATGGGAGGCGATGACGGCACGGATGGAAGGTGGAGACCTGTGTCTTGAAGTGACAACCGCACGAGGAGAGCGTGAGACCATGAAATGCGGAAATGGGGAATGGAGAGAATCGAAAGTCGGGACACACTTCCCGCCCAACTCGCGAGGTACGACCTTGGGAGCATTCTCGAACTTCGATGTTCCGTTTACGGCATGCGGCAGTTACGGATGGAGCGGAGATGGCAAACTAATGGTGAAAATCATCTTCGCGGACTGGATGAGCGCGATGACTATAAAAATGGACGTGAACGAGGAAAAGCCGAAATTGGAGATTAGCTTAAACATTGATATTAAGCCATTTACGATAGCGACAAAATGATATACAGCAGGGGATCGAGCGTTTTGGTGAGCGTTTTGGATTGGGGGTTGGGGCATGCCACGCGGACATCGGTAATCGTGGGTATACTGTTAAAGAGGGGGTGTCGCGTGACCTTGGCTGGCAGCGGCAGATCATTGGAACTGTTGCGGAGCGACTACCCTAAATTGCAGCACGTCAGCCTACCATCATTCTCCCCGACGCTCAGCAGAGGGAAGAGGCAATGGGTTAAGATCGTGATGCAGCTACCAACATTCTTGTGGAGCATAATGAGGGAGAGACAGATGACAAAAAAGATTGTCAGCGAGATGCGACCCGACCTGATAATATCGGACAACAGATATGGGGTACGCGACAGGAGATGCCGCAGCGTGATTATCACTCACCAGTTGAGACCGAAAATAGGGAGAGGGTGGCCACGATGGGTGGAGAGCATCGTCTCATGGACGTTGTGCCGATGGATAAAGAAATTTGACGGATGCCTTGTGCCGGACGTGAGGATTGGGGGCTTGAGCGGCGAATTGTCGGGCGACGTCCCCCATGGGATGATAGTGCATAAGATTGGTGTGTTATCGCGGCTGACAGACGCAGAGGGAAGCAAGGAAGAGGAAGTTGACTGGTTGGGGATAGTATCGGGACCAGAACCTCAGAGGGCGATGTTGGAAAAGGAACTTGCGGAGAGGTTTGGCAGAGAGGCGGGGCGGCGTGTCGTAGTGTGCGGACGTGGGGCTGGTGACGAAGGGGAATGGCTGACGGAAGAGGGCGTAGAGAAGATAGGATATGCTGACACGGAGAGGCTTAAAGGACTAATATTGGCGGCAAAGCATATAGTTTGCCGTTCGGGATATAGCACGATAATGGACTTGGCGGCATTGGGGAAACGGGCGGAACTGATACCCACACCAGGGCAGGGAGAGCAAGAATATTTAGCGGAACGGCTTAACGATGGAGATTGGGATGTAGTTTAAAAGTGTGTATATTAGCAGAAGAAAGGTAAAAAGCGATGAATGAAACAGCATTCCTATTGACGCTAATGGTCGTGATTATGGGCACTGCCGCCTTCTTGGTAATAAACCACAAAATAAAGCGGCGCAGGGTGGCACGACGGATACGCACAGAAGAGAGTTTGTGCGCATACTTGTTCCCAGGCGACAAGACTGGAATTCAGCGCGATGAACTTATAGCGGACCTACATATTTTGACGGGAGGACGCTTCTCAACCGACGAAGTACTCGACTACTATCTTAAAATCAAAGGGTTGCAGATGGTAGACCTCAACACGTTGAACGACGACGATGTACGCAAATTTCTAATGGAGCCAACGAAAGTGAGGCTACACTACCGCGAACTTGTATCTTTTTACGAGAAATACCTTAACCAACCACAGGTTAAGGGGCGCAGCGCAATATAACCTTCCCCTAACGTCTCACGCTCAGGCATCAACATCCGTCACTTCAGGAACATCTGTTTCTGATGCGGGGACTTGCGCTTGCTCATCCACCACGGGCAATTTGAAAGAGGGAGCAGCAGGGCGGCAGAGAATGGCTGCTTTAGAGGTTTCGGAAATTTTGACCGACGGCTCGAAAAGAGGGAGGTCAAGAGAAATGGATGGTACTGGACTCTCCTCTTGCTCGACTATTTCTTCATCATGCGGATGGGCGCACTTGGCAATGTCGATATCGCCAAGGTGGATGCCTTCGAGGACCGACTGCGCAGCCATCTGCTCGGCTGCTTTTTTTGAGCGACCCGTGCCACGACCAACGACAACATCGGCAAGCTTGACCTCGGAGACGAAATTCGCCTCATTGTAGGGATCGTCGATAGAAGACGCACGATGGGTCTCGAAGAAGACCTCGACACCGCTTTGCTCCCCGAGATTAACGAGTTGGCTTTTGAAATTGTCTTGGCTCATCTCACCTTGCGCTTCGGCGATACGGCGATCGTTGGCAATATGGCGGAGGGTGAACTTGCGGACGCGACGCATACCTCCGTCGAGATATATGGCGGCAACGAAAGCTTCGAGCGCGTCACCGGGGATATGGCTTATCGTCAAGTCCTTGCGCGACGTCATGATGATATGCTTATCGAGCCCGAGCTCCATCGAGATGGCGTTGAGGCGCGCACGGCATACCATATTGGACCGCAATTTTGAGAGGTAGCCCTCTTGGGCTTCTGGGAAGCGGTGGTAAAGAATGTCGGAGACGACGGCCTCGAGAATGGCGTCGCCAAGATACTCGAGACGCTCATTATTCTCCTTACGCGCGCCCTGGGTGCGGAGCGGTGCTACAGACTTATGGACGAAAGCCTGTTGGAAGATGCGAGTCGAGCCGGGCATGTAGCCTGCTACACGCCAAATAAAAAAATAAAACTTTCTTCCCTTTCGGGAAAAAAGTTTTATCAGTTCTGAGAATCCCACGATCGGACTTAAAGAGCCTTGAAGATAAGGGTTCCGTTATGACCGCCGAAGCCGAATGTGTTGGACATTGCGGCACGAACCTTGCGCGTCTGGGCCTCATTGAACGTGAGGTTGAGCTTAGGATCGATGTCGGGATCGTCGGTGAAGTGGTTGATAGTGGGAGGGATGATACCATTCTCGATTGCCTTGACGCAAGCGATAGCCTCAAGTGCGCCAGTAGCGCCGAGAAGGTGACCAGTCATTGATTTTGTTGAGCTTATGTTCAACTTGTAGGCGTCGTCGCCGAAAACCTTGCTGATAGCGATAAGCTCGCCCTTGTCGCCGAGAGGGGTCGAAGTGCCGTGGACATTGATGTAGTCGATGTCGGAGGGCTTGAGACCGCCGTCGCGGAGAGCCTCTGCCATGACGCGCGCAGCACCATCGCCCTGTGGATGAGGCGCAGTGATGTGATATGCGTCGCCAGAGTGACCACCGCCAGCGAGTTCGCAATAGATATGAGCACCACGCTTCACGGCATGCTCGTACTCCTCGAGAACGAGGCTTGCACCACCCTCACCCATGACGAAACCGTCGCGGTCCTTATCGAAAGGGCGGGAAGCGGTCTGCGGGTCATCGTTGCGTGTGGAGAGAGCCTTCATGGAGGTGAATCCACCTACGCCGGAGACGGTTATGGGAGCTTCGGAGCCGCCGGCTACGACTGCATTGGCGCGGCCGAGACGGATAAGGTCGAAGGCTACGCATATGGCTGTCGTAGACGATGCGCATGCGGAGACGGTGCCGAAATTGGGACCGCCGAGGCCGTGGCGAATCGAGATGTGGCCGGGTGCGATATCGGCGATGATCTTAGGGATGAAGAAAGGGCTGAAGCGTGGAGTTCCGTCACCAAGGACGAACTCTCGAGCCTCCTCGTAATAGGTTTTAATGCCACCTATGCCGGTGCCCCAAATGACGCCGATGCGCATTCTGTCCTCGTTTTCGAGGTCGAAGTTGGCATCTTTGATGGCCTCGTCAGCCGCCACGATGGCGTACTGAGTAAAGAGGTCCATCTTGCGGGCGTCTTTACCGAAAAACTTGTTTCCGTCGAAATTCTTGACTTCGCAGGCGAACCTAGCTTTGAATTTGGTGGCATCGAAGTGTGTTATGGGCGCTGCACCACTCACACCGCTAACGAGGCCTTGCCAGGTATCGGCGAGGTTGTTGCCCAGGGGCGAAAGTGCTCCTAAGCCCGTAACTACTACTCTTTTCAGCTCCATAAATTCGTTGTGAAGTCAAGGATTAAGCCTGGTGAGCCTCGATGTAAGCGATAGCGTCGCCGACGGTCTGGATGTTCTCGGACTCGGTGTCGGGGATGGTGATCTTGAATTGGTTCTCGAACTCCATGATGAGCTCGACGGTGTCGAGGGAGTCTGCGCCGAGGTCGTTGGTGAAGCTTGCGCTCTCTACTACCTCGTTCTCGTCAACACCAAGTTTGTCAACGATAATTGCCTTTACTTTAGCTGCAATCTCTGACATGATTTTCTTTTGTTTTGGTTAATAATGTTATGTTCTTGTTTCGGGCTACCAAGTAGCGCATTGGCATTGATGCCGTTGCGTCTGCGGAGGTAGTGGAGGCATCGCCGCGGAAGAAGTCAGACGGCCTCTCATTCGCATACGGCGTTACGCTATGTGCGAATAACGATGCAAAGAAAGCAAATAGCGCATGAAATTTCAAACTTCGAGGCAAAAAAAATGGCAGCGAGTGGTCGAAAGTGCTTATATTTACACTTGCAAAGAGCTGTGGTAGTGAGAATTGAAAAATATCAGGCACTATCGCGGCTCATTTGTTTTTATTGGCGACGTGGGTCAGCGACAATATGTTTGTCGGTGTAAGATAGCACATTAGGCTCGGTCTGTCGTTGATGAAGCGATGAAAATAGAATTAAAAACTTGGGACTATGTCATTACGATTGAGACTGACAACTCTGTTTTTCTTGGAATTTGCGACGTGGGGCGCGTATTTGACTTCGATGGGCAATTTTTTGCAGACGAAGGGACTTGGTGACACCATAGGCTACTTTTATTCCGTGCAGGGTTGGGTGTCGATATTCATGCCGACGATATTTGGGATCTTGGCGGACAGGAAGATAGAGGCGCAGCGGCTTTTGGGAATCTCGCACCTCGTATCTGGCGCTCTCATGATGCTGGTATGCTACATAGGGTTGACGACACCCGACATGACGTTTGGCGACATATTCCCATATTACTCACTTGCCGTGGCGTTTTACATGCCGACCTTGGGGCTTTCGAACTCGGCAGCCTACACGGCTATGCAGGGTTCGGGACTTGACACGGTAAGCGACTTCCCTCGGATCAGGATATTTGGCACGATAGGCTTCCTTGTGTCGATGTGGCTTGTAGACCTCATGGGATTGCAGCAGACACCGTGGCAGTTCATGGTGAGCGGCATATGGGGCATTGCCCTTGGCTTTTACGCATTCAGCTTGCCCAACTGCCCCGTGAGGGTCTCGGCGAGCGACAACAAGACGTGGCAGGAGCGGCTTGGGCTTGACGCCTTCAAGCTGATGAAGACGCCGAGAATGTTCTTGTTCTTCCTCTTCTCGATGTTGCTTGGCGTATCGTTGCAGATTACCAACGGATATGCCAACCCATATATATCATCTTTCGGCAACCTTCCAGAGTATCAAGACTCATTGTTCGCAGAGCACGCCAACATACTTATCTCGCTGTCGCAGATTTCTGAGACGCTTTGCATATTGCTGATACCATTTTTCTTGAAGAGATATGGCATCAAGACTGTAATGATAATCTCGATGTCGGCTTGGTTCTTGAGGTTCGGTTTCTTCGGCATCGGTTCGCCAGTCATGCCGGGCATCGTGGCATTGATCCTCTCAATGATAGTCTATGGCGTGGCATTCGACTTCTTCAACATATCTGGCTCGCTATTCGTCGACAGCGAGGTGGAGCCGTCGATGCGCTCGAGCGCACAGGGGCTCTTCATGCTCATGACCAACGGACTTGGCGCGGCGATAGGCACATTGGCTGCCCAGGTCGTAGTGAACCACTTCGTGTATAGCGAGAGCGACCCTGCGGCCCAGATGGACGGATGGCGCACCTCGTGGTTGATATTCGCAGCCTACTCGGCAGTCGTATGCGTGGCGTTCATGCTGTCATTCAAGCGCAGCTCGGCAGTAAAGCGATAGACACATAACAGAGAACATAATAGCGGCGGTTGCAGACCATGGAGGGTTTGCGACCGCCGCTGTTTTATTGCAGTCATGAAGCAATCAACAGTCGGCGAACTGACTATCGAAGAGCGACTTATAGGCACCGCCACGCGCTATCAGTTCGTCGTGGGATCCTGTCTCTACGATGCGCCCGTGGTCGAGGACGACGATAAGGTCGGCTTGACGGATGGTGCTGAGACGGTGGGCGATGATGAAGCACGTGCGCCCGTCGGTGAGATTGGCCATGGCACGCTGGAGCATGGCCTCGGTGTGGGTGTCGACGCTGCTTGTAGCCTCGTCGAGGATGAGGATTGGCGCGCGGCTGTGCATGGCGCGTGCGATGGTGAGCAGCTGCCGTTGCCCGTCGGAGAGAGCTGCGTCGGAGCCTATACGCTCGTCGTAGGAATTGGGGAGTCGCGATATGAAAGCGTCGGCCATGGCTTGCCTTGCGCTCTGCTCAACGTCGGGAATTGACTGTCGCGAGATGTCGCCGTAGCTGATATTGTAGGCTATGGAGCCAGAAAAGAGGATAGGCTCTTGGAGGACGATGGCCATTTGGCGGCGGAGGGTGGCGACATCGTAGTCGCGAACATCGACGCCATCGACAAGGATGCGGCCTGACGATACATCGTAGAAGCGGGCGAGGAGATTGACCATTGTCGTCTTGCCTGCCCCCGTGCCGCCAACGATGGCGACGACCTGTCCCGGATGGACATGGAGAGACACGTCGGAGAGGGCGAGACACGAAGGTGTGTAGCCGAAAGAGACATTTTCGAAGACCACATCGCCACGGACACGGGTGGAAGAAGGAGAAGGGACGGCGGCTGGAATATCGGGGTTAGCGTCGAGAAGCTCGAAGATGCGCTCGGCACCAGCCAACGCGCTTTGGAGAGCATTGACTTGCGAAGCCGCCATGTTGACGGGGCGAAGAAACTGACGAGTGTAGAGCAGGAAAGACTGAATGACACCGACCGTGACGGCACCATGGACTGCCATGACACCACCGACGACAGCGACGAGCATATATGTGGCGTTGTCGAGGAGGCGAAGGAGAGGCATGAGGATGCCGCTGTTGACTTGCGCACGGGTACCAACATTGCGAACCTCGGCATTGACCGAAGCGAACTTATCAGACCATATTGAAGAAGAGCGGAGAGAGCGGATGGTTTTGATCCCACCGACGCTCTCCTCGATGACGGAATTTAGACTTCCGCAGGCTGCCTGCTGGAGGGAGAAGAGACGGTGGGAACGGGAGACTACAAAGCGCGAGATAACGATGACGACAGGAACCCCGACACAAGTGATACAGGTTAGCGTGACGCTCATCTGTAGCATGACGACAACCATCGCCACCATGCTGACAACGGTTGTAAGCATCTGCACGAGCGTCTGCCCCATGCCGTCGCGAATCATCTCGGCATCGTTGGAGAAACGGGACATGATGTCGCCTCGGCTGTGAGTGTCGAAAAAGGCGACATCGAGAGCGAGGAGGTGGGACATCATCTGACTACGGAGCTTGGCGACGACACGCTGCGAGGCCATGGTCATGAAGAAATCTTGCGCCCAGCCGGCTAATAGCCCGACGACATAAATGGCGGCGAGCCCCGCAAGATATTGGAAGAGGAGAGATGGCGCGGAAGAAGAGGCTGACGCAACGCATCCGTCGATGGCCTTACCTATTATGACAGGGGAGACGATGGAGACGGCCACGCTGATGGATGAACACAGGAAGACTGCGACGAGGTAATGCCACTGACCGCCCCAATAGGGCAACAGACGCCAAAGCGTCAGCATGCCATTCTTGACATGCTGAGGCGGCTGTTGCATCAATGGATGACGATGGTTTATCGGACCGGGCATTGGAGGAAATGGGGATTATGAAGATTGGGCATCGAAGATGTCGCGATAGGTGGGGCAAGAGGCAAGGAGGTCGGCATGGGAGCCGAGAGCCTCGACGCGGCCGGCATTGAGCATCAGGATCATAGAGGCTCGCATGGCGGTCGAGACCCGTTGCGTGACAATGACCTTCGTGCAGCGCAGTCGAGCGAGAGAGGCACGGACATGGGACTCGGTCGTGGCGTCGAGGGCGGAGAGACTGTCGTCGAGGACAAGGATGTCGGGGCGCGAGACTATGGCGCGAGCTATGCAGAGACGCTGACGTTGACCGCCCGAGAGATTTCGCCCCCCTTGCTCGACACGAGAATCGAGACCTTGTGGGAGAGAGTCGACGAAATCGGAGAGGGAGGCATCGGCGAGAGCTTGTCGGATGTCGTCGTCGGAGGCATCGGGACACGCCATGAGGAGATTTTGGCGGATGGAGCCGGCAAAGAGCGTGGGCGACTGACGGACCACAGCCACGTGGGCATGGAGCTCGTCGCGCACAATGGAGCGGAGATCGGTATCGCCGATGGCGATGGAACCTTGTGTCGGATCGTAGAAACGGGCTATGAGATTGACTATGGTGGACTTGCCCGAGCCGGTCTCGCCCATGATGGCCATGGTGGCACCCACGGGGAGCGAGAAAGAGACGTGGGAGAGGGTGAAAGCGGAGGAATCGGCAGGATAGGAGAAAGAGACGTCGCGGAAAAGTAGCGTGCCAGGGGAAAAGGGCATGGATGGCAAACCATAGGAGGACTGGGCATCGCGCTCGGACTCGGTGGGCGTGGCGAGAATCTCGGCGATGCGCGCGATGGAGGCTCGCGCCTGGGTCACACTAATTATGACGTGGGAGGCCATCATTATGGCTATCTGAATTTGAGCGAGATAGCTTATGGCGGCCATGATGCCACCGACGCCCATGGCACCCGTGCCGACCTCAGCAGCCCCGAAATATATGACGAGGACGACGGCAGCGTTGAGAGCGAAAGTGATGACAGGCATGAGCCATGACATGGCACGGCCGACGGCTATGGATTGGAGAGTAAGACCGCGATTCTCGACCTCGAAACGATTCAGCTCAAGCCGCTCATTAGTATAAGCCTTGGCGACACGGACACCCACGAGAACCTCGCGGAGGACGGCAGCCAAGCCGTCGCGTCGGGATTGGAGAGCGACGAAGCGAGGAAAAGCCCACCTCATGAGCGAAAGCATGAAAAAGAAAGAGGCGAGCATGACCGAGACGATTATTACCGAGATACGGACATCGATTAGCAGCGCCATGACGACGGCACCGAAAAAGAGGAGCGGCGCACGGAAAAGAAGACGCATGGAAGACTGGACGACTTGCTGGACGCGAGTGACATCGTCGCCCATGCGCGTTATGAGGGAAGAGACTTCGAGACGGTCGATATCAGCGAAGGCGAGCCGCGAGACACGCGCGTAGACATCGGCACGGAGGTCGGCACCCATGGAATAGGAGACTCGCCCGGCCGCATAGATGGAGAAGATGCCACCGGCTACGCCGAGGAGCATGATGGCGAGCATCTTGACGCAAGTAGGCATGATGATGTCGGCATCACGGCCGAGGATACCCTGGTCGACGATGGAAGCCATGAGATCGGGCTGCGCCAGTTCGGCCCACACCTCAGCGAGGATGGAGAGCGGAGCGAGAAGCGCAAGGAGGATATATGGGCGGATGTATTTGAGGATTAGGCGCATCGGGCGATGAGGGAGCCGTATTGGAACGTAAAATTAAGGAGTATAATCTATTTATTTAGGAGGTGTGTTGTTCAGAATGGAGAAAAACACTATTTTTGTGGAGCATAAACACACAAATAAACAACCTAATGAAAAAAAGATTCGCATTGATGGCCGCTCTCATTAGTGGCATGACACTGATGGCAGCGTGCGACGACGAAGACGACAACGATGGCGACAGCAGCCTGAGCGCAGCAAGCTACGCAGGCGAGACATCCATGACGATAATGGGCATGGACTTCAGCACGAAAGACACCGTCAGCGTGGCAATGGACGCTAAAGGCGAGTATGCGGAAGTGAGCTTTGCGGCCCGCAGCGTCACGGTGGCCGCTATGGGCAACATGGCGTTCGGCATTGGCGAGTTTAAGATTGACAGCGTCGAGGTGAGCAAGACCTCGGACGGCTTCACTCTTACGAGGCGTAACAAATTCAGCACCGAGGTCAGCGTCAGCATGGGCAGCCAGCCAGCCGCCACAAGGACAGCCACCGGCACATTTGGCGAGAGCGTCATCAAAGGCACGAGCGCGGAGATAGAGCTTTCGGGACTTACCATGGGCTCAATGCCCGCAACCCTCGACTTTAGCTTTGAGGGAATAAAGATTGAGAAATAAGAATGATCATTTTACGCATTGCGCGGTGGATACCGGCCGCGGCGATTATGGTAGTGAGCATCGTACTGTCGTCGATGCCAACCATCGAGCAGATGCCACAATTTTGGAACGCGGACAAGCTGGTGCACTTGATATGCTTCGGCGGACTGTCGTTCTGGGTAGCATTTGGCGCGAACGGTGCAGGGTGGAATGGATTGTGGCGTTGGTTGATGCCCGTCATCATCACCTCGGCATACGGCATTTGCGATGAGCTCCACCAAAGCTTCACGCCAGGGCGCAGCTGCTCAGCAATGGACTGGGTGGCGGACACATGTGGTGGCGCACTTGGCAGTTGGGCTTATATGGTCGTCGCGAGTTATTGGGACAAGATGCTGCGCAAGGTGTAAAAGTTCAACCTTATTTGGAACAAGAGGGCGAGACTGGTCTCCAGTCCCGCCCTTATTCTGTTATCGGATATCGGGATGGCTACTTGCCCACCATGACGACCGCGCCTTGGGGAGCGATGAGGAGACGTCCTGTCTTGGCATTCGCCTTGACGGTGGAGAGAAGGACATCGTCGACCGTCTTGCCGTCCTTGTAGAGGGCAACGTTAGAACCTGCGGCGAAGGGAAGGTTGGAGACATTGAGCTTGAGAGGTTGACCTGTGCCGTTGATGGCGACGAGAAACCAGGTATCGCCATGGCGACGGGCGAGGACGACATACTTGCCCGGGTAGCCGTCGATAATGCGGGTCTCATCCCACGTTGTGGGGACGGACTTGAGGAAATCGATGCACTCCTTGGGAGCGTCGGTCAGATTGTTTGGCGCAAGGGCGAAGAACTGCATAGGGTTCTGGAAGGCTACGGCCGTGGCGAGGGAGAAGACCTGTGAGGTGAGCCTCTTGTTGCCGCTCTTGTTGTCGCGGCTCATATAGCGGTTGAGGAAAGAGCCGCCATATTCCATGATTGCCGTGGCATTGCGGATGAAGGGGTGGAGAGTTGCGCTCATGGCCTCGGTATCGCAGTAGTGCTGATCGAAGATGAGATTCTCGGAAGCGAGGACGGCCTCGGACCCAACGTGGTTGGGGTACATACGTTCCCAACCGCGAGGGATTGTTGTACCATGGAAAATTACGAAGAGCCCGTTGTCGGCAGCATCGGAGAGAATCTCCTCGTAGAGGCGCATGGTCTCCTGCTTATCGCCACCGAAGAAATCGACCTTGATGCCTTTGACACCGATGGACTTCATCCATCGCATTTGCTGCTTGCGGACGATTGATCGGTCCATACAGTTGATGGGGCCCTGAACGATGTCGTTCCAATAGCCAGACGAAGAATACCAGAGCACGACGTCTACCCCTTGGCTCTTGGCGTACTTGACGAGATCGGCAATGCGGTCGCGACCAATGTTGAGATCCCACCAGTCGTCGACGAGGACATATTGGAAACCGAGGGACTTAGCGAAATCGATATAGGTCTTCTGATCATCGTAGTTGATGCTGGCATCTTGCCAAAGAATCCAGCTCCAAGTGCCTTTGCCGTATTCGGGCTTCCAGTCCATCTTGTATTGTGGGGTGACGACATCCCACGTGATGGTCTGCTCGGCAGTCACCATAGGCGTAGCACCGATGGCGACTGTGCGCCAAGGAGTCTCACCAGGGAGAGCCATGGCAGGCTCGACGGTGCCGTTGCCGTTATTCTCCTCGGGCATTGGGAACGCGATATGGTATGAGCCATTCTCTAAATCGCTGAGGTGGGATCCGCAGTACTTGCTGGAGACACCAGTCTCGCTGACGAGAGCCCAAGCGTCGCCGCCATTGACCTTGAAGAGCGCGGGGAAAGTGTAGCCCTTGCCGAACTTGGACTTGGTGGACATGGGGACATCGATATCGTACTCCTCCTCGTAGGAGGGCTTGGTGCGCTTCCACCCGATCATGGCGTCGCTCTGTGGAGTGGCGAACGCCGTCGTTGAGGCAGGGAAGCGGAACTCGGAGACCTCGCTCATGACGCGGATGCTGCCCGTCTCGCCTTGCTTGGGGACGATATAGCGGAACGCTATGGCATTATTCTCGACGACGAACTCGACACCAAGGCGTTGACCGACCTTATTGCTTACATAGAAAATCTGCTTGCGCGCATCGCGGTTCACCACGCCCACCTTGATTGAGGGCAGCTCGTAGGAATAGGAGCCGCTGCCCTCATAGAGGCTGTCGACGGTCAGACCATCGGCGAGAGAGCCGAAATTGGCGATAAGACCGAGACGAGATGGCTCGATGACGACCTTCCCGTCATATGAGGCAGAGTAGAACACCTGACCATTTGACTCAGAAGTGGTCAGGACGAGCCTCCCGTCGGGGCTGGAGGTCTTCGCCACATCGGCAGCCAGAGCTGGCAAAGAAGCCAATGCGGCGAAAATGGTCGATATGACAGATATGCGCATGATTGTATATTGTTGAGTGAATGTTACTTAGGCTCAGAGATGGAAAAGCCTACGCTTCGGAGATCGTCCCAAAAACCGGGGTAGGACTTGGAGACGACATCGGGGTCGGAGATGGAGACTGAAGGATGGACGAGAGAGGCGAGGGCGAAAGACATTGCCATACGATGATCCTTGTAGGTTGCGATAGGCTCGTTGGAAGCAGGGCACGTCTTGCCGTCCCACCGGATGCGATCATCACCGACAGCCTCGATGACGTAGCCGAGCTTGCGGGTCTCGGCAACGAGCGCGGCTATGCGGTCGGTCTCCTTTATTCGTAGACTTTGCAGTCCTGTGAAATCGAAATGGACGCCAGCGAGACAGCAGAGGACGACGTAGGTCTGCGCGAGATCGGGCTGATTTACAAAACAATAGGAGAATGGGGCATCGGACTGTCGTGGAGACGAAGTGATGGTGACGCCATCGTCTTGAAAAGAAGTCGACACTCCGAGGCACTCGGCAATCTTTGCGCCTTGGGCATCGCCTTGGGCACTATCCTTATTAAGCCCGAGCAGACGGATTGACGCGCCAGGTCGGAGGGCAGATATGGCGTACCAGTAGGACGCCGCGCTCCAATCGGCCTCGACGGTCATCTGACGATAGACGTAGGGAGCCTCTTTTATGGCTATGACACCGCCAGTCCAAGCCACCTCGGCACCGAAAGACGCCATGAGACGTCGGGTCATGGCGATATAGGGAACGCTGACGAGATTGCCCTCAAGCGTTATGGATAGCCCACCTTCGAGTGTCGGGCCGATCATCATGAGAGCCGATATGTATTGGCTGCTGACGCTACCGGGGAGCGTTATGTGACCACCATGGATCTTTCCGCCCGTGATGCGGAGTGGAGGGCATCCGGGCTCGCCGAGATACTCAATCGTGGCACCGAGGGAGCGGAGCGAATCGACGAGGAGAGCTATGGGGCGTTTCTTCATACGCTCGGAGCCTGTAATCTCATGAACGCCAGGACGGGTGGCGAGATAGGCCGTGAGGAAACGCATTGACGTCCCGGCCGCCCCGATGTCGATATGCGAGAGGTCGGAATCGAGAGCGGCGAGCATGACGCGCGTGTCGTCGGAATCGGAGAGACCATCGGGCATGGCGGAGGAGCCGCTCAAGGCGGAGAGGATGAGCAGACGGTTGCTGATGCTCTTGGAAGTCGGGAGCTTGACCGAGCCAGAGACGGAATCGGGTGCTTTTATGACGTAGATTGACATTGCGAACTAAAAAATTAGAGGGAGAGGTACTCGTTGAGAACCTTGACGATCTCGTCGGGCGTTGCAGTCTGATTGACAATGACATCGCCGACGGAGGGGAGGAGAGTGAAATTGATGTCGGAGGACTCATTCTTCTTGTCGTGGCGCATGAGCTCGACAAGCTCTGGGGCATCGGACATAGAGACCTGTGGTTTGCCGTAGAGACGCTCGATCTTAGAGGCGAGGTCGTTGGCAGCAGATGCAAGGAGACCTGTCTTGTCGCGGCTGAGCAAGACCTCGCAGACCATGCCGTAGGCGACGGCTACGCCGTGGAGGACGGGACGCCCGTGGCGCATGGAGAAAGTCTCGAAAGCGTGGCCGAAAGTATGACCGAAGTTGAGAGCCTTGCGGATGCCGTGCTCCGTGGGGTCGGCCTTGACGAAGAAATCTTTAATCATGATGGAACGCGCCACCATGTCGTGTAG
This sequence comes from Clostridium sp. CAG:343, assembly GCA_963616565.1. Lineage (GTDB taxonomy): Bacteria > Bacteroidota > Bacteroidia > Bacteroidales > Marinilabiliaceae > W3P20-009. The sequence goes on from CAVEKX010000001.1 coordinate 498,194, forward strand.
CTTATCGTAATCGACATTGTCGAAATCGAAATCGAGAAGAGCCTCGAGCTCATCCTTATCGTGAATGAGGGCGTGCTTGATCATCTCGGCGAAACCGGAGAGAAGATTGTCGCGGTCGAGCGTGCGGAGGAAATCGGCAGAGATGAGAACGTGGCTTGCTTTGGCGAAGACACCAATCTCGTTTTTGAGGGAGCCGAGGTTCATACCCGTCTTGCCTCCGAGGGAGGCATCGACTTGTGCGAGGAGCGTCGTGGGGATATTAATGAACTCGATGCCGCGCTTGAACGTCGCTGCGCAGAAGCCGCCGAGGTCGCATGGCATGCCGCCGCCGAGGTTGACGAGGATCGCCTTGCGCGTCGCGCCATGGCTGCTGAGGAACTCCCAGACCTTCAAGGCGGAAGTGTAGTCCTTATGATCGTCGGAGGCGGGGATGGTTATGATGTGGTCTTGCTGGATGGCATCGATAGAGCCGAGGAGGGGGAGACAGTGGGACAGAGAGCCATCGTCAGTGAGGAGGAACACCTGCTTCGGGTCGCGCCCGGCGAGGATGGAAGAGAGATCGGCGTTGACGTTGGAAGAGGCGAAGACGTGGCAATCTTGTGATATGACGTTCATTATCTGTTGTGTTCTTGAAATTTGAGAATCTTATGGAGATGGTCGTAGAGCTCGTGGCGCACACGAGAGGGGACGAGCGTCAGACCAACGCAGACATGTCGATGGTGGTCATTATGACCGACGTAGTCGATATATACATAATGCAGGAAAAGGATCGAGACCTTACGCCAAGAGATTAGTCGCCCAGCCCCGATTGAGTATACGCGGTCTCTACCTTTAGGGAAGAGGATTTGCTGGCATCGGATGTCGATGTAATCGTCATCGGCGGCTATGGAGACCTCGCAAAGCCCCCCGACGGCGGCGAGAGAGAAAGAGATTGCGAGCAAGGCGAGCAGAGGCAGACGGAGTCGGAGCATGGCAGCGTCGTCGCTGAATATTGCCAAAAGCGACAATATCGCGAGGAATGCGAAAATGACCCTGAGGATGGCGCGCGCCGACGAAGCCTTGCGCGTATCTTGGTATTGCATGGAGGTTTTAGGTTAGCAGCGTTTGAAAGTTCGTGACTTTTATCGTGGCTTAGACGAGCCTATTTTCTTGCCGTCGCGGTATTTGTCGATGCGGATGAGCTTTCCGTTGGCGTCGTAGATGTATTTGTCGCCTGTTACGAGTTTGCCGTCCTTGAAAGTTCCGGCCAGTTCCTTGCGTCCGCGAGAGTCGTAGATGGTGAAATCGCCAGAGCCTTGGAAGGTTGTGGATGAGGCAGGGGTCTGTTGCACAGGGGACGAAGAGCTTGGTTGTTTGGGTTTTGGCTCATCGATGTCGAGCTCGCCTTGGAACTTGCCGTTGGCATCGTAGTTGCGCTCCATCACCTTACGCCCTTGCTCATTGTAGATGGCAAGCGGGCCGTTGATTTTGCCTGATTGCCATTGACCTTGGAACATGACCTTTCCGTTTTCGTGGTAGTAGGTCTGCGTTCCTGTCCTTTTGCCTTTGGAGTCGTACTGGAAGTCGCAGGACTTGTTGCCGTTGTTGTGGAATCGGGCGTAGCCTCCCTCCCAGTGGTCGACATTCCAATAGCCAGACTCCATGACGGAGCCGTCGGGATAGTAGTAGGAGGCAGGGCCCTTGGGAACGCCGTTGACGAAGGTGACACGGGAGCGGACGACCCCATCGGACGCGGTGGTGACCCACTCTCCGTCCTTCTTGCCGTCGACGTAGTTGCCTTGGTCGGTTTTGCCGCTTCGTCCCTCAATGCGCCATGGACCTTGCCGGCGACCATTGACAACTTGATTGAGTTGCCCATTGGCATCCTGGGCGACGGCCGCCGCCATCGTCAAGAAGAGGAAGAAGAGAGGGAGAAGGGCTTTTAGCATATACAGGTCCTTAGTTGGACAAATATACGAAAAAGTCGGGGGAAAAGGAAGTGCAAAAGAAGGATAGATGGGGCGATGGAGAGGGAATTTTAGACGTTCTTGTCGGGAGCAGTCAACCCATTGGGGAATAGAGTCTTAGGATTAAACCACAGTCCCGCCCATGTTGCCGAAGCGAGTATTCGGAAGCGTTTGAAATCGAACTTGAGCAGCAGCTTGGCGAGCAAAACCAGTTGCTCGAGAGCCAATTTGGCGACAGCGAACCTCTTGGTGTTCCATCGGCGCGTGTAGACGAAGCAGTTGCGATAGAAATAGAAGTACATCTTTAACCGTCGGGGGTTCTGCTCAGTCAGGAAATCGAGACCTCCTTTGTTTTGGCGACGGTGGGTGACCTTGCTGCGGCAAGCGATGTAGCAAGGCATTGAGGAAGAGAGGCGTAGGGTGTATTCGGTATCGTCGCCCCAGATGAAGAACTCGCGAAGGGGGAGACCATATTTGCGGATATTAGCCACGGGGATGAGAACGGAGACGAACGTTGCTCGTTCGACCTCGACCATGGCGTCGGAGGCGACGCGGGAGAACGTCAGCGGATAAGGGTGCCCACGACGCAGGTAGGCAGGAATTGGAACATTTAGATCCTCATCATCCTCGCTCACTACGCGGCTGCACACGAAACCAGCCGATGGATCGGCATGGGCAGCATTGATAAGCTCGGTAAGCGCATCGGGAGGGCAGAGGACATCATCATCCATGACCCAACAATAGTCAAACTCGTCATTCTCAGCCGCATACTTCATGCCGGTAAAGAAGCCGCCTGCGCCACCGACATTCTCCTGATTGATGACGACGAGCCCTTGCTGCTCTGCGAGCCATTCCGTCGTGCCATCCGTCGAGCCGTTATTGACTACAATGATTTTATTATCAGAATATTGCTGCTCCTTAAGAGAAAGGATAAGATCTTTCAGAAGGGCTAACCTATTGAAAGTCACTACGACTATGGCGACCATGGTGTAAAATATTGTGGTTTATGGGTTTAGTTATCGAGCTTTATCTTGCCTGCCTTGACATCCTTGATGACGTCGCGGTAGTCGCGTTCGGTGTCGAAATAGACGCTGCCGTGGAGAGTTGGGGCTTTGACGGGTGTCATGTAGTCGCCATACTGATTTCGCAGGACGGCATCGTAGTTGGCGGGAGCGGGGAGCGAGATATCCTCGAAGGGGAGCCACACGGTATCGGCAAGCCATTCGGCACGGCGGACAATCTTGAAAACACTGGCGACATCGAAGGCGGGGCAGGAGAAATCTGACGACCGTCGGCAGTCGCGCGCGGCATAGAGATTGTCAAAACGGGCGAAGACCTTGCGGAAAGGATGGAGGGCGAAATAGGCGAGGCTGTAGAGATGGAGGAGCGACGCCTTGGGGTCGGAAAGGGAGAGACGATCGGCGACACGCGAGCGCATGAGCTTACGGAGACGCTCGGCGCGAATGAGACGGCGGACGAACTCGTGCTTATCGGCAGGGAGGGCATCGTAGACGAAGATGTCGATGAAGATGCCGCAGTGGTATGGGCGGTCGACATCAGGGGCGAGGAGAGCGGTTGTCCCGTCATAGCGTACCTGAGCGTGACCGCGCAAGTAGAGGCGGTCGGTGTAGGCGCATTGGAAGAAAAAGGGGTGCGTGAACTCCTGAGGCGCGACGGCAAGGAGACGATCATAGTTCTCGCGCGTCATGAAGAGATCGATGTCGTCATCCCACGGGATGTAGCCTTTATGGCGGACTGCGCCGAGGAGTGTGCCGCCGTCGGCCCAAATGGTGATGTTATGCTTTTGGCAGACCTCGAGGACGCGTCGGACAATTCGGAGTTGGATATCCCACACGCGCTTCATCTTGGCCGTCACAGTATAGCCATCCCTTATTTCTTCGTCAAGATTCATTGTTTCAGCATGTTGCGAGCCTCGGCTATTGTCGATGCCATCTTGTCATACATTGAGCCCGACACTTTCCATCCGAGAGCCTCAATCTTGTCGGTGAGGAAAACGGAACGCGTCACAGGATTATAGCCCCTCTTCTCATCGTCCACAGGGACATCCATGATGACATTGCGACCACCAATCTTAGCAACCATCTCAGCCAACTGCTTGATTGACACGGCAGACGAATTGTCGGATATGTTGTAGGCTTCGCCATTGACACCTTTGAGGAGGATATGGAGCATGGCCGTAATGCAATCGACGACATAGCACCAGGAGCGCAACTGAGAGCCGTCGCTTTTCATGACTATATCCTCGCCACGCAGGACGTTACGGATGAACTGGGCATAGACACGATTGTCGGACTCGGTGAAGTGGGGACCATAGATATGCGCCGGGCGGGCGATGACGACATCGGCACCATACTCGTCGGCAAAAGAGGCGCACAGGGTCTCGGCAGCTCGTTTGGAGGAGGGGTAGCAGCTGCGCGGTCTCGTGGGGTCGACGTAGCCGCTGTCGAGCTCGGAAATACCGGGCACGGAGCATTGGCCATAGACCTCGCCTGACGACACGTAGAGGAGGCGTCGGAGGCCATGGGCGCGACCATAATCCAGGAGGTTGAGAGTTCCAAGGAAATTGGACTTCATGACCTCGACGGGAGTGTGGGCAAAAGCTTGCGGGGCGGCACCACTTGCGGCATGGACGATGAAATGGAAAGGGACGTCGGATGCCACCGGCTCGGTAACGTCGTAGCGCAGGAAATGGAATCGGGGGTTGGAGAGGTAGGCGGAGAAACGGGACTGGGCACGTTGCTCGCTTCGCCCAGCGGCGTAGACGTGGAACGTGGCATCGTCATGAGCCATAAGGACGTCGACGAGACACGAGCCGATAAGCCCCGTGGCTCCAGTAATGAGGATATTGCAGCCGTCGAGCTTGCCCCATGGCACGTCAGCGAGGGCGGCACATTGGATGTCTTGGAGGTAGGAGGTCATTTGAGCCAAGACTCTTTGGAGACGTGGAGGAGGGCTTTCATGATCTCGATGTCCTCGACGGTCGTGACCTTGATGTTTTTCTCGGAGCCTGGGGTGAGGTGCATTGTCCGTCCGCCAAGCTCTGCGAGGAGCGTGCATGAGGCCACGGAATTTGTGATACCCTTGGCTTTTGCCTCCTCATGGGCGGCAATGATGTCGCCGAGGAAGAAAGTGTGTGGCGTCTGGGTGCGGATGAGGGAGTCGCGTGGGACGCTATGATTTGACGTGGCGCCATCGGGGGTCTCGAGAATGGCCTCGCGGCACTGGATTCCCGCTATGGCGTTGCCGAAAGCCTTGCAGCTCGCGATACTTGAGGAAATTATGTCTTGTGAGACGAGAGGACGGACTCCATCGTGGATGATGACGATGGAGTCATCGGGCATGCCCTTTTCGCGCAAGCCGTATATGCCGTTGTGGATGGACTCCATGCCCGACTTGCCGCCCTTGAACGTCCACTTGAACTTGGTGATATTGAACTGGTTGGCATAGGAAGTCAAGATTGTCTCCCAACCTTCGAGACAGACGACAGCTATTCCGTCGACATCGGGATGGCGCTGGAACGCGCTCATGGTATGGATGATGATTGGCGCGCCCTCGACGAACATGAACTGTTTCGGTATGTCTTGTCCCATGCGGTTGCCTGTGCCGCCGGCCGTAAGAAGAGCGATGTTCATGCTGGTCAGATATTGATATTGACGGAAAACGTCATTGGAGTTGCAGTATTTTCCTTAAAAAGAACTATTACAAAGTTAGCGTTTATTGTGACATACGAAAACGCCCCCACCAGGACAAAGCCCGGCAGGGACGCTATGAGAGACTTACGGAGCGTGATTACTTCACGATCTCGACAAGCTCGATGTCGAAGATGAGGGTTGCGTTAGGACCAATCTTCTCGCCACCGCCGCGCTTGCCGTAAGCGAGATCGGAGGGGACGTAGATCTGCCACTTGGAGCCGACAGGCATCATTTGGAGAGCCTCTTTCCAACCGGCGATGACGCCATTGAGGGAGAGGGTTATAGGCTCATCCTTAGAAGCGTCGAACTCGGTGCCGTCGATGAGGGTGCCACGGTAGTTGACCTTTACTCGGTCGTTGGCGGCAGGCTTCGGGCCCTTGCCCATGACGATGACCTTGTACTGGAGACCGGTAGCGGTGCTGTCGACGCCCTCGTTCTTGATGTTGCTATCGAGGAAGGAGCGACCCTCGGCGAGGTTCTTAGCTGCGAGCTCGTCGCGCTCTTTCTGCTTTGCCATGCGGGTTGCCGCAGCCTTGTTGTTGAGGATACCCTCAGCGAGCTCGGGGGTCAGGGCAGCCTTGCCGAGAGCGAGTTGCGCGCGGCAGCCAGCCATGAAGAGGTCGGAGTAGATGGTGTCGAGCTGCGACTGGATGTACTCGAGGTACTTCTCGGAGGGCTTGCTATTGGCGAGCGCGCCAGCGTAGACCTTGACATCGATGGTGTCGAAAGGCATCTGCTTGAGCTGCTGAGCCATAGAGTTGCCGACGACGACGCCGAGAGCGTAGCTGATAGAGTCTTGCGCGTTCTTGAGATCTGCTTTGGGGCTGACGCCACCGCTGCATGAGCTGGTGAGCGCAACGAGAGCGCCCATGGCTAAGAATAATTTCTTCATTGTTATAATTTGTGTGTTATAATCGATTTAGAGGATGTCGAGAAGCTCGACCTCGAAGATGAGGGCAGCGTAGGGAGGGATGCTCTGGCCTGCGCCTTGCGCTCCGTAGCCAAGGTTATAGGGGATGAAGAGCTTCCACTTGGAGCCAACAGGCATGAGTTGAAGGGCCTCGACCCAACCAGCGATGACACCATTGACGGGGAAGTCGGCAGGCTGACCGCGGCGGATGGAGGAGTCGAACTCGGTGCCGTCGATGAGGGTGCCCTTGTAGTGGCAACGTACGGTGTCGGTGGCCTTAGGCTTCTGACCGTCGCCCATCTTGATGACCTCGTATTGGAGACCGCTGGGGAGTGTCGTCACCTCGCTGCGCTGGCCATTGGCAGCAAGGAAAGCTGCGCCGTCGGCGATAGCCTCTTGGCTCTTTGCCTCTTCGAGCTCGGCGAAATACTTGTTGAGGATGCTGCCAGCCTCACGGGGCTCAATTTCGGTCTTTTTGCCGTTGAGGACGTCGGCGAGACCGCGTGCGAGCGCCTCGCTATCGATGTTCTTGGCTCCGCTCTGGAGCAGGTTGGCGCCAATGTTCATGCCAATGGCGTAGCTTGTCTTTTCCACTGTGGTAAGGGGCTTAATGTTATTAACGTTGCGAAGTTACGTAAATATGACGTAAGAAGATTTGGTAAAATCACGCTGTCTATTGTTTCCTCTTGACGCCTCGCACAGCCTCGGCCTCCATAGGGTCGTCGGGCCATGAGTGTTTCGGGTAACGGCGTTTGAGCTCTTTGCGCACCTCGAAATAGGTGTTTTGCCAAAAGCTCTCAAGATCTTGTGTCAGCTGGACGGGCTTGTAGCCAGGCGAGAGAAGCTCCATGAGGACAGGACGCTTGCCACCATCGACCCTCGGGGTATGCGCCATGCCGAAAACCTCCTGGAGGCGCACTCGGAGGACGGGAGCCTCGGCCGCCTGACGATATTCGATACGGATCTTGCTGCCCGTCGGAACCTCGATGCGCTCGGGAGCGAGACGATCTACCGCCTGCTGCTGCTCATAGGTTAGCATGGATTGCACAGCGGGCAAGATGTCGATCTTCTTCATCTCGGCAACCGTCGTGGCGCGCCCGAGGAACATGGGCAGCCAATCGGGCGCACAGTCGAGAACGGCAGGCGTCGAGACGTCGGGCAGTTCCATCTCGGGATGCCACTCTGCCACCGTCTTCACGCGCTGCTGATATGCCGCGACATCGTCATTGAAATCCAGCATGCGCTCGCCATCCTTGCGCGCAGCTTGACAGATGGCGTCGACTATGAGGTCGCGGTTTTGCTCTTTTATGGTCTTGGAGCCGAGGACGAGACCTCCGATGCGGAACTCGCGGCGCGCCACAGCCTCGCCACGCTTCATGTCCCACGCCACGACGTCGCGTTGGCGCACCATGTGTTGCAAGTCCTGCGGATCGACGGGCGCACCGAGGAAAATTCTGCCGACACCCTCCTTGGCGTTAACATTGGCAGCCACAATCCACGGCTCGGCGGCAAGGTCGTCATTCTTAGGCAATTGAGCCATGTCGCCACTGGAGAGCATGAAGAGCCCGTGGCGACCATCGCGCGCCGAAGCTATCCTCTCGGGATATGCCGCAGCGAGCAGCATTCCCGCGTCGGTCGGGGAGAACGGGCCATTGTCGGCATCGCCCTCGTGGCAAATTCTTCTGTATTGTTCGGCTATTTTAGCAATCCTGTCCCATGCCTTGCCGCCTCCGCTCTTATGGCTGCGGAAGTGGCGCAAAGTCTCGACACGGAGGCTGATGTCCGCCCCGGCGTTCTCGTCTCGCGCCATAGGGTCTTTCTCTTCCATCAGCGCAGCCAAGTCGGCAGCCAGGCACCTCAATTCGCGCGTCTCGGCAGCGGTCATCATCTGCGCAATGCGAGGGTGGCATGGCATCTTGGCAAGTTCGCACCCGTGGGCCGTCAAACGGCTCTCGGCATCTATGGCGTCGAGCATGAGGAGCAGGTTCTTGGCTTGGGCAATATGGCTTGATGGCGGAGGCGTGAGCCACGTGAGCCTCATAGGGTCGCGCTCGCCCCATGCCGTTATGTCGAGTGTCATGGGCGCGAGGTCGGCAGTCTCAATCTCGGGCTTGCGCATGGGTGCCATGCGGTGCTCGGTGGCGAGGCTCCATAGTCGGTAGCATACGCCTGGCGCCACACGTCCGGCGCGTCCTGTTCGCTGGTCGGCCATGTCCATCGAGATGCGCACCGTCTCGAGATGGCTGAGCCCGCTTTGCGGGTCGAAGACCATTTGGCGGCAGAGGCCCGAATCGACAACGACGCGGACACCCTCTATGGTGAGCGACGTCTCGGCTATCGGTGTGGCGAGGACGACCTTGCGCTCCCCCACCCTGCTGGGCGCGATGGCACGACGTTGTTCGCCTTGTGAGAGCATGCCGTAGAGGGGCATGACGCGTGTGGCGCCGAGCCTGCCTTCGAGGAGTGACGTCGCGCGACGTATCTCAGCCTCGCCGGGCAGGAAGGCGAGAATGTCTCCATCGTTGTCTTGATGGGCTTGGCGCACGGTCGCGGCTACGACCTCGGGACATGAGAGAGCGTCGCACTCGTCGCCTCGTCTCACGTCGACGGGGAACATCCGTCCTCGGCTCTCGATGAGAGGGGCGTCGAGCATCTTGCATATGGCCGTCGCGTCGATGGTGGCGGACATGATGACGATCTTGAGGTCGGGACGCAAGACTTGCTGCGCCTCACGAGCCAAGGCCAGGGCCACGTCGGCAAATATGCTGCGCTCATGGAACTCGTCGAAGATGACGACACTCACGCCCTCGAGCGTCGGGTCGCCTACGAGGCGTCGGGTGAGGATTCCTTCGGTGACGACCTCTATGCGCGTCTTCTCGCCGCGTCGGCTGTCGAAGCGCACGGTGTAGCCCACCGTCTGCCCGACTTCCTCGTCGACGAGCTGCGCCATCCGCTCGGCAATCTGGCGTGCGGCGAGGCGGCGTGGCTCGAGCATGACGACAGAACCGCCATCCTCGGGAAGGCTCTTGAGGATGGTCAGCGGCAACAGAGTGGACTTGCCGGCGCCGGGTGGCGCAGTAATAACAAGTTGGGAATTTCTTTCGAGGGACTCGTTGACCTTGTCGGCAATCTCTGCCGCAGGGAGCGTCAGACCATCGGGACGAATGTTCAAAACGCTCATTCCATGAGCTTAAGGACACCCGAGCGCCAATCGGATGGCGTAACGTTGGTTACTTTCTTGAAATAGATGGTCAGTTCCTCCTCGTTTCGGTAGCCTACACGGTCGGCTATCATATCCATTGATTCATGTGGATAGTGGACAAGGAGCGTCTGCGCGTCGCTGACCCTCAGACGGTCGATATAGGCGTGGAAGGATTTGTCTTCAGAAGCCTCGATGACGGCAGCGACTTCTGGCACTTTACGCTTGATGTCTGCCGCTAAATCGTTGATAGTGATGCCCCGCTTGCGGAAGTTAAGTTTCTCCTCCCACCCTTTCATGAGCCATCGCACCTGCGTCATCTCCTCTTTCGAGAGGGCTTCGGCATCGAAGCTCTCTTTGGGGTGTATGACCCTGTCAATCATCTCGAAAGAGTCATAGTAGTTGAGCAACGTCACGCAGAGGATGATGTAGACCACGCAGCCCCAGACGAGGTAGAAGGTGTTGATTTCTGGAGACATCACTGCGAAAAACGGGCTCACCATGCCAAAGGTGACAAACGTCAGCACTCCACGGCTCAAGCTGTTGAGTCCCACCACGACATCGTCTGAATAGAAGTTCTCAATCCTTTTCTTCGCCTTCCTGAAACAGATAAAGATTCTGCGAGCGAAGCTACAGATGAAAAAGAACCAGAAAACAAGGATGCCCCACAGCAAGTATCTCGACACTTGAACGTCGGGCAGGTTCATTGCGACAACCACCCCCACAAGTGTCAGAATCCATATCATAACGTCGCGGACAATCTTCAGACGGTAGTCGGGGTTCTCGTCGACGAGCCAGCTGCACATCCATGCGAACAGAATTGCGACAGGCGTATAGAAAAGGACATCAATAGCCGTATCGACAAAGTCATTGACAGGCAAGTTGTTAGCCACGAGCGAGAATATGAGGTCGGAGCCAATAAGGGCAAACACGCCCATGAGGCAATTCCTTGACCGACGATAGCGAACCAATTCATTGTCTCTGCGCACATGCCGTAACATAAGCACCATTTCAAGTGCGAAAAGAACGCCAACAACGGCGATGTTGACGTAATTGTATAGGCTGAGGTATAAGTTCATCGTTGATTTTATACGTTCCTGTCTGCGAGGATGTTCCGTGCGGTGCGTTGTGTTTGCGTTCGTTGATAAGTGTAAAAGCATTCCCTCAGACTTTGCGAATATAGTACAAAAAAACGTCACACAATGTAGCTTTTTGCTGAGCGAGTATAAATAATGCATAGTTTCTATGCATATTGACTGCTTTATAAGACAAGCGAAACCATAGCTTCTACGAAAAAATGAACAAAAAAGAGGCTGACGACACGTATCGTCAGCCCCCATTAGTGTATTTGGGCAATATTATTTTACCTCCCAGATGTCGTTTGTTTCGAGGAGTTCTGCGAAGTTATGGTACTTCTTCTTCTCGGAGACCTCATCGAGCTGCGCCCAGACGGCGTCGTTGTAGGTAGGAGCCTCGACGTCGCGGATTACGCCCAACGCGATTGGGAAATCGGGACCCTCCATGAGGGCGAGCTTCAGCTGAAGCGTATTATCTTGGCAATGAGCGTCGTGAACGAGGATATCGTCGATGGTGACGCCGTTCTCGCCAATCTTTACGACCTTGAGACCGAAGCCGTCCTGGACGAGACCGAACTCATTGTCTTTGCCGAAGACAAGAGGCTTGCCATGCTCGACGTAGATGGCGTTCAGCTTACGGCCCTCGGAGCTGTAGACGGAATCGTGGGTGCCGTTATTGAAGATGACGCAGTTCTGGAGAATCTCGCAGACCGACGCGCCCTTGTGCTGATAGGCAGCCTTGAGGATATTGACCGTGCCTGCGGCATCGGTGGCCACGGCGCGAGCGAAGAAGTGGCCGCGGGCTCCGAAGCACAGCTCGGCAGGGCGGAACGGGTCCTCGACGGTGCCGTAGGGCGACGACTTGGAGACGAAACCGCGTGGCGACGTCGGGCTATACTGTCCCTTGGTGAGGCCGTAGATGCGGTTGTTGAGCAATATCATGTTGAGGTCGATATTGCGCCTGTTGGCATGGATGAAGTGGTTGCCGCCGATGGCGAGACCGTCGCCGTCGCCAGAGACCTGCCAGACGGTCAGGTTGGGGTTGGCGACCTTCGTGCCTGTGGCGATGGCTGCCGCACGGCCGTGTATGGTGTTCATGCCGTAGGTGGCCATGTAGTGGGGCAGGCGGCTGGAGCAGCCGATGCCGGAGATGACGGCAGTGTCCCAAGGAGCTACGCCAAGCTCGGCCATTGCCTTATGGAGTGAGGCCAGGAAGAAGTGGTCGCCACAGCCTGGGCACCAGCGGGGTTGGCCTTTCTTATAGTCGTTTATGCTGAAATCGCTCATGATGTTTCTTTAGTGCTTGATGTTGAAATTCCCTAACCCTTGATGATTTTCTCGAAAGCCTCGACGAGTTCGTTGACGACGAAGGGCTGACCCTTGACTTGGTTGAACTGGTAGGGGGCGAAGCAATCGACCTTCATGCGCAGGAAGGCGGCGAACTGACCAAGGTTCTGCTCGGCCACGACGACTTTCTTGTATTTCTTCATGACCTCCGCGGTGTTGGCTGGCAGAGGGTTGATGAACTTGAAGTGAGCCAATGCCACTTTCTCGCTCTTGGCCCTCATCTCGTCCATAGCCGCATGCAGGTGGCCGTAGGTTCCGCCGAAGCCCACGATGAGCAGGTCGGCGTCGTCCTTGTCGCCAAGGACCTCGACGTCGGGAACCTCGATCTTGTCGATCTTGGCTTGACGGAGGCGGCACATGAGGTCATGGTTCTCAGGGTTGGTCGAGATGGCACCCGTCTTGTTGTCTTTCTCGAGACCGCCGAGGATGTGCTGGAAACCCTCGCGACCGGGGACTGCCCAGTAGCGGACGTCGTTCTCCTCGTTGCGCATGTAGGGAGTCCATTTGCCCTTCAGCTCCTCGGGTACGTAGGGAGGCTTGATGGCGGGGAACTTGTCGAGCTCGGGCAGGCGGAATGCGCCAGAGCCGTTGGCCACGAAAGCGTCGGTCAAGAGGACGACAGGGGTCATGTGCTCAAGGGCGATCTTGCAAGCCTGATAAGCGGCGTCGAAGCAATCGACGGGCGACGTGGCCGCCACGACAGGCATGGGGCTCTCACCGTTACGACCGAAGAGAACCTGGAGAAGGTCGGTCTGCTCGCTCTTGGTAGGAAGGCCAGTGGCTGGACCGCCGCGCTGCACGTCGACGACGACAAGTGGGAGCTCGAGGATGACGGCAAGGTTCATGGCCTCGCTCTTAAGGCAGACGCCAGGGCCGGATGTCGAGGTTACGCCAAGCGCGCCAGCGAAAGACGCGCCGAGAGCCGAGGAGCAACCCGCAAGCTCGTCCTCACACTGTACGGTGATGACGCCCAAAGACTTATGCTTAGAAAGCTCGTGGAGAATGTCGGTGGCCGGTGTTATAGGGTAAGAGCCGAGGAAGAGGCGGAGACCAGCCTTCTCGGCTGCGGCAATGAGACCATAGGCTGTGGCCTTGTTGCCCGTGATGTCCATGTAGCGGCCAGGGGTCTTCACCTTGCTCTCGACGCGGTAGACGTTGGCAGCCGAGCTGTGGGTGTTGTGACCATAGTCGTAGCCGGCCTGGATGACCTTGATGTTGGCATCGGCGACACCGGGCTTCTTGGCGAATTTCTCGCGGAGGAAGTTATAGGCGATATCCAGGTCGCGGCTGAAGAGCCAGCAGACGAGGCCGAGGGCGAACATGTTGCGGCACTTGACGATGCTCTTGACGTCCATGCCCGAGTCGGCAAGGCAATCCTTGACCATCTGGGTGATAGGGCAGGCGATGACGCGATCCGGGTCGATGCCCATCTCCGCCAGAGGGTCTTGCGTCTCGAAGGCGGCTTTCTTGAGGTCGCTCTCGCGGAATGCGTCGGTGTCGATGATGATCGTGGCGTCGGGCTTGGCGTAGCGGTACTGGGTCTTCAGAGCCGCCGCGTTCATGGCTACGAGGACGTCGCACTTGTCACCAGGGGTGTAGACGACGCTGGCGCCAATGTGGACCTGGAAGCCAGACACACCTGTCAGTGAGCCTTGCGGCGCGCGGATGTCGGCCGGGTAGTCGGGGAACGTGCTGATGCTGTTGCCCACGGTAGCCGACACTGTTGAGAAGATGTTGCCTGCCAACTGCATGCCGTCTCCAGAGTCGCCGGAGAAACGGACAGTCACGTTGTCAAGTTCTTTCACGATCAATTTGTCTGCCATATCGTTAGTTCGTTTTTGTGTTTTTTGTCTTTGGTTTCTTTAGTGAGCCGTCAACTTGTGGAAGACGTCCTCTATATCTTCTGTCGCCGCAACGAGGCGAAGTATCGCGTTGTCATGTCTCACGGCATACCTGAATGCCGTAAGGCGCAAGTCGTCGTCGTCCGATGGAGCCGAAAGTCTGAACCTTCTTGGCCCCGTGGCGGTGACCGACGCTTTGAGCTCATGGGCAAGGGTCTCGGCGTCAACGTCGGCGGCGAACTCCACGTCCACCGCCTGCCCGCCACGCGCCATGCTCAAAACCTCATCGACGCTGCCACGCGCCTTGACGTGCCCGCGGTCGATGATGATGATGTGGTCACAGACGGCTTCGACCTCCTGCATGATGTGTGTCGACAACACCACCGTCCTGTCTTTCGCAAGGCTGCGTATCAGCTCGCGGACCTCGACAATCTGGTTGGGGTCGAGACCCGTCGTCGGCTCGTCGAGGATAACGACTTTAGGGTCGCCTATGAGGGCTTGGGCGATTCCGACGCGCTGCCGATAGCCCTTCGACAATGCCCCTATCGGCTTGTGAGCCTCGGGCGTGAGACCCGTCATCTCGACAAGCTCCCCGACGCGCGACGCCTTGTCGGGCGCTCCATACATGCCCGCCACCATCGTCAGGTACTCTTTAACGTACATGTCGAGGTAGAGGGGGTTGTGCTCCGGGAGGTAGCCTATCAGACGGCGCACGGCCATAGGCTCGCTGTTTATGTCCATGCCGCACACGCTGACGTTGCCGCTGTCGGGTCGCACGTAGCCGGTCACGATCTTCATAAGCGTTGATTTTCCGGCTCCATTAGGGCCTAAAAGACCGACGACCTGTCCCTCCTCAATGCATGCCGAAACACCATCGAGAGCCAGCTGGCTTCCGTAGCTTTTTGTTATGTTGCTGATGACGATAGACATATCAAGGGTAAAGTTAAACAAATTGTATGAAAATACGCGACAGCCCCCAATTCTAAAAGGGGGGCTGTCGCGCTTTTACGTGTAATACTTATCCGACTACAAATGGGGCAGCCGTTATTTTTATGCAGCAATATGCATTGTTTTGGTATAAATATGCACAATGCGTCTGCCGTCGCGCTATTTCTTAACCGTCGTTCGCCCCTTTGACGTGCTGCCGCTCGTCGTGGCGCGACCCGCATTCGACTTCTGGCTTTGGCTGCTGTCGGTTGTCGTGGTAGTGGTGGTCGTCGTGGTTGTCGTCTGCTTCTGTGTGGATGACGAGGAGGATGATGATGACGACATTGAGAGCAACTCGGCGCACGAGCTGACGCTAAGGCATACGACGAGAGCCACAGCAGCTGCGCCTAACGTCTTGAATATCTTGTTTTTCATGTTATTTGTTTAGTTTCATAATCTTGCGAGGGCGGGCAAGTTGCGAGTTTGCAGACCTTGTCCATTCGAGTGCCTTGTTGCGCAACTCGCCACTCTTCCGAGCTTCGTTGAGCATGGCGGATATTTCAGCAGGCGAATAGGTGTTGGGAGCCGTGGCGTTGACGGCCGTCTGCTCGGCAAAATGGGCGTTCTGCGCGCGCTTGGGCATGGAGAGTGCCTTGTTGTTTCCAATCTCGTCGCTTATGACGCCATTGGTCACGGTCAGAGGGCCTCCGTCGGCGGTGGTTAGGAAGTAGTAGTTGTTCGTCTCGTCGCTCTCCTCGACCGATCCGAAAGCGTCGGCAATGAGCACGAGGTAGTATTTTCCCGTCACGTCAGGCATCTTATAAGTCCACGAGAAGTAGCAATCCTCGCCCTCGACAGTGCTGGCGACCGACGAGTTGCCGGGGATGTCGATATTCGTCAGCGAGTAGCCCTGTGCCGTAAGCCCGAGCGCGGCTTTTGCCTCGCTCTCGTCCCATGCGCCGTTCATCTCGCCCTTCTCAAGGTCGAAGGCGTCAGAATAGATGTCGATAAGGACGATGGTGTAGTTATTGGCGTTATAAGCGTCGTAGAGCAGATAGGCGTTACCCCATGACGTTGAGGATTTTACAGTGCCGCTGCCTGCGTTGCAAACGTCGTAGACCAAGGTGCGCCACGTAGGGTCGCTGTCGGTCTCATCGTCAGTGTCGGTCACCTTATATGGCTGGAGGTCAACGTCCGACGCCTCGCTGCCATACGATGTCTGGTCATCGCCGTCAAGGTATGCGACGAACCCGGCATAGGCGAACGCCTCGCTGCACAAGAAGTTGCAGTCAATCCACGCGTAGCCGCTATCGCCCCACGTCGTATCCCACGAGTTGACGATCCTGAACGCTCCATTGCTGCCGCGGTTGTCGTCATAACCGACGATCATCATGGCGTGGTAGGCGTGCATACCCGTGTTGTTGAACGTGCCGTTGGAATATATGACGCTCGAGCTGTTGCACGCCATGAAGTTGTCTCCAAGCTTAGCGCCAAAGACAACAGGATGTCCCTCATACAGATAGCGTTTTACGGTCTTGACGGAGTGGATGTCAATCTCGCGGTATGACTTGATCTTATATTTCGCGGCGTCACTATTCTCGCTGCTGGTGTTCGAGCAGTCGCAATCCGACGAGCTTGTAACGTATGGCGACGTCTGCCATGTCGCCACGCCGCGGGTCACCATCTTGTCAAAAGCGGGCTGGAAGCTCGTGCCTGCACATCCTGTGCCTTTTTGGCTGCTTGGGATGGCCTTGAACATATCAGCGGGGCTGAAGACGTTCTTTGCGTAGCTCAACTCACTCTTCGACAGTCCGTTGGCATGAGCATTGAGCCACGTGCGGCAGTTATACGCCGTGGCCCATGCCACGCACGTTCCGTAGTTGCCTTGGTTGCCGATAGGCGGTAGGTAGCGCGTCAGGTCGACACTGCTCGGCAGAGACGCGCCAACCTCGCTGTCGTCGTTCGTGTTGATCTGGATGTCGTCTTCGATGGTCGACGTGTCTTCGTCGTTCTCCAACCATCCAAGTCCCTTGCCGTCGGCCTCGATAGTCGTGCCGTCGTCGGTCGTCAGGTAGTCAAGGACGTCGATTATCGTGCTGAGGACGTCGCCCTCGCATGATGTCAGTGAGACGCTGGCAGCCAATGATATGGCGGCAGCCGTTGCTCTAAATAGTTGTGTATTTTTCACTTATGTCTGGTTTTTAGTTTAGTTTGAATGTGCAATTGCTCACGTCGGTGCCGTTTTTGAACTGTGCGCCGCGCGTCTCTATTTTTACAAGAGCTGTCACGCCCTCCATCGTCACTTTTCCGCCAAACTGGGCGTTCGAAATGTTCATCCCTCCACCGATCCATGCGTTTCTCATTTCCAACCGCCCGGCGACTTTGCAATTCGCAAGGCTCATATCGCCCGACGACCACATGCCCGACAGCTCTGTATAATGCCCAAGCTCCGAGTCGGTCATCACGATACCGCCCTCAAACTTAGCACGTTGCATCATCACCTCTTGTTTGCACGCCATTCCCATCATGCTGCTTCCTTGCCCAAATATCGCCGCGCAGGCCGACCATCGTCCCCATATTTCCGTCTTGTTCAATACCGCTCCTCCGTCAAATCGCGCGCCGTCCATGTTCACCGCCTCCCTAAATGTGCAACGCTCGGCTGTCAACCGTCCACGGCACCTCGACTGGCTGAAATCGGCATCGCCCAAGAAGCTGCAACCCACAAACGACACGTCGCGCAAGAAGTCCACGGCCACAATCTGCCGCCCTTCCTCGCGCTCCTCGCTCATGGTGACGCGCCCCTCGAAGACGCAATTGACAAACGCCACCTCGCCCTCAATCGTCGCATGGGCCAAGGGCATGACTTTCAGCCCATTGCCAGCCTCCGTCAGGTTGAGGTCGCCCGTTATGTGCGCACCATTGACGACGACGCTCTCGCCACGCCCGAGTTTCTTGACGATCTCCGACGCGGCTATGCTCTTCGCCTCGGCTCGCATGCCACAGCTGACGCACGACACGCAGGCTACAAGCGTCACTATCAATGCGACTACCGCCCTCATGTCCAGCTATTTACCCGGATATACTTTGCTCAAGAATCTCTCGCGGCCTACGATGTAGCGGATGTGGTCAGCCTCGCCAATGACGGTCTCGCCATCTTTGGCCACGACTTTGAAGGTCAACTTCCGTCCGTCGATCTCCGTCAATGTTGCGCTCACCACGATTTTTGCGCCCTCTGCCGATGGCTTCAAGTGGCTCGTGCTGATCATCGAGCCAACGGTCGTCTCGCCTTCCTGCAACTCAGGGGCTACGAGCCTCATGCTCGCGTTCTCCATCATGGCCACCATGGCGGGCGTGGCAAGCACTGGCATGTCGCCACTGCCCATGGCGTTTGCCAAAAGGCTAGGCTCTACGGTATATTCAAATTCTTGTGTCTTATTGGCTTCCATCTTTGTTGGTGTTATTTATTTCTTGTCTATATGCGAAAATAAGAAAAATGGTTTCAATCAGTCACGGTGTTTTGCGCTTTACGCTGCTGTATTACTTTCTTCTGCGTTTTCTCGTCAGCAGTCCTACGACCTGTTCTATTATCTTGTTTGCATACCATTCGCCACTCCAATATCTCGTCTCTTCGGCTCCGTAGTGTCTGAATGCCAATGCTATTCTCTCTTCTTCCGACCCCTCGAAGTCGAAGGTCAAGCCCCTCTTCGCCGCCCATCTGATGCTCTCTCGCGTCAGCCATTCCAACGCCCCGTCTTTGGCATTCTCTGGCGCAAAGGCCGTCGCAAGGTAATACGCCACTCTCTCGTCTGCCACTATCATGATGGCCGCAGCCAACGTCCCCGTCTCTTTCTCTCTCGCGCCAAACATCTGGCAACAGCCGTTCTCCTTCCCAGCGTCATACAATGCGGTCAACATCTTGCGGCTGTACATCA
The DNA here is from genome assembly GCA_963616565.1 of Clostridium sp. CAG:343. Lineage (GTDB taxonomy): Bacteria > Bacteroidota > Bacteroidia > Bacteroidales > Marinilabiliaceae > W3P20-009. The sequence continues at coordinate 517,085 of CAVEKX010000001.1, forward strand.
TAGCTTCGCCGCGCTGCCCATAGTGTCGCTCGGCAAGTCCGTAAAAGTCTTCAGCGCCGATCGCCATGTCCAATTCCATGCCTTTCTTCTCCGCCCTCTTGATTTTATGCCTCTTGTCGTTCGCGAATCTCTTCTCGACGACCGCCATGTCGCTCAGGTCCTGCAATCTGTAACTGACTCTTTTTCTCCCTTTAAATCCCTCTTGCTCAAATATTTCCGCTTCTTCGTCTTCCATTCTCGCTGCCATCTGCACCATCACCACCCTCTCCTCTTTGCACGTCTCTTTCAGTCGTCTCACGATTTTCGCCACGCCCTCTTTCCTGTCCGTCCCGCTTGCTGTCCACACGTTGCTCAGCTGCGTAAGCTGCGGCATCAGCATAAATCCCATTCCCCATTTTTTCGTCATCTGGTATGGCATGGCGGCAATAATCTGTCCGTCAGTGTTTTCCACAACCACAGCTCTCCACTCTTTGCCAACCGATGAGCTGACTGCCTCTACCCACCACGCACGAGCCATCAAGGGGATTCTCTCTCCCTCCCGACGGCACAATTCCCTGTAAGTCTCTCTATTACTGTCGCCTACGCTCATCGCTCAGCGTATACCACTGTCAATATGACCTTGCCCACTACGTCAAGCGTCGCCGAGCTTATGTGTTCAATCGTGTCGTCCTGCGTATGCCACGTCTTGCAAAATCCGTCATCATAATGGATTACGTCGACGGTCGGGACGTTGGTCAACTTATTCAAGTAGTAATGGTCGTCGGTGATGTAGCTTCCCTCGGCGCGCGTGAAGATGTCGCCATGCCCCATGCGCTCCGCAATGGTCCATATTTTGTCGATCACCTCGGGCGCCTTGCGTTTAGAGAATTGCTCGATCGGGAAGACGGCACTTGAGTCGCCAACCATGTCGAGCAAGATGCCATACCTGTGCGCGGCGTCGCGTCCTGGTCCTTCCGCCCACAGCTGGCTACCGATGCACCACGTGTCCTGACGATACTCGTCAACCGGCTTATGGTCGGGCGTGCCGCCATCTTCTGCGTCGAAAAATATGATGTCTACGCCCACCGTCGGGGCCTTAGCCTGCAATTGTCGCGCTATCTCGAGCAATACGCCGACGCCCGAAGCCCCGTCGTTCGCGCCACTTATTGGTTTGTCTCTCAACGATTTGTTCGCATCATGGTCAGCCCATGGGCGACTGTCGTAATGTGCGCAAAGCAGCACTCTTTTGACGCGGTCCGCCCTATACGTGCCAATTATGTTCCTCACCCTCAATGGTCGTCCCTCATAGTCCGTCCCTTCCGCCTCTTGCACAGTCACTTCCGCTCCAAATTGCCTAAGTTTGCCTGTCAAGTAGTCCACGCATTTGGCGTGTGCCTCGGTCTCTGGGACTCGTGGCCCGAATGCCGCCTGGGCTGCCACATACGAGTAGGCGGAATCAGCTGAGAATGTGACCTTTGGAAGTTCCGTAGGCACGTCTGCCTGACCTTGTGGAAGTGGTTTGCTCCCGCCACCACATGAGCTGACGAGGGCTGCCGTTGCAAGTATTGCTGTTAGGGAGAATATCTTTCTTCTGCTCTTTCGTGCGTCGATTTTCATTTCGTAATTTATTGTGTTAAACAAAGATAGTCGTATAAATTTGAAATTTTCGTCAACATTCACTAATTTCAAGGTACATTTGCGCCACTTTCCACAAAAATACCTTTCACGACAGTCCATGGCTATCACTCTCACCAACTGCATGAAACACACCATATTCCGTATCTCGTTCGCCATCCTGACCCTCCTTTGTTCCTCTCCGATGGTCATGGCTGCCAACGACTTTTGGGACCACCACATCGTGCGCCACGTCGGCATGTCCGACGGTCTCCCGGGCAATCTCGTCGACAACGTGTGCCTGGACGACAAGGGCTTCACATGGTTCGCCATGGGGGGCAACGGCCTCGTACGCTATGACGGCTACTCATTCCGCGAGTTCAACGTGGCTAATACGCCCGCCCTGCGCAGCAATTTCGTCCACTCTCTCGCCCTTGCCAACGACGGAAAGCTCTGGATCGGCACCGACTGCGGTGTCTCCATCTTCGACACGCGCTCCGAGCAGATGACCGCCTTCCCCCTCGTCGTCGGCAAAGATACTCTCGCCGACGCTGCCATCCACCACCTCGCAGCCGACAACAATGGCCTCGTATGGCTCGCCGCCCACCACTCCATCGTCGCCATCGGTCCCTCGTCCGCTTCCGACGCCACTCCCGTGGTTCTCGACAAGGCCGACCTTCCTGCCGTCGTCACCAGCATCGAGCGCGGCTCCCGCGGCATCTACGCCGCATCCGCGTCCAACATCTACGTCTGCCAGTTCTCCCCCGAGCGTCGCGAGGTCACAATCCGCCAAGACCAACACCCAAATCTCACCAATAGCGCGGCAATCGTCGAGTCCATCGCCGAGAGCAGCGGCTTCCTGTGGGTGGGCACCAACATCGGCATCTTCCGCTATAATCTCACGACCGGCGAGGAGAGCATCTATCGCCACAACGATGCCGACCCCACGACCCTCACGCAAGACCGCATAACCGACATCGCCACCGACCAGGACGGGCGCGTCATCGTCGCCACGCTCAAGGGTCTCAACATCTACAACCACGAGTCCGACAGTTTCGAGCGCATCACGCAAGAGGACTCCCGACCTGGCAAGAGCCTCAGCTCCAATTTCATCAACTGCCTGACGCCCACCAGCCAAGGCGTATGGGTAGGCACCGACGTGGCTGGTGCGGAGCTCATCAGCCCCATCAACCTCAATGTCGTAAACGTCACGACAGAGGAGATAGCAGGTCGCAACCCCAATCTCGCCATCTTGCCCAACCGCACTATCCGACCCGTCAACTCCATAGTCGAGGATCATGACGGCACCCTGTGGGTCGGTGCTGTCGAGGGAGGTCTCGCCCGACGCCCCCGCGGCTCCAAGACTTTCTCTCTCATCACAAGAGCCGACGGCCTGTGCCACAATTCCGTCTCCTGCATGACGGTCGATGAGCGCGGACTGCTCTACGTCGGCACGTGGGGCGGTGGCGTGGACATCATCGACCCGTCGCGTCGCACGCGCCCCATAGTCCACCACTTCGGCGCGTCCGACGGTCTCCACAGCGATTTCATCGGTGCCATCATAGCCGACAATATCAACCACGGAGTGTGGGTCGCGTCAATCAACGGCATCTGCTTCATCCGCCAAGAGAGCGTTCTCCAGCCAATTCCCGCCTCAACGTTCAACGATATGAATGGTGCCCTCGGCGCCGACATCGACAATCGGGGGCGGCTCTGGGTCGGCACGTCGCTCGGCCTCTTCGAGATTGACCTCAACTCGTTCAACAACAGCAATCTGTCAATCTCACATCGCCTCATCTGCCATCGTCTCGACAATCCCGATGTCCATGGCGATCCGCGCGTCACGTTCATCTTTTTCTCCCAATCCAAGAATCGGCTCTACATCTCGACCAACGGATTCGGCATCTACGAGGCCGACACCAATTCTACCGACACTCAATTTCACCCCCTCACGACCGAGACCGGTCTCGCCAACAATAATACGGTCAGCATCGCTGAGGATGGCGATGGCAATATCTGGATCGGCACCCAAAATGGTCTGAGCCTCCTCTCCGCCGATCAAGATGCCATGAGCAGTTTCTTCACAACCGATGGGCTACTCTCCGATTGCTACTACTGGAACGCTGCATGGACGTCGCGCCAGACGGGTCATGTATTTATCGGCAATCTCGACGGCTTCAGCGAGATAGGTCCTTCGCCCAAATCTGCCGGTACGCAGTCACGCCGCGCGCCCGTCCTCACAAGGCTCATTGTCAATAATACTCCAGTCTCGCCATCGCCCGACGGCATCATTTCGTCCGACATCGAGGATGCCGAGTCCATCGAGATCCACGAGGCCGACAAGTCTTTCTCCATCGAGTTCTCCTCGCTCTACTACCCCGCCCCGTCCGCCGTGCGCTACCAATACCGCCTCGACGGCTTCGACGACGATTGGGTGACACCCGCCAAGGGGCAACGTTCCGCACAATACACCAACCTCTCCGCTGGCGACTATAAGCTCCGCATCCGAAGCGTCGCGACAAACGGACGATGGTCTACCGAGCGCGTCCTCAAAGTCACCGTGACGCCCTATTTCTACAAGACGACGTGGTTCTACGTCATCATGGGAATCCTCATCGTCGGCGCCGTCATGCTCATCTTCCGCCTCAGGATGAGGGCAATAGAGGCCAACCGCAAGATGCTCCGCAAGGAGGTCGAGCTAAGGACTCATGAGCTCGAGGTGCAAAAGCATATCCTCGAAGAGCAAAAAGCCCAACTCGAAGAGTCCAACTCCAAGCTCACAGAGCAAAATGATTTCATCGTACGCCAAAAGGAGAATATCCTTGAGATGACCAGCAAAATCCAGCGTCTCAGCATCGATAAGCTCCAGTTCTTCACCAACATAAGCCACGAGCTCCGAAGCCCGCTGACGCTCATAACGGGACCCGTCCGACGCGCCAAGCAGCTGACCAAGCTGCCCGAGGTGACCGAGCAGCTCGACCTTATCGAGCGCAGCGCAAACAGCCTCCTCCAGACGGTCAACCAACTGATGGATTTCCGCAAGGTCGAGACTGGTAATATGGAGATCCACCCCGTAAGCACCAATCTCGAGGATTACGTCACGAGCATGGTCGCACCCTATGTCGCCTACGCCGCCGAGCAGGGAGTCCGACTGCGCTCTTTCTTCCACGTCCCGACGCCCTACGTCCGCATCGACACCGACGCCCTCACTAAGATTCTCGCCAACCTCCTCAGCAACGCCATCAAGTACTCCGGCGACGGCAAGATTATAGACCTCTTCGTCTGCCAACTCCGCGAGGATGGCAAGCTCCGCACCTATATATGTGTCCGCGACCGAGGCATTGGCATCCCTGCCGACCGCATTGATAAGGTTTTCGACCGTTTCTTCCAGTCCGCAGGCAAAGACGGCAACCGTTTCACCAGCGTCAATAGCACAGGCATAGGTCTCTATGTCGTCAACCGCATCATCCAAGAGTGCGACGGCGAGATCAAGATCCGCAATAATCAGACTCGCGGCGTCTCCGTCCGCGTCATCATCCCGACTCCCGAAGGTCGCCCCGCCGATGCAGCCGACGCTCTCACGCCCGCTCAAGCCGAGGCGCAACGGCAGACCGACGCCGCCAACGCCGACGAGCCAATCTCCCCGGTAGCCGAGCGCATGACAATACTCGTCGTCGAGGATAGTGCCGATATGCGCACCTACATCCGCTCTTTCCTCGAAGACACATACCATGTCGTCGAGGCGGAAAATGGCGTAGACGGTCTCACCGCCCTCGCCGAGAACGATGTCGATTTCATCATTGCCGACCTCATGATGCCCGTCATGGACGGTCTCGAGTTCGCACGTAAGGTGAAAGCCGATTTCGCCTACAGCCATACGCCAATACTCATTCTCACCGCGCAGATGGATGGGCAGTACCAGACAGAGAGCTACCGCATCGGCGTCGAGAGCTACCTCCATAAGCCTTTCGACGAGGAGATGCTCAAGGCGCGCATCTCGGGCATCCTCGCCAGCAAGCAGAAGAACCAGAACCGATTCCTCACGACGCTCGACACAGCCGACCTCGGCATCGAGCGCGAGAGCGAGGACGAGAAGTTTGTCGAGCGCGTCACCTCTTTCGTCAAGGCCAACTATAAGGACCCCGACCTCTCCATCGACGATATCGTCTCCGAGGTCGGCTGCTCCAAGAGCATGCTCCACAAGAAGATGCAAAGCGTCATGGGTCAAGCCCCAGGCAATTTCATCCGCACCTATCGTCTCAATATCGCCCGCGAGATTTTAGCCAATAAGGCCAATCGCCTCAACGTCAGCCAAGTGGCCTACGAGGTCGGCTTCAACGACCCCAAATATTTCAGCCGCTGCTTCGCCAAAGCCTTCGGCTACCCCCCTTCCGCCATCGGCTGACGATTTCTCTCCGTTTTTTCCATACAGCATTTCAAGAGACACCCCATAGGGTGTCTCTTTTTTCACCCCCCCTCCGCACAAAAATCCACCCCCACAAGATTTTTTTCACCATTTCCTGCGATTTTATTTGCACACAAAAAAACAATTGTTTACGTTTGCCATGTCGAACGGACAGAACGAACAGTTGCCTAATCGACACGAACACAATGTAATTCACGCTTGGCAAGGGCTCACCGCCCGACCCTTGTTTTCTTCAAACCTCTAAAATAAGTTTGCATGAAGAAACTTTTACTAATTTCCGCCCTCGCCCTCTGCGCCGGAAGTGCTATGGCACAAACCCCTCTCATCCTCGCCAGCAAAGGAGACGCTGGCTCTTGGAGCTATGGCTTCGACGAGGTTATAGTCCCTAACGCTTCGATGATAGCTACCGATAACTGGGGAAAAATGGATATTGCCAACGGCATTTCTGAAATAAACACAATCGTCGTCGATGTCGCTGCAATTTCTGGCGAGTGGAAACTCTGCGAGTACAATGATGAGTCCGCAAAAGAATACTCAGACCTTCTGACTGTCGGCGAGAACACAATCACGTTCAGCGCCCCAGCCAGAGAAGCTATCCTCATGGCTGTTAACATAGGCAGCACCATAACTCTCAACTCCGTCACCATTGATGGCGTTCAGACCACGTACAAAACCTTGTACAATATTGGGTTCTACAACATGGATCTGACCGTAAAGGGGAACAAATACCCTTCAAAATTTCTTGGTGGAGCCAACGCTCTGGGCGACAGGGACGCTGTAATTACAATCGAGCTCGGCTCTGAAGTCGAAGAGGGCAACTTCAAACTCGCAGTCACCTATACAGATAGCGAGGATGAGAAATTTTGGGACATTACGGGCACTGGAGGCTCCTTCGAGGTCGGCAATAACATCAAAGAGGCTCGCATCATGGGCAACAATCTCGAAAACGGTGTCTTCATCTCCGTCAAGAGCGTAACCATCAGCCACTCAACAGCCCTCAGCCCCATAACTTCCGATGCCGAAGTCGTCAACACCACCTACTACAACCTCACTGGCGTCAAGTCAACAACCCCACAGAAGGGCCTCAATATCGTCGTACGCACCCTTAGCGACGGCTCCAAAGTCACTGAGAAGCTCCTCGTTAAGTAACGACCTGCCTCTCAACTCTCTACAACAAGAACAGTAACACCCTCGGCGCGGCTCTTTTCCCACAGAGCCGCGCCGAGTCTTTATCTTCACTCCTTCCCCGTCCGTCCTCCATTCAGATTTTTCACACTCACAACGCTCCCCTAAAAGAATTAAATTCTAAAAAGCACAACCGCTTCTTGCCAACCTCCCATCATGTCGTACCTTAGTCTCGGATTACATAGAACAGTAATACTAACAACGACATCATGCTTACAAACATCCTGGGCTACCCGCGCATGGGTGCCCACCGCGAACTCAAACGCGCAGTAGAAGCCTACTGGAAAGGGCTGACCGACAGGAACTCCCTTCTCCAGACCGCAGCTCAAATCCGCAAAGAGAATTGGCAACTCATGAAAGAGGAGGGCATCGACCTCATTCCCTCCGCCGATTTCTCTCTCTACGACCACGTCCTCTCCACCTGCCTCATGTTCGGAGCCATTCCAGCCCGCTATGATGCCCTCCGTGCCGACAAGCTCGACCTATTCTTCGCCATGGCCCATGGCAAGCAGTCCGACGGCGTCGATGTCATCGCTATGGAGATGACCAAGTGGTTCGACACCAACTACCACTACATCGTTCCCGAGTTCGACGCCAACACCAATTTCTCTCTCTTCGACAATTTCGTTGCCGACACTTATAAGGAGGCCCTCACCCTCGGCATCAAGACCAAACCCGTAATCCTCGGACCCGCCACTTTCCTCCTCCTCGGCAAGATCCGCAACGGCGAGACCTCGCTCCCCGCCCTCGCCGATAAGCTCCTCCCCGTCTACAACGACCTCCTCGACTCCCTCGCCGACCTCGGTGCCGAATACGTCCAAATCGACGAGCCGCTCCTCGTCACCGATCTCGACCAACAAGCCAAGGAGCTTTTCTCGCACGTCTACAATGGCCTCACCAGCCGCAAACGTCTGAAGGTCATCCTCGCCACATATTTCGACGGCATCTACGACAACGCCCCTCTCGCCGCCTCTCTCGGTGCCGATTTCATCCATGTCGATCTCGTAGCCGCGCCCGACCAGCTCGATGCCGTCATCGACGTTCTCCCTTCCTCCACGGGTCTTAGCGTCGGCATCGTCGAGGGGCGCAATATCTGGAAAAACGATTTCGAAAAGAGCCTCAAGGTTATCAAGGACATCGAGTCCCGCCTCGGCTCCGACCGCGTCATCGTCTCCACCAGCTGTTCTCTCCTCCATAGCCCACAAGATCTCGACAACGAGACCAACGAGAAAACGCTCCCCACCGAGGTCAAGCGTTGGATGGCATACGCCAAACAGAAGGTCGCCGAAGTAGTCACTCTCGCCGACCTCGCCTCAGCCAATCCTTCCCCCAAGGCTCTCGCTGCTCTTTCCGCCAATAAGGCCGATATGCAGAGCCGCCTCTTGTCGCCCCTCGTCCACAAGCCCGCTGTCAAGGCTCGCGCCGCAAGCGTCTCCTCTTCCATGCTCAGCCGCCCAGCCCCCTACGCCCAACGCGCGGTCGAGCAGCGCAAGAAGCTCCGCCTCCCCCTCCTCCCCACGACAACCATCGGCTCTTTCCCTCAGACAGCTGAGGTGCGCCAGTGGCGCAGCCGCCTCAAGAAGGGCGAGGTCACGCGTGAGCAATACGACAATTTCATCAAGAGCCAGATTGCCCATCTCGTCAAGTTCCAAGAGCAGCTCGGTCTCGACGTACTCGTCCATGGCGAGTTCGAGCGCAACGACATGGTCGAATATTTCGGCGAGCAACTCGAAGGGTTCGCCTTCTCCGCCAACGGATGGGTTCAGAGCTACGGCTCCCGCTGCGTCAAGCCTCCCGTAATCTACGGCGACGTGGCGCGCCCCAACCCGATGACTGTCAACTGGATTACCTACGCCCAAAGCCTAACCTCCAAGCCAATGAAGGGTATGCTCACAGGTCCCGTGACAATCCAGAAATGGAGCTTCGTCCGCAACGACCAGCCTCTCGCCGACACTTGCCGCCAAATAGCCCTCGCCATACGCGACGAGGTTCTCGACCTTGAGAAAGCAGGCATCGGCGTAATCCAAATCGACGAGGCGGCTTTCCGCGAGGGCAGCCCTATCCGCAAAGCCAAGCAGCCCGACTACTACCGTTGGGCGGTCGACTCTTTCCGCATCACCTCCAGTGGCGTAAAGAACGAGACTCAGATCCATACTCACATGTGTTACAGCGAGTTCAACGGCATCATGGATCACATTGCCGCAATGGATGCCGACGCCATAACCATCGAGTGCAGCCGCTCACAGATGGAGCTGCTCGACGCCTTCGTCAAATATGACTACCCCAACGAGGTCGGTCCCGGCGTCTACGACATCCACTCCGCCCGAGTCCCGAGCGTCGACGAGATCGTCAATCTCCTCCACAAGGCTATACGCCTCATCCCGCGCGAACGTCTGTGGGTAAATCCCGACTGCGGTCTCAAAACCCGCCAGTGGCCCGAGACCGAAGCCTCGCTCCGCAATATGGTCAAGGCTCGCGACATCGTTGCAGCCGAAGCATAACGACCTATCCGTCAATAGTGTAATCCAGCGTTTCGCCACAAGCCCCCGCTCCTTCAGCGGGGACTTGTGGCGAAGCTCTTTATCAACCCCTTGCCCTCCTCGCGTTATGGCTATTCCCCGAAAAATCACTAAATTCGCGCATGGCACGCTGTGCGGTGCCGACAACAACTTTCACTCTCCTACATTTCCACCCAATGGCCTCATCTAACGAGAGATACACGCTCCGCGGCGTAAGCGCCGCAAAAGAGGACGTCCACAACGCCATCAAAAACATCGACAAGGGTCTCTACCCACGCGCCTTCTGCAAGATTATCCCCGACATCCTCGGCGGCGACCCCGAGTGGTGCAACATCATGCACGCCGACGGCGCTGGCACCAAGAGCAGCCTCGCCTACGCCTACTGGCGCGAGACTGGCGACCTCTCCGTCTGGAAAGGTATCGCCCAAGATGCCCTCATCATGAACATCGACGACCTCCTCTGCGTCGGAGCCGTCGACAACATCCTCGTTTCCAGCACCATCGGACGCAATAAGATGCTCGTCCCCGGCGAGGTCATATCCGCCATCATCAACGGCACCGACGAGCTTCTCGCCGAGCTCCGCGAAATGGGTGTCGGAGCCTACGCCACGGGCGGCGAGACGGCCGATGTAGGCGACCTCGTCCGCACCATCATCGTCGACAGCACCGTCACCTGCCGCATGCGTCGCGCAGATGTCATCGACAATGCCCACATCGCAGCAGGCGATGTCATCGTCGGTCTCTCTTCCTGCGGCCAGGCGACCTACGAGAAGGAGTACAACGGTGGCATGGGCAGCAATGGTCTCACCTCCGCTCGCCACGATGTCTTCGCCAAATACCTCGCGCAGAAATACCCCGAGACTTTCGACGCCGCTGTGCCCGACGAGCTCGTATACTCCGGCTCGCTCCGCCTCACCGATTCCGTCGAGGGCTCACCTCTCAACGCCGGCAAGCTCGTCCTCAGCCCGACGCGCACTTACGCCCCCGTCGTCAAGCAGCTTCTCGACAAGATGCGCCCAGCCATCCACGGCATGGTTCACTGCTCCGGCGGAGCGCAAACCAAGGTCATGCACTTCGTCGAGAATCTCCACGTCATAAAAGATAATCTCTTCCCAGTTCCTCCCCTCTTCCGCACCATCAAGGAGCAGAGCGGCACAGATTGGAAGGAGATGTATAAGGTGTTCAACATGGGTCACCGCCTCGAAGTCTACGTGCGCCCCGAAGACGCCCAGCAGGTCATCGAGATCTCCAAGTCTTTCAATATCGACGCCCAAATCGTCGGCCACATAGAGCCTCGCCCAGAGGGCAACAAGCTCACCATCAAGAGCGAGTTCGGCACTTTCGAATACTAAACTCACCAATGTCCTCCTCCCGCGCCAAAATAGCCAAGGCGGCTCTCATCATCGTCTGCGCTGCTGTCCTCATCGCCATATGCGGACTCATCGTGACTCAGTGGCACTCCGACACCTACGGCGGTCTCGTCGCCAAGTTCATCATCCTGTTCGTCTGGCTATGGGCCTCATGGCGCCTCATCTCTAAGGTTCTGAAATAATATTCAATGGCAACTAATAACAGCATACTCGACCGCCTCGACGGTCTTGCCTCACGCTTCGACGAGGTCTCGACTCTCATCACCGACCCCTCCGTTATAGCCGACCAAAAACGATACGTCAAACTCTCTAAGGAATACAAAGACCTCGGCGACATTCTCAAAGTCCGAGAGCAATACGTCAACGCCCTCAACGGTCTCGCCGAGGCAAAGGACATCCTCACCAACGAGTCCGACCCCGAGATGAAGGAGATGGCGCGCGAGGAAGCTGCCGAGCTCGAAAAGAAAATCCCTTCCCTCGAAGAGGAGATCAAGCTCCTTCTCGTCCCTGCCGACCCCGAAGACGACCGCAACGCTGTCCTCGAAATCCGTGGCGGCGCAGGTGGCGACGAGGCTGCCCTCTTCGCTGGCGACCTCTTCCGCATGTACTCCAAGTATTGCGAGACAAAGGGCTGGCACCTCACCGTTTCCTCCTGCTCCGAGGGTGCCGTTGGCGGCTTCAAGGAAATCATCTGCACCGTGACGGGCGAGAAGGTCTACGGCACTCTCAAATACGAGTCCGGCGTCCACCGCGTCCAACGCATCCCAGCCACCGAGACCCAAGGCCGAGTCCACACCTCAGCCGCCTCCGTAGCCGTCCTCCCCGAGGCTGAGCCTTTCGATGTCGAGATCAACGAGGGCGAGATTAAGTGGGACACCTTCCGTAGCTCCGGCGCAGGTGGTCAGAACGTCAATAAGGTCGAGTCCGGTGTCCGTCTCCGCTACAACTGGAAGAACCCCAATACGGGGCTCGTTGAGGAGATCCTCATCGAGTGTACCGAGACGCGCGACCAGCCTAAAAATAAGGAGCGAGCTCTCAGCCGCCTCCGCACCTTCATCTACGATAAGGAGCATCAGAAGTACGTCGACGACATCGCCAAACGTCGTAAGACCATGGTCTCCACTGGCGACCGCTCAGCCAAGATCCGTACATACAACTATCCGCAAGGCCGCATTACCGACCACCGCATCAACTACACCATCTACAACCTCGCCGCCTTCATGGATGGCGACATCCAAGACTGCATCGACCACCTCATCGTAGCCGAGAACGCCGAACGTCTCAAAGAGAGCGAACTCTAAAAACACCCCGACAATATGAACCGTCAAGAACTCATCTCAATAATCCGCGAGCGTCAGAGCTTCCTCTGCGTAGGTCTCGACACCGACACCCGCAAGCTCCCTGCCCACCTCCAGTCTTCCCCTACGGCCGTCCTCGACTTCAACAAAGCAATCATCGACGCCACAGCCCAATACTGCGTAGCCTACAAGCCCAACCTCGCGTTCTACGAGTGCCTCGGCAAGCAAGGATGGGAAGCCCTCGAACAGACTGTCGCCTACATCCGCAAGAACTATCCCAAGCACTTCATCATAGCCGATGCCAAGCGCGGCGACATCGGCAACACCAGTGCCATGTACGCGCGCTCATTCTTCGAAGATCTCGATGTCGACGCCCTCACCGTCGCCCCCTACATGGGCGAGGATAGCGTCACTCCTTTCCTCGGCTATGAAGGCAAATGGGTCATCCTCCTCGCCCTCACCAGCAACAAGGGCAGCCACGACTTCCAGCTCACCGAGGACAAGGCCGGCGAACGCCTCTTCGAGAAAGTCATCCGCACAAGCCAACAATGGGCTGGCGACGATAAGATGATGTACGTCGTCGGCGCCACGCAAGGCAAGATGTTTGAAGACATCCGCCGCGTCGCTCCAAGCAGCTTCCTCCTCGTCCCCGGCATCGGTGCGCAAGGCGGCTCTCTTGAGGAGGTCTGCAAATATGGCATGACTAAAGATTGCGGTCTCCTTGTCAACTCCAGCCGCGCCATCATCTACGCCTCCAACGGCACCGACTTCGCCGAAGCCGCGGCTCGCGAGGCACATAAGGTGCAAGAGCAGATGGCCGCCATCCTCAAAGCCAACATCTAAGCCCTCCCTCCAATGTCCACCAGTCAGCCCACAACAAGCCGTCCATTCGTCTTCAAACGATGGAGCCGCGCGCCATGGGCTGCTTTCGCCAGCATCCACCGCCACGTCGTCATAGGTGTCGTTAAAGACTCCATCGCCAATGCGCAGATGCTCAAGTCCGGACGCAAATTCTCCATATCACTAATCCACACTCCTTCCCGACGCGCCTCTGCCGATGACGACGACGATGCCCCGCCAGGCTCACTCGAAGCTCTCGTCGACATCCTCCCCATCGCGCCATCAACATCTTGCGCACCACTCCGCGCCGCTCTCTGCGACGTGAACGGTCCTTTCGTGCGCGCCCAACAAAGGATTCCTTCTTAATAGTGATAACCCGCATCGGGGACGGCTCTATTTCCAAATAAAAGCCTTTCCCCGATGCGGGTCTTATTTTCTCGTCACATAACAACGCCAACGATACATACAACCACTTAATAACCAGAATTTTGGACAAGACTCAACTCATAGCCCTCGGAGAGAAGGTCAAGGCAGGCCACAACGTCACTTTCTACGAGGCGCGCCTCGCTGCCAACTCTCCCGACAAACAGACTCTCTATAAGGTAGCCGACGACATCCGCCGCCATTTCCGCGGAGACCATTTCCAAACCTGCTCCATCATCAACGCCCGCTCCGGTCGTTGCTCCGAAGACTGCAAGTGGTGCGCACAGAGCCACAAGCACCATACGGGTATCGACGAGTACCCCCTCATCGAGGCGCAAGCGGCCATCGACATGGCAATCCATAACGCCAAGAAGGGCGTCGGGCGTTTCTCGCTCGTCACAAGCGGTCGCCGTCTTACCAATAATGAGATCGACCACGTCGTCGACATCTACCACAAGGTAGCCCAGCAGACCAACATCGACCTCTGCGCCTCCATGGGGCTCCTCTCCAAGCCACAGCTTCAGAAGCTCTACGACGCAGGTCTCCGCCACTACCACTGCAATGTCGAGAGCGCGCCATCCTTCTTCCCCTCCCTCTGCTCCACCCACACCACCGAGGAGAAGCTCCAGACCATCCGCTGGGCGCAAGAGGTAGGCTTCGGCATCTGCTCTGGCGGCATAATAGGCATGGGCGAGACCATGGATCAACGTATCGAGATGGCCATATTCCTCCGCGACGATGTCCGTGCCGTCTCAATTCCCGTCAACGTCCTCGTCCCCATCAAAGGCACGGCTCTCGAAGACCGCCCACCCCTCTCGCCCGAGGAGATTCTCACCACCTTCGCCATTTTCCGCCTCTGCAACCCTAAAGCCGAAATCCGCATGGCTGGCGGACGCGTCAAGTTTGTCGACCACCAAGAGGAGGCCATAGCCTGCGGTGTCGACGCTTCCATCGTCGGCGATATGCTCACCACCACAGGCACTGGCGGCATCGATGACGATATGCGGCTCTTCCGCGGATGCGGTCGCGACCCAAAACCCGAATGGCAGGACAATAAGTAAAAAGCTGACTCCATGATAGATTACGACTTCGACCGCAACCACCTCTGGCACCCCTACACCTCCGCCATCAACCCTCTCCCCTGCTACGGCGTCTCCCGTGCCGAGGGCTGCCACATATATCTCGAAGACGGGCGCCAACTCGTCGACGGCATGAGCAGCTGGTGGTGCGCCATCCACGGCTACAACAACCCAGCCCTCAATGCCGCCCTCACCGAGCAAGTCTCCAAGATGAGCCACATAATGTTCGGCGGCATAACCCACGAGCCAGCCGTCGAGCTTGGCAAACGCCTCGTGCGCCTCCTCCCCCACACGCCTTGGGTCTTCTACTCAGACTCTGGCTCCGTCAGCGTCGAGGTCGCCCTCAAGATGGCAATCCAATACCAGGCCGCCATCGGCCATCCCGAGCGTTGCCAAGTTGCCACAATCCGCAGCGGCTACCATGGTGACACATGGCACGCCATGAGCGTATGCGACCCCGTCACGGGCATGCATGGTCTCTTCAGCCGTCAGCTCCCCGCCCAATATTTCGCCACGGCTCCACAAATCCCCTTCGGCGCGGAGTGGGAAGACAAGGATCTCGACCCCATGCGCCAAATCGTGCATGACCACGGGGCGACACTCGCCGCCATCATCCTCGAGCCTATCGTCCAAGGGGCGGGCGGCATGCGTTTCTACCATCCTGAGTACCTCTGTGGCGTACGCCAGCTGTGCGATGAGAACGACATCCTACTCATTGCCGACGAGATAGCCACAGGCTTCGGTCGCTCGGGTCGCCTCTTCGCTTGCCACCACGCAGGCGTGGAAGCCGACATCGTCACCATCGGCAAAGCCCTCACTGGCGGCTACATGAGCTTCGCCGCCACGCTCTGCACCGACAAGGTGGCACAAGGCATATCCGCAGGAGAGGCAGGCTGTTTCATGCATGGTCCCACATTCATGGGCAACCCTCTGGCTTGCGCCGTCGCGTGCGCCTCCATCGACGAGCTCCTCCGCCATGACTGGCAAGCCAAGATAGCCCACATGGAGCAAATCATGCGCGAGGAGCTGTCACCCCTCGCCTCGCTGCCGCAGGTGGCGGACGTCCGCGTCCTTGGCGCCATTGGCGTTGTCGAGACGAAACAGCCCGTCGACATGGCTCGCCTCCAAAAAGTCTTTGTAGAGAATGGCGTCTGGATCCGACCCTTCGGCCGTCTCGTCTACATCATGCCACAATATATCATCGACGACGATAGCCTCCGCCACCTATGCCATGGTCTCGAAGCTGGTGTCCGCTCAATGGCGTAATTTCTTCCTATGATAGATTTCACAAAAGAGCTTGACGACCTCCGCTCCGCCGACTGCCTCCGCTCCCTCCCCACAGCCGACACCGGCAAGATGCTCAACCTCTCCACCAATGACTATATGGGTCTGGCTGACGACCCGACCCTCTGGAGTGAGTTCATCTCACAATATGTGCCGACGACGCCGTCCATGAGTGCCTCCTCCAGCCGCCTCCTCACTGGCAACCACTCCGAATACGTCGCCCTCGAACGTCAACTGTCGGCTCTCTATGACGGGCGCGCGGCTCTCGTCTTCAACTGCGGCTACCACGCCAACACAGGCATCCTCCCTGCCCTTGCCGACAAGGACGACCTCATCATCGCAGACAAGCTCATCCATGCCAGCCTTATCGACGGCATGCGCCTCGCCGCAGCCAATGGCACGGCTGTCAGCCGCTTCAGCCATAACGACATGAAGCACCTCCGCCGTCTGCTTGAGAAGAGGCGTGGCGCGGCGGGTCGCACGTTCGTCGTCGTCGAGAGCATTTACAGTATGGATGGCGATGCCGCCCCTCTTCAAGAGCTTGTCGACATGAAGCGCGAGTTCGGTTTCTGGCTCTATGTCGATGAGGCTCATGGTGTCGGGGCGCGTGGCGAAGGGGGCGCAGGTCTCATGGCGGAGCTTGGTCTCTCTGCCGAGGCCGATATCCTCATCGGCACGTGTGGCAAAGCTCTCGCCTCATGCGGAGCATGGGCCATAACTTCCGACACCGTCCGCCAATGGCTCGTAAATCGTTGCCGCACTCTCATATTCACCACAGGTTTGCCGCCCATCAATGTCGCTTGGACTCGCTTCATCCTCAACAAGTTGGACACAATGGACGCTGAGCGTGCTCACCTCAGGGAGCTTGGTCACTGGCTGACAGAGAGTCTCGGTGTCACTGAGCCCGTTGGCGGCGCCACACACATAGTCCCTTACATCTGTGGAGAGAATGCTGCCGCCGTGGCTCTCGGACAGAAGCTCCGCGACAATGGTTTTTACGTTCTCCCCATCCGTCATCCGACAGTACCTCTCGGTCAGGCGCGCCTCCGTCTCTCCCTCAAAGCAAACATGACACGCGAGCAACTTATGCCTCTGGTTGAAATCATCAAAAGCCACAAACCATGAACTATAAGATATTGATTGACAATGGTTCCACCTCTGCCACTCTCTGGTTTCTCGGTTGGGGCTTTGACGACAGCGTAGCGCAATATATCAACCCGACGGGAACAACAATCCTCTTATGGGACTATTCCGACCTCAGCCTCTCTCTCGACCTCAGCCGTTGGAGCGAGTTCGACGTTAAGGCATGGTCAATGGGCGTGTGGGCTGCCGAGTCTTTCCTCGCCGCTCATCCCGACTTGCATATCACGAGCCGCACAGCCATAGCCGGAACGCCCCGCCCTGCCGACGCGACCCAAGGCATAGGGGCTGAGGCCATACAGCTTACCATATCCAACTGGTGCGACGCCAACCGAGCCAAGTTCGCGCGCAAGATTGCCCACTCCGCCGCTCTCACCCCCACGGTGGCAGCCCTCATGGAGTCCCGCCCCCTCGACAGCCAGTCTGCCGAGCTCCAGCACATCCTCGACGCCCAATCCACCCCACAACCCGAGCCTGCCACATGGGACGTCGCCATAATCGGCAGCCGCGACCGCATCTTCCCCCCTGCCTCGCAACACGCATGGTGGGACACCCATGCCCACCAAGTCATTGACCGCGAAATGCCGCATTGGCCCTTCTGACCAATAATGAGCAATTCTGAATTACACGACATAGCCGCCAACTTCGGCGGCAGCGCATCGACTTACGACAGCGTGGCGACCGTCCAGGCGCGCCTCGCCAAGCAATTAGCGGCAATGGTGGCTCCGCACATAGCACGCGGCGCACACATCGTCGACATCGGCTGCGGAACGGGTTTTCTCTCCGACGCCATTGCGACCCTATGCCACCCCGACCGCATCACCCTCTTCGACCTTAGCAACGCCATGATAGCCGAGGCGACACGCAAGCTGAAGGTCCATCCCGACATCGAGGTCGCTCACCATACGGGCGATGCAGAATCTCTCCCCTGGCCATCAGCGTCAGCCATCACGTCAGCCTCCGCCGTCCAATGGTTCAAAGACCCTCTGTCTTTCGCCGCCAAAGCCCGAGCTGCACTGCAACCTGGCGGTGTCGTGGCCCTTGCCACCTACGGCCCGTCAACTTTCACCGAGCTGCGCAATGGGCAGCCATGCTCCTACCCCACCCTCGCCAACTGGCTCGAAGCCATGAGCGCGGCAGGCATTGACATCGTCGAGTCACGCCACAAGACGGAAGTCCAGAGCTTCGACTCGCGCATTGCCATGCTGCGCATGATGGCACTTAGCGGCATCGGCACCCGACGCCATGGGCAGTCGACAGCCTCCATGGGGGGCGACTGGCGGCTGACATGGGAGACCATAGTCATGGTGGGCAAACTCCGCGCCACGGAATAAATAACTACCTTTGCCCATAACACCATAACATTATCTCCACCAATGACGAACCAAGGCACCGTCATACGCTCGACAGGTAGCTCATATTCCGTAAAGACCGACGACGGACAAGTTGTCGAGTGCCGCCTCAAAGGGCGAATGAGGCTCGGTGGCTCGCGCAGCACCAACCCCGTAGCCGTGGGCGACAAGGTCGTCTTCTCTTCCGACGGCAGGGATAATGTCATATCCGAAGTGTGCGACAGGCGCAACTACATAGTCCGCCGCTCCACCAACCTCAGCAAAGAGAGCCACGTCATAGCCGCCAACGTCGACCAGGCTCTCCTCGTCACGACTATCGACCACCCCGCCACGTCGACTGTCTTCATCGACCGCTTCCTTGCTTCCGCAGAAGCCTATGGCGTCGAGACCATAATAGCATTCAACAAACTCGATCTATACGACGCCGACCAGATGGCGGAATTGGAGTACCGCGAGGCGGTATACCAGAACATCGGCTACAAGACAATCCGCCTCTCATCAACAACAGGCGAGGGCGTCGACACCCTCAAAGAGATGCTCGCCGGCAAGCTGACCGCCATAACGGGACATTCGGGCGTCGGCAAGTCCACCCTCATCAACACCCTCGAACCAGGACTCGACATACGCACGTCGTCAATAAGCGAGGCTAACAACTCAGGTCGCCACACCACCACGTTTGCCGAGATGCACCACCTCTCGTTCGGGGCCGACATCATCGACACCCCAGGCATCCGCGGCTTCGGCATAATCAATATCGACCACGCCGAGACGGCGCACTACTTCCGCGACATCTTCCGCGTCAGCTCCAACTGCCGCTTCCCGAACTGCACCCACACCCACGAACCCGGGTGCGCCGTAGCCGAAGCGGTGCAGAATGGCGAGATCGCCCCCACACGCTACGAGAGCTACCTAAACATCATGGCGGAAGACGAGGGCAAGTACCGCGAAGGCGGTCAGCCGAAGCGTTAACGTCCACATTCCTAAATCCTTACCATCCATCACGAGATCCCTCCAGGTATCTCAGCTTTCGTAGTGTCCTGCCCTCCCAAAAACCTTTGCGCCATCACCGCTATTTCAATCAGCGTTATTTGGAATACTTAAACCATTTGCCTAATTTTGATGTCGAATTATTCTAATTAAGGAAATACATCTCCACAGACGGCAATGGAAAGCACTTTCGTGACGCTTCTCATACCAGTCATCGGCACCACACTTGGCGCGGCAACAGTATTTCTGATGCGCGACCAGATGCACCAACTCACGCAAAGGGGGCTTCTTGGCTTCGCGTCGGGTGTCATGATTGCCGCATCCGTCTGGTCGCTCCTCATACCGGGGATGGAGATGACCGCCTCGCTCGGCAAATGGGCTTCAGCTCCCGTCGCCATTGGTTTCGCCCTTGGCATGGGCTTCCTCCTCCTTATAGACAACATTATCCCCCACCTCCACTCGGGCAGCAAAGAGCCAGAGGGACCACCAAGCCATCTGACGCGTGCGCAGATGCTGGCCTTGGCTGTCGCCATCCACAACTTGCCCGAAGGCATGGCAGTCGGCATCGTTGCGGCAGAAGCCATGGGGCAGCCGTCAAGCTCGGCAGCCTTGGCCGTCAGCCTTGGCATAGCCATCCAAAATATCCCCGAGGGAGCCATCATCTCGATGCCCTTGCGCGCCGCTGGGGGCAGTCGCATGAAGTCGTTCGGCATAGGCACGTTGAGCGGTCTTGTCGAACCCGTCGGGGCTGTGACGGTAATCCTCCTCGCCGAGACGATACGCAGCCTCATGCCTTATCTGCTTGGCTTCGCCGCAGGCGCCATGCTCTATGTCGTCGTAGAAGATCTCATTCCTCAGGCCTCGTCGGGCAAGCACTCCAACATGCCCGTCATTTGCTTCGGCATAGGATTTCTCCTCATGATGCTAATGGACACTATATTAGGATGATACGGTTCATAGCGATACTCATTGGCATTATTCTGACGGCTGCTGCGCCAATATTGACAGTTGCGCAGTCACACGTGGTGCGAGGCATGGTCATCGATGCGACTACGGGTGAGGCTCTGCCTTTCGCTGCCGTAGCTATCCGACGCTCTGGACTCATTGTCAACGGCACAGCCACCGACACCAACGGCAACTTCGCCATCGCCGCCATGCCGTCAGACAGCATCACCGCCACTTACATCGGCTACGAACCCAAGACCATAGCGACATCTAACGTCACAACCATCATCAGCCTTAAAAAGACCTCCGTCTCGCTCGCAGAGGTGAGGGTGACGGCCTCAGAATCAGAGGGAGCGCGCACCTCGACATCTTTAATAGGTCAGACGGCAATGGCGCACCTCCAACCGACATCGCTAACCGACATCATGGCTCTCGTACCTGGCGGACTGTCGTCTGCCCCAGTCATGGGAAGCGCAAATATCATAAGCCTGCGCGAGGTTCCGACATCCAACACCGACTACGCCACATCCGCCATAGGCACAAAGGTCAACATTGACGGTGCGCCCGTAGGCGCCGATGCCGACCTCAACAAAATTGGCGATGACGGTGACTCTCGCAACAGCGCGGGGCGCGGCGTCGACATGCGCACAATAGCGACCGACAACATCGAGAGCGTCGAGGTCATACGCGGCATCCCGTCAGTACGCTATGGCGAGGTCACGAGTGGTGTGGTCAACATCCGCCGTCGCAGCGGAGGTTCGCCACTGATTGTCAGGCTTAAGGCCGACACCAAGTCACGCCTCGCCAGCATAGGCAAGGGTTTCGGGCTGGCTAACGGATGGACATTGACCATCGATGGCGGCATACTGAGTTGCAAAATAGACCCTCGCAACAGGTATGAGACATTCCGCCGCATCAACTTCTCGGCTCGCGCCCGTAAGGCGTGGACTCTCGATGACGGCGCGACACTCACATGGTCGCCTACGGCCGACTACTGCCGCAACATCGACGACGAGAAGCAAGACCCCGAAGTCCAGATAAGCAAGGAGGACAAGTTCCGCAGCAGCTACTGCCGCACGTCGATTGGCAACACCCTGACATGGAATCATGACGCCACACGCCTCTTGCTCAGGCAGAGTCTCAGCTTCAGCAAAGACCTCATCGTCGAGGAGTCGAAGGTCATGATAACCACCAGCACCTATGCCGCCATAGACTCCACCGACGGACTTCCTCACGACGCCGTGCCCATAGAGTCGAGCTATCTTGCCCACCATGAGGTCGACGGCCGCCCGTTCTACTCCAACCTGCAACTGTCATTCTCCCATAAACTTACGACTGGACTCATTACCCACGACCTTGGGGCTGGAGTGGAGTGGCAAAACAACAAGAACTTCGGTCGGGGGCAGGTGTTTGACCCCAAGCGTCCTCTCTCCGGCTCGACATCGCGTCGCCCACGCTCATTCCGCTCCATACCGGCCACAAACATCATGGGCTACTGGGTGGAAGACGAAATGGGCGCACCCCTTGGGCGAGCATCCGTCCACCTCACGCTTGGCGTACGTCTCAACCAGATGGTGGGGCTTGCCGACAAGTATATCATGAGCGGGCGTGTCTATGCCGACCCTCGCGCCTCGTTGGCGTTCGACTTGCCAGAAATGGGCAAGGCGAAGATAAACATCACCGCCGGATGGGGTCGCCTCTGCAAGATGCCGACAATGGACATGCTGCATCCCGACAAGGTGTATGTCGACATCTACGAGATGAACTATTGGAACACCAATGCCGCATTGCGCCGCGCCATTGTGCGCACATACGAGATAGAGCGTGACGCTACGAGCCTTGAGCCTGCCCACAACACGAAGATGGAGCTTAGGGTCGGTGTGCGCGCCGGGCAGCACTCACTGACGGTATGCGGATTTAGGGAGAACATGACGGACGCGTTCCGCATGATGTCCGAGCCTATGTCGTTGGCATACAACCAATACGACCTATCGAACTTTGACGCCTCGGAAGGCAAGAAGCCCAACCCCAACCAGCTGCCTTATGAGAAGAAAGGGCGACTGACCATCGTCGGGCGATGGGAGAACGGCTCACGAATATGCAAGAACGGCATGGAGTGGACTCTTGAGACACCGCGCTTGCCCGTCATCGCCACTCGCCTCAACGTCAGCGGAGCATGGTTCAGGACCATCAGGGAGAACAGCCTGCCCGAGTGGAGGAGGGAGACCCTCAAGACTGTCATGGGCGTCGTCGTAGACCAGCACTACGCGGGTCTATACCACTGGAAACAGACCGACACGAATGAGCGCACGACGACGACCATCACGGCAGAGAGCTTCTTCGACCGCATAGGCTTCATATTCTCCGCCACCGCCGAATGCGTATGGAAGACTCGCACGTCATACCCGTTGCGCAACGTGCGCCCGACATACTACGTCGGCGACGACGGCGTCATACGCCCATATACCGACGTCGAAGCTGCCGACCCAATTCTCGGCACACTTGTTCTTAGCAACACGGCAAAGAGCATCACGTCAATCGGGCGACCATACGCCACCTTCAACTTCAAAGCTACCAAGAGATTCGGCTCTAACGTGACACTCAGCTTTTTTGCCGACAGGCTACTTGCCGCGGCTCGCGACTATGAGGTCGACGGATTTGTCATCCGCAGGTCGTTCACAGCCTATTTTGGAGCGCAAGCCATCGCAAGATTCTGACAATCTATCGCTTAAACCGTAAATAAATATCTTAACTCTAACCAATGAAAAGATTACTATCCGCAGTTGCGGCAGCCCTCTGCCTCGTAGCCTGCAACGACGACAGCACGTCGTACACAACCATCAAACCGACGACCGACGGTGACAACAGCACCTATTACACCCTGCCGTCTGGATATGAGGAGGCGAGTGTCGACTCCGCCATCCTTGTCTTGAAGAGCGTAGCCTCTGGTGTCGAGACCACATATAACCTTGGCGACGACAATGTCGAGATCCGCGTCGAGGATGGACTATACAACGTCAGCTTCGTCGTCTACACCACCCGCACAATCGGCGAGAACGAAGAACTGAAGCAGACGCTCCGCGACATTCGTAACAACGTGCAGATCTCTGGAGGCGAGGTCTACTTGAACCTCTCGCCCAAAGCGGTCGCAGAGGGACAGGGCTTCCTTTTTGCTGAGGTATGCCTCAATGCGGCACTTGCCGAGGGCATCAAATATGACCTTTACAGCAGCTGGTTCAGGATTGTCAACAACTCGACCGACACGCTTGACGCCAGTGGCCTTTGCATCATCGAGAGCGAGTTCCTTACCGTCCGCAAGTTCGACTACAAGCCCGACGTCATGGGATCCGCCTTTGCCGTCGACGCCATCTACCGCATCCCGAATGGCAGCAACACACTCGTAGCTCCAGGTCAAACGCTGCTGATCTGCGACCAGGCATACAACCATCAGGAGAACAACACCGAGAGCTTCGACCTCTCGAAAGCCGACTTCGAGTGGTATGACGAGACAGAGCGCAACTACGACATTGACAATCCTGACGTGCCTAACCTCGAACGCGTCTACTGCTTCACCAATACGGTATGGACGCCCAACACCCAAGGAAACCACGCTTATGCGCTCGCATACATAAGCGTCGACGACGAGACCTTCCTCAACGACTACAAGTATGCCTACTCATACACCTTCACCAAGGGCGACTTCTCAAGGGAGATGTCAAGCGACTGCTACATGATCCCCAACGACTGGATTGTTGACTTTGTGAACTTCGCGCCGAGCACGGAGTACGTATGGAACGTCGGCGACCAGAGCCTCGACGCAAGCTACTTCTCATTTGGCGAGACCGGCAGCGACAAGAACCGCCTTGGCAAATCGGCAAGACGCAAGTGCGCTGACGGCAAGTTTGTCGACACCAACGACAGCGCCAACGACTTCGAGCTTACGGAGCGCGGCGACCCATATTACGAGTTCTAAGAGCCAGATATAGCCACGCCTCACAATGCCTCTGCATAAGACCATAGCGACAATCCTGACCGTCTGCGCCGCCACCATCTCGGCAGCGCAGACGGATGGGCGTCGCCTGCCAGCCACCACCATTTGCGAGACCCGCGTGCGCATGGAGCTTGGCGGAATGGCAAACCCGGCGATGATGACGACACTGGCGGACACGTCGATGTCGGCAATCGGGGCTTGCTATGACGCTAACGGCAACATTGCCGAGACGAGCGAAGTCGGCACGGGCTGGCGCGGGTGGCGAGCCGAAGGGCGCACGTATATCCGCATGGGGCGCGACTTGGCGGCATGGGGCCAGGCATCGTATAAGAAAGGCGTGCGGGAGAACGTGCTTCTTTCTGAGAACATCGACTACGAGACGATAAGACCAATGGCTGTGGCAGACTCGGTTGGCGGCGACAAGGACAGTGAGAATTACGCTTTTGTGGCGGGATTCGCATGGGACGGCCGACTTGCAAGCGTGGGTCTCCAGATTGGCTACTCATCGACATCGGAGTATCGGGACCACGACCCACGCCCGAAGGCCGACGCTGTCGAGGCGCAAGTGAAACTTGGCGGCGCCATGAACATTGGCGACACACACCGCGTAGGGCTGTACGGGTCGCTGCGCAAGTACTCGCAAGACATGACGCTCAAATTCTTCAACGCCTACAAAGAGACGATGACCATCTACCACCTCCAAGGTTTGGGAACGGACTACACGCGATTCTCGGGCGTGTATGACGGGAGCCAATACAGAGGGCGAGGCATCGGGGTAGGGCTCACATACTCAGGACCTTTGCGCGCCACCATAGCGATGAGCAGGATGCGTACGGAGAAGAGCCTCGACGACTTGGAAGATGCCGTCATTGACGAGACACTTGTAAGGAACATTGACGCCAGATTGTCTCGCAACGGACAAATAGGCCTGTGGGAAACGGCGGCCATCCTTAGTGCCACTCTGTCGAAAAACGAGCTTACGCAGCACATCTATGACGACGGCACGCACAACTACCATCGCCTATCGAGCCGCAAGCCATACACTCGCAAGACATCGGACATAGACCTCACCCTCCATGCCATCCGCACCGACGAGACGACACGCCGCGGAGTGGAGACATCATTGCGCCTTGGGCTCTCCACCGACGAGGAGAAAGAGACCGACACGCACAACAGCATGAGAAAGAGCGTTGCCAGCATCGGGGCTGAAGCGTCGGCATGGCAAGACTGGAACAAATGCCGACTGACCTACGGGCTGCGCCTCAACCATCGTTCGGCTATCAGCACCACGAAAGACCTCACCACGCCACGCAAAGTCGAGATGCCTCACGCACGAGAAATCATGTCATCGGACTTTGACCGTCAGACCACGGCAAAGACTGGAGGAGCCATAGATTTACGCCTGGACATCGACGTGCCGCGCCACATCCGCACGTTCTACATCTCGGCTCATGGCTCATCGTCATGGTACCACAGCGGCGACTACTCAGAGGTCACGACGTTTAGCATTGGCGCAGGCGTGACGCTGTAATACATTAATGATTTAGGGAAATAGGGCGGAAGCGACAGGCTTCCGCCCTATTCTGTTTTATGTATATGCATGGACTTGCACTCCTGTATAGACGCTCCCCTTGGGGGGGGGCGGCGTACGCGCACCCATGCCTCACTTCATATAGCAAAAAAGATGCCATGCCTTGTGTAACTGGGAGCTACACAAGGCATGGGCATAAGAAAAAGACCGTGGAGAAAGACGACTCCTACAACACCTAACAAAAAAGGGAATCGCCCAACTCCGACGGTCTAATGCGCTTTTATTGGTTGGCTAATAAAAACGTGATATAAGAGACAAACTATTCGTATCTGATGGCCTCGATGGGGTCGAGGTTTGCGGCCTTGCTTGCTGGGATGTAGCCGAAGCCGACGCCGATAATCGTACAGACGGCGAAGGAGACGAAGATGCTCCACATTGGGATGGAGGTCGGGAGTCCGAACTGCGAGCATACGAGCGTCCCGAGCCACCCGACGAAGACGCCAATGATGCCACCGGTGAGGCTTATCATGACACTCTCGATGAGGAACTGGCTGCTGATGTCAATGGAACGCGCGCCGACGCTCATGCGGAGACCGATCTCCTTGGTGCGCTCGGTAACGGATACGAGCATGATGTTCATGATGCCGATACCTGCCACGAGGAGAGAGAACGCGGCCGCCACGACGAGGATGATTGTTATGGTGTCCATGGTGCTGCTCATGGTCTCCATCATCTCCTGCTGGCTACGTATTGTGAAATTATCGTCGTCAGAATCCTTGAGCTTGTGGGTTGTGCGGAGGATGGTTGTCAGCTCTTCTATGGCCTCGTCGGTCAGCTCCTCGGTTATGGCGGAGCAGTTGATGGAGCTGAAGAAGGTCTGCGCCTGGAGGCGTTTCATGACGGTCGTGTAGGGAGCGATGAGGACATTATCCTGGTCCATACCCCAGTTGTTGTAGCCCTTGCTCTTGAGGACACCGACGATGCGGAAGGGGATGGACTTGAAGCGGATGGAGCGTCCGATGCAGTCGGCATCGGCATCGCCAAAGAGCTCCTTGACGATTGTCGTACCGACGACGCACACCTTGGCGTTCTTGCGGATGTCCTCGTCGGAGAAAGTCTCACCGTCCTTTATCTCCCACTTCTTGATGTCGAAATAGTCGAGGCTCTCGCCATAGATGGTGGAGCTGGTGTTGTTGCCACCATAGATGACCTGTCCGGAGGCAGAGACCTCGGGGGAGACGTAGGTGACGAACCTCTTGTCGGCAAGGATTGCTTGGTAGTCCTCGACTTTAAGAGTCTGCATCTCAGACGGGTCGAGACGGACGCCGCCACGCTGGTCGGAGCCGGGTCGGATCATGATCATGTTCGTTCCCATCTGCGAGATGTTCTCCCTAATGCTCTCTTTCGAGCCTTGACCGATGGCCATCATGATGATGACCGCCGCCACGCCGATGATGATGCCGAGCATGGAGAGGAAGGAACGGAACTTGTTGCTTGCCACGGCACGCAACGCCACCTTGAAAAGGTTTATGAAGTTCATTAGTCGGTCGTGAAAAAGGGTTAGTCGTCTTGCGGCTTAGGCAGCGCGGCGAGCGCGTCGGCGGCGGAGAGAGGGGAGTCGTTGAGGACATCCTCGCGCACCTTGCCGTCACGAAGCATGATGTTGCGGCTGCTGTATTGCGCAATCTCGGGATTGTGGGTGACGAAGATGATTGTTCGTCCCTCATCGTGGAGCTTTTGGAAGAGAACGAGCATCTCGAAAGAAGTGCGGGTATCGAGGTTGCCCGTCGCCTCGTCGGCAAGGATGACCGCGGGGTCGTTGACAAGAGCGCGCGCGATGGCGACGCGTTGCATCTGACCACCGCTCATCTGGTTGCTCTTGTGGTCGAGTCGGTTGCCGAGGCCCACGGCTTCGAGGGCGTTGATGGCGGCTTCCCGTCGTTGGGCGGCGTTGTACTTATTGTTGTACATGAGCGGGAGCTCTACATTCTCGACAGCCGTTGTCTTGGGCAGGAGGTTGTAGTTTTGGAAGACGAAGCCGATCTTTCGGTTGCGGAGACGGGCACGTTGGTTCTTACTCATGGTGCGTACGGAGACGCCGTCGAGGATATAGTCGCCGCTGGTTGGGGTGTCGAGGCAGCCGAGCTGGTTGAGGAGCGTACTCTTGCCGGAGCCTGACGTACCCATGATGGTGACGAACTCACCCTCATATATTTTGAAGCTCACGCCACGGAGCGCATGGACGACCTCGTCGCCTACTTGGAAGTTGCGCTTAACGTCGCGCAGCTCAATAACCACCTTTCGGCTATCGGTGTTTTGTTGTGTATTGTCTGCCATGTCGGAATGCCTCCCTTCGTTAGCTTTTCTTCTTTTTTTGACCTGGAGGGCCTGGCATGAAGGGGTTGTTGTTTGAAGAGGTCTGATCATCCTCGACCTCTTGGCTTGCGCCGAGCTCGAAATTGATGATGACCTTATCGCCCTCGTTGAGCCCCTCGGTTATCTCGACATTGGTGCCGCCGTTGAGACCCGTCTTGACAGGGAGCGCGCGGAAGACATTGCCGTCGAGCTTCCAGACCTTAGACTCAGACTGCACGTCCTCGATTGTCTGCTCGGGCGTCATGAGAGCCTGATTGGGGGTGAAGCGGAGAGCCTTGGTGGGCAGAGAGAGAACGCCCTGACGCTCAGCTGTATAGATGGTGACGTTTGCTGTCAGACCAGGGAGGAGCTTTAGATCCTCGTTGGGAGCGGCAATGACGACCTCGTAGGTTACGACATTGCTCTCGGTCGTGGCTTCAAGGCGCACTTGGGTGACGGTGCCGTTGAAGGTATCGTCGGGGAAAGCGTCGACAGAGAAAGAGACGCGCTGACCCTCCTTGACACCGCCGATGTCAGCCTCGTCGACATCAGCGATAACGCGCATATCGGTAAGATCTTGCGCGATGTAGAAGAGCGTAGGAGTCGTCATGGCCGAGGCGACAGTCTGTCCCTCCTCGACCTCGCGGCTCAGGACGATGCCGTCGATAGGGCTGGTGATGGTGGCATAGCCGACGTTGGTCTGCGCCTTGGTGACATTCTGCTGCTGGACGACGATGTTTTGGCGAGCCTTCTCGAAGCTGAGGCGCGCGTTCTCATAGTCGTCGGTCGAGACTAGCCCCTTCTCGAAGAGCTTGGCGTAGCGGTCGAAATTGGCTTTTTGGTAGTCGAGCTCGCTCTGGGCATTGGCGAGATTGCTCTTGGCGGAGGTGAGCTCAGAGATGAGGTTGGTCTTGTCGAGTTCGGCAATGACCTGACCCTTATGGACTTGGCTGTTGTAATCGACGTAGATTTTGTCGATGATGCCGCTGACCTGAGTACCGACCTCGACCTTAGTGACAGGTTCGATGGTACCTGTGGCGGTGACGGAAGTCGAGATGTCTTGACGCGTCACCGTAGCCATGGTGTAGCTGACGGCGTTCTTCTTTCCGCAAGCTGTGGAGAGAAGCAGCAAGGCAGCCAGAGGCAAGATTGTTGTTGTCTTCATATTATTTTGTTGGGTGTCCTATTTTTAAGATTCGGATTAGAGAGCCATCGGCTCGCCAGCGTAGAACTTGAGGAGGGCGATGTTGAGGAGGGCAGTATACTTGCTTTGGAGCTTTTGCTGACGGGCGTTAAGGAGGTTGGAGTTGCCTGTTGTCAGCTCGGCAATATTCTTGAGGCCGAGGGTGAACTGCTCGCTTACGAGATCGTAGCTCTCGGCAGTGCTCTTCTCATTGGCGACGGCAGACTGATATTGTGCCTGTGCGCTGAGGGCGGCGAGCCAGTAGGTCTCGACCTGCTTGTAGATCTGGGTCTCGGTCTGTCGGCTGTCGAGCTCGGCCTGGTTGCGCTGGATGCGGGCCTTTGCCTTGCTGGTGCGGGTCTGACGATTGTCGAGAATAGGGACGCTGATGTTGAGACCGATGGAGTTGTTGACGTTCTGCTTCATCTGCTGCCCGAAGGCGTCGTCGGAAGCAGTATTATGGCCAGTGGATATGCCGGCCGAGAGGCTGATGTTGGGATAGTGACCGGCACGAGCGACACGCTCTTGGATGTCGGCCTGCTCGATGGATATCTTGGAGGAGCGAACCTCAGGGCGGGTGGACATGGCACTCTCGAAGACATCGTCGATGGAGGGGAGAGCCTCAAGAATCTTGTCGTCGGAGAGGTCGGGGATGGCGACGTCGAAATCTTGGGTCTTGATGATTTCGAGAATCTGCTTGAGTTGCATCTTATAGGTGGCGAGCTGCGTGCGTGCGCTGACGAGGCTGAACTGGTCTTGGCTGACCTGCGCCTCGAGCTGCGCGAAATCGGCTTTGGAGAGTTGGCCTACCTCGAGCATATTGGCGCCGCGGTCGCGAAGAGTCGTGCTTGCGGCGAGAGTGGAGTCGGCAACGCTGACAGCCTCAGTCTGATAGAGGATCTGCACGTAGTATTGGACTATTTGCTCCTCGATGGTGTTGGCGGTCTGGATGTTTTGCGCCTCGGTCTTTTGCTCGTCGAGTTTGTTGCTTTGGAGATTGCGTCGGGTCTTGCCACCGTCCCACACCGTCCAGTTGGCCATGAGGCTGTAGTTGCCCGAGTAAGTGCGGTCGCTACGTGTCGAGGTCATGGTACCACCGCTGAGGGCCACGGTGCTTTGGCTCCATGGACGCCATCCGAGAGATTGGCTGGTGGAGAAAGAGAGGCTTGGCATGAGCTGTCCGCGTGTGGCATCGGTCGTCTCTTGTGCTTGCTCGAGGGTGAGGGAGCCGCTCTTGACGTCGATATTGTTCTCCATGGCGTAGTCGATGCACTCTTGGAGAGTCCATGCGCCCGTATGCGTCGTCGGCTGCTCGTCTTGGGCGAGAGCGGCGAGGGGCATTGAGGCCATTGCCATCAGGAGGGCTAAATTGGTGTGCCTTATCATGGTTGCGTTAGTTGTTGTACTATTGTCATTTCAACGACATAAAGGTAACGCGGCAAATTGCGAGGAGGAAGAAGAAATCGCCTAACAGACAAATTTTGACGATGATTGGACAGTAGGGTGTGATAAAAAGGATGGCGCGGGGCAAAAAAATAAGCCTCACCAGACATCACGTCGGCAGAGGCTTGTTACAAAAGAACAGTTATGGATTTCACGGATTCCAGAACCGCCCTAATATGTCGAGTCAGGTTAGGACTGATTTGTGTTGAACGACGGAACGAATCCTGTTCTCCGCTAATCATGATGCAAATATACGGCTAAAAATGAATATCACAAACAAACAGACATATTTTTTACTAAATATCTTTCATTTCGTAATATTATATAGCATTATACTACCAATATAAAACAATGGTGTTTATATGGTAAAGTGCGACTGGAAGCAAAAAATGGAGAAAGCAGTGGTATTCGCAGAAAAACAGGTGGTTAAAAGGTTAACACATGGAGCATAGAAGGTGAAAAAAGGACAGAAAAAGAGAGGAGAACGAGGAAAAGAGAGAAAGAAGCGGAGAAACTGATGTTATCAAAATGGAGTACCTTAGCGATAAATAGCGACAAATAGCGATAAACGACAAAACGGAAAGACATGACGACAATCCACAAACCCAAGACACCACTGCAAGCCTACATGCGCGAAGGGCGCATTGAAGCAGGCGCGGACGAAGCAGGTCGCGGACCATTGGCAGGTCCCGTAGCGGCGGCAGCCGTCATCTTGCCACCATGGGTGAAGGCGGAAGACCTGCCGGGTCTGGACGACTCGAAAAAGATGAGCGCGGCGCAGAGGAGAGCGTTAGTCCCGAAGATAAAAGAGGTAGCCGTGGCGTGGGCGATAGCGGAGTGTACGGCAGAAGAGATAGACCAGATGAACATCTTGAGAGCGTCGATAATGGCGATGCACAGGGCGATACGGCAACTTGCGCCACAGCCCGAATTTCTGCTTATCGACGGCAACAGATTCAGACCTTACTACAAAGACTTTGAAGACCAAGGGGCGGAAGTCAGGCTGCACGACGAGGCGACACTCGTTCCGCATGAGTGCGTAGTCAAGGGCGACGGCAAATACTTGTCGATAGCTGCGGCATCGGTATTGGCAAAGACGTGGAGGGACGAAGTTATGGAGCGGTTGGACGAAGAATATCCCGGATACGGATGGGCGAGAAACATGGGCTACCCTACTCGGGAACATTATGAGGCATTGCGGAAATTAGGACCTACGCCGCTGCACCGAAAGAGCTTCAACCTCAAATTAGACGAGAGCGAATGATGCCGAACAAGCGCATTGCGACTTTGCGCATCGGAGAGCTGAAAAGCAAAAAGAAGACGAAGAGAGCGAGAGCGTAAAGAACACTCTGCCAAGACATTCGCCACAAGAGAGCGAAGAAAGAGAGCGAAGGAAGAGGCTCAAGAGAACGGAACAACCAGCTGAAGCCGACGGCAGCGACGGCAGCTACAAAGACATAGGAGATCCAAGAGCGCCAATAAAGAGCGAGGCTGCCGCACCTCTTGACACGAAAAAGATAGAAGGGCTTCCAGATAAGGACTATGAGAACAAGGCTGGAGACGACACCACAGAGTACGCCGGGAAGCCCCCACTTCAGGCCGAAAAGAATTGACAACGAGACATTTAGCCCCGCCTCGGTGAAAGCCGCCCACACGTCATCAAAGAAGCCGTGGGCTTGGAGGAACTGAGTTATGGCGGCACGGGAGACGGTGATGAAAACCATGACGGAGAGGGCGGCCACGGTGACGCGGTCGAGCACCATCTCGGGGCCCACCCACAGAGCCACGAAAGCATCGGAAAAAGAGAAAAAGCCGAAAGCACAGACGGCACCGAGAAGACAATCGACGGCAAGGAGTTGGGCGAAGACACGACCATTCTCCTCGCGGTCGGACTGGGCTACGAGATTTCCGATGCTGCCTTGGAACCCCTCTTGGATGGTGTAGAGGAGCATGGTGAGACCACCGTAGATGAGGATGTAGTTGCCATATGCGGCGACGACGGAGAGAGAGGTGAAGGCGAAGATGGTGAGCGGGCTCACCCGTACGAGCACGACGTAGGCGAGACGGTGGGCGAAGACTTGACCGACGCGGCGGAAGACCTCGGGATACTTGTGGCGCAAGGGACCCGCCCCTGCTACATCGAGATGGAGGAAATGGGGGTAGCGAGACTTGACGGCACGGCGCATGAGGACGGCCGTCATGGCATAGCCTAAGAGTTGGAGGAGGAGCCACAACTCATAGCCGTAGGGGGTGAACTCAATGGCGAGGATTTGGAGAGTCAGGCGGATGACGGCTGGCAGACGGTAGGCGAAGACGACATCGCTGTTGCGCTGATCGGCATCGAGAATCACCTCGCGGAAATTGAGGAGGTAGGTGCTAAGTGAGCCGAGGAGGAGGACGAAGACAGTTGCGAGGGCGTAGGGGATGGGGACGTCGGAAGAGGAGAAAATAAGGGGGACAAAGAGGGCGACGACGGAAGAGGCGACGAGAATGAAGAGAGCCACACGGCGATAGATCCACCCTTGGAGCGAGACCAGCTCGGTGACCGTCTGCCTATCATTGTTGGCAAGAGGCGCATAGAGGAAACTGGCCATGGCGGAGGCGACACCAAGCTCGGCGAGATTGAGCATCTCCATGATGGAGAAGAGCGTGTTGTTGAGCCCGAAGAGCTCGGCACCGAGATTGTGGATGAAAGCACGGTTGGAGATGAAACTCAGCACCATGCTCAGAGCATAAAAAAACAGCCCGCAGGCACTATTGCGCAGGCTGTTCTTTATTCTGTCGCCTTTGGCGGACATAGGCTTACTTGTAGGACTTCACCGCGATGGTCTCGGCTACGCGATCGACGACCTCCTGGAGCTTGCCGCCGATGAGGGGCTTGAGCATGAAGGGGATATCAGCGATAAGGCTCACCTTGATACGGCTTTCGGGCTCGGATGAGGGCTGTGGAGCCTCCTTGATTTGGAGGAAAACATTGATGCCGAGAGACATGGCGGCACTGAGAGCGTACTTGACGAGAGAGCAGGGCTGTCGCTCGGCGATCTTGAGAGCCACGCGACCGATCTTGTCGATATCGAAAGAGCACTCGTCGGCAGAGACTTGAGTGTCTTTAATCATATTGCTCACGTTGGCGGGGAGAATGCCGTTGACTTGGCTGAGGTCTGTCATGATGGCGTAGATGTCTTCGGGGGACGCCTTCACCACCTTGATTTTGCTTTCGTACTTTTCCATCAGTCAACCCTCTACTGACGCCATACGGAAGGATTCTCGCGCCACTCGTGGAGAGTCTGGATATCGGACTCGCTCACGTAGCCACGCTTGACGGCCTCGGCGATGAGATCATTGTAGTTGCTGAGGGTTGTCAGCTCGACGCCAGCCTTCTCGAAAGCCTCGGCAGCCGTGGGGAAGCCGTAGGTGAAGATGGCGAGCATGCCGACGACCTCGGCTTTAGCGTCGCGGAGAGCATTGACGGCCTTGAGAGAGCTGCCGCCAGTGGAGATGAGATCCTCGATGACTAGAACCTTCTGCCCCTCTTGGAGGTCGCCCTCGATGAGATTGGCGAGACCATGATCTTTAGGAGCCGAGCGGACGTATATGAAAGGCTTCTGGAGGAGATCTGCGACGAGAGCGCCTTGCGCGATTGCACCCGTAGCGACACCAGCGACGACATCGACGTCGGAATATTTGGCGCGGGCGAGGTCGGCGAAAGCGCACTTAATGAGGGTTCGGATGTCGGGATAGGAGAGTGCCTTACGATTGTCGCAATAGATAGGGGACTTCCATCCTGAAGCCCAAGTGAAAGGGTCGTTTGGTTGGAGTTTTATGGCCTTGATGTCCATCAGTCGGCCAGCGATGATGGAAGAAGTGGTATTGCTCATCTTGTTGGAGAATATGCAGTTAATCGGGTTATAAGCGAAAATGAGATTAGAAAGAGCAGACGACACCTGCCTGGACGACACCTTGCGTGCCGAAGCCGGCCTCGATAAAACCACCGAACTTACGACCGACCAGCATGAAGCCGATGGGGGACACTTGGTAGGCGAAGTAGTGCTGCTTTTGGCTTTTGACATCGTAGGAGGACTCGGACATGTTGGTATACTTGTCGCCGATGAAAGT
Organism: Clostridium sp. CAG:343; assembly: GCA_963616565.1. Classification (GTDB taxonomy): domain Bacteria; phylum Bacteroidota; class Bacteroidia; order Bacteroidales; family Marinilabiliaceae; genus W3P20-009. Next base: position 552,145 of record CAVEKX010000001.1, read on the forward strand.
GATGCCGGCAGCCAGTTTGCTGTAAAGCAGGACATTGCCGCAGTAGTCAAACCAGTTGAAGCGGAGCAGAGGGGTTGCGGAGATATAACGATTGGTGAGCTCACCGACCTTGGTAGAGACCTCCTTGTTGAACGACCTGATGCAGTCTTCCTTTGTCTGCTCGTAGGAGAGAGCGATGCCGAAGCTCACTGCACGATGCTTGCGGTGGGTGATTTGTGCGGTTATGGCACCAATGGTTTTACGATTTTGGGTCTCGACATTGGCTTGTGTGACATCGGACATCTCGACATCGCCGAGGGCGTCGACGATTTTTATGCATGAGAGATAGCCGTAGCCGATTTGCCAATCATTTTGCTTAAAGTCTTTCTTCCATGTGGCCTTTTTGCCTTTTGAAGCGGCGGAGGCGGCAGTCGTCGGAGCGAGGAGGAAGAGCGAGAGCAGGAAGGCGACAAGAAGCGCCGGGGAGATTAGTTTCATTATGTTGGAATTGAGCGAAAAAGAAGTGTTTTAGTTCTTATTGCAAAGGTACGAAATTAAAGGCGGAAAAGCTATTCGGAGCGAGAATATGGCACGGCTATTTTTCAAGAATTGAGGAGATTGCGCACCGTCTGGAGATACCAGTCGCGGAGGAGTGCGTTGGAAGAGCGATAGGACTTGCTGCCGACGACAGGGACCATCTCATTGCGGAGATTTGCGGCAAGAGAGAACTCACCGACATGGTCGGGGATGGGCTGACGTCGGTTGAGAAGCCAGGAGGGGAAGAACGGCTTCAGACGCTTGCGGATTTTTGCCACCTTGTAGTGAAGGAGGGAGAAAGACGAGCGCGGGAAGAAGACACCGAGAGGCTTGAATATTCGATTGTTGACGTAGTCGGCATAGAAGCGGCACAGCAAAAGATCTTGGAGAGGGAGGCGTGCGAAAAAGGAGAGGAACTCGGCATCGTAGAAAGGGAGTCGGACCTCGTAACCAAAGAACTCGTAGACGCGGGCGGAATTGTTGATATTGGGGACATTGACATTGCGAGTGACGAAATCTTGGAAGAGAGACCACGGGGCGACGGAATGGGAGGAGGAGCGTTTGAGGCAATCGGCGACGGAAGGTCGAAGTGAATTGTCGCCACCATATTCGAAATTGTCGTGGAGGATGGCGGAGGCCATGTAATCGACAGAGGCATCGGCACGCATGACGGCTCGGGTGATGCTGGAGCCCGCGGCGACATCGGCAGTATGTCCGGGGATGAAGACAGCATCGGGCGTGATGGCATCGAGCTGTCGGAGGCGGATGACGGCGGCAAACTCAAAGAGCCATTGGAAATTGGAGAGGGCTCCGATATGCTTATAGTAGCTGACGAAATCGGGATTGGACGACGAGATGAGCGCAACGAGATCGGAGTCAGTGGTGTCGACATTGTAGAACTTGAAACCCAGCGACTTGGCGACTTGAGGAGAGACTTGAACCTCGACATTATCGGGTCTGCCAGCCGTGAAACAGACGACATTCTTGTAGCCGTGCTTGTGGAGCATACAGGCGATGAGGCGGGAATCGTAGCCACCGCTGAGAGGAATGACAACTTGACGACCATCGAGAGAGGCGATGAGACGCGAGAAGACGCGGTCGAGACAGGCGGAGAAATCGTCGGGAGAGGGGGCATGGATATCGGCAAGCGGCACGCAGAGGGAGAAAGTCGAGGCGTGGCTGCCGTCGGCAGAGAGATACTCGGCAGGGCGCAGCTGATGTATTGAATCGACGAGAGTGCAACCATCGAAAGTATTGCCCGTGGCGAGATATTGCTTCACGCCGAGCGAGGAGAGCTTGTCGCCCTTGCGCACGAGGGTGTAGGGGTCGTCGGAAAGGGTTATGCTGTCGGCATCGTGGCGGAAGAAGAGAGGGAAGAGTCGCGAGATATCGATTGCTGCAGCGGCAAAACCTGGGGCGTTGCGGATGAGGGCGTAAATGCCGTTGAGGGACTTGAGGCGCGACGCCCACTCATTCTCGTCGGGCACATCGACGTAGGCGGCAAGAGCCTCGCCACGGAGGAGCAGACCATTTGATGAGAAAGCGTAGCCGCGGACATAGACATTGCCGAATTGCTGCCAATTGGAAGAATGGAGAAGGAGCTTGAACATTGGAAAGGGCTGATCGTAACGCACGTAAATATACGGAAAAAGCGGCAAAAAGCCCACCAAGGCGTCGTGCGATGGTGGGCTTTTTGAGTGTAAGAGAAATGGCGTTAGCCTTTCACCTGCTTGATGAACTTGGCGATGGCGTCGTCGGAGACACCATTCTCCTTGATGTAGTTGACGAACGCCGTTCCGATGATGGCACCATTGGCGTGGGCGCATGCGTGGTCGAAACCAGCCTTGTCCTTAACACCGAAGCCAATCATCCGCTTATTGCGCAGCCCGAGGGCTCGGACGCGGTCGAAATATCGGCTACGGTAGTCGACACTGGTCTTGATGTTGCCGGTTATGCCAGCGGAAGCGACCATATAGATGAAGCCGTCGGCATCGGCATCGATTTGTCGGATGCGGTCGTCGGGCGTCTGAGGCGCGATGAGAGGGATGAAACGGATGTCGCGCTCATCGAAGAGCTTGCGGTAGTGGGCGAGGTACTCCTCCCAAGGGAGATCGGGGAGGATGAGACCATCAACGCCACGCGCCTTGCAATCGTCGAGGAAACGCTCGAAGCCGTAGTGCATTACGGGATTGATGTAGCCCATGAGGACGACTGGGATGGAGATGGAATTACGCATTCCGTCGAGTTGTGACATGAGCTTCTTGATGCACATGCCGCCATGGAGGGAATCGAGGCTTGCGCGCTGGATTACGGGACCATCGGCGAGAGGGTCTGAGAAAGGCATTCCGATTTCGACAAAATCCACGCCACCTTTTTGGAGAGCTGAGAGAACCTGCATGGTGTCGTCGGGATTGGGGAAGCCGGCTGTGAAATATATGGAGAGCAGACCGTCGCGGTGTGCGAAAAGATCATTTATCCTGTTCATTGTCAGAACGTTTTACTTGTTTTAGAAAAGGCGTTTCATGTAAGTCTGCATATCCTTGTCGCCACGGCCGGAGACGGTCACGACGACGAGGTCGTCTTTCTTGAACTTGATTTTGGGGAGGGCAGCGAGAGCGTGCGCGCTCTCAAGCGCGGGGATGATGCCCTCGCGGAGAGTTATGAGCTTGGCGGCCTCAAGAGCCTCGTCGTCTGTCGCGGCGATAACCGTCTCACGACCTACCTCGGCGAGATAGGCGTGGAGAGGACCGACACCCGGGTAGTCGAGACCCGCGGAGATGGAGTAAGGCTCGGTGATCTGGCCATCGTCAGTTTGCATGAGCATGGTGCGGCTGCCGTGGATGATGCCCTCGGTGCCACGGGCTATGGAAGCTGCCGTCTCACCGGAATCGAGACCGAGACCTGCGGCCTCGACTGCGATGAGGCGAACGGACTCGTCGTCGAGGAAATTGTAGAACGAGCCAGCGGCATTGCTGCCGCCACCGATGCAGGCGATGACATAGTCGGGAAGATCCTTGCCGGTCTGCTCGCGAACCTGACGTTTCGTCTCCTCGCTTATGATGCTTTGGAGGCGTGCGACGAGGTCGGGATAGGGATGAGGACCGACGACGGAGCCGATGACATAGAATGTATCCTCGGGATTGGAGATCCAGTCGCGGAGAGCCTCGTTGGTGGCGTCCTTGAGAGTGCTGTTGCCACTTGTTGCCGCAACGACCTCGGCGCCGAGCATCCTCATGCGCGCCACATTGGGAGCTTGGCGCTCGATGTCGAGTGCACCCATGTAGACTTGGCATTTGACGCCAAGGAGCGCGCACGCTGTGGCCGTTGCCACGCCATGCTGTCCGGCACCTGTCTCGGCGATGATGCGATCCTTGCCCATCATCTTGGCCATGATGACCTGGCCGAGAGCGTTATTTATCTTGTGCGCGCCGGTATGGGCGAGATCCTCACGTTTGAGGTATACATTTGTCTGAAAGATTTCGGAGAGACTCTTGGCGTGGGTGAGAGGCGTAGGGCGACCGACATAGTCGCGCAGGAGACCGAAATATTGGGACTTGAACTCATCGGAATTGAGGATTTTGAGATACTCATTTCTGAGACGCTCCACATTGGGGTGCAACATCTCTGGCACCCATGCGCCGCCGAATCGTCCGTAGAGTCCATCGGCTGTCACTTGATATTTAGACATTTGGGCTTGATATTTTTGGTTACAACGGTTAAAGATCGATTTTGGAGATAGCCTCGTTGAGGAGGTCATAGTCCTTGATGCCAGGAGCAGACTCGAAGCGGCTGTTGAGGTCAATCATCGATGCCCCGATTTGCGCGGCCTCGGCGATATTGTCGGGACCGATGCCGCCGGAGAGAATCCACGGCATTCGGAGCGGCTGGCGCAAAATCAGTTGCCAATCGAACTGCTTGCCAGTGCCGCCCATGGCAGGGCTTTTGGTGTCGAAGAGATAATAGTCGACGACCTCGGTATAGTCCCACACGCTCTCGAAATCGTGGGCATCGGAGATGTGGAAAGCCTTGATTACCTCGACCCCGAGGTCGCGGATGCGCGCGCATTGGCGCGGTTTCTCGCTGCCGTGCATCTGGACGGCCGAGAGTCCGTAGGTCTGTATGGCGTCGCGGATGTACATCTCAGACGCATTGACGAAGACGCCAGTGCGCTTGACGGAGGGCGGGATGATGGAGAGCATATCGGGGTTGAGCTGCCCGACGACGTAGCGTGGCGACTTGGGGTAGAAGATGAATCCCAGGTAGTCTGGTTCGAGGAAGAGGATGCGGCTGATGTTGTCGATATTGGTCATGCCGCAGATCTTGATTTTTACTTTTCTATCCATAGTCGTTGTATTAATCATTGGAATTTAAGGCATTGGCGAAGTCGCGGCACAAGTCGCGGCAGGCATTGCCAGGGTCGGCTTGGCGCATGAAACACTCGCCGATGAGGAAGCCGTCGAAGCCGGAGCGTCGGAGGCTCACCATGTCGTCGACCCCGCGGATGCCGCTCTCGGAGATGCGCGGGAGATCGGGCGGGAGGAGATGGCTCACGCGGACGGAGTGGTCGAGATCTACTTGGAAAGTGCGGAGGTCGCGGTTGTTGATGCCGGCGACGGTGACGCCCTCGGAGATGTAGCCCACCTCATTCTCTCCATGGAGCTCCATAAGCACCTCGAGCCCCAGTTGTTTAGCAGTGAGGGCAAGGTGGCGCGCCTGGTCGGGCGTGATGATGGCCGCGATTAGCAAGACGGCAGAAGCACCGCATGCGCGCGCCTCAAGGATCTGCACCTCGTCGATGACGAACTCCTTGCGGAGTACGGGAACTGAGGCGTAGGCTACGGCCTCACGGAGATCGTCGAGCGAGCCTCCGAAGAAATCGGTATCGGTGAGACAGGATATGGCACTCACGCCAGCCTCGGAATAGGCGGCAACGACATCGCGTGGCGAGATGCCATCATGGATGACGCCTTTGGATGGGGAGCGGCGTTTGAACTCGGCAATTATGCCGTTGCGCTGTCGGATGCTTTGAGCGAAGGGAAGAGGCGCGGGAGCATCGGCGATCATGGCAAGGAGGTCGGCGCGTGAGGTTCGGGCCTTAGCCTGTACGACCTCCTCGCGTTTGCGAGCCACAATCTTGTCAAGGTAGTTGCTCATGAGCTTGCTTTAGGAGTTGAGCTCGACGAACTTCTTGAGCGTCTGGAGGGCCTTGCCGCTCTGAATGGACTCACGCGCGATGGCGATGCACTCGTCGATAGGCTTTTGCGGGTCGATGGCGTGGATGGCGAAGGCAGAATTGGCGAGGACGACATTAGTCTGCGCCATCGATGCGGAGCCGTCGAGGACGGCATCGAAGACACGTTTGGCATCTTGAGCCGTCTGACCCTTCGCACCGCATATCTCATCGGAGGAGACTGGGGCGAAGCCAAGCTCGTCGGGGGTGAAGACCTTCTCGATGGATGGGGACTGCGCCTTGAAGGGACCCGTGAGGGAAATCTCGTCATAGCCGTCGAGACTGTTGACGATGCAATAGCCGATGCCGAGACGCTGATTGACATTATTGTAGAGCCTCATCTGGTCGAGATTGGCGACACCAAGAACCTGGTAGGCGGGGCGACAGGGATTTACGAGCGGACCGAGGAGATTGAAGCACGTAGGGATCTGAAGAGCCTTGCGTATTCCGGCGACGAACTTGAGGGCACGGGCGAAGAGGGGCGCATGGAGATAGGCGATGTTGCACTCGTCGATGGAGCGTCGGAGAACATCTTGATCATTTGTGAACTTGACACCGTGGGCCTCGATAACGTTGGAGGCACCGCTGACGGAAGTGGCGGCATAGTTGCCGTGCTTGGCGACCTTATAGCCCGCGCCTGCCACGACGAAGCAGGAGCAAGTTGAGATGTTGAACGTATTCTTGCCGTCGCCGCCCGTGCCGACGATGTCGAGGGGCTTGAACTCATCGAGGTTGACAGGCACGCCCGTGGCGAGGACACCGGCACGGAGACCGAGAAGCTCGTCGACGGTTATGCCGCGCATCTGAAGCGCCATGATGAAAGCGGTGATTTGCTCATTGGGGAACTCCTCGCGTGTTATGCCGATAAGGATTTTTTCTGTCTCGGCGGCGGAGAGGCTCTCGCCAGCTACGAGTCGTTTGAGAATATCTTTCATTGTCTTAGGAGACTGGAGTGTTGATTTTTTCGAGTTACTACTTATTGTTGAGCCAGTTGCCCATCATTTTCGCGCCATCGGGGGTAAGGACGCTCTCGGGGTGGAACTGGATGCCTCGGATGTCCATTTGCTTGTGGCGGAGCGCCATGATCTGACCTTCGGGGCTTGTGGCCGTCACCTCAAGACAGTCGGGGAAACCATCTGTACCGACGACCCACGAGTGGTATCGACCGACAGGCACTTGGGTGGGGAGTCCTTGGAAGATATAGTCGGCTGGCTGCGCAATGAGGGCAGGCGTCTGGACACCATGGAAGACATCGCTCAGGTTGACGAGCTTGCCGCCGAAGAACTCGCCTATGGCCTGATGACCGAGACACACACCGAGGATGGGCTTACGACCGGCATAATGTCCGATGACATCGAGAAGAAGACCTGCCTCGCTTGGGATGCCCGGACCTGGGGAGAGGACTATGCGATCATATTTCTCGAGATCGGGAAGATGGAACTGGTCATTTCGGACGACATCGACGGATGCGCCAAGTTCCTTGATGAGGTGTGAGAGATTGTATGTGAAAGAGTCGTAATTGTCTACGATTACTATTTTCATTGCCGTAAGATATTGAGGGAGAGAGTGTATTACATTTTTTCTGCCATGAAGATTGCCTTTCGGAGGGCACCCAGTTTGTTGTTGACCTCTTGAAGCTCGTATTCCTCGTTGCTCTTGGCGACGATGCCGCCGCCAGCCTGGAACCAGAGCTCATTGTTTCGGCTGACGAATGTTCGGATTGTTATGGCCTGGTTGAGTGAGCCGTCGAAACCTATGCTGCCGACGCAGCCGCCATAGGCGCCGCGGTTGTGTGGCTCAATCTCGCTGATGAGCTGCATGGCGCGAACCTTGGGCGCACCGGAGAGCGTGCCAGCCGGGAAAGTGTCGATGAACGCCTTGACGGGATCTGCCCCCTCGTCGAGAGTGCCACTGACACGGCTGACGAGGTGGATGACGTGGCTGTAGTATTGCATATCCTTATAGAAATCGACCTTTACGCCATGGCAGTTGCGGCTAAGGTCGTTGCGCGCGAGATCGACGAGCATGACGTGCTCTGCATTCTCCTTAGGATCGTCACGGAGATATTGGGCGTTGCGGGCGTCTTGCTCGGGGTCGCCAGTGCGTCGTGTGGTGCCTGCGATGGGGTCGATATAGGCGCGTCGGGTGCGTCCGTCGACGCGGCAGTGGGTCTCGGGCGACGAGCCGAAAATGCGGAACCCGCCCATATCGAGGTAGAAGAGGTAAGGTGAGGGGTTGATGCTACGGAGCGCGCGGTAGAGCTTGAAATCGTCGCCCTCATATTTTTGGATGAAGCGTCGGGATAGGACGATCTGGAAGACATCGCCTCGGAGGCAATGGGCGATGCCCTTGCGGATATTGGCCTTGTGCTGCTCGTCGGTGAGGGTGCTTGTGGTGTCGCCTACGGGGTGGAAATCGTAGGGTCGGACGTCGGCACGTCGGATGGCGTTGACGGCCTTGTTGATGCTGTCGTCGGAGGTAGCGGTGTCGGGGATGAGGGTTATGACCTTCATCTGGTTCTTGAAGTGGTCGAACTCGACGATGGTCTTGAAGAGAATGTAGAGGATGTCGGGAGCGTCATATTGAGCCCGTTTCTCGTCCTTGATGTTGATGCCCTCGAAATAGCGCACGGCGTTGAATGTGGTGTAGCCGAAGAGACCCGCGTGACCATCGCCTTGGACATTGAAAGAGGCGAGGAAGCCGTTGATGGCATCGGCGACGGAGAAGGAGGGAGAGATCTCACGTGAGGACTTGGAGCCATCGGGGTAGGAGACCTCGGCGAGACCGTGACCGACTTGGACTCGGGCTATGGGGTCGACCCCGATGAAGGAGCGGGCGTTGTCGCCACCATGGTAGTCGGAGCACTCCATGAGGATGCTTTGTGGGAAGAGGTCGCGGAGGCGCATATATACACCGACTGGGGTGTAGAGGTCGCCCAGCATGGTGAGGGAGTCGGTCTTATATTTGAAAGTGGCCATGTGAGAAATCTGTAGTTATATGGGATGAGGGAAAGTGGTTATCTAAAAAAGAAAGAGCCTTGCCGGAGTTATCGACAAGGCTCTGTAATTGTTGGTACAGTAACGAGCGCTTACCTCCGGGATTGAAAGTAAGAAACGCGCCACCACCATATTTTGTTGATATTGAACATTCAGTATTATTTCTTGTTGAGCAGTGCAAATATGATAAAAAGAGAGTGAAAAAGCAATAGAAATGGTATAGAAAAAGCGTCAGCATGGCGAAATTAAGTGCCACACTGACGCTATGGTGGGGGGAAAAGGGGGGTTAGCCTCGGATGATGGAGACTGCCTCGTCGATGGAGACAGTCTTCTGCTCGCCAGCCGCCATATCTTTGATGGTGACGGTCTGCGCGGTGCGCTCGTTCTCGCCACAGAGGACGACGAAACGGACACCGCGCTTGTCGGCATAGCCCATTTGCTTCTTCATCTTGGCGGGTTCGGGATAGATCTCGCCTGAGAGACCCTCGGCACGGAGGCGCGCAAGGACTTTGAGGCTGTAGAGCTCGTCGTCGCCGCCGAAGTTTGCGACGAGAACGTCGGTAGCCGCGGTGGCCTCGCTTGGGAAGAGGTCGAGACGTGTCATGACATCGTAGATGCGGTCGGCACCGAAAGAGATGCCGACACCCGAGAGGCCTTCGAGACCGAAGATGCCCGTGAGGTTGTCATAACGGCCGCCGCCGGAGATGGAGCCGATCTCGGTATCGAGGGCCTTGACCTCGAAGATGGCTCCGGTATAGTAGTTGAGACCGCGCGCGAGGGTGAGGTCGAGCTCGGTCTTGATGTTGACGTCGAGAGCGTCGATATAGGAGAAGAGGGTGCGAACCTCCTCGATGCCTTTCTTGCCGACCTCGCTGGTGAGGATCTTCTCAAGACCGTTGAGCTTCTCCTCTCTGCCACCCGTGAGGCCGAGGATTGGTTGGAGGGCGGCTATCTGCTCGTCAGTGAGACCATCGGCGCGGAGCTCGTCATTGACATTGTCGATGCCAATCTTGTCGAGCTTGTCGATGGCGACGGTGATATCCATCATCTTGTCGGGCGCACCGATTGCCTCGGCCATGCCGGCGAGGATCTTGCGGTTATTGATTTTGAGGCAGACATTGATACCGAGAGCCTTGAAGACATCGGCGGCAATCTGAACAAGCTCGACTTCGCAGAGGAGGGAGTTTGTGCAGACGACATCGACATCGCACTGGTAGAACTCACGATAGCGACCCTTCTGAGGGCGGTCGGCGCGCCAAACAGGCTGAATTTGGAAGCGTTTGAACGGGAAGGTCAGTTCGCCTTGATGCTGAACGACATAGCGCGCGAAGGGAACTGTAAGATCGTAGCGGAGACCCTTCTCGGAAATTTTGAGAGCAGCCTTTTCGGGATTGGCAGGGAGAGGACCGCCGGCTGCCGTAAGGAAATCACCGGAGTTGAGGATCTTGAAAAGGAGCTTATCGCCCTCGTCGCCATACTTGCCGAGGAGGGTTGAGAGATTCTCCATGGCCGGGGTCTCGATGGGCTGGTAGCCGTAGCGTCGGAAGACCTTGCGGATGGTGTCGAATATATAGTTACGGCGCGTCATTTCGACGGGACCGAAGTCGCGCGTGCCTTTGGGGATGGATGGTTTGACAGTAACGGAAGCCATATTTGGTGTGGTATACTATATATTGTTAGACGTTGAAGCGGAAGTGCATGATGTCGCCATCTTGAACCTCATAATCCTTACCCTCGATGCCGAGCTTACCAGCCTCGCGGCAAGCGGCCTCGCTCTTGAGGGCTACGTAGTCATCATATTTGATGACCTCGGCGCGGATGAAGCCTTTCTCGAAGTCGGTATGGATGACGCCAGCCGCCTGTGGAGCCTTGTCGCCGGCGTGGAACGTCCAAGCGCGAACCTCCTTAGGACCGACGGTGAAGAAGGTGCGGAGGTTGAGGAGGGCGTAGGCGGCACGGATGAGCTTGGCTACGCCGCTCTCGGCGAGACCGAGATCGTCAAGGAACATCTTGCGCTCCTCGTAGGTCTCGAGCTCGGCTATCTCGCTCTCGGTCTGCGCGGCGATGACGAGAACCTCGGCACCTTCGTCCTTGACCTTCTCGCGGACAGAGTCGACATATTTGTTGCCCGTATTGATGCTTGCCTCATCAACGTTGCAGACGTAGATGACGGGCTTGCGGGTGAGGAGGAAGAGCTCGCGGTCGAGTTTCTGCTCGGCCTCTGTGAGCTCGACGGTGCGGAGGTTCTGACCTGCGTTGAGTGCCTCGCGGTAGCGGAGGAGGAGGTCGAGGAGCTTCTTGGCGTCGGCATCCTTGCCGGAGATGGCTTGCTTCTCGCACTTGGCGATACGAGCGTCGACGGTCTCAAGATCCTTAATCTGAAGCTCGGTATCGATGACCTCCTTGTCGCGGACGGGGTCGACAGAACCGTCGACGTGGGTGATATTGTCGTCGTCGAAGCAACGGAGGACGTGGATTATGGCATCGGTCTCGCGGATGTTGGCGAGGAACTTGTTGCCGAGACCCTCACCTTTGCTTGCGCCCTTGACGAGGCCAGCGATGTCGACGATCTCGACCGTCGTAGGGATGACTTGTGCGGGGTGCTCGATTTCGTTGAGAACTTCGAGACGGTTGTCGGGGACGGTTATGACGCCGACGTTAGGTTCGATGGTGCAGAAGGGGAAGTTGGCCGACTGGGCCTTGGCGTTGGAGAGGCAGTTGAAGAGGGTCGACTTGCCGACGTTGGGCAGGCCTACGATGCCGCATTGGAGTCCCATGTATGTCTGATTATGAATATTTTAAACACGATAGGGAAGCGCGGTCAACGGATGACGGCGCCTCCCATACGTGATATGGCTTTATGAGAATTTTAGAAGGTGTAGCTGAAGCAGATTGCCCACACGCGGTCGTGAGAGTTCTTGTTGTAGCAGTGCTTCTTGTTGGAGTTCCATACGGGAGTGATGCCAGTCTGCCAACGGATGTCGAAGCCGATGCCCGTAGGTGAGTCGTAGCCGATGCCGGCGAGAACCTGGAACTGGGTCTTGTTCATGGCACGCGCGAAGTTGTGGAGTGTGTTGTTCTCGCGATAGGACGAGCCGTCGACGTATGGAGTGCCGTTGCCCCCGAGAGCTGGATCGAGGAGGACGCCCTCATGGTCGGAAGTGGAGATCTTGTAGTCGAAACGCTGGCTGAAGAGAGGACCTGCGTGGACGTTGAGACCCTTGTCACCGAAGAGGTTGATGGGGAGATAGTATTTAAAGATGACAGGGATCTGGACGTTGTCGGTGAGGATGGAGAGGTGGAACCACTCATTTTGGAGGGAGCCCTCGCCGCTCATGGTGTCGTGGGCCGGAGCGGAGCGGATAAGTTTCTTGAGGGAGCGGAAGCCCATGCGCGCATAGTAGACCTCGGGCTGGATGGCGAAGTGCTCACCGATGTTCCAACGGCAGAGTGCGCCCCATTGACCCATGCGGGCTTGGAAGTCGTCGCAATCGCTGTCGACGGTTGTGAGGTTAAGACCGCCCTTGAAGCCCCAGTGGAACTCTGTTTGCGCCGCAGTCTCGAGCGCGAAAGCGCATACGAGAGAAAGCGCTATCAACAGTTTTTTCATTATTGTATGTTTCTGTTTTTTCTGATGGTCCATACGCCGTCGGGGGCGCGGGCACTGCGTGTGTTGTATCCGTGTGTTTTTAGATGGAAGGCAGGGCGTCGGGTAGCCGCTACCTTTCAAGGTGCAAATGTATGTATTTATTTTTGCATAGCCATTTGCGGCAGCGAGGGGCATTGAGTTTATTATGCGAAAATGCGGGTCGCATCGGCAAGCGTCGGGAAAAAATCAATGAAAGTAGAGAGATCCGCATGGCGCGCGAGGGGCTGTGGTCGGCTCGGCGTGGCGGGGTTGGTGGTGGACAAAAACATCCAGGGTGGATTTGGATTCGCAACACATAAATATGCAGCAAAGGCAGATATGCCACATCTTGCTAACAAAATAATCCAAACAGCAACAAACCAACACGTTACACCACGCCTGAGAAGAATTGACACGTATTATACGACAAATGGACACCTATTTTTATCGAGCCGTCTGTTAATTTTCTACTATAATAAGAGACATTCTCCCCCACCCAAGATGGGTAGTTGGCTTACCTTTGTAATGTCAAGCAAGGGGAGAAATCCCCGAACGCAATGGACTTCAATAGTTAGATTAATAGGTTGATTTTTTGTGGTATATTTTTGATGATGTGGGTCGGTGTCGTGATGACATCGATCCTTTTTTTATGCCACTTTTATTTGGCCTCGAGAGTCACGAGCGGCAGGATCATCTCTTCCATTGAGACGCCTCCATGCTGGAAAGAATCGGCATAACGCTCGACATACTCATTGCGGTTGTTTTTGTAGACGAAATAGTCGTCGTTGAGGGCGAAGACGTATCGGTCTGCCACACTTGCCTTGGGGAGACCCACGGAGTCTATTTCGCGCGAGTTGGCGACCTCGAAAACCTCCTTAGGATTATAGTTCAAGTTTTTACCGGTCTTAAAACGCAGATTGCGGTTGAGGTCGGAGGGACCAGCTATGTCGACAGGATGGTCGACACGGATGGCTCCATGGTCGGTCGTGAGGACAATCTTGAAGCCCTTTTCTCCGAGAAGGCGGAGGATGCGGAGCATGACACCATCAGAGAACCATTGGCGAGTGATTTTCCGGTATGCCTTGTCGTCGGGGATGAGCTCGCTGATGGTACGATTGTCGGTACAGGCGTGGGAGAGAGCATCGACAAAGCTGAACACCAAGGCGTTGAGCTGATTATTGGCGTAGCCTCTATGGTTTTTGGAGCCCAAGAAGCCCTTGATATAATCTTCGCCGCTATCGTTGGAGCCTACCTTGTAGTAGGAGTTCTCGACATCGAGACGTTGGCGTTTGAAATAGTCGGCGAGGAGCTCTCGCTCGAACTGGTTAAGGCTTTCTCCGTCGACATCGGACTTCCAATATTCGGGGTGCATCTTGACGATGTCGGCAGGGAGGAGGCCAGAGAAAATGGCGTTTCGGGAGAACTGCGTAGATGTCGGGAGAATTGAGCAGCAGATGTCCGACTTGACGCGGAAATCTTGTTCGAGGATGGGTCGTATGACCCTCCACTGGTCGAGGCGGAAATTGTCAATGACGACGAAAGCGACCTTGGCGCCAGCCTTCAGCTCGGGCTTAATGACCTCGCTAAGGATTCTGTGGGAGAAGAGCGGGGCTTCGTCCTTCTTGTCGGTAAACCATGACAAGTAGTTGGCCTTCACAAACTTGCCGTAGGCTGTGTTGGCCTCCTTCTTGAGGAGGCGCAGCATATCGAGGTCGCCCTCGGGGAGATTGACCTCCCAAGAGACGATTTCGGAATAGAGGTTGGCCCAGTCGGCGAAAGACTTGCAGAAGCTGATTTTCTGGCTCAGGTTGTTATAGTCTTGACGGAACAGCTTGACAATGCGGTCTTCTTCGAGCTCACGCTTTCTGAAGATCTTGGTCACCATGGCCCTTAATTGCGCGATGCTGACGGGCTTGACGAGGAAATCGGCTACTTGGTTGGCCCAAGCGTTCTCCATCGTGTCTTGTCGTTCGCTTTTGGTGATCATCACCATAGGCACGGAATCAGAGATTTTCCTCATCTCAAGGAGGGTGTCGAAACCGCTTATTCCCGGCATGTTCTCGTCGAGGAGGACAAGATCGAAAAAGTCGGACTTGAAGACATTGATCGCATCGAGGCCATTGGTGAAGGTCGAGACCTCGTAGCCGTCGTTTTCAAGCGATAGGACCAGTGGTCGGAGGGCATCGATCTCGTCATCGACCCAAATGATTTTCTTAGACTTAGACATAGTGAGGTGATTTATAACTTAGATGCCATAGTTATCCTTCATGAACTTGAGGAAAGCCTCGTTGATGCCCTCGACGGCGACAAGTCGTTGGTTTTGAAGGCTCAACATATAGATCTTGGGGATTGCGGCATCGGTGAGACGCTTCCAGAAAGGTTGCTCGCGGAGGGCGTAGAAGTAGACCTCGGCCTCCTTGCGGTTTTTGAAAGAAGAGATGACGACGGCCTGCGTGCCGCCGTGGAGGACGGGCGTGGCGATGTCGTAGTCGGTCAGGAGATAGTTGGTGAAATTGTAGTCGGCGATGGTGAAGAGTGCATCGTTACGCTTGCCGTCGTCGATGAGACATAGAATCACGTGGACAGAGTCTGGCTCATAGACGTAGTTGACGACTTTGGGAGCCGCGGCAGAATCGGCCATTGTAGCGGCATTTTGGAGCGGGGAGTCGTAGGCTGTGTGGCGCACGGGAGAGAGACCATTGTCGAGCTTGGCGAGGAAGAGACGGGCGACGGAATCTTGTGGCGTTCCGGCATAGTCGCTTGTTATGGAAGTCAGGTCGGCACGGAAGCCAGTTGCGTCGCCTTGCTTGGCACGAGCCATGGCACGGACAAGCATGAACTGCGGATGTTGCTCGGCATCGGGGTCGGGAGATTGGAGACCCGACGTGGCCAGGGACTCGGCTTGGGCATAGTCGCCAGCGAGGTAAGCAGCATAGGTCTGTCGGTAGGCGGCCTCGCGCTGGTCGTGGTCGGCTTGGCGGCGTGACATGAACGAGGGGTCGGTTATGTTCTTGGCCATGAGGCTCTCGGGGAACTTGCTGACGATGCGTCGATCGGTATCGCTCTGCCCATTTGTGTCGCCTTGCTTCATTTGCGCGAAATGGAGGAGCGTCAGGGCGTCGTACTCCTTGTCGGAATTGGCGAAGCGGCGGAGGTAGGTCTCGAGCTGCTCGGCGCAGAGGTCATAGTCCTCAATGTCGTTGTAGAGAATCTCGGCACTGCGGAGGAGAGCCTTGGCGGTTTGCGCCTCATTGTCGGCTTGCGCCTGCTGCGTCAGAGGGAGACCGGCGAGGAGCGACTCGCGCGTCCACATCTCTTGCGAAGGATCGCGTTGGGCGACCTCCTCGCTGATGACGTCGTCGGCATCGAGCTCATCGTCGGCATCGGAAGGGAACTGATTGGCACTGGACTTATCGGCACGGCGCCAATTATCCTCATTAGGGCGGTTGCCCCATCGGGAGCGGAAAGTCGCCTTGCCCGCCGTAACCAATTGGTTGTTATAGAAATACCACGACTGCTGTTGACTGCCTTGGCGCATATTCTGCTCCATCTGGTAGTAGTCGCTCTGGCTCATGGAGTTAGCGACATCGGCCTCACGGGCCTCACGTTCGGCTTCGAGGCGGTCATTGTGCTCCTTGACCATTTGGTCGAGAATCTTGTCACGCTGCTTGGCATCGAGGCGCGCCAGGGCGAGAGTCGAGTCATTGTCGCGGATGGTGCGCAGCTCGTTTGCGAGCGGGCGGAGGCGATTGGCCCGCTTGTCGGCTTCCGCCTTGCGATCATTGGTCGGGAGGAGGTATGTCGACGCGCTGTCGAGAGAAGTCGAGGCCTCGATGTAGAGAGGCTCAGCCTGGTAGATGTCGGCGAGCGCGAGGAAAGAGAGACCTTTCTGATTGTCGTTGGTGACAGATGCCTCGACGGACTTATTGAATGCCGCAAGTGCTTCGGGCTTGTGACCCTTGCCGTTTTCGAGGTTGCCTATGGCGTAGTAGACCTGGTCGAGCTGGTCGACATTTTTGGGATCTCGTGCCATCTTGGCGAGCGTCTTCTCGGCTTTTTGGAGTTCCTCGGGCGTCGAGGCTACGGTGGCGAGGTCGAGCTTTGCGGCGAAAGCCATGTCGTAGTCGCCCATCTGTCGAGAAAGCTTGAGGAAGAGAGGCGCGGACTTATGCTTGTCGCCCACGAGGCGGTACAACTGGGCGAGAATGTAATTGTAGCGGTTGCGGCAGTGGGAGTCGGTGGTGTATGCGGCTGCCTTTTCCATGTAGGGTATGGCCTCGGCATATTGACCTTGGACGATGAAAATGTTGGCGTAGGCGGCTTGGAAGTCGGGGTAAAGGCGTTGTGGGGCGACACCGTCCATGTCGTAGCTCTTGAGGGAGGTTATGGCGTTGTTGTACAGCCCGAGTTGCGTGTAGGCGATGGCGGCCCATATCTTGGCCTCGTAGGTAGGCTCCTCGCCCTCATGCTTTCGGGCGAGATAGTCGAATTGCTCAAGGGCCTCGCGCTCCTCGTGGATAACGACATTGGCCTTGCCCATGAGGAGGTAGCCCATGGGGACGTAGGGGTTGTACTCGCCCTTGGCGCGGAAACGTCGCTCCTCGTCAGTCATCTCGCCGTCACGTCGGGCGGGTTTGACGGTTATGGAATGGAGCTGGACGAGCTTGTGGGCTTTCTTGAGGGCAGTCTCCATGTCACCTTGGGCGGCTGAGGCGTTTTGCTTGTCGGCGAACTCGTAGACGGGGAGGACGTGGCTATAATCGTTGCGCGTGGCTTGGCGCGCCCTGTCGATGCCGTCGTTGAAGGCCTCGACACCGTTGAAATAGACGTTATAGTGGGAGGAGAGCCGCTGGTAGCCGCGGCTGAGCCAAGTGTTGTGCTTGGTGGAGCATGCTGCAAGGAGGATGCAGACGGCGGTCAGGAGTATGGCGCCTACTTGCTTATGTTTCAAGGGTCTTGGCACGTTAGGATAGATATTCAGAACTTGGACTGTTTGACAAAAGAGCCGCAGAAGGTGTTGAGGTCGGCACCACGCATGACGCAAACGGGGCCATGCCCCGGCTGGACGCCATACTCCGCCATCTGACGGGCGAAATCATCCCTGCCCGAGCAGGTCACGCCGCTCACATTGGAAGGGACGCCACAAAGCATAACGCCACCGACGAAGGTCATCCCCCCGATTTCTTCGAGCCCCTCGGGGCATAGGCGGAGCGACATGACGACACCCGTCTCGTCGTCGACCTCGGCTACGGGGAAGTGGGCAAACGAGCCGTCAGTAAGCAAACAGAGATGGGAGGAGATTATCATAGTTGGTGGTGTCTACGACATCGTAGGGCTTGTAGGAGACCTTTATCTCTCGCATTGTCACGCTCATGTCTTTCAGCCCCTTAGCGTCGAAGAGGGATATTTGGGCCTTGACGGCAGGGATGCTGTCTTTGAGCCTTGCGGAGAGTTCTGACACTCGTTGTGTGACGCGTTTGAAGGCTTCGAGGCGGACGGAGTCGGACGTCACGGTGGTGTCGGCGTAGGTGATGATGATTCGGGCGTAGGCTTTTGGCGTTGGCTCGATGGATTTGGTGACCGTGTAGCGTTGGCGGAGGTCGATATGTCCGCCGACGAGTGAGTCGAGGTCGACGTCGAACGTCAGTCGGTCATATTTTTTTGCGTTGGGCTTGAGGAACTTCTTGATGGTGTCGTTCTTGTCGGTCAGAGGGAGTATGACCGTCTTGGGGAGTTGGAAAGTCGTTGTCAGCGAGTCGTTTATGGCGTCGATGGCTTTGGTGACGGAGTCGGCATGGGTGGCCACGGACTTGACGATTTCCTCGCGTTGGGAGAGGATGGCTATGGCTCGCTCGTAGACCGACGACATTTTCTGCGGATGTCGGGCGTACCATGCCACGGCAGAGTCGTATTGCGTCTTAGTGAGTTCGTAGTGCGATAGGACGGTGTGGTAGGTGTTCTCTATCGTCTTGTCTTTCGGGCCTCTGGTGGTATGCTCTTGTAGGACGGCATCGGCCATGTAGATGTCCGCCATGATGCGCGCCATTTTGCGCTCGGAGGGGACGTTGGGCTTGAGGGCTAAATAAACAGCGCATGCGCCACCCGCCACGAGGACGAGGGCGCACAATGCTATAATCTTGTGTTTCAGTGATATCTTCTTTGCCATCGGCATGTGTTTGGTGGCTTGGGCATTGTTACTTGCCGTCGGCTCGGAGGATGGTGGCCGCAGTCTTGAACATGAGGACGAAATCGAGTGTCAGTGACCAGTTGTCGATGTACTCCATGTCCATCTTCATCCAATCTTCGAAAGAGATGGAGTTTCTGTTTGGCGCGACTTGCCAGATGCACGTGATGCCGGGCTTCATGGCGAGGCGGCGCATCTGCCATCGTTCGTATTGCGCGACTTCGGCTGGCAGTGGCGGACGCGGCCCGACGATGCTCATGTCGCCGAGGAAGACGTTGAGGAATTGCGGGAACTCGTCGATGCCGGTCTTTCGGAGGATGCGTCCCATGCGCGTGATGCGCGGGTCGTTGGTCATCTTGAAGACAGGGCCCGTCATCTCGTTCTTGTCCTCAAGCTGCTTTTTGAGCTGCTCGGCGTTGACGACCATCGTGCGGAACTTGTAGACCTCGAAGATCCTGCCTCGCAGGCCTGAGCGTTTCTGCTTGAAGAAGACGGGGCCTTTGCTGTCGCACTTGATGAGTATCGCGATGATGATGAAGAACGGGAGTCCGACGAGGATGACGCATAGCGACAGGATGATGTCTATCGCCCTCTTGACGAGCAGGCCGATGTAGTTGGACGGCATGTTCGAGATGGTGAGGACGGCATTGGTGTCGAAGTAGCGGACGTAGGCGGAGCTGGACATTCGGTTCAGGAACGTCGAGTAGAGGCGGAAGGTGATGCCGTAATCCTGGCACACGTCGAGGAGGCGGACGATGTCGGCGGAATTGACGTCGTCGCGGGCGTAGATTAGCTCATCGATCTTTTGCGAGAGGATGGAGTCGATGTCGGCTGAGCCTATGGGGTAGACGGGGAATTTGCCATCGAGTTTTTTCTGGACGTAGTCGTCGCCAATGACACCGACGATCTTGTAGCCCCACTCGTAGTGGCGGTTGATGAGGGCGAGGATTCGCTCGCCGCTACGATCGCAGACGAAGAGGACGCTCCGCATGTTGCGACCTTTGCGCCTCTGGTTTCGCAAGACGTGGTAGAACAGCATCTTGGCGGAGAAGGAGAACACGATGGACAGGACGCAGAAGAGCGCAAGGACCACGCGCCCATAGTTGGGGAGCCCGAAGACGACCATGCAGAGCAGCAGGACCGCCAGTCCGATGATGTTCTCGACGACGTGGAGTATGAGGATGTAACTGTATGGGCGGCTGCGGTACACCTCGTTCAACTTGAGCGAGGTCTCTGTCGTGGCCCATATTATAGCGATTAAGAGGAAGGTGAGCAGCATGTCGCGGCTGCCCAGCAACGCCATGGCCGACGGGTAGGCATGGCGATAGTAGACGAAGACCGCCAAGTAGTAGGCCAGGCATGTGAGAAACACCACGCCAGCAGCCAATAGCGACTTGACGAACCGTCCTCTGACACTTAATTTTTCGGCTGTCTCCATTTAGTGTTGTTGGTCTCGGAGCCAATCGGCTCACGCTTTGGGGACTACAAATTTAATGTTTTTTTAACGTCTCGCTGAACTGCTTTATCCTTTGCTCCTGATTTTTTTGGCAAATGAGGATAGTTCCTTTGTCCTCGGCGACGATGAAGCCGTCGAGACCCTGGACGACGATGTCCATGCCACTTGACGTGCGGACGATGCAGTCGCGGCTCTCGATGAAGCTGACGTTGCCGTCGCCAGAGAGGGCGTTGCCTTCAGCGTCTTTGACGAGCTGGTTGTGGAGCGAGCCCCACGTGCCGAGATCAGACCATCCGAAGTTGGCTGGCAAGACGCACACGCCACCTTGTCTGCCGAGGAGCTCGACATCGGCGCCTCCGAGCGGCTCCATGATGGCGTAGTCGACGGAGATGCTTGGGCATTGGGGGAAGAGGTCGCCTACGGTCTGCGCCTCGCGGTCGGTATAGAAATCTTTGGCCATCTCGTCCATCTTGGCGGCAATCTCGGGTTGGAACTTACGTATGGCGGCTTCGGCCGTCTTGGCCTCCCATAGGAAGATGCCCGAGTTCCAATAATAGCCACCCTCGGCGAGATATTTGATGGCGACATCGAGCGACGGCTTCTCCTTAAACGCCCTGACCGACAATATGTTATCCTTGACCACCCCGCCGCCTTGGATGTAGCCGTAGCCCGTCTCGGGGCGCGTCGGGGTCATGCCGAGTGTCAGCACTTTCGACGTTCCGCAGACGAAGTCGAGCCCTTGCGCCACGACACGGCGGAACTCATTGGTGTCGGACACGAAATGGTCGGACGGAGAGACGACGACGACGGCATCGGGGAACCGCTGGCGCATCTTCCAAATAACGTAGGCTATGCAGGGGGCCGTATTGCGCATGCACGGCTCGAGGAGGATGTTGTCGTCGGGGATTTCGGGCAGCTGAGCGCGCACCATCTGCTGGTATTTCGCAGAAGTGACGACCCATATATGGTCGGGTTGGAACTCTTCGCCGAAGCGGTCGGCCGTCAGTTGCAGGAGTGTGCGCCCCGTCCCGAGGATGTCGATGAACTGCTTGGGGTTGTCGGGGCGGCTCATGGGCCAGAATCGGCTGCCGACGCCGCCGGCCATTATGACTAAATGTTTATCGGCCATTAGGTTAGATGTAATATTCCATAAGATCGACGAGGCCTGCGTGGAGGGCATATTTCGTGGCCTCGTAGACGTTGTTTACTTCGATCTTGCGGAAAATGTTTTTTTTGTGGGTAATGATAGTATGCACGCTGGAGTTGCGCTCGGCAGCTATCTCCTTGACGCTCTTGCCCTTGGCTATGAGTTTGAGGACCTCGATTTCTGATGGCGTCAGGTTGCTGCTGTTGTCGCGCTGGGTTCGCTCCTCGATGAGGAGGTTGGTTATCTGGTGGCAGAGAAATCGCTCGCCACGCATGGCGCATCGGAGGGCGCATTTGATCTCGTCTTCCGAATTGTCTTTGAGGATGATGCTCATGCCCTCCTCGGACGCGAAGAGGCGTATGGCCTCCTGCGTAAGCTCGGTGGAGAACATGACCCACCGGCTGAGGGGGAAACGCTGGCGGAGGTTGACTACCGCCGCGAGGCTTTTTATGTCGAATGTGGTATAGTCGAGGACAACAACGGCATCGGGGCGTTTGGCGAGCTCGTCTTTCAGGCGTTCCTCGCCTGGGACATCGACGGTCGTCGTGTCGCTGAACGAGCTGTCGATATAGTGCCGCACGCCTGCTCGGGTGACGTCTTGATTGTCTGCTAAAAGGAAGAATGTCATAGCGGGTGATTATTGCTCGTCGGACGTCGATATGGAATCGCCCAACTCCTTAATGGTGTCAAGCCCTTTGTCGAGATATGGGAACGCGTATGACGAGAACGCCTCGACGTACCTGTACGTGACCATCCCGTCTTTCTGCTCCTCGGTGAGGATGCCCTCGTCGCCTGGCCACAGCCTGTTGGCAAGCCCTATCACACAGCTTACGGCCAACAGCACCTTGGCGACGCAAAAGACGCCACCAAAAATCCTGTTGGGAACTGACAACGCTACCATGCTCGCCAACTTCGTGACTATGGCCGACACGAGATAGACTGCCGCCACGATGACCAGCAACGTCAAACCGAAGGCTATCAGGCGAGTCGGGTAGCCAGCCACGTAAGGCGCTATAATCTCCTCTGCCTGAGGGCTCCACCGCGCGGCGCCGTATACGCCCAACGCCAATGCCGCAAGCCCGGCCAACTCACCTATCAGCCCGCGACGAAAGCCGCGCACGAAGGCAAGAACTGTGACTATGACTATGAAAAGGTCAAACATACTCCTCAAAATTAGGCAAACAGGGACAAAAAACAATATCACGCCCCTCCTTATCCCCCGAAAACAAGAAAACCACCCCCGACAAAGTGTGTCGAAGGTGGTCTTTTATGTCTCGTGGCCTCACTCAGACTCGAACTGAAATTTAGAGTTTAGGAAACTCCCGTTCTATCCCTTGAACTATGAGGCCAATACCAGCCCGGCAAGGCTCCTTTCGCCCGCAAAGCCGACGCAAAGTTATGAAAATTATCTTACTCGCCAACACCATCAACCTTTTTAGCGAAAGTTGCATACCTTTGTCTCGCAACGACACACACTTAAAACACATTGACGCCATGCGCAATATTATCATCACTGGCGGAGCGGGTTTCATCGGAAGCCACGTCGTCCGACTCTTCGTCAACAAATACCCCGACTACCACATAATAAATGTCGACAAACTGACCTACGCCGGCAACCTCGAGAATCTCAAGGACATAGAGAATAAGCCCAACTACACGTTCCTCCGCGCTGACATTTGCGACTTCGACGCCATGGCCGCCCTCATGTCCAAATTCGCCGTCGACGGCATAATCCACCTCGCAGCCGAGAGCCACGTCGACCGATCCATCCGCGACCCGTTCACTTTCGCTCGCACCAACGTCATGGGGACGCTCTCACTCCTCCAAGCCGCCAAAAACTACTGGGAGTCGCGCCCCGAAGGCTACGAGGGCAAACGATTCTACCACATCTCGACCGACGAGGTCTACGGCGCCCTCAATTTCGACGGCACCCTCTTCACCGAGCAGACCAAGTACCAGCCCCACAGCCCATATAGCGCGTCCAAGGCTTCGTCCGACCACTTCGTCCGCGCCTTCCACGACACGTTCGGGATGCCCACCATCGTCACCAACTGCTCCAACAACTACGGTCCATACCAATTCCCCGAGAAGCTGATCCCCCTGTTCATCAACAACATACGCCACCGCCGCCCCCTACCCGTCTACGGCAAGGGCGAGAATGTGCGCGACTGGCTCTACGTCGAGGACCACGCCCGAGCCATCGACCTCATCTTCCACAACGGCAAAGTGGCTGAGACCTACAACATCGGCGGCTTCAACGAGTGGAAGAACATCGACATCGTCAAGCTGCTCATCAAGACCGTCGACCGCCTGCTTGGCAATCCCGAGGGGCATAGCGACGAACTGATAACCTACGTCACCGACCGCAAGGGTCACGACTTGCGCTACGCCATCGACTCCACAAAGTTGAGCCGCGAACTCGGCTGGCGCCCCTCGCTGCAATTTGAGGAGGGAATCGAGAAGACGGTGCGCTGGTACCTCGACAATCAAGAGTGGATGGATCGAATTACGTCCGGCGAATACGAGAAGTATTATGAAGAAAATTACGCCAACCGCTAAACTCCTGATTTTCACCCTCGCGCTAACTCTTTGTGCCTGCGGTGGTGACAGGAAGAGAAAGGCGGACTCCCCTCGCCCTGCCGTCAATTTCTACGCCCAAGATGCGGCTTCGCAGATGCTCGTCACGCTCTACGACCCCACGGGCGGCAAGGTAGGGCAGACCGTCGCCACATACGTCGACGGCGACATCGTCTGCGCGCCTCTGTCTGCCGTCCACGGCTCACACCACGCCAAGGCCAGCACCCTTACCGACCCCGAGACCTACCCCGTCTACGGCTTCACGGCTTTCGACTTCCGCACCGACTTGGTACTCCTTCGCGTCGGCAAGCGCAACAACTCTTTCTCCCACACGTCCAATTCGCCAATTGCCCCTTCCGACACCATCTTCGGCATAAACGCCAACTTTGACGGCAAGATCTTCCGCACGCCCGTCAAGCCCGACGAGCCGACGACGCTCGCCCCAGGCGCAGGCGTCTTCGACAATGCCGGACGCCTCCGCGCCATAGCCAATGCCGACGGCGGTCTCGTCTCGGCCAACGACATCGACAGCCTCGTGGCGCGCCAAACCTCACAACACGCCTCCGTCTACGATCTTCGCCTCAAGACGAATCGCAAATACATAAGCTACGAGAAGGTTGCCGGTTTCAACGTCCACACCACAATGGGCGATTTCAAGATCCGCCTCTACGATGATGTCCCAGCCTATCGCGACAATTTCATAAAGCTCGTCTCCGACCACTACTACGATAGCCTCCTCGTCCACCGCGTCTTGCCTTCGTTCCTCATCCAGACGGGCGCGGCCGACACCAAATACGCCAAGGCAGGCGATGTCGTCGGGTGGCAAGGTCCAGGCTACACGTTGCCCATCATCGAGAACCAACGCCACTTCCATAAGCGCGGAGCCGTGGCGGCTTCCAAGCTCCCTCCCGATCGTAATCCACAAAACCGATGTGACGGCGGACAGTTCTACGTCGTCGCGGGTCGCACCTTCACCACGACCGAACTCGACAAGATTGCCCGCGAGGACCACAAGTCTTTCTCCGCCGCCCAACGACAGACCTACACCACCATTGGCGGCGCGCCTCACCTCGATGGCGATTACGTCGTCTTCGGCGAGGTCACACAAGGCATGGATGTCGTCGATGCCATCTCGCGTGTCGAGCTGACAGGCGACAAGGGCGATCGACCCGCCCGCGACATCCGCGTCATCTCAATTTCCATCATCCGCAAGTGACCACCCGACGCCATAAGCCCAAGAGTGTCAGCGAGGTTATGGCCTCCATCCACTCGCAAGACACCAAACCAGAGCTCGTCGCCCGACGATGGCTTTGGGCGCATGGCTATCGCTACCGAAAGAATGTCGCTTCCCTCCCCGGCAAACCCGACATCGTCGTAACAGTCTCTCGCACAGCCATATTCATCAACGGATGTTTCTGGCACCAGCACGAAGGGTGCCGCAATTATTCAACCCCACACACGAATACCGATTTTTGGCAACGCAAGTTCGAGCGCAATAAGGAGCGCGACGCACGCGTACGCGACGAACTGCGCAACCTCGGGTGGCGCACCATGGTAATTTGGGAGTGCCAACTCAAGCCTCCCGTCGCCGACGAGACCATGCAAGCCGTCGCCCGACTACTCGACGATGCCCGCCGCGAATGGCAAAGCATGCGCCCGTCCTCACGAGCCGCCTCGCAAGTGCCTCTCTCCCCCACCCCTCCCTCCTCGTCCTACGACGACGCGTCCGAGTCCGACAACACATACATGGCCGCCGAGGACGAGATGAACTACGGCGACAACTGACAACAGCATAATGATAGATACCCACACCCACATCTACGAGGAGACCTTCGATGCCGACCGGGCCGACATGATAGCCCGAGCCAAGGCGGCGGGCGTCACGCGCCTCATCCTCCCGTCGTGCAACATGGCCGACGCGCCCCTCGTCACTTCCGTCTGCGCCTCCTTCCCCGACTCCTGCTTTGCCCTCTACGGTCTCCACCCCACCGAGTTCGGCGCCAATCCTTTGGAGGAGGCCGAGCAGCTCATGGACTACGCCCAAAGCCACAAGCCCTTCGTCGGCGTCGGCGAGATAGGTCTCGACCTCCATTGGGACAAGTCCCGACAAGTCGAGCAGCTCCAAGTCCTCGAGTGGCAACTATCCTACGCCTTCGACCACTCCCTGCCCGTCTCCATCCATTGCCGCGACGCCGTTTGGCTCCTCATGGAGCTTCTCGACAAGATGGGCAGCCGCGTTCCCCAAGGCTCCCTCCACTGCTTCACCGGCAGCGCGGACGAGGCAAAGGTCATCTGCCGCAAGTGGCCGCAGCTGCTCTTCGGTTTCGGTGGCTCATGCACCTATAAGAATAGCAAGGTGGCCCACGTCGCCACAGTCATCCCCCTCGACCACATCCTCACCGAGACCGACGCCCCATACCTTACGCCAGTCCCACACCGCGGGCAACGCAATGAGCCGTCATTCATCCCCCTCGTCGTCAGCCGCCTCGCTGCCGAGCTGCAACTCCCGCCCGACCAGCTCGCCACCATAACCCACGACAACGCCATGCGGCTCTTCTTCCCAAATGAAATAAAAAAGTAATTAAATCATCATTCTCGCTACAATACGCCCTTACCCATTGCTAATCAACACGAAAGCTATCTTTTCGGCTGGTAAACTCTTCGCATGAGACCTCCCGACACCGCGCGAAAACATGCATTTTGCTAAGAAGATAGCTACCTTGTTGTAAAAAATTAGTAATTTGGCATCGAAAAGCGCACGATGTATTCCATCGTGCGCCTATCATTGACTAAAACAAAAAACAACAAATTAATAAAAAGTCAAATTTTCTACAGATTATGAAAAAGCTATTTGCCTACGTAGCAGTCCTCGGCATCATGAGCTTCAGCTCTGTCGCCATGGCACAAGATGAGAGCGCAGCAGCCGCCGCCCCCGCAACCGAGCAGGTTGAGCAGGCAGAGGCAGCACCCGCCGAGGAGGTAACCTCCGAGGCCGCAGCTGCAACCGACCAGGAGGAGGCTTCTCTCCACCAGGTCCTCAAGGAGAAGTTCGTCGAGGGTGGTGTCGAGTGGATGCTCCCCGTCCTCGCATGCATGGTCCTTGGTCTCGCCATCGCCATCGAGCGCATCATCTACCTCACCGCCGCTAACACCAACACCAAGAAGCTCATCGCCAAAGTCGAGGAAGCTTTCGAGAATGGTGGCGTAGAGGCTGCTAAGGAGGTTTGCCGCAACACCCGCGGTCCTGTCGCTTCCATCTTCTACCAGGGTCTCGACCGCTACGCTGACGGCCCCGACATGGTCGAGAAGGCTGTCACCTCTTACGGCGCTGTCCAGATGGGCAAGATGGAGTCCGGTCTCTCTTGGATCTCCCTCTTCATCGCCATCTCCCCGTCCCTCGGCTTCATGGGTACCGTCGTCGGTATGATTATGGCGTTCGACTCCATCCAGCAGCTCGGTGACATGAGCCCTGTCGCCCTCGCAGGTGGTATCAAAGTCGCCCTCCTTACAACCATCTTCGGTCTTATCGCCGCCATCTCCCTCCAGCTCTTCTACAACTACATCGTTGCCAAGATGGACGGCATCATCAACAAGATGCAGGACGCTTCCATCTCTCTGATGGACATCATCCTCAAGTACCAGGCTAAGCACTAATCCCCTTCCTCCGGGGCAAAAAAAGGCGCATAACAATATCGCCCGCCCCTCGTGAAGAGAATTACCAACAAGCCTTATAAATTCTTAGGAAGATGAAAAAAGCAGAACTGATTTCCAAAATCATCGAGTACATCCTCGGTGCTATCGCAGCGGTCCTCGTCATCGCAGGATTCACAGAAACCGCTGCCGAAGCCATCAAGGACGGCTCCTTTACCGACACGGCGATCATCTACACGATCGTCCTGCTCTTCGTCGGCGTATTCCTTGCCCTCGCCTCCGCAGTCATCGACGCAGCGTCTGACCCCAAGAGCCTCGTCAAAGGAATTATCTCCGTCGTTATCGTCGCCATTGTCTTAGGCATCCTCTGGACCCTTAGCGACGACACCCCTCTCAACCTCATCGGCTACGAGGGTAACCAAAACCAAGGTAACTGGCTCAAAGTGTCCGACACCGGCATCTTCTGCTGCTACATCGGCCTCGGCGGCGCTGTCCTCACGATCATCGTAACCGAGATCTACGAGCTTTTCCGTTAAAACGGGAAACTGCCTGCCTCCACAAAGCAGGCAAAGATGAGTGTTAAACAATCTAAAGTCATAAACCTATGGGCAATAAGAGAGAGACGCCAGACGTCAATGCGAGCTCAACAGCTGATATCGCATTCCTCCTGCTCGTCTTCTTCCTCATATCCTCAACTATGACCTCCGACTTCGGTCTCGGCCGTATGTTGCCTCCTATCGCCCCTCCCAACCAGACCGACGCGCCCATCATCAAAGAGCGCAACGTCTTCACCGTACAGCTGAACTACAAAAACCAGCTGCTCGTCAGGGGTGAGTGGATGGAGAACGTAAGCCAACTGAAACAGAAGGCCAAAGAGTTCATCGAGAACAAATATAACGACCCTAACATGCCAGAAAAGACTGAGACCGAGGTCCCTTACTTCGGCACCGTCATGGTAACCAAGGGCATTATATCTCTCCAGAACGACCGCGGTAGCCAGTACCAGGCATACCTCGAAGTCCAAAACGAACTTCAGGCTGCCTACAACGAACTCCGCGACGAGCTCGCCAAACGTAAGTTCGGCAAGAGCTTCGAGGACTGCGAGGAAGATGAGCAAAACGCCATCAAGAAAATCTATCCTCAGAAAATCTCCGAGGCAGAACCCAAAAACTATAAGAAGTAATGGCAGTCATCAAGAAAACAAAGAAGCAGGGACAGTTCAAGGTCAATACCTCTTCGCTTCCTGACATCGTCTTCATGCTTCTGTTCTTCTTCATGGTCGCTTCGAACATGAAGGAAGTTACGCTGATAGTCAAGGTGAAACTGCCCGAAGCCACCGAGGTGACAAAGCTCGAGCAAAAATCGCTCGTCAGCTACATCTACGTCGGCAAACCTGCACAAGCTAAACGCTACGGCACCGAGCCACGCATCCAGCTTAACGACTCGTTTGCCACAGTCGACGACATCGAGAACTACATCCTCCAAGAGCGCGAAGGTCTCAAAGAGAGCGACCGCCCAAAGATGACAGTCTCCATCAAAGCCGACTCTGACATTCAAATGGGCACCATAACCGATATCAAGCAAGCGCTCCGCAAAGCGCAAGCTCTGAAAATCAGCTACGCAGCCCGTAAACGTTAAAAGGTAAAATAGCAAACAATACCAAGCAATGCGAGAAAACGCCGCGCCCCTGTCCAGGGCGCGGCGCTTTTTTTACTCTACCTCCCTTTTCGAAAAAGAACTATCTTCGCATCAGACTTTCAAGACACCAAACCATGCCAGACGACAGCCATACACCCGCATCTTTCGCACCCTCTCTCTTCAAATACGTCAGACAACAGACCCGACAAATAAAAATCGGAAACCTCTCCATGGGCGGCGACGCGCCAATTCGCATCCAGTCCATGACGACAACCGACACCAACAACGTCGACGACTCCACGTTCCAAAGCCTCAAAATCGTCAACGCTGGCGGAGAACTCGTCCGACTGACAACCCAAGGAGAGCGCGAAGCACGCAGCATCGGCCAAGTCCGCAAAGCTCTTGACAGCCACAACTGCCACACTCCTCTCGTCGCCGACGTCCACTTCAACCCAAAAGCCGCTCTCACGGCAGCTGCTCTCGTCGAAGCCGTACGCATAAACCCGGGCAACTACACAGGCGAAGCCAAACGCTTCAACGCCGACGCCGACAACATGACCGACCAACAGTGGCACGACCTCATCATCGAGAAGCTCACTCCTCTCGTACAGACGTGCCATCAGCACCATACCGCCCTTCGCATCGGTGTCAACCACGGCTCCCTCTCCGACCGCATAATGGCCAAATACGGTGACACTCCACAAGGCATGGTCGCCTCATGCACCGAATACCTCGACGCTCTCGAACAACTCGACTTCCACGACACGGCCATCAGCATAAAGAGCAGCAACACCCGCGTCATGGTTCAGACAGTCCGCCTCCTCGCAGCTACTCTGCGCCAACGCGGACAGGTCTACCCACTCCACCTCGGCGTGACTGAGGCAGGCTCCGACGCCGAAGGCCGCATCAAATCCGCTGCCGGCATCGGTGCTCTCCTCAACGACGGTCTCGGCGACACCATCCGCGTCTCCCTCACCGAAGCCCCTGAAAAGGAGATACCTGTAGCGCGAGCCCTCGTCGACCACTGCGCCAAGCTCGCCCTCCGCCAACCCGTCCCTCAAGTCGACACCTCCCTCTACTCCCCGTTCTCCTACGTCCGCCGCCACTCCGTCAACGTCCACGCCATCGGAGCCAACAACCATCCCGTCGTCATCACGCCTTCCAACACCGCCGCCGACTGGGTCTTCTCCGCCCCCGACACCATCACCTCGCCCGACGGCACGTCTCTCCACCCCATTCGACTCTCACTCGCAGACCTCCTCGCCCTCCCCACTGATGCCATAGCCGACCTCCAGTCTCGCACCGATACCGTCATCGTCGCCTCTTGCGACTCCGGCAACTTCCAAGCCGAGATCCGAGCCCTCGCGCTCCAACTCTCCAACCTCCACGTCGACCTCCCCCTCATCTGCCAATACGCCACAACGGCCAACGTCGACGAGCAATTTCAACTCGAGATGGCTGCCGACCTCGGAGGGCTCCTCATCGATGGTCTCATCGACGGCGTCGTCGTCCCCGATGCAGCTCTCGATGCAGCCCTCATCCTCCTCCAAGCCACCCGCGCACGCTTCTCCCGCACCGAGTTCATCTCTTGCCCAGGCTGCGGCCGCACGCTCTATGACATCCAGTCCACCGTCGCGCAAATCAAAGCCCGTTTCGGACACCTCAAAGGCCTCAAAATTGGCGTCATGGGATGCATCGTCAACGGCATTGGCGAAATGGCCGACGCCGACTACGGCTACGTCGGCGCAGGCCGCGGCAAAATATCTCTCTACCGAGGCAAAGAGCTCGTCCAACGTTCGCTCGACCAAGACCTCGCGCTCGACGCTCTCCGACAACTCATCGCCGACGACGGCAAATGGGTCGAACCTTAAAATCGATACCATTTGACATCTAAAGTTGTCAATCCGCAAAAAAATTTGTAATATTGGGAGTTGAATACCACTCTATATCGACACAATGAGAAACCTGCTTCTCTTTGCGCTTACGAGTATTGCTTCTTTTCTCGGCATGACTCAGCTCGCCTCCGCTGAAGAACTCGTAATCAAAGGCACATATCAAGGAGAGAACATCTACGTCAAAAACCCATTCGCACCCTCCGGTGTCGGCTTCTGCGCCTACGAGGTCACTGTCAACGGGATGATCACGACCGACGAGATTAACTCCAGCGCTTTCGAAGTCGACCTATCCGTTTATGGCTTCAAAATTGGTGATGACGTCAATGTCGTCATCCGATACAAGGACGATTGCACCCCAATGGTCCTCAACGCCTCCGCGCTCCAAGTCCAAAAACCCGCCAAGTTCGAATCCATTTCCATAAAAGATGACGCCCTCCACTTCACCACCTCTGGCGAGACAGGATCTCTCCCCTTCTACGTCGAGCAATACCGGTGGAACAAATGGGTCAAGGTGGGCGAAATCCGTGGCAAGGGTCACAACCAGTCCAACTCCTACGACGTCAAGATCCGCACTCACTCCGGCGCCAACAAGTTCCGCGTCCGTCAGACGACAGGCAACCGCAAAGTCCAGTCCTACTCCAAAGAGGTCGTGACTTTCAACACCACGCCTAAAATCGAGTTCAAGACCAGCAGCGCCGAAATCACATTCTCCGGCGAGACCATGTACGAGGTCTACGACCAGTTCGGCGGCATCGTCTTCAAAGGCTACGGCAAGTCCGTCAACATCTCGACGCTCCAAAAAGGCAAATACTACCTCAACTACGACAATTCGCAAGGCGACTTCATAAAGAGGTAAGAAAACACCTCGCCACAAGCAACGCAATACTCCAACAAGGCCACAAAAGTCTCACGTTTTGTGGCCTTGCCATTTTAATCACTTCAGAAACAAAAAAAACACTATAACACCTTGAAAGGAATTATTTTAGCCGGAGGCTCTGGCACCCGCCTTTACCCAATAACAAAAGGAGTCTCAAAACAACTTCTCCCCGTCTACGACAAGCCGATGATCTACTACCCCCTCTCGACGCTCATGCTCGCGGGGATCAGAGACATCCTCGTCATCTCCACTCCTCACGACCTCCCAAGTTTCCAACGCCTCCTCGGCTCTGGCTCCGATTTCGGCATCAACCTCTCCTACGCCACACAACCCTCCCCCGACGGTCTCGCGCAGGCTTTCATCATTGGGCGTGATTTCATAGGCAATGACTCAGTCTGCCTCGTCCTCGGCGACAATATCTTCTTCGGGCAAAGTTTCGACCAGATGCTCCGCCAATCCATCCAGCAGACCGACTCCTACGGCATGGCCTCCATCTACGGCTACCGCGTCTCAGACCCCGAACGCTACGGCGTCGCCCAATTCGACCAAGACGGCAAGGTCATCAGCATCGAGGAGAAACCCGAACACCCAAAATCCAACTACGCCGTCGTAGGTCTCTATTTCTACCCAAACAGCGTCGTCGACATCGCAGCCAACCTCAAGCCCTCCCCCCGCGGCGAACTTGAGATTACCGCTGTCAACCAAGAATACCTCAAACAAGGCAAGCTCAACCTCCAAAAGTTCGGACGCGGCTTCGCTTGGCTCGACACGGGAACCCACGAGAGCCTCTCCGAAGCCTCCACTTTCATCGAGGCCATCGAGAAAAGACAAGGGCTCAAAGTCGCATGCCTTGAGGAGATAGCTTTCTCCAATGGGTGGATCTCACGCGACGACCTCCTCCGACAAGCAGAGCCAATGAAGAAAAACGAATACGGTCAATATCTCATCAATCTGGCCAACAACCAATCCTTCTAATGGAAGTCATCAAGACAATCCTCGACGGCGTCGTCATCATCGAGCCGCGCATCTTCGGCGACAGCCGCGGCTATTTCTTCGAGTCATACTCTCAACAAGAGTTCAACAAAAAAGTCCGTCCCGTCAATTTCGTCCAAGACAACGAGAGTATGTCCTCCTTCGGCGTCATCCGAGGACTCCATTTCCAACAAGAGCCCCACGCCCAAAGCAAGCTCGTCCGCGTCATCGTCGGCTCTGTCCTCGATGTCGCCGTTGACATCCGACGCGGAAGCCCCACCTTCGGGCAGCACGTCGCAGTCAACCTCACGGCCGACAATCATCGACAACTTTTCATCCCTCGCGGCTTCGCCCACGGCTTCGCTGTCCTCAGCCCCACCGCCGTCTTCCAATATAAGTGCGACAATTTCTACGCCCCCGAAAGCGAAGGCGCCATAAGCTTTGACGACCCTGTCCTCGCCATCGACTGGCAGGTCCCGTCCGATAAGGCCATCCTCTCCGACAAGGATCTGCACCACAAGCCTCTCGCCCAAGCCGACAACCTTTTCGATTTCAATACCGACCTCTACGCCGACCTCTGATTTCATGCCAAAAAAGAAGTTTCTCGTCTTCGGCGCCTCAGGCATGCTCGGTTCGTCCGTGATTTCCGCTCTCGCCCAAATTCCCGAGGCCGTCGTCACGCCACTCTCTTCGCGCGATTGCGATATCACGAATCCCGACTCCGTCGATGCCACCATCACAAACGAGGCTCCCGACGTCATTATAAATTGCGCTGCCTACACGGCCGTCGATGCCGCTGAGGATGATGCCGCCGCAGCCGACGCTCTCAACCATCTCGCCCCACTCTACATCGCTCGTGCCGCCAACAGGGTCAACGCCCTGCTCATCCACGTCTCCACAGACTACGTTTTCGACGGCACCGCCTCCACCCCCTACCGCGAGGACGACCCCACAGCACCACTCGGCATCTACGGCAAGACGAAGCTCCTGGGCGAGCAAGCCATAGCCGCCACGACGACTCGCTACGCCATAATCCGCACCCAATGGCTCTACGCTCCACATGGCAAGAATTTCTTCCTCACCATGCTGCGCCTCTTCAACTCCCGTCCCGCAATCTCCGTCGTTTCCGACCAAATCGGCTCGCCAACCTTCACCCCCGACCTCGCCGACGCCATCGTCAAGGTTGCTCTCTCTTTCCAACCTGAGCAGTCCGGCATCTACCATTTTGCCAACTCCGGCAGCTGTTCTTGGTACGATTTCGCCATCAGCATCGCCACTCTCGCCAACACCTCTTGCCAAATCTCCCCCATCCCCTCTTCCCAATACCCCACGCGCGCCACGCGCCCCCACTTCTCCGTCCTCGACACCAGCAAGCTGGCCTCCTCTTTCAATATCAGCATCCCCCATTGGCGCGACGCTCTCAACCGATGCTTCAAAGCCTTGCCCAACGCCTGATTCTGCGTGCGTTACTGAAGTTTTACGTAACTTTGACCCGCCGTAAGGCCCCATTCCCCTTCTCCCCTCTTCGCACGCTCTAACACAACGTTTTCTCTCTTGAACATCTTCTCCACCATACGCCACTACCGCCACCTCCTGGCGCCTCTCTCTTTCGTCGCTGCCATGGCTTGGGGCTGCGCCAATCCCGGAACACCCACTGGCGGTCCCCGAGATTTCCGTCCTCCCGTAATGGTCACCTCCACGCCTACACCAGGCGCAACCGATTTTCAAGGTCATGAGGTGACAATCGTCTTCGACGAGAACGTCCAGCTAAAAGATGCCGACAAGAAGTTCGTCATGTCACCCCCAACGGCCAAAAAGCCGCGTGTCGAGGCGCATGCCAAAATCGTCAAGGTCTCTTTTGAG
Organism: Clostridium sp. CAG:343; assembly: GCA_963616565.1. Classification (GTDB taxonomy): domain Bacteria; phylum Bacteroidota; class Bacteroidia; order Bacteroidales; family Marinilabiliaceae; genus W3P20-009. Next base: position 586,775 of record CAVEKX010000001.1, read on the forward strand.
GATGATCTCCTCCCCGCCACGACCTATACTCTCGACTTCGCCGACTGCCTCTCCGACCTCAACGAAGGCAACATCTACGAGAATTTCACTTTCTCTTTCTCCACTGGCGAGTCCACTGACTCCATGATGATCTCCGGCAACGTCTACGACGCGCAGACCATCATGCCCGTCGAGGGCATCTACGTCCTCCTCCACGCCAATCTCACCGACACAGCCTTCCGCAAGGCCATGCCAATCCGCGTCGCCAAGACCGACTCCCACGGCCGCTTCGCCATCAAGAATGTACCAGCTGGCGCGGAATACGATGTCTACGCTCTCGATGACCAAAACCGCAACTTCCTCTTCGACCAGGTAGGCGAGAAAGCAGCTTGGCTCGGCCGACACGTCTCTCCCTCTTTCGAGACCCGGCAAGTCCCCGACAGCGTCCGCACCGACTCCACCTACGTCCTCAACGACACCGTCCGCTTCTACTACGCGCCAACGCTCCGCGACACGCTCGTCTATACCCCCGACTCTCTCGTCCTCTTCGCTTTCGACGAGGATTCCTACGACCAATACATCAAGGTCGACGAGCGCAAGAAGCGTAATATCATCAACGTCGTGCTCAATAAGCCAATGCAACGTCGCCCACGCATCACCTTCCCCGGTCAAGATGGTCGCGACGTCGCCACTTTCCAATACAGCCCGACAAACGACACCGTCCAAATCTGGCTCACCGACACGACCGTCTGGCACCGCGACTCCGTTGTCATCGCAGTCAACTACCTCGTCGCAGATTCCCTCAACCAGATTGTCGAGCGCACCGACACTCTCAAAGAGTGGCACTTCGAGGTGAAAAAAGAAGAGCCTAAGCAACGACGACGCAAAAAGAAAGAGCTCGAAACCCCTAAGATCGAGACCCTGGGCGTTAAGGTAAATACCTCCGTCGCCCCCTACGCCGATCTCGCCATCACATCCCCCACACCTTTCGCAACGTTCCAATGGGATTCCGTCCACCTCTTCCAAGTGGTCGACACAATCCTCAAACCTCTCTCCTACACCCCTGTCGACGATACAGTCAACATCTGCCGTAAGGCCCTCAAATTCAAATGGGAACCAGGCGGACAATATCAAGTTCTCATCGACTCCGCCTCCATGACCGACATCTACGGACTCTTCAATGATGCCATAAAGCAAAAGGTCAATGTCGCCTCGCTCGATAAGTACGGCACACTCTACATCGATGTCGACAGCGTGCCAGAAAACGCTCTGCTGCAACTGACCGACACCAAAGGCAAGGTGCTCCGACAAAACTACCTCCGCCCCAACGGCAAGGCCGGTTTCAAATACCTCAAGCAAGGCGACTACATGCTCCGCATCCTCATCGACAACGACCGCGACGGCAAGTGGTCAACGGGCAAGTTCGACGAACGCCTCCAACCCGAGACCATCATCTACTACATGGAGAAGGTCAATGTCCGCCAAAACTGGGACATCCACGTCGACTTCACCACGCGCAATTTCAACCCCGACGCCTACGCACGCAAGTTCGGCAAGCAATCGTCCAAACAACGCAATAAAAAATAATGCAAGACAACGACGACAAGTGGATGGACGAAGCTCTCAAAGAGGCGCGCCAAGCAGCCTCCGAGGGTGAGATTCCTTGCGGCGCAGTCGTCGTCTGCAACGGGCGCGTCGTCGGGCGTGGGCACAACATGACCGAGCGTCTTGCCGACGTCACCGCCCACGCCGAGATGCTCGCCATAACGGCTGCCGCTCAAAATCTCGGCGCCAAATATCTCAACGACTGCACCCTCTACGTCACACTCGAGCCGTGCGTCATGTGCGCCGGCGCGCTCGCATGGAGCCAGATCGGGCGCATCGTCTACGCCGCCCACGACCCAAAACGCGGCTACGCCCGTCTCTCCCCCTCTCCGCTCCACCCTAAAACTTCTGTCTCCCACTCCGTCCGACAATCTGAAGCCGAGCAACTTATCAAGTTGTTCTTCGCCGCCCGACGCTGACCTCCGCCCTCTCGCTTACTTATTGCTTCTTACCATTTTAATTGCTAAATTCGCACGCCCAAAAACAGCGCCGCGAATTGCGTCATCGCACCCCTCCGACGCCTCATTCAAAGCATCACGATTTTAACGTCACTCATGAGCAAGAGATTTGCCGAATACAAGGGACTTAACCTCACAGAGGCAAGCAAAGAAGTCGCCGACAAGTGGAAGCAGGAAGACGCTTTCCGTAACAGCCTGAAAGAAAGGGAAGGACACCCCAACTTCGTTTTCTTCGATGGTCCTCCATCCGCCAACGGCAAACCTGGCATCCACCACGTCATGGCTCGCGCCATAAAGGACGCTTTCTGCCGATACAAGACCCAACGCGGCTTCCGCGTCGTCCGCAAGGCAGGTTGGGATACCCACGGCCTCCCCGTCGAGCTCGGTGTCGAGAAGATGCTCGGCATCACAAAAGAGGACATCGGCTCCAAAATCTCTGTCGACGAGTATAACGCCGCCTGCCGCAGCGAGGTCATGAAATACATCGACCTCTGGGGCGACCTCACGCACAAAATGGGCTACTGGATCGACATGGACGATCCTTACATCACCTACGACAACCGTTACATCGAGAGCCTATGGTGGCTCCTCAAACGTCTCTACGAGCGAGGCTTCCTCTACAAAGGCTACACCATCCAGCCCTACTCCCCCGCCGCAGGCACAGGTCTCAGCAGCCACGAGCTCAACCAGCCCGGCTGCTACCGCGACGTCAAGGACACTACTCTCACAGCTCAGTTCACCATCACGCGCGACGACAAGAGCCAGTTCCTCTTCGATGACGCGCAAGGACTCCCTGTCTACTTCCTCGCTTGGACGACAACGCCTTGGACTCTTCCCTCCAACACCGCGCTCTGCGTAGGCGAGAAGATCGAATACCAACTCGTCAAGACTTTCAACCCATACTCTGGTCAGCCCGAGGCGGTCGTCCTCGCAAAGGATCTCGTGCCAGCCTACTTCAACGCCGAGGCGCAAGATAAGCCTTTCGAGTTCAAGGAGGGAGAGAAGAACATCCCCTACTCCATCCTCGCCAACTACACAGGAAAGCAGCTCATCGGCATCAACTACGAGCAGCTCATCCCGTTCGCCCGCCCCGACGGCAAGGCCTTCCAAGTCATCAGCGGTGACTATGTCACGACTTCCGACGGTACCGGCATCGTCCACATCGCGCCCGACTTCGGTGCCGATGATGCCCGAGTTGCTCGCAACTACGACATCGTGCCCCTCATGTTCGTAGACCGCAACGGCAAGCAGCAACCTATGGTCGACCGCCGCGGACGTTTCTTCCCCATCGAAGACCTCGACCCGCAATACGTCAAGGATTTCCTCTACGCCGACGCCTACGCTGAGTTCGCGGGCCGCTACGTGAAGAACGCCTACGACGACACCCTCGCGCCCGACGCGTCAACCCTCGACCTCGACATCTGCATGAAGCTCAAGGTCGAAGGCAAGGCTTTCAAAATCGCCAAGCACGTCCACAGCTACCCACACTGCTGGCGCACCGACAAGCCCGTCCTCTACTACCCTCTCGACTCTTGGTTCATCAAGACCACGGCCGTCAAGGATCGCCTCATCCAGCTCAACAACACCATCAACTGGAAACCTTCCTACACTGGCAGCGGACGCTTCGGCAACTGGCTCGAGAATCTCCAAGACTGGAACCTCAGCCGCTCGCGCTTCTGGGGAACTCCTCTCCCAATATGGCGCACCGAGGACGGCAAGGAGGAAATCTGCATCGGCTCCATGGAAGAGCTCATGGCAGAAATCGACAAGGCCGTCAAGGCTGGTGTCATGACCTCCAACCCCTATAAGAATTTCAAGGTAGGCGACAATTCAGCTGCCAACTACGACCCGAAGAATATCGACCTCCACCGCCCCTACATCGACGGTGTCGTCCTCGTCTCCAAGTCTGGCAAACCGATGCACCGCGAGCCCGACCTCATCGACGTTTGGTTCGATAGCGGCGCCATGCCCTACGCCCAATACCACTACCCATTCGAGCACAAGGACGACCTCCTCTTCCCCGCCGACTTCATCGCAGAGGGCGTCGACCAGACGCGCGGTTGGTTCTTCACCCTCCACGCCATCGCAACCATGTGCTTCGACAGCGTAGCTTTCAAAAATGTCATCTCCAACGGTCTCGTCCTCGACAAGAACGGCAACAAGATGTCCAAGCGTCTCGGCAACGCCGTCGACCCATTCTCCGTAATCGAGAAATACGGTCCCGACGCCCTCCGCTGGTACATGCTCACCAACTCCCAACCATGGGACAACCTCAAATTCGATGAGGCCGGTGTCGACGAGGTTCGCCGCAAGTTCTTCGGCACTCTCTACAACACCTACTCCTTCTTCGCACTCTACGCCAACATCGACGGCTTCACTGGCAACGAGCCCCAAGTGCCCATCGCCCAACGTCCCGAAATCGACCGTTGGATCATCTCCCTCCTCAACAGCCTCGTCGCCGAAGTCACCGACGCCATGGAGTCCTACGAGCCCACACGAGCCGGCCGCGCCATCCAAGACTTCGTCATGGACAACCTCTCCAACTGGTACGTACGCCTCAACCGCAAACGCTTCTGGGGCGGCACGATGGACAACGACAAGCTCGCTGCATACCAGACGCTCTTCGAGTGCCTCCAGAAGGTCGTCATCATGAGCGCGCCTATCGCGCCGTTCATCACCGACCGCATCTACCGCGACCTCCTTGGCGACCAGTCCAAGACTGTCCACCTCGCCCAGTGGCCCTCCGCCGATGCATCTCTCATCGACAAGCCCCTTGAGCAACGCATGGGCTACGCACAGAGCATCTCCTCCATGGTTCTCGCCCTCCGCCGCAAGGTCAATATCAAGGTGCGCCAGCCGCTCGCCAAGATTATGATCCCTGCCTCCGATGACGACTTCCGCAAGCAGGTCTCTGGCATGCAACACCTCATCCTCTCCGAGGTCAACGTCAAGGAGCTCCAATTCGTCACCGAAGACGACGGCATCCTCAAAAAGCGCATCAAGCCCAACTTTAAGACCCTCGGTCCTAAGTACGGCAAGCTCATGAAGGGCATCGCAGCCGAAATGGCCAAGATGTCAACCCACGACATCGCAACTTTCGAGCGCAACGGCTCCTTCAACCTCAAAGTAGCCAACGAGGATGTCACCATCGACGCCAACGATGCCGAGGTAATATCCGAGGACATCCCAGGCTGGCTCGTCGCCAACGAGGGTAGCCTCACCGTCGCCCTCGACATCGAAGTATCCGATGAGCTCCGCAAGGAGGGCATCGCCCGTGAGTTCATCAACAGGATCCAAAACATCCGCAAAGACTCCGGCTTCGACGTCACCGACAAGATAATCGTCAAGATCCAACCAAACACCCTGACCGACAAGGCAGTCACCGACTACGCCGATTATATCGCCGCGCAAACCCTCGCCAAGAGCGTCACCATCGACGGCAACCTCAACGACGACAACGCGCAAAAAGTCGAACTCGACGACAACCTCACGGTCCTGGTCTCAGTAACTAAGATCTAACCACTCCGACGGAGGGACGACGACACAAAACGACGCCCCTCCGCCCTTAATCTTTTTCTATCATGGCAGAGAAGACACGTTATTCCGACGAGGAACTCCAGGAGTTCAAGGAAATCATCCTCGAAAAACTCGAAAAGGCGCAGCGTGATTTCGAGGTCTACCGTAACGAAATTACGCACGGCGACGTCAACGATACTCAAGACACGTCTCCTACGTTCCACGCTCTCGAGGAAGGACAAAGCCTCATGTCTAAAGAAGACGCTTGCCGCATGGCCGAACGACAGCAAAAGTTCATCGCCAACCTCAAGGCCGCGCTCGTCCGCATCGAGAACAAGACCTACGGCATCTGCCGCGAGACTGGCAAGCTCATCCCTAAAGAGCGACTCCGCGCCGTTCCTCACGCCACACTCTCAATCGAGGCTAAGCAAAAAGGTCGTCTCGGAGAATAAAGCCTCCTGTATAATACTGCCTGCGCACCGACGCCCCGGCACCCAACATCGGGCGACAGGGTCTCCGTGCGCAGGTCTTTTCTAAAAAAACTCACCCCAACTCTTCAAAATGACGAAAAACGCCAAAGTGGCCATACTGGTCATAGCAGCAGTACTCTTCATCGACCAGGCCTTCAAAATCTGGATCAAAACCCACTTCGCGCTCGGCGAGGAGGTCTGCGTCTTAGGTGACTGGTTCCGACTCCATTTCGTCGAGAACAACGGCATGGCCTTCGGCATGCAACTGTCTGACGCCAGCTGGGGCAAGTTCGCGCTCTCCCTCTTCCGCCTCGTCGCTATTGGCGTCATCGGCTACGGGCTCGTCAAGCTCTGCCGCACCAATGAGAAACGAGGTCTCGTCGTCTGCATCGCGCTCGTATGGGCTGGCGCGCTCGGCAACATCTTCGATTCCCTCCTCTACGGTGTCATTTTCAACTCCTCATGGGGGCAAGTCGCCCAACTCTTCCCTCCCGACGGAGGATATAGCACTTGGCTCCACGGTCGCGTCGTAGATATGCTCTACTTCCCCATAATCGAGGGCGTATGGCCACAATGGGTCCCCTTCTTCGGTGGTGAGCATTTCCTCTTCTTCCGACCTGTTTTCAATATCGCCGACTCCGCCATCTGCGTCGGCATCTTCCTCCTCCTCATCTTCTTCCACAAGGATCTCGCTGATTTCCTCGCCTCTCTCTCCCCTGAGAAGCAAGATTCCAATGCCGACAATACTCCCAAAAGCTGAAAATCGACACCTCTCATCTCCCTCTCGATAAAAAATCCTCCCTCACCTTTGCATTCTCCCGAAAAAAGTATAATTTTGTCATCGCTAAGCCAAACGACTTAGCAAAACACTCCGACAAGGTCGGTTGGATGAGTGGCTTAGTCTACGGTCTGCAAAACCGTCCACGGCGGTTCGAATCCGCCACCGACCTCTCCTCAAGCGTCCTGAGTTTAACACTCAGGACGCTTTCTTTTTCTCCCCTTTTTCCGTATATTTGAAGAACACGTTAACCCGCTCACCCCACCAAAAAGCCATGCCAACCTTCCTGAAATCCCTCTTCCTACTCCCCCTTCTCGCCCTCGCCATGCCAACGTCTGCGCAATTCTACGTCTACAAAGATGGCGAGACGCAGTTCTACACCCCAAACTCCATCCCCGACAGCGTCTCCTTCCGAGCCCCCGCCACAGACCCCATGCCTTCCGACGCCAAGACTCTAATCTCCAAAATCCACGTCGGCATCAACATCGGCAATACCCTCGAAGTCCCAAGTTCTGACAACCAAAATGGCGAGACCGGATGGGGCAACCCTCTTGTCAACGAGACCTACATCAAGGGGCTCAAAAACCTCGGTTTCAACGCCATTCGCATCCCGTGCGCTTGGCATAGCCACCTCTCCGACGCCGACTCCTACACCATCAGCCCCGACTGGCTCCAACGCGTCAAGACCGTCGTCAACTACTGCCTCGCAAACGACCTCTACGTCGTCCTCAATTCACATTGGGACACAGGCTGGCTCGAAGACAACATCTTCGACGCCTCCAAACAAGCCTCCATCATCGCCGAGCAAAAAGCCATCTGGACTCAAATAGCCAACACTTTCATCGACGCCGACGAACACCTCATCTTCGCCGGAGCCAATGAGCCTGGCATGAACGAGGTCAGCAAAGGCAAGAGCTGGAGCTCTGATGCCTCAGCCGTAGCCCGCCTCGTGGAATATGAGCAAGCCTTCATCGACGCAGTCCGCGCCACGGGCGGAAACAACGCCAAACGTTGCCTCATCTTCCAAGGCCTCGGCACAGACATCTCCAACACCTGCAACTACATGACGACCCTCCCCTCCGATGTCGTTCCAAACCGCCTCATAGCCGAAGTCCACTTCTACGACCCATACCAATGGACCATCATGTCCGAGGATGCCGACTGGGGCAAGACTTTCTACTACTGGGGCTCCGAAAACCATAAGGACGGTTCCGCTCACAACCCCACATGGGGCGAGGAGTCATGGGTCGACCAGCAAATGGCGCTCATGAAGTCCAACTTCGTCGACAAAGGCATCCCCGTCATCATCGGCGAGTTCTCCAGCCGCATCCAGTCCTCCGGCAGCGACGCCTCCGAGACCATCGACGCCTCACTCCACCAAAAGAGCCGCGCCACATACAATCTCTACGTCACCAAGACGGCCAAGAACAACGGCTGCGCCCCCTTCTACTGGGAGACAGGCTCCGAAATCAACCGTACCGACGGCACTGCCATCACAACCTACGCCATCGACGCCATCATGTCAGGCGCCCAGCAAGGCTCTTACCCCTTCTAACCATCTTCGCCCATGCCACAAACCGATCCTTCCGCACCCTACTCCCAAGATGAGAACAAAGAAGCTTGGACAGCCTGGCAATGCCTCACACGCACAGGTGTAAGCATCTTTCTCACGGGGCGCGCTGGCACAGGCAAGACCACTTTCCTCAAAAATCTTCAAGCGTCGCGCCTCCGACACATGGCCATCGTCGCTCCGACGGGCGTTGCGGCCATCAACGCCGGTGGCGTCACCATCCACTCTTTCTTCCAGCTCCCCCCACAATTCATTGTGCCTGGGCAGAAGCTCGACAACGCCAACCATCTCCGAAAGGATAAGCTCCAGACAATCCGAGGAATAGACCTCCTCGTGATCGACGAGATAAGCATGGTGCGCCCCGACCTCCTCGACGCCATCGACACGCGTCTCCGCGAGGTGCGTCGCAACGACCGCCCCTTCGGCGGAGTGCAGCTCCTCCTGATCGGCGACCTCCTCCAGCTGCCACCCGTCGTCAAAGATGCCGAGTGGGATTTCATCCGGACCTTCTACGACTCCCCTTATTTCTTCTCCAGCCGAGCCCTCGCCCAAATCCAATATTTCGCCATCGAGCTGAAGAAGATCTATCGCCAAACCGACGCCAATTTCATCTCCCTGCTCAACAAGGTCAGAACCAACAACCTCAATGATGATGACCTCAACAAGCTCAACAGCCGATTCGTTGCCAACTTCAACCCGCCCGATGATCAACAGTTCATCCGACTGACCACCCACAACGATGCTGCCGACACCATAAACGCCCTCAACCTCGCCAAGCTCGACGGAAGAACCGTCACCTACATCGCCACAAAGCAAGGCTCCTTCCCCGACAATGCACTGCCTGCCGACAGCAATCTGATTCTCAAGGTCGGAGCCCAAGTCATGTTCCTCCGCAACGATCCCCAAGGGCGTTTCTATAACGGCAAGATAGGTCACGTCACAGCCCTCGATGAAGACTCTATAACCGTCGATACCGACTCCTGTGGTCCCCTGAAAATCGCTCCTGCCGAATGGCAAAACGTCTCCTACGCGCTCAACAAGGAGACGGGCGAGGTCGAGCAAAAGGTCGAAGGCACTTTCACCCAATACCCTCTCGCCCTCGCATGGGCCATAACAATCCACAAGAGCCAAGGCCTCACGTTCGATAACGCCATAATCGACGCCGCCAAGGCTTTCTCCGACGGACAGGTCTACGTCGCACTCAGCCGTTGCCGCTCTTTCGAGGGCATCATCCTGAGCAGCAAGATATCCAACCTCTCCATTCGCACTAACCGTTTCGTCCTCTCCTACATGGCGTCGCAAGAGACCCGACAACTTTCGTCCTCACAGCTCGATGCCTTCGCAGCCGACCATGCCATCTCCGTTCTCACTGATCTTCTCGATTTCCGACCAATAACAATCCCTGCGCACCGCATCCTGCGACTCCTCGAAGAGTCCTACTCCACGACATACCCCCGCGCCATCGCAAAAATCGAGGAGGCTCTCCACCTGTCCGACGCTCAGATAAAAGCCCACGCCGACACGTTTGTCGCACTCTGCAAAGGAGAACGCGACATGGGAACCGACATCCTTGCCAACGATACTCTCATGGAACGGACGCGCAAGGGTGCCAAATATTTCGATCAGAAGGTTTCAGAACTCCTCGACCCTATCGTTCAGACAGCCGATTTCTCTCTCGACAACTCACAAGCCGACCAGCAGCTCTCCAACCTCCGCAATGCTCTTGCGCAAGAGGTCCAGCTGAAACACGCCCTCCTCAACTGCGTCATCAACAAGGGCTTCAACCCTATGTCGTTAGCCGCCGAGCGTGCCATAGCCGTTGCCCACGAGTCCACCTCCACCAAAGCCGCACATGTCGCATCAGCCGCAGGCGACGAGAGCGAGGTCGAGAATCAGCAGCTCTATCGCGCTCTCAAAAAATGGAGATCAGAGCTCCAACAAGAAAACCCTTCCACGACTCCCTTCGCCATATTCCCAAACCGCGTGCTCATGAACATCGCCGATGTCGTCCCCTCTTCCCTCAACGAGCTCAACAAAATAAGCGGTCTCGGCAAGGTGAGGGTCGCCAAATACGGCAACGAGATCCTCAACATCGTAGCAAAGTTCAGTTCTCAAGGCACTCGCAAAGCCTCCAACGTCACCCAACGCTCCACGGCACGGCGCATCGACACCAGGCAGGCTTCCATCGAGGCGTTCCGACGACTGCACGACGTCGCCGCAGTCGCCAAAGAGCGCGCACTCACCAAGGGCACCATCATAGGGCATCTCATCGACACGATGGGCGAGAACGGACTCACCCTCCCCGACATCATGGGTGCCGACCGCTACAATAGCCTTTTGCAGCTGCTCCAAGGTCTTCCGCCTGAGGAACGACACTACGACAAAAACACCATGTCCGGCAAATATGAATACTCCGAGGTAAAAGCCGTCATCAAGGAACTTGAACCACAAGAATAAAGATTACTCGCGCTTTATAACTATCTTTGCATGATACACCCCCAACCATCGGATTTCCACCAAGACATCTCCCATGACCGACGCAGAAAAACAAAATCTCCTGGACCAGCGATACCTCGGCATGGCCCGCATTTGGAGCCTCAACTCCTACTGCATCAGGCGCCAAGTCGGCGCTCTCATGGTCAAAGACAAAATGATAATCTCCGACGGCTATAACGGCACGCCATCCGGCTTCGAGAACGTCTGCGAGGAAGACGGGCACACCAAACCCTACGTCCTCCACGCCGAAGCCAACGCCATAACCAAAATCGCAAAAACTGGCAATAGCTCCGCAGGTGCCACAATGTACATCACGGCCTCCCCCTGCATCGAGTGCGCCAAACTCATAATCCAAGCCGGAATCACCCGCGTCGTCTACTCTGAAGACTACCGCATCGATGACGGCATTGAACTCCTCCGACGCGCCGGCGTCAAGGTCGATAAGGTAGAAGAATCAATCATCATAAAATAACACACTTTGTCTAATAAAATGAGGAACATCTGGACTCTGCTGCTCATGGTCGTCGCCGCACTCGGTGGTCTCTACCTCGGGTGGGTCAGCGGACACAACGCCTCAAAGGGCGATATGCGCTTAACCGGCGCGCCTTCTTTCCTCGGGGGCGGCAACGGCAAACTCCAAAACGTCCTCGACCTCATAAACAATCTCTATGTCGACCCCATCGACATGGACTCCCTCCAAGAGATAACAATCCCTCTCGTCCTCAAAAACCTCGACCCGCACAGCGTCTACATCCCGCGCTCCGAGGTCGAGCAAGTGACCGGCGAGCTTAAATCCAATTTCGGCGGCATCGGCGTCATGTTCAACATCCGCCAAGATACCGTGACGGTCATTTCCGTCGTCTCCGGCGGCCCATGCTCCGCTCTCGGTGTCCTCCCTGGCGACCGCATCATCGAGGTCGACGGAAAGAATTTCGCAGGCAAGGATGCAGCCCTCACAAATCAGAAGGTGCTCGACAATCTCCGTGGCGAGATCGGCTCTAAGGTCAAAATCAAAGTCTTCCGACGCCCCGACACCTTCCTCGACTTCGACATCGTCCGTGGCGAGATCCCTCTCTACAGCGTCGTCTCCACATACCAGATAGCTCAAGGCGTCGGCTACATGAAAATCGATCGCTTCGCCGAGAAAACCTACGAGGAGATGCTTGCAGGCATCGCCAAGCTCAAAGCCGAAGGCTGCTCCAAGCTCATCGTCGACCTCCGCTCCAATGTCGGCGGCTTCCTCAATGTCGTCCAGCCAATGTGCAACGAGTTCCTCGACGCCGGCAAGCTCATCATCTACACCGAGGGCGCACACCAACGCCGTCAAGAGACTCGTGCCACAGGCACTGGCTCTTGTCTCGACATGCCTCTCGTCGTCCTCATCGACGAGTACTCAGCCAGCGCGAGCGAAATATTTGCAGGCGCAATGCAAGACAATGACCGAGCGACGATCATCGGCCGACGTTCCTTCGGCAAAGGTCTCGTCCAGACCGAACTGACCCTCCCCGACGGCTCCGACATCCGACTCACTGTCTCGCGCTACCACACCCCAAGCGGACGATGCATCCAACGCCCCTACGACCACGGCGACGAGGAGTATTACCGCGACATCAATCAGCGCATCCAAGATGGCGAACTGCTCAACGCCGACAGCATCAAGACCGACACCACGCAAATCTTCCACACTGCCAACGGACGCGTTGTCTATGGCGGCGGTGGCATCGTCCCTGACATCTTCGTCCCCTACGACACCACTCTCGCCTCGCGCTACCTCTACACTCTCCGTGCGAAACGCCTCATCTACGACTATGCGATGTCCTACGTCGATGACCATCGTGCCGAACTTAAAAAGCTCAGCTCCAAAGATCTCATAAACAATCTCCTCAAAACCCCATTCATCGAGGCCATCAAGTCCTACGCCGCAGCCCACGGCGTGCAAGCCCCTCACTCAATGGATGCCAAGGAGAGGAAGATCATCGAGAACGAGGTTCGCGCCTACGTCGGGCAGGCTGTCAGCGAGAACGACGGCATATACCCAATCCTCAACACCTTGGATCCTGTTGTCGACAAGGCGCTCGAGTCCTTAGACGCAAAACCGTTCTACAAATAGTCCCACTCTGCGGCATGATTTTATTCTCTTAACCAAACACGCTAACTAAAGCAACTCCAAGATATTATGTACGATTACCTCATTGTCGGCGCAGGTCTCTTCGGCTGCGTCTTCGCACACGAAGCCACGAAGCGAGGCAAGAAATGCCTCGTCATAGACCGTCGTGACCACACAGGCGGCAACATCCATTGTGACAATATAGATGGCATAAACGTCCACCGCTATGGTGCTCATATCTTCCACACGTCAAACCGAGAGGTGTGGGACTATGTCTCCTCTCTCGTCGAGATGAACCGCTACACCAACCAGCCCGTGGCAAACTTTGAAGGCAAGCTCTACAACCTGCCCTTCAATATGAACACCTTCTACCAGATGTGGGGCGTCACGACTCCTGAGCAAGCCGAGGCTAAAATCGCTGAGCAACGTGCACAAGCTGCCGAGATAATGAAGCGCGACGGAGTCTCCGAGCCTCGCAATCTCGAAGAGCAAGCTCTCATGCTCGTCGGTCGAGACATATACGAGAAGCTCATCAAGGGCTACACCCAAAAGCAGTGGGGACGCAAGTGCACAGACCTTCCCGCCTTCATCATCCGCCGTCTCCCCGTACGACTGATCTTCGACAATAACTACTTCAACGACCGCTGGCAAGGAATCCCCTTCGGCGGCTACAACGCCCTGACCGACAAGCTCCTCGAAGGCGTCGAAGTCCGCACATCTGTCGACTACTTCGCTCATCGCCAAGAGCTCGACGCCCAAGCCCGAAAGATCGTCTTCACAGGCGCAATCGACGAGTACTTCAATTTCCGCTTCGGTCACCTCCAATACCGTACCGTGCGCTTCGAGACCGAGACGCTCGACATTCCTAACTACCAAGGCAACGCCGTCGTCAACTACACATCTGCCGACGTCCCCTTCACCCGCATCATCGAGCACAAGCACTTCGAGTTCGGCACACAGCCCAAGACCGTCATCTCCCGCGAGTTCTCTACCGAGTGGCAGCCTGGCATGGAGCCCTACTACCCCGTCAACGACACGGCAAACTCCGCAATGGCTGCCCAATACGCACAACTCGCAGCCTCACAGTCCAACGTCATCTTCGGTGGCCGCCTCGCCGAGTACAAGTACTACGACATGGACAAGGTCGTAGCCAGCGCGCTCGCCGCTGCCACCAAAGAGCTCGGCAAGTAATCCGCCAAGACCACTCACACTACCCCAAAAACCTTTTCACAAGACCACACCTAATCTTATGAAAATAAATTTTCTCTCTCTGTCTCTCGCTTTGGCGCTGACTCTCTTCTCTTTCCAAGAGGTCACCGCTCAAGTGTCACAGAAGAATAACTACTCCTCCATAAACGTCGGCAATATCCCCGAAGAGCAAATAAGGACGCAAGCCCTAAAACTCCAAAAGGCCGGCGTCTCCCTCGACGATGCCCTCGCCCAAGCTAAAGCCAAAGGCGCAACGCCTACCCAGATATCACAACTCCGCAGACGCCTCGCTCGCTACCTCTCCAACAGCAGCACAAGCACCGACCGACGCGTCTCCAGTAATTCGCAAGCCTCTTCGTCTTTTGATATGTTTGGGCAGCAAGATGTCAATCTCTTCGACGACGAGACGAACTCAGCGACCCAGCCCCTCTTCACCCGCGAGGACTCTCTCCTCTTCGGCTTCGACATCTTCAACCGCAAAGGTCTCACCTTCGAGCCAAGCGCCAACATGGCCGTCGGCGACAGCTATGTCATCGGCATCGGAGACCAGATTGACATTGACATCTACGGCTCTGCCGAGCAAAGCTACCAACTCACAGTCGCCAAAGACGGCACGCTCAGCATCCCTATGGTCGGCCCCGTCCGCATCGGCGGCCTCTCCATGGCCGACGCTAAGACCGCCATCCTCGCCAAGATGAAGACCATATACAGCGACATGGGCTCACGCTCTAACGCCTCCATACGTCTCGCGCAAGCCAACCCCGTCAAGGTCAGCGTCATCGGCGAAGCCTTCAAGCCCGGAACCTACACCGTATCCGCAGCGTCCTCCCTCTTCAACATTCTCTACCTCAGCGGCGGACCTACACGCAACGGCTCCTACCGCGACATCCAGCTCATCCGCGGCGGACGTGTCATTGCCCACCTCGATGTCTACGATTTCCTCGTCAACGGCAAGAACGACGTCAACGTCAGCCTCGCCGACGGCGACATCGTCATGATCCCCACATACATCAAGCGCGTCATGACAGGAGGCGCTTTCAAGCGCGTCGGCTACTTCGAGGCTAAAGAGGGAGAGACCGTGTCCGACCTCATCCGCTACGCCGGAGGCTTCACCCCGCGTGCACAGTCCAACCACATCGGCATGTTCCGCGTCGGCAAATACACCACCGAGTACATGGATGTCAAAGACCCGGCTTCCGTCCTGCTCGCATCCGGCGACTCCGTCGTCGTCAACAGCATCGACGAGAAACGCGTCGACAATGCCGTCACAGTCGAGGGCGCCGTCTTCGCCCCAGGCACCTACGAGTTCGCCGAGGGCATGAAGCTCTCCTCCCTCATCGCTCAAGCTGGCGGTCTCACCGAAAATGCCTTCCTGACCCGCGGCGTCATCACGCGCTACAAAGAAGACTACACCCTCGAAGCTCTCAACTTCAACGTCCTCGACGTCAAGAATGGTCTCACCGACCTCGACATCAAGAGCGGAGACATCGTCACAATAGCCTCCATCGACGACATGAGGCAGCAACAGACTGTAACCCTCAGCGGTGAAGTCCAAATGCCAGGTGTCTATGAGTACCGCGACAATCTCACCCTCGGCGATGTCATCGTCCTCGCCAATGGTCTCACAGAAAACGCCCAAATGAGCAATGTCGAGATCGTCCGCCGTGTAGACGAAGACGACATCAACTACGATGTCGAGCACGCTCGCGAGCTCCGAACGGTCATCATAACACGCGACCTCTCGCTCGACGGCAAGGGAGACAACTCCTTCCTCCTCAAACCCTACGACCAAATCTTCATCAGGACAAAAGGCTCTGCCAATATCGGTGGCAGCATCACCATCCGCGGCGCAGTCAACAATCCTGGCTCCTATGGTCTCACCAACAACTACGTGACGCTCAGCCAGATGAGCGCATGGTGCGGAGGCTTCACCTCCAGTGCCGACATCGAGGCTGCGCGCATTTACCGCCCCATCGTTCTCAGCCCCGAGGAGCGTAGCATCAAGATACGTCAGTCCATTGCACGCGGAGACACCCTCTTCTACCTCCAAGAAAACGGCATCGAGTACGACTTTGTCGCCATCCGCCTCAAAGACGCAATAGATAACCCAGGCTCCTCCGCCGACATCTACCTCCGCAATGGCGACATCCTCGAAATACCCAACAGCAGCCAGACTGTCCGCATCTCTGGCACCGTACAGACCCCGACCAGCATGATTTGGGTCGACGGGTGGAACGCCAAGGATTACATCAAGCACTCTGGCGGCTTCGGCCCTCGTGCCTACAAGAAACTCACCTACGTCGTCCATGCCAACGGTGAGAGCGAGTCCGTACGCCACATCCTCTTCTTCCGCAAATATCCAAAGGTGCGCCCAGGCAGCGAAGTCGTCGTCCCTCAAAAGCCCGAGCCTAAGCTCCAAGCACCAGCCTACGTCTCCATGGGCTCCACTCTCGTATCCATGGCAGCCATCATCGTAACACTCCTCAAATAACGGCACAGCCATGAACGACAACTACCAAGACGACCAGAATAACGGCAAGAAGGCTAACGAATTCGACATCGTTTGGCTCATCTCATACCTGTGGGCTAAACGAAAAAGAATTTACTACATCATCGGCGGATGCCTCGCCCTCTCCATCGTCATCTACATCGTCAAGCCTAAGGTATACACCGCCACGGCTGCCATACTCCCAGTCTACGATAGCGAAGACGGCGGACTCGGCAACCTTAAAGGACTCGCCAGCATGGCCGGCATAAACCTTGGCGGCAGCTCTTCCGGTGGTACCGTCATAACGCCAGACCTATACTCCGAAGTCGTCACCAGCACCCCCGCGCTCATAGAGATAATGGAGAAAGTGCCTCTCACATGGAGCTCACCCGTCGATACCGTCATGACCCTCTACGACCATGCGGTATACGACAGCGTCCCCTCCGTCGGAGCCTTGATCCTCAAGTACACGATACAACTCCCCTTCACCATCAAGCAAGCCATCAGCGGTGAAGAGCCCACTGTCGTCTTTGTCGAACCCACGACCGACGACTTCACGCAAGTCCCCCGCCCTCTTGTGATGGACAAGAAGAGAATCAAGTGTGCCGAATGGCTGCGCAACCGCATCAACGTCGCCCCCGACGAGGAGACCAACCTCGTACGCATCAGCGTCGAGGGCGAGTCTGCTGAGCAAAGCGCGGAGCTCGCCACAGCCGTCATGCAGCAAATTCAGACCACCATAACCGAGTACGCCACAAGTAGCGCAAAGAAGAACCTCAACTTCCTCCAAAAACGCTACGACGAGACGATGGACGAGTTCACACAAGCGCGCCAAGAGTTCTTCAACTACCGCGACCGCCACCGCGACTACGTCGAGGAGCGCAGCAGCATCGAACGACAGCAACTCGAAGACAAGTACAACCTCTGCTACTCCCTCCTCCAATCACTCCAAAGCGAGGTCGAGAAGAGCCGGATGAAACTCCTCGCCGAGACTCCCGTCTTCTCCATCGTCGAGCCCGTCGTGCAGCCCGACAAAAAAAGCAGCCCCAAACTTCTCCTCCACCTCATCGGCGGCTTCATGATAGGTTTCATCATCAGCGTCGGCGGCTATCTCCTCATCCTGGGCTACAAGCAGGTCTTCCAACCTGCCCAGTTCAAAGAGATACATGACAAATATAAGGTCACTGAGGAATAATCATCTTAACTTCGCGATACTATACGCCCCGAGGGCGGGTGGCGCAATCTAACCAGCGACCCCTGACGCCCACGAGGCTTCCGAAATACAAACAACCAACAAAGACAAAAAAAGAAAATGGCAGAAGACGTTTTCAAAAAACTGGTGTCGCACTGCAAGGAGTACGGCTTCGTATTCCCCAGCAGCGAAATCTACGACGGCCTGGGCGCAGTCTATGACTACGGTCAGAACGGCGTCGAGATGAAGAACAACATTAAGAAGTACTGGTGGGACGCCATGGTCAAACTCAACGACAACGTCGTTGGCATCGACTCCAGCATCTTCATGCACCCGACAATTTGGAAAGCGTCAGGCCACGTCGACGCGTTCAACGACCCCCTCATCGACAACCGCGACAGCAAAAAACGCTACCGCGCCGACGTCCTCATCGAGGAGCAAATCGCCAAATACGACGAGAAAATCGAGAAGGAGATCGCCAAGGCACGCAAGAAGTTCGGCGAAACATTCGACGAAGCCAAGTTCCGTGAGACTTCCGCTCGCGTCATCGAGCATCAGGCTAAACGCGACGCCCTCCACGAACGCTACGCCAAAGCCATGAACGCCGGAGACCTCAACGAGCTCAAGCAAATCATCCTCGACGAGGAGATCGTCTGCCCGATTTCCGGTACCAAGAACTGGACCGACGTCCGCCAGTTCAACCTCATGTTCAGCACCGAGATGGGCTCCACAGCCGACGGCAGCATGAAGATCTACCTCCGCCCAGAGACCGCGCAAGGCATCTTCGTCAACTTCCTCAACGTCCAAAAGACAGGACGCATGAAAGTCCCCTTCGGCATCGCGCAAATCGGCAAAGCATTCCGCAACGAGATCGTTGCTCGCCAGTTCATCTTCCGCATGCGCGAGTTCGAGCAGATGGAGATGCAGTTCTTCGTCCGCCCGGGCGAGGAGATGAAATGGTTCAACTACTGGAAACGATACCGCCTCTGCTGGCACGAGGCTCTCGGCATGGGCGACCAAAACTATCAGTTCCACGACCACGAGAAACTCGCCCACTACGCCAACGCCGCAACCGACATCGAGTTCCGCATGCCGTTCGGATTCAAGGAAGTCGAGGGCATCCACAGCCGCACCAACTTCGACCTCAGCCAGCACCAGAAATACTGCGGCAAGAAGATCCAATACTTCGACCCCGAGACCGGCGAGAGCTACGTCCCCTTCGTCGTCGAGACATCTATCGGTGTCGACCGCATGTTCCTCTCCATCATGGCCGGTGCCTACACCGAGGAGCAGCTCGAGGGTGGCGATAGCCGCGTAGTCCTCAAGCTCCCCCCTGTCCTGGCTCCCGTCAAGCTCGCCGTCCTCCCTCTCGTCAAGAAAGACGGTCTCCCAGAGAAGGCTCACAAGATTGTCGACTCCCTCAAGCTCGCCATGAACGTCTCCTATGACGAGAAAGACTCCATCGGCAAACGCTACCGCCGCCAAGACGCCATCGGTACCCCATACTGCGTCACCGTCGACGGTCAGACCCTCGAAGACGACACCGTCACCCTCCGCGACCGCGACACAATGGAGCAGAAGCGAGTCAAGATTGCCGACCTCCACGATATCGTCTACCGCAAGGTCAGCGGTCACGAGCTCTTCGAGAAGCTCGCCGCCGTACAGGCAGAACTCAAAAACGCCTAATAACCTAAGGTAAACACTAACAAGTGCGCCCCTTGAGCCGTCCATAAGGCTCAAGGGGCGCACTATTTGTCTTAACGAGACGCTGCCCTACTTCTCCTTCACAAGACCCTCACGATAGGCTTGTAGCAGCCTCTCAAGGTTGTCAACCTGCGTCTGGAGCTCGCACCCTCGGTCAGTGTCGCGCACCAGCATACGGTGATACTTGAACTCTTCAAGCTGCACGCGGCTGTGGATGTCGCTGCCGTCCTCGACCGCCTTCTCCTTGCTCTCGAAAGCCTCATGCTGCACCAGTTGCAGTCCATGGCTATTGTAAATCAACGTGTAGCCGGCAATGCCCGTGGTCTTATGGTAGGGTTTTGAGAATCCGCCGTCAATGACGAGGCGTTTCCCTCCCGCGCGCGTGGGGCTTTCACCCTCCATCGTGCGCACGGGCGTATGGCCGTTGATGATGCGCGACTTGTCTGGGTCGAGACCGAACTCCCTCATGATATACTCACACGTCTCGACGGTATTGGCAAGTTCATAATATGCGCCCTTGTTCTCGCGGTTCAACTCCTTGACATCGACAAAGTAACGCTCGAACGTTGTCATCTTGTCCTTATTGTAGAGTGGCGAGTCGGGCCCGCACCACAGGTACCACATATAGTCCACAGCGTCGCTCTTCTCTGCCGTATCTGCCGTGGCGAAATATGCGGCCCGAGCCATCTTGTCGATGCGGTCCATAAGCGCGCGCCCCTTATACTCCACGCCGCCAATCTTTACCGCCTTGAACGTGCCGTCCTGATTGAGCGGTATGGCAGCATGATAGAGGAGGCAGTTGTTGCGAACAAGATAGAGGCTGCCGTGGTTGAAGAAGCAACGGATGTGTTTCTGCAACTTCTCCGAATGGGTGAATGAGTGGAGGAGCTGGCTCATCAGCTGCTCCTCGTCGGGGCTGAGGGCGTAAGGGTTCTTGGGGTCGACAGTCGGGAACAACTTGTCTTTCAGCTGGTAAGTCTTGCCACCGAGAGTTATCGTCCCCTCGTTATAGTCTATGTTGTTAAGCACCAGTCGGTCCGACATCTTATACTCGGGATGACGGGCTATTATCTGCCCCTCGAGCTTAAACTGGATGATGGAGATGGCCTTATGCATCTTGGCCATAAGCTGCTTGGAGCGGCTCATGCGGCTATTGTCCTCGAACTCTTGCGCCTGGAAACGCTCACAAGGGTCGGAGCCGTAGTTGTCGATGGCGAATGTGGCGAGCGGCAAGAGGTTGATGGAGTAGCCCTCCTCAAGCGTCTCGACATTGGCGTAGCGGATAGAGATGCGGACGACGTTGGCGATGAGAGCCAAGTTGCCAATAGCCGCGCCCATCCACGATATGTCATGATTTCCCCATTGGATGTCGAAGTCATGATAAGAGCAGAGCCCCTCCATAATATCGCATGCCCCAGGGCCGCGGTCATAGACATCGCCCACAACGTGCAAAGTGTCGATTACAAGCCTATGGATGAGGCGGCTTATGGCGATGATGAACTCCTCCGAGCGACCGATGTTCACAATCGAGCTTATGAGGCTTGCGTAATAGCTCTGCTTATCCTCGTCCGTCTGGCTCTCATAGAGCAGCTCCTCAATGACGTAGGCGAACTCGGGGGGCAAGGCCTTGCGGACCTTCGAGTGAGTATATTTTGACGCCACGACCCTCGCCACCGCCACCACGTGGAACAAGGCAGTGCGATACCAGTCCTCAATGTCGATGCCGGGCAGGTTCTTTATCTGCTCCAGTTTCTCAGTTGGGTAATATATCAGTGAGCAAAGGGTGTCGCGGTCCTCGCGCCGCATAGTCATGCCGAACAGGTCGTCCACCTTGCGGCGTATGACGCCCGACGCATTTTTAAGCACATGGCGGAATGCCGTGCTCTCACCATGAAGGTCGGACAGGAAATGCTCCGTCCCCTTGGGGAGGCTCAGAATAGCCTGAAGGTTAACTATCTCTGTGGCTGCGGCTGATATGTTGGGGAATTTCTCTGCAAGGAGGCGCAAGTAGCGCTGGTCTGCAAGGAGGTCTTGTGTTTCGTAATGATGAGTCATTTTTTGTTGGGGCTTGGATGAATGAGAGAGTACAAATATAGTATCATTTATTAACAAATACAAGTTATTTGTTAATAAATATAACACGCATTTCTACCCTCTTGTCTACTTTTTGACCACTTTATAGCACAAAACGACACAAAACACCCACTCTCTCAGCTAATATCACAGCAAAAGCCCCATATTCCGCTTTTACAATTATTCACATCACGTTCCCCATATAAAAAGAGCCGCCCTCCAAGTTTCTCACTTAGAGGGCGGCTGATGTTTCTATTACTGAGGACGGGCTACTTAGCCTTTGCCCAGCTGTCTTTAAGCCCGACCGTCTTATTGAAGACCGGATGCCCGACCTTAGCGGTATCGGGATCGACATTGAAGTAGCCGATGCGCTGGAACTGGAGGTAGGCGAGAGGCTTCTGCTCGGCTGCAAAATCCTCAACGTAGCATTCTGTCAAGACTTGCAGGCAATCGGGGTTGATAATCTGCTTCATGGCTTCGACAGGCTCGCAACCCTGCTGCTCGATTATGGCAGCCATCTCGTCGCGAGGATTCTCGACCTTCCAGAGGCGGTCATAGAGGCGGACTTCAGCCTTCTGGCACTTATCGGCGCACACCCAGTGGAGCGTACCCTTAACCTTACGGTCTGAGCCTGGCATTCCGCTCTTGCTCTCGGGGTCATACTCGCAATAGATCTCCTCGATCTCACCTTTATCGTTCTTCTTGCAGCCCGTGCACTTGACGATATACGCATTCTTGAGGCGCACCTCGCCGCCCGGGGTCATGCGGAAGAACTTCTTCGGGGCATCCTCCATGAAGTCCTCGCGCTCCATCCACAAGTTGCGACCGAAAGCAATCTTGTGGCTTCCCTCTTCGGGAGCCTCGGGGTTATTCTGAGCGTCCATCATCTCAATCTGCCCCTCGGGGTAGTTGGTGATGACGAGGCGGACAGGGTTAAGGACTGCGGAGACGCGGGTGGCGCGCTTATTAAGATCCTCACGGACGGCACTCTCGAGGAGAGAGAACTCGTTGAGAGCATCGAATGTGGTGTAGCCAATCTTGTCGATGAAAGAGAGGATGCTCTCGGGGCTATATCCGCGACGGCGGAAGGCGCAGATGGTCGGCATGCGAGGGTCGTCCCAACCGCTTACGAGACCATTCTTGACAAGAGCGAGGAGGTTTCGCTTGCTCATGAGCGTGTAGCTCAGGTTGAGCTTGTTGAACTCAGTCTGGCGCGGGCGGTTGTCATTAAGATCCGTCTCACCGCGAGTCTCCTTGAGCCAGTCTACGAAGAGGTCGTAGAGAGGGCGGTGGACGACGAACTCGAGCGTGCAGAGCGAGTGGGTCACGCCCTCGAAATAGTCGCTCTGACCATGCGCAAAATCGTACATCGGGTAGGCGTTCCACTTATTGCCCGTGCGGATGTGGGGGACGTTGAGGACGCGATAGATGATCGGGTCGCGGAAGTGCATATTAGGGTTCGCCATGTCGATTTTCGCACGGAGAACCATCTTGCCCGGCTCCATCTTGCCGCTATTCATCTGCTCGAAGAGGGCGAGGCTCTCCTCGACGGGGCGGTCGCGGAAGGGGGAGGGAGTGCCAGGCTGGGTAGGCGTACCCTTCTGCTCAGCAATCTGCTCGGCAGTCTGCTCATCAACGTAGGCGCGTCCCTGCTTGATGAGGGCTACAGCGAAATCCCAAAGTTGCTGAAAATAGTCGGAGGCGTAGAAGATATTGCCCCACTTGAAGCCGAGCCACTCGATATCTTGCTTGATGGCCTCGACATACTCGGTACCCTCCTTGGTAGGGTTGGTGTCGTCAAGACGGAGGTTACAGACGCCACCATAGCGTTTTGCGACGCCAAAGTCGAGAGCAATGGCCTTGGCATGACCGATATGGAGATAGCCGTTAGGTTCCGGCGGGAAACGCGTCTGTACACGTCCTCCGTTCTTTCCTTCTTTAAGGTCGGCCTCTATTTTCTGTATGATGAAGTTGCCAGCACCCTCTATCTTGGGCTGCATGTCGGCTGCTTGCTCTGCCATTGGTTATTAAAGGTTTAGGTTGGTTGTGTGGAAGAACAATTTTCACAATTCAAAATTAAAGAGAATGGGAGTGAAAAGCAAGAGCGGACGGGGCGAGATGCGCAGCGCGGCCTACATCTAACCGCTCCCAACTAATTGACTTATATTTGCGGACAATATCATATACAAAACTGACAGTAGCATGAAAGAGATGACCATAGAACTCAGGAACATCGAGATATACGCGCGCCACGGGTGCTACCACGAGGAGCAGCTGGTTGGCGGCAGGTTCATTGTCGACGCTGACCTCAAGGTGGATGCCGAGAAAGCCGCCTCGTCGGACGACGTGCGCAACGCCTTGAACTACGTGGAGGCTTGCAAAGTTATGGACGAGGTCATGCGCACGCCACACCACTTGCTCGAGTCGGTAGTCGACGAGATGGCGAGCCAGCTTCGCACCCGTTTTGCGGACAAAGGACTCGTTGGCGGATGGGTGAAAGTCAGGAAATTGGCACCCCCTATCGGGATGCAAGTCGAGAGCGTCGGCGTTAGGGCGGAGATTTAAACTGCTGCAGATAGGATTGTGTCGCTTTCGATATAATTAGTATAAATTACTGATTGAGTAGGTGTTGCGCGATATAAACACGTATATTTACAAGCGAGAGGAGGCACAAGTCTCCCTCATTAACAAACAGAACAGAAACACCTAAAAGACACGAGACATGAAAGAATTAAAAGGCACAAAGACAGAGAAGAACCTCTGGGAAGCATTTGCAGGAGAGAGCCAGGCGAGGAACAAATACACCTACTACGCCTCGCAGGCAAAGAAAGACGGCTACGAGCAGATGGCAGCAATCTTTGAGGAGACGGCAGCCAACGAGAAGGAGCACGCCAAGCTGTGGTTCAAGGCGTTGCACGGCGGCAAAGTTCCGACAACGATTGACAACCTCAAAGACGCGGCCGACGGCGAGAACTACGAGTGGACGGACATGTACGAGCGCATGGCGCGCGAGGCCGACGAGGAGGGCTTCCACGAGATCGCTGAGCAGATGCGCGGCGTCGGAGCCATCGAGAAGGAGCACGAGGAGCGTTACAGGAAGCTGCTGAAGAACATCGAGGACGCAGTAGTATTCTCAAAAGAGGGCGACTGCATCTGGGTATGCAGGAACTGCGGTCACGTGGTCATCGGCAAGAAAGCCCCCGAGCGTTGCCCGGTCTGCAACCACCCGCAGAGCTACTTTGAGCTCAAGGCTACGAACTATTAGGCCGCCCAAGAGACAGTAAACAGAGCCGCCCCGCAAGGTCAGATACTTGCGGGGCGGCTTTTATGGTGTTTGTGGTTCAGCGAGACGAGTTCGTGCTATGTCGGGTTATGAACTTATTGAAGTAGTAGCGAAGATTTTGGGTATCATCGTCGCCGATCCATGTGGTGTTGGGGTCGTAGATGAGGGTGGCTTGGTGACGGGGAAAGACTTCGTCGCCGCCGGTGGATTCCTCTTCATATACGTCGTGATAAATTTCATATCCTTCTCCACCAAGATAGATGACGTGATTATTGTTGGACGTACCGTTGGAGAGGATTTGCACTGATTTTAGGG
Organism: Clostridium sp. CAG:343; assembly: GCA_963616565.1. Classification (GTDB taxonomy): domain Bacteria; phylum Bacteroidota; class Bacteroidia; order Bacteroidales; family Marinilabiliaceae; genus W3P20-009. Next base: position 612,018 of record CAVEKX010000001.1, read on the forward strand.
AGGAGCATTCTGCGAAAGCCCCTTCGCCAATTAAAGTGAGGCTTGCGGGAAGGGTGATGGAGGCGAGGGAGGTGCAGTTGTGGAATGTATGTTGACCTATTGACGTGAGACTATCGGGGAGATCAACTGCAGTGAGGGAGGTGCACTCGTTGAACGCATAATCTCCTATTGACTGGAGACTTTCAGGGAGATCAACTGCAGAGAGGGAGGTGCATTTTTGAAACGCATAATCTCCTATTGACTGGAGAC
>CAVEKX010000002.1:0-362644 GCA_963616565.1 Clostridium sp. CAG:343
AGGTAGGGGGAAGTTTTTATTTCGCAAGGGGGATGGGGGAGGTTTTTTGCGGGGATGGGCGTAAGGGGGTGTGGGACAAGGGGTTGGGAGGTGGGTTAATTTGTGTGAAGAAAAGAAAAAAAGGGTGTTAGATGGGAGTTGTCAGATTAACTTATTGAGTATTAGGCATTAGAGATTAGTTCATGACATTGTCCATAAGGTCTTGGAAAGAAGTGACTTTACCGTATTTGACATTGTAGTTTGAGAGCTGGCAGAAGAGCTTTTTTGCGCACTCTATCTTATTATTCTCGATGGTGCGCAACTCCATACTCGACAACGAGCCTTTTGTTTCCGCCACGAAATAGATATGCTTCACATTCTCTTTTTCAAGCGCAATTGCCCAGTCTGGCGAATAGTTGCCGACTGGAGTAGGGATGTGAAACCCCTTGGGGAGCTTGGCATAGACGACGACCGTGGCGTCTTTCTCCATTTCGTCGACGAAATTTCCCTCCGTCTGACTATCAGGAAACACAAAATCCATTACACTCTTTTCTACCAGTTTGCCGTTCCTCCCCAAATGCTTCTCTTGCGTAAAGATGTCGCTGTCGTAGGTTTCCTCCAACCTGTTGTAGCTGATATGCTCGACGATGATGGTGGCCTTTTTCTCCAAAATTATGCTGGTCACTTTTCGTATAAACTCCTCAGGATTAGCCTTGTACATATTGAATTTTTCAGGCTTTATACTCCTTAGGATTTCAGCAACGGTCTTGCGCGTAAGTTTTGCAGCCGAGCCAATCTTACCGAGCAAATCATATTTCACGCTCACCACCCCACCTTTGTCCAACTTTACTGTCGACGATTCCTCCACCGCCATCATGGCACCCGACTTGATGTCATCAGAAGTAGCAAACTCTTTCTGCTCGCCTCTTTTGAGAATATAGGACAAAGAGGTGACATTCAGTTCTTTATTGATAGCGTCGATAGCATCCTTGATGAGCTGTCGGCTATCGAAATTGACGGTGTAGGCGTATTTGTGGTTGATGAGATTCCACAACTCTTTGAACTGCTTCTTGTGGAAATTATCGTTCAGTTTATTTTCCTCGACACGCACATTAGCCCCATTTTCAATCATTTTGTTGACATCATTTGGATTTAAGATGCCATGTAACAGCTTGTAAACCATGTCGGTTAGGGGGGCAAAGCTTCCGTCTAACCTTTTGAGGTCGCCTGCCTCATAGGCTTTACGGAAATCATTTGTCACTTCAAAATTATCATCGATATAGCCATTCGTACGGATCTGGAAAAATATCAAATTCGCTTCATCTGGCGTTATGGTGTGGCGAGATCCGTCCTCTAACTCCAAAGTCTTACCATCGAAGAACTGCATATTAGCCTTTGTCTGGCGGTCATAGAGATCTTGACAGATATCCTTTTGTAAGTCGGCGACGAAAGAGGCGTAGCCCTCGGAGGCGACGACCGTCAGTTTATTGACAATATGCACCTCGTCGGGGATGGCATCACTATCTTGCCTTACACCATCGGAATTGACGCACAGGCGCAGACCGCGCCCGACCTCCTGACGCTTACGCGCACTGCTGTTGCTCTGACGCAACGAACAGATTTGGAAGACGTTGGGATTATCCCATCCCTCGCTGAGGGCGGAGTGGGAGAAGATGAAACGTACAGGCTCATCGAGGCTAAGGAGCCGCTCCTTGTCTTTTAGGATGAGGTCGTAGGCGGAAGAGTCGTCGCTGAAGTCGCTGCCGCGCTTGACCTCGCTGTCGACGGCATGACCTTTCTTGTCGATTGAGAAATAGCCCGCGTGGGTGGCGCGAGGCGTGATGCTGTCGAGATAGTTTTTGTAGACAGGATCTGTGACATTTTTCACCGCTGCCGCATACTCCTGCTCGAACAACTTGCCATAGCGGCCGAGGAGCTGCCGCCCATCGTCGTCATACTGTCGGTATTTGGCGACCTCGTCGATGAAAAAGAGCGAGAGGCATTTTATGCCACGCATGAGGAGGCTTTGCTCCTTGCGTAGATGCGCCTTGATGGTCTCACGGATCATGACACGCGCCTTGTCGTCGGCAGAGACGTCGCCTTGCGCCTCCTTGAGGACGAGCGTCGCACCATTGGAGAAGACGATGCGGCTGCGTGAACTATCTTTAGAATCGACAAATATGTCTGTCACGACGTAACCGCGGTATTGTTCCATACCGCCAGAGAGGGAATGGAGGTCGTCGCCCTCAACGACATTCCTGTAGTCGCGCTTGATGAGACCGCCCTTGCTTTGGATTTCGAACTCGAGTTGCGCCCTTGGGGGCTTGTTTTTGGAGAGAATGATGTCGGCGAGGTAGATGTAACTATTTGTTCCTTTGAGGTTTTTAAGTTCGAACCCTACGACCTCGATCTTCTTGACGAGCTTCTGGTTGAAGGCATCGAGGGCGTCGAGGACGTATACGGGATTGTGGCTCACCTTGTGGGTAGCTGAGTAGTTGAGCGTGAAAAGCGGATTGAAACGCGCGAGTGCGGACTGGGTTGCCGCGCCGCCCATTTTTTGCGGCTCGTCGAGAATGACGATTGGGTTATTTGCCGCGATGACGTCGATGGGGCGACGGGAGCCGAACTCGTCACGCTTATCATATATGATGCGCGCAGCCTTGTTCTTCGCCCCCTCCTTGAGGGAGGTGTTGAAGGCTTGCGTATTGATAATCATGACGTTGATGTCGGCACTCTGCGAGAAGGAGTCGATCTGGTTGAGATTGTCGGAATTGTAGATGAAATAGCGCGCCTTCTTGCCGTAGAGCTCCATGAAGTGCGCCTGCGTGATGTCGAAACTCTTCTTGACACCCTCGCGGATGGCGATGCTGGGGACAACGACGATGAACTTCGTCCATCCGTAGCGTCGGTTAAGCTCGAAAATGGTCTTTATGTAGACATAGGTTTTGCCTGTGCCAGTCTCCATCTCGATGTCGAGCTGGCAAGCCTCGAGCTTCTTGACGAGAACTGACGAGAGGTGGAGGTGTCGCTCCCTTTGCACACTGTGGATTTTGGCGAGCAAGTCGCTCTCTGAGAGCACGATAGGGGCGTTCTTGTAGCCAGTGTTTTCGTCAACGTCATCGAAGATACCTTTCATCTCGATGCGCCTGCCGCCACGCTCGACGTAGACCTTTCCCTTTTCGACCTTATACTGCAAGAGGCCCTGGTCGGGCTGACCGCTGAAGACGCCAGCTGTGCATTCGACGGCGTCGGTCTGGTATTGTTGGATCTTGAATTTCAGCTTCATCGGGCAGAAAATGTGTTGTGCGGCTCCTCAGGTTAGAGGATCTTGGTGACGGTATTTGGGGAGAAAGTCTTGAAGATTTGCTCGAAATTGGAGGCTGTGGCGTCGTCCTTCATACTCGTGTCGCGGAGGACGGCGTAGTCTGGTTGCATCTTGGCGATGGCCGTCACGACATCGTCGGTCACGTCGGTATCGAAACAGGCGACAAGGTAGTCTCCGTCGACGCGGAAAATGGACTTTCCGTCGACCTCGACCTTCTCAATCGAGCTGTCGAGCGTTGCTCCGAGTTCGAGCATGACTTGGAAGAGGAGATCCTCGCTTGAGCGGTCGGGCTTGACATTGTCGATGAGGTCGAGAAGGTTGTCTTGCTTGGTTTCGGCAGGCGCATAGAAGAAGTCGGACATGTTGGAACTGTCGAGCTTGAGGACGCGGAAGCCGGTGTCGAGGTCGAGAGTCGTGAGTGGGCTGTCGGCCTTGATCTTGGCGCCTGCGCGTCGGATGCGTTCCTTGCCTATTTCGCAGATGGTGTGTGGGACGTGTATGGAGTCAAGTAATTTAATTACATTTTTAGCAACCTTCTTCGTCTTCTCAGAACCACTGCTTATTTCTATTTCTTCTGGGATCTGAACAAGAATAAACTTTCTTTTTGTGTACCCTTGGTCGACATTCGCCAGAAACAAAGCGTGCGCAAAGGTTGCGCTTCCCGAGAAGAAATCAAGAACAACATCCCCATCTTTTGTTCCACAAAACTCAATCAGCCTTTGTAAAACCTCTTCATCTTTTGGGTTTTCAAAGACTTTGTCTCCCATTAATGCAGCAAGGCGCTTAGAGGCAGCTCGTCCATCTTGATAAAAAACACTATACGGAACAGAATATTCCCTGTCCTTCAAATATGTCTTTAACGTCGGCACACAGGTCTCGTCTTGTCCAAAATCCACTCTACCCTCTTTAATCCATTTTTTAAAATTCTCTTCAGACGTTATCCAACCACGTGACGGAATCCTCACTGGCTTATTTGTCGTGGGATGCAACACCTCATACCTGGGACCTCCTCCTCCGGGCCAAGATATATCTGCAGCGAAATACACACCACGTTCATCGACCCTATTGTAGTGCTTATGATCTTTCGCCGGGTGACCATCTGGCAAATTCTTGAACCATGCTCTCATTCCTTCTTCAATTTGATTTACATCAGTTCCAAATGTCTTCACAAACGAATTATAAGCACTATAAATGTCTTCAAGCCCTCGCTTTCTTTCACGCCACACAATCTGATTGGACTTCACATACTCCACGTTTCTAAAATAACACACTATGTACTCGTGCGACACAGACACGTATTTTGAATCATTTTTACGACCAGCAGACCATACTATTTCTGCGATGAAATTTGCTTGTCCGAAAATTTCATCGCATACTTTTTTGAGATTATCTAACTCATTTTCGTCAATCGAGATGAAGATGACGCCGTCGTCGGCGAGGAGGTCGCGCGCGACTTTGAGGCGCGGGTAGATCATGTTGAGCCAGTCGGTATGGAAGCGGCCGTTGCTCTCGGTGTTTGTGACCATCCGATTTCCGAAGTCGTCATACTGGCCGGAGCGGTCTGCGTAGTCGGCTGCGGAGGATGAGAAGTCGTCATGGTAGACGTAATCGTTGCCCGTGTTGTAAGGCGGGTCGATATATATCATCTTAACGCGATGGAGGTAGGTCTCCTTGAGGCACTTGAGGACGTCGAGGTTGTCGCCCTCGATATAGAGGTTGTGCGTGTTGTCGAAATCGAGGCTCTCGTCGCGGCATGGGCGGAGCGTGGCGTTGATTGGGGAATTGGCGGTGAGGATTGCTTGTCGCTTGTCGGGCCAGGTGAACTGGTAGCGTTCGTCGCGCCCCTCGACTATCTCAGAGGAGAGGAGCTGACGGAGTTTATCAAAGTCGATAACCCTCTTTACCCCCCCCCGTTAACGTTTCTTTACATTCTGTTATGCACTCGGGAAAGAGGCTGGCAATCTTGGCGATATTTTCTTGCACGCCGTCGGAGGTGTGCATATTGAGCTTGTCCATGGTTGTTTAGACAATTGATTATCAGTCTGTTTATCTGCTGCAAAGATAGCAAGGAGGGGGCGAAAAAGCGAGACAAAGGTAGAAGAATAATTTCGGAGGCGGGAGAGAGGGTGGATGGGGAGTGGCGGTTACGGGGGACGGGGGCGAGAGACGAGGGAAAAGAGGTAATGACCGATTTGGTTGACAGATTAGAAAAATTATATTACTTTAGTTGAGTAAGTTGAGATATGGAAATGGACCTGAAAGAACAATTGAAGAAGTTTTTTGGTTTCGACACTTTCAAGGGGAACCAGAAGGATATTATTGAGAATCTGCTGTCGGGGCATGACACATTCGTCTTGATGCCCACAGGCGGCGGCAAATCGCTATGTTACCAGTTGCCGGCCTTGCTGATGGATGGCACTGCGATTGTCATATCTCCGCTTATAGCCTTGATGAAGAATCAAGTTGACGCCATCCGCGGATATTCGACGGAGGAGGGCGTGGCCCATTTTCTGAACTCGTCTCTCAGCCGCGCGAACATCAACGAGGTGAAGAACGACGTGATGGCGGGCGTTACGAAACTGCTGTACGTGGCCCCGGAGTCGTTGACGAAGGAGGAGAACATACAATTTCTGAAGGGCATAAAGATTTCTTTTTACGCAGTCGACGAGGCGCACTGCATCTCGGAGTGGGGGCATGACTTCCGCCCGGAATACCGCAGGATACGCCCGATTGCGGAGGAGATCGGCATGGCGCCGATAATAGCCTTGACGGCTACGGCGCCCCCCAAGGTTCAGCACGACATCATAAAGAGCCTGGGCATTGGCGACGCTAAGATATTCAAATCGTCGTTCAACAGGCCAAACCTGTATTATGAGGTTCGCCCGAAGCAGAACGCCACTCGCGACATCATCCATATCTTGAAGAACAACCCGGGGAAGAGCGCCATCGTCTACTGCATGAGCAGGAAGAAGGTGGAGGAGCTGACGGAGAGCTTGAAGATCAACGGCATAAAGGTCGTGCCCTACCACGCCGGTCTGGATGCCGCGACGCGCGCCGAGAACCAGGACAAATTCTTGATGCAGGAGGTTGACGTGGTATGCGCCACGATAGCCTTCGGCATGGGCATTGACAAGCCGGACGTCCGTTACGTCTTCCACTACGACATCCCGAAGAGCCTTGAGGGCTACTATCAGGAGACGGGGCGCGCTGGGCGTGACGGCGGCGATGGTCGGTGCATCACGTTTTACAGTCGCAAGGACGTCCAGAAGCTGGAGAAATTCATGCAGGGCAAGCCGCTTGCGGAGCAGGAGATTGGTCGCCAACTGATTGCGGAGACCGTGGCCTATGCCGAGAGCGGCGAGTGCAGGCGCAAGACGCTGCTGAACTACTTCGGTGAGGATTTTGGCGAGAAGAACTGCGGATGTTGCGACAACTGCGTGAACCCCCGCGAGCGATTTGACGCAAGGGAGGCTGTGGAGCTCCTGGTCGACGTGGTCGGCGAGTTTAACAACGCCTATAAGGCGGAATATATAATAGACTTCATCATGGGCGTGGCGACGGATCAGATAAAATCGTTCGGTCACGCGTCGCACGAGCTATTCGGCCACGGGTCGGACCACGACAGGAAGTATTGGACATCGGTATTGCGCCAGTCCATCGTGTCGGGTTACATTGCCAAAGACATTGAGAATTACGGACTTCTGCATTTAGGCAAGAACGCCGAGAGCCTTGAGAAGAGCAAGGGGGCAATCATGTATTGCCTGGACAGGGACTTTAGCGACATTGGCGACGACGAGGCCACGGCACAGAGCGGCACATCGGCTCTGGACGAGGTGTTGTTCGGCGCGCTGAAAGACCTGAGGGGCAAGATTGCGCAGAAAGACAAATTGGCACCCTACATCATATTCTCGGACTCGGCACTTGAAGGCATGTCGACATATTACCCGATGACGCTTGAGGAGTTGAAGAACATCCCGGGCGTCGGTGAGGGCAAGTCGCACAAGTTTGGCAAGCCGTTCGTGGAGTTCATTGCCAAATATGTGGAAGAGAACGAGATAGAGCGTCCGCAGGACACGGTGATAAAGACCGTGGCGAAAGACGAGGGCGTGAAGAACAAGGTGTATATCATCACGGGCGTCGACAGGAAGATGCCTCTCGACACGCTGGCGAAGGGCAAAGGGCTGACGATGGGCGAGTTGCTGAAGGCCATGGAGTCGATTGTGTACTCGGGGACGAAGCTGAACGTCGACTACTGGCTGCGCGAGCAGTATGACCAAGACCAGATAGACGACGTATTCGCATACTTCAAGGAGGCAGACGACGACTCGATGCGCGCGGCTATGGAGGAGTTGTCGGATGAGGACTACCCGGAAGAGATGGTGCGCCTCGTGAGGATAAAATTCGTGTCGGAGGTTGGCAATTAGCGTCTGACCTGTCGGCAATAGGGCATAAGACGGGAGTGGAGGTGATAGTCTCTGGACTATCACCTCCACTCCCTTTTTTACACCGTCTCTTACGTCAAAGTGAGACAACACAAGAGGGGCGCGGCACATTGCTGCGCCACGCCCCTGTGCATTATGAAAAGCTAAATTTTTCTGTTACTCGACCTTCTTGCCCCACCAAGTGGTCTTGCCGTCTTGACCGATGCCGGCGTAGACGAGGGTCACGCAACGTGGGTAGGCCTCCCAGTCGACCTCGCGCTCGATGCATACGGCGGCGTTGCCGATGATGAGGAGCTTATTGGTGGCGTCGAGCGACCAAGAGCCACCGAGGGCAGAGGCACCGGACTCGTCGGTGATGGTGCCGTCGGCATTTAAGTAAATGTAGGAGCTTTCGTCTTGTACTTTGTAGTTGTAAGAGAGGTCGATATGCTCCCACTTGCCAGCGACGCTGTCGACGGTGAGAGTGCCGTAGTCGGGCACGCCAGCGTAGCGCTCGGGGAGGGAGACGGGCCAGCGGTCGTCGAGTTTAGACGCTGAGACGGGAGCCCACACGAGACGGCGGACATGACCCATCATGATGGCATTGGCATTGGCGTTGCCACCAGCATTAGCCGGGAGGCGCCCTTGGGACATGTAGAACCACTCGGTGGCGTCGGCGTTGCCCTTCTTGGGGAAGATGGCGCAGTGGGAGATGCCGACCCATCCAGTGCCCTTCTTGAACTTGTATGGGTGGGTGACGATTGGGTAGCATTCGCCACGACCATTGGTGTTGTTGCGGCCAGTGATGTCGTAGTAGGGACCGGTGATGTTCTCGGAACGGACGACGCGGGTGTTGTAAGCAACGGAGAGTTCGTCATAGGCCATGAAGAGGTAGTAGTAGCCGTCGTGGTAGATGACCTCGGGGCCCTCGCTCGCCTGCCAACGGTCGGAAGCTTTACGGGAGCTTACGTTTTGACCATAGACGGCTTGGAGAGAGGCCGCATCGGCGAACCATGGGCTGGTGAGCGTGTTGAGAGGCTTGCCGCTTGTGGCGTCGATCTGGAGGGCAGCGAAGCCGCTATGCCAAGAGCCGTGGATGAGCCAGTGCTGGCCGGCGGGGGTGACGATATAGGTTGGGTCGATGGCATTGTAGTAGTAGAAGCCGCCCCACTGCGAAGCGTTGAGGTTGGAGGTTGTTAGCTCATGGTCGGCAGAGGAGCTGGTCACGAAGCCGAGGTCGGTCCACTTGCCGTTATAAGGGTCGGTAGACTCGCATACGCCAATGAGGGCTGGCGTGCCTTGGTTGCCGCCGATGCGGGTCTTTGGATTGGCGGTGAGGTCGAAGACGATGCTGTAATACATACGTATCTTGGTGACGCCATCGACAGTGATCTTGCGAGCGCAAGGGGCCCAACAGCCAATGGAGAGATCGTTGTCGGTCACCTTGTCCTGGCCTGCATCTGTGAGGAACTCATTGACTTTCTCGAGGATCCATGCGGGTTTGGTGTTATCGTAGAAGATGCCGGGGATCCACTCCCAATTGACGAGATCTTTAGAGCGTTTGCCTTGGAAGTGGCCATGGCCCTCGTGGACGTTGCCGTAGGAGGCGTCGGTGCCCCACATATAGTAGTAGCCGTCGGTCCAGTAGATAACAGATGGGTCGTGGACGTTGGCAAGGTTCCATTTGCCGACGTTTTCCCAACCGGAGATTGAGGAGTAGTCGTCGGCATATGTTGGAATGGAGAAAGTGGTGTTATCGTCGTCATCGTCATCATCGCCGCCGTCGGGGACGACGATCTTTGGGTCGTCCTTGTCGTCACTGCAGGCTGAGAAAGAGATCGACAGAGCCGCAGCGCAGGCGGCATATACGAAGTATCTTGTCATTTTAATGTGGCACTTTTTGTGTTAACGTTGGCAAATATACGTTGAGTTTGGCGCGACGAGGTGGACAAAAATGGCGTTAACGTGGACAAGAGGTTAAAGATGGTTGCGAAAGGGAGTGGCACCATGCATGGGGATTAGGATTGGCAAGGCGTTGAGGAGCCATGACGTCGGTGTGCTTGGCAGGGTAGAAAATGAGTAGAAGGGAAATTGAGGCGCAATTTGGTGGTTTTCATGGCATTGGCACTATAACCGCTCCGATTCGTGTATTTCGAGGGGCTTAGACTGCTCCGATTCGTGAAAAAACTGAGGTGGGAATTGCTCCGATTCGTGAAAAAGGGAGGAGTAATTTTGCTCCGATTCGTGTATATTTGCAGAAAACGGCTGATAATGAAGAGGAAAGCATACACAGAGTTGCTCAAGTGGAAAAACGAGCGAAAAGGCGAAGTAGCATTGCTAATAGAGGGGGCGCGCCGTATTGGCAAGAGCTACATTGTCGAAGAATTTGCCAAAAACGAATACGAATCATACCTACTAATTGACTTCAACAGCGTGAACCCGTCTGTTAAAGAATTCTTTGACATCTACCTGGACGACATAGACACCCTACTGACAAACATTCAATATTATTTTGGAAAGAGACTAACCCCGCGCACGAACAAAGGCGAGGAGGGCAAAAGCCTTATAATATTTGACGAAGTTCAATTTTGCCCACGGGCGCGCTCCGCGATCAAATACCTCGTGGCAGACGGGCGATTTGACTACATTGAAACAGGATCGCTTGTGTCGATAAAGAAAAACGTCAAAGGGATTTTGCTGCCATCGGAGGAGCGGAGAATAGAGATGCATCCGATGGACTTTGAGGAGTTCCTTTGGGCGACAGGTGATGAGATGCTCATGGACTTGATATGCTCAAACTTCGAGAAAGGCAAGCCACTCGGCCCATTGTTCCACCGCAAGGCGATGGATTTATTCAGGCAGTATCTTATAGTTGGAGGAATGCCCCAAGCCGTCAACAAATGGGTGGAGACGAAAGACCTCGTGGAAGTGGACAACGTGAAGCGTGACATTCTGACGATATATCGCAATGACATAAAGAATTACGCCGACAACCAAGAGAGCCGAGTGTCACAAATATTTGAAGAGCTGCCGGGTCAACTTCAGAAACACGAGAAGAGGTTCACATTATCATCCATAGGGCGTAACGCTCGGATGCGCGAATATTCCGACGCGTTCTTTTGGCTAAGCGACGCCAAGATTATCAACTGCTGTTACAATTCCACAGCACCGAACGTGGGACTCAGGCTCAACGAGGACCGGTCGACGGTTAAATGTTACATGGGAGACACAGGTCTGCTTGTCAGCATGGCTTTTGACGAGGCCTCATTGAGCGACGGCAGCTTATATAAGAAACTCCTGTTTGGGAAGTTAGAGATTAACGAGGGGATGCTTACGGAAAACATCGTCGCACAGATGCTGCACGCCTCGAAACACGACCTGTTCTTTTACAGCAAAGCCTCGGAAGAAGACGCGTCAGAGAGGATGGAGATAGATTTCCTCGTGACAAAGAGCAAAGTGACGAGCCGGCATAACATCAGACCTATCGAGGTCAAAAGTGGCAAGGGATTCACCACGACATCACTAAAAAAGTGCGTCGCCAAATTTGGATCATACGTTTCAGACCCTGTGGTGCTCTACGATGGCGACGTCAAGCGAGAGGATGAGTTCCTCTACTTGCCGCTCTACATGGCTGGACTGTTATAGCTGAAGAAAAAATTAGCATCCCCCACCCCACAAACCAAGCCCCCGCCCGCGGCACAAAGCCGAGGGCGGGGGCTGCACTATTTAACAACAGAAAAGAGCCACGAAGAAATGCTTCGCTCATGCACGGGCGCAACTGATGCGTACCGAAAAAACCAAGGCCGTCGCGGAGAACCGCGGCGGCCTTGTGGAAACCAATAATTTAAGAACTAAGCCTTTTTACTTGAAGAGGACGTAGGACTCTTCGCAGGAGACAGTGAGGTAGACGTCGTCAGCGTCAACAAGCTCGGTCGTGGTGGTGGTGATGCCAGTGTAGTACTGGTGGTGAGCATCGCCAGCAGCGTCAATGATCTCCATCTTAACGTCGATGGTGGCGCCGTTGTTGGTGATGGTGACATTGAAGACAGAACCGTCAATGTTGGAAGCGAAGGTGTCGAAATTCCAGTCGCTTTCGAGAGTAGCTGCGCTGTAGCCATTGCCCCAGCCGTAGTTATCCTCACGGAGGATAGCGATCTCACCGAGAGCGGCGTTGCGGATGATGAGGACAGGACCGTGCCAGTTGGCGCCATTGTCAGAACGAACTTGGAAGGTCTTGGTGAGGGTTGTACCGTTCTTGATTTGCTCAGGCTCGGTGAAGGCAGTCCACCAGCCAGTAGAGAAGTCTGAATTGCCGAGTTGCTCGCAGTCGGTAGCGTCGACCTTAACGGTGCCAGTGGTTGTGAGACCCTGGTAGGAGACGGAGAACTCGCCAGCAGCATTTACGCCAGAGAACGTTGCGAGGGTATTGTCGAGGATGGTCTCCTCTCCATCGCTGCTGATGCCATAGAGGGTAGCGGCCTTGGTGATGAAAGGAACCTCGGTTGCGCCTGCCGGGATGTAGTAGACGACATTCTCGACTGGCTCAATGCGGATGGAGCGGAAGTCAGTTACTTGGAACGAGTAGGTCGCGTAGACAGGAGCGCAGTAGTTGCCACGGCTGGTCTTGTTGTAGATTACGGTGACGGTCTTGGAGCCGATGGTGGTGAGGTCAGGCTCGGTGAAGGAGAGGTCGCTCGTGGTGACATCGGTAGAGGTGCCGTCCTCGAAGGTCACCTTACCGGTTACGCCCTCATAGTAGACAGTGTCGCCAAGAGTGAGGAAAGCAGGGGTGTTGGCGAGCTCGAGGCGAGCCGGGTTGCTCTCGGTGATGACGATGGTGGCGGGGAGGAGCATGGCCGAGAAGTTCTCGTAGTGGCAGTTGTCGACTGTCAGGAATGCGTAGATGTCTTCAGAGGCAGATGCGGTCTGATGGTACTCCTCGATGAGGACGGTGCCGTCGGTGGCGGTCATGGTGGCGGTTACGTAGATGTAGCCTGCGGAGACGTGCTGGATCTCGAGGACTACGTGTGAGCCGTTGATCTTCTCCAGGAAGTAAGCCCATTGGTCGGAGGCGCCAGCAGCAGCGGCAACCTCGGCGTAGTTGGTGGAGATGTTGGCAGCGTCGTAGGTGTAGCCCTCGTCGGTACCCATTGCGCCACCCCAACCGTAGGCGTCGGAGCGGAGAGCGAAGTACTCTTTGTAGCCGTCGACGTCGGTAGAGTTACCCTTCTTGTTGGCGGTCACAAGAACCCAGTTGTTGTAGTTATTTGCGCCCGAGCTGTAGTTGTCAAACTCCATGATGAGGCGTTTGCCTGACGGGATGGCGATGAAGTCGGTGAACGCACCCCACCAGCCAGTCGCATTGTCGGTAGTACCGATGGTGGTGTTGGAGACCTCGATGATGGTGGTGTCGCTGTTGGTTTTGTTGTTCTTGGCGGCAGCGATGGAGTCGATGCGCGAAGAGAGCCACTCAGGGGAGTTGATGTCGAAAGTGTCGTCTTCGTCACAGCCTACGAAAGAGGCGGAGGCGATGCCTGCAACCATGAGGGTGAGGAGGCCTTTCTGTATGTTGTTCATGGAAATTCTTGTTAGAATGTGAAGTTTTTATAGAGCCGCCCCGATGGCGCGAGATGTCCCGCGTGGCGGGGCGGCTTTCTATATTATTCTTATTTAGAGAGGTCTACGACAGGGCGGACACTCCAGGGGAAGAAGCCGTCGGGCTTCTTGCTGTTGTAGGCGCAGTTGCCGACGAGGTGTGGGTTGGCGTCGAGGGTGCTCTGCGCAATTGGGAAGTACTCGTGAGCCTCGAGGTAGGTGTCCATGCAGGAGCGGATGGTGGAGCCATCGATGTCGCTGTTGGTGTAGACGCCCTTAGCTGCGGAGGCTTCGAGGGAGAGTTTGAAGATCATGTGCTGGCGGAGCTGAGCCTTGCGGTCTGTGCTCTCGTAGAAGCCCCAACGGTTGAGGTCGATGCCACGACCGTTCTCGCAACCGAACTCTTTAGGACGCTCGACATTGGCGATTTGCTCGAAGAGGGCGTCGGCTGTCGGGAAGTCGGAGAGATTGAGGTCGGGGAGAGCTACGCGCTCGCGAACCTGGTTGATGTAGTCGATGGCCGTCTGGGTAGGACCGTTGACCTCATTCTCGCACTCGGCGGCACGGAGGAGGACATCGGAGTAGCGCATGAGGCGGAGGTTGATGCCGTTGTGGAGACCGGTGACGATGGTGGTGAAGTCGGTAGGCCACTTGCGGGCGTAGGTCCACTTGGCGATGCCGAGACCGCCGCCAGTAGCATTGGAGATGCAGAGGGACGTTACGCCCTCGGCGTCGGCAGCGATAGTGGTGTTGTAGAGGACGTTCTTACGAGGGTCGCCATCGGGGTAGGCGGCAGTGCCCTGGTCGGTGTAGGTGTCATACTCGGCCTCGTAGGAGCAGATGGTCCAGTAGAGGCGCGGGTCGAGACGGCCGTCGGTGCACTTCTCTGCCTTGTAGAGGTTGTAGAGCCAAGGGGAGGCTGCGAGGTCGCCCCAAGAGCCGAAGGCGTTGGGCGCGTAGTTGGACTCGACAGCATGACCCTGAGTAGCCTCCTTAGAGATGTTGACAGGGGTCCACTCCTCGTCGACGCCGCCAGTGCCGTAGTTCATGTATTGAACCTCGAAGAGGCTCTCGGCATTGTTCTCGCCAGCCTCGGTGAAGTTGGCGCCGTAGTCGGCCATGAGGGAGTAGTTGCCATAGGTGCCGGCGATGATGTCTTTGAGGACAACGAGAGCGTCGGAGTACTTGTGGCGGAGCATGAGTGTGCGAGCGTAGTAGCCAGCAGCTGAGCCGCAGGTTGCGCGGCCCTTGGCGAACTCGCCGCCGATGCTCTTGTTAGGCAGGATCTGCATAGCCTCCTTGAAGTCGGTCTCGACCTGATCGAGGACCTCGTCGTAGGTGTTGAGGGAGGCGTAGAGGCTGTTCATGTCGGAGTAGGAAGAGTAGTCCGTGATGAGGCAGCACTCGTGGTGGTAGGTAGCGAGGGTGTAGTAAGCGAGGCCGCGGAGGAAGAGGGCCTGACCCTTGATCTTGTTGTAGGCGTCGGTGGAGAGGGTAACCTTCTCGACCTGCTGGAGGACGTAGTTGGTGCGGTTGACTACGTGGTAGCAGTCGCGCCAGATCCACTGGTTGCCGATCTCGTCGACAGGAGTCTCGTTGAGAGCGTCGTAGGGGTAGTACCAGATGAGGCCAGGGTTGTAGACCTCGTCGCCGCGGACAGCGTCCATGGTGTAGCCGACGCGGGCGAAGGTGCCCTCGAGGCGGATACGGTTGTAGCAGGCGATGATGGCCTCCTGGAGAGTGGACTCGTCTTTGCCGAAGTCCTCGGTGGTCTGGGTATTGGGGTTTGTCACATCGAGCTCGTCGCTGCAGGAAGCGAAGCCTGCCGCCAGGAGAGCCGCTGCGATTGCTATATATGATCTTTTCATGATAGATTTCTGTTAAGAGATTCCTCGTTTAGAACGTAAAGTGGAGACCGGCCATGAAAGTGCGCGGGGTTGGGAACGAGCAGTAGTTGTAGCCAGGGGTGAAGGTGCCGCCGGCGAAGTCCACATTGTAGCCGTTGTACTTGGTGAAGGTGTGTAGGTTCTGAGCGGAGACGTAGAATCTGACGCTGGAGAAGATGCCGTTGAACCAATCGTCCTTGAAGTTGTAGCCGAGTTCGACGTTAGCGATCTTCCAGTAGTTAGCGTCCTGGATGAAGCGGTCGCTGAAGTAGTCGTTGTAGGTCGAGCCGTCAGCAGCGAACTGTACGCGAGGCTGGCTTGCGTTGGGGTTCTCGGCGGTCCAGCTGTCGAGCATGTCGACGCTCTTGTTGGTGAGACCCGTGGTGCCGTGGAGCGCGATGTCGAGGTAGTCGACAGCCTTGAAGCCGAGGGCGCCATAGGTGGAGACGGAGAGGTCGATGCCCTTCCACTCTACGCGGGCGTTGAGACCGAAGTTGACCTTAGGCATGCCGCTTCCGAGGAAGTCGCGGTCGCTGTCGTCGATGTAGCCGTTGCCGTCGACGTCGACGTAGTAGCAGTCACCGAGCTTAGCGTTCTTAGGAGCAGCGTAGTTGCCTGCGTTGCTGCCGTCGTGTGCGGTAGCCTGGACGGCCATGAGGTCATTGAGGGTCTGCTGGTCGCGGATGATGCCGCCGTACTGGAGACCGTAGAAGCGACCTACCTCGTCACCGACCTCGGTGCGGCAGTAGCCATCGGTACGGCCCTCGTTGGTTACGCCAAGGCTGGTTACCTCGTTCTTGTTGACGGTGGCGTTAGCAGAGACCTCCCACTTGATTGGGTGATCGTTGTTGCGGTAGGTGGCAGCGAACTCGAGACCGGAGTTCTCCATGGTGGCAGCGTTCATGGTGACGGTGCCGTTGGTTGCGCCTGCGCTGGCGGGGACGGATACGCTGTAGAGGAGGTCCTCAGACTTGCTCTTGAAGTAGTCGAAGCTGAACTCGATCTTGTTGGAGAGGAAGTTGACATCGAGACCGACGTCGAAGGTTTTCTTCTTCTCCCACTTGATGGCGGTATTGACGTAGTTGGAGATGGCGGATCCAGTGACCTTGTCGCCACCGAAGCTGTAGGTGTAGTCGTTGCGGTTCATGACGTCCATGTACTGGTACTCACCGATGTTCTCGTTACCGAGGACGCCGTAGCTGGCGCGGACTTTGAAGAGGTTGACGATGTTGGGGTCGATGGGGAAGAAATCCTCACGGTCGAAGCGCCAACCAGCGGATACGGAGGGGAAGGTCTCCCAACGGTCGTCGGAGCTGAGGCGGCTGGAGCCGTCACGACGAGCGGTGAAGGAAACGAGGTACTTCTCGTCGAAGTCGTAGTTCAAACGACCGATGAAGGAGCAGAGGACGTGCTCGCTCTCGTAGCTGGAGGTCT
Organism: Clostridium sp. CAG:343; assembly: GCA_963616565.1. Taxonomy (GTDB): domain Bacteria; phylum Bacteroidota; class Bacteroidia; order Bacteroidales; family Marinilabiliaceae; genus W3P20-009. The sequence continues at coordinate 16,641 of CAVEKX010000002.1, forward strand.
TGAAGGTAGACGCATTGGAGAGCTGGAGGTAGTAAGGCTCGGAGAGGTTGTTGCCAGTACCGGTGAGGATGTGGTAACGTTCGCGCTCGAAGGTCTGACCGATGACGAGGTTCAAGTGGTTGTCACCGAAGATGCCGTCGTAGGTGATGGTGTTCTCGACAAGGCCGTCGGTGTACTGGCGGTAGGCCTCATAGAGGTTCTCGTTGCTCTTGTCGAGGTAGTTACGGTTGCTGGAGTAGAAGGCTGCTACGAAGGTCTTGTCCTTAGCATAGGTCTTGCTGTAAGAGAGGTTGATCTTGTAGTTGAGCTTGTGGTTGTCGTTCTTATGCTTGATCATGTCGAGGATGTCGACATCGGCAGAGCCAGTGACAACGAAGCGGTCGACCTTGGTGTTGCGGGTGATGAGGTTGTTGGTCATCAGGATGTTGGTCATCGCGAGGTCGCCATGGATGTCGAGGTAGTAGGTGCCGTAGCCGTAGTTATCGTAATTGTAGTCGGCTGCGCCTGGATAGACGTCGTCGAGGCACCAGGTGCTCTCGTCATAGGCCTTCATGGAAGGAGGCAAGAGGAGGGCGGAGCCGAGGACTGGGTACTGACCGCCGTAGAGGCCCTGGACGTACTCGCTGGCGTTGGAGAGAGCCATGTTGTCTTGCGCGCTGTGGCTGAAGAGGACGCTGGTCTGGAACTTGATGAACTTGACGTCCATGTTGTTGTTGACGCGTGCGGTGAAGCGGTCGTAGTTAGGACCTGCGCCTTCCATGGTGCCGTTCTGCTTGAAGTAGTCGAGCGAGACGTTGTAGGTGTTGTTCTCGCCGCCGCCAGACATGGAGACGTTGTGGTTCATACGGAGACCGGTCTTGAAGACCTCGTTGAACCAATCGGTGTCGACCTTGCCGACGAGGTAGTTCTCGTTGCCCTCGACGTAGCCGGAGGGGATGGACTCCTGAAGGCCGTTGTTGGTGTAGGCGCGGACGATGTTCTCAGCGTACTGAGCGGTGTTCATGACCTCGTAGACGCCATCCTTGATCTTATCCATGCCGACGTAGCCGGTATAGTTGATCTTCATAGGCTGGTTCTTGGAGCCGCGCTTGGTGGTGATGATGATGACGCCGTTTGCTGCACGGGAGCCGTAGATGGCGGCAGCGGAGGCATCCTTGAGGACCTGGATGGTCTCGATGTCGTTAGGCGAGAAGTCGCGGATGGAGGTACCCATAGGGACGCCGTCGATGACGTAGAGAGGTGAGGTGCTGCCGAAGGAGCCGAGACCGCGGATCTTGACTGCGGGGTCGGCACCTGGCTGACCGTCGGTCGTGATCTGGACACCAGCCGCCTTACCTTGGAGCATGGTGGAGATGTTGGAGTTGGAGACCTTCTTGAGGTCCTCGGCGTCGACGACGGCGACGGAACCTGTGAGGTCGGCCTTGCGCTGGACACCGTAGCCGATGACGACGAGCTCGCCGAGCTCGGTGGTCTCCTCGGTGAGGGTGAAGTTTACAGAAGAACGTCCGTTGACGTCGGCCTTAGAGCTGTTGTATCCTATAAAGGAGACGGTGAGGTTGGCGTTGGAGGGCGCCACGAGAGAGTAGTTGCCGTCGATGTCGGTGACGGTGCCATTTGTCGTGCCAGTCTGGAGGACAGCGGCGCCCACGACGGGTTGGCCGTTATTGTCTACGACGCGGCCGCGGATGGTCACGTTGCTTCCTTGCGACGTTTGAGCCGCAGCCTCTCCCTCCGTCAGCATGAATGCCGCGGGCGTGAGAGCGAGGAGGCTCGCTAAAGCAAATGCTCCTATTTTCATAATATTTCAGTTTTTTATGCTAAGAGTTGTCAGTGATGCAACTTTTGCGTTTGTTTTACGGTGCAATATTACACGCTTTTTAAGGTTTGGACGTGGAGACTTATACCGTAATGGTGGATAAAAATATTTTAACAGTCAGATGGCAGCAACACAACATCCATTGATTTTCAGCGTATTACACTTTCGTTACATAATAATCCACCGCCATACGCACTGTTCGACAGCCGCCTTTCTACAATTAACATTTCACAATCGGTATAACAATAGGGAACATAACACTACCGAACGACGCGCCCCGAAAGACAACGCTTTTTAAACCTCAAACCACGCCCGACCGCCCCCCACCCCACGGCTTCTCAATCCTTTTCTCCTACACCTGTCATTCAAACCGACAATGGCAGCAAACACGACAAGAATGCGACACCCAAGGTAGTCCCTTTGTATGTCTAACGACAGCATACCCCCACCAAAAAAGTAGCAGTCGCAGCGAGAACGCCGCGACTGCTACCTACCGATGCTTCGACACCTATTTTATGCGAGCCGCAAGCTCGGCCGGATATTTTGGCATTGCTCCCGACTGGGTGCACACAAAAGCTGCGACATCCACACCGATGCGGTGGGCCTCCTTGACAGACTTGCCTACAAGGATGGCAGCGCAGAACGAGCCAGTGAACGAATCGCCAGCACCCACGGTGTCAACGACATTGACTTTCGGGGTGGCGAGGAAACTCATCTCTCCCGGGGTGACCACATAGGAGCCGTAGGCACCGCAAGTGAGGATGACCATCTGCAGCTCGTAGCGACGGATGAGCTCGCTGCACTGGTCCTCGAAGTCCACAGGACGGAGCAGCCGCTCTGCCTCGGTGGCAGCCGCATTGACGTCGCGCACTGGCTTCATGCCATACATCTGCGCCACTTTCACAATCTCCTCGTCGTTTATCTTCAGCACATTGCAGCGGCGGAGGCTCTCCTCCACCACCTCACGCGAATACCAGTTCTGGCGCAGGTTAATGTCGAACACCTTCAGAGTGCCGAGGGCGGGCATGGCGTCGAGGAACTTCTGCACGGTGGCTCGGCTCACTGCCGTGCGCTGGGCGAGCGACCCGAAGCAGACGGCCCGCGTGTTGCGCGCTATGTCCTCAACAGCGGGAGTCCACGGGATGTTGTCGTAGGCCACGCCCTGACAGATGTCATACTGCGGAATGCCATTGTCTGAGAGTGTCACCCGAACTGTGCCTGTTGGTTGGGGCACGCGCTCAAGGTGCACCGGAAGGTCGTGTAGCGACAGTTCACGGAGTATCTGCTCTCCGTCCTCGTCTTCTCCTATTGCGCTGACAGCTATGCCGTTGAGTCCGCACTGGCGGGCATGATAAGCGAAGTTGGCGGGCGCACCGCCGAGTTTCTTGCCCTCTGGGAGACAGTCGAAAAGGATCTCGCCAAGCCCGACAATATAGTCTTTCATACGTGATGTCTTATTTTAGTCGTGGAATATACGTGAACAGGTAAGCCACACCAACCGCCATGCACAGCACTGCGCCAGCCTGCCCCATGGCATCTGAGGCGAGCCCCATGGCGAGAGGGAACACCGTGCCGCCGAAAAGTCCCGTGATCATCAATCCGCTCACCTCGTTCTGCTTGTCGGGCACCGACTGCAAGGCTGTGGAGAGGCACATGGAGAACACGTTGGAGTTGCCGTAGCCCACGAGGGCGATGCCGGCGTAGAGCACGAGCTTGCTTGTCCCCGCGAACATGCAGACCATGGCCACGGCCATCAACAAGACGGAGATGGTGAAGAAGTGCCTTATTTTCATCACACGAAGAAAAAAACTTCCCGTGAAACAACCAATGGTGCGGAAGATGAAATAGAGGCTTGTGGCAAAGGCGGCATCGTTGAGCGTCATGCCCGCACGCTCCATCAGCAGTTTAGGGGCGGTGGCATTGGTGCCGACGTCGATGCCCACATGGCACATGATGCCGAGGAACGACAGCAGCACAATGGGAGTGCCGAGCAGCCTGAAGGCATTGATGAACTGCCTCCCCACGCCCGCGTCGGCTTTGCATGCCGGCTCCTCGATATGCGTGGCTGCAAGCAGGCTGGCGGAGAGGATGCCGATCACTAAGAATATGAGGAAGAGGACGCGCCAGTCATAGCCGAACGACGGAAGAACCTGAGTGGCTCCCCACATTGCGAGATAGGGCGCAATGAATGACGCTATCGCCTTGACGAACTGACCGAAAGTGAGTGCCGACGCCAGGTTTCCACCCTTCAAGACGCATGTCATCAACGGATTGATGGACGTCTGCATCAAAGCGTTGCCAATGCCGAGCAGCGAAAAGGACGCCAACATTATGGGGAACGTCTCGCCAAAGAGCGGCAGCAGCAACGAGACCACCGTCACCACGAGCGACAAAAGGACAGTGCGCCTGCGCCCGATCTTGTTCATGAGCACACCTGTGGGCACCGAGAAGATGAGGAACCAGAAGAACACGAGCGACGGGAGCAGGTTCGCCGTTGCGTCATTCAAGCCGAGATCCTTCTTTACGTAGTTGCTGGCTATCCCCACAAGATCCACAAAACCCATGCAGAAGAAACATAACAAGACGGAGACAGATGCCAATCTGTTGGATTTCATATAAGTGTCGTTTTTATTGTTTTTGCCATATTGATTTTAGAGCGCGCACTTTTGCGGAGCCTGAAGCGTCGCACATGTTGTATACGCTCGACGGGAAGACGAGGTTTGTCATGGCCAGCGTGCCGTCGTCGCTGAAGATCTCCACAGACGACTGGTCCACATATATGTCAAGCGACAATGTTTTCTTGTCGGTGACGAGCGGCGCACTGACGGCAGGATAGGAGAAGTTTCCGGCAAAAGAGACATTGCCAGTGGCGGCATTGCGGCGCACCAGCAGTTTCCTTGCGACGCTGTTGAGGTCGATGACCAGTTTCTCGCCCTTGACATTTGACAAGACCACCGATTGGTCAGTCTCCGTGTCGAGAGTCACCTGCAACTGATAGGCATTGGCCGCGGCGAATGTCTGGTCGGTGGAGACATCCGTCCACTCGCCGGCGAGGGTTTCCATCTCGCTCACCACACGGCTTGCGAGGACAGGTTTCCCATCGCAGTTGACGAGTGACAGCTCGCGCGGAAGGGTCATGGCAGATCGCCATGGCGAGCAGGGCACGCTGCCCGCATAGAGCCAGTTGTTCATCCATCCGAGCAAGATGCGGCGGTCTCCGGCATTGCTCCACGTCACTCCGGCATAGTTGTCCATGCCATAGTCCAGCCACATGGGGTAGTCCAGCAGATCGGCAGTAAACGTCTGACCGTCAAAATCGCCCACGAAATACATGGTGCCCGAGCCGTTTGTCGGGCCGCCCGGATTGAGACTTACCAGAAGAACCCATTTCTCCACGCCGTCGAGAGTGAGCGGAAAGAGATCGGGACACTCCCATTGACCTTTGCGGGCGCGCTCTGCGTCATAGGAAAACGAGCTGAGAAACGTCCAGTCCTTCAGGTTTGCGCTGCCGTAAATATCCACGGCATAGCGGTAGCCACCAGCCAGTACCATTATCCATTGCTTGCTCTCGTCGTGCCAAAACACCTTGGGGTCGCGGAAATCATCGAGTGTCGTGTTGGCGAGAACGGGGTTCGAGGCATATTGCGTAAAAGTCTTCCCCCCGTCGACGGAGTATGCCAGTCCCTGCTGTTGGCGGCTGCCGTTGCCTGTGTACACCGCTATCATTGCGTCTTTCCCGAAACCGGCAGTATTGTCCTTGTCGATGACACACGATCCGGAGAATATGTCGCCTATCGTGGACTTGGTAAGAGCCACCGCCTGTTCGGTCCAATGCACGAGGTCGGTACTTGTGGCATGGCCCCACGACATGTTGCCCCAGTCGTTGCCGTAAGGGTTATACTGGTAGAACAAGTGCCATACGCCATCGTACCAAACCATGCCGTTGGGGTCGTTTATCCAGTTCTTGGCAGGCGAGAAATGGATCTGCGGGCGGAACTGCTGCGTGTAGTCTCCCGCCACAACGGGGTCGTCATCGAGGATGTCGAGGGTGTCGGAGACGCTCGGGGAGGGCGTCGGGTCTGACGGACCATCCTCTGAACAGGAAGAGATGGCAGCCGGCATGGCAAACATGCCGACAATCATCGTTACAAACAACCTTGTCTTACTCATCTATTTTATCCGTAAAGCGTTATCAACGGGTCTTCAGATATTCGAGGCTGTTCTTGCAGAGCGTGAAAACGTTGTCCTGATAGGCGTTGTTTGACGGATATGCGCTGACATCGGGCGTGCCGTCAGCGTTTTTCATAGAGAACTCGCATCCGCCGTTGCCTACGCAGAGCACCGTTCCATTGAACTCCGTGTCGCCCTGTCTTGCTTCCCAAATGTTGAGCATGCTTACCCAGTCAATCTGACTGTCCCATACGGCGAGGGGGTAGATGCCGTACACGCTGGTGACGGAATTGTAGCACGACTCTTCCTGATTGCCCAGGCCTGTGATGGCCGACGGATAGTTGAAGAACACGCAGTTGTGGTCCTCTGTCCAGCCCGCACCCTTCATGGCAATCAGCTTGGTACGGTCAGTGGTCTCGATCTCCAGCCCTTTATATATGGGGTGTGAGGAAGCGTCGACGGTGAACTTGCCTCCGGGGTTGAGAGCCACGGCCATTTTCCACACATCTCCGTTCCAGCCGCCCGCGCCACAGCCGATAGTGTGGTCGTTGGAGACAATGGTGCCTTCGGGAATGCGACCGAGAGTCTCAATGAAAGGCACGGCATGACCCCACAAGAGTATGCTTCCTCCATTTTTGTACCACTCCTTTATGGCAGGCGCCGCAGCCACAACATCGTCGGGCATGGTGAGGACATCGGACTCGCTGACGCCCTCAAGGTCGCGCAGCCAGAAAAGCACACGGAACCTGTTGATGTCGTCCACGCTCTTTATATCCATGAATGAGACATATTCTGCCATCGGATACTGGCTGTGAAGCCACAGCCATGCGCTCGCCTCGTCGTCATCGCCATTGGCGACACAGTCATCGGCATCGGCATAGACGCCAAGGAAACCTATCAAGGTCTTGCCAATCTTGAGGGCTGCCGTCGTGGGGAGCGATGCACCTTCGGCGTTTGTCGCCGTGAGGGTGACCGTCCATGTCTCACCATCGACGACATCGGGGATGGTGTAGGACGTGGTCGAGGCAGACAAGGTCTCAGTTGTCGTGCTGCTCCCGTTGGTGGCGACAATCTTGATGCTTGTCGCGTCAGCAGCCGCATCCCATGTGACATTGGCGTCATATCCGCCCACCTTGTCGGTCTGCGACATTGTCACTCCAGAGATGCTGGTGGCTCCCGGGCGGGTGTAGTTCACCACGACGCCTTTGGAATAATTGGTGCCGTCGGTTTTCTTCAGCACATAAGTGTAGGCCTTGTTGGTCTCTACCGTGGCATGCCGGTACTCGCTGCCGCTGCATATCTCGCTTGCATTGACCGTCGTGCCGATGTAGCGCGTCACCTGCACACTGATGCCTTCCTCCTGTTGCGGCCATGTGAGCAGATAATCGTCGCCTGCAAGTTGTCCGCTCACTTTGCTTGCGTCAAGTGGAGAGAGTACAGCGTCGGAAATGACATAGTCCTTGTCCTGGCACGCACAGGCGACCAATGCGGCCAATGACAATATGATAAAAGAAAGATTTTTCATTTTCTACCGATTTTTAGTCGTGAAACTTAATTGGCGTAACCTTGGTTCTGGGTGTAGAGACCAGGGACATAGAACATCTGGTTGTAGGGTATCGGGAAATACTCGTTCTTGCCAGGCGTGAAGTGGGCGTCGCCGTAGTACTGGGCATACGCCTGTCCGTCGTAATTGTCTTGGACTTCCAAGGAGAAGAAATTGTTGAGAGTGGTCGACGCCAAGCCCCAACGGCGCAGGTCGAAGAAGCGTGAGCTCTCCATTGCCATCTCCAACCTGCGCTCCCAGCGGAGTGCCTGGCGGGCGTAGTCCTTGCTCGGGAACGAAGGGTAAGTGGCGATATCGACATAATCTTGGGCATAGGCAATGTGCTTGGAAACGGAGTTCTTGGCGCGTGTGCGTATGTCATTGATAATCAAGAGAGCCCCGTCGAGGTCGCCAGTCTCAATCATAGCCTCGGCACGCATAAGCATCACGTCGGTGTAGCGGAACACATAGTCGTTCATGGCAAACGACTGCCACGTGGACTCCACAAAGGTCTCGCCCTCCGAACGCTGCGAGACGTCCTTGAGAGAGGTGTAGTAGCCGTAGGTCGACGGGTTGCGCGAGTTGTCCTTTGTCATGGTGAGGCTCACTCCGTCAGACGTCGTGCCGGTCTCATACTTGTAGGGCCAGCTTGGCATGCCTACCGTGTGGAAGAGGCGCGGGTCATACTTCTGCGCAGAGGCCACGCCCAGCACGGGGTAGGAGTTATGCTCATTCTCATAGGTGTCAAACATCGGGAGTCCGTCGTCGCCCACCTTGAAGGCGTTGACGAGGTTCTGTGACGGCTTGTGGAAATCCCAGCCTTTCGACCACATGCCCCAGCACCCGTTGAGCGTGTTCGACCAGTTGGCGCGTCCTTTTTCCGTATTGTCCTCAGTGTAGTGCGAAGTCTGCACGGCAAACACCGACTCCTTAGAGTTCTTGTAGGCGGGGAGGAAGATGTCGCCGAAGTCATCGAGGTAGCCGAAACTTGAATTTGCCACCACGTCGGTATAGTCGATCACTTTCTGCATATAGTCCTGATTGACATTGGAATAGCCGGTGTTGGCTTCATATCCGTCGCCATAGGCGCGGTAGAGATAGCACTTGGCCAGATAGGCAGCGGCGGCTTCCTTGTTGACGCGCGCGTCTTTGCCTGGCGAGCCGGACGGAAGGGCGTCATAGGCTGCCTGGAAATCGTCCGTTATCATCTGCATGAGCTCGTCGTGCGTATATTCAGTATTGCTTACGCTCTCATGGCTGTCGTTCTCCACGACAGTCTCGTCAATCCACGGGACGCGGTTGAACATCTCGACGAGTTTGAAATAGAAGTGCGCACGGATGAATTTCACCTCGCCCACACGTTGAAGCGCCGTCTCCGCGCCGAGCTCCTTCTCGCCATATTGCGACAGTGAGATGAGGGCCCTGTTGCAGCGCGAGATGCTCACGTAAAAGCGGTACCAGAGCTCATCGAGGTGGTCGGGGTTGGAACTCGAGAGGTTAGACCACACCTCCACAGGATGGTAGTTGGTGTCGTTCACGCCCGAGCCTCCCTTGAACGCGTCATCACTGGCGACATCGCCAAAGGGCCAAAGGTTGAACGGATAGGTGTACCAGCAGTCGCCGAGCGAGGCATAGGCCGCGGTGGTCATCTTCTCGGGTGAACTATATGCGAGTTCTTCGTCAATAACACCGGTAGGCTTCACCTCGATGAAGTCGTCGCACGAAGTGGTCAGTCCGCACACCAGACCGAGGGCGAGCGTCGACACTCCTTTATATATGTTGTTCATTGTATTCATGGTATTGTGTCTTAGGTTATATCTTTCCGGTAATAATTAAAAGCCGAGCTGGATGCCTAACGTGAACGAGGTGGTTGTAGGATATGCCCAGTTGGGGTTTTCGGGGTCCGGACATGTCAGTGAGCTTGACTTGGCGGTGAGCAGATTGTTGCCAGAGGCATATACGCGGGCTTGCGACAGGTGCAACTTGTTCATGAGTTTCTTGTCGAGGTTATAGCCTAACTGCATAGTGCGGAGTTTGAGGTAAGAGCCGTTCTCCACATAGTAGCTCGACGCCCTACCCTCGTCGGCTGTATTATTTGTCGTGAGAGCCGGGATTGTAGACGACGTGTTGTCCGTGGTCCAGGCGCCCAGCATGCGGCTTCCCTTGTTTGAGCCAGGGTCGGTGATGGAGAAGAAGTCCGTCTGGAATTTCTGGTTGTTGTAGACATCCTGACCTGCCACGCCCTGCCAGAACATGCTGAAATCAAAGTTCTTGTAGTTGAGTTCGACATTTAATCCGTATGAGAAGTCGGGCACCGGGTTGTAGATCCAAGTCTGGTCGTCGGAGTTGATGACGCCGTTGCCGTCGAGGTCAGCATATTTCAGTCCGCCGACACGGGCATTGTCTTGTCCGCTGGCGAGGACCTCCTCTCTTGACTGGAACAGTCCTTCCACCACATAGCCGACGATGGAGCCGTAGGGTTTCTTTGCTTCGACAAGGTTTTCCTTTGAGGTGTGAGCGTATGAGCCCGTGGTCGAGCCGGGCAGATAGGTGACGTGGTTTCGGTAGAAGTCGAGGTTGAAGTTTACTTTGTAGCCAAGACCGCAAGACAGCTTGTCTTTCCATCCGAACGCGAACTCCATACCTGTGTTGCGGAGCGACGGTCCGTTGAGCCAGCTTGCGCCGCCTTCACCCTTCGAGCCGAGGTATGCGGGCGAGATGAGCATGTCGTCGATGTCCTTGATATAGAAGTCAACGGAACCCGTAAGACGATTGCTCAACACTGTGAAGTCGACGCCCACATTGTATTGCGTGGTAGTCTCCCATTTCAGATTGGGGTTGGCCGACTGCGTGGTGCGGTAGCCCGACGGGAAGATGCCCGAGCCTTGGAGGTTGAGATCATATGCCGTCGACGTGACGCGGTCGTCGCCATAGTCAGAGACGAAGATGGAGTAGCGCGCGGTGTTAGATATCTCCTGGTTGCCAGTCTTGCCCCAAGACAAGCGCACCTTCAGGTCGTCAAGCCAGTCTCTCTTGAGATCCTGCGATATGCGGTAGCCGAGAGTGGCCGACGGGAAGTCGCCGTACTTGTGGTTCTCACCAAATCGGCTCGAGCCGTCATGGCGGATCGTGAAACTCGCGAGTATGCGCTCGGCCCAGTTGTAATCCACTTTCCCGAAGAAAGAGGCCAGCGCATAGCCGTTGCTGTTGCCCACCGCCTTTTGGACTCCCGTCGCCGCGTCGGGCCACATGTAGTCGAGTGTCTCGACGGCATAGTCTTCGGCATAGGCCGAAACGTTCGTGCAGTTCTGCTTGTAGAGTTCGAAACCAACCAGAATGTCAAAGTGATGATCGCTGAGGACGTCGAGGCTGTAGGCCGCGGTGTTTGACCAGTTCCAGCGCATGTTGTTAGTTTGCGTCACGGTCGAGCTTGGCGTGCTCTCTTTGACAATGTCCGATGTGAATGTCTTTGTTATTGAATGGATGAACGAAGCGTCGAAATCGACACCGAAATTAGACTTCAGGCTGAGGCCTTCTATGGGTTTCACCTCAATATAGCCATTGCCGAAGATGCGCAACACCCCGAGTGAGTTGTCCTTGTTCCATTCCAGCTCGCGCATGGGGTTCTGTCGGTCAGACATGCCGCCCACAGGGCCCGCATAGGTTGTTCCGTCAATCTCATAGACGGGGATGATCGGAGCCATCTTCAGTGCATTCTCCATCGGGGCGCAATCCACCTGGTTGGTATGGGTGACTGTGAGATTCTCGCCGATACTGACATACTTGGTGATGTCGTATGTGGTGTTGAGTCGTGTCGAGATGTTCTCGAAATTTGTGTATTTCAAGATACCATTGTTTCTCTTGTAACCGACGGAGAAGAGCGAAGAGCCATTGTCGGTGGCGCGAGAAAGGGTGACATCGTAGTTCTGGATGAAGCCAGTGCGTGAGATGACGTCAAGCCAGTCGGTGTCGCTGAAGAGCATGGTCTTTTTAGAGTTGATGTATCCGTCGTAGAGACCGTTGACGGTATATTCCTTGTAAGAGGAGGTCGCGGGATCCCAAGCACTTATCTTAACGCCGGCTGCGGCGTTGAAATCCATGCCATAGTTCTGTGCGTAGTTGACGGGGTCAAGCCCGTCGTTGAGGGCCGCCTGCGCCATGGCTGTGGCATACTCTGCGGTATTAGAGAGGTCCATCATCGTCTGCTTGTTGTAGAAAGATGCTGTCCAGTTGGCGGATACATCGACCTTGACCTTGCCATTGTCTTTCTTACCTTTCTTAGTGGTGATGATGATGACACCGTTGGCGGCGCGCGAGCCGTAGATGGATGCCGACGCGGCATCTTTCAATACCTGGATGGACTCAATGTCGGCCGAGTTCAGCGAGTTGAGTGTCTGCGTCGTCGGCATGCCATCGATGACGTACAGAGGGTCCTGACCGGAGTTGAACGAGCCTATGCCACGGATTCTTACAGTTCCCGTTCCCGACGGCGAACCTGTGGTGGTGACGGTCATACCCGCCACTTTGCCCTGGAGGGCGCGCATGGGGTCAGAGTCGGAGGTCGTGGCGAGTGTCTTTGTGTCGACAACGGCCACAGAGCCCGTGAGGTCAGCCTTCTTTTGAGTAGTATAGCCGGTGACCACCACTTCTTCCACCAGTGTGGCGTCTTCCTCCAACGCGACGTTCATCACCGACTGCGCCTCTGTCTCAATTGTTCTCATTCCCAAGTAAGTGAACTGCAGTCTTGAGCCCGCAGGCACTTCAAGGATGAAGTTTCCGTCGATGTCGGTCACTGTGGCCGTATTGGTGCCTGGGACATGCACCGTCGCGCCAATGATCGGCTCTCCGTCTGATTTCTGCGTGACTTTTCCGCTGACCTTAAGCGACTGCGCAAAAGAAGCTGCTGTCGCAAACAAGGTCACGAGCAGAATAGCCGTAATTCTTAATATGCTTTTCATCTTAACAGTTGTTTTTGGTTATAAGAATTGGTTACCTAAACGTCACTTGTTCACAGTGACCCTGTTGTATTTGCTCTGCGGGAACACGAGGCTTGTGAGGCACACCTCGCCATTGTTGCCGAAAACCTCCACGCTTGAGTTGTCGACAAACAGACGCAGCGACTTGAGTTTATTGTGCAGTGGGGCTGTCGCCAGGACGTCAAAATCTTTAGAGAAGTCCGTCAGTCCGCTCTTTGAGCGGTCAACCGTCAAGGTCATGGCCTTGGCGTCGTAGGTGATGATGAACTCTTCGCCCTCGTCGTTGCTGAGGACGACCTGGCATGAGCCTTTGATCTTCATGATAGTCGTGTCAAGACCTTGACCGTCATATTCGGGCGACGGACGGGTGCCGAGGTAGAGCATGGTTGACGACGGGTGCTTGGGGTCGGTGTAGTCCCGTCCCTCGTAGAGGAATGGTTCGCGCGCAATGGTGTTGCCAGAACGGTACTGCATTGTGGGCACATTGTTGGCATATTGCCAGTTCGACATCCATGCCAGCATGGTGTGGCGCCCGTCGGGGGCATTGCTGAAGCTCACCGTTGCATAGTGGTCTTTGCCGTAATCCTGCCATAGGGCCTTGCCCTCGTAGCGGCTTTCTCTGTCGACCGTGAACTTATGACCGTCGAAATCGCCTATGAAATATTGCGTGGCCGAGCCTCCTGCCGGATTTCCCGGGTTGATGTTGCAGAACAGCACCCATTTCTCCTGTCCGGCAGATTTGCCGTTTTCAACCTTGAGCTTCATCAAGTCGGGACATTCCCACACACCATCGTGGCATCCCAAAGTCTTGCCGAATCGGCTCTCTTCTGTCCATTGCTTCATGTCGGGCGACGAGTAGATGCGCATCTCCTGACCTGCCGACATGACGAGAGTCCACTTCTTGATGTCCTCGTTCCAAAACATATTGGGGTCGCGGAAGTCAGCAATCTCCGCCGTCAGCACCGGATTGCCCTCATAAACGTGGAACGTGTTGCCATTGTCGAGCGAATAGGCGATGGACTGCGACTGCACGTCGCCCGCTGAAGTGTACATAGCGATGACCGCGTTCTCGCCGAAGCCAGCCGTATTGTGCTTATCCACGACGCACGAGCCCGAGAAGATCGTGCCGTGAATATCGGGACGCAACACGGGCGAGCGGTGGTCCCAATGGATGAGGTCCGTGCTCACAGAGTGCCCCCACGTCATGTTGTTCCACATGGAGCCGTAAGGGCCGAACTGATAGTAGAGATGCCACTCGCCATCTTTGTAGAACATGCCGTTCGGGTCGTTCATCCAACCATAGAGGGGCGTGTGGTGATATTCTGGGCGGAACTTCTCCTTGTTCGACGTGTCGAAAGTATTGCTGAGGCTCATATTGCTGAGAAACAACTGAGAACCCGCACCACGGTTGGCATGGTCGACGCTCGCATGCGCAAACAGGATGAGGTGCCGGCCGGCGAACTCATTGAGCTCGAACGGCACATAGTAGTCGACCTTGTTGAGTGCCAAGCGGATATGGAGCTGCCGCACGAGCACGTTATCGGCGATTACCTTTACCTGCGACTCGGGAGCCGCCTCTTCTATCGGGAGGATTAGATATTGCTCCTTGTTGTCGGGAGCGATGCGGATGATGAAATTGTCGTTTGCCAAAGTCTCCACTTTCATATCCTGCGCCTGCACGGGCAAGCTGCACAATGCAGAAAAGAGTGACGCAGCCACTGTCAAAAATAATTTCTTAGTCATGTTCTCACATATTTAGGTTCATGTCGGCAAAATGTTCTTGCTCGGAGAGTCAATTCGCCATGCGTTGTTTGTCGATGCAAGTTTAAATACATCCAACCGGGCTAATGAAAAAAAATGTTGCAATAACCCAAAATTTGGGTCACTGCAACATTTTTATTTCATTTTGCAACATTTTTTCGCTTTCAGCGGCCGTTTCACGGTTGACGCGGCGACGCGCCAACTGCCCGACGTGCGCCTCACGCCATCTCACAGGCGCACCAGCTGCCGCCAGCCCCTCCTAAGAAGGCGACCTCCCGTAGAAGTCCTTGTAGCATTTCGTGAAATACGAGGGCGACGAGAAACCAACCCGATAGGCCACCTCCGACACGCTCAGCGAAATGTCATTCAAGAGGACGTTGGCGCGCTTCAGCCGCTCCTCGCGGATTATCTCCACCGGGGTTTTGCCCGTTATGGCCTTCACCTTTCTGTATAATTGCACGCGCGAGAACCCCAATTTGCGCCCCACATCCTCAACAGAGAGCTCCGAATCTGCTATGCTCTCATCGAGACAACGGTAGAAACGAAACAGGAACTCGTTCTGCATTGTGGCGCTGTCATCGTCAGTCTGCGGCTTGGTCGTCGCATCGAGCAACTTGTCGCGCTGCTCCTCAAGCTCGTCACGCTGCCGTTCTGCCGTCTCTTTCTGCTGGCTAAGCTCCTCGTTCTTCCTTTTCAGTGCTTCGTTGAGCCGACGCCTTGCGTTAAGCGCACGGACTGAGACGATAAGCAATGCGGCTATGACGAAAGTGAGAATGGCAATGCCCCACATGATTATCCGCTCCATGCCAAGCTCGGTGAGGATGAGGTCCACGCGGTTGTGCATTCGGTTGATATACTCGTCCTGCTTCACTATTTCCCTATATTGCAACAACAGGATTCCGGCATTTTCGGATGTTACGAGCGACGTCTCCATGACGTTATGTTTGTCGTAGCTGTCGCCGTGCAATATGCTTATGGCCAGCGTCATAAGGTCGGCGCCATAAGTGGGATAGACGGCCGTTGCCGTCAGGCGTCCATCTTTCACCTTTTCGATGCCTCCGCCAGGCGTCGGCAGGGCGTCCACGCCTACATATACCACCTTACCGGGCTGCACCGCCCACTCTTTGTGCAGCTGTTTGTGCATCTCCATGGCTTTCCGCGCTCCAAGGGCAATGCGGTCGTTGGCTCCAAACACACAGTCAATGGGGCCCTCATAGGCGTCTAATATCCGCTCCATGCACTTCTCACCAGAAATCTGCTTCCAGTCACCTTCTCCATAACCGACTATTTTGAGTCCCGGATACTTTGCTATGACGTCGTTGAAACCGCGATGCCGCTCTTCGGCAGGCGACGACCCGTGCTCTCCCGCAATCTCCACGATGCTGCCTTTGCCGTCCAGCATTCCGGCCACGTACTCTGCCAACATCGCACCAATGGAGTAGTTGTCGGCTCCCATGAATGCCGTGTAGTTGTCCACATCGCTCTTCCTGTCGAAGAGGATCACCGGGATGCTCCGGTCCGTCGCCTCCTTTATCACCCCAGACAGATTCGCGGTCTGCTGCGGAGAGACTATGAGCAGGTCCACGTTTCGGCCTATAAGTTCCTGTATCTGCTGCCGCTGCTGCTCCACGTCATCGTCCGCCAGACGGATCTCGAGCTGTATGTCGTCATGCAGATATGTGGACTGTCTGAGCTCGGCAATGAGCTTGTTGCGCCACGAGTCCTCCGAACACTGTGAGACTCCTATGACATATGTTTTCCTGCTGTCGCCGCAGCCGCCCAACGAAATCGCCGCCACTACGGCAATGATGCCGCAAAGAAGCGTCATGGATAATTTCTTTGCCATTACAAATTGCTGCTTTTTGTTTTTCATGGTTTCGTCATCATGTCACGCAGAAATCGACATTAAAAGAGGTTTGTATATTCTGACACCATGCCTTCTGCTTAGTTCGCTCGCCAACATCCTTATTCAAGATATCGGTACTAATTGGGCACCGCAACGATTATCACCAGCAATGCGCCCATGGTCTGACAGATTAATGTCTCGTATTGCGAGCTAATATAGTTAAAAACAATTTCTCGCAGCTCAGCTTCAGATAACATAAAAATATAAAACACTATCCGCCTGTTAGTTATAAAATGTATATTTTTCTATGCCTACCGCTTGCAGAGCCGACTTGGTGAATATACGACACCCTCCAAAAAAAGAAGAGAATAGACCACAAAAGCCACTCCGCCACCATCTCTTAACCCCAAAAGGTCTCCGACTCTTCCAACCACTCCACGCAACGCTCCACGTCAGCCCGACCTCCCCACCCCACGGCTTTTCAATCCTTTTTACCTATATTTGTCTATAAGCGGCACAATCTATCCGACAATGACAGCAAACACGACAAGAAAGCGACTCCCCAAGGTGGCCCTCATCTACGACTTCGACGGCACGCTATCACCCGGCAACATGCAGGAGTTCGGCTACATGAAAGCCATCGGAGCCGACAAGGAGGCATTCTGGGCGTCGAACGACAGCATGTCCGAGCAAAACGACGCCAGCAGCATCCTCTGCTACATGCTACTCATGATCCGTGCCGCCAAGGATAAGGACGTACACCTGAACCGCGAAATGTTCCGCAAGTTCGGCGCCGACGTCAAGCTCTACGAGGGCGTCATGGACTGGTTCGACCTCATTAGCGACTACGGGCGATCCATTGGTCTCGACGTGCGCCACTTCATCAACTCGTCAGGCCTCAAGGAGATGATCGAGGGAACGCCCATTGCCGACCGCTTCGACGCCATCTACGCCTCCTCATACCTCTACGACGGCGAGGGTGGCGAACCCATATGGCCAGCCGTGGCCGTCGACTACACCACAAAGACGCAATTCATCTTCAAAATCAACAAGGGAATCAAGGAGGTCTCCGACATCCACCACGTCAACGAGTACGTCCCCAAAGAAGACCGTCCCGTCCCCTTCACCCACATGATCTACGTCGGCGACGGTACGACCGACGTCCCCTGCATGAAGGTCGTCAAAGACCACGGCGGGCACTCCATAGCCGTCTACCGCCCAGGCGACAACATTGCCAAAGCCACGGCCGAGCACCTCATCCGCGAGCAGCGCGTCAACTTCGCCTGCCCAGCCAACTACCGCAAGGGCAAGATGGTGCACAAGCTCATCGTGCGTATCCTCGACAAGATAAAGGCCGACAACGAGTTCGACCGCCTTGAGAAGCTCAACCGCCAACGCTACTCCCGCAGCTGAGCCACACCACGACGCTTTCTTCCCGACACAATACCTACGAAAAGCCCCGACGCAACCACTTGCGCCGGGGCTTCATTCCTTTATTTAATTAAGTCGACCGCGTCGGCTTAGAAGATGCTCTTGTTCTCGACGGTCACGTCGTCTACTATGCAGTAGTTGAGCTTGTTACCGCCATCGACAGTGTCATCATCGATGCTGAAGGTGCTGACGCTCTTGCCTGTGGTCTTGTCGACAACCTGCATGGCGCACTCGAAGACGTAGTAGTCCTCGATGTCGCTAAGGTCGAGCTCGATCCAGTCGCTGGCGACGCTCCAATTGCCGTTGGCGTCGGTCTCGGCGAGGACAGCGTAGCTGCTGCTCTTGACGTCGCTATCCTTGATGTTGGTCTTGAGCATCTCCTTGATGGCCGACCAGCTGCTGAGGCTCAAAGACTTGATGTAGCCGTAGACGTAGAAACGGATCTGGATGTTGGCGGGCGAGCTGCTGATGCCAAGCTCCGCGAGGCCGTCAGAGGTCGTAAGTTTCTTATACTGGGCGGTCGGGCAAACGTACATCTTCTCCATGTCGCCAAGAAGAATGTTGCTCAAGGCGGAAGACATGTCAACGCCAAAGTGACGGCGGAAGTAGAGGGCGCGGCACAGCGTGCCAGTGTTGCAGACAAGGGCGCCGCTGCCAGAGTGGTAAGAGCCGGTGATAGGGCGATAGGGGTCGTAAGACTCGTCGTCGGCAGTGAAAGCCGTTGGGCAGAAGCCGCCATAGAAGTTGTTGAACCAATCCTCGTCAATAATCACAGTATCGCCAATCGTCATACCGGAATACATGTAGCAAGCGACGTCGGTCTCGCCCTTAGAGTCGGAAAGGAGGAATGCGTCAAGACCTGCCTGGTTAGCCGCAGTCTGCACACCGGGGACGTAGCTCACCTTGTTGATCGAGGTGAAGTCAGATACGTAGTCGCTGTCGTCGTCGTCGTCATCATCATGACAAGCGGTCAAGGCTGCGGCGCAAGAGAAGGCGCAAGCCAAGGCTAAATACTTTTTCATTGTTCTTCTTGTAGTTTATAAGTCGTTTTCTGTCGGGACGTTTAGAGGTCCGCCAATTTGCCACCTCTTACGTCTTTCGGCCTGCAAAGGTTGCCTTTTTTACCACAAGTCAGACACCGACTAACAAATATTAATTAACAAGCCCACCCTTTTGTGCGAATTATAACTTCTTGCGATAATTTAATCACCGCGTTTAGCTATATTTGCGATAAAAATAAAGTTTTACAAGAACAACAACATACAACACGACAATGCGTCCCAAGAGAATAATTGAGATTATGCGCGAACAGCCCACCGGCGCCGACATCACTGTCAAAGGTTGGGTCCGCACACGACGCGACAGCAAACAAGTCAGCTTCGTTGCCCTTAACGACGGCTCCATGGTGGCCAACCTCCAGATTGTCGTGAACCCCGCGCAAACCGACGAGGATACTCTCCGCCGCATCACGACTGGCGCTTGCCTCTCCGTGACGGGCAAACTCGTCGCCTCGCAAGGCAAAGGCCAGTCCGTCGAGGTGCAAGCCGAGAAAATCGAGATCCTCGGCGACTCCGACGCCACATTCCCTCTTCAGAAAAAAGGACACACTTGGGAGTACCTCCGCGAAGTCGCGCACCTGCGCCCTCGCTCCAACACCTTCGGTGCCATCTTCCGCATCAGGAACAACATGGCCTTCGCCGTCCATAAGTTCTTCCACGACAAGGGCTTCGTCTACTTCCACACCCCACTCATCACCAGCTCCGACTGCGAAGGCGCCGGACAGATGTTCCAAGTCACGACGCTCGACCTCAACAACCTCCCACGCACAGCCGACGGCAAAGTCGACTACTCTCAAGACTTCTTCGGCGGCCCTACAAGCCTAACCGTCTCCGGACAGCTCGAAGGCGAGCTCGCCGCCACGGCCCTCGGCGCCATCTACACTTTCGGCCCCACGTTCCGCGCCGAGAACTCCAACACACCGCGCCACCTTGCCGAATTTTGGATGATCGAGCCAGAAATGGCCTTCTACGACATCAACGACAATATGGACCTCGCCGAGGAATTCATCAAGTACTGCGTACAATGGGCCCTCGACAACTGCATGGACGATCTCGAGTTCCTCAATAAGATGATCGACCCCGAGCTCATCGAGCGTCTCAAGTTCGTCACCACACACGACTTCGTCCGACTCCCCTACACCGAGGGCATCAAGATCCTCGAAGACGCCGTAGCCAAAGGCCACAAGTTCGAGTTCCCCGTCTTCTGGGGCGCAGACCTCGCCTCCGAGCACGAGCGTTTCCTCGTCGAGGAGCACTTCAAGAAACCTGTCATCCTCACCGACTACCCCAAGGAGATCAAGGCCTTCTACATGAAGCAAAACGAGGACGGCAAGACCGTCCGCGCCATGGACGTCCTCTTCCCTCGCATCGGCGAGATCATCGGCGGCTCCGAGCGCGAGTCCGACTACAACAAGCTCATGGATCGCATCACCGAGCTCAACATCCCGATGAAGGATATGTGGTGGTACCTCGACACCCGCAAGTACGGCACGTGCCCCCACTCCGGCTTCGGTCTCGGTTTCGAGCGACTCATCCTCTTCGTCACCGGCATGGCCAACATCCGCGACGTCATCCCGTTCCCACGCACTCCGGGACACGCCGAGTTCTAAGGCCAACTCCCCTCTCAACAGAACAATAGACACATCAAGATGAAGATATTTTTCAACAGCCGACACATCAAACTTGACGTCAAGAGCTTCGTCACGGTAGGTTACCAAGACGTCGAGTTCTTCACCGACGCCGAGCAACTGCAATCTCTCGTCGACGCCTTCATCGCCGACGAGAACAAGCCCGACATGTGCATCCTGGCCGACGACCTCAATGCGCTCACCAAGGCCTTCTTCGCCCTCTTCCCTATCGTCAACGCTGCCGGTGGCCTCATCCACGACGGCGACGACGAATACCTCGTCATCGACCGCAAAGGCGTACCCGACCTCCCAAAAGGCAAAGCCGAGCAGGGCGAAGGTCCCGTTCAGACTGCCATGCGCGAAGTCGAGGAGGAGACAGGCCTCAAGGGTGTCAACGTCATGGACCGCATCCAAGAGACCTACCACACCTATTACATTAAGGATCAGATGGTTCTCAAGCGCACGGTGTGGTTCTCAATGTCCGTCCCCGGTCGCCCAAAGTTGATCCCCGAGACCGACGAGGGCATCACAGGCGCACGTTGGGTCTCTCGCAGCCAGATGAAGGTCGAAGCCGAGAGCACCTACAAGTCCCTCCGCGACATCTTCCTCTCCGTAAGTCTGTAAAAGTCAATCCTTACGACAATACCGCGGTCTGCTCGCTCTGTCGGGCAGACCGCTTTCTTTATAACTATTATAGCTAAATTCGCGCATCATGGATACCAATGAACTGCGCCGCATCAGGCGCGAGGTCGGCGATCTCGCCCGACGCGTCGGCTCTCACATCTGGAGCCTCCGCCAAAAGCAAGATTTCAGCCTCAATATCGAGACCAAGGGTCGTCACGATTTCGTCACACAGATGGACAAGCTCAGCGAAAAATTGCTCGTCGACGAGCTTACCGAGATTGTCCCCGCCGCCGGCTTCATAGCCGAGGAAAAGACAAGAACCGACCGTGGCGAGCACCTCAACTGGATCGTCGACCCCATCGACGGCACGACGAACTTCATCCATGCGCAACCGCCATTCGCCATCAGCATCGCCCTCATGGAAGACGACAAGATCGTCGTCGGCATCGTCTACGAGATGAGCCGCGACGAGCTCTTCTCCGCCGCTCTCGGGCAAGGCGCCACGCTCAACGGCCAACCCATCAAGGTCTCCAACCTCAACCTCGACAACGCACTCGTAGCCACAGGGTTCCCCTACACCAATTTCTCCCGTCTGCAACCCTACATGGCTGCCCTGACCGACATCATGGAGCAGACGGCTGGAGTCCGACGTCTCGGCTCCGCCGCCACCGACATGGCCTACGTCGCAGCAGGACGCTACGAAGCCTTCTTCGAATACGATCTCAAGCCCTACGACGTCGCCGCAGGATGCATCCTCGTGACCGAGGCCGGCGGACGGCTATCCGACTTCAGCGGTGGCGACGACTACATCTTCGGCCGCGAGATGGTGGCCACAAACGCCATCACCGATGCCGACTTCCGCAACATCATAAAACGACACCTCGCCCTTAAATGAACAAGACAGCCGTCGTAATCCTCAACTGGAACGGACGAGACCTCCTGCGACGATACCTTCCCTCCGTCATCGCCAACAGCACGGCCGATGGGGGCGTTGATGTCATCGTAGCCGACAATGCCTCGTCCGACGACAGCCTCGACGTCCTCGCCTCCGAGTTCCCCTCCGTCGGCATCATTAAGCTCGACCGCAACTACGGTTTCGCCGAAGGCTACAACAGGACGCTCGCCCTTCTCCCCCACGACTATGTCGTCCTCCTCAATTCCGATGTCGCCACTCCCGACGGATGGCTCCAGCCTCTCGTCCGCCTGCTCGATGCCGACCCCACCGTCGGAGCCTGCGGCCCCAAGCTCCTCGACGATAAGGACCACGCCCTCTTCGAATACGCCGGCGCGGCAGGTGGCTTCATCGATGCCTTCGGCTACCCCTTCTGTCGGGGCAGGATAATGGACTCTGTCGAGGTCGACGAGGGGCAATATGACGATTCCGTCGACTGCCTGTGGGTCAGCGGTGCCGCTCTCATGGTTCGACGTAAGCTGTATCTCGAGACGGGCGGTCTCGATGCCGATTTCTTCGCCCATATGGAGGAGATCGATTTCTGCTGGCGGATCCGCAATCTCGGCTGGCGTGTCGTGGCCGTGTGCGACGGCCCACGCGTCTTCCACCTCGGCGGCGCAACTCTCGCCCAAGGCAATCCGCGCAAGACCTACCTCAATTTTCGCAACAACCTGACCATGATGGTCAAGAACTACAACGGCCACGCCTGGTGGCTCGTCCTCCTCATGCGCATGGTCCTCGACGGCGTCGCGGCCCTGCGTTTCCTCCTCAGCGCGCAAGGTCGACAGTTCTCTGCCATCTTCAAAGCCCACGTCCACTTCTGGCGACGCCTCCCATCCACCCTCCGCAAGCGTAAAGCACTCAAGCCGTCGCGCCAAGCCGACCTCGTCCCCGAAGTCAAACCATACAGCATGATCTGGCGTTACTACGTCCGCCACCTCAAATCTTTCAATACCATCGACAAATGAAGTGGGAAGAACTCCTCATAGCGCGCCGCACAGGCCGCCAAACCCCGAGAATGGAGATGTCGCGCACCGAATTTCAACGCGACTACGACCGAATAATCTTCTCCGCTCCTTTCCGACGACTCCAAAACAAGACGCAAGTCTTCCCCCTCCCTGGAGCCATCTTCGTCCATAACCGCCTCACACACAGCATCGAGGTGGCTTCTGTCGGTCGCTCCCTCGGCAATAGTGTCGCCCAACGACTCACTAAGCAAGACCCCGAACACGCCGACCTCCTCTGGTCCATCAGCGACATCGTCTCCGCTGCCAGCCTCGCCCACGACATGGGCAACCCGCCATTCGGACACTCGGGCGAGCGCGCCATACAGCACTATTTCCTCAACGCGCGCGGTCGCGAGCTCCTCGACAGCCTCACGCCCGCCCAACGCGCCGATGTCGAGAATTTCGACGGCAACGCCAACACGTTCCGACTCCTCAGCCACTCGTTCACTGGCCGACGCCGTGGCGGCTTCTCCCTCACCTACCCCGCCCTCGCCTCCATTATCAAATACCCGCGCCCCTCCATAGGTGTCAAGAAGTTCGGCTATTTCCAACAAGATGCCGAGACCTTCCACTCCATAATGGAGACCCTCAACATCCCGCTCGTCGACCCCGAGAACGCCACTTTCGCGCGCCACCCTCTCGTCTTCCTCGTCGAGGCCGCCGACGACATCTGCTACCAGGCCATGGATGTCGAAGACGCATACCGCCTCGGAATATTCACCTATGACGAGACGAGAGAGCTCTTCACCAACTATTTCGACACCAACGACGATGCCGCCACCTTCGAGTCCCTCAACAACGTCTGCGCTCACGTCACCGACCGCCACGAGCAAGTGGCATACATGAGGACGCTTGTCATAGGCCGACTCGTCCGCGAGGCCACTACCATATTCTGCGACAATATCGACGCCATTCTCGAAGGCTCGTTCCACGGCTCCATCATGAGCCACCTCGGTGGACGCACTAAGCAGGCTATGGACAAAATGGCGCAAACGGCCATCGACAGGATTTACCACCACCAGAGCGTCGCGCAAATCGACCTCTCTGGCTTCGAAATCATCGGCACCCTGACCGACAAGTTCATCGAGGCCCTCACGCACCAAGACCAATACTACTCCTCTCTCCTCCTTCCCTTCATCCCCGAACAATACCGCGTCGGACAAGAAGCCCCCATGTACGACAAAATCCTCAGTGCCGTCGACACCGTCAGCGGTATGACCGACCTCTACGCCCTCGACCTATACAAACGCATCACGGGCAACTAACCTGATCATCACCCGTTTAGACAAGAAAATTTGTCCCGTGACGACTTTTTTGCTATCTTTATTCTTCGTGAGTGACTCCACCATTTAACAATCGAAATCAGAGCTGCCCCCCGATGACACACAGCCTAAAAAATACAATCCTCGCCCTGCTGACGCTCATCCCCGCTCTCGGCGGGATAAACGACGCCTGCGCACAATCCGCGTCTTGCGCCTACGACACAATCAAGGTGTGCGACAACACCCTCGGGCAAAACTTCTCTCTCGTCCTCAAAGACCTGCCGTCCAACTACTCCCAAATCAACCTCGCCTACAAGATCTCCCTCAAACCAAACGAGACGCTCTACGCGCAAAGCTTCGTCACAAACCTCAAAGACAATAAGTTCGACGTCGCTCTCGACAACTATACCCTCGAGTCCATCTCCGGCGGCCTCGAAGCCGGCTACGCCGACGTCACCGTCTCCATCGTGACCCTCCAACTCTCCAACTCCGAATACGACAAACTCCCCATAACCATCACCGACGCAGGAACCACCACCTGGCGCATCTTCGGAACGCCCATAGCCAGCGACAATCTCGACGATGACGACCCTCATCGCCTCTCCCTCATCACCCCTCTCAGCAACTGCGGCTACGAGTCCACCGTCAAGACCGACCCCTACTGGCGAGACATCTCATCCTGGCAATGGACAACAGAAGATGCCGCATTCTCCATCAACGCCAATAAGGATACAGCTTTCATCTCAACCCCTCACTACGTCGACGGCCAACTCCAAACTTCCGCCAAGACCGTACGCGTCAAAATAATCAAGACCGTAGGCAACACCTGCTCCGCTTCCCTCACACGCGACATCACCTACACCGGCAGCCCCGAAGCCATCCTCGCCCGCCAGGAGTGGGGGGTCGACGACCCCGTCGAGATCTGCACCAACGTCGACGAGGATGACGACCCCGACCGCTACATCAGCGGCAAAATAGCCCTCAACGGACACGCCCCATTCGCCGTGACCCTCTCCACGGGAGACCAGTCCTCCTACGACCTCGCTGGCGAACACCAGCTCCCCTACATCCACGTCACCAACTCCCAAGTCATAAAGGTTGCCGACGTGACCGACCGCAACGGCTGCCACGCCACAAACCCAACAATCCACGGCACCATAACGGTCAACGACCGCAAGCCGCACCCCTCTATCGCCATCGACACCTTAACCACGCAAACCACACAAGCACAGATAACCATCATCCCGACCTCCGAATACCACGCCTTCACTTGGGGCGTCAATGAGGAGTGCCAAAACTTCGCCTCTCTGTGGGGTGGCGGCACGCAAGCCACAGCCTACTCTTCCATCCTCGCGCCTGCCGACTTCTACGTCATCGAGACCAACTACGACGGTCCCGCGCCATGTCCCTCCGACACCGTCCACTTCACCGTCAATTTCGCCATGCCGCTTCGCTACCCCAACGGCTTCAGCCCCAATGGCGACGGACATAACGACCACCTCGTCATCGAAGGTCTCCCTGCCGAAAACCACGTCTCCGTCTTCGACAGCCGCGGAAAGATTGTCTTCGAGAAAGACAACTACCGCAACGACTGGGACGCTCAAGGCGTCAACGACGGCTACTACGTCTACGTCTTCAAAGGCAATGGCATCAAAACAACTAAAGAGACTCTCGCCATAAAACGCTCCAAATAACCCGACATGAAGAACTTCCTACTCCGAGCCCTGTCCTTCGCGCTCGCCATCGTCGCGACTTCCACAGCCACAGGACAAAACGAGCTCATCGTGTCGCAATATATGCACAACTACTTCGCAGTAAACCCAGCTTTCGCTGGTAGCCGCGAAGCCCTCAGCCTCGCCGGCAGCGCACGCCGGCAGTGGGCCACGATCGAAAGCACGCCTCTCAGCGCGCTCTTCACTCTCAACACCCCTATGCGCCACGAGAAACTCACGACGGGTCTCTCTCTCTACTACCAGTCTCTCCACCAGACAACCAATGCCGGGCTCCTCGCCACTGTCGGCTATCGCACACAAATTTCCAAAAACGCTTGGCTCGGTCTCGCGCTCCAGCCCGGCGTCGCCTATCGCTCTTTCAACTGGGCTAAAATCAACACCATAGACCCCGACGACGACTCTTTCGCCGAGAATGAGTCCGCCCTCGCCCCTCTCCTCGGCTTCGGCGTCTCTTTCTATGGCAAGAAGTTCTTCGCAGGTCTCTCAACGACCTCCTTCTTCGTAACCAACGATTTCGAACGCAAGGATACCCGTTTCGCCCCTGCCGACGCCACATATATCGCCTGCGGAGGCTACTGGTTCCAACTCTCTAAGGATATGGCGCTCCAACCCTCCGCCACCGTCACCTACAACCAAGCCGACGACCTCACCGTAATGGGCAGCCTCAGCGGCATATGGCGAGAGACGATATGGCTCACCGCTGCTTACCGGACAACAAAAGAACTCACCATCGGTGCCGCCTTCAAGCCTAACACCCGATGGAAAATAGCCTACAACTACTCAATGGACATGGGTCCCCTCAAAACATACAGCGGCGGCAGCCACGAACTGAGCCTGCAATACGACTTCATCTACAAGATCAAAGCCGTGGGACCGCGCTTCTACTAACCTCAAAAGACTGACCGACAATGACCAAGATAAGCCTCTTTTCCGCCGCCTTGCTCAGCTCGCTCCTCTTTTGGGTCGAGCCGACACCCTCACTGGCGCAAGAGATTGAGATACAACCTCTCAACCTCGCCGACAACGCCTCCTCTATATGCCCCGTCCTCCGCGACTCCACACTCTATTTCGCTTGCAACCGCAAATGGAGCATCGGCAAAACATATGTCGACCAGCGTGGCCAGCATCCCTACCAAATTTACAGCGTCCCCATAAAGAACCGACGACCCTACGGTCGACCAAAACCCATCTACTCCAACGGACGCAAGGGATATAACATGCTCTCCGTCTCCTTCGGCACCGAGGGGCAAGCCTACATAAGCCAAAACGATATGTCCACCTCGGCTCTCCGTGGCGCACCTCTCGAGATCCGCGTCTACCCCGACGAAAATTCCGAGCCCGTCAAGCTCCAAGGTCTGCCCGAGAAATGCAGCAACGGCATGCCAGCCGTAGCCCCAGACGGCAGCTTCCTCGTCTTCGCCTCCGACGCTCTCGGCGGCGAGGGGCGCGTCGATCTCTACTACTGCCGTCGCACCTCCTTCGGGTGGGGCGAGCCTGTCAACATGGGGTCCGAAGTCAACACCCCGGGCATCGAGACCGCACCCTTCATCCACCCCTCAGGCAAGATCTTCTTCTCCTCCGACGGGCGCGATGACAGCCAAGGCCTCACCATCTACTACACCTACCGCGCCGAGGACGGCTCTTTCGCCACTCCCCAAAAGTTCGACGACGAGGTCTCCAGCATGCGCGACGACTATGGCCTCTGGTACAGCGACGACGAGAAATGGGGATACCTCACGTCCAACCGCGACGGCCGTGACAATATATACTACTTCCGCCGCACCTTCCCAACGTTCGACCACGCCGACTCCCTCCAAAATCTCCAACTCTGCTACACCCTCTACGAAGCCTCTGCCGAGAACTACGACACCACTGAGTTCATCTGCAAATGGGCTTTCGGCGACGGTCAATTCGCCACTGGTCTCGAAGTCGAGCACTGCTACGCTGGCGTCGGCACATACGACATCGAGCTTAGCGTCCTCGACAAGATGTCCGGCGAGGAGATGTTCTCCCTCGCGCAATATCAACTCGACATCCAAAAACCAGAGCAAGTCGGTATCCTCTACCCCAAGCACATAAAAGCCGGCGAGCCTGTCACTTTCGTCGCCAACACCGATGGCCTCCCCGACTTCCGACCACGCGAGTTCTATTGGGACATGGGCAACGGCGACAAAGTCAAAGGTCAGAGCGCAACGACGGTTTTCAACGAAAAAGGCACCTACCGCGTCCAGTGTGGCACGATTGATGCAAGGAACGATAATGACCGACGCGCCACTTGGACTCTCGTCACTGTCGAATAAAATTCTTCCCCGACGGCCACACAAGCCAGCGACAACCGAGTAACATTCCTAAGCGACGCTCGTACAAATCTCTCGCATAACAACTAATTTGATACGAGTTCTACTATGAAAATGAAACGGACACTCGCTCTCCTAACTCTCATCGCCGGTTTCACCTCAGCTCTCGCACAACCTGTTCCTGGCGACGATGAAAACATCCCGTTCCTCATGACCTTCGGCAAAGACAGCGAAACCGAATGGGGTGACGACAATTTCGTGCAAATCATCTTCTTCTCCATCCCCTCCGACTGCGCCACGCCTATCTACATCCGTGTCTTCGACCCCGACTGCGGCGGCAAGAACGACGAGATCCGTGGAGACTGGAACACCAAGACGCGCTTCAGCGTCTACGGCGGCAAAGAGTCATGCTCCAACAAGGACGCCCAGAAGAGCAACATCAAGGGAAAGTTCAAAAGCGGCACCATGCTCGCAACAAAGACTTTCGGCTCCGAACCCCAATACGACGACAAATGGTACACCTTCGGCCCCTTCAACCCTTCCGAGGGTGAAGACCTCCCCGAATTTGGCGGCCGAACCTTCAAACTCGTCATCGAGGGCCTCAACGGCGACGACGGCAATATGTACCGACTCTTCCTCAGCCGCAAAAAAGATGACAACATAAAGGTCGACGGAGCCTTCGCCTACTATTTCAAATACAAGTTCCGCCTCCACGATGTCGGCACCGAGATCTCCCACATCTACCCCTACATCGACGACAAGACCATCTCGCTCAAACAGAGCAACTTCGACTGGGATAAGGACGGAATGCTGCGAATCATCTCCGTCGCCAAAAACGGAGAGATGATGAAAGTCAGCGACAACAACGAATGGGTCACAAGCACCCACAAGGTAGCCGACGAGGAGAAGAACACATCTTGGGACATCCAGATGATCAAGTTCAAAAACAAACCCCTCAAGAACAACAACGTCGTCATCTTCCTCGAAAACCAATACGGCGAACTCATGCCATTCTATAGTGTCCCTATCGGTGGCATCCCAAAATACAAATACAGCATAGGCGTCAAGCCTAAAAAATAATCTCCACCTCCACGCCTCAATCCTCCGAGGCGTCAACTCACCGCCTTAGCCGGCGCGTCACGACGGACACCACACCACATCCCCGTGACGCGCCGGCATGACGGCAAAAATCAACATCACAACACACACAGGAGCATGACACTAAAAATAATCACCTCACTGCTGCTGGCACTCCTGTGCACGGCAGTCTCGTCCGTCGCTCAAAACTTCAAACTCTCGAAGTTCGGCAACGCGCAAGGACTGCCACAAAACTACGTCTACAGCCTCATACAAGACAACAACGGCTTCGTATGGATCGGAATGGCCGAAGGTCTCTCGCGCTATGACGGCATCCATTTCACCAACTACTTTGTCCGCGACTCCCTCTCCGACAATTATATCTCCAAGATGCTCATCGACACCGACGGGCAACTATGGTGCGGTCACGGCAACGGCTCTTTCACCTACAACAACGGCCGTAAATTCATAAAAATCCACGCCAACGACGACATGTCCGCGCCCATCAAGGACATGTGCCTCGACGACCGCGGCAACATATGGGCTGTCGAGCAAAACATGGGCATCGTCAAAATCGACCCCGAATATAAAGTCACGACTTTCTTTGACGAGGAGCTCTTCGGCAGCCGCATGTACACTTCCATCTGCGCCGTCAACTCCACGATCCTCCTCGTCGGCACGTCCGACGGTCTCCTCATGGTCAAAGTCGACGGCGACGGCCAACTCCACTCTCCCGAGGAGATTTCTGACATCTCGTCGACCACCGTCAACCGCATCGTCCCGACCCGCAACGGCAAAGAGTTTTGGATCTGCCAAGACGACGGCTCCATCTACCGCTACTCCACTTCCAACGGAGCCAAACTCCTCAACCAGTGCAACAGGGCTTGCTACAACGGCACCATCGCATCCTACGACATCCGGGCTATCTATGAGGACGAGTCCGGAAACCTCTACCTCGGCACGTGGGGCAACGGCGTCAAGGAATGGGAATACAGGCCCGACTCCGACGACTACGTCGAGACACTCACCCTCGACAACAACAACGGCCTCGGCAACGACTACGTGGCAGACATCCTCGTCGACCGCGAAGGCATATTCTGGTTCGCCACATACGGCGGAGGCGTCGTCGCTTGGATAAACAACTACTTCGCCCAATACAACCTCTCCGACATCGGTCTCGTCAAGAACAAAGTCTTCTCCACCTGCCTCGAAGGTGAGCGTCTCTGGATGGGCACCAACGACGGCATCGTCAACATGGACACCAAGTGCATGTCCAACTTCGAGCTCTACGACCACCATAATGGCCTCCCTGCCCATACAGACATAACCTCCATCTTCTTCTCAAAAGGCGACCATACCCAATACGTCGGCACCCGTGGAGCCGGCATTTTCTTCAGGCAGCAAGGCGACAACCGTTTCAGATCTCTCGACACCAACACCACACAAAGCAGCCAGCTGACAATCAACGGCATAATCGCCGACGACACTTGCCTCTACGCTGCCACAGCAGGAGGTCTCCTCACCTACAGCCTCAAGCCCGCCCACAAGACGCGCTACTACACTACCAACGACGGACTCCCACACAACTTCATAAACTTCGTCTCCTTCGATGCCGACGGGCAACTGTGGCTCGGAGCAAAAGATGGTGGCATCGCCATGCTCTATGACGCCAACACCTTCGATGTCCACCGACTCGCCGACGTCCCCGTCGATGTCGCTGGCATGGTCACCGACGACCGTGGCCGTTTCTGGCTCGCAACGGTCAACAATGGCGTTCTTTGCATGAGCAACGACTCGGCCATTACCATCACCACCGCCGACGGTCTCGAAAAAAACTACTGCTATGGTCTCGCCCGCGACGGCAACGGACACATATGGGTTTGCCACCAGCCTGGTCTTAGCAGCATCGACCTCGCCAACGGCAACATGAGAACTTTCGGTCCCGACAACGGCTTCGACTTCGAGTTCTCCAATGTCATGAAGGCCGACAACGGAGACCTGTGGTTCTCCACCAACATCGGAGTCCTCCACTACATCAGTGCCTACGACAAGCGAAACGGTGTCGCGCCAATCATCAACCTCACCAACGTCACCATCGCTGGCAAACGCCACGACATCCACGAACCCATCAACCTCCCCTACCCTTACAGCGACGAGCCAGACAAGATTGAGTTCGAGTTCGTCGGCATCTGCATGAAAGACCAGGTCAACGTCACCTACGAATACTACATGCAGCGCGAGGGCGATGAAACAACACCCATTTGGCAACCCCTCGGGACCCAAAACCACAAGGAGTTCGACTACATCCCCGACGGCAACTACACGCTCAACATCCGAGCCTTCAACAGCGCGGGCATCGTCTGCCAACGCCCCCTCAAGATCTCCATCCATATCGACAAGCCGTTCTGGAAAATGCTCTGGTTCCCCATCGCCAGCGTCATCCTCCTGCTCTTCGGCATCCGTCAATTCGCGCAATGGCGCGAGCGCAAGCTCATGGAGAGGCAGCAAGAGCTCGAAGACGAGGTTGCTCGCCAAACCAAGGAGATCAACGACAAGAAAAACGAGATTGAGCGCAAGAACAAAGACATTCTCGGCAGCATCACCTACGCCAACCGTATCCAAACCGCCATTCTCCCGTCGCGCACCAGCCTCAAAGATCTCCCCTTCGCCGACTCTTTCCTACTCTTCCGTCCTCGCGACATCGTCAGCGGAGATTTCTACTGGTTCAATATGTATGACGACCACGCACTCATCTGCTGCGCCGACTGCACAGGCCACGGAGTCCCGGGCGCGTTCATGACACTCATCGGGACAACCATCCTCAACGAGGCAACACGCGAACCCGAGATGCGCCACCCGGCCAAGCTCCTCACACGTCTCGATAGCGAGATAAAGCAGACGCTCAACAAGAACCAAAGCGTCGAGACGCGAGACGGCATGGACTGCGCCATCATCGACATCGACATGAAGACAGGCATCATGATATCCGCTGCCGCCAAACGCCCCGTCTTCATCGTCCGACACGGAATCCTCTCCACAATCAAAGGCACGCGTCGAGCCATCGGCGACGTGTGGAACGATAACGAGTTCATCGAGACGACATCTCAACTCCAAGAGGGCGACACCGTATACCTCTGCTCCGACGGCTACACCGACCAGCTCGGCTCCGACCCCTCAAAAGATGGCGAGACGCCAAGCACGACAATCGACGAGGAGACAGCGCAAAAGTTCTCCACAAAACGCTTTACGGCAATGCTCGAGAACATCGCCGACGAGCCTATGGAAGACCAAGTGCGACACCTCAACGCCACCTACGACAGTTGGCGACACAACATCAGCCCCGTCGATGATGTCATCATCATGGGTCTCCGCTTCAAACCAAAAGCTTGACGCTTCCGCCATGCCCGTTCAGACCAACTCGTTCCTCAAATGGCTGTCAAGCCTCGCCATAGGGCTTCGAGAGGTCTGCAACCCCACTGCCGTATGCGCATGTTGCGGAGCGCGACTCTCTGGTTCCGAAATTGGCGTCTGTCAGACGTGCATAGCCTCTCTGCCGTCGACAGGCTTCGAGGCGTGGGCGCAAAACCCCGTCAAGGAGAGGATGGACGGACGTGTGCCGCTCGTCGCGGCTTTCAGCAGCTTCTATTTCCATAAGGGAGAATCTCTCCGCAAGCTCATCCATAGATTTAAATACAGCGGCGACCAACTGACGGCTCGCGACCTCGGACGAGAGATGGGACGACGCGCCACGACGGCTGGCATTGCAAACACTTTCGACGCCATAATTCCCGTCCCACTCCATAGGTCCCGACTCCGACACCGAGGCTACAACCAAAGCCTCCTCCTCGCGCAAGGCTTCTCCGACGTCACGGGCATCCCGGTCCTCACCGACATTCTCCTCCGCCACCAATCCGCACAGACGCAGACGCGCCTCTCCGCCGTCGAGCGTTATCTCAACGTCCAAGGCGATTTCTCGCTCGGCAAAAACGCCCACTCCACCCGCGGCAAGACGCTCCTTCTCATCGACGATGTCTTCACCACGGGTGCCACAAGCGAGGCTTGCCTCGAAACTCTAAATAAGATTGATGGCGTCCGACTCGGACTCGCCACTCTCGCCTACGCCTCCTCCTGATACGTCTGTGCAGGCGTAACCATCGTGCCCTGTTTTTTCAGTTCAGCCCTCAATGCGGCATGCCGCCCTTCCAAAAACCTGTCAAGGTCGGCATAAAAAGCCGCACTATGGTCGGGGTGTATCGTGTGCGTCAGCTCATGCACAATCACCAAGTCTATCAGCCGCTCGGGCAGCCTCATCAGCTGCGAGTTAAGACATATCCTCCCCGTCGTCGAGCAGCTCCCCCAACGCGACCGCATATCCCTGATGTCCACATATTTATATTCCAGCCCTAACCGCTTCGCCCACATCGCCAACCGTCCTGGCAAGTATTCTGCCGCCTCGCGCTTATATGCCGCGCCTATCGCTTTCCTTACAAACTCCTGAAAGCTCGCCTCTGCTATGTTCTCCCCCTCGGGATACGTCACGCTCACCCACTCTTTTCCTATCGTAGCCCTCACTCTCCCGTCTTTTGCCGTCGCCATCAACCTCAACTTCCGTGTCCGTGTCCTAAATTCCGTCTCGGGCGTAAACAGCAAATCCCCACCCTTGCCCGCTTCGCTTATCTCCTGCCGCCTCTTCTCAATATAGCCCGCGTTTTTCTCCACAAACTTCCTCACGTACGCCTCCGATACTCCCACTGGCGACGTCACCCTAACCACGCCATCCGCACCCATGCGCATTATCAGCCTCCGAGCCCTCTGGTTTATCGTCACTTCGATATTCCCAAATGGCTCCAACTCAATCTCGTAACCCTGTTTCATTTACTCTCTTTTTAACGCCCACAAATATATACCTCTTTGCCATAATCTGCGCCCTCGCGATTCCCCCCCCCCCCAAACGGCTGTGCCTCCACAGCTTTTATGTAAATTGCGAGACGGAAAAAAACACTCCATTTATGAACCTAAAAAACATCTTTCTGACTCTCGCAGCCTCTGTCGCCGCATTGTCTCTCTCCTCTTTCTCCATCGTCACTGACGATGATATGTACAACGCCGGCTACACAGAGGAGGAGCTCGACTATCTTAAAGAAGACGTCATCTACGGCGACTCCGGTCTCGTCTATCTCGACACCTGCAATGTCTCCATCCGTGTCCCTAATGGCTTCCTGTTCATCGACACCGAGCAAGCAAACCACCTCTTCTCTGATTATTGGGGCAACCCCTATGACCCGGACATGCTTGGCGCGCTCATCCCTTCTGACAATGAGATGTTCTATCAAGTCAATGTCGCCTACTCCATCTCATTCGCCGACTGCGGCTACATCTCCGACGACGATGCCTCAACCATCGACTACGACGACCTCCTCGCGACCCTCAAAGAGAGCAACGCTGAGTCCAACAAAGAACGTGACCCCGAACAACAACTCTCTCTCATAGGCTGGGCCGCCACGCCCAAATATATCCAAGGCTCGCACACCCTCATTTGGGGCAGGACCTATAAGAACTACAATGGCGACGACGTTATCAACTACGACATACGCCTCCTCGGCAGGTACGGAGTCCTCTCCGTCAACGCTGTCATCTCGCCCGAGGATCTTCCCGAGGTGCAAAAGAAGGAAGATCTGGTAATCAAGAGCTTCACCTTCAAAAAAGGCTACACGTATACCGACTTCGACTCCGATACCGACATCTCTTCCGACCTTACCATCGGCTCTCTCGTCGCAGGGTCCATCCTCGCCAAGACCGGAGTCCTCGCCAAGATCGGAGCCTTCCTCCTCAAGTTCTGGAAGCTGATTCTTGTCGCCATAGCTGCCGTCGGCGGTCTGATTGCCAAACTCGCCAAAGGCAAGAAAGACAAGAAGGAGCAAGACAACGCCCAGCAAGCCACAGACTCCAAAGACTCCTCAACTCCAAAGATAGAGGAGTAGGCACACCACTCCATAAAACAACGACGCCCCGCGACATCCAATCATGTCGCGGGGCGTCCCTTTTTATATCTTGTCTCGTCCCTACATCGCAGATTGGAACTGCGACAAGAAACGAACGTCGTTCTCAAAGAAGTTACGGATGTCGTCAACACCGTAGCGCAACATTGCGATACGCTCAACGCCCATGCCGAACGCGTAGCCGCTATACTCCTTCGGGTCGATGCCGTTGTTCTCAAGGACGGCAGGGTCTACCATGCCGCAACCAAGGATCTCCAACCATCCCGAGCCCTTGCAGACACCGCAACCCTTTCCACCGCAAAGTGTGCAGCTGACGTCCATCTCGGCAGACGGTTCAGTAAACGGGAAGTATGACGGGCGAAGACGTATCTCGACATCTGCGCCAAACATCTCTTTGGCGAAATACAGGAGAACCTGCTTCAAGTCGGCAAACGATACGTTCTTTGCCACGTAAAGGCCCTCGACCTGGTGGAATATGCAGTGCGCACGCGCCGAGATTGCCTCATTGCGGAACACGCGACCAGGGAACACCGCACGGATTGGCGGACGCTTACGCTCCATCTCGCGCACCTGGACAGAGCTGGTGTGGGTGCGGAGAAGGATGTCGGGGTTGGTGTTGATGAAGAACGTATCCTGCATGTCGCGCGCAGGGTGCTCGGGTGGGAAGTTGAGTGCCGTGAAGACGTGCCAGTCGTCCTCAACCTCAGGCCCCTCGGCCACGGTGAAGCCAAGGCGCGCGAAGATCTCTACAATCTCATTCTTCACGATCGAGATCGGGTGACGACCACCGATAGGCGACGGGGTGCCAGGACGTGTGACGTCAGTCTTCTCTTGCGTCGTGACGGCTGCCGCTGCCGCCTGAGCCTTCAGCTCGGCTATGCGGTCCTGGGCGCGGGTCTTCAGCTCGTTGAGTCGCTGACCCATCTCGCGCTTCATCTCAGGAGCGACGGTCTTGAACTCCTCAAAAAGGAGGCTTACGAAGCCTTTCTTGCTGAGATACTTGATTCGCAGAGCCTCAACTTCTTCTGCGTTTGCTGCCTTGAGGCCGTCAATTTCGGCTTTGAGGGCTTCTATTTTGTCTTTAAGCATTGTCCTGTATTTAGGCTTTTGCGCAAAATTACTTATAATTAGCCAAATGAGCCGCCTCTATTTGCGGCTCTTGGCGTGCGTTTGGGTCTTTTTCTTTCCAAAGGTGTACGTCATGAAATCACCACCCTTCTGCGCCACCACCATCTGGCGCAGCCCGTAGTCGTCATTGCCGAAAGTCAACTCGATAGAGCTTATGTGTCTGAGGGTTCTCCTGTCTGTCGGTGTGAAGCCCACGACGGTCGTCGGGCCAGTGTCTCGCACCGACACGTTGCCCGCTGAGCGCACCGCGCCAAAGTCGCCCGAGAAGCACGCCGTTATGACGTCCAACATCTGTCGCATTGCCGTGTTTTTCATGGCATCCATCGTCTGACGCTTGCCGCCGCTGACGTTCGTGATGCTCACGGGCGTCATGATGGTGCTGTCGCCCGGTGTCGTCACGCTCGCCAAGATCAGCGTCCGACGCGATTTCGTATAGCTCAACGTGCCATTCTCCTGCGCCACGTCGGTAAGCATGCTCACCTTCCGCGCCAATGTGTATGAGCACGTTAGCGTCTCCATTTCAGCATACGCCGCCTTTATCCCGCGCTCCAACTTTGCCGTGGCGGCATCTTGCGCCATGACGACGACAGAGCAGAACGTCATGACCATGAAGGCGACAACTTTCCTCATTTTCATCTTGTTAGTGTCTTAATTCAGCATTGCCGACAATGCCACGCATATATCATGCGGCTCGGCAGGCCGTAGTCCCGATTGTGGGCATATTATCGCGGGCGGGGTCATCAAGTGGCGCATCGCGTCTTGCGTCTCCGTCAGTCGTGCCACAATGAGCCGCGCCGACAGCCCCGAAGGGTCGGAGTCCACAATGGCAAGGCGCTTCGTCTTGCGCAGCGACGCTCCCACGACAGCCGACGTGTCGAGCGGTCGCAACGTGTCGAGGTGAATATGCTCCACCCTCGCGTTCTGACGCTTCATCAGTGCCGTGGCGTCAGCCGCAGGTTGCGTCGTCGGGCCGAAGGATACGAGCGTTATGTCCTCGCCCTCCGTGAGCCTCTGCGCTCCACCGACGACGGGCGACGATGTCCTCGCCTCGGCCGATGCCGCCCCGGGCTCCATGACGACCGCCTGGCGTGGGCGACCCAACAGGTCGCGGTATGCCGTCTCGGCCTCGGCATGGCATGCCGGTGTCCATATCTCTGTCGAGGCCGCCGTGCAGGCCATGACCTCGCCTATCTCTATGTCCGTCGTGCGCATTATCACATTGACCTCAGGATAGCTCGCCAAGAGCGACGCCCTTATGTCGGCCGACGTCGTCCCGATGACGGGCAGCAGCCCGGCTTGCGCCACGCCTATCGCCTTGTTCGTCACGCCGGGTGCCGATGTCATTGGCATGACGGCCACGGCCGCCTCGCCATACAGGTGAGTCATGTTCATCAGCTGCCGATGCGGATGCCGCAGCGGTGTGTCCGCCACGAGCGATGTCAGGTACGCGCCGCGCCTCTCGCGCTCCACCTCCTGACGTGCCGCATCCTCTACGCCCGACAACTGCTGGCGCTGCGCTATCTGACGATCCTCCAGCCACTGAGAGAATTGCGGCATCTCGTCTTCCGCGCCGCTCACGAAGGTCAGCGTCGTAAGCCCCTGACGCGAGCGACCTGTCTGCGTCATCATGACGCGGCACAATGCCGCATAGTCGCCACCCTTGACGGCCTCTATGCAGAGGGTCTTGCGACCCTTGACGGTCTGCCCGAAGCCGCTAAGTTGGCGTATCATGTTGCCGTTGGATGTCGTGCCGTTATTGTTCCAAAGGACGATGCACAGCGGCAACGACCTCGCCGCCGCATAGCATACCGACTCCAAGAAGTCGCCATCGGTGCCAAAGTCTCCGCACGCCGTGCAAACTATTATCCGACCAGTCCGACCAGCCGACGCATCTGCCAACGCCATGCCGACAGCCACGGCCATGCGGCTTGGCGAGCCGTGGGAATAGACGTCGGCAGCAGCCGAGAAGAGCGACCCGAAGAAGCCTCGTGCCGTCTGCCGACCCATGGCCATCTCCGCCGTAAGGTCCAAGCCCGCCGATATATATGCGTCGTCAGGCTCGACAAAACGCGCCAACGCCACCTGAGCCACGTCGCTCAACTGGGTGACGTAGTGGCAGTCGGCCTCGACCTGTGCAGCACGCAGCATCTCACGACCCATGTAGGCCATGCGATAGTCGGCAAGAACCTGCTCCTTAAACTGCCCGAGGCTGAGGTTGGTGGACTCTACGCTCATCGCAAGTCGAAGAATTTGACGGCCTTGCGGCTCGTCGGTGGAAACATGATTTTGCTTATGTAGTCTGGGCTCTCGAACGATACGCCCGGAGCCACGCGCACCTTGGCGCGGAATATGTCTTTTATCTTCTTGGCAAACGCCTCCGAAGCGTCACGCGACCCGACGCGCACCATCACCTCGTCGGTGC
The DNA here is from genome assembly GCA_963616565.1 of Clostridium sp. CAG:343. GTDB lineage: Bacteria > Bacteroidota > Bacteroidia > Bacteroidales > Marinilabiliaceae > W3P20-009. Next base: position 55,371 of record CAVEKX010000002.1, read on the forward strand.
CAAGCTCGTTGGTGTAGACCTCTACGACGTAGTTGACGACGCCCTGTATGCCGTCCAAAATGTCGAATATGGCAGGGGGGTACAATGTCGTGCCCTTATATTTTATCATCTGCCCTTTGCGCCCGACCACGCTGCCCAGTCGCATCGTCTGCCTGCCGCATCCGCACTTGCCCGTATAGTGGTTCACCATGTCGCCCGTGCGGAACCTGATGAGCGGCGTGCCCTCAATGCCCAGCGTGGTAATCGTCACCTCGCCTACCTGACCCTCGCCTACGGGGTTGCCCTCGTCGTCAAGAAGCTCTACGATGATAAGCTCCGGCTGGCAATGCCCGCCGTTGAAGCAGCCGCACTCGGTAAACGAGCTCTGCATCTCGGTCGAGGCGTAGGTGGTGTACATGCTCACCTCCGGCCATCGGGCGGCAATCTGCTTGCCAAGTTTGGTATACTCGCCGTCGGGCGTACGCAACGCCTCGCCGATGCAGATGAATTTCTTTATCGACGACGCATGATGGTCTATGCCGTTCTGCTCCGCATGATCTATGAGTTTCATCAAGAATGACGGCACGCACATTCCAACCGTGGGGCGCACGCGCCCTATGGTGTCCCACTGCAACTGCGGTATTCCGTTGCCGACGCGGCACACGCCCATGCCCATCGCCCTGGCGCCAAGGTAGTAGGCGTAGCCGGCCATGAACCTGCGGTCGAGGGTCACCATCAGTTGCATGACGTCATCCGACGAGCATCCAGCCACGCCAAACGACAGCTTCTCGTTATACGCCAGCCTCTCAAGGTCGCTCTCCGTGAGTGCCACGGTGACAGGCTCGCCAAGAGTGCCGCTCGTCGTGACGTAGTCGGCAATCTCGTTACGACCTACGCAGATGAAGTCGTCGTTGTTGTTCTGCAAGTCGGCCTTGGTCGTCAGCGGCAGTCGTCGCAGGTCCTCAATGGTACGGATGCTCTGCGGGTCGATGCCCGTCTCGGTGAACATCCTCTTGTAAAAGGGCGACTTGGCCGCCGCATAGGCTATGGCTTCGCGCAGACGCTCCTCTTGGAAGGTCTTAATCTCGGCTGGCGAGGCGAACTGAATCTCTGGATGAGGTGTGAACATTCTCAATATTTTTATAGTTGCGCCAAGATCTGTTGCGACGACAAGTCGCGAAATCCTGGTTGGTGCAATCTGTAATACTTGGTCATGAGGGCGATAAGCTCCTGACGCTCAATGCGGCTCATAGGCATTCCCGCCAAGCCGCCCGTCTCGACAGCCGATGCCCAGTGCCACAAGTCCGCCATACGCCCCGTGACGATGTCGGGATGCGGTGGGTATGTTGCCACCCACGTGCCAGCCGCCATGTCGAAAATAGGCATCCCCTCTCTGTTGATGTCTGGTCCGAAACCTAAATAGTCAGCCAGGCGCATCATGAAGAAGAGGTGGAAGTTATAGTCACCCTCCATCCCATCGTCAAGGGCGGCAACAGCTCCGCTGACGAAGTCGAACAAGTCGGGGTCTGGAACATCGTCCGGAACGGCATGACACAGCAACTCGGCTATAAAGAACGCCTCCGCCCGACGCAACGGCGAGAAGGGTATCGACTTGAATGGGTGGCCCAGGTGGATGTCGCTCATACGCCGCATCTGCGACGGCTTATGACCTGCCGCGACAAACTCTATGACCGACAAGGGCAGAAGCATCGACGACACGCGCCCTCGCCCTCGTCCTGCCGACGCCATGAAGCCGCGGCGTCCCTCGCTGCGCGTCAAGACGTTGACGACGATGCCGCTCTCGCCATATTTGACCGCCGAGAGTACTACACCCTCCTCCTTTTCTACCCTCATAGCGTAAAGATAGGTAGAAATTCGGCTACTTGATGACCCTCCACAGAACCTCGCGCCCACGAGAGGCAAGATATGTGGAAAGGGGCGACCGTCGGCAATATTCCGCCTCCTCGTCGCTCTCCACCGTCGCCGTGACGGTCTTGGCGTCGCTCAACAAGGCGACCCAGTAGGCGCGCAGCCCTAATGGCGACACGCCGACGTCGATACAGCCATTGGCATCAGCGGCAGGTATATCTATTTCGGCACCCGTGCGAGCGAACCTCACGGCCTCCTTATACTCTTTTATCCCGCGATATATGTAGCCTCGCGACAAGAGGTCGCGATAGTATATGTTCTTTGCGTCGCGCTCTTTGCGCATCTCCGCCAAGCGGAGCGAAATAATCTCCTGCAAATGCTTGGTCACGGATTTCACCTCCGCGTCGTCAGCCCCTCGGACAATGGTCACGTCATCCATGACGTCGCTCCCCAACGCGCAACGCATCAGGTTGAGCGGCTGGTTCTTTGAGACCGACAGCCCGTTGCCGTAGAACACCACGGGGCGCAACGGCAACCCGACGACCGACGCCATATACGCTGCTCCCTTATGAAATCTTCTGACCCGACAGTCCGCGCTCCTGCTGCCCTCGGGAAACACCACGACAGAGCAACCCTCCGCAACGGCGCGCCTTACGCCATCCATGACCATGCCTTCCTCGCCATCGTCGACGCACACGAAGCCCATAGCCTCCGCCACGGGCCCTAATATCACTGACTTGCGAACCCACCCCTTAACTACGAATACAAGGTTGGGCGATGAGCCCATAAGGCTCAATATGTCTAAAAACGACTGGTGGTTGCACACCACGACAGCCTGTCCTCCTCGGCTCACGTCGGGACTGTCGACCCTCAATATCGGGCGGCAAACCCATAGGTAGGCTCTCATGACTCGCCACGCCACAGTCCGCACGGCTCGCCTTCGTTTGCTGCCGTCCCTCACAACGCACCACAAGGCGACCGCCACAATCTCACACATAAGGCAGCACAGCCCAAAAAATCCGAACGCCACGACGCCACGAACCAACGACGCCAAAGTATAGGGCACGCCGCCGCGCTCCACGGGGTTGGTAATCAGAAGACGAAACAGCACGGGCTGCACGACGAAGCTCGTCACGATGACGGCCGCCAAGCCGAATATCGATATCATGCCCAAAGAGTGAACCGCCGGATGGCGGCCAAAGACCTGAGCCCCAAGTCCTGCCATTGCCGCCAACGCGCTCAACATGATTGCCGTCTTATGCCCTGCCATGACGCGACGACCGCGCGCATACCATCCCTGCAATCCGTCCATTATGAAGATCGAGTAGTCGTCGCCCACGCCAAAGATGAATGTCGACAAGATGATGTTCACCACGTTGAACTCCACGCCAAACATCGCCATCAACCCGAGTATTATCACCCACCCGACGACCATCGGCATGAAGGTCAGGAGGAATAGCTCCACCCTGCCGTACGACAGCACCAGAGCCACGGCTACAATTACTGAGCTGAGCCACAAGAGCCAGTTGAAATCGTCAACCATAAGCCGAGTCGCCTCGCGGCTGTAATAGCCCATGTCCGCTACGACGCATCCTTCCACGTCTCCCAATCGGCTGAGAACTTCGTCCCTCACGTCCATGTCGACCTCCAACCTGTAACTCATAAGCAATGCTCCGTCGCCCTCGCTCACCCATTCGCTGAACACTGGCGTACGCATCAGCTCTTCTGCCTCAACGCACTCTCCCCCAGCCTTTTGTCTCACAAGTCTCGCAAAGCCGTCAAACGCCCCTTCGGCAAAGCCCATGGCGCGACCTTCGCTCCGCAAAACAGCCAATACAGTGTCGACCCTCTCGCCACTGAATATCTTGTTCCACAGCTCCGCCCTATCGCTCGCCACGTGGACGCTTGGCAGTGCGCACCGCCCTATCGATTTTACCGACACGAGTCCCTTGCCCAACAGGCTGTCTGCCACGCTGCTAAACCGCTCCGCATTGTCTGCCAACGCCTCGGCCGAGCCTCCTGTCACGACGACTGCCGACTCATGCCCCCCGATGCCGAGCGTCTCCTCCATAACCGTCAGCGATTTCTGCAACCATCTGTCGCCCTCATAGTTAAGCCCAGACATGTCGCAATTGAACCTCACGTCGCCAAAGAAAAAGAGCGACACCACGAAGACGACCGTCAAGCCGCCGACAAGCCATCTGTTCCGCGAATAGTCATACCCGGCCACGCGCTCCATAAGCCCGAACGCCCAACCGCGCCCGCTCGCTCCGACCTTCACCATCGGAGGCAGGAAGACGAGGCAGAAGACCAGCGTCCCCACGAGCGTCAATGAGGCGAAAAGCCCTATGTCCCTCAACACAACCGAACTCGTGAACAGCAACGCCACAAACGCGCCTATCGTCGTCACGCTGCCGACGGTCATCGGCCACGCCATCTCCTCGATAAGCTGCCTTACCGAACCTACATGGACGCCATGCGTCACGACGTGTATCGAGTAGCTAAGCCCCAATCCCATTATCGTGGCTCCCGCGCCCAACGCCATCTGGCTCAGCTCCACGCCCATGGCCGCCGTGACAGCCATGGCGAACAAGCCGCCAAAGGCGACAGGCGCGAAAAGAAGGGCTACAGAGCGCATGCTCTTGAACACCAGGACCAAAAGGACGAACAATATGCACAACGACACGCCAAGGGTCAGCACCTCGTCGCTCTTCACACATTCCGAGTTTGCCTCCGTCACCAGTGGCGCGCCATAGCAGTAGACCTCTATGCCCTGAACGCCGTCCTCTCTGTGCAGTCGCTCGACACAATCGCGCACTCGCGACGTGACGCTCGTCCCCTCGGTCTTGCTCATAAAGTCCGACGCCAAGTCGACAAACAGCAGAAGCCTCTTCCCGTCGGCCGAGAAAAGGTACCCGTCGTCCATGCTCAACGTACCCGCGACACCCAAATCTCTCAATCGCCCCAAAACAGGCAACCCGAGCAACAGGGGGTCGCGCCCCAAGTATGGTGCCAACTCGCTGCCGGCGGGCGACAACAAGAGTTCCCTCACAAGCCGCAGCCGCTCACCGACCATCTCGGGGCGGAACAGCGAGTCGACGGTCGCATAATCTTTTTCTGTAAGTAAAATGGGCAAGTGGCGGTAGACGAATGCCGTCATCGAGTCGGTGACCTCGGTTCCGTAATACAGCTGCACGTGCGCCTCGCCATCAAAAGCCGTCTCCAAACGCCCGGCAAGCAACTCGCCAGCGTCTACGAGCCGCTCGCTCGCGCCCATCGAGGGCGACGCGTCGGTGGACCGCTCCGCCTGACCCTCAAGGATGAACGTCAACCTGTCCATCGAGCGCAGCCGACCAAGCAACTCAAGACGCCCACGGTCCTCTTCGGGGAAGAAATCTGCTATGTCCTCTGACACCTTCAAGCGCGATGCCCCAAATATGACAAACGCAGTCACGACCGTCAAAAGCAGCCACAACCGCGCACGACCCTTACCGAGCCATTCTGAAATCTTCAAGAAAATTCTACTCATTGGCGCAACTGCCTAATGAAAATCCATGCTAAAGGCCAGACGATAGTTCCTAAACCGACTCCTAAAATAACAGATCCTATGCAGAATGCCAACATGTTGTCTCCGACGACCTCCATCGTAGCGTCGGCTGGCGACAGCTTCACGTCAATCCCCAAGAATATGCCGCCAAGATGCATCCCGGCGTATACGATGAACGGGATGAATGGCGGCAAGCTGATATTGGCCGCCGCGGCTGCCACGATCTTGTTAAGCCCCATCAGCTGCGCAAAGCATATTGCCGCCACCGTCTGGAAGCCCCAGAAGGGCATGACCGACATCATGACGCCTGCCGCCACAGCCGACGCCAACCGCTCGGTACTCTCGCCACTATGCAACAGGTTTCGGTCAAGCCAGCTACGCCAGTCGCCGTTACGCAACCATCGCCAACACTTCACAGGATAGAACCACAATAACGCCACTATGAACAATACGCAGTTCAACAAGCTGATTCTCAAAAAGTCACGCCCCGGACGGAAATGGCTCACCCTATCCTCGGGGTAGCACACGCCGACGGGGACGTTCACGACCCTCACGCCTCGCCACGCCAGGCGCACCGCCACCTCCATCTCCATCTCGTAACGCGGGGTGTAGAGCTTCATCCCGACAACGTCGGACAACGGATAGAGGCGGAAACCGCTCTGCGTGTCGCTCAGGGTCTCAAGGGTGAACAACTTGAACCAAAAATTTGAGAATTTATTGGCGAAGGTGTTCTTGTGGGGCATGCCGTCTGCCTCTATGTTCCTCGCTCCGATGATGAACGAGCCGGGGAAAAGCTCCTCCTCGACAAGGAGGGTGGCAATGTCGCATGCGAAGTGCTGCCCGTCGGCATCCATCGTCACAGCCCTCTCGAACCCTAAAGACCTGACGTGCTTGAGCCCCGTCATTAGCGCGTAGCCCTTGCCTCGGTTCTTACCGTCGGGATATTCGATGACCGTCACTCCCCCAGGCTTTGTCGCCAATATCCCGCCCGTCCCGTCTGTCGACCCGTCATTGACCACAAACACGTCCCTGCACCACTCCGACGCCTCCTGACAGACGCTCGCAATGGTTCCCTCATTGTTATATGTGGGGATTATGACTGCACACTTCAGACGACTCGCCAAAGTTTTGCACTCGGCGGCGGTCAAAGCTCCTGTAGCCTTTTTGCTCACAAATGATTTTATAAAGTGGACACCTAACTATTATTCCCATGCGAGACCGCGACGCCAACTTTCGGCGACGATGTCACACGCTTCCCTCATACGTCACTTGATGACAATCCGTTACATACGGATACGATAACGTTCTCGCCCCAGTAGCGCACACCAAGGCGAGCCGTATCTTATAAAACGGGTAAAAGGAAAGGCGGATGCGCTACTCCTTTATGAGCGACATCCTTATCTTCGTGAACTCCCGACCATCTGCCGAGCGAACGTCAGCACGAACGCCAAGAGCGTCATCGACCGTGAACGAAATCACCACGTCGACGCCGTCTGGCACAATCGGAGACACATATTTGGCATCTTTCACCGACGCTATCCTCGTCGAGCCAAGCCCCAAAGCCTGCTCCACGCATTTGCGCGTCATCATCAGCGTCATGACGCCAGGCACGACGGGCTTGCCGGGGAAGTGACCCTTGAAAACCTCATGACCACCGTTGACAGAGACCGTGAAGACCCACGTGCCATCATCGGCACGCTCTCCACTCTTGATTACGAAAAAATCTTCCATGCCGCGAAATTAACCAATCTTCTTCTCAATAAAATGACGCAACACGTCGATGGCCCTCTCATTGTCTCCTCCTTGCGGCACGATGAGGTCGGCATAACGCTTCGACGGCTCGACAAACTGGAGGTGCATCGGCTTGACCGTCCCCTCGTAGTGGTCGAGGATGCCGCTCAACTCGCGCCCCCTCTCCGCCACGTCGCGGCGAATCCTGCGCGCCAGGCGGTCGTCGGCGTCGGCGTCGACGAATACCTTGATGTCCATCAGCTCCCTCAATTCCGGAATCGCCAAAACCAATATTCCCTCGACGATGATGACGTCTCTCGGCTCGACCCTCTCCGTCGCCTCCATTCGAGTGCTGAAGACGAACGAGTATGTCGGGATGTCCACCGCGCGACCCGCCTTCAGCTCCTTCAGATGCTCGACGAGGAGGGGAAACTCGATGGCGTCCGGATGGTCAAAATTGATCTTCCTGCGCTCCTCGAGAGTAAGGTGCTTATTGTCATTATAATAGTTGTCTTGGCTCATTACTGCCACGCGGCTCGGGTCCATCTTCGACACCAGCTTCCTGACGACCGTCGTCTTGCCGGAACCCGAACCGCCCGCGATTCCTATAATCAACATGCCTTGATAGTTTTAACCCCCAAAAGTAAGCATTTTCCCACAACACCCTAACGCCCAACGTCATCAACATCCACACATGCCAAAACCGCCGGCCTCCTACGTCTGTAGAAAGCCGGCGGCCAAAAACCAAATAAACTACTCTATCAATTGAAAACTAAAACTAATTCAGCTCTTTGCCCATAAGCAGTACCTTCGGGTTGACCCTTACGCCACCGCGGTCGACATTCTTCTTGCTCCATTCGAAGCCGATCTTGTTGCCTTCCTCAGTGAGGGCCACTTGGGCGCCTTGCTCGCACATCCCCTCTTTGCTGCCTACGACCAACGTCCTGCGGCCATACTGGTCGTCGATGACTTTCTTAGTCTTGTCTGCAAACTCTTCGCCGAGGTAGATGATGTCACTCTTTGGCAGGTTGCGAGCCGATGTCGACGTAACGACGTCTATCGTGCGCCCCTTTATCGTCTTGCCGCGCGTTATCGTACGCAACTCACTCGCCACGTCGTCCGATCCGACTACTGTCATGACAAACGACTGGTCATTCTCTTCAACGGGCCACGTCGCATATCTCGCGAACTGAAGCAAAAAGATAGCCCTTACCTTCGACTGCTGCTGTTGAGCCGATGCGGGTGCCGCAATGAGAAGCATCGCCGCAATGATAAAAAACAATCTCTTCATGACCTTAAGTTTTAAATCTGTTATTGAATAAGTGCATTTAAAATGAATATCAAACAACCGGGCTGGTCTTATAAGGGAAAGCTGCCCGCGCCTTCGTTCCCCACCGGCATCACGCCTTCCAGGGTTACCTTCCAGTCTTCTGGCTGTTTTTAACACTTGTTACGAACAAGCCTATCCAAAGTTACGTGTTTTTCTGAAAAAAATTAATCCTACCTCCCATATCAGTTAAATATTATAACAATATCTTTTTATGTGTACCCATATAAAACAATACCACTAAACACAAATTAACTACCCCTTTTTCCGCACATCCCCTTTCCGTCACCCTCCCCCGACCGCAAAAACACCCCTACTTTTCCTCCCCACCGCCAATGCCGACGACCCTAAAAAAATCCGCCGACCCCCAAAAAAGGGAGCCGGCGGCTCAAACCAATATCTGAAAGCAGGTGCTTAGTTAAGCTCCTTGCCCATGCTCAATATTTTTGGAGAGATCTTGACGCCCCCCTTTTCGATGTTGTGCCGGCTCCACTCGAAGCCCACTTTCGTGCCGTCGTCCGTGAGCGACACCTGCGCGCCGTTCTGACACATGCCCTCACGTCCGCCGATGACCAAGGTCTTGTTGCCATACTGGTCACTGATGACGCTACGGGTCCTGTCTGCAAAGCTGGGAGCCAAATATATGACATCGGATTTGGGCAAGTTGCGCGTCGACGACGACTTTATCACATTAATAGGGAGTCCCTGGATGGTCTTGCCCTTCGTGACGTTCTCAAACTCTTCGGCTACGTCGTCCGCTCCTACGACCGTAACGACAAATGATTTTGCTCCAGCCTCGACCTCCCATGAGGAGTAGCGCGTCAACTGGAACATGAATATCGCACGTACCTTGTTATTTTGTGCGCCCATCGCCCCCGTCGCTGAAATCATCAGGGCGAATAGAATGATAAGACGTTTCATAATACTGTTGTTTCTTTTGTGGTAAGTGATAGTGCTCTAAATTACATCCAATGGTAAAAGTAATTGTTCTCATATTCCCTTGGAACTTTCAATGTTCACATTTACAACTATTTTGCGGTCGTTTGCCTAATTTTAACAACACTCGCTACTTCCTATCTCACAGTGCTTTACCTATTGAAACACAACTCGCCTATCGTCCGTAAACCGCAGATAACTAATTTTGTATTCCATAACGATGCCGGACGCCCTGCCCGGCGATGCGTTTCCTTTCTGACTTCCATGAAAAATCTCTACATAACCCTCTTCGTCGCGCTCTCGACGTTCCTCAGCGTCGCTGCGCAGCCAACCTCTTCCGTCATAGGAAAATTTAAAAGCGGATATCTCACTTTTTCGCTCACTTCCGACTCCACCGTCGCCCTGTGCTTCGTCGACGACGTCCTCGATGTCGTCATCCCCGACACCGTGGCCAACCGCCACGTGACAGCCATCACGGCCGAGGCTTTCCGCTGGTGCAGCCAGATGCAGACGCTCCAAATCCCCGCCTCCGTCACCTCCATCGATGTCGATTTCGGCGGCGACCACGGCTACTCGACCCTCCGAGCCGTCAATGTCGACCCTGGCAACCCCGCCTTCCGATCTTCCGACGGTGTCCTTTTTAATAAGGATATGACGCGAATCCTCCTCTACCCCAAAGCGTCAGACCTCACCAACTACGACATCCCCAACACCGTCGACAACATCGCCGACGGCACTTTCTCACTCTGCAAGACCCTTGCGCACGTCAACATCCCGACGTCCGTCACCTCCATTGGCGCACGAGCTTTCGCCCGATGCACTGCCTTGCGCACCATCGCCTTGCCCGACAGCCTCAAGACCCTCGGGCGCAACGCTTTCGACATGTGCACCGCCCTCGACAGCGTCAACATCCCTGGCTCGCTGACCCACATTCCCGCAGCTGCCTTTAGCGGATGCACGGCTCTCCGCACCGCCATATTGAGCGACGGAGTCCTCTCAATAGGCGGAGCCGCTTTCGCCAACTGCGCCAACCTCTCCACGGTCGCCCTGCCTCACTCGCTGCGATATCTTGGCAATAGCGCCTTTGCCGACTGCGAATCCCTCGACTCGCTCCGACTCCCAGCGTCGATCCAAGTCATTCAAGACGATGCCATATCGCGCTGCCGCCACCTCACGAGTCTGTCCGTCGACTCCGCCAACAAGTTCTTTTTCGAGAGCCAAGGCGTCCTCTTCTCGGCCGACACTTCGCGCGTCATCTTCTGCCCCAAAAATCCCGAAACGTTCGTCATATACCTGCCGCGCAGGGTCACATCCCTCGCCCCGTCGGCTTTTTGGCGATGTGAGGGTCTCGTGGCCGTCACCTTGCCCATGGGGCTCCGCGCCATACCGTCACACGCCTTCGCCGAATGCACAGGTCTCCAGAGCGTCAGCATGAGCGGCGAGGTGGCCGACATCGGCAGCTCTGCTTTCGAGGGCTGCGCCCTCCTCCGCCGCGTCGTCCTCACCGAGCCGGACTCTTCGTCCTACGAGGGCGGTGTCGAGGGTCGACCCGTCATCTTGCCAGCCGCAGAGTCTATCGCCGATGCCGCTTTCGCCCGTTGCTCCTCCCTTTCCAAACTCGTCATCCCGAGTGGCGTCCGCTCCATCGCCGATGCCGCTTTCTCCGATTGCGCGAGCCTCACGTCCCTCTCCCTGCCCGACGGTCTCGAGACGATAGGGTGGGAAGCCTTCAGCGGATGCCGAGCCCTCACCGAGGTCACGATTCCCGAGACGGTCGCCAGCGTCGACTGGAAGGTTTTCAACGGATGCTCCAACCTATCACGCGTCACGATCCTCAATGGAGTCAATGAGATCGGGCTCCAAGCTTTCGAGGGGTGTACAAGCCTCCAAAGCATCAGCATCCCCGAGTCAGTATCTTCCATCGGCGACTACGCTTTCGCGAGTTGCAATAGCCTGACAGACATCACGCTTCCTTCTCGCATATATTCGATTGCCACGGGCACGTTCCGATCTTGCCAGTCGATCCGCAGCCTCACCATTCCCGAGGGTGTCGAGGATGTCGCCGACTGCGCTTTCGAGAATTGCTCAAGCCTCACGTCCATCGACATCCCCTCTTCCGTACGCTCGCTCGGCAAGAGTGCCTTTAGCGGATGCCGCAGCCTCGTCGCCGCCCACCTCCCCGACGGGCTTGCTCTCGTCCCCGACGGTCTGTTCGCCGACTGCGTCGCGCTCGCCGAGGTCAACATCCCGTCCTCCGCACGCGCCATCGACGACGACGCTTTCCGCGCTTGCGCGTCACTGAGCTCCATATCCATCCCCGCGACGGTCTCCAAAATCGGCAACTACGCCTTCGATGACTGTAACGCACTCACCCAGATGTCCCTTTTCGGCACCGTCCCCCCCGAGGTCGGTCGCGAAGCCATCCCCGAGGCCACGTGGGTGAAAGTTCTCCGCCACTCTCGCGGCACGTATCGCGAGAAATGGCGCTTCCACACGAAATTCAGCGTCCTCAAACTATAAGAGTCCCCACGACACAATCATGACAATAGACACCATATTCTCCCCCACCAACCCGTCCTCGCCCTCCCCGACGGAGCCCATCGGCACAATCACCAAGACCGACGGCACGTCCGGCGCCATTCTCATCAAGATAGCTCCCGATGCCGACCCCGACGATGTCTTCGACGCCCAGTTCCTCTTCGTCCTCGTCGACGGGCACATCGTCCCAATGCGGATCGCCTCCGTCACCAAGCGAGGCGACCGCTCCGCAACCATCACGCTCGCATCCGTACAGTCCGTCTCGCAAGCCCAATCTCTCATCGGGTGTCGAATCTGCGTCCCGACGGTCAAGGAGGGCGACGCTCCCGAGGATGCCGAGGAAATCCAACCCCTCATCGGCTACACCGTCATCTCCACCGACTCCGGCGAAGTCGGCATCATCGAGGAAATCGACGACACCGTGGCCGCCAACCCCCTCTTCATCGTCCGACGTGCCGACGGTCGCGAAGTCCTCCTCCCCGCCACCGACGATTTCGTCGTGGCCATCGACGACGAGGCGCAAACCCTAACCCTCCAACTGCCAGGCGGTCTGCTCGACATCGAGGGTGCCGACGAGGTCTGACACGCACCCTCCCGAAAAATTTCCATACCTTTGCGCCACACGCACACATTCTCTAACCACGTAACCATATAATACAAAACATGGTAACACAGGACCAAATAAAGGACCTGAACAAACGCGAGCAAGCGTTAAGGAGGTATCTTTGACGTCGACCGCCGACGTATAGAACTCCAAGAAGACGATCTCAGAGCACAAGAACCAGGTTTCTGGGACGACCGCGCACATAGCGAGGAAATAATGAAACGCGTACGAGCCAATAAAAAATGGGTCGGCGCATACGATCGTGTCCACTCTGCGGCCGAGGAGCTCGACCTCGCCATGGACTACCTCAAAGAGGGTATAACAGAAGAGGCCGATGTCGACGCCGCATACGCCGAGGCGCTGCGCCTCACCGAGGAGGCCGAGCTCGCCAACATGCTTCAAGGCGAGGAGGACCAGCTGTCCGCCGTTCTCAAAATCGTCGCAGGCGCAGGCGGCACGGAAAGCCAAGACTGGGCGCAAATGCTCATGCGCCTCTACCAACGATGGGCCGAAGCTCATAACTACAAAGTCACCGTAACCAACCTTCAGGATGGCGACGACGCCGGCATAAAAACCGCCACCTTCGAGATTGAGGGCGACACCGCCTACGGCTACCTCAAAAGCGAGAATGGTGTCCACCGCCTCGTCCGCGTCTCACCATTCAACGCGCAAGGCAAGCGCATGACGTCTTTCGCCTCAGTCTTCGTCACACCCCTTGTCGATGACACTATAGAGGTCTACGTCGATCCCTCAAAAGTCTCTTGGGATCTCTTCCGCTCCGGCGGCGCTGGCGGTCAGAACGTCAACAAGGTCGAGACCGGCGTCCGACTCCGATACCAGTACACCGACCCCGACACCGGCGAGACCGAGGAAATCCTCATCGAGAATACCGAGACGCGCAAGCAGACAGAGAACCGCGAGAACGCCATGAGGCTCCTCCGCTCTCAGCTCTACGACCGCGAGCTCAAACGTCGCAACGCCGCCAAGGCGAAAATCGAGGCAGGCAAGAAGAAAATCGAATGGGGCTCACAAATCCGAAGCTACGTCTTCGACGACCGACGCGTCAAAGACCACCGCACAGGATACCAGACTTCCAACGTCCAAGCCGTCATGGACGGCGACATCGACGCCTTCATCAAAGCCTACCTCATGGAGTTCGGAGCCCCCGAACCCGACCAACAATAACCCCACCACCAAACACATGGAAGACCAACAACCTCAATCCGTCCAACCCGCCAAGACAATGAGCGAGTCCGACGCCATTAGGGCTAAAATAGATTCCGGAGAGCTCCAAATCGGCACCATCTACGAGGAGCCCGACCCTACGCCCGACGACGACCACATGGTCCTCCGCACCGAGAAGCTCGTCAAGATATACGGCTCCCGAAAAGTCGTCGACGGTCCCTCAATCATGGTCCGACAAGGCGAGATCGTCGGTCTGCTCGGCCCTAACGGAGCTGGCAAGACGACAACTTTCTACATGACCGTCGGACTCATCGAGCCAAACGAGGGCCACGTCTACCTCAACGACCAAGAGATAACGCACCTCCCCGTCTACCGCCGCGCGCAACTCGGAGTCGGATACCTCGCCCAAGAGGCCTCCGTATTCCGCACCCTGAGCGTCGAAGACAACATCCTCGGAGTTCTCGAAATGACCGACTACCCCAAGGACTACCAACTCGCCCGCCTCGAAGAGCTCATCTCCGAATTTGGCCTCAGCCACATACGCAAGAGCAAGGGCATCCAGCTCTCCGGCGGCGAGCGACGAAGGACGGAGATCGCCCGCGCACTCGCCATAAACCCCAAATTCATCATGCTCGACGAGCCCTTCGCGGGCGTCGACCCCATCGCAGTCTACGACATCCAAAAAATCGTCTCGCACCTCAAAGACAAGAACATCGGTGTCCTCATCTCCGACCACAACGTCGGCGAGACGCTCGCCATCTGCGACCGCGCCTACATACAAGTCCAAGGCAAATTGTTCCGTGCAGGAACGGCCGAACAACTCGCCGGAGACGAGAAAGTCCGTGAGGTCTACCTCGGCAAAGATTTCATCCTCCGACGACGCAAGTTCGACGACTAATCCTTTGACGCTCAAAAAAAATACTCCCCTTTTCGCCTTTTGAGCAGATAAATGCCTTAACTTTGCCACGCTTAAAATGGCATGCCCATGCGGATGTGGCGAAATTGGTAGACGTGTCAGACTTAGGATCTGATGCCGAAAGGCGTAGGGGTTCGAGTCCCCTCATCCGTACTAATCTAATATTTCACATTCCCAACAACCCGTTGAAATGAACATTTCTAAAGAAAACATTGATGCGCTCAACGCCATCCTCACAATAGAGTTCGAGAAGGCCGACTACGAGCCAAAAGTAGAAAAAGCCATCAAGGACTACGGCAAACGTGTCGCTATCAAAGGTTTCCGCCCCGGCCACGCTCCCGCTAGCATGGTCAAGAAATTCTACGGCAAATCCATCCTCGTCGACCAGATCAACAACCTCGTAGGTGAGACCCTCTCCTCCTACATCAAGGACAACAACCTCGACATCCTCGGCGAGCCCCTCCCCAACAAAGACCAACAGCCAATCGACTTCGACGGCGAAATCGACAAGCTCACCTTCAAGTTCGACCTCGGACTCTCCCCCGACGTCAACGTCGCTCTCGACAAGAACCTCAACATCCCCGCATACACCATCACCATCGACGACGCTGCCATCGACGAGCAAGTAAACAACATCGCTTCTCGCTTCGGTAGCCACGTCCCCGTCGAGGTCTCTACCGCCGACTCCCTCATCAAGGGCGAGGTAACAACCGGCGAGCTCAAGAACGAGAAGGGCCTCCTCTCCGTCACCGTCATCAAAGACGAGGCTCAGAAGGCTCTCTTCATCGGCAAGAAAGCCGGCGACACCGTCGAGTTCGACCTCCACAAGACCTGCCAGGACGACAAGGAGATCAAATACCTCCTCGAAATCTCCGACGAGCAAGTCGCTGCCATCCCCGCCGACGCAAAGGCTACTTTCGTCATCTCCGAAGTCTCCGAGTTCAAGCCCGCTGAGCTCAACGCCGAGCTCTTCAACCGCCTCTACCCCGACGGCAAGGTAGCCGACGAGGCCGCCTTCCGCGCCAAGGTCAAGGAGCAGCTCGAGGCCTCCAACAAGATGGCAGAGGACTTCCGCTTCAACGTCGACGCCCGCGAGGCCATCATGAAGGCAGCTGGCGACTTCAACCTCCCCGAAGAGTTCCTCAAGCGTTGGCTCACCGCCGTCAACAAGGACAACGACAAGTTCACCCCCGAAGTCCTCACCAACGAGTTCCCTAAATTCGTAGGCGACCTCAAGTGGCAAGTCGTCAAGAACCACGTCGCTAAGGCTCTCGATGTCAAGATCGAGTTCCAAGACGTGCTCGACTTCGCCAAGAAGACCGCAAGCGCGCAACTCATGCAATACGGCATCACCAACCTCCCCAACGAGCAGCTCGAGCAATACGCTCGCAACATGCTCCAAAACGAGGAGCAGCGCAACCACCTCGCCGAGGGCGCAGTAGAGGAGAAGATCTTCGCCATCGCAAAGCAAAACGCCAACGTAGAGCAGAAGACCATCAACCAAGAAGACTTCGGCAAGCTCTTCGCCAACAACAAATAACACTGGACATCTTTCACCAGTAACATACGGCACGGCAGCCTTGCCCCCTTAATTGGCGAGCAAGGCTGCCTATGCCGTTAATTAATCAACTGACATACCTATGAGCATGAACAACAACGACTTCCGCAAATTTGCAGTCCAACACCGCGGCATCAGCGGCAACCTCTTCGACAGCTACTCCCGAGTCGTCGACTCCTACATCTCCCCTACAATCATCGAGGAGAGGCAACTCAACGTCGCCAGCATGGACGTCTTCTCGCGCCTCATGATGGACCGCATCATCTTCTTAGGTACTGAAATCAACGACGATGTCGCAAACATCGTCCAGGCGCAACTCCTTTACCTCGAGTCCGCCGACTCCTCCAAAGACATCTCCATCTATCTCAACTCCCCTGGCGGCAGCGTCTACGCTGGTCTCGGCATCTACGACACCATGCAATACATCTCCTCCTCCGTCGCCACCATCTGCACTGGCCTCGCAGCTTCCATGGCAGCCGTCCTCCTCGTCGCAGGAGCCAACGGCAAACGCTCTGCCCTCCCACACTCCCGCATCATGATCCACCAACCAATGGGCGGCGCGCAAGGCCAGGCATCCGACATCGAGATTACGGCACGAGAAATCCAAAAACTCAAAAAGGAACTCTACGACATCATCGCCACCCACTCCGGACAGCCTTTCGACGTCGTCGAGAAAGACTCAGACCGCGACCACTGGATGACAGCCGAGGAGGCTAAAGCCTACGGCATGATCGACGAGGTTCTCCGTCGCGAAAAAAAATAAACACTCTCCCTAAAAATCCCTTTAGGCCGACAATACGGTGACAAGCGCGGAGCCGCGACTACCACAAAAAAGACGTGGCTCCGCGCCTAATCACCACAACCTCATCTCCCCAACACCATACCACCAACCCAACAAACACCAATGGCAAAAGCAGTCAACGAAGACAAATGCTCCTTCTGCGGACGATCCCGCAAGCAAGTCCATGTGCTTATCAGCGGCGTTTCAGGTTTCATATGCGACAGCTGCGCCGCACAAGCCTACGAGATAGCCAAGGAAGCAACTAAACAACTCGGACTCCAGGAAGCACAAAAACCACTGCAACTCCGCAAACCCGAAGAGATTAAAAACTACCTCGACGAATACGTCATTGGTCAAGACGAGGCTAAAAAATACCTCTCCGTCGCCGTCTACAACCACTACAAGCGACTCATCCACAGCAACGACTCAGACGGTGTCGAGCTCGAAAAGTCCAACATCATAATGGTCGGCGACACAGGCACCGGCAAGACCCTCCTCGCACGCACCATCGCCAAGCTCCTCGACGTCCCCTTCACCATCGTCGACGCCACTGTCCTCACCGAGGCTGGCTACGTGGGCGAAGATGTCGAAAGCATCATCTCCCGACTCCTCCAAGAAGCCGATTTCGATGTCGAGAGAACCGAACGCGGCATCATCTTCATCGACGAGATCGACAAAATAGCACGCAAAGGCGACAACCCATCCATAACACGCGACGTCAGCGGCGAAGGCGTACAACAAGGACTCCTCAAGCTGCTCGAAGGCTCCGTCGTCAACGTCCCACCACAGGGCGGACGCAAACACCCTGAGCAACGCCTCATCGCAGTCAACACCCGCAACATTCTCTTCATCTGCGGCGGTGCGTTCGACGGCATCCGCGACCGCATAGCACAACGCCTCAACTCCCGCGTCGTAGGCTACAACTCCGACAAGACGCGCGACAGCATCGACTTCAACAACCTCATGCAATACGTCGCGCCGCAAGACCTCAAAGCCTTCGGCCTCATCCCCGAGATCATCGGCCGCCTCCCGGTCCTCACCAGCCTCCAACCGCTCGACAGGCAGGCTCTCCGACGCATCCTCACCGAGCCCAAAAACTCGCTCCTAAAGCAATACACCAAGCTCTTCAAACTCGACGGCGTCGAGCTCATCATTCCCGACGAGGTTCTCGACTTCATCGTCGACAAGGCCGTCGAGTTCAAAATCGGAGCTCGCGGCCTGAGAGCCATCTGCGAAACCATCATGGTCGACAAGATGTACTCCGTCCCCACATCCGGCGAGACGTCTCTCACCATAACGCTCGACTACGCCCGCGAGAGGATCAGCCACCTCAACGCCGCAAAACTCAAAGAAGCGTAACCAACGCCCACTTTCTCCCCACCCCACGTGGGACTTAACTCATGTCACACCACGCCAACAAAAAACTGACTATTTGTCAGCTTCCGCCAACAAACGGCAACGTGGCACGATATTAGACATAGTTTTTTAGCCCACAACAACTCACCACTTCCCATAGATGAGCGACAACTCCAACAGAAAAAAAATACAGCTAATCGAGGCAAACCCTTTCGACGAGAACAACCTCGCCGACGGCAACCACTCTTTCGTCATCGACAGCGGCGACAAGAGGAAGACGCAACTTCCTAAAGAGCTGCCTGTCATGGCGCTCCGCAACTCCGTCCTCTTCCCCAATACCGTCCTGCCTATCTCCGTCGGACGACCCGCCTCCCGCGCCATAGTCGACCAAGTAAGCCGCGACCACGGCATCTTCGTCGCCGCTACACAAATCGACGAGAGCCTGGAGACTCCTTCCATCGCCGACCTCCACCCCATCGGAGTGACAGCGCGCATCGTCAAGGTCGTCAACATGCCCGACAACACCCTGACCGTCATCATCAACGGCCTCGAGCGCGTCAACATAATCGAGCAGACGCAATCCGAGCCGTTCCTCAAAGCCACAATCCGACGCGCCAGGGAGACACGCATCCCCGACGACCAAAAAGAGCGTCTCGAAGTCCTCATCGCAGCCATCCGCGACAAAGCCTCTGAAGTGTTCAGACTCATGGAGTCTGCCCCACCAGAAGCAGCCGTCGCCGTCCGCAACATAACAGACACCAACTTCCTCATCAACCTCGTCGCGTCCAACATCAACGCCGACGTGCAAGCCAAAGCTGAACTGATCAAATGCCCAAACCTCTACGAGAGAGCAGAAAGCCTCATGGCCCTCGTCGAGAAGCAGCTCCAGTTCCTCAAGCTTAAAGACGACATCCAGTCCAAAGCCCGTCAAGGCATCGACCGCCAACAGCGCGAGTACATGCTCCACGAGATGACCCGCACCATCCAAGACGAGCTGGGCGACAACCCACAAAGCGCGCTCGTGGCCAAATACCGAGCGCAAGCCGCACAAAAAGTCTGGAGCAAAGAGACCCAAGAAGCCTTCGACAAGGAGCTCGACCGCTTCTCACGCCTCAACTCCAACTCCCCTGAGTTCGGCATCAGCCAAAACTACCTCGACGCCATGGTCGCCCTCCCCTGGGGCTTCTACACCGACGACAACCTCGACCTCAACCGCGCCCAGCAAGTCCTCGACTCGCGCCACTACGGCATGGAGAAGGTCAAAGAGCGTATCCTCGAGCACCTCGCAGTCCTCAAACTGAAAGGCGACCTCAAAAGCCCAATCCTCTGCCTCTACGGTCCCCCAGGTGTCGGCAAGACGTCTCTCGGCAAGAGCGTTGCCGAAGCCCTCGGACGCAAATACGTCCGCATGTCCCTCGGCGGTCTCCATGACGAGGCCGAGATCCGCGGACACCGACGCACCTACATCGGAGCCATGCCCGGACGCATCCTCGAAAACATCCGAATCGCGGGCTCCTCCAACCCCGTCTTCATCCTCGACGAGATCGACAAAGTCAGCAGCGACTACCACGGCGACCCCGCATCCGCGCTCCTCGAAGTCCTTGACCCCGAGCAGAATACCGCCTTCCACGACAATTTTCTCGACCTCGACTACGATCTCTCTAAGGTTCTCTTCATCGCCACGGCCAACTCCCTCGGATCCATTCCGGCCCCTCTGCTCGACCGCATGGAGCTGATCCCCGTCGACGGCTACCTTCTCGAAGAGAAAATACAAATCGCCCAACGTCACCTCGTCCCTAAGGAGATTACAAACAACGGTCTTAAGCCCGAACAACTCTCTCTGTCCGACGAGACCATCTCATACATCATCGAGAAATACACCCGCGAAAGCGGTGTCCGAACCCTCGACAAGGAGCTCGCCCACCTCTGCCGCAAAGTGGCTCTCGAAGTAGCCAAAGGCGAGAACCCCAATCCCGCGCTCCTCCCGTCCGATGTCAAACGCCTCCTCGGCAACGAGAAGTTCGACCACGACATCTGGCATGACGACCTCCCAGCCGGTGTCGTCACAGGTCTCGCCTGGACAGCCGTCGGCGGCGAAATCCTCTTCGTCGAGTGCGCCGCCAGCAAGGGCAAAGGCAAAATGACGCTCACCGGAAACCTCGGCGACGTCATGAAGGAGTCCGCCATCCTCGCTCTCGAAATCGTCCGCTCAAACGCTGAGGCTTTCGGCATAACCGATGTCGACTTCGATAACGAGAATTTCCATATCCACGTCCCCGAAGGCGCAGTCCCCAAAGACGGTCCATCAGCGGGCGTCACCATGACAACAGCCATCGTCTCCGCCCTCACCGGCCGACGCGTCCGCAAGCGCATCGCCATGACAGGCGAGATAACACTCCGAGGCATGGTTCTCCCCGTTGGCGGCATAACAGAAAAGATCCTTGCGGCTAAACGCGCGGGCATAACAGACATCATCCTCTGCAACGAGAACCAGAAAGACATCGACGCCATCAAGAAGGAATACGTCCAAGGGCTCACCTTCCACTACGTCCAACGCGTCGCCGAAGTCCTCGACATCGCCCTCGAACCAAAACAAGACGACAATAACAACAACTGACCACTATTTTCTTAATGGAAAACATAAAAAACGCTCTCGTCGAGTCCGTCGTCGAGGGAATGAAAGACAACAAGGCGCATAACATCTCCATCATCGACCTCCGTGGCCTCGACGGCGCGTCAGCCGACTTCTACGTCATCGCCGAGGGCAACTCCAACACGCAAGTCGAGTCCATCGCCGAGTCCGTCGTCGACCGTGTCCGCGAAGACCTCAACGACCGACCCATCCACTACGAGGGACGTGCCAACGCCTCCTGGATTCTCATCGACTACCACGATGTCGTCGCCCACGTATTCCTCCCCGAGGAACGCTCCTTCTACGATCTCGAAAGTCTCTGGTCCGACGGCAAACGTCAAGACATCCCAGACGACATCTAACCGACGCCCAGTCTCCCCCCACACATCTTCCCCAAACACATCCCAACACCCCAACCTTAAACCGTTCACCCAATTATGGCCGACAAAGGAAGAAAAGGCAAAGCTCCGCTTGCATTCAATCCCTACTGGATCTACGGCTTAGTCGCCGTCGCCCTCATCGTCATCAGCACTCTGGGCTTCGGCTCGACGCCACACAGCCTCTCCTACACTCGCTTCGAGAAAGAGCTACTCGGCCGACAAGGAGTTGAAAAAATAGTCGTCGTCCGAAACGACCTCCAAGCTGAAGTGACTTTGTTCCCCGACTCCGTCGAGAACTACAAGAGCCTCTTCATGAGCAACGCCCCTGTCCCCGTAAAAGGTCCTCACTTCATCGTCGACCTCCCTTCCATCGACAGCTTCGAGGCAAGCCGCAAAGCCGCCGAGGATGCCACAGGGCGTGCCATCCCCGTCTTCTATGAGCAACGTAGCGACTTCCTCGGAGGTGCCATGATGTTCATCTGGCCGCTCATCTTCTTCGCCTTCATCTACTACTTCCTCTTCCGACGGATGGGTGGCAGCGGCGGTGGCGTAATGGGTGTCGGCAACTCCAAGGCCAAAGAGGTCGGAAAAGACACCACCGTCGACGTCACTTTCAAAGATGTCGCAGGTCTCGACGGAGCCAAGCAAGAGCTCGAGGAAATCGTCGAGTTCCTCCGCCACCCCGAGAAATACACCGAGCTTGGCGGCAAGATCCCCAAGGGCGCACTACTCGTCGGCCCTCCAGGAACAGGCAAGACCCTCCTCGCCAAGGCCGTCGCCGGCGAGGCCAACGTTCCTTTCTTCTCCATGTCCGGCTCCGATTTCGTCGAGATGTTCGTCGGCGTCGGCGCAAGCCGAGTCCGAGACCTATTCAAAAAAGCCAAGGAGAAAGCTCCAAGCATCGTCTTCATCGACGAGATCGACGCCATCGGTCGAGCCCGCGGACGCAACTCCGGCTTCGGCACTAATGAGGAACGAGAGAACACACTCAACCAGCTCCTCACCGAGATGGACGGCTTCGGCAACAACAGCGGCGTCATAATCCTCGCCGCCACCAACCGCGCCGAGATCCTCGATCCCGCTCTCATGCGCGCAGGACGATTCGACCGACAAGTCCAAGTCGAGCTGCCCGACATCAACGAGCGTGAAGCCATCTTCAACGTCCACCTCCGCCCTCTCAAGCTCGCCCCCGATTTCGACCGCTCCTTCCTCGCCAAGCTGACCCCTGGCTTCTCCGGCGCCGACATCGCCAACGTCTGCAACGAGGCCGCTCTCACCGCAGCTCGCCACGGCAAGAAGTTCGTCGACAAGCAAGACTTCCAAGACGCCGTCGACCGCATCGTCGGTGGTCTCGAAAAGAAGAACAGGATAACAACCGAAGAGGAACGTCGAGCCATAGCTTGCCACGAGGCAGGACACGCCACAGTCAGCTGGCTCCTCGAGTTCGCCAACCCTCTCGTAAAGGTCACCATCGTGCCGCGAGGCAAAGCCCTCGGCGCAGCATGGTACCAGCCTGAGGAACGACAACTGACAACCAAAGCTCACCTCCTCGACAACATCTGCTCCGTCCTCGGCGGACGCGCTGCCGAAGACCTCACATACGGCGAAGTAGGAACAGGCGCGCTCAACGACCTCGAACGCGCCAACAAGCAAGCCACAGCCATGGTCACCTACTACGGCATGAGCGAGCGTCTTCCAAACGTCTGCTACTACGACTCCACCGGTCAGCAAGACTACGCCTTCCGTTCTCCCTACTCCGAAGAGCGCGCACGTATCATCGATGAGGAAGTCTCCAACATCATCGACTCCCAATACGCCCGCGCAAAAGACATCCTCCGCGCCAATGCCGACAAGCACAAACAACTCGCCGAGCTTCTCCTCGAGCGCGAGGTGATCTTCACAGAAGATGTCGAACGAATCTTCGGTCCCCGCCCTTGGAAAAAGCGCGAAGACGAGCTCGCCGACGAGGAGAAGGCTAAAGCCGAAAAGGCAAAAGCCGAGCCCCAATCCGCCGACGTCCAGCAGCCCGACAACGCCGATAGCCAAGACTAACTTTTCAACACCCCCATACCACGAGGCCCCGCCACAAAAGGCGAGGCCTCTTTTATTTTCCACCCAACAAAACGACTCTCGCTGCGTACTATGCTTATAAGCCTCCTCCCTCATAAACCAACAACTCTACAAAAAACACCACACGTAACATGAGAGCCACATTTTTTACAATCCTCCTCCTCTTCGCCACCTCTGTGCTCGCAGGTCCAAGCTCTTACCTCTTCCGAAAAGGGGTAGAGGCCTATAAGGCACAAGATTACGACACCGCCCTCGATTTCTTCTACCGTGAACTTAGCGAAAATGGTGAAAACGGCTTCGCCTACGGCTATATCGCTGAAATCTATCTCGCCAAAAATCAACTCTCACAAGCCAGCTTCGCCATACAAAACGCTTTAAAACTTATCCCTAAAAAAGACAACTTCTCAGTCGCTAACGCATACCTCACCAGATCCAGCATCTTCCTTCAGCAAAACGACACCACTGCCGCCTTAAACGACTTGACCACGGCAATCGGACTCTACCCTGAAAAAAGTGACTTCTACTACTCGCGTGCACGCATCTACGCTTCCCAAGGCAAATACGACCTCTCTAACAATGACTACAAGGTGATGGTCGAACTCGGCTCTGGAGACTACCCCTACTGGGGGCTCTACCTTCTCGCCTCAAACGCCATCGAACAGGAAAAATACGACGAGGCCGTCTCCTACGCCACAACAGCTTTGAGCAAATACACCTCTTCTAAATACGATGCTTTCTACATAAGGTCTATCGCCTACATCCGACTCAAGAAATACTCTCAAGCCGCCGACGACGTCATCTCGGCCTACGGACAAAACAGTTCCGTCAGAAGCCTAATCGAGTGCGTGGACATTCTCGCCGACTCCGCTCTCGATGTCATTGAAGACAAGGTGAAAAAACAAATCGCAAAAGAACCTTATGCCGTCAAATGGCAAAATCTGCTCGGCGAGACCTATTTCTCCGCCAACAAGTACCTCGCAGCCGTAAACGCCTTCAAAAAGGGGCTCAGATTCGACAAATCACCTTTCGCCAACTATCGTATCGCTTGCCTCTACGCCACTTTAGGTCTCTTCAACCAAGCCATCGAGTCCTACGACAAAGCCTACGCTCTCGACCCTTCCGCCTCAACAATCCTTCTCGACAAAGCACTCTGCCTTGAAGAGTGCGGAAGGACCGCCGAAGCCATCAAAATATATAACAACCTCGCCTACTACTACCAAAACGATCCAGACTTCCACGAAGCCCGCGCCCATTGTGAGATG
Organism: Clostridium sp. CAG:343; assembly: GCA_963616565.1. GTDB lineage: Bacteria > Bacteroidota > Bacteroidia > Bacteroidales > Marinilabiliaceae > W3P20-009. The sequence continues at coordinate 80,042 of CAVEKX010000002.1, forward strand.
GCAGCCTTGCATTTCGACAAAGCAGTCGCCTACTACTCCGCAGCCATCGACATCAACCCTTTCATAAATTCCCATTTCCTCTACCGGGGGCACTCATACAAACAAAGTGGACTCACAGATTCCGCCATTAACGACTTCAAAGTCGCCGCGCAGTCCCGAAACACCACCGTTGCCGCCATCGCGTTCTACGCTCTCGACAAGAAGGACAAGGCATTCGACATGATCGAACAACTAACGCTGTCCGACAATCAATACGACATCTACGAAGCCGCTTGCTTCTACGCTGCCATCAACGACGTCCCCAACGCGCTCGTTTTCCTCCACCAGGCTCTCGAATTAGGCTACGACAATTTCCGCCAAATCCGACGACAAACTGAGTTCCTTAAAATCCGCAACTCCAAGGAGTTCACCGACATAATCGACGAGTTCCTCTTCGCCGATACGCCAAAACCAGCCGACCTCCCCACCACCCCACTCGGTCCTTCTCTCTAAATTTCAACCATATAAATAAAAACGTGGCTTTGCATTATGCGAAGCCGCGTTTTTATTTTACAAATCATCTATTGCCGTATTTGTTATTACACGAAATATTTGTAACTTTACATCACAAGAAACAAGGGGTCCTACTCACCGACAAACTTCCTCTTGTACCATAGCTTCTTCAACGCCTCCATAGCTCGCACCCTGCGCTCCACCTCGCCCCGGCGCGCCTCGTCCGAGACTATCACGTGCTTCACGTTGACTCCAAAGGTCGGCTCACGCAACGTGTCCGCCAACAAATCCTGACCCGCGGCAAGATATGGACGACTCGCCAATGTCAGATTCGCCAACGTCGGCACTATATCCTCCTGCGACCCGTATCGCGACGTCATACCGCGCCACGACTCCTTCGCGCCAGGGACATACAAGTAAAACGGAACGCCATACTTCCACTTCAAGTCCTCTCCCTCTCCGTATGGCAACACAAGGCGTGTGTTATGGTCGCCCGTTATCGCCACTATCGTCCGCTTCCCAGCCTCCGACGCTTTCAATGCCGTCATGAAACGCCCAAGGCACTCACTCGTGTACTGATACCCCCTCAAGTAGTCATATACGACCTTCTTGTCTTCCACGGCAAACGCTCCTGCTTCTTCCGGCACCTGCAAGTCCGGCAGCTCAAAGCCTTTCGGGAACTCAAATGGCGTATGGTTCGTCGACGTCAACGCCATGAAAAATCTCGATCCGCCTCCCTCTCCACGCGGCTCGTTCAGCTTATCCAGCAAGTACGACAACATCGCATGGTCATACACGCCCCACGTGTGGTTGACCTCCGCCTTCGGGTTCTCTTTCAATATCTCAAACTTGCCCGTGACGCTCCCAAAACCTTGATGCGGCAGAACCTCCGACAAGTTGCGCCACGAGATCTCTATCCCCGACACGAAGTGAGTCGTATAGCCAGCGTCCCTCCACAGCCGAGCCGTCGAATATGGCAGCTCCACATCCCTATAACGGCTCGTGAAAAATCTCTGATATGGGCAGCCCGTCGTCAACGCCTCGACCGCGTCTATCGTGCACGTCGTAGCCGACACGAAGTCCTCCCATAGCAAGTCCTCTCCCAAATGTCGCCTCATCGAGCATAACAAGTCGATTCCGTACCTCTTGTCATACTCCATCAGCTTCCGCCCCCAACTCTCACAGACTATCAAGACGACATCATACCCCTTATAGTCTCCATCCGCCGACGTCAGACCGACCAATACGCTGTCTGCCGTGACGCCAGAGTCCTCTCTCATGCCAGTCCATGCCTCCGCGGCCTCCTGCTCGCTACCGAATCCGGCATTGCGCAAGATGACTTCGTCGCTGTCCAGCCTGAACTGCTTTTTCTTCTCGCTCCACGCGTTTTTCATCATGAATGCCGCACTCGGGACGCAGTCGTTCATCATAGCCGATGTCGATACGTAAACGTCCTCAATCCTCAACGTGAATGTCCCAAGGCTGCCGCGTATCGCCACGAAAGCCACAGCCGCCACGACGATACCCGTCAACACGGGTCTCAGCCGTCCCGATAGCTTCCTCGCCAAACCGTAAAGCCAGCCCGACACGAGCCACGCCAATATGAACACCACGCCCGACCCGACAACCATTGCCAATATCGGTGCCTCGTCAACGATGCCCTTAATCAGCACCCCCGGATCCTCGTCAAAAAAGTCGAACACCACAATGTCAAAATGACGACCGAAGTTGTTGTAGTAATGGACGTCCGCCAAACCAAGCAGCCCAAGCAATGTCGCCGCGACAGCCGTCCAAAACCTCCCGACCCGAGCGATGCGCTCATAAGCCGACGGGCGGAAGCACACCACGATAGCAGCCACGACAACCGGCAACGATGCGTAAGCGGCCGTCTGAGCGTCAAAACGCAAGGCGTTAAGCAAGAACAAGGGCCACGACGACACATTGTCCGCAAACGCCTCCCATTGCGCAAACTTGACAATGAAGACGACCCTCACGAGTGTCTCCGCCATAATAACAACCAGCATCGTAGCAACGACGTTCATAAACGCCGACGCCACATTCCGTCTGCTCTCCTCAGCCATAATCCTGACAATCTGACAAAAGGTTTGCCGCACGGACACCATATGTGACTGGCGAACGTGCGGCAAACGTTATTTATTCTGTTCTATATAATCTTCTCTATCTGCGCAAGGTTGCGCTCGACCTCCTCGTCCGTGACGAAGTAGTCCTGCAAGCTGCCGCTCAGATACTGGTCGTAAGCCGACATGTCGATAAGACCATGACCCGAGAGGTTGAAGAGGATGACCTCCTCCTTACCCTCCTCCTTGCAGCGACGAGCCTCACGCACTGCGGTTGCAATGGCGTGACAAGACTCTGGCGCGGGGATGATGCCCTCCGTACGAGCGAAAAGCAGACCCGCCTCGAAGCTCTCAAGCTGAGGAATGTCCGTCGCCTCCATATAGCCGTCCTTCAACAACTGGCTGACGATGACGCCCGCGCCATGATAACGCAAGCCGCCCGCATGGATGTTTGCAGGCATAAAGTTATGACCAAGCGTGTACATAGGCAACAGCGGAGTATAACCTGCCACGTCGCCAAAGTCATATTGGAACACGCCATGGGTCAACTTCGGGCAAGAAGTAGGCTCCGCGGCCACAAAGCGAGTCTTGCGACCCTCCTTGATGTTATGGCGCATGAACGGGAACGCAATTCCGCCAAAGTTAGATCCGCCGCCAAAGCAAGCGATGACGACGTCCGGATACTCTCCTGCCATCTCCATCTGCTTCTCCGCCTCAAGACCTATGACCGTCTGATGCAACGTCACGTGGCTCAAAACCGAACCAAGAGTATACTTGCAGTTCGGGGTCGACATCGCCAGCTCCACAGCCTCCGAGATCGCCGTGCCGAGAGAGCCCTGATTGTTCGGGTCGCGGGTCAATATGTCTCGACCCGCCCTCGTCGACATCGAAGGCGATGCGGTAACCTGCGCGCCAAACGTCTGCATTATCGCCCTGCGGTATGGCTTCTGGTTAAAGCTGATCTTCACCTGGTAAACCGCAGCCTCCAGCCCGAAGACCTTCGCCGCATATGCCAACGCGCAGCCCCACTGACCCGCGCCCGTCTCCGTCGTGACGTTCGTGACGCCCTGCTCCTTGCAGTAATACGCCTGCGCCAACGCCGAATTGAGCTTGTGAGACCCTACAGGGCTCACACTCTCGTTCTTGAAATATATATGCGCCGGAGTGCCAAGTGCCTTCTCCAGCGAATACGCCCTGACCAAAGGAGTGCTGCGGTAACTCTTGTAGATATCGCGCACAGGCTCCGGGATGTCTATCCACTCGTCCGTGTAATTCAACTCCTGACGCGACACCTCCTCCGCAAAAATCGGATACAGGTCCTCTGCCGTCATAGGCTTGCGCGTCTTCGGGTTCAACGGCAATAGCGGCTTATTCGGCATGATTGCCGCAATGTTAAACCACTGGCGAGGAATCTGACTCTCCTCAAGAACATATCTCTTCTGCTTCTCCATGGTGGTGAGGGTTTTATGTTTGTTTTAATATATGGAAAGCCGCCCGACACCTGAGCTTTCTCGCCACAGGCAGCGGGCGGCCTTATCATGACTGGTCAGCCTTCCACGTTAGTACTCGTCTTCATTGAAGAAGAAGTCCTCATTGCTCGGATAGTCAGGCCAGATGTCTTCGATGCTTTCGTAGACTTCGCCGTCGTCCTCGATCTCCTGCAGGTTCTCGATGACCTCCAATGGCGCGCCTGAACGCGTAGCGTAGTCAATGAGCTCATCCTTGGTGGCTGGCCAAGGGGCATCCTCGAGCTTCGAGGCTAATTCAAGAGTCCAATACATAGCTTTTTGTTTTTTAGAACCTTAACAAGTCGCGAATATATAAGAATATTTGTAAATGTGTCCGTACAAGTTCATATTGATTCTCACTCAAGGTCGTCAAACTCATATCCGACGTATACCTCCTCCTGCACCTGCAGGTCGTCCGGGATCTCCATCTTCAAGAAGATGTCTCCCTTCGACTTCGGACGATAGTCCTCCAGCCAACGGAAACCCTGCAACTTGCAGTCTTTCTCCCCAAGAAGCAACGGAGGGTTCATGCTCCCGGCCGGCGACACCCTCATCGTGATGTTGTTGATGCGCCTCTCTTTCAGCCAGATGCTCATGTTGCTGCTCTCCGCCCTGTTCACGCCTATCAAGTTAGGCCCGTCCTTCGGGTAATATATCGTCTGCCCGTTGCCGTCAACGTCTATCTTATACAAGTCGTTGTTCCTTATATGTCCGGTAATCAATTTTCCCTTGACCTGGTCATAACCTGCAGAGTCTGGCTCCAACGATATGATAAACGCAGCGTCTATAAGCTCCGACTTGTACAACGCCTGGTTGCGTGTATACAGCTTTATGACGTTCGCCGTCATCTGGCTTCCCTGCGACCACACCACGGGCAACTCATACAGCGTCGCCACAGAGTCCCTGAAGTCAAAGACCAGCGAGTCGCAACGTGCCTGCAAGTCAGTTCTGAACGCCTTGACGTTATGAAATGCCTTAATCAAACGGCTCGTGTCAGCCAACGGCACGACTCTGAACGTGTCAGCATGCAAGAACAACGTGTCACCTGAATATATCTGCCTGAGCAACGCCCTCTTCGTCGCCAACGACTCCTGAGTCAACTCATTATAAAAACCATAGTCCCCCTCAATCGACACGTTATTCGTCGAGTCCGTCAAGACCATGTCGTTCCACGCTGTGCCAAGCCCCTTGCGCCTCTCATACAAGATAGTCTTGCCAAGCAGCGTACTGCGGTTCTTGACAGAATAGAGCCTGTTCTCCTTCAACAACTTGGCAACGTCAGAATGAGTGTCATACCAGCCCTTTTCGCTGTCTATAACCATCGAGTCCGAGGTCGTTATTGTTGTCGGTCCGAGAATAGACACCACCTCCGTCCGTGTGTTGAACGCCGCCGTGTCAGAAATAAGATGATATTTGGGAGATGTTCCCACGACGTTGTCCTTGAAGTAGACGTCGTTCGTCATGGGGTAATAGACTCCTCTCTCAGAGGTGAGCGTGTTGTCCTTGTTGACAACCTTTCCGCCATTGTAGAAATACGCCTTGTCAAGCGCACGGTCGTAATCCAGATACTCAGTGTAAAGCCACGTGTCGCCCTTGTTGGCCCTCACGTTCTGCCTAACCTTCGCAAGGTTCTGGTTCCCGAAATACGTCAACCTGTCGCCATACAAGTGGACCGAGTCGTTCTGCACGACGTGTACGCTGCCATAACAGACCACTACGTTCGAGTCGTTATACATGTACGCACTGTCGCAATACAATATAGTGTTCACGTGCGACAGCTTCACATTGCCGTTCAGCGACTGCGTGTTCTTGCCGATCTTATCGTCATGGCGCAACACGTCAGCCCTATCGATATTGACCCTTATCGTCCGTTGCGCCACGGCAGACGAGGCGAAAAGGCTCAAAGCCAATGCGGCAACGTAGGCGAGCCTCATCATTGGATCCAACCCTTGTACTGGAAGTCGCAACCCTGCCAGTCTGGAGTGATGAAGACATACAGCTCTTTCTGCTTAGCCGTAATCCACTCATCAACAACCTTCTTGCGCTTCTCCTCCTCGACCATGCTCTTCAGCAAGTCGTAGTCGTCGTTCATGTTAGCCTTATGAGGCTCATGACGCTTCACGAGGCGCACGATGCGGATTGTCTCCTTGCCCTTGCGCTCATCCATCATGCTGAAAGGCTTAGACACCTCGCCCTCCTTCAAGTTCTGGATCGCCTTGGCAATCTCCGCCGGTATCTGGCTCAACTGGAACTTGAACGTGCCGTCCTCCGAGTTGACCATCATGCCGCCATTCGAGCGGGAGTCCTTATCCATTGAGAACTGCGCTGCCGCATCCTCAAACGATATCTTCTCCTCGTCTATGAACTTCGCCACTGTGTCCATGAAGTTCGTAGCCTTCTTGCGGCTCTCGGCCGTCACCTTAGGTTTCAGAAGGATATGACGGCAGTTGATGCGGTCGCCCTTGCGGTCAATAAACTGTATGATGTGGTATCCAAACTCCGTCTCCACGATCTTTGACACCTTGCCCTTCTCCTTCATGTTAAACGCCACTGCGGAGAACTCTGGCACGAAGCCCGACTTAGAATACCAGCCCAAGTCACCGCCCCTCGATGCCGAGCCCGGGTCCTCAGAATACAACACGGCCAACGTTGCGAAGTCGCGACCTTCGGCCACCTGCTTCTGGAAGTCGCGCAGACGGCTCTTGATTCTGTCAATCTCCTTCTGCTCAATCTCCGGATAGACCATGATCTGCTGAATCTCATACTGAGCAGGCACATACGGGATGCTGTCCGGGTTCAAGTTCTGATAGAACTCGCGGATGTCGGCAGGCGTAACCTTGACGTCCTTCGTGATGTTCGCCTGCATCCTCTGAGTTATCATCTGCGTACGGACGGTCTCCATCTGGTCGCGGCGAATCTGCTGCAAAGGCTTGTTGAAGTACTCCTCCAACTTGTCCTGACCGCCCACCTGCTGGATGAAGTAGTTCATGCGCGCGTCAACCTGTTGCATAACCTCACTGTCCTTGACCTCGACGCTGTCTATCTTCGCCTGGTTCAACATCAGCTTCTGGATAAGCAGCTGCTCAAAAATGTGGCACTTGATGTCTCCATTGAAGTTCGCACCCTCAATCATCGCCTGCCCATACTGGTACTCGATGTCAGAGCTAAGGATGGCATCATCGCCCACCGAGGCCACAACCTCGTCAATAAGCTTCGTCTGCGCCGCCCCATTGACCGAAACGATGGCTCCGATAGCCATGGCGCACAACGATATACGTGTGTTATGAATTGTCATTTGTTATCGAAATACTTAATGTTGCCAGCCTTCGTGGCCTGGTCATATATGTCCCGGTTCGCCTTGTCGAGGAACTCGAGCTTCCTTTTGCTAACTAAAATGTCAGATATACTCTTTCGCACAAACTCTACCGGTGCGACCTCGCCAGCCGGTATGACGTGCAACACTTTCAAGACATACACGTTGCCATCCCTCTCTTCCATCAAGTATGGCATCTTCGCCACCGAACGCACGTCAGCCGGCAGCATGCCAGAAGGCAAGAACGACCGCACCTCCGACAACGACAGCCATGCGTCAAAAGAGCTTTGGTACTTCGATGCGTTATGGAACATGTACTCCTCCACCTTGAGCGACGACTCGTCATTAAACTTCGACAATGTCTTGAGGAACTCCTTAAGCCCAGACGCCTGTGACGGGATTACCGCATAGCACCCCTTGACAATCGCGTCGGTCAAGATGAAACTCTCCTTCATCTTGTCATAATAGGCCTGAATATCCTCATTAGATATCTGAGGATGGAACTTCTGCTCCACAAGCTTATTCTGATACGTCTCGATTATGAGGGAAGACCTGTACTCCTCGACAGCTGCGTCTATATCATCAGTTTCAGACGACAGGTACTTCGACGCCTTTTGCAAAAGCACTTGACGATACACCCATCGGCGGATTATCTGATCTGCAAAAACCGCGCTGTCTGAAGGAGACGCTATCGCAGGTAGGGCAGCGATAAGCTGCGTCCTTGTCAGCACGGCATCGCCCACCTGCGCTATCGGCGTGTCGCCCTGTCCTTCCTCCGAACAACTGGAGACTAAAACAGAAACAATTAATAGATAGGAGAATATGACTCTTGCGAGACGCATGTTTTATAGTTGAAACGCACAATGACGACAGTGACGCACTATTGCCTATCACGACGCTCGTAGAAACTACATCCACCATGTGCAATAAGGTAAGCAAAGGTAAGACCAAAGAGCGTATAAAAAAAGAGAGGGAAGAATTATCTTCCCTCTCCCTTATTGAGAAATGCTAATTAATCGTTACTCTGCCTTTGCCTCCTCAGCAGGAGCGGCCTCGGCTGCGGGAGCCTCTGCCTTCTTGCTGCGGCTACGACGGGTGCGCTTCTTCTCCTCAGCCTTCTTAGGAGCTGCGAGCATGTTGGCATTGTAGTCAACGAGCTCGATGAAGCACATGTCGGCAGCATCGCCGGTGCGGAAACCGGTCTTGAGGATGCGGGTGTAACCGCCGGGGCGGTTTGCTACCTTGCCTGCAATCTCGGTGAAAAGCTCCTTGGTTGCGGCATTGTTCTGGAGGTAGCTGAAGACGAGACGCTGTGCGCTGCGACTCTCGTCAACGGTTGTGAGGTTCTTGGTCTTGTTGATGAGAGGCTCAACATAGACACGCAAAGCCTTAGCCTTGGCAACGGTCGTCGTGATCCTCTTGTGGAGGATGAGCGAGCAGGCCATGTTGGAGAGCATAGCTTTACGATGGGAGCTCTTCCGACCAAGGTGGTTGAATTTCTTATTATGTCTCATCGTAATTATTCTTTATCGAGTTTGTACTTCGTGGTGTCCATGCCGAAGGAGAGGTTGAGGTTGGCGAGCAAGTCGTCAAGCTCGGTGAGGGACTTCTTACCAAAGTTGCGGAACTTGAGCAAGTCGTTCCTGTGGTAAGTAACCAGTTCACCAAGGGTCTCTACTTCTGCAGCCTTGAGGCAGTTGAGCGCACGGACAGAGAGGTCCATATCGCTGAGCCTTGTCTTAAGGAGCTGCCTCATTCGCAACACTTCCTCATCAAATTCGTCACCGCTTGTCTTCTCATTCTCGTCCATGGTTATCTTCTCGTCGGAGAAGAGCATGAAGTGGTAAATGAGGATCTTAGCAGCTTCCTTCAACGCATCCTTCGGTTGGATGGAGCCATCGGTAGTAATCTCGAGAACGAGCTTCTCGTAGTCAGTCTTCTGCTGGACACGATAGTTCTCGATAGAGTACTTGACGTTAACGATAGGAGTGAAAATGGAGTCGATAGCGATTGTATCGACCTCTTGTCCCTCTTCCTCGTTCTCGTCTGCACGGACATAGCCGCGACCTTTCTTGATGGTGAAGGTCATGTTGAACTTGACATCCTCGTTGAGGTTGCAAATCAGGAGGTCAGGGTTGAGAACCTCGAAATTGTGCATTACCTTGTTGAAGTCGCCAGCCTTGATTTGGTTCTGACCGGTAATCTTGAGGGAGACGGTCTCCGACTCGTCACCGATACGGCGGAAGCGGACTTGCTTGAGGTTGAGGATTATCTGGGTGACGTCGTCGATGACACCAGGGATAGTAGCGAACTCGTGCTGGACACCATCAATCTTGATTGAGGTGATAGCGTAACCTTCGAGCGAGTTGATTAAAATTCTTCTTAAGGCATTTCCAATGGTAATGCCATAACCGGGTTCAAGAGGACGGAATTCGAAACGACCGAACTTCTCGTCGTTCTCGAGCATTATGACTTTTTCGGGTTTTTGGAAAGCTAAAATTGCCATAAGAATAATTTTATTTAGAGTACAGGTCGACGATCAACTGCTCCTTGATGTTCTCGGGGATATCAGCCCTCTCGGGGAGGTTGAGGAAAGTGCCGGAGAGCGTGTTAGCGTCCCACTGGAGCCAAGAGTACTTGGAAGCGTTGTTGACAGCGAGGGAGTCGGTGACAACCTGGAGGGACTTGCTCTTCTCACGGACACCAACTACTTGACCTGGCTTTACGCGGAAAGAAGGAATGTTTACAACGCTACCGTTAACTACGATGTGCTTATGGCTAACGAGCTGGCGAGCAGCTGCGCGAGTTGGAGCGATGCCGAGGCGATAGACTACGTTGTCGAGGCGGGACTCGAGGATAGCGAGGAGAACCTCACCGGTGACGCCCTTAGAACGCTTAGCGTCTGCGTAAGCGATACGGAACTGACGCTCGAGGATGCCGTAGGTGTATTTAGCCTTCTGCTTTTCCTTGAGCTGCTGACCGTATTCAGAGAGCTTGCCGCGACGGCTCTGACCATGCTGGCCTGGAGGGTAATTGCGATGCTCGAAATACTTGTCTGGACCATAGATAGCCTCACCAAACTTACGGGCGATCTTGGTTCTTGGGCCTGTGTACCTTGCCATTTTTTGTTTTTTGACTTGTCAATTTTGATTTTAAATGATGAATATGGCAGCCGCTAGATTATAGAGATACAATCATAACCATTCATTATTCAAAATGCAAAATCAAAAACGTTTGAAAGATTTGTTGTACTAGACTTTGCGCCTTTTAGGAGGACGGCAGCCGTTGTGTGGGAGCGGCGTAACGTCAACTATCTCGGACACCTCGATGTTTGCTGCGTGGATGGCGCGGATGGCGGCCTCACGGCCGTTACCGGGACCTTTGACGTAGACCTTGACCTTGCGGAGACCGAGGTCGTAGGCTACCTTAGCACAGTCGGTGGCTGCTGTCTGTGCTGCATACGGGGTGTTCTTCTTGGAGCCTTTGAAGTTCATCTTACCAGCAGAAGACCAAGAGATCGTCTGACCCTGGGTGTTGGTAAGAGTGATGATGATGTTATTGAATGAAGAGTGGATATGGGCCTCGCCTTGTGCCTCGACCTTGACCACTTTCTTTTTGAGAGCGCCTGTTTTCTTAGCCATAGGATCAATTATTTAGTAGCCTTTTTCTTGTTAGCGACAGTCTTCTTCTTGCCTTTGCGTGTGCGGGCGTTGTTCTTGGTAGACTGGCCGCGAACTGGGAGACCGAGACGGTGGCGGATGCCACGGTAGCAACCGATATCCATCAGTCGCTTGATGTTGAGCTGCACCTCAGAGCGGAGCTCACCCTCGACCTTATAGTTGGCACCAATAATTTCGCGAACTGCCTGGATCTGCGCGTCAGACCAGTCGGTTACTTTTACACTACGATCGATCCCGGCCTTCTCGAGAATATTAACAGCTGTGCTCCGGCCAATACCGTAAATGTAAGTCAATGCGACCTCGCCAATCTTGTTGGATGGGACGTCGACTCCTGCGATTCTTGCCATAATTGATTAACCTTGACGTTGTTTAAGTTTGGGGTTCTTCTTGCAAATGACGTACAAGCGACCCTTACGGCTGACGATCTTGCAGTCAGCTGTACGTTTTTTTATGGATGCTCTAACTTTCATGAGTAAGTTATTTGTAGCGATATGAAATACGGCCTTTGGTGAGGTCGTACGGTGAGATTTCCACCTTGACCTTGTCTCCAGGGAGTATCTTGATGTAGTTCATGCGCATCTTGCCGCTGATGTGTGCGGTGATGATATGACCATTTTCAAGCTCGACCCTGAACATTGCGTTCGACAGGGCTTCTTTGATAGTTCCGTCTTGCTCTATTGAGGACTGTTTGGGCATACGTATTCTTTAATTCGGGCGCAAATGTAACATAATAAGTTGACTTTGACAAACATGTGTTTGTCAAAAAGTTCTCCCCGCGAGGTTTCCGCCTCAGCGGGGAGTTCTTTAGAACTTATTAGTGCATTGCAGGACCAGCTGTGCGGCCCATTATGCGACCAGATTTCATTAGACCATCGTAGTGCCTCATGAGCAGGTGGCTCTCGATTTGCTGGAGGGTGTCGAGGACGACACCGACAAGGATAAGGAGAGACGTGCCGCCGTAGAACTGCGCGAATGAAGCCTCAACGCCTGCGATTGTAGCGAAAGCGGGGAGGATTGCTACGATAGCGAGCATCACTGAGCCAGGCAGGGTGATGCGTGACATGATCGTATCAATGTACTCGGCAGTTTTCTTACCAGGCTTGACACCAGGGATGTAGCCGTTGTTCTTCTTCATGTCTTCAGCCATCTGCTGCGGGTTCATGATGAGCGCAGTATAGAAGTAGGTGAAGACGATGATGAGGAGCGCGAAGACGAAGTTGTACCAGAAACCCGTGAAATCGGAGAATGTTGATACAAAGCCTTGAGAGCCTTCCTGATTGACAAAGCCCATGAAAGTGACGGGCAGGAACATGAGAGCCTGAGCGAAGATGATAGGCATGACGTTGGCAGCATTGATCTTCAATGGGATGTACTGACGGACGCCGCCGTACTGCTTGTTACCCTCGATTCGCTTAGCGTACTGGACTGGGATTCGGCGGGTAGCCTGAACCAGCGCGATTGTGCCGACAAAGACGAAGAAGAGGACTACGAACTCGATGAGGAGAGCAACGAGACCACCGTCTGTGTTATTGACGGAGAGCTTGTTGGCGAACTCAGCAAGGAGAGAGTGGGGCAGACGGGCGATGATGCCTACCATAATGATGAGAGAGATACCATTGCCTATGCCGCGGTCTGTAATCTTCTCGCCGAGCCACATGACGAACATGGTGCCTGCGGTGAGAGTGATTGTGCTTGCGACCGTGAAGAAGGCGCGGTCCATGGTGAAAGCCTCACCAGGTAGCTGGTAGTAGAGGTTGGCGATGTATGCCGGGGCCTGAAGGAGCAGGATTCCGACAGTCAGCAGACGAGTAATCTGGTTGATTTTGTTACGTCCACTCTCACCATCTCTTTGAAGCCTCTGGAAATAGGGGATTACCATACCGAGGAGCTGGACCACGATCGACGCAGAGATGTATGGCATGATACCGAGGCCGACGATTGAGGCGTTAGAGAATGCGCCACCTGAGAACATGTCGAGGAGGCCCATGACACCGCCGCTAGTTTGAGTAGCGAGCTGAGAATCGCGACCGAGGAAATCGGGGTCAACACCTGGGAGTACGACGAAGGAGCCCAATCGATAAACCAACAGGAATCCTAACGTTGTTAGGATCCTGTTGCGGAGTTCATCGATTTTCCAGATGTTGCGAATGGTTTCGACCAGTTTCTTCATCTGTTACTATTTTTCAGCGGTCTCCGTTGCTTTTTTGCTATTGGTAACCTTCTCAACAGAGCCACCAGCAGCTACGATAGCCTCTTCAGCCTTCTTGGAGAAAGCGTGAGCCTTGACTACGAGCTTTGCCTTGAGCTCGCCATCGGCGAGGATCTTGACGAGGTCGTTCTTGGAGGTCATGCCGCATTGACGGAGAACCTGGAGGTTGATCTCCTGGATGCCGTTCTTTTCGGCGATGGCCTGAAGGGTGGAAATGTTGATGGCCTTATATTCGACTCGGTTCGGGCACTTGAAGCCGAACTTAGGAAGGCGACGCTGGAGAGGCATCTGGCCACCCTCGAAGCCGAATTTCTGCTTGTAACCCGACCTGGCTTTGGCGCCCTTGTGGCCACGGGTGGACGTGCCGCCGCGACCAGAGCCCTCGCCACGGCCCAGCCTCTTGTCGTGGCTGGTAGAACCGAATGCGGGTGTCAAATTGCTTAAATCCATGATGATAGATTAGTCAATTAATTGTTTACTGATTCAACCTTGACGAGGTGCTCGATACGTGCGATCATGCCGCGGATGGAGGGGCAATCCTCCTTGACGACAGAGTTGTAGAGCTTGTGGATGCCAAGAGACTTGAGGACCCTCCTCTGGTAAGCAGGCTTGTTGATGATGCTCCTGACCTGGGTGATTTTGATTTGTGCCATTAGTCTAGAGATTTTTAGCCGTTGAATACTTTATCCATGGAGATGCCGCGCTGCTGGGCAACGGTGTAGGCGTCGCGGAGCTCGCCGAGGGCGAGGATGGTCGCCTTGACGAGGTTGTGAGGGTTGGAAGAGCCCTTGGACTTCGCGAGGACGTCGTTGACGCCGACGGTCTCGAGGACGGCACGCATAGCGCCGCCGCAGGTGAGACCGGTACCCTTGGATGCGGGCTTGAGGAAAACCTCAGCGCCCCCGAAGTTCATGGTCTGCTCGTGAGGGAGAGTTCCATTGATTATGGGGACACGGATAAGGTTCTTCTTAGCTGCCTCGGTGCCTTTGGAGATGGCAGCAGTTACCTCGCTTGCTTTGCCGAGGCCCATGCCGATGACGCCCTTACCGTCGCCAACGACGACGATAGCTGCGAAGCTGAAGGCGCGACCACCCTTGGTGACCTTGGTAACGCGGTTGATAGCTACCAGACGATCCTGAAGCTCAAGATCGTTGGTGTTTCTTACTCTATTAAGTTTGTCTGCCATCGGAATTAGAAGATAAGACCGGCCTCGCGAGCAGCGTTGGCCAAAGATTCAACACGTCCGTGATAGAGGTAACCGTTGCGGTCGAAGACGACCTTGGTGATACCTGCCTCGATGGCTGCAGCGCCGATGAGCTTGCCGACAGCAGCGGCTTGCTCGACCTTGTTGCCAGAGAAGTCAACGAGGTTCTTGGAAGAACGGGCTACAAGGGTTTTGCCCTCGAGGTCGTTGACGAGCTGGACGTAGATCTGCTTGTTTGAGCGGAAGACGGTCATGCGAGGACGCTCTGCCGTGCCGCTGATCTTGCCGCGGATGCGGGCTTTGATCTTGTTGCGTCTTGCTATTTTAGAAAAAGCCATTGTCAAAAAGTTTAAGCGTTAGCCTTTGCAGACTTACCAGCCTTGCGGCGAATCTGCTCGCCGACGAACTTAATACCCTTGCCCTTGTATGGCTCTGGCATACGGAAGGAGCGGATCTTGGCGCAGATTTGGCCAAGGAGCTGCTTGTCGGCGCACTCGAGCGTGATGATAGGGTTGCTCTTGCGGTCGGTCACAGCCTCGACCTTAACCTCTTTGGGGAGTTGAAGGAAGATGGCGTGAGAGTAGCCGAGAGCGAGCTCGAGGATGTTGTTCTGCGAGGTGGCGCGGTAACCGACGCCGACGAGCTCGAGCTTCTGGGTGTAGCCTTCAGACACGCCTACGACCATATTGTGGACGAGAGAGCGGTAGAGACCATGGAGAGAGCGGTGCTCCTTGTCGTCGGTTGCACGGGTGAAGTTGAGGTGGCCGTCCTCGAGTTTAACGGAGATCGAGCTGTCGATCTTCTGGCTGAGTTCGCCCTTGGGACCTTTGACGGTGATGACGTTGTCCTTGATATCTACGTTTACGCCAGCGGGGACTGCCACTGGGAGTTTACCAATTCTTGACATTGTTGTAATCCTCCTTATTTAGTAGATGTAACAAAGGACTTCGCCACCGACTTTCTGTACGCGTGCTTCCTTGTCGGTCATGACACCTTTGGAGGTGGAGACGACGGCGATGCCGAGTCCGTTGAGGACGCGTGGCATCTCGCGGTAGCCGACGTAGCTGCGGAGGCCTGGGGTAGAAACCCTCTTGAGAGCCTTGATAGCTGATACGTTGCTCTTCGGATCGTACTTGAGAGCAATCTTGATGACGCCTTGCTTGTCGTCATCGATGAACTTGTAGTTAAGGATATAGCCTTTCTCGAAGAGGATTTTGGTTATACCTTTCTTCAAGTTAGAAGCGGGGATCTCAACGACCCTGTGCTTCGCAAGGATGGCATTCCTGATACGTGTCAGGAAGTCCGCTATGGGATCTGATACCATATAAAAAAGAAAGTTTAAATTAATCCTGAGATATTGTCAGGACAATATTTAATACTTAGTGAATTGTAATTACCAGCTGGCTTTCTTGACGCCTGGGATGAGGCCTTGGGAAGCGAGGATACGGAAGTCGATACGCGAGATTCCGAACTGACGCATGTAACCGCGTGGGCGGCCAGAGATCATGCACCTGTTGTGGATGCGGGTTGGGCAGGAGTTCTTGGGGAGCTCCTGGAGGGCCTCGTAGTTGCCCTCGGCCTTGAGTTGCTTGCGCTTCTCAGCGTATTTGGCGACCATCTTGGCCCTTTTGCGCTCGCGGGCCTTCATTGATTCTTTTGCCATACAGCTAAAGTCGAATTAATTGTTTTTCTGCTTGAAAGGTACACCGAATGCCTTAAGGAGAGCGAAAGCTTCAGCGTCGGTTGCGGCAGTGGTCACAAAGGTAATATTCATACCTTGAATTTTGGCAACGGAGTCGAGATTAATTTCGGGGAAAATGATCTGCTCGGTGATGCCAAGAGTGTAGTTGCCGCGTCCGTCGAGCTTGCCTTGGACGCCGTTGAAGTCGCGGATACGAGGGAGAGAGATGCGGATGAGCCTCTCGAGGAACTCGTACATGCGCTCGTGGCGGAGGGTTACCTTGACACCGATTGGGGTGTCTTTGCGGAGTTTGAAGCCTGCGATGTCCTTGCGGGATTTGGTCTCGATTGGCTGCTGGCCGGTGATGAGAGCCATTTCCTTTTTAGCGATCTCGATGATCTTCTTGTCTTGGGTTGCCTCGCCGAGGCCCTGGTTGAGGACGATCTTCTCGATCTTAGGGCACTGCATGATGGAGGTGTAGTTGAACTCCTTCATGAGCTGTGGGACGATCTGCTCCTTGTAGAACTTCCTGAGGGAAGGTTCGTATTTTTGCTCAGCCATTATTTAATCTCCTCGCCTGATTTTTTAGAGTATCTTACTGATTTGCCGTCCTCGGACTTGCGGCGGCCGATGCGGGTCGCAGCGCCGGTCTTAGGATCCTTGACGTTAAGGTTGGAGATGTGGATTGGAGCCTCCTTCTTAACGATGCCGCCCTGAGGGTTGGCAGCAGAGGGCTTAGTAGCCTTGCTGACCATGTTGATACCCTCGACGATGGCACGGCTCTTGCTTGGGTCGACGGAGAGGACTTTGCCTTCCTTGCCCTTGTCATCGCCAGAGTTAACTATGACGATGTCGCCTTTTTTGATATGCAGTTTAGCCATTGTCTTTTTTGAAGATTAGATTACCTCGGGAGCGAGGGAGATGATTTTCATGTAACCATCGCGGAGCTCGCGAGCGACGGGGCCGAAGATACGGGTTCCCCTGAGTTCGTCGGCGTTGTTGAGCAGGACGCAGGCGTTGTCGTCGAAGCGGATGTAGGAACCGTCTTGGCGGCGGACTTCCTTTTTGGTGCGGACGATGACGGCTTTGCTGACAGTGCCGGGCTTAATGTCGCTGGAGGGGATTGCGTCCTTGACGGTGACGACAATCTTGTCGCCGATGGAGGCGTAGCGCTTGAAGGAGCCGCCGAGGACGTGGATGCAAAGGACCTCCTTTGCGCCGCTGTTGTCGGCAACAGCGAGTCTTGATTCTGTCTGTATCATTGTTTACTTAGCCTTTTCAACGATTCTGACGAGACGCCATCTTTTGGTTTTGGAGAGTGGACGGGTTTCCATGATTTCGACGGTGTCGCCGACATGTGCCTCGTTGTTCTCGTCGTGTACGTGGAACTTCTTCGTCTTTTTGACGAACTTGCCGTAGAGCGGGTGTTGCTCGCGGTCCTTGATGGCGACGACGATGGACTTTTGCATCTTGTCGCTGACGACGAGTCCGACGCGTTCCTTTCTATGGTTTCTTTCTTCCATCTTGGTTATTTTTCGGTATTGTTCTTCTCTGCAAGGATGGTAAGGAGACGAGCGATGTCCTTGCGGGTCTTCCTGATTTTCATCGGGTTCTCGAGAGGGGAGATGGCGTGCTCGAGCTTCATTTTCTGGAGTTCGAGTCGTGCGGCCGCGATTTTCTCCTCGATCTCGGATACGGAGAGTGCCCTTATCTCAGATGCTTTCATTACTAAACGTTTGCGGATTCAACATAATCGCGACGGATGACGAACTTCGTCTTGATTGGGAGTTTCTGGGCAGCGAGGCGGAGAGCCTCTTTAGCGATGTCCAGGGAAACGCCCTCGCACTCGATGAGCATCATGCCGGGTTTTACAGCTGCGACGAAGCCAGCGGGATCACCTTTACCTTTACCCATGCGGACGTCGGCAGGTTTGCGGGTTATAGGCTTGTCGGGGAAGATACGGATCCAGATTTGGCCTTCACGCTGCATGTAGCGGGTGACGGCGATACGAGCGGCCTCGATCTGACGAGCCGTGATCCAGAGGGTTCCGAGAGCCTTGATTCCGAAGGAACCGAAGGCGAGCTCTGTGCCGCGGTGTGCGATGCCGTCGTTCTTGCGACGACCATCTTGCGGCCTTCTATATTTGACTCTCTTAGGTTGTAACATCTCGAATGATCAATTAGTGCTGCTGGTTGTTATTTCTCCTTCTTCTTGGACCGCGGTCTCCGCGGAATCCGTTCTCACGGTCGTTAGCGGGCTTTTGAGCCTTGTCTACGACGGGGAGGGTGAGGTCGCGCTTGCCGTAGACTTCACCGCGGCAGATCCATACCTTAACGCCGATGACGCCCATCTTGGTGTGAGCCTCGGCCTGGCAGAAATCGATGTCTGCGCGGAAGGTGTGGAGTGGAGTACGACCCTCTTTGAACATCTCGTGACGGGTCATCTCGGCGCCGTTGAGACGGCCGCAGACCTGGATCTTGATGCCCTCAGCCTGGTTGCGCTGTGCGGAAGCGAGAGCGAGCTTGATGGCGCGGCGGTAAGCGACGCGGCCTTCGAGCTGACGCGCGATGTTGTTTGCGACGATTGTGGCGTCGAGATCTGGGCGCTTGACCTCGTAGATGTTGATCTGAACCTCTTTGCCGGTGAGCTTAGCGAGCTCTTCTTTGAGCTTGTTGACCTCTTCGCCATTCTTGCCGATGATGAAACCGGGCTTAGCGGTGAAGATGGTGATGGTGACCATCTTCAGGGTGCGCTCGATGACGATGCGGGAGAGGCTGGCTTTGGAGAGACGCTCGTTGAGGTAGTTGCGGATCTTCTTGTCCTCGACGATCTTCTCGCCGAAGTTCTTGCCGCCGTACCAAACGGAATCCCAGCCACGGGTGATACCGAGTCGGTTGCTTATTGGATTAATCTTTTGTCCCATGACTTATTTTTCCTGGTTTTCGGTTGGTTTGCTGTCAACGAAGATGGTGACGTGGTTGGAGCGCTTCAGGATGCGGTGAGCGCGACCCTGTGGTGCTGGGCGGAGGCGCTTCAGGATGCGGGCTGAGTCTACGAAAATGGTCTTGACGTAGAGGTTGGCCTCATCGACGTTTTTGCCTTCGTTTTTCTGCTTCCAGTTGTCGATAGCCGAGAGGAGGAGTTTCTCGAGTCGTCCGGATGCGTCCTGCTTGGAGAACTTGAGGATGCCGAGAGCATGGTTGACCTCCTTGCCGCGGATGAGGTCAGCTACGAGCTTCATCTTGCGGGGTGAAGTGGGGACGTTGCGCAGGGATGCGAAGTATTGGGTTTTCTTCGCTTCCTTGATGGCGTCCGCCATATTTCTTTTTCTTTTGCTCATTTTCTTTTAATGAAAAGGTGTGTGACTAGCGGGAACTGTTATTTGCGGTTGCCGCTGTGACCACGGAACGTACGTGTGAGCGCGAACTCGCCGAGCTTGTGTCCGACCATGTTCTCCGTGACGTAGACGGGGATGAATTTGTTGCCATTGTGGACGGCAACGGTGTGGCCGACGAAGTCCGGGGAGATCATGGAAGCCCTTGCCCAAGTTTTGACGACTGACTTTTTGCCAGACTCGTTCATGGCGAGGATTTTCTTCTCGAGCTTGAGGTTGATGTACGGTCCCTTCTTTAAAGATCTGCTCATGATGGTTCTTAGTTAGGCAGTTACTTTTTGCGTCTCTCAATGATGTACTTGTTCGTGTTCTTCTTAGGAGCACGAGTCTTGTAGCCCTTAGCGAGCAAGCCCTTGCGAGAGCGTGGGTGACCGCCGGAAGCGCGGCCTTCGCCACCACCCATTGGGTGATCGACAGGGTTCATGACTACGCCGCGTACACGAGGACGACGGCCGAGCCAGCGAGAGCGACCTGCTTTGCCGGACTTTTCGAGGGCGTGGTCGGAGTTGCCGACGGCGCCGACGGTGGCCTTGCAGGTGATGAGGATGAGACGGGTCTCGCCGGAAGGCATTTTGATGACTGCGTAGTTGCCATCGCGTGCAGAAAGCTGAGCGAAAGAGCCGGCACTACGAGCGATGATGCCGCCCTGTCCAGGACGGAGCTCGATGTTGTGGATGATAGTGCCGAGTGGGATGGCGGAGAGAGGGAGGGCGTTGCCGACCTCGGGAGCTACTTCGGCGCCGGAGCCAACGGTTTGACCTACTTGGAGGCCGTTGGGGGCGAGGATGTAACGTTTCTCACCGTCTTCATAGACGAGCAGTGCGATGCGAGCGCTACGGTTTGGGTCGTACTGGATCGAATCGACGACTGCTGGTACACCGTCTTTATTTCTCTTGAAATCGATTACACGGTATTTCCTCTTGTGACCACCGCCGATGTAGCGCATGGTCATCTTGCCGGTGTTGTTACGACCGCCGGTCTTCTTGAGAGGACGCAGCAAAGATTTCTCTGGCTTGCTTGACGTAATCGTATCAAACGTGCCAATAACCTTATTTCTCTGCCCCGGTGTGACGGGCTTTAACTTCTTAACTGCCATTTGTTACTAGATGTTGCTGTAAAAGTCGATGGTGTTACCTTCGGCGAGCGTTACGATGGCCTTCTTGTAGGAAGGTGTGCTGCCAGCGATTACACCAGCTTTGGTGTAGCGGCTCCTCTTTTTGGCGGGAGCGATGAGAGTGTTGACCTTGACAACCTTGACGTCGTAGAGTTGCTCTACGGCTCTCTTGATGAGGGGTTTGTCGGCGGACTTTGCTACGACGAAGCCGTAGCGGTTGCTCATCTTCTCAGTGATCTTGGTCATCTTCTCAGTGACCAGGGGCTTGATGATGACTCCGAGGGTGTCGGGCTGAGAGTTGCCGAGACCTACGTTCTTTTTAATATATCTTCTTCCCATTTGTTCTGGTCATTAATCGTTGTTGGACTCGAACTGCTTGAGGGCGCTCTCGAAGATGACGAGTGTCTTAGCCTTGAGGACACCATAGGTGTTGATGTCGCAAGCGGAGACGAGCTCGGTCTTCTGGAGGTTGCGCAAAGCGAGGTAGATGTTCTTGTCGACGTTGGGGAGGACGAGGAGAGAGCGTGTGCCTTCAGCGATGTTGAGGTTGTTCTTGAAAGCTACATAGTCCTTCGTCTTGGGGGTGTCGAAAGTGAAATCCTCAACGACGATGATGCTGTTCTCCTGAGCCTTGTAAGAGAGGGCGGAAACTCGAGCGAGGTCCCTGAGCTTCTTGTTGAGCTTGAAGGAGTAGTTGCGTGGGCGAGGACCGAAGACGCGGCCACCACCGACGAAGACCGGGGAGCGGAGAGCGCCAGCGCGTGCGCCGCCTGTGCCTTTTTGCTTCTTGATCTTGCGGGTAGAGCCCTGAACCTCGGAGCGTTCCTTGGCCTTGTGTGTGCCTTGGCGCTGGTTGGCGAGGTAGAGTTTGACGTCGAGGTAGATTGCGTGGTCGTTAGGCTCGACACCGAAAACGGATTCTGGGAGAGTGACAGTCCTGCCGGTCTCCTTGCCTTCTTTGTTTAAAACCTTAAGTTCCATTTCTTCTACTGCTCAATGATTACGTAAGATCCCTTGCAACCTGGGACTGAGCCCTTGACTACGAGGATGTTGTTCTCTGGGATGACCTTGATTACCTTGAGGTTCTCGATCTTGACGCGGTCGCAACCTTTGTGACCAGCCATGCGCATGCCTTTGAAGACACGTGATGGGTAGGAAGATGCGCCGACGGAACCGGGAGCTCGGAGGCGGTCGTCCTGACCGTGGGTGCTCTGACCGACACCACCGAAGCCCCAGCGGCCTACTACGCCCTGGAAGCCTTTACCTTTGGAGGTGCCGACGATGTCGACGTAGGAGTCCTCCTGGAAGATGTCGACGGTGACTTTGTCGCCGAGGTTGAGTTGCTTGTCGAAACCAGAGAATTCGACAAGTTTGCGCTGAGGCGCGATTCCAGCCTTTTTGAAGTGGCCGAGCATAGGAGCAGTGGTGTTCTTCTCTTTCTTCTCGTCATAGGCCAGCTGTACGGCTTCATAGCCATCGGTCTCGATGTTTTTGATCTGAGAGACGAGGCATGGGCCAGCTTCGATAACAGTGCATGGGATAGATTTCCCCTCGGCACTGAAAACGGAAGTCATTCCGATTTTTTTTCCAATTAATCCTGGCATTGATAAAACTATTGTTTACAAACAATTAGTGAGCGAGGTGTAGTCACTACACTTTGATTTCGACTTCGACGCCGCTGGGCAGTTCGAGCTTCATGAGGGCATCGATGGTCTTCGAGGTAGAGCTGTAGATGTCGATGAGCCTCTTGTAGGAGCAGAGTTGGAACTGCTCGCGCGACTTCTTGTTGACGAAAGTGGACCGCAAGATAGTAAAAATTCTCTTATCTGTGGGGAGGGGGATAGGACCGCTAACCACAGCGTCGGTAGCTTTGACCGTCTTGACGATCTTCTCAGCGGACTTATCGACCAGGTTGTGGTCGTAAGACTTGAGCTTAATTCTGATTTTCTGACTCATTAAAGAATAAAGTTATTGTATTAGAGAAAGGGGCGGGTCAAGAGTCATTGGCTGACCCGCCCCGAGATTTAAGTTTATTTAAGGAGCTCAGGATGGCCCTTTACCTCTTTGAGGACGTCGGCAGCGAGGCTCTTGGAGAGCTCAGCGTACTCGAGGAATTCCATTGACTGGGTGGCACGTCCGGAGGACATTGTGCGGAGGTCGGTGACGTAGCCGAAGAGGTTGGCGAGGGGCACCTTGGCTTTGATGATGCGCTGGCCGTTCTTCTCTTCCATGCCTTCGATCTGACCGCGGCGGGTGTTGAGGTCGCCGATGATGTTGCCCATGTACTCCTCAGGGGTGAGGACCTCGACCTTCATGATAGGCTCGAGGAGGATGGGCTGAGCCTTAGCGCAGGCCTCCTTGAAGGCGCCGCGAGCTGCGAGCTCGAAGGAGAGAGCATCGGAGTCGACAGGGTGGAAGGAGCCGTCGAGAAGAGTAACCTTGAGGTTCTCGACAGCGTAGCCGGCGAGGACGCCGTTCTTCATGGCGTCTTGGAAGCCCTTCTCAACAGCGGGGACGAATTCCTTAGGCACGTTACCACCCTTGACCTCGTTGATGAACTGGAGACCGCTCTTACCCTCGTCGACGGGCTCGATGCGGACGATGATGTCAGCGAACTTACCACGACCACCGGTCTGCTTCTTGAAGACCTCACGGTGCTCGCAAGAGCCCTTGATGGCCTCGCGGTAGGAAACCTGGGGCTTGCCCTGATTGCACTCTACCTTGAACTCACGGCGGAGGCGGTCGAGGATGATGTCGAGGTGGAGCTCGCCCATGCCCTCGATGACGGTCTGGCCGGTCTCTTCGTCGGTGTGGAAGCGGAAGGTAGGATCCTCTTCAGCGAGCTTGAGGAGCGCGTTGGTGAGCTTATCCATATCCTGGGTGCTCTTAGGCTCGACGGAGATGCCGATGACGGGATCGGGGAAGTCCATGGACTCGAGCGCGATAGGAGCGTTCTCGTCGCAGAGGGTATCGCCAGTCTTGACGTCCTTGAAGCCGACGGCTGCGCCGATATCACCAGCCTCGATGCAATCGAGAGGGATCTGCTTGTTGGACTTCATCTGGTAGAGGCGCGCGATGCGCTCCTTCTTGTCGGTACGGGTGTTGAGGACGTAGGAGCCTGCGTCGATCTTGCCGGAGTAGACACGGATGTAGGCGAGACGGCCGACGAATGGGTCGGTAGCGATCTTGAAGGCGAGGGTTGACATAGGAGCGTCAACGCTGTGCTCGCGGGTCTCGGGCTCACCGGTGTGAGGGTTGGTACCCTCGACAGGGGGAAGGTCGGTTGGGCAGGGGAGGAATGTTACGATAGCGTCGAGGAGGCGCTGTACGCCCTTGTTGCGGAAGGAAGAACCGCAGAGGACAGGGTTGAGGGTCTGCGCGATGGTGCCCTTGCGGAGACCAGCGATGATTTCTTCCTCAGAGAGGGTCTCGGTCTCGAGATACTTCTCCATGAGGGCCTCGTCGGTAGCGGCGACTTCCTCGAGCATCTTGGCGCGCCACTCATCGGCCTCGGCCTTGAGGGACTCGCGGATCTCGCGGTACTCGTAGGTTGAACCGAGGACGTCGTGGTCGGTCCAAACCATCTCCTTCATCTTGATGAGGTCGACTACGCCCTCGAAAGCGTCCTCAGCACCGATAGGGATGACGACGGGGACGGGGTTAGCCTTGAGGACCTCGCGGATCTGACGTACAACGTCGAAGAAGTTGGCACCGGAGCGGTCCATCTTGTTGACGAAGGCGATACGGGGGACGTTGTAGCGGGTGGCCTGGTGCCATACGGTCTCGGACTGGGGCTGAACGCCGCCGACGGCGCAGAAGAGAGCTACGGCGCCGTCGAGGATACGGAGCGAGCGCTCGACCTCGACAGTGAAGTCGACGTGACCCGGGGTGTCGATGATGTTGATCTTGTAGGTCTGGTTGTCGTACTTCCAGTTAGCTGTAACGGCAGCGGAGGTGATGGTGATACCGCGCTCCTGCTCCTGGACCATCCAGTCCATTGTCGCAGCACCGTCATGGACCTCACCGATCTTGTGCGTGATGCCAGTGTAGAAGAGGATACGCTCGGTGGTAGTGGTCTTGCCGGCATCGATGTGGGCCATGATGCCGATGTTGCGAGTATATTTAAGGTCAGACATTGATTGACTTTATTAAAGGTTAGAAACGGAAGTGAGCGAATGCACGGTTGGCGTCGGCCATCTTGTGCATATCCTCTTTGCGCTTGAAGGCGCCACCTTCGAGGTTGTAGGCGGCGGCGATCTCGGCAGCCAGTTTCTCGGCCATGGAGTGACCACTGCGCTTGCGTGCGTAGATGATCATGTTCTTAATAGAGAGAGTTACCTTGCGCTCGGGGCGGATCTCGGTAGGAACCTGGAAAGTCGCACCACCTACACGGCGGCTCTTGACCTCAACGGAGGGGGTGATGTTCTCGAGGGCCTTCTTGAAGAACTCGAGAGGCTGCTTACCCTCTTTCTCTGCCTTTGGGGCGATGGCGTCGATGGCGTTGTAGAAGATGCCGAAAGCGGTGGACTTCTTGCCGTCGTACATGAGGTTGTTGACGAACTGGGTTACGAGAGTGTCGCCGAACTTGGGATCTGGGAGGAGGACTCTCTTCTTTGGCTTAGACTTGCGCATTTTATTATCAGTCTGTTTATCAGCTTCTTTATCAGCTGTCAATTAGAGTTTTGTGTCTTCAAACGGCTCGTTGGCTGTTTTACTCAACCGTAAGCAACAACTGGTAAACAGAAGACTGGCTTGTTTATGAAATTGTTTGTCGGGTCTTTTAGATTAGAGGCCCTGAACTAATTTATTTCTTCTTAGCACCTGCGGCTGGCTTGCCTGCCTTAGGACGCTTCGTGCCGTACTTGGAGCGGCGCTGGTTGCGACCGTCGACGCCAGAGGCATCGAGAGTGCCGCGGACGAGGTGGTAACGGACACCAGGGAGGTCCTTTACACGGCCGCCACGGACGAGGACGATGGAGTGCTCCTGGAGGTTGTGGCCCTCACCAGGGATGTAGGCGTTGACCTCCTTGCTGTTGGTGAGGCGGACACGCGCGACTTTACGCATAGCCGAGTTAGGCTTCTTAGGGGTGGTGGTGTAGACACGCACGCAGACGCCTCGGCGTTGTGGGCAAGCGTCGAGGGCAGGCGATTTGCTGTTGGCCTTGATAACCTCACGACCCTTGCGGACGAGTTGTTGAATAGTAGGCATTTTGAGTTTTAACCTTTAATAAATCAATTAGTTATGCGTCATCATGCTCACAAAAGGGCATGATTAGGCACAATTATTCGGACGCAAAGTTAGGTGTTTTGCGTGAAGTGGCAAAGCAAATGCGCTGATAATTAATCTATTTAATGAATTTAAGGATTGACGGGCATGCACGAAAAAGCCGCGGTCGGGGTTCATTCACGACCGCGGCGATGATGATCAAAAAGTCTGTTTTTTTAGAGCTGCATCTTCTTTTTCCAGCAGATGTAAAGCACCAACCCCACGAGCGCAGCAACGCTGCCGACGACCGGGGCGAACCAATCGACTCCGGGGAGGAGGTGGAGGCACTCTGGCGCAACGAATATGTAGGAGGAGCAGACGGCCGTCATCCAAAGCGCGGGGATGAGGGTCACGATGAAATTCTTGTGCGAGAGAGTGAGATAGACGGTTATGGACCAGAGGGTGAAGACGGAGAGCGCCTGGTTCGACCATGCGAAATATCGCCAGATGACGTTGAAGCCGTTGGCGTCCTTGATGCTGTAGACGAGGACGAGGAAGGTGAGGACGAAAATGGGGACGGAGATGAGGAGACGCTTGGAGATGGACTTCTGCTCGATGTGGAGATAGTCGGCCACGATGAGGCGCGCGGAGCGTAGGGCAGTGTCGCCAGACGTTATGGGCGCGGCGACAATTCCGAGGATGGCGAGGATGCTGCCGAACGTCCCGAGCCACTCACGGGAGAGTGTCGTGGCGACACCCGCGCCCGTATAGGCATGCCCCGTGGCGGCATCAACGACACCATGCTCACCAAAGAAAGCGGTAGCCGCTGCAGCCCAGATGAGGGCTACGACGCCCTCGGTGACCATGGCGCCGTAGAAGACGGGGCGACCGAGGCGAGCGTCTTTGAGGCATCGGGCCATGAGTGGCGATTGGGTGGCATGGAAACCACTGATCGCGCCGCACGCGATGGAGACGAACATCATTGGGAAAATGGGGTTCTCCTCATACTTCGTGCCGAAACCATCCCACATCTCGGGGAGGTCGGGGCGGTAGATGAAGATGCCGACGAGGATGCCTACGGCCATGAATATGAGAGCGACGGCGAAGACGGGGTAGAAACGCCCGATGATCTTGTCGATGGGGAGCATGGTGGCGGCAATGTAGTAGATGAAGATGACGACAATCCAGAAAATCGCGTCGGCCCATGCGGGCGTCATGCCAGCGAGCAACTCGGCTGGACCGGAGACGAAGACCGCACCCACGAGAATCATGAGAACGATGGTAAAGACACCGAAGATGGCTTTGGTTCGCTTGCCGAGGTAGCGTCCGATAATCTCTGGGAGCGACTCGCCATCGTGGGCGAGGGATATCATGGCGGAAATGAAATCGTGGACCGCGCCGGCGAAGATTGTGCCGAAGACGATCCACAGATAGCTTGCCGTTCCGAACTTAGCTCCCATGATGGCACCGAAGATGGGGCCAAGACCCGCGATGTTGAGGAACTGGATCATGTAGACCTTCCACGTCGGGAGCGGGATAAAATCGACGCCATCGGGGTGAACCATGGCAGGCGTGGGCTTCGAGTAGTCGTATCCGATGAGACGCTCGATGAAACGCCCGTAGATGAAATAGCCCACGACGAGAGCGACGAGGGCGATGATGAATGTGAACATTGCTTAGTTGATAGAAATCACTAAAGCAAAGTTAAGAAAAAACATGAGAGTGTGTAAGAATATGCAGCATGGCGCAAATGCGGCATTGGAGACCGCAAAGTTTCAAATTCAACACTTTTACGCATTGTGCCGCATGAATTTATACACATCGAGCGGAAATATATTCGAAATTTACGTAAAAACCCATCAGCCTAATACTACTGTCGCTTAAGGGTCATGAACTTGAATTTCAGGCCACTCTTCTCATCGGTGTAAAGCTCAGAGACGTCGATGGCCTTCCAATCTGAGAAATCGGGGAAGAAAGTGTCTGCTTGAGGGAAGGCGTGGTCTATGACGGTGACATACAGATTGTCGGCAACGGGGAGGAACGCCTCGTAGATTTGTGCGCCTCCGATGACGAAGACCTCGGGCTCGTTGGCGACCATATGGACGGCCTCGTCGACAGAATGGGCCACATCGACGCCCTCGACGGAGAAAGACTGGTCGCGCGTGATGACGATGTTGCGTCGGCCAGGCAACTTGCGTTTCGGGAGCGCCTCGTTGGTACGACGCCCCATGATGACGGGCTTGCCCATGGTGGAGGACTTAAAGTGCTTGAGGTCTTGCGAGATGTAGGCGAGTTGGTCGCCTTGGTAGCCTATGGCGCGGTTGCGGTCGACGGCGACGATGATGTTTATTATCGGCATAAAAGAAAATATTCAAAGTCGCCCAAAAGTATACAAAAAGAGGTCGCACCACAAGGCACGACCTCTTTTGTTTACTATGATGCAGTAGGCTTGTATCGCTTACTTCTGCTTGCCACCGCGGTCACGATGACGACGCTCGGCACGGTTGGGACGTGGTGATGGGCGGTAATCGTCCTTAAAGTCACGACCATCGCGACGATCGCTGCGGCGTCCGCCTCGGCGACCACCGAAGCCTCCGCCAAAGCCGCCACGTGAGCGACGCTCCTCGCCACCCTCCTGCTCCTCCTCAGAGCGTGGAGCGGCAATCTCGCAGATGAGGCGATAGCCATCGACGACACGGCCATTGAGGGCGTTGACAATCTGATCGGCATATTGACCATCGACATCGACGAACGAGAAATTGCGCATGATGTCGATGTGACCAATATTGATCTTGGGGAGGTCGCGCGTGTAGTCGTTGATGAGGAAGATGATCTCGCTCGGGCGGATGGCGTCGATCTTGCCGACGTTGATGAAGAGACGCTTCATGTTCTCGTCGCCTGCCATGCGCTCGCCCTTCTTCTTAGGCTCCTCGACAGAGAGGTTGAGGTCGTTGGCGCCCTGGTAGTACTTGTTGACGCTCTCAAACTCGGCGGAGACGAACTTGGCGATGACCTCCTCCTTGGAGAACTCAGCGAGCTTCTCGATCACCTCGGGGATGAACTTGGCGACAGTGGACTCCTCGTCGACCTGCTGGTTGGCGATGCCCTCGACGAAGTGCTGGAGCTTGATTTGGCAGATCTCGTCGGCATTGGGGACCATCTTGCGGACGAAGGTCTTGCCAGAAATCTTCTCGATCTGCTTAATCTTGCTAAGCTCCTTTTTGCAGACAATAGCGACGCTGATGCCAGTCTTGCCCGCGCGACCTGTACGACCCGAGCGGTGGATGTAGACCTCAATGTCGTCGGGGAGGTTATAATTGATCACGTGTGTGAGTTCGCGGACATCGATGCCACGAGCGGCGACATCGGTTGCGACAAGAATCTGCAGGTGCTTCATCTTGAAGCGTTGCATGACCATGTCGCGCTGCGCTTGGGACAGATCGCCATGGAGGGCGTCGGCATTGTAGCCGTCGGCAATGAGCTTCTCAGCGACCTCCTTGGTCTCCTCACGCGTGCGGCAGAAGACGATGCTGTAGATGTCGGGGACCATGTCGACGATGCGCTTGAGGGCGAGGTAGCGGTCGGACGGGCGGACGAGATAGTAGTGGTGCTCGACGGTATCGGCACCTTGGTTGGTACGGCCGATCTTGATCTCGATGGGGTCGTGCATGTAGTTGCTTGCGACCTTGGCGATGAAGGGGGGCATGGTTGCCGAGAAAAGGAGCGTCTGACGCTCGTCGGGCGTGGAGCTGAGGATGGTCTCGAGGTCATCCTTGAAGCCCATGTCGAGCATCTCGTCTGCCTCGTCGAGCACGAGCCAACGGATCTCGTCGATCTTGAGGACGCCACGCTCGATAAGGTCGATAACGCGGCCTGGGGTGCCGACGACAATCTGCGCACCGGTGCGGAGCTGCTTGATCTGCTTGCGGATGTCCGAGCCACCGTAGACGGCGCAGATCTTGACATCGGGCTTGTACTTTGCGAAATTGGTGAGGTCTTTGGAAATCTGGAGGCAGAGCTCGCGCGTCGGGCTGAGGATCATAGCCTGGACGTGATCGCACTCGGGGTCGGCCATCTGGACGATTGGGAGACCGAACGCTCCCGTCTTGCCCGTGCCAGTCTGGGCGAGAGACACGATGTCGCGACCGCAATTAAGGATTTCAGGAATGCTCTTCTCCTGTACAGGCGTAGGCTCTACAAAGCCGAGCTCGCCAATGGCCTGGAGCATCTGCTCGTCGAGGCCAGTTTCTTGAAATGTTGCCATTTTAATGGTGATGGGTAAAGTGATGGGAAGCCGACGTTACCGTTTTCCCTGATGCGTGACTCTCGTCACGCTTTTCGCCCTCCCATATCACCCAACAGGGATCCATTGACCCCCTCGCGACGAAATTATTTCCTTTTCAAAAAACGGAAGACGAGGAAAAATCGGCTATGTCCGACATTCTTTTAGACGCCGCGAAGATAGTGTGGATTGTTTGAAATTTATGGTCGATACCCGTATATTGAAGATATTTAACAACATATAGTTATATTTGTGGTCAAAACGATTACTGAATGGCATCACTCATCCTCGCTGCCGGACTCATATACTTCGCCGGGCACCTCCTGACCCACTTCTTCGAGCGTTCGAAGATCCCCGACGTCCTTTTGCTCATAATAATAGGTATGATAGCCGGTCCGCTGACGGGTCTGATGACCGTCGAGCGCATCGGCTACGCTGGCAACGTCTTCACCCAATTCGCCCTCATCATCATCCTTTTCGAGGGAGGTCTCGACATCGAGCTTGCCAGCCTCGTGCGCTCCGCCCGCCGCAGCGTGATAATGACCACGGCCTTCTTCGCCATATCGGCCGCCACCGTGGCGTGCATCATGCACTTCGGGTTCGGCTACTCGCCCATGGCAGCCGCGGCCAACGGGTTCATCTGTGGCGGCACGTCGTCGGCAGTCGTCATACCGCTGCTTGGCATGATACGCGCCAGCAAGAAGGTGAGCGCGATGCTCGTCATCGAGTCGGCATTGACCGACGTCTTGTGTATCGTCTTCACAATCGGCGTCTTACAGAGCATCGACAGCGGCGAGTTCAAGGTATGGCGAATCGTCTATACGCTGTTCAGCTCGCTCATAATAGCCTCTCTCGTCGGCATCGTGAGCGGCGTCATCTGGCTCAGGTTCATCAACTCCATCCGTGCGTTTGGCAATACGCAATTCGCCACCTGCTTCGCCATGTTCGTCGTCTACGGCATCACCGAGATGGCAGGCTTCAGTGGAGCCATAGCCGCATTGGCATTCGGCATCGTCATCGGCAACGCCAAGGTCATCGCGCGCAAGCTCTACAACATGTACCTGACGTCCAGCCACGTAGGTGTCATAAGCGACGCGGAGAAGAAACTCTATAAGGAGCTGGCCTTCCTCGTCAAGATTTTCTTCTTTCTCTACCTCGGCATCAGCATCCCGCTTGAGAGCGCAAACATCATCGCCGTGGCCCTCTCAATCGTCGTGGCCCTCTTCGCCCTACGCCCATGGTGCGCGCTCTTCCTGACGGGACCCAACGTCTCGTCTCACGACAAGACCATCACCGCCGTCATGCTCCCCAAGGGCCTCGCCGCTGCCGTCCTTGCCGGACTTCCAGCCCAATATGGCATGGTCGAAGGTCCGGACATTCAGGCGATTACGTACCACGTCGTCCTATACAGCATCATCGTCACGTCCGTCCTCATCCCTCTCGTCGAACGCACACGCTTCGGCACGCTCCTCGACAGATTTTACCACAAGCACTCCAAAACCGACGACGAAGCCCTCGTCAAAGAATAGATGACACAACACACACCAAGGCTCCTCGCCATTGTCGGTCCTACGGCATGCGGCAAGACAGCCATCGCCACGCACGTCGCCCTCGCCACCAACGGCGAAATCCTCAGCGGCGACTCGCGTATGGTATACCGACGGATGGACATCGGGACAGGCAAAGACCTCGACGAGTACCATATCGACGGACACGACATCCCATACCACCTGATCGACATAGCCGAGCCCGGCACAAAGTACAACGTCTACACCTTTCAACAAGATTTTGCCGAAGCCTACGCCGGAGTCGTCCAACGCGGACGCCAGCCCATCTTGTGCGGTGGCTCGGGCCTTTACGTCGAAGCCGTCATCAAAAACTACGGACTCCTCAGCGTCCCGCCCAACCATGACCTGCGCAAATCGCTCGACAGCAAGACGCAAGACGAGCTGGCGCAAATCCTATCCACATACCAAGAGCTCCACAACGTCACCGACCTCGACAACCGACGCCGCACAATCCGCGCCATCGAGATTGCCGACTATCTCAAGACCCACCCCGAGGAGAAAGGTCCTCTCGAAGGAATGAGCTGCACCGTCGTCGGCGTCGACGTAAGCCGCGAAGTCCGACGCGACCGCATCACGCGACGTCTCAGAGCCCGCCTCCGTCAAGGGCTCGTCGAGGAGGTGCAAGGCCTCATCGACAGCGGAATACCGCCAGCCGACCTCATATACTATGGTCTTGAATATAAATACGTGACGCTCTACTGCACAGGTCAAATGTCATTCGACGACATGCAGTCGCAATTAGAGATTGCCATCCACCAATTCGCCAAACGGCAGATGACATGGTTCCGAGGCATGGAACGCCGCGGGACGCACATCCACTGGGTCGACGGCAGCCTCCCAATGGAAACAATGGTCGAAACAGTAAAACATATCATGGCGCAAGCCGAATAACAACAGACAACTACAATGCTCACCACACTCCGACGCCTCGGCGCTACGATCCTCACTCTCACACTGCTAACAGCCGCACCAAGCTGCAAATCCGACGACGACGAGACTCTCTCCGAAGCCGAGATAGAGACCACGCGAGAAATCCTCAACGGCGATATGGTCGTCTCCGCCCACGCGACGGTCAACGGCGTCGACAAGACCCTCCTCGAAAGCGGAGCGCCAGCCAAATTCACCTTCGAGCCTGCCGACGGCACCACGATACGCCTTTGGCAAGAAAACTTCCAACTCGGCAAGATGCCCTTCCCCATAAGCCTCGGCATCGATCTCACCATCTCGCCACTCCTCTCCCTCGAGTCGGGCAAATTCAGCGAGTCGGGCTGGGTACGTTTCCACGGGCGTCGCGGCGTC
Organism: Clostridium sp. CAG:343; assembly: GCA_963616565.1. GTDB lineage: Bacteria > Bacteroidota > Bacteroidia > Bacteroidales > Marinilabiliaceae > W3P20-009. The sequence goes on from CAVEKX010000002.1 coordinate 113,070, forward strand.
ATTGCCACCAACGGGCAGCGACCCGACTCGACAGTCGACACCACCCAGTCGGGCGACGGAACAACCGTCACAGGCTACGTGAACCTCAACACCAACGAGATCCAGTTCAACATCAGCTACGCGATGATGAACGTCGAGGTCGCCGTCGACCGACAGGCGATCGACCCCTCGCGCGTCGAAAACTACGAAGCCGAAAAAGAGCAATACGAAAAAGACCTCGAGCAATACAAAAAAGATAACCATCTGGACTAATCGCACATTAAGGACGCGTTAAATTGCATTTAGGGAATTTTCATGCTAATTTTGCCGCGTCGTATCGTGAACCCTCGCGTCCGACCAATACAGTAAGATGGGAAATGTCTTAAAGAACTTCATAACACGAGCTGTGACGGGCATCATTTTCGTGCTCGTCGTAGCCGCCATGTTCGTGCTCGGTGAAAAAACTCACGCCATCACGTACGCCGTCATGATGGTGGTCATCATCTCCATCGCCACGCACGAGTACTACCGCATGCTCCAGGCAGGCGGCATGTCACCGCACTTCCGCACCGCATTGTGTACCAACCTCGCCGCCTTCATCCTCGGCTTCATGGCGTGCAACTACGGGATGGACACGCGATTCCTCCTCAGCGTCGTCGGACTCGTCTGGCTCATGTTCCTCATCGAGCTGTTCAGCAAGAACAAGAAACCACTTGAAAACATAGCCCTCACCATCCTCGGATGCGTATACATCGGGCTCCCGTTCTCCCTCTTCAACCTCCTCGCATTCAAGAACGGCGAGTATGACTTCTGGCCCATCATCGGCATCTTCGCCCTCGTGTGGGTCAACGACACTGGCGCATACCTCGCCGGCGTCACCCTCGGGCGCCATAAGCTCTACGAGCGCATATCCCCTAAGAAGACCGTCGAGGGATTCATTGGTGGTGTCCTGCTCACAATAGCCGTCGGCTGCGTATCCTTCGCGTGCTTCGGGGACTGCTTCTTCCACGCCGGACTTCCATTCACGCTTCTCGCCACAGCCATCGTGGCCATCATCGGCACGTGCGGCGACCTCGTCGAGTCGATGTTCAAACGCTCCGTCAACATAAAGGACACGGGTCGTCTCCTCCCCGGCCATGGAGGAGTCCTCGACCGCTTCGACGCAGTCATGTTCGCCGCCCCCATCGTGAGCCTCCTATACTATTTCTTCATATAAACACCCTCAACGTAAAATGATACTGCACAAGGAAGGAAGGGCGACTGTATTTCTCGCAATTTTCCTGTTCGTTGTAATTAACGGACTCGCATGGTGGGGTCTTCCTCGCCACGCTGCCCAGATTATTACGGTCATAACCCTCGTCCCCCTCTGCATTGCCATCAACTTCTTCCGCCGCCCCAGCCGCCACAAGGTCAAGTTGGAGGGCTCAGTCGTTGCACCATGCGATGGCACCGTCGTAACCATAGAAGAGACCTTCGAGCCCGAAGTGCTTAAATGCCAAGCACTCCAAGTCTCCATCTTCATGTCCGTATTCAACGTCCACATCAACTGGTTTCCCGTTGGTGGAACCGTTGAATACTACCGCCACCACGACGGCAACAAGATGGCCGCATGGCTCCCTAAATCCTCTACCGACAACGAACGCTCTTCCGTCCTCATCAAGACCAAGAGCGGCAAATCCATTCTCGCACGCCAAGTGGCAGGAGCCATGGCGCGCCGAATCGTCACCTACACTAAAGAGGGTCAAGCGGTAAACCAGTCCGATGAGATGGGCTTCATCAAATTCGGCTCGCGAGTAGACCTCTACCTCCCACTCGGAACCAAAATAGACGTCAAGCTGAAAGACAAGGTCACTGGTAGTCAAACCGTCTTAGGCTGGCTCGAGTGACGGAACGTAAAGCCAAGCTGATAACAAAACACGACATAACATAAAGCCCGTCTCACAACGCCCGACACCACACATAGGGCAAGAGACCGGGCTTTTTCCCATTACTACTTACCTTTAAAAAGATTCTCTGAGGTGAAAACAAGGGGCAGCTATTTCGAGCTGATTGACCAGACTTACTACTTCCCGCAAGAAGGCTTTGACCTTGAGAACGGGAACTTGTTCTTCAACAACATCTCGCTCAGGTACATAATTGGCAAGTACGGAACTCCCGTCAAAATTACATACCTGCCCAAGATTGGCGACCAGATAAAACGCGCGCGCAATCTCTTCAGCAAAGCCATACGAAGCAACGGCTATCGTGGTGAGTACAAATACTGCTACTGCACCAAGAGCTGCCACTTCAGCTTCGTCATCAAAGAGGCTCTCCGCTACGGCGTACAGCTCGAGACGTCGTCGGCCTACGACATCGACATCGTGCAGGAGCTCTTCCGCGAAGGTGCCATATCCAACGACATCATAATCATCAACAACGGATATAAGAGCGACCTCTACCTCAAGAAGATAAAAGAGCTCGTCGACCTCGGCTTCACCAACTGCATCACCGTCCTCGACAGCATGGAGGAGCTCGACCGCCTCACCGCTGTCCTCGACGGCAAGCATGCCAACGTCGGCATCCGTATGGCAATCGACGAGGAGCCTCAGTCCGCCTACTACACCAGCCGACTCGGCATCCGCCCCTCAGAGATCGTCAACTTCTACAACACGAAAATCAAGGACAACCCCAGCGTCAGCCTCACCCTCTTCCACTTCTTCGTAGACTCTGGCATCAAAGACACGCTCTACTTCTGGGGCGCATACCAGAAAGCCATATCCCTCTACGCCGACCTCAAGAAGCAGTGCGATACGCTCCACATCATCGACCTCGGTGGCGGACTCCCCATCCGCAACAACCTCGCCTTCGACTACGACTATAAATACATGGTCAACGAGCTCGTCCGCAGTCTCAAGGAGGTATGCCAAAACGAGGACATCGACGACCCCGACATCATCACCGAGTTCGGTCGTTACACCGTCGGCGAGACTGGTGCCGTAATCTTCAAAGTCGTCGAGGCTAAGCAGCAGAACGACACCGAGTTGTGGTACCTCATCGACAACAGCCTCATGACAACCATCCCCGACAGCTGGGGCATTGCTGAGAAGTTCATCCTCCTCCCCATCAACAAGTGGGACAAGCCATACCAGCGCGTCAACATCGGAGGCATCACTTGCGACCACGCCGACTACTACAACACCGAGGATCTCAACCAACAGGTCTACATGCCTTGCGTCGACCCTAACGACAAGGAGCCCCTCTACATCGGCTTCTTCCACACCGGCGCATACCAAGACTCGCTCAGCGGCTATGGCGGCATCAAGCACTGCCTAATCCCCAGCCCCAAGCACGTAGTCATCGACCGCGACGACAATGGTCAGATCATTGACTACCTCTTCAACGAGGAGCAACGCCCCGAAGACATGCTCCATATCCTCGGCTTCAACAAAAAATAAAAGCAGGAGTCCGCACTCCCCCACCCCATGGACGACAACCTGACCCTCAACAGCCCCTCCGGCACATACACCCTCAACGGCACGATGGGTCGTCGAGGCAAGTTCGGCGGCGTCATGACGGGTCACGATGCCATAGGACGCCCCGTCACGGTCAAGGCTCTCGAACGCTACAACAAGGGGCTTATCAAGGTTCTCGACCGCATCCGCACCCTCAACCGTCCAGACATAGCAGGCGTAATAGACGTCTTTACGGGCAGCGACGGGCGGCTCTACATCGTCCGCGAGCTCATTGAGGGCACCGACCTGAAAACCATCTTCGCCAACAAGAAGGTCTATGGGCACATCGACGAGAACAACTATGTCAAAATGGGCATAGCCGTCCTCCTGGCTCTCGAAGCCATCCACGCCCTCGGCGTCGTCCACCGCGACATCAAGCCGTCCAACATCGTCTTGCGCCACCTGCCCGATGCAGACATCACCAAATGCGACTTTTCCAACGTCGCCATCATCGACTTCGAGCAAGCCATGACGCTTCCCTACGACGGCACAGCGCGCACCCAGTTCGCCCTCATCTACTCACCGCCCGAGATGCTCCTCAAGCACAACGAGCTTGTCGGCCCTGGCGCAGACCTCTTCGCCCTCGCCACGACAATTTACCACCTCGTCATGGGCAAGACCCCCTACACCGACTGCAACCCAGAGGTGCTGATAAACTTGCAGCTCACATACCCGATGAAGAAGCCAGGTCGCATGACCGACAGCCTCTTCGCCGTCTTGAGCCGAGCAGCCTACAAGCAGCCGTTCCGCCTGCCGCCAAGACGCCTCAGCCCCGACGAGATAACCGAGACTCTCCGTAAGGGAGTCGAAGGGCGATACGCCACGGCGACAGACATGCTCGCCGACCTGAGGCAAGTCACCTCCGCGCTCAAACCCGCCAACTGGTTCGAGCGCACGTTCGGTTCATAAAAAGACACTACCCCTATCGACCTCCAATGAAGCAATATCTCGACCTTGCGCGCCGCATCTTGTCAGAAGGCAACAAACGCGGCGACCGCACCGGCACCGGCACCATAAGCGTCTTCGGTCATCAGATGTCTTTCGACCTCGCCGAAGGCTTCCCCCTCCTCACAACCAAAAAGCTCCATACCAAATCTATCATCTACGAGCTGCTCTGGTTCCTCAAAGGCTCGACCAACGTCCGTTGGCTCCAAGAGCACGGCGTAAGGATTTGGAATGAGTGGGCGGATGAGAACGGAGAGCTTGGTCCCGTCTACGGGCACCAGTGGCGCTCATGGCCCGACGAGAATGGAGGCTCTATCGACCAGATTGCCAACGTCATAGAGCAGATCAAGAAAAACCCCGAGTCGCGCAGGCTCATTGTCAGCGCATGGAACGTTGCCGAGGTCGACGAGATGAAGCTCCCCCCTTGCCACGTCCTCTTCCAGTTCTACGTGGCCAATGGCGCGCTCAGCTGCCAACTCTACCAGCGTAGCGGCGACGTTTTCCTCGGAGTCCCATTCAATATCGCGTCATACGCTCTGCTTACCATGATGGTGGCACAGGTTTGTGGTCTCCGACCAGGCAAATTCGTCCACACCCTCGGCGACGCCCACATCTACCTCAACCATCTCGACCAGATTCGCGAGCAACTGACCCGCACCCCCTACCCTCTCCCGACAATGCACATTAATCCTGCAATAACGGACATCAACGACTTCACCTTCGAAGATTTCTCTCTTGAGAACTACCAAGCGTGGCCGCACATTAAAGGAGAAGTGTCGGTATAATAGAAAACGGCAATGAGATAAAAAGGGAACGTCCCAGGCTTTAGCTTGAGGCGTTCCCTTTTTTATGCAGTTATACCGCAATCGGCTACCCGAAGAAGAAATAGGCTATGGCGATGGCGGCAATGACGCCCGCCACGTCGGCAATAAGCCCGCATGCCACGGCATGGCGAGTATCCTTGATGCCGACAGAGCCGAAATAGACGGCAAGGATGAAGAACGTCGTGTCGGCAGCTCCTTGGAAAAGGCACGACAGGCGACCGGCAAAAGAGTCTGGTCCGCACGTGTTCATGCACTCTATCATAAAGCCGCGCGCACCGCTACCGCTCAATGGCTTCATAAATGCGGTTGGCAAAGCGTCGACAAAACGTCCATCGGCACCGACAGCCGTGACGCACCATCGGATGCCGTCAAGCAGAAAGTCGAGCGCGCCACTCGCACGGAACATTCCCACAGCCACGAGCATCGCCACAAGGAACGGGATTATCGACACGGCCGTCTTGAACCCGTCCTTAGCCCCGTCAATAAACGTATCATAGACATTAGCCTTACGCCTCATGGCCATAATGACAAAGGCGGCTATGACGAGAAGCAATATCGCGCTCGAGATGCCTACTGACAAAGACTCAACCCTCTCACGCGGCATGCCGTTGACAGCATAGACAATGCCGCCTATCAGCAACACAGCCGCACCGATATATGCCATCACGACACGATTAAACAGATTGATTTTCTGCACAATAGACACTGCCACAAGACCCGCCAAGGTCGAACAGAACGTGGCGAGCAGCAAAGGCAGGAAGATGTCGGCAGGATTTTCAGCCCCACATTGCTGGCGATAGGCCATGATGGTGACAGGTATAATGGTCAAGCCGCTCGTATTGAGGACAAGGAACATTATCTGGGCATTAGTGGCAACCTCCTTCTTAGGGTTGAGCGTCTGAAGCTCGCTCATGGCTTTCAGCCCCATGGGGGTGGCGGCGTTATCAAGCCCCAGCATATTGGCTGCAATGTTCATCGTCATCGCGCCATAGGCAGGATGACCCTTAGGGACACCAGGGAAGAGGCGAGAAAAGAGCGGTGAGATTGCTCGGCTCAGCCCACCAACGACACCCCCCGCCTCGCCGACGCGCATCAACCCCATCCAGAGAGTCAGCACTCCTGTCAGGTAGAGAGAAATCTCGAAGCCGCTCTTAGCCGACGAGAAGGTTGACGAGACGACGGAAGCGATGACCGACGAGTCGCCCGTCACGACCCATTGGACGAGAGACACTACGGTCGCCGCCAAGATGAAAAATATCCAGATGTAGTTGAGTGCCATTGGCTGTTATTATATGAGGGTGAATTTAGCTATTTTTGCCCACAGAACGAACAATGCGATGCTTGTCACTGAGACCCTGCAAAACATGACACCAAGCCCGGCCGACTGCGTCCGCCCCACACCCTTGCGCGTGGCCGTGGTGGGCTGTGGGCGAGTGGTGGATGACGTCATAGCCGATGCCCTAACGCAGCGCGGCATGGACGTGAGCGCAGTGCGCTGCTCAGCAGACGGAGCGGCAGAGGGGATTGTCGACCTCTTTGACATCGACGCCCTCCGCAAAGCCATCGCAAAGCATGACGCGGTAATATCGACCATTGCCGACTTGTCATTCAGAAGGCGTGACAAAGAGAGAGTCTGGCGCACCAACGTCGATGGAGTCAAAGCCCTATGCCTCGCCATGGAGGAGGAGGGTGTCGGACGGCTTGTCCACCTTGGCTCGATACTCAACCTCGGGCGGCAAACAACGTCCGCGCCTGTCGACATCGACACGCCCTACTTGTCAGATGACGACCGCACCACCTTGGAAATCAGCCTCTTCCGTAGCGAGATGGAGGCATGGAAGGCTGCCGAGCGTGGGGCGAAGGTAACAACCATCTGCGCGGGATGGATAACCGACGAGATATGCCCCATAATAGGGAACTTCGCGGAGCATGGGGGACGAGCGTTGCCACCCATGTGTAGCGCATTCGCCACGGCAAACGACGTAGCCATGAGCGTAGCCGAGGCATTGACAGACGGCAGCATGTCAGGCAAGCGCATCATCTGCGCATCGCGCAACGCAGCCCTCATCGACATCGCAAGGGAGGCGTTCCCCAACATTACGTTCACGGCACTAAGCGCACGTCGCGTCAAGATGCTCCTTCACCTTCCATACCCCATTGCATCCAATTGGCTGTTTGAGCCAGCCATGGGCAAGCTACTCTATGCGCAAGACAAATACGTGACACGTTAAGGGCTCACGAGACAAGATAAAAACGATAAGGGTCGCGACAGGATTGACTGTCGCGACCCTTAACTTATTAATGTGCTTAGGTCTATGCGCTCAGGAGGATTGAGACTTTATTCTCCTTGCATTCGACATAGCCGGATTGGCAAGGGAAAGCCAGTTCCTCGCCCTTATCGGTCTTGACGCGGATTGAGCCGTCGCCAAGGGTGGCGATGATGGGTGCGTGATTGCGGAGGATGGCGAAACGTCCGTTCCTGCCTGGCATCTCGACCATCTGAATGTCGCCGCTGAAAAGGACGTTTTCGGGCGAAACGATTTCCAGGTTGAGTGGTGTTTCCATATCCTATGCGTATTAAGCGTTGGCGGCCTCTTTGAGGAGCCTCTCGCCTTTCTCGATGGCCTCCTCGATTGTGCCGACGAGGTGGAATGCGGCCTCGGGGTACTTGTCGAGCTCGCCGTCCATGATCATGTTGAAGCCCTTGATGGTGTCCTCGATGGAGACGTAGGCGCCCTTGAGTCCCGTGAACTGCTCGGCGACGAAGAATGGCTGGGAGAGGAAGCGTTGTACACGGCGTGCGCGTGCGACGACGAGTTTGTCTTCCTCAGAGAGCTCCTCCATACCGAGGATGGAGATGATGTCTTGGAGCTCGTTGTAGTGCTGGAGGAGCTGCTTGACGCGCTCGGCGCACTCGTAGTGGGCTTTGCCGACAATCTCGGGGGTGAGGATACGCGACGTAGAGTCGAGCGGGTCGACAGCAGGGTAGATACCGAGCTCGGCGATCTTACGGCTAAGGACGGTCTTGGCGTCGAGGTGGGCGAAGGTCGTCGCAGGTGCGGGGTCGGTGAGGTCATCGGCAGGGACGTAGACGGCCTGGACGGAGGTAATGGAGCCGTGCTTCGTGGAGGTGATACGCTCTTGGAGTGCGCCCATCTCGGAGGCGAGGGTCGGCTGGTAACCTACGGCGGAAGGCATACGGCCGAGAAGTGCGGAGACCTCGGAACCTGCCTGAGTGAAACGGAAGATGTTGTCGATGAAGAGGAGGATGTCACGGCCGGCACCCTTGCCGTCGCCGTCGCGGAGGCTCTCTGCAACGGTAAGACCAGAGAGGGCGACACGAGCGCGTGCTCCAGGAGGCTCGTTCATCTGACCGAAGACCATGGTGCACTGCGACTTGGCGAGGGCTTCCTGGTCTACTTTGCTAAGATCCCATTCGCCTTTCTCCATGCTCTCCTTGAAAGCCTCGCCGTAGTTGACGATGCCGCTCTCAATCATCTCACGGAGGAGGTCGTTGCCCTCACGGGTACGCTCGCCGACGCCGGCGAAGACGGAGAGACCGTTGTGACCTTTTGCGATATTGTTGATAAGCTCCTGGATAAGGACGGTCTTGCCGACACCTGCACCACCGAAGAGACCGATCTTACCGCCCTTTGCGTAAGGCTCGATAAGGTCGATGACCTTGATACCGGTGAAGAGGACCTCGCTCTCGGTTGTCAGCTCCTCGTAGGAGGGGGCGGGTTTGTGGATTGGGCTGCCACCATCCTTTTTAGGGGTGGGCATGCCGTCGATGGCCTGACCGATGACGTTGAGCAGACGGCCACGTGCGTTCTCGCCGTTAGGCATCATGATTGGTGAGCCTGTGGCGATGGCGTCCATGCCGCGGCGGAGACCATCGGTGGACTCCATAGCTATGCATCGGACGGTGTTCTCGCCAATGTGCTGCTCGCACTCGGCGATGAGGGTATCGCCGTTGTCGCGTGTGATTTCCAGGGCATCGTAAATCTCTGGAAGTCCGTCCTCGGCGGCGTCGAAAGCGACGTCTACCACAGGGCCGACTATCTGGATGATCTTGCCTTTCTTTGCCATATAATGTGTATGATGTGGGGTTTAATTATTTGTCTCGTTTGAAGAGCTTGTTGGCGTAGTCGATGAAGCAACGTTTGCCCTCTGCCGGGATCTCCATTTCACGGAGTTTGGACATTGCTTGGGCGAAGAGTTCCTCGACCTTCTTTTCTGTCGCGGTCCTTGCGCCAGTCACTTCGAAGAGGTCTCGGACGGCAGCTACTTTTTCTTCGCGGACTGCATTGTTGTTGTTCATCCATGCGGTCAGCTCACGTTTCTGCTGAGCGTCGGCACCTTCGAGGGCTTTGATGAGGAGGAACGTTTTCTTGTTCTCCATGATATCGCCGCCGATAGCCTTGCCGAAAGTAGCCTCGTCGCCGAAGCTGTCGAGGAGGTCGTCTTGGAGTTGGAAGGCGAGACCGATGAGGATTCCGTACTCGTAGAGGGCTTGGGTCTCTTGTGCTGTGGCGCCACCTGCGAGCGAGCCAATCTTTATGGCCGTAGCGAGGAGGACTGCTGTCTTGAGGCGAATCATCTCGAGGTATTCGGGGGCGGTGACGTCGTCACGCGTCTCGAAGTCCATGTCGAGTTGCTGTCCCTCGCATACCTCTCGCGCGACTTGGTTGAAGGCGTCGGTAATGAGGGAGAAAGAAGGGGAGTCGGTTTGCTGGAGGAGGATGTAGGCCTGGATGAGCATGGCGTCACCGCTGAGGATTGCCGTGTTGAGGCCATATTTTGTAGCGACGGTAGGCTTGCCGCGCCTTATTGTCGCCTTGTCCATGACGTCGTCATGGAGTAGGGTGAAGTTGTGGAAAACTTCGAGGGCGAGCGCAGGCCATTTGGCTTGCTGGTAGTCGTCTTTAAAGAGCGCGCATGTGGCGAGACATAGTGTCGGTCGGAGCCTTTTGCCGCCGAGGCTCATGGAGTAGCGCACGGGGTCGTAGAGGTTGCGGGGCTCTTTGCCATAGTCGATTTCGGCGAGCCATTTGTCGACGTCGGCTTGTATTGATTCTATGGAAAGCATAACCAAAGATACAAAAAGATACGGAAGAGGTTTGTTGTCTTATCGAAGTCTTTTTTTGATTGGTAGCAATCAGAACTGTTTGCCTTCGATTTGTGCGATTTTCACCTTCCAACGTTCGAGGATGGGGATGCTGGCTTGCGTCCTCTTGCTGAAACCGGACATGACGGAGTCTGATACGGCACACACGTTGCCGGTGTCCTTGTTGACGAGCGCCATAATCATGCTGATGCTCTTGTATCCGATGCGGTAGACAGCGACGCGGACTTCGATACGGTCTTCGAGGTGAACTTGTTGGAGGAAGTCGGTGGAGTAGGAGACGACGAGCATCGTGGAGTCGCCCTTGTAGAAGTCGACGCCGCAGCACTCGCGGAGGTACTCAGCACGCCCGATGTCGAAGAAGGCCTGCATGGAGCTGTTGTTGGCGTGCCCGTAGCCGTCGAGGTCGTTGAAACGGAGCTGGATGTCGGTTTTGACCTTGTAAGGGTAGTTCACGACATCTATTGGGTACTGTTTCTTAATCATTTTTGCGAGGCTAAGGCCTGATGATGGTGACTTGCCCGTCGGCTTTGAGCTTAACGATGCTGCTGGGCTTGGACTTGGAGGTGTCGTCGCGCCTGAACTGGGCGATGTAGTCGACGCCGTCTTTTATCTCTTGTGAGATTTCGGGGAATATGGCGGCAGAGGGCTGGCCAGAGATGTTGGCGGAGGTGGAGACAATGGCCTTGCCGAAGCGGTAGCATATGTCGTGGCTGTATTGCTCGGAGGTCACGCGGATACCTATCGAGCCGTCTTCGGCAATGAGGTTGTGGGCGAGGTTCTTGGCGCCGTCGAGGATGAGCGTGAGGGGCTTGTTGGTGAGCTCCATCATATCGTAGGCGGCGTCGGGGATGTCGCGGACGTAAATCTGGGCGCGTGCAGGAGAGTCGACGAGGACGAGCATGCTCTTGGATTCAGCCCTTTGCTTGAGGGCATAGATTTTTGCGACGGCGTCGGGGTTTGTGGCGTCACAGCCAATGCCCCATACCGTATCTGTGGGGTAGAGTATGATGCCGCCTTCGCGGAGGGTCTTTACTGCTTGGCGGATATCTTCGTCGTACTGTTGTTTGTCCATTGTCTTGTTGTTGTCGGGAGACCCGCATGACTGCGCCTCGTAAACGTTTTTACGGAGGTGGGGGCGGGAAGGTTATATTTGTGGCGGGGTCGTCGGGGTGACGATTCCACGCCACAAATATAATGAGATTTATGCGCTGATGTCGAAATCGCGGAGGCAGTCGTTAAGAGAAGTCTTCTTGTCGGTCGACTCCTTGCGGCGACCGATGATGAGCGCAGCAGAGGTGGCATATTCGCCAGCAGGGAATTTCTTGACGAAAGAGCCTGGGATTACGACGGAGCGGGGAGGGACGTAGCCCTTGGTTATGACGGGCTCGGGACCTGTGACGTCGATAATCTTCGTGGAACCGGTGAGGACGCAGCCGGCAGCGAGAACCGCCTCGTGGCCGACGTGGCAACCCTCGACGACGATGCATCGGGAGCCGATGAAGGCGTGATCCTCGATGATGACGGGAGCCGCCTGGACAGGCTCGAGGACTCCGCCGATGCCGACACCGCCGCTGAGGTGGACACCGCGTCCGACTTGCGCGCAGCTGCCGACGGTGGCCCAAGTGTCGACCATGGTGCCGCTACCTACGTGGGCACCGATATTGACGAAAGAGGGCATGAGGACGGCACCTTTCTCGATGAAAGAGCCGTAGCGGGCGACGGCGTGGGGGACGGCACGGACACCCATCTCGGCATAGCCATGCTTGAGAGGGACCTTGTCATACCACTCGAAGGGGTTGGTCTCGATGGTCTTCATCTCGTGGATGGGGAAGTAGAGGATGATGGCCTTCTTGACCCACTGGTTGACAGTCCAATTTTCACCTGTCTCGTCGGGTTGAGCCACGCGGAGCTGCCCTTTGTCGAGGAGGTCGACGATATGGTCGATGGCCTCACGCACCTCTGTTTTTTCGAGGAGTGAGCGGTCTTCCCATGCGGCATCGATAAGTTTCTGAAGTTCTTCCATGTTGTATTGTTGGGTGGGGAGCGATTGGTTAGGTTATGATGGTCAGGTTAAATGCGAAGTTTCTGGAGGCGCTTGTTGAGTCTGCGCTTGCGGAGATTCTCGAAGTAGGCGAGGAATCGGCGCAGGAGGTCGAAGTAGAGCGTGAAGTAGAGGACGCCGATGAAGACCCAGATGACGAGGCAGTTGAAGACGAGTGTCGGGATGAAGGTATTGCCGATGCGCTTGGCCGGCGCATAGAGGTGGGCTCGACCGTGGGCGTTGTCTGGGATGTTGAAAACGGGCTGGCGTCGGCGGACGATCTTGTCGGGATAGACGACGAGCTGCTCGAAGTCGTCACGTCCCTGCGCGAGTCGGCTCAAGGCGTCGTTGGTAGAGGCGTGTTTGAGTGCGGCGAGCGCATCGGGGGAGCCGAGCTCGCGGACGGCTTGCTTGGCGATGCTGTCGCAGAGGGCGTTGGCTTGTTGGAAGTGGTCGCGTGCGGCATCTTTGAGGAAAGCTATCGCGTCATCGACCTTGGGGGCGAGAGATGGGGTGTAGGCGACGGGCATGGCGAGGGAGTCGGGGAGCTTGACACCGAGATCTGCCTGGACACGAGAAATCTCGCTCAGTAGGAGCGCGCCATTAGTGTTGTCAGATTGGCACTGCCTATTTATTGACGTCAGTTCGGGGAGCCATGCGCCAAGGACGTAGGAAGCCTGGCTGCGCTGCACCTCGGCCTCGAAGAAGCGCGCCTCGTAGGGATTGTGTGTGAACTGGTCTACGGCGAGAGCCTCGTAGGCCCATCGGGAGACCATGATGTCGCCTATGGCAGGAGTGTACTCACGGTTGGCGAGAATAGGGTGGAGCCGGTCGAAGTTGACCATTGTACCGCTGAAGAGGAGCTGCGGGACTATGACCAACGGGATTGAGATATAGATAGATACGGCTGTCTTGAGACCACTACTGATGTTGAGGCCGAATATTATGGCGAAGGCGAAAGTAGTGAAGAGCACCACAGCGTGGGCGAACCAGTGGCAAAGCGGGATTCCCATTATATGGTGCCCGATGCAGACGAGCATGGCTGTCTGCAACATGGATAGCGCAAGGAGGTTGACGATCTTGGCGTTGAGGTAGGAGGAACGGCTGAGGTTAAGGAACTGCTCGCGCATGAGGAGCTTGCGGTCTTTTATCATCTCCTCGGCACTGGTGTTTAGACCGACGAAGATGGCTACGACGACGCACATGAAGAGGTAGGTGGGGAGGTTGGAGTTGGCGGAGAGCGTATAGACACCAGCCTCGCCGATGTAGTGGGTTGCGAAAGATAGGAGCAGCGCAAGAATAGGCACCTCAAGGAGGTTGAGGAGCATGTATTGGGTATCTTTCAGCTTCTTCAGGGCGTCGCGGAGGACGAAGGTCGTGAACTGGCTGCTTCGGCGCGGGATGCTGTACAGGTTTTCGGGGAGCTTTTCCTTGATAGTCGCCTTCTTCTGCTTCCAGTCGAAACTGGCTTCGAACTCATCGCAGTAGGCCTTGTACCACTCTTGCGGCGTCACCTTGCGCTTGCGGATGAGCTTGCCGGAGGGGTCGACCATGCGCGTCTCGATGATGCGGAGGGGGAGCCCGGTCTTGACGTTGCCGCAGAGGTAGCATTCGCGTTCCTCTGGATTTACGTAGTGGGCTTTCTTCTTGAAGTAGACAATGGCGTTCATAGGGTTGCCATTGTAGACTATGTAGCCGCCCTGGTCGATGATGAGGAGCTTGTCGAGGAGCTTATAGATGTCGCTGTTTGGCTGGTGGATGTTGATTATGACGAGCTTGCCCTTGAGGACTTGACGTTTGAGGAGCGCCATGACCTTCTCGGAGTCGGAGCTGGAGAGACCGGACGTCGGCTCGTCTACGAAGAGGATGGAGGGCTCGCGCATAAGCTCAAGCGCGATGTTGAGACGCTTGCGCTGACCGCCGCTGAGGACTTTGTTGAGAGGAGTGCCGACTTTGAGGTCGCGCGCCTCGACGAGGTCGAAGTCTTGTAGGGCTTTCTCGATGAGGTGTTGCTTCTCTTGTCGGGACTTGTTGCTGAAAATGAGGCGAGCGTTGAACCAAAGGTTCTCGTAGACGGTCAGCTCCTCGTTGAGCATATCGTCTTGCGGGACGTAGCCGATGACACCCTTGAGGGCTTTCTGCTCGGCGTGGAGGTCGTAGCCGTTGATTGTTATCTTGCCTTGGCTGGGTCGGAGCTTGCCGCAGAGGAGGTTCATGAGCGTACTCTTGCCGGAGCCTGATCCGCCCATGACGCCGACGAGCTGTCCGCTCTTGCCGAGGAAGCTGAACTTGTGGATGCCGACGACGGTATCGGAGAACTTGTACTCGACATCGACGGCGCGGTACATGATTCTGCCGGTGTCGGGTCGGGTTATGAACTTCTCGGCAATGTGGCCATAGTAGACCGGGCGGACGTGGGAGGTGTTGATGACACCGCCTGGCGCCATCGGGTAGACCTTGTTGGCGTCGAGCTTATGGCCGCTCAGATAGAGGTTTCGCCCACCATCGTAGCGGAAGAGGAAAGTGTTGGTGCACTTGATGTGGAGCACCCATACGCTGACGCCGAACTTACTGATATATATGTGTTTGACATCGGGATGAACTTTCTCTGGTCGACCATTGATGACGAGCAGCCTACTCTTGTCGACAACGTCGGAGGGTACGGCGAGGGTGAAAGTCTTGATGTTCCAGTAGTCGTCGGGGGGAATTCGGAGGAGGTCGGCAAGGGCATCGACGAAACGCTCCTCGTCATAGCTGATATCGGGTTTGGCGATGTAGTTGAGCATTGAGGAGAGGAGGAGTATCTTTTCCTCAAGATCGATCTCGAGATTGATGTCGGCGCATATGCACCTCATCCGTCGGATGTTCTCCTTGGCACGCTCACGGGCTTCCTCGTCAGACTGAGGACCGGCTTGGGTATGGAATTTTGCGATGTAGAAGTCGTAGCGTTTGAGGAACTTGGCGACGTACTCGGCATTGAATTGCAGCGCCAGGTATTCGCCAACTTTGGTGCGGCCAACGTTACCGCCGACGTGTTTGACGTCGGTCAGGAGCGCGAAAAGTTGCATTAGGGCCTCGAGAAGGACTTCGCTCATCTGAGATAATATGTTGATAGAGAGACCGGCACGCGGCTGGTCGTTGTGGAGGTATCGGGATTTTAGACCCAAATATAACTATTTGAAAGGGAAAAGAGTGTTTTTAGAATGTGAATAAAGTTATAAGAAAGGGAGATAAGCGTTGCCGCCCGACAGCTCGAGGCTGCCGGGCGGCTATTGTTTTTGCTTATAGAGGCACTCGTTACTTGAGGTCTTCGAGCATACGCTTCATGACGACTTGTGCGGAGACGACGCGGTTTGCGGCCTCGGGGATAACGAGGCTGTTGGGGCTGTCGATGACCTCGTCGGTGACGATCATGTTGCGACGGACGGGGAGGCAGTGCATGAACTTGGCGTTATTGGTCCAGCTCATGTGCTCGGCGTCGACGGTCCAGCTCATGTCTTTAGAGAGAATCTGGCCATAGCTCTCGTAGGAAGACCAGTTTTTGGCGTAGATGAAGTCGGCACCTTCGAAAGCCTTCTTCTGGTCGCGCTCGAGGTGCGCGCCCTCCATGATGTCGGGAGCGAGGTCGTAGCCCTCGGGGCAGGTGATGACGAAATCGACATCGGCTACCTTCATCCACTCGGCGAACGAGTTGGGCACGGCCTGCGGGAGCGCGCGTGGGTGGGGCGCCCAAGAGAGGACGACCTTAGGGCGTTTCTTAGTCTTATGCTCGTCGATGGTGATGAGGTCTGCGAAGGCTTGGCACGGGTGGCGCGTCGCGCTTTCGAGACTTATGACGGGACGGCCGGAGTATTGGAGGAACTGGTTGATGATGGTCTCCTGGTAATCGAAGTCGCGGCTTTCGAAGCGAGCGAAGGAGCGCACACCGATGATGTCGCAGTAGCTGCCGATTACGGGGATGGCTTCGCGGAGGTGCTCGCTTTTGTCACCGTCCATGATGACGCCCATCTCGGTCTCGAGCTTCCAGCTGTCCTTATCGATATTGAGGACTATGGCGTTCATGCCGAGGTTTTGCGCCGCCTTTTGGGAGCTGAGTCGGGTTCGGAGGCTGGAGTTGAAGAAGACGAGGATGATGGTCTTGTTTCGTCCGAGGTCTTGCCATTTGAAAGGGTTGGCTTTTACGTCGCGGGCTTCGCGGAGGGCCTCGTCGAGGTTGCCAATATCACCTACAGTGAGAAAACGTTTCATTATGGGTGGAATATGTTTTTGCGTTAGAGATATTCTGTCAGTTGGCTCAGCTTGTTGGAGTTGGAGCCTTTGAGGAGGATGTATTTGTCGGAGAGCTTTCGGACTTCGGGGATGGCGTCGGGCGTGGCGTCGAAGTATGTGAAGTCGGGGAATTGGTCTTTGAACTTGGCGTATTCGGGACCTATGAGAATTGCGGCATCGAGGTGGAGAGCAGCGAGACGTTGGAGGATGTGGAGATGCTGCGGTTCTTGCTCTACGCCGAGCTCTCGCATGGCACCGAGAATGACGCACTTATGGTCGGCAGCATGACGGGCGAAATTGTCGAGGGAGGCGTTCATGCTGCTTGGGTTGGCGTTGTAGGCATCGACGATGACGTGGTTGCGCGAGGTCTGGAGGACTTGGCTCCTGCCGTTTGTCGGGACGTAGGAGGCTATGGCTTCGTCGATCTTGTCGGGCTCGACGCCGAGGAGGAGACCGACAGTGATGGCGGCTTGAGCGTTTTTAAGATTATAGTCGCCACAGAGATGCGTTTTGACGAAGTGGGCGCGAGAGGCATCGGCCCATTCGATGTCGAGGGTCTCGGACTCGGGGTTGACGGCTTTGGCGGCGATGTAGGGGACGATATTGTCATAGTCGGCCACCATGTCGACGATGTCGTCGTTGTCGGGGTCGTAGATGGCGGTGCCGTTGGTGGCGATGAGCTGCTTGTAGAGGGCGGCCTTGGTCTGCTTGACGCCCTCGAAAGAGCCGAAGCCTTGGATATGAGCGATGCCGACATTTGTGACGAGCCCCATGGATGGTTGTGCGATGGCGGCGAGTTGGGCTATTTCGCCCGGGTGGCTCGCCCCCATCTCGATGACGGCGGCTTGGGCGTCGGGAGCTATGGAGAGAATGGTGAGGGGGACGCCTATGTGGTTGTTGAGGTTGCCTTTTGTGGCAGTGGTCTTGTACTTTTGGGAGAGGACGGCTGCCGTCAACTCCTTAGTTGTCGTCTTGCCGTTGGTTCCTGTTATGCCGATGACGGGGATGGAGAGTTGCTGGCGATGGAACGTGGCGAGCTCTTGGAGCGTCTTGAGCGTATCTGTCGATATGAAGGCACGAGGGTCGGAGTCGAAATCGGAGTTGGAGGTCACTACGAAAGCTGCGCCGCGGTCGAGGGCTTGCGCGACCATGGTGTTGGCGTCGAAGTTGTCGCCTTTGAGCGCGACGAAGAGAGAGCCAGGAGTTATGGTACGGGTGTCGGTAGAGACTCCTGTTGAAGAGAGGAAAGCCTTGTAGAGATCTTCAATGGTATTCATGGTGTTGCTAAGATAGCAAATAAAAGTTGACTTCGGCTTGTGGATTGAGGTTAAAAAAGGCGACCCTCGCGCCACATGTCGTGGTCGGAGGGCCGCCGTTATGGAGTATCGGTATTCGTCTGTTGCGCGGATTTTAGCCGTTGAGGGCGGAAGCTCCGCTGACGATTTCGATAAGCTCGTTTGTGATGGCGGTCTGACGTGCCTTGTTGTATTGGAGTTGCAGATCGCCGAGGAGTGTAGTAGCGTTGTCGGTTGCCTTGTGCATGGAAGTCATGCGGGCACCGTGCTCAGACGCTACAGACTCCTTGACTACGGACAGGAGTCTGATCCTTATGGCCTGTGGGATGAGGTCTTCGAGAACCTCCTCCTTGCTTGGCTCAACAATGAAGTCATTGACAGCCCCATTGTCTTCAGCCTGCTCGATATTGAGAGGGAGAAGTTGGACTTGGGAGACCTGTTGGACGGCAGTGTTGATGAACTTATTGTAGATAAGGATGACTTTGGCGAGTTCCTTAGACTCGAAGCGTCGGCGGATATCGTCGGCGACATCGTAGACAGTCTTGAGGCAGAAGTTGTCGAAGAAATCTGTCGCTTCCGTGGCAGGCACTTTGACCTTGCGGGAGCGGAGACCTTTGGCGACTTGCTTGCCGATGGAGAGGATCTCGACCATTCCCTTTTGCGCCTCTTCGCTGAGCGTTGTGGCGAGCATGCTCTCGACCTCCTTGACGACATTAGCATTGAAAGCGCCGGCGAGACCTTTGTCGGAGGCTATTGCCACGATGAGGGTTTTGGCGTTCTTAGTCGTCTTGCGGAAGGCGGGGTAGTTGAGCTCGACATTGGCGACGGAAGAGCCGAGGGAAGCTATTATCTGTGAGAGTTTGGCTTCGAATGGGCGCACTTTGGCGACTTCGTTCTGGGCCTTTTTGAGTTTGGCGGCGGAGACCATCTT
This sequence comes from Clostridium sp. CAG:343, assembly GCA_963616565.1. Classification (GTDB taxonomy): domain Bacteria; phylum Bacteroidota; class Bacteroidia; order Bacteroidales; family Marinilabiliaceae; genus W3P20-009. The sequence continues at coordinate 131,973 of CAVEKX010000002.1, forward strand.
CATGGCGCTTGTCACCTGTCGGGTAGACTGCACCGAGTGGATTCTCGTCCTGATGTCTTTGAGATTAGCCATCTGCCTGTCCTCCCTCGTTAGTTAGCGAAACGCTTAGCGACCTCGGCAGCTGTCTCGCGGAGTGCGGCAGTGATGGTGTCATCGATCTTGCCGGCAGCGAGAGAGTTGAGCACGTCTTTGTGCTGAAGCTCCATTTCCTCGAGGAACTCGGACTCGAACTGAGCGACCTTGTCTTGAGGGACGTCGCGGAGAAGACCGTTAGTGCCACAGTAGATAATGGCGATCTGCTTCTCGACGGTGTAAGGAGTGTGGAGTGGCTGCTTGAGGATCTCGACGTTCTTGCGACCCTTGTCGAGGACGGCCATGGTGCTGGCGTCGAGGTCGGAGCCGAACTTGGAGAAGGCCTCGAGCTCGCGGAACTGCGCCTGGTCGAGTTTGAGGGTACCAGCGACCTTCTTCATACTCTTGATCTGCGCGGAGCCACCGACACGTGATACGGAGATACCGACGTTGATGGCAGGGCGGACACCTGCGTTGAAGAGGTTGCTCTCGAGGTATATCTGACCGTCGGTGATGGAGATGACGTTGGTGGGGATATACGCAGCGACGTCGCCGGCCTGAGTTTCGATGATTGGGAGCGCGGTGAGAGAGCCACCGCCCTTGACGATCGGCTTGAGATCTTCAGGGAGGTCGTTCATCTTGGCAGCGAGCTCGTCGTTCTCGACGATCTTGGCTGCACGCTCGAGGAGGCGGGAGTGGAGATAGAAGACGTCGCCTGGGTATGCCTCGCGTCCGGGTGGACGGCGGAGGAGGAGGCTGACCTCACGGTAGGAGACGGCCTGTTTTGAGAGGTCGTCATAGACGATGAGGGCGTGGCGTCCGGAGTCGCGGAAGTACTCGCCGATGGCGGCGCCTGCGAGAGGCGAGAAGTACTGCATCGCAGGAGCGTCGGCAGCGGTAGCGGAGACGACTGTGGTGTAGGCCATAGCTCCGTTCTTCTCGAGAGTAGCGACGATTTGTGCTACGGTGGAGGCTTTCTGACCTGTTGCTACGTAGATACAGTAGACAGGCTCGCCTGCGTCGTAGAAGCTCTTTTGGTTGAGGATGGTATCGACTGCGATAGAGGTCTTACCGGTCTGGCGGTCGCCGATGATAAGCTCGCGCTGTCCACGTCCGATGGGGATCATGGAGTCGATGGCCTTGATACCTGTCTGAAGAGGACGTTTGACGGGTTGGCGGAAGAGGACCTGCGGGGCTTTACGCTCGAGAGGCATCTCGTAGAGTTTGCCGCCGATGGGGCCCTTGCCGTCGATAGGCTCGCCGAGCGTGTTTACGACGCGTCCGACGATTTCATCGCCGACGCGTATAGAAGCTATTCGGCCGGTGCGCTTGACGGTGTCGCCCTCTTTGACCTCGTCGGTATTGTTCATGAGGACAATGCCGACGCTGTCCTGGTCGAGGTTGAGGACGACTCCCATTGCCTTGCCGACCTCGACGAGCTCGTTGCTCTCGACGTTGGCGAGACCGAAGGCTGTGGCGATGCCGTCGCCTACGGTAAGGACCGTACCGACCTCTTCCAGCTTGGAAGAAGTGTCGAAGTTCTCAAGTTGTTGCTTGAGGACCGCGGACACTTCGGAGGCTTTTATTTTTTCCATGCGCTGAATGTCGTGTTGTGTGAAAAGTGGGGAAGTGGGATTAAACCGTCAGCTGTCGCTGCAGGGCCTTCAGTTTGCTGGAGACAGAGCCGTCGGCTTGCTGGCCGTCGATTTCGAGGATTACGCCACCGATTATGGAAGGGTTGGTGACGAACTCGGCATCGATTTTGGAAGCTTGTCGGCCTGCGGCTTTGAGTTTGTCGGCTATCAGATCTACGAGTTTGGATTTTTGATCAGCAGAGAGCTCACGGGCTGTGGTGACCTTGGCAGTGCGGATGTTGTTATCCTTCTTGTAGAGAGACTGGAAGACGAGCAGGATTTGGCTGGCGTAGGCTATTCTCTCTTTCTCGACGAGGAAAGTGAGGAAATGGAGCGTCTCGGGCGTGATGGCGTCGTTGAGCGCAGCCTGAAGGAAAGCCTTTTTTTCGGAGGGTTTCCTAAGTGGCGAGTCGAGGAATTTTTGCGCCTCGGGGCTTTGCGCGAGTGCCTGTCGGACGGTGTTGGCGTCGTTGTAGACTTCGTCGAGCTGCTGTTTGTCGGCAGCGAAGTCTCGGAGCACTGTAGCGTATCGCCTTGCGATAAGTCCTGCGTCCATGGCTTAGGGTTTAATTGAAGTTGCTCTCCTGGAGATATTTCTCGATGAGTTGCTCTTGTCGGTTGTCGGCTTTGAGGTCGTCTTCGATAATCTTGCCAGCGATTTGGACGGAGAGTGTCGCGACTTGACGTTTTAGGTCGTCGATAGCAGCAGCTTTCTCTCGTTCGATTTGAGCCCTGGTTTGCTGGATGAGCTTGTCGCCTTCCTCTTGGGAGCGGCGCTTGGCCTCATCGAGCATAGCGTCGACCTTGGCGCGCGCCTCCTTGAGGATGGCGTCGCGCTCGGCACGGGACTCGGCGAGCATCTGTGCTTTTTGAGCTTCGATGCGCTCGTATTCCTGACGTGCCTCTTTGGCCTTCTCGAGGGAGGAGGTTATCTCGTCTTCGCGCTCTTTGAGCATGGAGAGGAGAGGTTTCCAGGCGAATTTGGTGAGCAGGGCCAGGACTACGAGGAAAGTGAGTCCGGACCAGATGACGAGTCCGGGTTCTGGAGTAAGTAGTCCGTCCATAGTGTGAACTTGAGTGGTTTTAGCTTACACTATGAGATGAATGCGATGACGATGGCGAAGAGGCCAGCGCCCTCGACCATGCCGGCAGCGATAAGCATGGCGGACTGAATCTTGCCAGCCATCTCGGGTTGACGAGCCATTGCGTCGACGGCGGAGCCGCCGATCTTGCCGATACCGATTCCGATGCCAATAACGATCAGTCCTAGACCGACTGCGATCATTGTTCCAGTCATAACTATTTACTTTTTAAATTGTTGTTGTTATTTCGATTATTTGCGGAGCTTGTGGGTTTGAGCCCTCAGGACTTCGCGAGTGTTTGTTGGCTTTTTGTTTCGACCTTCTTCTTTCTACTCCTCACTTGTGGCGTTTACCGCGAGGCTGATGTAGAGTGCAGAAAGGACGGTGAAGATGTACGCTTGGAGCGCGCCGAAGATGAGCTCGAGGGTGAAGACGAGGAGTCCGAGCAGGATGGAGACTGGCGCGATGGCAAGAGTGCCGAGGATGAAGATGAGGGAGAAGAGGCTGATGACGATGATGTGGCCACCAGTGATGTTGGCGAAGAGACGGATGAGGAGCGTGAAGGGGCGCGTGAACATAGTGATGATCTCGAGTGGGACCATGATGAGTTTCATTACGCCCGGGACGTTGGGGACAGTAAGAGTCTCAATCCAGTAGTGCTTGTTTGCACTGAAGTGAGTAACGATGAAGGTAAAGACGGCGAGGATGCCGGTGAAGGCGATGTTGCCGGAGAGGTTGGACGAGCCGGGGAAGAACGGCACGAGACCGACGAGGTTGTTGAACCAGATGAAGAAGAAGAGGGTGAGGAGGAACGGGGTGAAGCGTGCGCTCTTCTCTTTTCCTATCTGCTCGTCGGCGATATCCTTGACGAAAGTCATGAGATATTCAGCCGCACCAGCCGCACCTTTGGGGATGCCGTTGTTCTTCTTGATGGAGCGTGCGGCGCCGCAGAAGACGAGCAATAGGATGATGGAGGTCATGATGCCTGAGGCGACGTTGCGTGTGAGGGAGAAATCGAAGACGGCGTCGCGGGTGCCGTTAGCGCACAACTTGTCGTGCTCGTTGAGGGTGTAAACAACACCATTCTTCTCGACGCTGTTGCCGTCGGAGAAAGAAGAAGAGAGGGTGAAGAGGAAATCGCCGTTCTCCTTGTTGTAGGCCATTACCGGCAGAGGGATGTCGATGGAGCTTTTTCCATCGTTCCAGGAGAAGACGTTCCAGTGGTGGGAGTCGCTGATGTGGTGGCTGATGACTTCGACGACGTTGATTTCATTCTCATTGGCCTGCGCCGTGGTGTCGGTTTGGGCTGAGATTGTCGTGGAGATGAGCGACATTGCTATGGCCGCAAGTATGGAGAGTATCCTGCTCATAGATGATATGTTTCGCTACTTTTTGGGTAAACCGCGCGAGGCGGCCTTAATGATGTGTTGTCTGTTGTTGTATGTCGTTGTCCGAGGGTGGAGATCAAGACCTGTTGAAGATGACGAGTCCCGAGGCGACCCTGAACATTATGAACGATGCGCAGAAAGCGGATGCGCTGACGATCCTCAGGTCTCCGCAAGTGTAGACGAGGAGCGCAACGAGAGCCGCCGCGACGAGGAACGTCAGGAGCTCCGCAACTATTGTCTCGCCTAAACCATTTTTACCGCCGTTTGCGGAAAAACGTTTCACGAGGAAGAGCGTTTTTGCGAACTCCACAGCCCAAAGGATGATGGCAGCCCAAATGAGACAGTGGCTTGCGAGAGAGCAGAGGACAAGGACGACCGCCAAGGCGACCATGGCAAGTGATATGACTATTGCTGTTTTTTCCTTGCCGTCGAGAGTCATAGAGTCTGTTTTTTAGGCTTTCTTAGGCTCGGTGGGAGGGACTTTCGGCCCTTCCTTATCGGCCATGACGCAGGAACCGATGAACTTGGCGCCAGGCTCGATGCTGAGCTTATTGACGGACATATCGCCCTTGAAGTAAGAAGAGGCTTTGAGGGAGAGAAGCTCGGAGACTTCCATTTTGCCCTCGAAAGAACCTGATATCTCGGCACTTACGCACTTGATGGTGCCATTGATCTTACCGCCAGAGCCGAGAACGATCTTGCCTTGCGACTTGATGTTGCCCTCGATTACGCCGTCGACGCGGAGGTCGCCGTTTGTCTCAATGTCGCCCGTGAACTTGGTGCCGGAGCCTATGATATTTGGGAGACGGTTTTCGGTCTCGAATGTCTTGCTCATTCTATTGCCTTTAGCTGTAATTAGATGTGTGCCATTGGTTTAAGGTAGTCAGCCTTTCGCTTAGGCATAACAAATATACGGAATTTTCAGAAGACAAAGCGCAATTTTAAACGCACTGGACAAAAATATTGAAGGGTTGAAAGTTGTTTTTTGTAAGTATTTGAGATTTAAGGGAGATGGAGGCGCACAAAAAAGCACCGCATGATGATTTTTTTTTCATCGTGCGGCACTTCTTTTAAAAGAGTGGCGTCGGAGTACGGAGTTTAGGGGTTTCGCGTCTGTCCGTCGCCCCTTATGAGCCACTTGTAGGATGTCAGCTCTCGCAGACCCATGGGGCCGCGGGCGTGCATCTTTTGCGTGCTGATACCAATTTCTGCACCGAGCCCGAACTGTCCGCCATCGGTGAAAGCGGTGCTGGCATTCACGTAGCAGCAGGCGGCATCGACCTCGCGGAGAAAACGCTCGGCTGCTGCGGGATCTTCAGTTATGATGGCCTCAGAATGTTTGAGGCTGTGGTCGTAGATGTATTGCAGGGCATCGTCGAGGGAATCGACGGTCACGACGGCGAGCTTCAAGGCGAGGAACTCGCGCCCGTAGTCGTCGGGTTCGATTGGGACGAGGAGTCGCGAGGGGTATCCACCTTGGAGGGCAGCGAGAGCGCGGGGGTCGGCATGGATCTCGACACCCTTATCGGCCATTGGCGCGCAGAGGGCAGGGAGATCGGCGAGGCGTGCGGAGTGGACAACCAGGCAATCGAGGGCGTTGCAGACGCTTACTCGGCGCGTCTTGGCATTGCAGATGACTCGCGCGCCCTTGTCGAGATCGGCTGCGACGTCGAAATATGTGTGGACGACACCCGCACCCGTCTCTATGACAGGGACTTTGGCATTGTCGCGGACAGAGGCTATGAGACGTTGGGATCCGCGAGGGATGAGAAGATCGACATAGCCGACGGCATTCATGAGGTCGGTAGCCGCCTCGTGGGTTGGGGGGAGAAGTTGGATGAGGTCGGGATTAAGACCCTGCTCGACAAGGACTTGGCGGAGGATTGAGACGATGACGGAATTGCTCTCGTTGGCATCGCTGCCGCCTTTGAGGACAACGGCATTGCCAGAACGGAGACCGATGGAGACGACATCGGCAGTGACGTTGGGTCGGGCCTCATATATAACGCCGACGACGCCCATGGGGACACGCACACGGCTTATTTTCAGTCCATTGGGCATAAAACGTTCCTCGATGACCTCTCCGCACGGGGCAGGGAGGTTGGCGACGTTGCGAGTGTCGGAAGCTATGGACTCGATGCGTTGGCGGTCGAGGCGTAGGCGGTCGTAGCGGTAGTCGGAGGGCTCCATCTTGGCCAAGTCGATGGCGTTGGCGTGGATGATCTCGTCGGCATGGGCCACGAGGGCATCGGCCATCGCATTGAGGGCATCGGCAGTCTGCCTGGGCGAGATGGCGTTCATGGAGCGTGACGCCTGCTTGACGGCTTGGAGCTGACGGAGGGTGTCCTTATCCATATATTATTGTTTTATAGAGGGATAGACGTAGAGGTAATCGTAGTGGACGAGAGGCTTCTGCTTGGCTGCGAAAGCTTGGCGTTGGGCGGTATCCTTGTCCATGGCGGCACGTCCGACAGCGATGGTCTGCCCATCGGGCCCGGCAATGGTAATGATATCGTCTTTCTTGAAATCACCGATAAACTCGCGGACACCGACGGGGAGAAGGCTTGCGGGTCGGTCGGGATTGTGGAGAGCGTCGGCAGCCCCTTTATTGACCACGACCTTGGCGGCAGCGAAGCCATCAGAATAGGCGATCCATTTCTTGACCGCCGGGCTGTGCTGCCCTGGCTGGAAGTGGGTGCGCGGGAGGGAGGGGTCGTCGGAGATGAGACGCGTTATGACATCGGGCGTCGTGCCATTGGCGATATAGACATCGATACCTGTGAGCGCGGTTTTTTGGGCGGTTCGGCATTTGGTGACCATGCCTCCGCGCCCGAAGCCAGACTTCGTGGCCTTGACGTATTGGGAGACACTGGAGCCGTTGGCGACCTCGCGGATCACGCTTGCTGAAGGGTCGAAAGGATCTCCGTCGAAAATGCCGTCTATATTACTGAGGATGAAGAGCTTCTGACAATCCATCATGGAGGCGATTAGACCGGACAACTCATCATTGTCGGTAAACATGAGGCCCGTCAGTGAGACGGCATCGTTCTCATTGATAACCGGGATTATGCCGTTTTGCCAGAGGACATCGAAGCATGCTTTCATGTTGAGGTAGTGGGAGCGGCTGCCGAAATCTTGTTTGGTGACGAGGATTTGCCCGATTTTGACGCCATGCCTATCGAAGAGCTGCTTGTATTGGTCGATCAGCTTGACTTGACCGACGGAAGAGAGCAACTGACGTTGGGCTACGGGGTCGAGCTCTTGATACCCGGAGACCATGGAACGGCCAGCCGCCATAGAACCTGAAGAGACGAAACAAACTTGGTGGCCCATGTCGCGGAGTCTGACGATCTGCGCCACGAGGCTATCCATCCGGCTGACGTTGAGCGTCCCGTCGGAAGCGGTGAGGACGTTGGAGCCTACCTTTATAGTGATTTTCATACAGGTGTTGTCGGGAGGGGGAGGTTACTTGACAATCTTATTGTAGGAGCCCATCATTCCGCTCATGACGGCAGACGTGAAGCCGGCGTGCTCCATGGCGTTGATGCCCGCGATGGTCACTCCGCCAGGAGTGCAGACCTTGTCGATTTCGACCTCGGGGTTGGTGTGGTTGGTGAGGATCAGCTGCGCGGCGCCCTTGACCGTCTGCGCCACGATGTCGGCAGCGAGGGCGGAGCTGATGCCCATCTCGATTGCGCTCTCTTGGCACGCGCGGATGTAGCGGAGGGCGTGGGCTATGCCGCAAGAAGCGAGTGCCGTGAGGGCGGGCATCTGGGCTTCGGTGACCGTGAGGGCGAGACCGAGGGCGGAGAAAATCTGTTGGACGAGTGCGAGCTGCTCGGACTTGACGTTGGGCGCGGGGACGATGGCCGTGAGGCTCTCGCCGACCTCGGCAGCGGTATTTGGCATGACGCGAACCGTTGCAATGTCTGGGCCGAGAAAAGAGGTCAGTTGGGCGACGCTCACACCCGTGGCGATGGAGACGGCCACGACGGAGGGTTTGAGTGATGGGCGAAGTTGCGCGATGACGTCGGCTATCTGATAGGGCTTGACAGCGAAGATGACGACATCGGCATCGGGCACGGCAGCCGTATTGTCGACCGTCGTACGGAACCCGTCGGCAGCCCATGGTTTGAGGGCATCGGCGTTGCGGCGCGTGACCGTGATATTGGCAGGGGATGCCAGTTGAGCCTTGACGATTCCTCGGGCAATTGCCCCACCCATATTGCCGCCGCCGATGACGGCTATTTTCAATTCACCCATTGTTATATTTTCCGTTGTTTATGTGACAAAGATAACGAATTATCATAGAGTTTGTCACAGGACGGCAATTCTATTCAACCGTATCCATAAACGCACGCCTGAAGCGTATGGGATTAGCGATATTGTCGAAACTCTCCTTTGTGCCACCCGAGCCGACGATGATGACCGTCCCGTAGCCGAAGATACGCCCCATGATGGTCTGGTCGACATTGATGGACTCGATATGGGCAGCGGTCATTTCGAAGATGTTGCGCGAGATGACGCCAGTCTTCATGATGACGCGTTTGTTGGTTATTACGAACTCGTCGAACTTGGTCATGATGAGAGGTCGGATGAAGAGGGTGCAGATGCTTTTGATCTCGAACCATATTTTCCAATGATAGTGAGCCTCATAGATGACATGCTCGCCTCGGGAGAGATTGTTGTCGACGTAGTTTCCCATGTTGAAAAGGTATTGTTTAGTGGCAAATATATCAAAAAGAAAGGGAGGCGCTTGTTGGCACCTCCCTGTTATTTAAGAGTAAGCAGGAGTCTGATTACTTAGCGAGACGGGCCTTGATGGCCTTGGTAGCCTCCTCGTAGCCAGGCTTTTCGAGGAGTGCGAACATATTCTTCTTGTAGGCCTCGACACCCGGCTGGTTGAATGGGTTGACACCAAGGACGTAGCCGCTGATGCCACAGGCTTTCTCGAAGAAGTAGATGAGCTGACCGAGGTTGTACTCGTCGAGGGTAGGGATCTCGATCTTGATGTTGGGCACGCCGCCGTCGGTATGAGCGAGGAGGGTTCCGAGCTCAGCCATCTTGTTGACCTCGTCGACGCGCTTGCCAGCGAGGAAGTTGAGACCGTCGAGGTTGGCTTTGTCAGAAGGAACTACAACCTTCTTGTTGGGCTGCTCGATGGTGATGCCCGTCTCGAAGATGATGCGCTGACCCTCTTGGATCCACTGACCCATGGAGTGGAGGTCGGTGGTGAAGTCGGTGCCAGCGGGGAAGATGCCCTTGCCGTCCTTGCCCTCGGACTCGCCGTAGAGCTGCTTCCACCACTCGGTGAAGTAGTGGAGTTTGGGTTGGAAGTTGATGAGGATCTCGGTGCTCTTGCCGTTGCGGTAGAGGATGTTACGCGCGGCTGCGTAGACGCACGCGGGGTTCTGCTCGAAAGGAACAGAGCTTGCGGTGGCGACCTCCATATCTTTTGCGCCCTGGAGGAGCTTCTTGAGGTCGAAACCTGCGACAGCGATTGGGAGCAGACCTACTGGGGTGAGGACTGAGAAACGACCACCGACATTGTCGGGGATGACGAAAGTCTTGTAGCCCTCTTGGGTGGCGAGAGTGCGAAGGGCGCCCTTGGCCTTGTCAGTAACGGCTACGATGCGCTTTTGAGCCTCTGCCTTGCCGACTTGCGACTCGAGCTGATCCTTGAGGAGTCGGAACGCGATGGCCGGCTCGGTGGTGGTGCCGCTCTTGGAGATGACGATTACGCCGAAGCTCTTGCCCTTGAGGAGGTCGAGGAGGTCGGCAGTATAGTCCTCGCCGATGTTCTGACCAGCGAAGAGGATGACGGGAGACTTGCGGTTGGTCTGGAGGTAGTCGAAGCAGTTGGAGAGACCCTCGATGACGGCGCGTGCGCCGAGGTAGCTGCCACCGATGCCAACGACGACGACATAGTCGCAGTTGTCGCGGAGAACCTTAGCGGATGCCTCGATCTCGTCGAGGAAAGCGTCGGTTGTCTCGCTGGGGAGGTGGTGCCAGCCTATGAAGTCGGCGCCTTCGCCGTTGCCCTTGTCGAGTTTCTCGAGGGCCTTGGCAATCTCGCCCTGGAGGGGCTTGATGTCTACTGATGCCTTAGAAATGTCAATCTTCATGATGTTGTATGTTGTTATATTTTGTCGTTTGGGGCTTAATTAGCTCAGTTTGACGATTTTGCGCCCCATGGGCTATCGGAGCTGCTCGGTCAGGAGCATGCACTCGATGACAGGCGAGACTTTGCCGTAGATGATGTTATAGACGCAGTCGGTGATGGGCATCGGGACTTGGTAGCGTTCGTTGATGGCCTTGATGCTCTTGGTGGCGTAGTAGCCTTCGGCGACCATGAGCATCTCCATTTGGGCGGACTTGACAGAATAGCCCTTGCCGAGCATCGTGCCGAACGTGCGGTTGCGGCTGAACTGCGAGTAGCACGTTACGAGGAGGTCGCCGAGGTAGGCAGAACTCTTGATGTCGCGCGGTATGGGGTGGACGGTATCGACGAAACGCTTAATCTCCTGAATGGCATTGGAGATGAGGACAGCTTGGAAGTTGTCTCCATAGCCAAGACCATGGAAGACGCCCGACGCTATGGCCATGATATTCTTCAAGACGGCGGCGTACTCGGTGCCATAGATATCGTCAGAGACGCAGGTCTTGATGAAGTGGCACGTTATGAGGCGAGCGTACTCGCGGGCGAGGTCGACGTTTTGGCACGCCATGGTGAGGTACGACAGCCTCTCAAGGGCAACCTCCTCGGCATGGCAGGGACCGCTGATGACGCCTACGCGGTCGATGGGGACCCCCATGACCTGATTGAGCCATGCACCGATTATCATATTGCTCTCGGGGATGAGACCCTTGATGGCCGATATGACGTATTTGTCGGACAGCGACTCGGTCAGGTTGGCGAAGACGGACTGGACAAAAGCGGAGGGGACGACAACGAAAAGGACGTCACTCTCACGGACGATCTTATTTATGTCGTCGGAGAAAGAGATCTTGGTGGTGTCGAACTGGATGCTCGACAGGTATGAAGGGTTGTGTCCCGTCGTTCGGAACACCTCGATGTTCTTGCGGTTGCGGACGTGCCAGTTGAGGTGATCCACATTGCAGAGCAGCATCTTGGCTATGGCCGTCGCCCAACTGCCGCTGCCGACGAGGCCGACGCGGGGTTTATCTCCTAAAATCAGTTCGGGCTTATCGTCCATGGTGTTCATTTAGAGGGCGTTGAACCATTGTGCGACCTCCTCTTGCTTGAGAGGCGTGAGGCCGAGTTTGTTCTTCTTGTTGATGTCAGAGAGCATCTGATGCACCTTGCCTGGCTTCATCTTGCCCATGTCGGCAACGGTGTAGATGCCCGCCATGTAGATGGGGCCAACCCATTCGGCTGGCACGCCGAGCTTGGTGAAAGCCTCCTCGGGGTCGCGGGCGGGCTTCTTCTCGGGCTTCATCTGCGGGAAGAGCATGACCTCGCCGATGGCGTTCTTGCCCGTCATGAGCATGACGAGACGATCGATGCCAATGCCGATGCCCGACGTCGGGGGCATGCCGTATTGGAGAGCGCGGAGGAAGTCCTGGTCGATGACCATGGCCTCGTCGTCGCCCTTGTCGGCAAGTCGCATCTGCTCCTTGAAACGCTCCTCTTGGTCGATAGGGTCGTTCAACTCGCTATATGCGTTGGCGAGCTCCTTGCCATTGACCATGAGTTCGAAACGCTCGGTGAGACCGGGCTTGGAGCGGTGCTTCTTGGTGAGAGGGGACATCTCGACCGGGTAGTCGGTGATGAAAGTAGGCTGGATGTAGGTGCCTTCGCAGAACTCGCCGAAGATCTCGTCGATGAGCTTGCCCTTGCCCATGGTGTCATCGATCTCCATCTTGAGCTGACGGCAGACGTCGCGGATCTCGTCCTCGGACTTGCCGTCGAGATCGTAGCCCGTCTTCTCCTTGATGGCCTCAAGGATAGGGAGGCGGCGGAATGGGGCGCGGAAGCTGATGACGTTGCCGTCGATCTCGCTCTCGGGCTTGCCGTTGACGGCGACGCAGATGGTCTCGAGGAGATGCTCGGTGAACGACATCATCCAGTTGTAATCCTTATATTGGACGTAGAGCTCCATGCATGTGAACTCGGGATTGTGGGTGCGGTCCATACCCTCGTTGCGGAAGTTCTTGCCAATCTCGTATACGCCCTCGAAACCGCCTACGATGAGCCTCTTGAGGTAAAGCTCGGTGGCGATGCGCATGTACATGTCGATATTGAGAGCGTTGAAGTGCGTGATGAAGGGGCGAGCCGACGCTCCGCCCGCGATAGACTGGAGGACAGGGGTCTCGACCTCGGTATATCCTGCGCCGTCGAGGACGGAGCGGAGGGTGCGAAGAACCGTCGCGCGGCTAAGGAAGACATCCTTTACGCCCTTGTTGACGACGAGGTCGACGTAGCGTTGGCGATAGCGAAGCTCAGGGTCGTCGAACGAGTCGTAGACGACGCCGTCCTTCTCCTTGACGACAGGGAGTGGCTTGAGGCTCTTTGCGAGCACGGTGAGGCTCTGCGCGTGGACGGAGATCTCGCCTGTCTTGGTGCGGAAGACGAAACCCTTGACGCCCACGAAGTCGCCGAGGTCGAGGAGTTTCTTGAAGACGACGTTATAGAGGTCGGCATTGTCGGCCGGGCAAATCTCGTCGCGGGAGACGTAGACTTGGATGCGGCCCTTTGAGTCCTGAAGCTCGATGAAAGAGGCCTTACCCATGACGCGGCGGCTCATCATACGACCGGCCACGCACACCGTCCGTTGCGGAGCGTCGTCGGAGAAAGAAGAGAGGATGTCGGTTGAGAAAGCGTCGGTTGGGTATTCGGCGGCTGGGTAAGGATCGATTCCCATGTCGCGGAGCGCTTGCAGGTTGTTGCGCCTGTTAATCTCCTGTTCGCTAAGGTCTTGTAGGCTCATTATAATGGTAAGTTCTTCTTGTTTCTGCGTGTGTCGACAGGTGCCGTTTGCGGTCTGTCGGAACTGCTAAATTAGCGAGTTATGTTGAAAATCGGAAATAATCTAAAAATCAGCCTATCTCGACATGTTTGACATCGAGTTCGCCACCGAAGAAAATGGCGGCCGTACCTGCGAACTTGTCGGGGCTTTCCGTAGTGAAGAAATGCGACGTCGCCCCACGGGTGAGGCGGCTGTCGATTTCGGGATGGCGAAGGAGGTAGTCGGCGAGGCTGTCGGCCACGATGTCGCCCTGCGAGAGGAGCTTGACGCCAGCCGGCAGCTCCGCCTGAATCTTGGGGGCGAGGAGCGGATAGTGGGTGCAACCCATCATGACGGCGTCGATGTCGGGGCATTGGTTCATGAGCCGCGACGTGTACTGGTGGACGAAATAGTCAGCCCCTGGCTTGTCGAACTCGCCATTCTCGACGATGGGCACCCAAAGAGGGCAAGCCTGCTGGTAGACCATGATGTCTGGCCAAAGGTGCTGCATCTCAATGATGTAAGACTCTGACGAGACGGTACCTTGCGTGGCGAGGATGCCGACGCGTCGCGAAGTCGTGAACTTGCCGAGGGCCTCGGCGGATGGGCGGATGATGCCCAAGACGCGCTTGCGCCCAGAGGGGTCGAGAAGAGGGAGATCGTGTTGCTGGATTGTGCGCAGAGCCTTGGCGGAGGCCGTGTTGCAGGCCAGGATTATAAGGTCGGCACCCATGTCGAGCATGGACTTCACTGCCTGGAGCGTAAAACGGTAGACCACGTCGAAAGAGCGCGTCCCGTATGGCGCACGGGCGTTGTCGCCGAGGTAGACGTAGTCATATTGCGGCAGACGGCGGCGGATGGCACTGAAGATTGTCAGGCCGCCGTAGCCTGAATCGAAAATTGCGATCATTTCTTGGGAACTTGAGGAGGGATGCCGTCGCTCTTTGGCTTGGCGCCCAAGGCCTCTTTTATGTCGCGCCCCTGTTGAAGACGTTGGGGGACGCACGTGAAGATGCGCGTGTTCTGCATCGTGTTGTCGGGATCGAGCTTGGCGATCATGAGACGATACGTCGCGCCAGGGCCACGTTTCTGCCCGACGCGCACCACCTCGATGTAGTCGAAATAGTCGTCCTCGCCATTGCGCGAGACGGAGAATATGTCCTCGGAGATGCGCTTATACGCCAAAACGGGAAAGTGCATTTGGAACTCCGGATAGTTGAACTCGATGCAGTCGTCCGAGAACGTTATCGTCCCCGACGCTCGCTCGGTAGGGTTGATGAACGAGATGCCGGAGCGATAGTTCTTGATATGCCAAACTGTCTGATTGTCAGTAAGGTCGCAGCTCCACCATGCATTATTGAAATACTCGCTGTCTTGCGCAAAGGCGAGAATCGGGGCGAAAGCGAATGCGATAAGGGCGATGATCTTGTTCATTGTCAAACCTCCTTTGTTTCAGAGTCTTCGTACCATGAGGAGTATGTCGCATAGTGCGACGCCGTTCGCGTTATAGTATCCTCCACCTGCTCGGGCGACAGCTCCTTGATGCGCTTGGCTGGCGTCCCCGCGTAGATGCCATGGCTCTGTGCCACCTTACCGCCCGTCAAGACGGCTCCCGCGGCGATGATGGTCTCCGACTCCACGACTGCGGAGTCGAGAACTATCGACCCCATGCCGATGAGGACGCGGTCGCAAATCTTAGCCCCATGGACAATGGCGGCATGACCGATGGAGACGTCATTGCCGATGACGGTGTCGTGGCGCTCGAAGGTGCCGTGGATCACCGCGTTATCCTGGACGTTGACCCTGTCGCCAAGGCGGATGGGGGCTACGTCGCCTCGCAAGACCGCGCCAAACCAGATGCTGCAACCATCGCCGATTGTGACATCACCAATGATGGTTGCCGTCGGAGCGATATAGCAGTTCTTGCCGATGACAGGCTTCTTGCCTTGAAGGCTTATGATGTTTGCCATGAAAGGGACGGATGAATTATGTTGATTTCTGAGGATGCCTTACTCCTTGCGGATGACGTGGTCGCCCGAGATAGGGCTCTCGCCGCGCATGGCACGGAAGATCCTTGCCGCTACGAGGACTTTGCGCTCCGACCGCTGGGCGAGGGAGCGGAGGTCATGGTCGTCGTGGTAGAGTGTGGCAGCCTCGATGGCGTCGTAGTCCGTGGGGTCGACATCGATGCCGAGGACTGAGGCGAGCAAAGGAGCCGAGGTGGCGGGGGCGTCGGCATTGCCCATCGCCCAAAAGTCCGCCGTGTCGATGACATTCTCGTCAAGCCACCTGCGCCCATGCTTGTCGAAGATGGCTGGCAACGGCAGACGATTGACAATCAGACGTTTTGCAAAGAATGGGACATCTGAGGCATGGATTCCATGCCCACACACGAAACGTGAGCGTGGCGACGTGGAGAAGAAATTGCCTATCATCTCTGAAAAGTCGCAAAGCACCTGACGCTCGTCGTCGGCAGCGTATGTCGACGTGATGAAATAAGGCTCGGCCTCGCCAGCACGCGAACGGATGACTCCAGCCGTCACGCATGCCACCTTGCCGAACTCGGCGCACAAGCCCATGGCGCGGTACGCCTCGTCCGTCGAGAGGGAGGCAGGATGAGGGAGGCTCTCCCACAACTGCCTCATGGTGTCGGACAGGTCGTCTGTTGAGGCGAGTTCGGGGACGCCTTCGATGTTGATGAAAACCACGTCGTCTGGCTTGGCGGAGAAGACAGCCGCCGCGCCTCGCGGTGAAAAGTCGCGCCCCTTGTCGGACGCCGTGTCACGGCCCTTGCCGTCGTTGTTTGTATATTTCACTGCGTGATATCTTTTTATCGGGTAAAGTTACAAAAAGCGAGACGCAAAACATTCTAATACAAGGAATGGTAACGCCAAAAGAGTTATTTTTGCGGAAATGCGCAAAACACGATGATCAAACACATTGTACTTTTCAAGCTTCGCGACGATGTAGCCGCTAGCGTCAAGGCTACCCGCCTCCCCGAAATCCGCAAAGAGTTCTTGGCTCTCATGGGCGTAATCCCAAGCCTCAGGAGCATTGAGATTGGCCTGAACGTCAACCCCAAAGAGAAATTCGACCTCTCTCTCGAGGCCACATTCGACGACATGGAGGGTCTCGCAGCCTACGCCACCGACCCGAGGCACGTTGCCGTAGCCAAGCAAGTAGGCGAGATGCTCGACGCCAGGGCATGCACAGATTACGAGATTTAGCCTATGAAACCATTTTTTCAGTTGCCAAAACACAAGGTCTTCGATTACAAGCCTTGGTTCTACGACCCCGACAAGGAGTACATCAAGCAGCGCCGCAAGGAGCTCGGCATCGACAGCGAAGTCGAGAAACTGGCCGGCACAGGCGGAATGCTGCGCTCGGGTGCCATGCGCGCCCTCCACGACAGCTACAAGCCCCGCAGGGAAGACGGTAGCCGACAGAGGTTCGTGCGCCGCGGTCTTATAGCGTTGTTTCTCTGCATATTGATATACACCTACCTCGACGGCTCACTCCAGAAGCTCATTGCCATAATCACAGGCTCGCACTGATCAAGAGTCTGACCTTCAACCACGTGACGACCAACAAGATACACCTTCTGCCCGACTCGGTGGCCAACCAGATTGCCGCCGGCGAGGTAATCCAACGCCCAGCGTCTGTAATCAAAGAGTTGATGGAGAACTCCATCGACGCGGGGGCGACGGACATAAAAGTCATCGTCCAAGACGCCGGGCGCACGCAGATACAAGTCATCGACGACGGCGCGGGCATGAGCGAGACCGACGCGCGCCTGGCCTTCGAACGCCACGCCACGTCTAAAATCACGTCGGCGCAAGACCTCTACAATCTGACGACCATGGGTTTCCGCGGCGAGGCATTGGCGTCAATAGCCGCCGTGGCCCAAGTGGAGCTTCTGACGCGACAGGAGGGTGAGGACCTCGGCGTCAAAATCGTCATATCGGGCTCCGACGTCGTCGAGCAAGAGCCATGCGCCACGCCCAAGGGCAGCCGTTTTTCCGTCAAGAACCTGTTTTTCAACGTACCCGCCCGACGTCGGTTCTTAAAATCGGACACCGCCGAGATGAGACACGTCAGCGCAGAGTTCCTACGCGTGGCACTTGCGCACCCAGGTGTCAGCATGAGCTTGACGGCCAACGGGGCGGCTCTCTACACCCTTCCGGCAGGCAATATCAAACAGAGGGTGGCTGGCGTTGCTGGTCTCTCGATGGCAAAAAACCTCTTGGCTTTAGATTGTCAAACGAGCATGGTCAAGATTTGCGGATTTATCGGCACACCAGAGACAGCCAAGAAGAGCGGTGGCGACCAATATTTCTTCGCGAACGACCGATATATGCGCAGTGCATATTTCAACAAGGCCGTGACCGACGCCTACAAGGGCATCATACCTACCGACAACCTGCCAGCCTACTACATATACCTGAGCGTCGACCCTCAATCACTTGACGTCAACGTCCATCCGCAGAAGACGGAAATAAAGTTCGACGACGACCAGGCGATATGGAAAATATTGAACGCCGCCATCCGCGCGTGCCTTAATGACAACAACATACTGCCGCAGATAGACTTCGACAGTGGCGAGCGCGTTGAAATTCCTACGTTCGACCCCAATTCCGTCGACAACTACAACCCCTTCGCCCTCGAGAGGGAACAGGCGGCTCAGTTCGCCAACACGTACTCGGGCGCCCAACGCCCTACAAGCGGCGAGGTTCGTGGTTGGGAGACGATCTACGAGTCTGCCCTTGGCGGTGGCACACCGACGGGGGCCATCTCTTTCGAGTCTCGCGCCAATGCTCCGACAACGAGCAACGAAGCGATGCCCACACGCCTCTTCACGCCAGCCGACAACGACCTTGCGACACTGACGCCCAACCAATTCTACCAATACAAACGACGCTACATACTCCGCCAGACCGACGGGGGGCTGATGGTCATCGACCAGCACAGAGCTCACGAGCGCATCCTCTACGACAGGATGAAATCGATGATGGCGCTCGCAGCCGTCGAGAGCCAACGCCTCTTGTTTCCGGAAGTCATGGCCATGGGGGCTGAAGACTTGTGCGTCATCACAGAGCTGAGCGACGAGCTCGGCCAGGCGGGTGTCGAGGTGAAGATTGACAGCGACGCCGGCACCATAAGCATATCATCAATCCCGGCCATGATGGACGTGAGCGCGGCAAGAGCACTACTTGAGAGCCTTGCCTACGACTGCCGCACAGGCGAAGTCGACGTAAGCGGCGACATCAAAGACCTCATAGCCCGCGAGATGTCGCGCCACAGCGCAATGCCCTACGGGCGCGAGATGACGGGCGAGGAGATGGTCGACATGTACACTCGCCTCATGTCGTCGAGCGACAGGCAAATGACGCCCGACGGGCACCGCGTCTTGCGGGTCATCACGGACGACGAACTCGCCGCGATGTTCGGGTAGCGACAATCAAGAACAAAAAGCAACAACAGACAGGAAGATACCATGAGAATGACACCGGCAGTAAAGAACCTGCTGATAATAAACGTCTTATTCTTCGCCTCGCAAATAGTGATGGGGCGCAGCCTGGGGATAGACCTCGACGAATACCTTGGCCTCCACTACGTCACGGCACAAAACTTCGGTGTGTGGCAGCTCGTGACGTTCATGTTCATGCACGCCAACATCAGCCACATTTTCTTCAACATGTTCGCCCTCTGGATGTTCGGCACGGCGATAGAAAACGTGCTTGGCACCCGACGCTTCGTGGCATACTACTTGGCGTGCGGCATCGGCTCGGGCATAATACAGGAGCTTGCCGTAGGCATAGACCTTCGCCCGATGATTTCGGCCGTCGACGCACTTCTCAGCGACCCCACGACGGCAAACATCCAAGACTTCCTCTCGACGACAGCACACGCCGTATCCATTGAGAGCCAGCAGCTTATCAACACGTTCATCAAGGACTATAACGCCACGGTCGGCACAGACCCCACTGCTGCCACAGCCATGGCGCGCGACTTTGCCCAGCAGTACCAGCAGATGTACATAAACGCCAACGTGACAGTCGGTGCTTCGGGTGCGGTATTCGGAATCCTTTTGGCCTTCGGCATGATATTCCCGAACATGCGAATCATGCTCCTCTTTCCACCAATCCCATTGAAAGCCAAATGGTTCGTGCTAATCTACGGCATCCTCGAGCTTTTCGGGGGCATCCATGGCGGCGACTATGACAACGTGGCCCACTGGGCTCACATCGGCGGCATGATCTTCGGCTTCATCTTGTTGAGGGTATGGAAGATCAGCAGGGTCAACTAACAGAACTTCAGCGATGTCGATATTACAGGAGATAAGCGAGTCGTTCAGACGCAACGATATAATAATCAAGCTCATATACGTCAATACGGCGGTATTCCTCGTCATGCGCCTGATGGATCTCGCAGCCCTCGGGGGTAGCCACACCACAGGATGGGGCATGTTGTGGTTCGGCATGCCGACGGGCGCGGGGCTGCTGACCAAGCCGTGGACCATAGTGACCAACATCTTCGCCCACTACGACTTCTTCCACTACATATTCAACATGCTGTGCCTCTACTGGTTCGGTCGGCTCTTCATGCAGTGCTACGCCGACAGTCGTCGCGCCATAGTCACCTACGTCGTCGGAGGTCTCACGGGATGCGTGGCGGCAATCTTGCTCGGGTGGGTGTTCGGAGGAGGCGGAGGCATACTGCTCGGCGCATCGGGCGCGATAATGAGCATACTGGTGGCAGCCACCATGTCGCAACCCGACAGGCTAGTGTGGGTCACGTTCTTTGGCGAGGTGAAAATGAAATACATAGCCCTCGTCTACGTGGCATTGTCGCTCATAATGCTTATCGGGCTTGTCAACGTGGGCGGCAACCTGGCTCACCTCGGCGGCGCATTGGCAGGCTACATTTTGGCTCGCCATTGGGACGGCAGACCGGCAGCCCCACGTCGGAGAAACAAGAAGATGAAAGCCACGGTCGGCGGCAACACAAATCCCGACTGGGAATATAACAAACGGCGCGTCGACAACGACCGCGAGGTGGACCGCATCCTCGACAAGATAAGCGCACGCGGATATAACAGCCTCACCGAAGAAGAGAAAAAGACCCTGTTCGACCAAAGCAAAAGATAAGACAACTGCTTGAAAATCATAAGATACATAATCAAGTTGATTCTGTTGGCGTTGGTCATTGCGACGGCGTTGTTCACGACCGCGACCGCATGGCTGACGCAGTATTCGCCAGAAGACATAGGGTCGGTGTGCCTTGTGTGGTTCACGTTTCCCTACGTGTGGCTGCTACTCTTGGCGATGCTGGTCGTATGTTCGTTTACGCGCCACTGGTTCGTCTGCGCATGCTGCATCGCCTCGTTAGCTTACTCCACACCCGAGGCGTTGCGGGAGATTAACCTCCCCCTGCCTGAGCAGAAGGCTCCCGACGGGGTTGCGGAAGGCACTAAGCTGCTGAGTTACAACATCTGCACACTATTGACAGTCAACCCCGCGTTTCCCGAGCATCGCGTGGACTCGATGGTGGTCGACATATTGGGCGCGAAAGCCGACATCCTTTGCCTGCAAGAAGCTCCACCCGACTGGATGATGCGCTCATGCAAAGTCGCAGACCCCTTCAAGGAGGTTTTCAACTCATTCAGTCACAAGTCTTTGCACGGCAACGTCTGCACGCTTACCAACCTGCCCGCAAGGGACGTAACCGACCCCAAAGAATTGGGACTTGAGGGCGTAGCGCCCGAGGCTTTCCTCGCGACGGACATCACCCTTGGCAACGGGCAGAAGGTGAGGGTCTTCAACTGCCACCTTGCCTCAATAAAGCTGTCGCGCGACCAAATAGACGCCGTATCGTCAAAAAAGAATGTGAACAAGCAACGCATCAACACCTTGAAAGGCACATACGAACACCTGATGCGCGCCTTCAAGACCCGCGCCGTCGAGGTCAGGATGTTGGCCCGCGCCATCGAAGCGTCGCCCCACCCCGTCGTAATATGCGGTGACTTCAACGACACGCCCGTCTCATACACCTTCCACACCATCAACTCCACACGCCCCCAAGGCGACAGCACCAGCTCGCTCAGCGAGGCGAGACACACGCGACGGTTCGGGCTGGCTAAGACATACCGTGGGAAACTGCCGCCGCTGCGCATCGACTACATAATCAAGTCGGGACGGGTGACGACGTGGGGCTACGAGGAGCACGACTGGGCGTGGTCCGACCACAAGGCGGTAAGCACGTGGTTGACCATGAAGCAATAAAAACTTTTTCCGCCTTGCCTTAATTAAACACTTTTTGTTATTTTAGCGTTCGCATAAATCGTAATCGTAACCAAACACAAGATATGAGCAAACTGCAAATATCGGCAATCATGGCTGGTATAGCCGCAATGGTGGCCACGGGATGCACAGTCAAGGGCAGTCAGGACAAGACTGGCGTGATGAGCAAAGAGAACGTGGAAGAGAACGTACGCGAGTTCGTATACCCACTTCCCACGGCATTCGAAGTGACCGAGATGCTTAACCGCATCGACGCCGCCTACATCCTTGACATCTGCAACCCCAAGGACAACGTCGACAAATACGTCACTGAGGCCAAGAGGGCCATGAACATGGGTGTCTACAGCGCAGACTTGTGCTACGCCTCGACCTACAACCAGCAGTCCAACGTCATGGAGTACACCCAGACGATCCGCGGTCTTGTCGACGCTCTGGACATGACTCAGGCTGTCGACCCCGAGCTCGCCACAAAGATGGAGGACAACGAGAACAACAAAGAGGCGATGACCGAGCTTATCTCCAACTCGTTCTACGACTCGTATGACTACCTCAACAAGCATGGTCGCGGCCCCGTATCTCTGATGATCGTAGCAGGCAGCTGGGTAGAGGGCCTCTACATCGCCACCCACATCTCTGACGACACCTTCGACAACAAGGAGATGGTCAAAATCCTCTTGAGCCAGAAGGAGCCTCTTGAGAAGCTCGTCAAGCTCCTCGACCAGAACCTCAACAACGCCAACGTCAAGGAGCTCCGCGACCAGCTGGAGCCTCTCAACTTGATTTACTCCAAGACTGACGCCAACAGCATCACCGAGGAGAGCATGCAAGAGATCAAGAAAGAGGCTGACAAGGTCAGGAGCGTCATCGTCAAGCCTTAACAGGATTGAACATTTAGCGCATTAGACACATTATGGAATAAGGTCGCAGGCTCCACGTGGCTTGCGACCTTTTCTTTTACGCAACACCCGACACTGATGGGAGAGACAAAAATTGGTCAAGCGGAGCTGTATGACCTGCTTGACGAGATGGGCATCACATACCAGTATATAGAGCATCCGCCAACGCCAACCATCGAGGACGCTCGCAAATATTGGACCGCGCTGGACGGCAAGCACTGCAAGAACATATTCCTCAGGAACCATAAGGGCAACAAGCACTACCTCGTCGTGCTGGACTGCGACAAGAGCATCGACATGCACGACCTGGAGAAGCGGCTTGGCGAGGGGAAACTGACTTTCGCCTCGCCCGAGAGGATGATGAAATACTTGGGGCTGAAGCCAGGGTCGGTCAGCCCGTTCGGTCTCATAAACGACACGAACCATGAGGTGATACTATTCCTTGACGACAAGCTGCGGACGGCAGACCGATTGGCGTTCCACCCCAACGACAACAGGGCGTCATTGTCGGTATCACGTGAAGACCTGATGAGGTTCTTGGAGCGAATGGGCAACCGCATGGAGTGGAAAGAACTGTATTAGAAAGAGTTATAGCGACGACGCTACTAATTGTCGCCTTTACTTGCCACGCCACGGGTCAACGGCTCTGGGCGCGGCAGGCAGGAGCATTGGGCAGCGGAGGCATGACGTCGGTGTCGCTCTACTGCCCGACCGAGGCGACCAACCCGTCGGGCATGGCAAGTCTGGGGCGGCTGACGATATGCGCCAGTGGCGTCGTCCCCTATGGGCTGACGGAGCTGACGGAGGCATCGGGCGTGGCGGCCGTCCCCACAAAGCTGTGCGCTGTCGGGGCGAGGGTGACAAGGTCGGGAAACGAGATGAGCCACTTCACGACATTCGGCACCGACGTGGCAAGACGGTTTGGCAAAGTGGGGGTGGGAATTGGATATCGGGGTATGATACACACGATGCGCTACTCAGAGAGGGGCGTCTCGTCGTTCAGCATTGTCGGCGTGACGGCACTGCCCAATGAGCATTGGGAGATAGGTGCGGCGGTAAGGAACATTGAGAGGCGACCGCTGATATATGAGGCTCGGGAGATAGAACTCGGTACGACGGCATGGGCATCGGTGCTATGGCATGCGCCACGATATTTCAGCATTGGCGTGGAGATGGAGAAAGAGACGAGGCAAGACCTTGCGGCACATATCGGCATGTCGTTGAAACCAACTGACAGACTGCGCTTTACGGCAGGCTTTGGCACGACGGGCGCAGAGATGGGCGCGGGCGTGGGGTATGACTGGGACGCATGGGGCGTGAGGGCGAGCGTGAGCCATCATGAGAGGCTTGGCGTCAGTGGCGGCGCGGCAATGACATTTCATCCACAATGGCCATGAGAAAGAGTCTGCTGATATTGCTGTTCGCCCTATGTAGCGCATTCGCCACCGCACAGGAAGACGACATGGTGGACTATATCCTTGACGACATTGCCGACGCGATGGACGAGGACGGGCGGCTCGACGAGACAGCCATGGAAGAGTTGGCGGAACTTGGGGCATTGGCTGACGACCCTCTCGACATAAACTCCGCGACAGCCGAGGAACTCTCTCAACTGATATTCTTGACAGACAACAAGATACGCTCAATCATCAGCCATAGGCAGATGGTTGGTAAGATACGCAGCGTGCAAGAGCTTACCACGATACGCGGTCTGACGTATGGCGACATATTCAAGATGCGCCACTTCGTGTATATAGGCGAAGGCATCGATACGGCGACGATAAGAAAGAACTTGAAGATAGAGACCTTGGGGCGCATCGGCAGAAGATGGCCAGAGAGTCGCGGGTATATAGGCAGCGACACCACGGCAGCCCCCTACGCAGGCGGGCATTGGGGACAATTGGCGAGAGTGAAAGGTGAGGTTGGTAAAGTTGTGGGGTTCGGCATGGTGGCGGAGAACGACGCTGGTGAACCGCAGATGAAAGATGGAGCCGGACTGGCGGACTTCGGTGGATGGTATCTGAGCATGACGCCCAAGAGGGGAGCCGTGAGGAGAGCCGTCGTAGGACATTACCACCTGCGCCTCGGGCAAGGTCTTGGCGTGTGGACTGGCTTCGGGCTTAGTCCGACGACGACAGGCATATCGACAGGCAGGGCGGCAACAGGCGTCTCCCCCACCCTATCGGCAGCCGAGAGCGGTTACTTGCGAGGAGGAGCGATAGAATTGAGGCACAAGTGGTTGAGAGGGACGGCATGGGTGTCGGTCACAGAGGCTGACGCGACAAAGAAGATTGATGAAGACGGGGAGACATACGTCTCGAGCTTCAGAACCAGCGGATTGCACAGGACAGAGACGGAACGCCAATACAGACATAACGACAGAGTGACGGCCATGGGAGCGCACGCGTCGGCAGACGTAGGCGTAGCGAGAATAGGCGTCGGGTACAACACATGGAATACGGAGACACCCCTCGGAAGTGAAGGGAAAATGTATTTGGTCAACCGACCAGAGGGTGACAGAATCAACACATTGAGCCTTGACGCACGATGGTACATCAGGCGAGTCCACGTCTTTGGCGAAGCTGCCATGCAAGGGAGAGACGGAATTGGCGGAATTGTGGGGATGGAGGTCGATGCGGGCAGTGGCACGTCGGTTGCCTTGTCGATCAGGAGATTCGGCACAAATTACTATGCTGCATTAAGTCAGCCAGCGACCCACTGCTCGACGAGCGGAGGCGAAGGAGGAATGACTATGGGCGTGACATTCCAGCCGACGGGGAAGATAAGCGTTAGCGGGGTCGTCGACTATTGGAGGCTGCGATGGTTGAAGAGCAATATATGGTCGCCAACGACAGGATGGAAAGCGAGGGTCAATGCGGACATATACCCCACGGGCAGGACTGAAGCCCACTTGTCGGTTCGCCACACTAAAGACGAAAAGACGACAACGAACAGCGACGGAACATTGCGCGGCACACTCGCCACGACACACCTCACGCGCATCAAAGCAACATATAGTGTAACGCCAAACGGAATATTCAAGACTACGACCGCAGCCGAGTTCACCCATGAGGGCGGCACGGCGGACGGGCATGGCATCATGGCAGGGCAAGACATGAAAGCGTCGCCCGAGGGAGGAAAATTCGCTCTCAGCCTTGCGGCGGCATACTTCAACACGACGGACTACGCAAGCAGAGTATTCGTGAGACAGCCAAGGATGGTATATGACATGCGATTTGCGTCATACTCGGGGGAGGGAGTCAGCGCATCGGGGATGGTGACATTGGGGCCATGGGCCGGAGTAAAAGCATGGGCATGGGTGGCGTACGCATGGCAATGTGGGCGAGAGACCGTCGGGACAGGATATGACGAGACACCAGGGGGAGGGAGATTTGACGTGAAACTCCAAGTGCAGTGGAAATTGTACTGGTGGAAGAAGAAAGACTATTTCAAGAACGGTATATAAAGACGATGCGCCCCGCACCATTAAAAGTTGGTGCGGGGCGCATCGTTATGAGAGGTTATCGCACCTAATCGTCAGAACGTCCGACGAGCTGGAGGACGTAGTAGAGCAAGGTTGCGAGAGATGAGAGTGCAGCTACGAGGTATGTGTAGGCGGCCCATTTGAGAGCATCGACTGCGCCATCGCGAGTCTCACCTGCCACAATGATACCACTTGCAGTGAGCCAATTTATGGCGCGCTGACTTGCGTCGATCTCGACACCAAGAGTGACGAAGGCGAAGAGTGTGAAGACGGCATAGCATCCGATGATAATCTTGAGCGCCAACGTGTAGGGCATCAACTGTGGCATAAGGAAAGAGAGGGCGAACATGCCGATGAAGACCACGTTGAGGATGGTGCTGGAGAAATTTTGAATGGGGACGAGAGCTGTGCGGAGAGCCATGGCTTTATAGCCTTGCGCATGCTGGAGGGCGTGACCGGTCTCATGGGCAGCTACGGCAGCGGCAGCCACGGTACGCGAGGCGTAGACATCGGAGCTGAGGTTTACCGTGCGATCGGCAGGGTTGTAGAAGTCGGTCAGCGAACCGTCGGTAGGACGGATGGTGACGTTATTCACACCATTTTGGCGAAGCATCATTGCAGAAATCTCGGCCCCTGTGTATGGCAGAGGAATCTGGCTGTACTTCTTAAACTTGCTTTTAAGACGGCTGCTTACAATCCAACTGAGGAGAGCAAATGCGCCGAATATTACCCAAAGCATCATAGTCGTTACGTGTTAAAGTGTTGTTACATTGGACTTAGGGCAAAAAGTTTGCCATAGGGCGATGGCGTGACAAATTGTCAGCCTTTGGAGAGGATGCGGTCGGCAACCTTCTGAGGGTCGATGTCGAAACATCGGTAGTCGGCAAAACGGCATGACTTATTGCCGAAGACGGAACAGGGGCGGCATTCGAGATCATCGCGTTGGACGCAATCAGAGAGCCTTTGACCATAGCCAAGGAAACCCGCATAGGGGTGTGTCGCACCCCATACGCTGACGACGCGAACCCCGAAGAGGGAAGAGACGTGCATGGCAGACGAGTCCATGGAGAGCATGACGTCGAGATTTGACATGAACGCCATCTCTTCCGCCAGCTTCATGACCCCTATCATGACAGAGCAACGCTCACGCCCTTGCGCGAGAGCCTCCGCTTGCTCCTTCTCTTGCTTGCCGCCTCCGAAGAGGAAGACGTGGACAGATGGATTGGCGAGGAGGATGTCGATGACACGTGACATCTTGTCGACAGGGTACATCTTGCCCTTATGTTGCGCGAAGGGAGAGATGCCGACCCAGAGGTCGTCGCCTTTGACCATGTGGGAGAAAGCAGTGGGGAGAGGCTCTGCGGGTCGGATGTTAAGACCATCGGGGATGGAGAACCCAGCCCGGCGGAAGACATCGGCGTAGCGGGATGTCATCGGCTTCAGTTGGACGCGCGACTTGCCGCTTATGAGGCGTTTTTTCTCAGCACGTCCCTTGTCTATGGAGTAGACGGCAGCACCCGTGAGGCGGAAGAGCGTGCGGAGAACCTTGGTACGCAGAACGTCGTGGAGATCGAGCACGACATCGTAGGAAGAGCCGTCGGGCGAAGGGGCTCCGGGCATACGTCCGTGGCGGAGATCTTGGAAGAGCCGCCAGAGTGCGGTTATGCCGTTCTTCTGCTTACGGATGTCGGTCCCGATGAAGCGGAGGTTGGGAAGAGGCTCGAAGAAAGGTTGGAAGAAAGGCGTGGAGAGGACGTCGAACAGGACGTCGGGGTTAGCCTTGCAGGCGGCGGCAACGATGGGCGCCGTCATAGCCACGTCGCCCATGGCCGTGAGGCGTGTGATGAGGACGCGGCGCATTATTATTTCTTTTGAGCGTAGAGGACTGGGTTGAGGGCAGGGTCGTTGTACATTTTCATCTGCTTGTAGACCTTCATGTACTTATGACCGGCAGCGATGTCGTCGATGAGCTGCTCGATGGCGGTAGAGAGGTCGTCGTGCTGCTCGCGGAGGACAGCGAGTTTCTTGGCGCAAGCCTCGACGTGCGCGGCATCGGCATCCTTGCGTCCGGCCTCGATGGCCATATGATAGATTTTGAGGGCGAGGATGGAGAGTCGGTCGATGGCCCATGCGGGGCTCTCGGTGTTTATCTTGGCATCCTTGGCCGGCTTGACATCCTTGAACTTGTCGAGGAAGTAGGAGTCGATATACTCGACCATGTCGGTACGGTCCTGGTTGGACTTGTCGATACGGCGTTTGATTTGGAGTGCCTTGACGGGGTCTATTTGCGGGTCGCGGATGATATCCTCAAGGTGCCACTGAACGGTGTCGATCCAGTTCTTGCGATACATGAGATGCTCGATGGCGTCGGCGGGGTAAGGGTTATTGAGAGGAGCGTCGACGTTGTCGGTCTTGTGGTAGTCGGCAATTGCCTGGTTGAAGACTTGCCAGTATAGTTCGGTCTGCATGATGGTTCTTTGATTTATGATAAGCGGGGGGCGGGCAGTAATTAGCGGCCCGCCTCCCGTTGGATGGTTGATGTTATACCGCTGCGGTCTACTTGGTCATTTTTGCCTTGACGTAGGGAGCGGCGTCGACGCTCTGCTCTGAGGTGTAGAGAAGAACCTGCGAAGCGGTGTCGAAGATGTAGATGAACTTGTTCTCTTTTCCTACCTCCTCGAGAGCCTTGTGGTATTTCTCGACGATGGGCTGGAGGAGGTCTGACTCCTTCTTAGAGAGGCTCTGCTGTGCGAGCTGCTGGAAGCTCTGGATGCGAGCCTGAGTATCTTGGAGCTCCTTCTCTTTTGTTGCGCGGATAAGCTCGGGGAGGGAGTCGCGCTTGGTGGTGTACTCTTGGAACTTTTGCTGGAGCTCGTTCTGCATGACGGACATCTGGTCGGAGAGCTTCTTGGCCTCCTCTTGGAGGGCGGTCTGAGCGGCAGTCCACTCGGGGAGCTCGGAGAGGAACTTTTGGCTGTCGATGTGTGCGAACTTGAGGTCTTGCGCATTTGCGCTGAAGGTCATGGACGCGGCAATGGCAACTGCTGCAAGTATGGATTTAATGATTTTCATTGTTTTATGCTTGTGGAGGGTGGTTTTATTGTATTCCTAATTGTTTCTTGACTAATGGCGTGACATCGACACTTTGCTCGCCATGGGCGAGGACGCCGTCGGCTTCGAAGATGTATGTGAAACCATTATTGGCACCGACTTGCTGTACGGCCTGGAGAACCTTCTGGGTGATGGGGGTTATAAGCTCCTGTTGTTTTTTCTGAAGGTCTTGCATGGCAGTCTGACGGAAGGTGAGGATTCGCTGGTACATATCTTGGAGTTCCTCTTCCTTGGCGGCGCGGTCGGCTTCTGACATTTGAGCTTGCTTGGACTCGTAGTCTTGAACTTGCTTGTTGAGGTCTTCTTGGAGAGCTGTGAGCTGCGCCTCTTGGCGGTTTTGCTCCTGCTCCATGGTTTTCTGCATTGCTTTGACCTCGGGGAGCTGCTCGATGAGTGCTCCGCTGTCGAAGTGACCGAACTTGAGCTTCTGCGCTTCTGCCGGGAGGCAGAGGAGGAGGGCGGCGCCGGCTGCAACAATTAGTTTACGTAGCATAATAGGGGTTTATTTGGTTATTTGCCGCCGTAGCCAAGTTTGGCCAGCACGGCGTCGGAGATGTCGAGGGACTTGTCGGAGTACATGAGTCCTGCGGAAGAGGCTTTGTCCCAAACAGCGGAGTAGCTCTTCTCTTGCGCCAGTTGAGAGATGGCGTTGAAGATTTGCTCTTGAATGGGCTTTACGAGAACCTCGCGTTGCTTGAAGAGCTCACCGTTTTGACCGAAGTATTGCTGTTGGAGCTTTTTGGCCTCTTGCTCTTTCTGGACGATCTCATTCTCGCGAGTCACCTTGATGTCGTTGGTGAGGAAGACTGCCTCGTTGCGGTAGGCATCGTAGAGCTTCTCGACCTCTTGGAGTCGGGCCTTGACCTCCTCCTCGTACTTCTTAGAGAGAGAGGAGAGTTGCTCGTTGGCGGTCTCGTAGGCGGGGATATTCTTGAGGATGTAATCAGTGTCGACGAAGACGGTCTTTTGAGCCGCAGCGTTGATAGAGAAAGCGGCTGCGATGAGCAGGACGGATAGAATCTTGCGCATGGTCTTTAGATTTAGGGTGTTAGACAATGTTGACGTGTCTTATCGTAGATGCAAAATGCGTGCCAATGGTTTTAGAACTGCTGGCCCATGACGAAGTGGAACTGGCTTCCGCCTGCGCCGTTGAAGCCGTCGACCTCGTCGAAGCCGTAGCCCCAGTCCATGCCGAGGAGACCGAAGATGGGGAGGAAGATACGGATGCCGGCTCCGGCTGAGCGTTTGAGGTCAAATGGGCTGTAATCCTCGAACTTGCGCCAGCAGTTGCCCGCCTCGGCGAACGCGAGGACGTAGACGGTGGCTTGCGGCTGGAGGGTTACGGGGAAGCGGAGCTCGACGGTATACTTATTATATATGTTGCCGTCGTAGGAGTAGGAGGAAGTGGAGCGCGGTGTGAGAGAAGCGTTCTCGTAGCCACGGAGACCGATGGTTTCCTCACCGTAGGTGCTATAGCCGCTCATGCCGTCGCCACCCATGACGTACTTGCCGAATGGGGACTTGCGGAATCGGTCGTAGTAGCCGAGGAAGCCCATTTCGAACTTGCCCATGAGGATGAGCTTGCGGTTGGGGGTTATGGGTTTGAAGACTTGGCCTTTGAGGGTCCACTTGTGATACTCGATGAAACGGTATAGAATCTTTTGGTCGTCCTCGTTACGCCAGTCGTGGCTGGAGAAGGCGGAGTATGGGGGAGTGAGCTTGACGCCGATGGAGAAGTTGGAGCCGGAGCGCGTGAAGATAGGGTTGTCAATGGAGTTACGAGAGAGCGTGACACCAAAGGCGAGGTCGTGGCTCTGTCCATTTTGCATGAGGAAGTACTGCCAGTTGCGGAGGCGGTAGTGCTGGTAGGAGAAATCGACATAGAGGGTGAACCAGTCGTCGGGCCACGTGAGCCTCTTACCGAAACCGACGGAGACACCGGAGACCTTACGGTACTGCTGAAGACCGCTCTTGCTGGGGATGGTGCCGACGGTGCTGGAGTAGCCGCTGGAGTAGCCGTTGTAGAAGTTATTGTAGTAGCTGGAGCTAACGCCCGTCTGCGAAGAGTAGAAAGCAGAGAAAGTGAGAGAGTTGGGTCGTTTGCCGCCGAGCCAAGGCTCTGTGAAAGAGAAGGAGAGCGAGCGGAAATACTTGCCGTTGGCCTGCGCCTTGAGGGAGAGTTTCTGACCGTCGCCTGTTGGGAGTGGGGAGTAAGCCTCCTTATTGAAGATATTTTGGAGAGAGAAGTTGTTGAACGATACACCTATGGAGCCGACGAACATGCCGGCACCCCAACCACCTGAGAGCTCAATCTGGTCGTTGGACTTCTCTTCAAGGTTGTAGACGATGTCGACGGTGCCGTTCTCGTAGTTGGGCATCGGGACAGGGTTTATGGTCTCCGGGTTGAAGTGACCGAGCTGCGCGAGCTCGCGGACGGTACGGATAAGTTCGGACTTGCTGAAGAGCTGACCAGGCTTGGTACGGATCTCACGGCGGACGACGTGCTCCTTGGTCTTGTCGTTGCCATTGATTATGACCTCGTTGATGGTGGCTTGTGAGCCTTCGACGACTCGCATCTCGAGGTCGATGGTGTCGCCTACGACCTTGGCCTCGACGGGGGTGATATTGGAGAAGAGGTAACCGTGGTCCATGTAGAGATTATGGACAGCATCGTCGTCTTGGAAGAGACGCTTATCGAGCTTCTTGGTGTCGTAGATGTCGCCACGCTTCATTCCGAGGACGCGGGTGAGGTAGTCGCCGGAGTAGATGCTGTTGCCGACCCACTTAATGTCGCCAAGGAAATACTGGTGTCCCTCCTCGATATAGACATCGATGTCGACCTCGTTATCATCATAAGGCACAACGGTCTGGTTGGTGACTTTGGCGTCGTGGTAGCCATGCTCATTATAGTAGTCGATGAGGGCGACAAGGTCTTTCTCGTAGAGATCTTTAACGAACTTCTTGGTTCTGAAGAGATTGAGGAGGCCCTTTTGGTTGGTCTTCTTCATGGCGCGGTTGAGCTTGCGGTAGCTCATGACGTTGTTGCCATGGAAGCGGAGCTTATGAACCTTGACCTTATCCTTCTTATCGACGGTGATGTCGAGGATCACGTGGTTATCGCGGTCGCGGTCGGCGCGTTGATTGACTTTGACCTCAACGTTGTAGAAACCTTTGCCGACGAAATAGTCGCGGACGTATTTTTCAGCACGTTTGATGAGGAAGGGCGTCACTTGAGCTTCCTCCATGATGGCCACCTTGTCGTGAACATCCTTCACGTCGCCATGGCGGAGACCGATGAAATTGACCTTGCTGAGGCGCGGACGCTCCTTGAGGGCGATCTCGATTATGACGTGACCATCTTGTGCGGCGTCCTTATAATACATTTTGACGTCGGAGAAGAGGCCGTTGTTGAGGTAGCGTTTGACGGACTGGGTTATCTCGTCGCCCGGGATGGCGACCTCCTGCCCCTTGCGGAGACCAGAGAGGTTGAGTAGGAGCTGCTGGTCCATGTGCTGGACACCGGAGACGACGATGTCGTCGATGATATATTTGCGTGCGACGCCTGTATAGGAGACTTTCTCAACTTTGGGGTCGGTGGCAGTGGTGTCGATCTCGGATTGTGCGAAAGCCGAGAGCGTCATCAGGATTGTTGCAGCCGCCAGAAGAAGTCTTTTGAGCATTGAGGTGGAAGGGTGTGGTGGTGTGGAAGATGGGTTGACGTGGTCGGGTTACTTGGCCTCGACCTGCTCGCTTGTTTTACCGAAACGTCGTTCACGATGCTGGTAATCGACGATGGCTTTGTAGAGTTGCTCGGCGTCGAAATCGGGCCAGAGGGTGTCGGTGAAGTAGAACTCGGAGTATGCGGCTTGCCAAAGGAGGAAGTTGCTTATTCGGTACTCACCGCTCGTCCTGACGATCAGCTCGGGGTCAGGAGCGACGCTCATGGGGAGTGCGGCAGCGACGGTGTCGGCTGTTATGTCGTCGGGGTTGAGAGTTCCGTTTTTTACTTGGGCGGCTATGTTTCGGGCGGCTTGGGTGATGTCCCATCGTCCGCTGTAACTGAGGGCGAGAATGAGAGTGAGCCCTGTGTTGTTCTTGGTCTCGTCGACAGTCTTGAGCATCTTGTCACGTAGGGCGGAGGGGAGTTTGCCGTCGCCGACCATGAGGACACGGATGTTGTTTTTCATGAGGTCGGAGAGCTCGTCGTCGATTGTAGCGGAGAGGAGCTTCATGAGACCCTCGACTTCGGCGGTCGGGCGGTTCCAGTTCTCGGTGGAGAAGACGAAGAGAGTGAGGAATTTGACTCCGACGGCAGTGGCGGCCTCGGTGACGCGTCGCACGGATCCGACGCCGAACTTGTGTCCGACGAGGCGTATGCTACCTTGCTTCTTGGCCCAACGGCCGTTGCCATCCATGATTATGGCGATGTGCGCGGGGACGCGCCGTGGGTCTATCTGCTCTTTATAGGTCATTATGAGTCAGAGTCTTGCGATTAATAAAAAGCGACGGAGAGCTTTCTAAAGTCTTCCTCCTTGTTTGAAGCCGTCTCGGCAGATGAGAGATCTGGGCCAGAGGCTGAACGAGAGTGAGACGCAAGCTGACACGAACCAGTCGTTGTTGTGCGTGGGCTTGTGCACCTTGTTCTTGTAGGGGTCGGACGGGTAGAAAGTCTCGTTATAGTTTTGGATGCACTCGAGCTGGTCGGTGAACGTTTTGTGGAACGTCCACTCTGCTCCGAGGCGTATGAGTTTGTTGAGTTTATATTTTACACCGAAACCAAAAGGCAAAGATAATATAAATTGGCGTTTCTTATTGTTTCCTTTATAGTGCGAGTAGGCAGTATAGCCGAGACCGGCGCAGAGGTAGGGAGTGAAGCGCGTCTGGTCTTTCTGGAAAATGTAGTCGTAGCTCAAGAAATTGAACTCGCAGAAGACGGAGGCATCGATGAGCCCGTTTTTGAACTCGGTATCGGCAGGTCGGAGAACCTCAGTCTCGCCCTCGACAAAAGTATGGTCGGCACTCGAATGCGGGTAGGAGTAGTTGTCGAGGTTGGAGTCGTCGTAGGCACCGGCGATGGCGTAGTATCCGAGGACGGCCTTGAAGGCGATGCGGTCGTTATAGGCGTAACGGGCGAGGAAAGCCGCCGCGGGCCTGGTCTTCTTGAACTGCTGCGACGGGTTCATCTCGCCGAGGTAGTAGCTGCCGCCCGCCATGACACCGAACTCGAGGCGGTCTTGCGCACGGGCAGAGGTCGCCACGAGGAGGAGGGGGAGTATTAGCGCGAGAGACGTCCGCATGACGCACGCTAAGTACGTTAATATGTTGATAAGTGGGCGTAACAATTCAATATGCGTATGAAAAAATTCTACGAAAGGTGTTCGTCGGGCCGTTTGCCGTCATTATTTCTCGCATCGGCTCCCCACATCAGCTTCTCGCGTAGCGTCCGGTAGAAGGAGTAGCTTGCGAGCTGGATGCGCTTGACTCCGATGTTGGCTTTGGCGATGCGGAGCCTTCCGCCATTGGGCATCAGGTGCGTCTGCCCGTCGAAGGAGGCCATGACATTGGGCGCGCGACCGTCGACGAGGATGTTGATGACGACATTGTCAGGGAGGACGAGAGGACGGATGGAGAGATTATGTGGCGCGACGGGGGAGACGATGAGACTGTGGGATGAGGGGACGACGATAGGGCCACCGACGCTGAGCGAGTAGGCCGTTGAGCCTGTTGGGGTGGCGACGACAAGACCATCGGCCCAATAGGTGGTGAGGTAGTCGCCGTCGACATAGGTATCGAGCGTGAGCATCGAAGAGTTGTCGCACTTGGAGATGGCGAACTCGTTGATTGCGAAACCGATAGGCTCACGTGTGCCGTCAACGTACATGTTTATGGCAGGGACATCGACGGTTCGGTAGTTGCCGGCGAGGAGGTCGGCTATGGCATCTTGAATGAGTGAGGGATCGACATCGGAGAGGAAGCCGAGCCTGCCACGGTTTATGCCGAGAACGGGGACATCTGACCCCATTGCCATTTTGGCGGCAGCGAGGAAAGTGCCGTCGCCCCCGACGCTGAGGAGCGCGGCAGAGGAGCGCACGGTGTCGAGGAGCGTGATACGTTGGGCACAAGCCACCTCGTGGAAGTCGGCATCAACCATCTGGTCGTAGAGATCGGCCCATATTCCGACTTTGGCACCGCCGGCGACCAGGGCTCGAATTACGGAGGCGTAGGCGTCGGAGGCGTGGGTGTCGAAATGTCGGCTGAAGATGGTATATATGTGGTTGGTTGGCACGGCTTTTAAGTGTATAGATGTGGCTTTAAGCGTTTATGAGGCGCGAGGCGAGCTCCTTGAGGTCGAGACCATCGAAGCTGCCAGAGGTCATGAGCAAGAGGACGGCACCATGGAGGTCGATGGACTCGAGACGGGCGACGACATCGGCAGAGCTTGTGTAGACGCGCAGCCCAGGGTGGGCGAAAGCGGCCTCGACATCGGAGGGAGAGAAGAGGGCGAGACGCTTATGCTCGATGACGGATGGGTTGAAATAGACGATTGCCTCGTCGGCATCATCCATAGTCCCGGCGTATTGGGGGAGGAAATCTCGCGAGAGGCTGCTGAAAGTGTGCAGCTCCATGCAGGCGACAATCTTCCTATTACTATAACGTTGACGAACGGCTTTTATTGTCGCGCGGAGCTTAGAAGGTGAGTGGGCGAAATCGAGGAAGGCAACGGAGCCGTCGGCAGCATGACATAATTCCTGAAGACGTCGCGCTGCGCCATGGAAGGAGGCTATGGCGTTGGCGAACTGCTCGTCGGTGACGCCTACGGCACGGCAAGCGAGGAGCGCGGCGTTCATATTCTGCATATTATGATTGCCGAAGACGCTGACGCGGGTGTCGTGTCCACCGATATTGGCGATGACGGAGCCGTCGGGGTCGGAGTGCCATTGGAACCCTTGGTAAGGGAGGACGGAGACCCATTGGGAGAAAGGCTCGGCGGCTATGGAGGCGAGATTTTCGTCGGTTGCGCAATAGACGAGCGAGCCTCCGGGCATTATGGAGTGGGCGAACTTGCGGAACTGGTCGACGTAGCCTGGGAAAGTGGGGAAGACGTTGACGTGGTCCCACGCGATGCCGGTTACTATGGCTACGTCGGGATGGTAGTGGAGGAATTTGGAAGTGCGGTCGAGTGCGGAGGTGAGGTACTCGTCGCCCTCGAAGACGGCTATTTTTGCTGTATTGGAGAGCCCGACCATGGTGTCGAAGCCTTGGACTTGGGCACCGACCATGTAGTCGAACTCGATGCCGAGGGTATGGAGGACGTGCATGATCATGGCCGTCGTCGTGGTCTTGCCGTGGCTGCCGCCGACGACTATGCGCTTCTTGTCGGCCGTCTGCTCGTAGAGGTACTCGGGGAAGGAATATATCTTGAGACCGAGCTTGCGGGCCTGGATGAGTTCGGGATTGTCTTCCGTGGCGTGCATGCCGAGGATGACGGCATCGAGGTCGGGCGTGACGCGTTCGGGATGCCAACCGGGCTCGGCGGGCAGGAGACCGTGGGCTGCGAGGCGGCTGCGCGAAGGCTCGAAAATCTCATCGTCGGAACCTGTGACGACATACCCTTTGCTATGGAGGGCGAGAGCGAGATTGTGCATGACGGCTCCGCCTATGGCTATGAAGTGAACCTTTGGATTGTTGTTCATTTTTGCAAGTCTTTATGATCGTCCTTGTCGTCGACGGACTCGATGATTTCGGTCAGCTCCATTGTCCCATCGGGTTTGGGGGCTGGACTGCCATCGATCTTGTCGGAGTGGAGGGAGTAGTATATGCCCGGGAGAGAGCAGAGGAGCGAAACGACGTAGAAGAGTAGGCTTAGGGAGATGGCGCAATTGGCATCGACGCACAGATATCGGGAGCCAATCATGAAAGCCACCTCGCGGGCACCGACGCCTCCGATGGTGACGGGCACAGCCGAGGCGATGCTGCTGAGCAGGAAGAGGAAGAGGTAGTCGGCATGAGAGCCTTCGGCATCGAGACCGAAGAGGATTGCCCACGCCGTGCACATTTGCAGACCCTGGACGACGAGGGAGGTCCCCATGGCCTTAAGAGAGGCTGTGGCGAGATTGCGCTGGAAAAAACGGAAGAAGAGCCAATAGGCCCATACGCCGACGGGGATGAGGGCGAGGAGCCATAGGCGCAGATCTTCAACGACCGTCATGCCAACACTCTGGGCGAGACCGGGGCGCAAAGCCGCATAGGCGATGGTGTATATGCAGATGGCGCCGAGACCGCTCATGCGGTCACCGAGGAGCGCAAGGACAACGGGCTTGACGCGGACACCATAGCGACGGTGAAGCCAGAAGACCTTATAGCCGTCGCCGCCGACACCGCCAGGGAGGAAGAAATTATAGAACATCCCGAGCCAGTAGAGGCGGAGGTTGACAATCTTGCCGACAGGGACAGGCACAGCTGAGAGCATCAGCCGCACACGCTCAGAGCTGATTACCTGCGAGAACGTGTAGAAGAAGACCGCCACGACGAGCCACCAAGGCGAGACGCCGCAGATGGTTTGCCACGTTCCGGAGAAATCGATCTTGGTGAAGACGAAAGCCAGTGCGCCGAGTGAGACGCAGACCTTGATTATGGTCTTGAGAGTCTTACTTATTTTCACCAGAGAGTGATGCTAAGATGTCGTCGGCAGTTTGGACGCAGTCGGGGCAAGGCGTTTTGCTGATTGTCTTGATGTCGAGACAGAGCGTCTGTCCATTGGTGCGCTCCTTGAAGCGACGCAAAATCTCATCGGCCTTGTCGGGACGGGCGAGGAGGGCGACGTGGAGGGCACCGCAGACACCGCCTGGCGCATGTCCGCTGCCGCAAGTGGCGAAACGGTCGAGAACCTGCTGCTCGTTGGCAGAGAAGAGGTCCTTGTACTTGAAGGCGACGGCCTGCGCACAGTTGTGCAGGTAGGGGCGCGTGCGGAAAGTATCAGTAGCCTTCATGGGTGTTATTGGATTTTGGGGATTCGGAGCAGAGCGTCCATTGCGAGGAAGCGCGCCGCGGACTCGTCGCCATATTTGCTGACGGAGCGGAGGGCGCGCTCGAAGGACTTCATCTCTGTAAGGTTGTTACTCTTGCTGTAAAATTTATCGGCGTAGCAGACTATTTTCTCCTCGATGGATTGCGGCGTCATGTCGCGATGAGGGAGGGGGAGGTTTGCAGCGACGATATAGTCGAGCGAGAGACCGGAGCCTGTATGTCGCTCACAGACAAGAGCGTGGCGGGGGAGGTCGTGGGAGTCGAGAATCTTGCGACCCTCGACACCGTGGCAGATGTAGGGGAGAGAGCCGTGGCAGTCGATGGACGGGGCGTCGGTCATGACGACTCCTATGTCGTGGAGGAGCGAAGCCTCATGGACAAACTGGGCGTCGGCGTGAAGCTCCAGGTGGGCGTCGACTATGGCGTCGGCGAGGTCGGCAACGGCGTGGCTGTGGGTGAGGAGGATGTCCCACAGGCGTGAGCCGCGCTGGTAGTGAAGGGCGATGATGTCGTCGATCTGTTCGTCGGTCATCGGGGGTTTCGGGTTAATGGTGTCGGGCACGGAGCTCACGGGCAACATCTTCGATGCGGTAGCCCTTGTGAGCGAGGAGGACGATGAGGTGGTAGATGACATCCGCACTCTCGTAGATGAAGTTCTCATCGTCGCCAGACACGGCACCGATGACGCACTCTACGGCTTCCTCGCCGAGCTTTTTGGCGATCTTGTTGGTGCCTTTGCGGAAGAGGCTTGTGGTGTAGCTGCCGTCGGGCATCTCAGCGTGGCGCTTGTCGATGAAATCTTGAAGCTCCTTGAGGAACATGACATCGTCAGCCTCGTTGGTCTCGCCCCAGCAGGTGTCGGTGCCAGTGTGGCAGACGGGGCCGTCGGGGTGAACCTTGATGAGGAGTGTGTCGTGGTCGCAGTCTTCCGCCATGGAGACGACGTGGAGGAAGTTGCCGCTCGTCTCGCCCTTTGTCCAGAGAGTCTGGCGGCTGCGGCTGAAGAAGGTGACGACGCCGTCGGCTTTAGTTTTTTCGAGGGCTTCCTCATTCATGTAGCCGAGCATGAGGACTTTGCCTGTATTATCGTCTTGGATGATTGCGGGAATGAGACCTGCGGAGTCTTTTGTGAAATCCATTGTCGTGGGTGTGGGGTATGGTGAGTTACTTGAGTCTGACGGGGATGTTATTCTCGTGGAGATAGGCTTTGAGATCTGGGATGGCAATCTCGTGGAAGTGGAAGATGCTGGCGGCGAGACCGGCGTCGGCTTTGCCACGTGTGAAGACATCGCGGAAATGCTCCATGGAGCCTGCGCCACCCGAGGCGATGACGGGAATTGACAGACTCTCGCTGAGCTGCGCGAGGGCATCGCATGCGAACCCTTCCTTGCAGCCGTCGTGGTTCATGGAGGTGAACAGGATCTCGCCCGCGCCGCGCTCTTGCGCCTCGTGGGCCCACGAGAAGAGCCTTTTATCTGTTGGGATGCGACCGCCGTTGACCGTCACGACCCATTCTCCGTCGGGCTCTTGGCGCGCGTCGATTGCGACGGTGACAAACTGGCTGCCGAAATTGTGGGCGAGCTCTGAGATGAGATCCGGGCGACGTACGGCAGCGGAATTGATGCTCACCTTGTCGGCACCTGCGGCGAGGAGCCTATCGGCATCGGCAATCTCGCTGATGCCGCCACCGACGGTGAAGGGGATGTTGATATGGCGCGCTATGCGTTCGACGAGGTCGGCAAAGGTCTTTCGCTTCTCGTGACTTGCCGTAATGTCGAGGAACACGAGTTCGTCAGCACCTTGGCGCGCATATTCGGCACCGAGTTCGACGGGGTCTCCGACGTTCTTGATATTTACGAAGTTGACACCCTTGACAGTTTGTCCGTCTCGGATGTCGAGGCATGGTATAATGCGTTTGGCTATCACAGTATGTGGTGGTTAGGGGAGTCGTGCGTGGCGGGATAGGATTAGAAATTAGGGCGGTGGAAGATGGCGTCGAGGATGACGGCTTGGCGGAGGTCGTCGGGCGTAAGCCGTGGCGCATCGTCGGTCGCCGTGGCTGTCACGACGGAGCGCGTCGTACGCGCACCCTCATTGTTTGCGAGAAAAGCCGCCCTGCGCTGGGCTTCGGCTTGTTGTTGTTCACGCAGTTTGCCAGCCTTGCAGCGTTCCATTTCCTCTCTCTCTCGTTGTTGCTGCTCGAAGCGTCGGCGAGCTGCCTCGGCTTCGGCGCGGAGACGTTCCTGCTCAGCCAAACGGCGCGCCTTGTCCTCCTCCTCGCGTTGGCGCATCACGGTCTGCTCCCAAGATTCGGGCGTGCCGACTGTCTCTTGATATTGGTCTTCGTCCTCGTCTTCTTCGTCCTCGTCTTGAGGAACAACAGTCTGAGTTGCAGGGCGTTGAGCGCGTCGAGCCTGTTCCTCGGCAGCTTTCTTCTTGGCTTTGCGCGCCTCGGATATTGCCGAAATGGCAATTATTATGACGAAGAGGATAAGCTCTTTCATAGGGATAGGGAGTTTAGAGAGACTTGAGACAGGATTTTGTTAGCGGTAAAGGTAGTAAAAAATGGCGGATGGAGGGATTGGCGCAGGGACTTAAAACGTAAAAAGCCAACCAGATGCGTCGTACATCGGGTTGGCGTATTGTGTTGTCGCTGAGGAGCGTCGTTGTTATGCTTTTTTCGACTTTGCGATATTCTCGACGAACTCGTCGAAGAACTTCTCGGTGTCGGTGGGGCCGGAGCTTGCCTCGGGGTGGAACTGTGTCGAGAAGATGGGCTTCGACTTGTGGCGTATGCCCTCGTTGGTGCCGTCGTTGATGTTGACGAAAGAGGGTTCCCAATCGGGACCGAGGGTAGCGGTGTCGAGTGCGAAGCCGTGGTTCTGGCTCGTGATATAGCACTGGGTGGTGCCGCAACGGATTACCGGGTGGTTGTGGGCGCGGTGACCGTAGGGCAGCTTATAGGTCTTGCAGCCTGCGGCGATGCCGAGGAGCTGGTTGCCGAGGCAGATGCCGAAGATTGGCTTGCCGGTCTCGATGGCTTTGCGGATGTTGGCGACGGTCTTTTGGCACTGCTGAGGGTCGCCAGGACCATTGGAGAGCATGAGACCATCGTAGTCGATCTGGTTGAAGTCGTAGTCCCAAGGCACGCGGATGACAGTGACGTCGCGTTTGAGGAGGCAGCGGATGATGTTGAATTTTGCGCCGGTATCGACCATGACGACTTTGTACTTGCCGTTGCCGTAGGTTGTTACCTCGGTGGGGGATACTTGGGCTACGAGATTTTCTTTATTTGGGTCGCGGAACTCGACGGGCTGGTCGACGAACTCGAGCTTGCCGAGCATTGCGCCCTTCTCGCGGATCTTCTGCGTCAGCGCGCGTGTGTCGACACCCTCGATGGCGGGGACGTCTTGCTCCTTGAGCCATTGGCCGAGGCTCTTCTGAGCGTTCCAGTGGCTGTAGTCGTGGCTGTAGTCGGAGACGACGACACCAGCGACGTGAACCTTCTCGGACTCGAAGAACTTGGCGAGACCTGTCGCGGGATCGACATCGTCATGAGGGACTCCGTAGTTGCCGATGAGGGGGTAGGTGAAGACCAGTATCTGGCCAGCGTAGGATGGGTCGGTGAGGCTCTCGGGGTAGCCAGACATTGCGGTGTTGAAAACTACCTCGCCGGCGCGGGAGTGGTCGCCGCCGAAAGAAGTGCCCTCGAAAGTTGTACCGTCTTCGAGGACGAGCCTAATCTTTTTCTTCTGGTCAGACATGGTTTGTCTTAGTGGTTGTGTTATAATGTTTTGGCGCTATGCGGTCATGGGAGATACGTCATTGCCCTCCACGCGCCAAGCGCGAAGATATAAAAAATATGCTATGGAGAGCCTATTTAGCCTCATGGTAGTACGGTGACAATGACGCGTTGGTAAGAAGAGAGGGCAGGCGAGCCCTTGTCGGTCACTTTGAGAATGAAATGGAGTGTTGAGGGGTGATTGACAACGGGGGCTTGGACGAAGGCGTGGTGGATGTTTTGGGCACAGAGGAAACGGACATCGTCGCCGCGATAGGAGCCTGCCTCGGGATAGAAAATCCAGAGGAACGAGAGATTGTCACCATCAGGATCGGAACAGTTCTCGGCACTGAGCAGAAACTTCTCACCCGACTTGACAGACAGCTCATTAGGATGATCGAGAGTTGCCTCGGGGGCATGATTCGCCTTATCGTATGGCTCGACGCACCAGTCGAGGCGTGCGGCGAAATCATTTTGGAACTCGGTTCGCCATCTCCAAATTGTGGCTTTAAAGCCTCGGCAGAGTGTGGTGTCGGGCAGAATGGCGGGACCAAAATTATTAGGTTTGAAAGGGTGAAAAGAATCGACAGCGTTCGTGTAGATGGCGTGGGGCTCATCCTCGATGGGGACATTACCATTGAAGCCATCGGGATCGCACTCCTCACGGCGCGGCTTGTAAAGTTCATAGCGTCCGCCCCACCCGCCATAATCGGGATGCTCGGGATCGTTAAGCCCATTAGGGATGAGCGAGAGGAACGACGGAGTGTCGCCCTCCATGCCATAGGCCACGTCGGGATAGCATGCTCCGAGGGGACCATGACCGACTTGGACATTCTCTGCCACCCACTTGTTGGAGACGACATCATTATCGGCACCAGGGGCAGTCTCGTTCATGCCGCCCCATTCGGCATTGCCGTAGCCACCGGGACTGACGATGTAGAACAGCGAAGGGAAATTCTTGCGTATCCAAATGCCGCTGTCGTCTTGGTCGGAAATGGTGTAGACGCGTAGCTTGGCGATGGCGGAGCTCAACTTGGAAGGCGTGAGCGATCCTCGGAGTTGGAAGAGTGCCTGAGCGAGGACATTGGTACCGCCCCAAGCGCAGACCCACAGAGGGCGATCGTCGGGAGCGAGCAACTCATTGACAATAAGCTCAGAGCCTTCGGAATTAAAACCTTTGCCAACAGCTTCCATACCATAACGCGGGAGACCCGCCTTGACGATGGAGTGGAGGAACTCGGACGTCGGGTAAGAGCTGCTGTGTAGCAAAAGATTAGGTCGGACGGCAGCGTAGGCGTCGATGGTCTTATGGATGGTCTCGGGAGCTACGCGGTCGCGCATATGGGTCGACGTGGTAGCGACGATGCCCCGGAGATCGATGACATCGCTGTAAAGCAGGAGGCGGACGAGCGACTGCGCATCATCTGGCTCATTCTCGACATCGGTAAGGATAATGGCACGATGGCGGCTCAGACTGTCGGCCGCAGCGTGGAGCGAGACGAGGCAAAGAGCGAGGACGAGAACGAGATAATTGCGCATAACGACTTGATAATTAAGCTATTGTCACCATGGTAGCCCCGAAACCATACTCACGGAAAGAGGCATCTTGGAACGGGCACTTGGGATATTGGCGTTCGAGGAAACGTCGCAGTTCGGACTTGAGGACGCCAGCCCCCACGCCATGTATAAAGACGATGCGAAGACCCTGCTTGCGCGCGTTTTGCTCCATTACGGTACGGACGTGCGCCATCTGGATGTCGAGCATATCGTGATTATCGAGACCGCGCGTATCGGGGAGGAGGGCATCGATATGGAGGTCGACCTCGATAAGGTCGGAAGAACGGCTTGGCTTGGAGACCTTAGGTTGCTCGGGCTTGCGGCCGTCGCTTGCGGCTTTGCGCGTCTCACGCTCGGAGAGCTGCTCGAGCTTGACGGCGAACTCGTCCTTGATGACGGGAAGGAGGATGGCCTTCTGATCGAAGAAATCGTTGTCGGTGAAGCT
The DNA here is from genome assembly GCA_963616565.1 of Clostridium sp. CAG:343. Lineage (GTDB taxonomy): Bacteria > Bacteroidota > Bacteroidia > Bacteroidales > Marinilabiliaceae > W3P20-009. Next base: position 175,719 of record CAVEKX010000002.1, read on the forward strand.
GCCGTCGCGGAGCATCCGCACGCCACGGGGCTTGACCTCGACATTGTAGACCGGCTGCGCCTTGAAAGACCTTATCTTCTTGAACATGAGGAGTTGGACCTGCCAAGTCTGGCCGTCGACCTGCATGGGGTTGAGCGTGTCGATCTTCTCCTTGGTGTTAGGCTCGATGGTCGCAGCGGCGATGAGCGTCGAGAGACCTTTGGAGTCGGTTCGGAGGATGGCGTAGTGGGCGAAATAGTTGGAGTCGTTGACCACGTGGAGGTCGATGGAGCCCGAGTTACCCCCGTCGACTTGCGTAAGGGCGAGGAAGAAATGCGGCTCGGCATCGTCGGTGGCATCGGCATCGAAAGTGTACTTCTCGGGCTTAGGCTCTTGGGTTTTGGCGTCGGGCTGGGGCGTGGCGGATGGGCGGACGGGAATGACAGGCTCGTCGTAGATGTCGTCATCATCATCGGCATCGGCATCGGCATTGACACGCTCACGCCAGCTGGCGCCATCGGCGAGAGGCTTTGGGGCTTTGCGCGTCTGCGGGGCGTATTGGGAAGCGTTGCGGGCGGAACGGCTGTAGGCGTCGCCTTGGAGCTTGTGCTCGGCATCGTCGATGACTACGATGTCGTTGTCGAGAACCGGGATTTCGAAACCGTCCTCATCCTCGACGTAAACTGTCCTTCCGTCTACTCGCGCTACTTTGCCGCCACCTTCCTCGTTGAGGAAGCGGACGCGGTCACCTATTTTGACTTTCATTGTGTATGCTATTTATTTACTGCTAAGGTAGTCAGATTTTCGCCCAAAGAGAAGCGGCAGGGCGCACGTAACGTTTCGAAACCCTGAGTAACATTTATAAACAAAGCACGTATATTTGTGGTAATCAACTACTAAAAATATGGAAGTTTACTTTGAAGAAGAGAACCTGCAGTTGGCATCGACAGCTACGGAAGAGACACCTGGTCTTATGAAAATATTCGTAAGCGGTTCTATCAGATTCAGTTATCCCTTGTCAACATCTTACCAGTCAGTCGAGGTCGCAAGCAAAGGAAACGGGATGGGATCAGCCGACTGGATGAGAAACTGCGCGTTGAAATCAATCTCATCAGCAGAAAACAGCGGAGAATATTTCACTAACACGACTGACTATATCATTTGCCGCTTGAAACTGACGCCACTTACCGGCTTTTCAGCGACGAGCTTTTCACTTGACGCTGTCAAGACATTCAGAATACCATCTGGCAACAGCGTCGAAACCAACTCGCAACAATTCTACTCACACGCAGTTTTCGGGACAAGCACCGAAGGAACCAACCGTACGATAGACATATTGATTCCGAAAAAAGACATCTTTGGCACGGCAATCAAGAGCACATCCAACAAAATAACCATATACTTCACGATTCGTGTACAAGCATAGCAGCAAGGCGGCGATATTAACGATAGCCGCCCTGTGTTGCGCCACGACATTGGAGGCGCAACAGTGGCTGTTGGAGTCGCCGGAAAAGATTTTGAGCATGAAGGTCAGCCAGTCGACGAGCGACGGGCTGGCTTTTTCTGTCACGTACAAAGGAGAGAGCATAGCCGAGGCGTCGTCAATCGGGCTGACGATGGCTGACGCCACAGTTGTTGGCGGACAGAACGTCATCGGTTCTAAAGTCGGCAAGCACGAAGGCATCATGACGACCAAGTTGGGAGAGTGGAGCGAGCATGCCGACGACTATACCACCTTGACACTCAAGTGCCAACAGAACAGCGACAAAATGGACGTGGAACTGAGAGTCTATGACGAGGGCTTCGCATGGCGGTACACCATAAGCAGGAGCAGCTCAATAAACATGAGTTGCGACAATGCGGCATTGAAAATAAAGAGGAAACTGACGTACTGGTCAGAGAAAGGCGCAGAGAGCGGATATGTGGAGCAGACCTCAAGCTCGGCATTCACGACATTGTGTCCAATGTTCGCCACCGACGGGAGATTTTCAATATCAGTCGGCGAGGCTGGCAACAACGCCATAGCGAGCCAAGCGAACCTGAGCGTCGAAAGCGGGACGATAAGGTTTAAGCAGACGGCATCGACCTCGATGAGCAAGATGACGACACCCTGGAGAGTCGTCATGATAGGACAGACGCAAGCCTCATTGCAGAACGCCAAATATATCATGCGCAGCCTGAACGAGGAGACCACGGATGAGGGCGACTGGATTGTTGCGGGCAAGGTGCTGCGCTCATTGGAAGAGGGGACGAACGACTTCCATACGGACTCGGTAAAGAACGTGATAGACTTTGCAGAGAGGATAGGGTGCAAATACGTTCTGTTGGACGCCGGATGGTATGGGCTGGGCTATTCGCAAGAGAAGAACAGACTCTCCGTCCCGACCGAGCCCCGCCCGACATTAGATATTGTGGAAGCCATTGATCACGCGAAGGGCAAAGGGATGGGTATAATATTGTATGTCAATAAAGTAGCGTGGGATAACTACAGCATTGAGAACACATTGGACACGTACTCGTCATGGGGAGCCAAGGGGGTGAAGATGGGATTTGTAGACGGGCAGACGCAGCGCGGCATGAAGACGGTATATAACGTCATAGAGGGATGCGCGGCGAGAGAGATGGTTGTCAACGTTCATGACAACTATCGCCCCACAGGGACAGAACGCACGTTGCCCAACTTGTTGACAGTCGAGGGCGTGCGCGGCGACGAGCATAACCCCGATGCGGCACATGTCATGCGCCTACCATTCAGCAGGTACATGTGCGGTCCTGCGGATTTCACATTCGTATTCCGCCGTCCTGGAGACACGACTAACAGGTTGCGCACCAGAGGTCAGCAGCTCGGGCTGCTTGTAACATTCTTCAGCCCCTTGCAGCACGTGTTGTGGTACGGAAGACCATTCAACTACGTCGGGAAAGAAGACCAATTGGAATTTATCCGCCGCGTGCCGACAACGTGGGACGAGACGGTTCCCCTCATGGGCAAATTTGGCGAGTACGTCGTCACGGCAAGGCGCAGTGGCGACAAGTGGTACGTAGGACTGGCTACAAACTCCGCACGCACGATAAACGTGAGCCTCGACTTCCTGACGAGCGGAAAGAAATATGACATCACGACATTTGAAGACGACGGCAAAGAGGGCATAAAGAGCAAAAAGATGAGCGGCGTAACGTCGGCGAGCCAAGTAGCGTTCGACCTCTTGGCGTCGGGCGGAGCGGCTGCGATAATAGAGACGGCGAGCGGAGACTCTTCGATACACGACATCATCGAGAGCAAAAACATAAACATATACAGCCGCGACGGGAAGATAGAAGTCAATGCGACAGGCATGGCAACCATTGGGGAGGTAAGAGTTTACAGCTTGAGCGGCATCAAGCTGTCGGCAGTCGACTGTGACGGCAAACATGCCGCGACATCGGCACCCAGAGGGATAGTCGTCGTAGAAGTTGACAGTTCGGAAGGGACAATAAGCAGGAAAGTGTCCGTCAGATAGGACACACCGCAACAAAAACGACCAAGCGGCGCGAGACAGAGAACGTCTTGCGCCGCTTGGCTTTTTATTTGGAATTATGGCTTATCAACCTAAGAGGGAGCAAGTTATCGTCAGACCAGCCATGACGACAGAGACCATGGACATGAGTTTGATGAGGATGTTGAGCGAGGGGCCTGAGGTGTCCTTAAACGGGTCGCCGACAGTATCGCCGACGACAGCGGCCTTATGGCACTCACCACCCTTGCCACCGTAGTTGCCCTTCTCGATATACTTCTTGGCGTTATCCCATGCTCCGCCCGCGTTATTGAGCATGACGGCGAGGGTGAAGCCGGCGGTGAGACCACCGCCGAGAAGACCGATGACGCCAGGGACACCCATGACGATGCCGACAGCCACGGGGACAATAATGGCGAGGAGGGAGGGAAGAACCATCTCATGCTGCGCACCACGTGTGGAGATCTCGACACAACGGGCGTAATCGGGCTTAGCCGTCCCCTCCATGATGCCTGCTATCTCACGGAACTGGCGGCGCACCTCGTCGACCATCTTGGAAGCAGCGCGCCCGACAGCCTTCATGCTCATGGCGCAGAAGAGGAACGCCATCATGGCACCAATGAAGAGACCACCGAGGAGCATGGGGTTGAAGAGCGAGAGATCGTAGGCTGCCACGAAGTCGCGTATTGAGGCGGAAGAGATGGCGACGGCCTCGACGCCTTCGGGGATGGAAGAGGGGACTTCGGAACCTGCGTAGAAAGCCGTGTCGCCAACCATCATGAATCCATCGGCACGAGAGGCGAGGCGACCGAGCCACATACGGATTTCCTCCATATAGGCGGCGAGGAGCGCCATGGCGGTCAGAGCAGCGGAGCCTATGGCGAAACCTTTGCCTGTGGCGGCCGTTGTGTTGCCGAGACCGTCGAGAGCGTCAGTACGCTCGCGCACCTGAGCCGGTAGACCGCTCATCTCGGCATTGCCTCCAGCGTTATCGGCAATAGGGCCAAAAGCATCGGTAGCGAGAGTGACACCGAGGGTGGAGAGCATGCCGACGGCAGCGAAGCCTATGCCGTAGACACCCATGGCGTAGTTTGAGAAGCCGCCAGCAGAGCCGAAGGCGGCAATGATAGCCGCGGCGACGATGACGACGGGCAGCCACGTGGAGTACATGCCGACGGCAATGCCCTCGATGATGGTTGTAGCCGCACCTTGGCGCGTCTGTGAAGCTATGCCGCGAGTGGGTCGGTACTCGTCGGACGTGAAATACTCAGTACCCTGACCGATGATGACACCGGCGAGGAGACCTGCTATGACGGAGCCGAAGATCCCCCATGAGATCCAGTCGGCAGCAGCCATGGCGGCTACGGCGACAAGGATGAGGGCTGAGGCACCGCCCGTTCCGAGGAGCAGAGCGTGGAGGAGGTTCTTCTGCGTGGCATCCTCACGCGTGCGGACGGCATAGACACCAACGATGGAGAGAAGTGTGCCGATGGCGGCCACGACCATAGGCGCGATGATGAGCTGCAGCTGTCGCTCGTCGGAGATGGCGGGAATAGCCGCGCCGAGGGCTGCCGTGGAGAGGATTGAGCCGCAATAGCTCTCGTAGAGGTCGGCACCCATGCCGGCGACGTCGCCGACGTTGTCACCGACATTATCGGCGATGGTGGCGGGGTTGCGCGGGTCGTCCTCGGGGATTCCTGCCTCGACCTTACCGACGAGATCGGCACCGACGTCGGCAGCCTTAGTGTAGATGCCGCCACCGACGCGGGCGAAGAGGGCTTGGGTCGACGCACCCATGCCGAAGGTCAGCATGGTGGCGGTTATCTCGACCATCTTGGTGTGGGCATCGGTACCCTGGTGGACGAACGTTAGACCACAGAAGTCGAGACCATTGACCATATTGTCTGGCGTGAAGACAAGGTCGTTGAGGATGTAGAACCAAGCGGCGATGTCGAGGAGACCGAAGCCCACGACGACGAGACCCATGACCGCGCCTGAGCGGAAAGCGACACGAAGCCCCTTATTGAGGCTCTCTTGCGCACCTGCGGCAGTGCGCGCCGAAGCGTTGGTAGCGGTCTTCATGCCAAGGTAGCCGCAGAGACCGGAGAAGAAGCCGCCCGTCAGGAACGCCACTGGCACGAACGGGTTTTGGACACCCATGTAGGCGAGGATGCCTAAAAGGACGGCCATTATGAGGAAAACTTTTATAACGACACCGTATTGACGGCGGAGGTAGGCCATTGCGCCTTGGCGGACGTAGCTGGCGATCTCAATCATACGCGAGTTGCCCTCGCTGTTTTTCATCATGCCGCGGTAGAAGAGCCAGGCGAAGAGAAGCGCCACGGCCGAGCTAAGGGGTACGATCCAGAAAATGGAGCTCGACATAAAGTGAAGTGTTTAAAGAAATCTGCGTTGTGTGATTACGTGTAAATATATGCAAAATATACCTTAATGGCAAGTATAGGATGTTGATTTGCTTAACTTTGCCGCGCTATGGTTCCGAGCATCGCCATTGCCGAAAAGACGTGGCAAGGTGCATCGGATTAAAAGGGAACCGAGTGAGAATCTCGGACAGACCCGCTGCTGTGTGCCGACGGCGCTCCATGAGAGAGGCGCCACGCCGCACGTCGATTAAAGCCATTGCGCCACGAGGCGTGAGAAGGCAGACGCGCGTCGAGCTCGGCGAGCCAGAAGACCTGCCATGGCATTTCGTGACCCCCTGGTAGCCAAAGAGATGGCATAGGAAGGGAGGGTAATCGGTGACGGCTCCGCGGATTGGGCACAGCTCATCGAGAGAGAGGACATGAGAGGCGAGCCGCCATCATGTCCGGGCGGGTTGCCGCCCCCTACCCTACCTGGCTCATCTTGACAGGAAACCATTGCGCGCGTCACGGCAAAAAGTTGCCAACAGAAGCCTCCAGTCAAGAAGGGTTGAAGAGCCTTGCCTCCATAATCATAGCACTTTACGCAACGTCGTCGGTCGTGGGACAGACGACGGGCGGCACGGTACTCATGGCAGACACGACAGTCGCCATAGAGGACGTCGTGTGCGTCGGCGAGAAGATGAGGTATCTGACGCCAAGCCAGACGCTGAAGGGCGCGCAGCTTGAGAGCCTATCGACGACATCGGTGGCCGACGCGTTGAAATACTTCTCGGGCGTGCAGATAAAGGACTTCGGCGGGCTTGGCGGGCTCAAGACGGTGAACGTCAGGTCGTTGGGATCGCAGCACGTTGGCGTGTACCTTGACGGCGTCAGAATCACCAACGCCCAGAACGGGCAGGTCGACCTTGGGAAATACTCGCTGTCGAACATGGAGAGCGTGTCGCTATGCAACGCCAACAAGAGCGAGAGGCTCCAGTCGGCTACTGAATATTCATCGGGAGCGACCGTATATATGCAGACACGAACGCCCGACAGGAGTGGCGCGGAAGTGGAGTATGGGCATGGGTCGTTCGGGTTGAACAAAGCGAAGGCTTACCTCTCGGTGAAAGACCACGCCTTTATTGACGGCGAATGGCAGCACACCGACGGCGACTATAAGTTCAGCTTCCACTCGGCATATGAGGACACGACGGGGCGGAGGAACAATGGCGACATAACATTTTACAGGATAGAGGCTGCCGGAATGTGGGGCGGGCTAAGGGCTCACGCCTATTACTACAATTCGGAGCGCGGGCTTCCGGGTCCTGTCGTCAGGCGACTGTCGGAACAATACGACTCGAAAGACCGCCAGTGGGACCAGAACCTCTTCGCCCAGCTGACGTGGCGCGGGCAGTGGGGCGGCACGGACATCAAGATAAACGGCAAGTATGCATTCGACTACCTGCACTACCTTCAAGACCCGACGAAGAACGCCGCCGTCATGTACGTCAACAACCGATATACGCAGCAAGACATATATGCCAGCCTATCGGCAGCACGTAACTTCTGGTCGTGGCTGTCGGTGACGGCGGGAGCGGACGTCAGGTGGAGCGACTTAAACTGCAACGTCTATAACTTCTCATACGTCTACCGCATAGACACGAAAGCCGTGGTGTCGGCGATAGCGGAGTGGAAAGGCGCGGAGTGTAACGTGGCGTTGCTATATACAGACATTGAGGACCATACGCATGGCGAGGCTAAGCCGTTGAAGAAGTGGACACCGATGTTCACCGCCTCATATAAGCATGGCGCATGGGTATGGCGCGCATTCCATAAAAGGATATTCCGCGCCCCGACGCTCAACGACTTGTATTACACCCTTGTAGGTAACTCGAGTTTGAAGCCGGAGTATGCCACACAGTGGGACGTAGGCGCGGATTACAGGGGCGAACATCTGCACGTGGCTATCGACGCATACCACAACAAGATAGAGAACAAGATTGTGGCGGTGCCGGCTCGTTTTCAGTTCCGATGGTCGATGATGAACTTCGGGAAGGTGAAGAGCGACGGCGTGAGCCTCTCGGCCGGCTATGACCGCTCATGGGGCGACATAGAGATGCGTACGAGCGTCAACTACACGTGGCAGAGAGACTTGGACCGCACGGACAAGGACGAGCCAGAATATGGGAACTTCATTCCCTACTCGCCCCAGCACTCCGGGTCGGCCATTGGCGACGTCAGCTACAAAGGCTACTCGCTGAGCTGCTCATTTCTCTACACAGGCGAGCGTTATTGCCTCGTATCGAACAACAAGAAAGACTTGCTGGAGCACTGGGAGACGGTGGACATGAAAGTGAACAAAAGCTTTGACATCAAGAGAGTCGGGCTTCAGGTCACAGCGGAGTGCAACAACATAACGGACTCGCGCCATGAGGTAGTGAAACGCTACCCCATGCCGAGCAGAAACTGGAAATTTTCACTTAAACTAAAGATATGAAGACAAACAAACTTCTTCTGATGCTGGCAGCCGCGGCGATGCCATTCTTCACCGCCTGCTCTGATGACAACGACGACCCCGAACAGCCTGCGGGCAAAGAGCGCATCCTTGTCGTATGCGAAGGCGGCTGGGGCATGAACAACTCGACCTTGGCGGTCATCAGCGACAGCGTCGTAACGAACAACTGGTTGGAGCTTGGCGACACGGGCAATGACATCATCCTTGTCGGCGACACCGTCGTAGCCATCGCGGTCAACTCCTCGAACCTTGTGCAGTTTATAGGCAAGGCAAGCGGTGTGGACCTTGGCAGCACAGAGATACCTAACGTCCGCAAACTCGCCGCGAGCAAGGACGGCAAGTACGTCTACGCCACCTCATACGCCAATGACGGCTACGTTGCCCGTATCGACGCGAGCAACTTCGCCCTTGTCGACACATGCAACGTAGGTTACGACCCTGAGGGCATCGCATTTTACAACAACCGCCTCTACGTGGCCAATACCGGCGGCTACCACGACTTCTGCGAGCACACCGTATCTGTCATCGACGCAGACAAGATGAAGGTCACGCACAGCATCGAGACAGGGTATTACAACCTCTACGGCCCAGTATCGCTTGCCGACAAATACCTCTTGCTGAACGCCAGCGGCAACTACGCCGACCTCCCATCGGGCTCTGTCATCATCAACCTCGAAACTGAAGAGGTCAAGACCTTCGACTTCGGATGCTCAATCAACTGCACCGACGGTGAGAACTTCTACACCATCGGCTCGGAATATGACGACAACTGGCAGGCTCACTACACCGCTCACACCATCTCGATCAGCACCCTTACGGCCACCGACGGCTTTGGCGTCTACACCGCAGCCGAGGAGAACCTCGACGAGCTCACCGCTCCCCACGGCGCATATATCTCGCCCGTCGACAAGACCCTCTACATTGGCGACGCACGCAGCTACGTCACCAATGGCGCGGTCTACGCCTTTGGCAACGACGGCAGCGTCAAGGGAAAATGGGAGATTGAGGGCATCAACCCAGGGCACTTCCTCTCTGTGACTGTCAAAGAGTAAGGTAAGATACAGATATTGAACAGTGAAGCCTCCGCAAATGGTCGTTGCGGAGGCTTCACTTGTTTTATGGACCAGTATATGTTGTAAATATCTTTAAATGAAAAAGAAGCATTAATGCATCAAGCGCAAAAGACACCTTGTTCTCATTGTCTGCAAGAAATCAATTTCTATGTATGCAGCCATGTTCGCCTCCAAGAGTCCGTATCTTGTTCCCTAATAACATTACATTCTATAATGTTATTCGTTATCCAAATTTATAATTTCCCAATAGCCTCCGAAGTCAGCACCATTGCGTTTGATGACACCTGCCTCTCTAAGCTTTTTTATCTGCTTTTCTACTCCTCGTGATGACATATCTATTTCCATTGCGATTTCAGCTGCTGATATTGTAGGCTTGCCCTTTATTAAATCAAGTATTCTCTCCGAACTTTTTCTTTTTCTCTCCGAACTTTTTCTTTTTCTCTCCGAACTAATTTCTTTTCTCTCCGAACTTTCATGATGAGTTTCCGTACCTTCACTACATCCCTCGTGAACAGGAATAGTAACCAAGAAAGTCAAGCGGTCATCAGTCGTTTCAAAGATGGCGCGTGGCGAACCATTCTCAGCTAACTTTGTTTGTATTGTTGGAACACCAGTTGAACGACCTTCTGTAAGGTCAAGTTCTTTTAAAAAATCACCCAAACGGCGGTTACGGTAGCGACGGCTTTTAAGCATATCGCCCCTTTCTATATCTTCCTTAGAGATGCTTCTGTCAGGACCAGGGCAATTGAGTATAGAAATTCCGCTTGGCTCAATGGTAATCTCTATTGGCTCATGCTGCAAGAAATCTCTGTGATATACTGAATTTACAACTGCTTCCTCAACAGCATCATATGGATAGTTCCAAAAGCGTTCCGCTTCCTGTCTGCCAGAAACTTTACGCACATGCTCTTTGAGAACATTGCTTTTGATGTAATCCATTGTCTGTTTTATCATCTGTGGAACACTGCCTTTGAATGTAACCTCTGTGAAATTGCTCGGGTCTTTCATCTTCCCGTTAGGAAACGACACTACATCAATCTGAGTGTAAGGGAAGAACTTACCTGGATTCTCACAGAACATCATGGCCGTCACATTGCGAAGTAAGCGATTCTCCTTAGGACCAGTATATAATTCCATTTGATCAAGAATAGTAGAAAGCGGATTTCTTATCACATCATCAGCCAGTTTGCTACCCACCTTGACAAGATGATCACGAAGAAGCACCGAAGAAACATCTTCCAACCGGATGTCGCTATTGCCTCTTTCGTCGAAAGGCACACGATTAGCCAACTCCCGCAATTCAACGAGAGCTTCACCTTTTGCCTCAATATTACTTGTACCACTGCGAATGTAGAAGTATTCTTTAGTTCCTTTCGCTGTTACGTTTACAGGCACAGAGTATGGGCGGTAACTACCAGCAGGGCACCATATAACAATCAACTGTTTGCCATCTACCTCCTCTACAGAAGTACGCGGTAAATAGTATGGAGCCATTTTGTTGTTGTAGCCCACCATCTCTTGCAAGATGTTATCTATCTCTTCCACAGGCACACCCTCTACGGGACGAATAGCCATACCTGTTTTATCGTCAGTATCTACACCAACAATGATGTATCCTCCGCCAAGATCATCAAAATCATTAGCAAAGGCGCATATACTATGATATATGCTACCCGGATTCCAACCTTTCTTGAACTCAATGCGGTTAGATTCTATTTTCTGCTTGTTCAGCAGATCTTCTATGTTTACTGCTAATGCCATGTGATTTATCTTTAATAAAACGGCCCAAAGTGTTGCTTGCTTGTTTAGTTGCTGTGTTATACCCTGCACAAGAGCATCTCGGTTACCTTTTTGAGACAAATGACAAGTTGTATCGGTTGGTTTGTGCAGCTTGTCACGAACGTTTATACTAAATATCACGACCAAAGGTCTGACGCTGAGGTCATTGCACCAAAGGCAACCATTTCAAAAGAGGCTCATCCAAATATAAGACCTAATTATTGATATTATAACTCATCCTTTGATGCCATATCTTATGGTCTTTTAGCCCTCGGACAACTCATTATAGGAATGCCACGTACAGGACAGCACTTCTTACCCCACCCCATTGTGACAACAAGTATCAAGTTGAGAGATACTCTGATTTCTCATTCCTTGTCTCTTTCCAAACCTTGGCGTACGAGACTCGTTCCGCCTCTACCTTCAATGTCGTCTACTTGTCGTAGCCGCCAGCTCTTCCTTGAGCAAGACGTCCCTATTTTTTTTACGTTTATGTAGCCTGTTACTTGCCGAGGTGGGAATGGATGGTTTCGAGGACGGAATCGGCATCCATACGGCAGAGCTTGTAGAGTTCGGCAACGGAGCCGTGGGCGATGAACTCGTCGGGGACGCCGACGCGGATGACAGAGCCTTGGTAGCCATGCTCGATGGCGTACTCCTCGACGGCTGAGCCGATGCCACCGATGCGGACACCGTCCTCCATCGTGACGATAAGGCGAGTGGAGTCCATGGCATCGTCGATGAGGCTTGTATCGAGAGGCTTGGCGAAACGGAGGTCGTAGTGGGCGACGGACAGACCTTGGCTCTCAAGGGTGTCGGCAACTCGAGAAGCCTCGACGCCTATGGGACCGAAAGAGAGCAGAGCGACATCGGAGCCTGATCGCAACTTGCGCCCACGACCAATCTCGACAAGCTTCATCGGGGTGCGCCAGTCGACAGTCGAACCTTCGCCACGAGGATAGCGGATGAGGACGGGGCCCATATCATCCTGCTGGGCAGTATACATCATGTCGCGCATCTGCGGCTCGTCCATTGGGCTCATTATCACGAGATTGGGGACAGGGCGGAGCATGGCGATGTCGAAAACACCGTGGTGTGTGGCACCATCTGCACCGACGAGACCGGCTCGGTCGAAGCAGAAGACGACATGGAGATTTTGGAGCGCGACATCGTGGATTACCTGGTCGAAGGCGCGTTGGGCGAAGGTGCTGTATATGTTGCAGAAGGGGACGTAGCCGGAAATGGCGAGACCGGCGGCGAAGGTCACGGCGTGCTGCTCAGCGATGCCTACATCGAAGCATCGGTCGGGCATGGCTTTCATCATGATGTTGAGAGAGCAGCCCGATGGCATGGCAGGCGTTATGCCGAGGATCTTACCGTTTTGGCGAGCCAGTTCGAGGATGGTCTCGCCGAAGACATCTTGGAAGCGCGGGGGGTGTGGGGTATTGGAGGGGGGAGTCAGCGGCTCGCCCGTCTCGGGGTCGAAGCTGCGCCCTACGGCATGCCATTTTGTTGGGTCTTGCTCGGCTGCCTTGAAGCCCTTGCCCTTGACCGTTATGACGTGGAGCATCTTGGGTCCACGGATGTTCTTGAGGTCGCGGAGGATGGAGACGAGGTACTTGACATCGTGGCCGTCGGTGGGGCCGAAATATCGGATGTTGAGTCCCTCGAACATATTCGTCTGGTGGTTTACCAGATTCTTGAGGCTGTTGTTGAGCTTGGTAATGAAGCTGTTGTGGCCTGTTGCGGAATCGTTCTTGCGGTCGAGATATTGCGAGAGCTTGTTACGCAGCCTATTATAGAAGCCCGACGTGGAGATGTCGAGGAGGTATTGGCTCATTCCGCCCGTCACCTTGTCGATGGCCATGTTGTTGTCATTGAGGATGACAAGCATATCGGGGCTTGCGGAGGCCATGTTGTTGAGAGCCTCGAAGGCTTCGCCGCCCGTGAGCGCACCGTCGCCAATGACGGCTACGACGTGGCGGTTTTTCTCACCGCTGAGGCGTGCGGCGATGGCCATGCCGAGCGCGGCTGATATGGAAGTTGAGGAGTGCCCTACACCGAAAGCGTCATACTCGCTCTCGAAGATATTCGGGAAACCGCTTATGCCACCGAGCTTGCGGTTGGTATGGAAGGCGTCGCGTCGCCCGGTAAGAATCTTGTGGCCGTAGGCTTGGTGCCCGACATCCCATACGAGCTTGTCGTAGGGCGTATCGAAGACATAATGGATGGCGACGGTCAGCTCGACGACACCGAGGGAGGCTGCAAAGTGACCTGGGGCATGGCTCATCTGCTCAATGATGAAGTGGCGAAGCTCGTTGCACACCTGTGGCAGCTGGTCGACGCTGAGATTCTTCAGGTCGGCTGGCGTGTCAATCTTATTGAGCAGCTCGTACATTACGTGGAGTGGATAGAAAAATGGGGGTTAAACCAAGCGCAAAGATAGTGCTTTTTATGGCGGAGTGAATGAAGATTTGGCGTATGTGGCACGCGGACAAGATGATGACGGAGCCTACCGCAAAGGTAGGCTCCGTCATCATATGTTTTGTGTCCTAAAAGTAAAGAGGGCTTCAGACCGTTAGTCGACAGCCACTTTTGTTGTCGTCCCGTCGACGGTGACGATATAGACACCCTGCTCGATGGGGATGGAACGTCGGCGGGTGGTGGTAACAACTACGCCAACAGAGTTGTAGACCTGCGCCTCGCCCTCAGCACCCTCGATGCGGATATGCCCGCGAGTGCCGTAGACATTGACATTGTGGTTGCGCTCGGCAGTGTTTGCCCATATTGGACGGATGGTCTTTCCTTGGGCGGGTGTGAGGGCGTCGGCAGTCGCGCCAGAGACATTGTAGGTGCGAGTGCCGGAGGTCACGGTAGCGGGAATCCTGATGGTGCCATCATAGTCGACACCCTCTTGCGGAGCCGTGACTTCGGCTGTGCCGTCGTCCTTGACCTTATAAGACACGCCATTGACGACGAAACGATCCATCTCGACGATGTTGCGGAACCTAGACCATACGGGCGCGGCGCGATAGAGAGGCGCGGTGCCAGCGGGGACGTAGAGCGTTGCGGACTCGTAGACAGAGGGCATGAAGTCGGACTCGTCGATTGCGAAAGGACGCTGAACCATGGTGGTTATGGAGTCGAGAGCTGTGACGCGCTGGAAGACGCTATCGGCCATGGAGATCATTGTCGAGGGGAAGTAGAAAGAGCGGAGGGAAGCGCAGCCGAGGTAGGCGTATTTGCCGATGGTGCGGATGGTGGCGGGGAGGGCGGCATCGGTGAGGTCGGTGACGTGGTTGAACGCGCTGCGCCCGATGGAGGTCACGGAGGCGGGGATGGTCGTAGCCTTAGAGCCCGAGGTGAGGGTGTTGGTGGCGGACTCGATGATGGCGTTGCAGTCGTTGCGGCTGTCGTAGACCTTATTGGAGGGGTCGACGACGATGCGCGTGACCTGTGTATTGTAGGCGAAGGGGTTTTGTGGGCTTATGACGGAGACATTGGCAGGGAGGAAGACCTCGGTCATATTGGTATTTTGGCAGAAAGCCACGGCACTGATCGTCGTGACGCTCTTGGGGATTGCCACATCGCTGAGCCCCGTACGGCAGAAGACATAATCCTCGATGGTGGTGAGGCTGGAGGGCTCGACATAGGTTACGGAATGGAGACTCTCGCAGAGCTGGAAGGCGTAGCTGCCTATGTAGCTGACCTTGTCGGGGATCTCGATGGAAGAGAGCTTCTTGCAGGCAAGGAAGGCGTGGCGACCGATGGAGCGTAGGTTGGACGGCTTGGAGAAAGAGACGCTCTCGAGATTATAGCATCCGATGAAGGCACTGACACCAATCTCCTCAACGGAGGTCGGGATCACGACAGAAGTAAGGTCGCGGCTTGAGGAGAAGGCGTGCGGACCGATGGCTGTTACCTTGTAGGTGTGGGCGTCGTAGGTTACGGAAGAAGGGATTGTGACGCAGCCCTTATAGGCGTCGCCCGAGCATTGGCATTTGCCTTTATAGGTGACGGTGGCCGTTGACGACGATGCGTCGAAATCGTAATATATGCCATTGACCTCGGTATCGGAGGCTGTGGCTGCTGTAGGGTTGATGAGCGCGCAAGCGAATGCGGCTATGGCGGCGAAGCGGAGGGAAGTGAGTTTCATGAGGTGGAGGATGGTTGGCGTGTTTGAGGATTTATGACTATCCGCTTGTACGCAGTGGAGGGGTTCAAAGTTCCTCGTATCAGCCGTAAATCTCACGTTCGTGGAAACCAATGAGGTAGAGGATGGTGTCGAGACCATTGAGAGAAATGGCGTGCTGCGCAGTGGCCTTGACCTTAGGCTTGGCGTGGAAAGCTATGCCGAGACCGGCCTCTTGAATCATCGGCAGATCATTAGCTCCGTCGCCAACGGCGATGCACTGCTCAAGATGGATATCCTCCTTAAAGGCGAGGAGGCGGAGAAGCTCGGCTTTCTTGGCTCCATCGACGATATCGCCCACGTGGCGACCTGTGAGCTTGCCGTCCTTGACCTCAAGTTGATTGGCGAAGACGTAGTCGATGTCGAGTTTCTGCTTCAGATAGTTGCCGAAATAGGTGAAACCGCCGGAGAGTATGGCTGTCTTGTATCCGCTGCGCTTGAGAGTCTTGAAGAGCCGCTCGGCACCATCGGTGAGTGGGAGGTTCTCTGCGATCTCCTTCATGACGGATACGTCGAGCCCTTTGAGGAGCGCGATGCGCCTCTCGAAACTTTGCTTGAAATCGATCTCGCCGCGCATGGCAGAAGCCGTAATGGCGGCTACCTGATCGTAGACGCCGGCCTTGCGCGCCAGTTCGTCGATGACCTCAGTCTGGATGATTGTGGAATCCATGTCGAGACATACGAGACGGCGGTTGCGACGGAAGATATTGTCGGCTTGGAATGCGATGTCGACCTCGCACTCCTTGGATATCTCGATGAAATCCATCTTGAGCTTATTCTCGTCGATGGGAGTTCCGCGGACGGAGAACTCGACGACGCTCATGTCGTTGGCGGCATCGTTCTCAAGGGAGCGTCGACCTGTCAAGCGCGCGATCTTATCGATATTGAGCTCTTGCTCCTTGATGATGCGCGTCACCTCGGCGATGTGCCGACCGTCGAGCCGTCGGGCGATGAGCGTTATGATGTTGCGCGCCTTGCCCTGCTGCGCGACCCATGTCTCGTAGTCGGCATGGGGTATGGGGCTGAACTTGATGTTGAGACCTATGTTGTAGGCGGTAAAGAGAAGGTCTTTGAGTATGGATGAGGAGTCTTCGGCCTTATCGTTTATACGGATGAGCAGCCCGAGGCTTAGGTCGTTGTGGATGACGGACTGACCGATATCGAGGATTTCGACATCGTGTTCGGCGAGTACTCGTGCTATTTGTGTTGTGAGGCCAGGGCGGTCGGTGCCTTGAAGATTTATGAGGATGAGTTCGCTCTTGTCTGTCATTACTGTTCTTTTGTCGTGGCGGGGGCTGGAGAGTGTGGTGTTACTTTAGTTTTGTCTGTGCGATCTCGCCATTGGGCGTTATGGTGAAAATGACGGGTCCGTCGGTACCTACGCCGAGGGCTATTGGTCCGGCAGTCGGGATGGGCGAGGCATCGAGCTCCTTGCCTGTGGAGGAGGAGAAGACTCGGGCTTGGGCAGCGGCATCATCATAGAGAGCAATGACCCCATCGGCAACGACCATGTCTTTAAGGCTTTGGAGACCCGTTGTCCAAACATGCAGAGCCTTGGGTTGAGCGGAAGAGATGTCGACAATGGCGGCGCGACGTGTACCTGCCACGGCATAGTTGCCGTCGGTGAGAGGGAGAGCGATATGGTTGCCGTCGATGCTGTCGAGCTTGAGAGAGGAGAGGTTGCCGTCGGGAGAGGATATTTTGACAACAGAACCATTTGTCGTGGAGGTGACGAAATATGAAGCGTCCTTGCTGACGGTCATCTGAGAGCGTTTGCCCGGGGCGAGAGGTTGCGTGGAGAGGCGTCGCGCACCGCGTCGGTCGACGAAGTAGTAGGTGTATTGGTCGTTGAAGACTATATAGTCCTTGCCTGCGCAAGTGAAGTGCCTGACGACATCGGTGATTTGCGCCTCAGTCTTGACGGGCTGCCAACCATCGACCGTACGGCCATCGGGACCATAGAGGGCGGGGCCGCCTTGGCATCCGACGAAGAGGCGTATTGGGCTGCCGTCGGTATAGGATGCCGCGCTTGCGCCAGATACGGCGGGCGACGGGAGGCGGACGGGGAAAGTGCCGACATCATTGCCGAGACGGTCGATGACGTAGAGCGATTGGGAGGTGGCGAAGAGATATTGGAGTTTGCCGTTGGCGTAGAAATCGATTTGGGAGACAGGGCCAACGATCTTGCCGTCGATGGCGCGCTTCCATAGGAGCATACCGTCGGCACCTATGAGACAGACCTTGCCGTTGGCATCTTGTGCGAGGCACTCGGTGAGGTGCGTATAGTGATTGGTTACTCCCCAAATCTGCCCGACGACGGTTGTATCGAGACGCGTCTGCCACGAGGCATGGTGGGCTGCGGCGTGGATATCGTCCTTATTAGGGAGGGCAACGACGCTGACGTAGGGGAGGCGGCCAGCGATGGTGAGTTGGGAGGAGATGTTGGCGAAAGTGGGTTGTGAGGGTTGGCGATCCATGCGGAAACGCGCGCTCTCGCTGCCGAAACGTTGGCGGATGGAGACGTAGGAGGGGTCGGCCTCAAGAGTGTTGCCAACAGCATAGTCGGCAAGGACACGACGGAGGACTGACATATCGTTGGCGAAGACGATGGCATCCTCATAGCGGAAGAAGAGACGCGACGGGAGATTGGGCGTGCGGAAGATGTCGGGGAGGAAGAAGAGATTGTCGGATGCGGAGAAACCAGCATAGACAGGGATGGAGACATTGCTTACCTGCTGGGCATCGGCACGTCGGGCTACGACGCCATCGGGCACGGCACTGGAACCGGGTGCGACCTCGCCTATTATAATTGGCGAGGCGCCGCC
Source organism: Clostridium sp. CAG:343 (assembly GCA_963616565.1). GTDB lineage: Bacteria > Bacteroidota > Bacteroidia > Bacteroidales > Marinilabiliaceae > W3P20-009. Next base: position 193,936 of record CAVEKX010000002.1, read on the forward strand.
ATGGATGGCGGTAAGGGCTTGGGCGAGAGTGGCTTGCGCCATTGTACCGCCACGAGTATCGACGACAAGGAAAGAGGACTCAGCGGGATGGGCGGCATCATATTGGCAGAGGGCGAGCTCGGCAGAGAAGACTTGGGAGAGCATGGCCTCGACATCTGCGCCCGACTGTCGGAATATGTCGCTTTGGGCGTTGCGATAGGCGACGCCAGAGGTATCGGAATTGAGGAAAGAGGAGAAAGCGGCGGACGAGAGACCGCGAGGGCCTGGTGCTACGCGGTCGATGGACTGGACACCACGCGGGATGCGACGGGCGATATTGATGTTCTCGGAAGCCTCGCGAGCGGAGAGGATGTCGAGAGATGGATGTGGTGCGACGACGAAGCCATCGGCCGCAAGAGCGTCGGAAGAGAGTGATAGATCGAGAGCGAGCCAGTCGGCACTATGAGCGACAGTGCGGAGAGCAAGAGCGAAACGTCCGTTGAGTGCGGGAGCATGAGCAGCGAGACGTCGGAAGACACGACCATTGATGAAAATGGAAGCCGGGGCATCGGCCGTGACGGTGCGCTCGATTGTGGAGAAGGACTGGTCGTCGCGAAGGGTCGTGAGGCTATCCTTGCCGAAAGAGAGAAGGAGGTCGGGCGTCGTGGAGGCGAAGAGGCACCCACCTCCGGCAGCGAGGAAGAGGGGGATGGAGTCTTGCGCTTGTCGGAGGATGAAGAGACCATGACCATGGATGGCGGTATCGGCCACGGAGACACCATGCTGCGCACGGAGCGCGCTCATGGCGTGGTGCCACTCCATCCTGTTGCCGAGGGGAAAAGCCGCGGCGAGCTTAGACAGCGAGCCATCAGGATTGAGGGAGAAAGAGACATAGAGGTCGCGGCTTGCGAGGAGGGGCTCGCTGATGACATCGGAGCCGAAGAGGGTATCTATGCGCAGGGCGAGATTGACGGCATCGTCGCCACCGAGGAGGTCGCGCAGCTCGGCGGCGTAAGCTGAGGAGTCGAGGCGAGAGGAGAGGAGGTCGCGGTCGCCGAGGCGTATCACCATGGCCGCATCGGAGGTGAGGCAGCGCATGGGGGAAGGGGCTTTATAGGCCTTATTGAGACCAATCCATACGGCAGCTGCAGCCACGATGAGGACGAGCGCCATTGCGGTGACAGTCCAAAGGATTCGTTTGAGCGATACCGTCATGGTCAGAGAGGATTGGGGAGATTACTTCGACTTATGAGCGAGGACGGCTCGCGCGATGGAGAAGAGGGTGTAGAGGAGAATCGTCACGCTGATGCCGCCGAATCCCATGAAGATTATGCTAACGAGACCGACGAGGAGAAGGATGACGCGAAGCTCATTGCCCGCCCACGTGAAGTGCTTGACCTTGAGGGAGAACATGGGGATCTCGCTGACGAGGAGAGCGCAGAATATGGCGACGAGGATGATTGTGGCGATGGGGGTGAGGAGCTGCGCGAAGAGATCCTCATTGGCTGGGAACATCCAGAAGAGGGAGGCCGTGAAGAGACCGGTGGCTGTCGTGGTGAGGCCGAGGAAGCTCTCGGTCTGTCGGGTGTCGATATTGAACTTGGCGAGGCGGAGGCCTGCGAAGACGGCAAGTACGAGAGGAGCGACGACGAGGATCACTTGCCAGCCCTCCATATTGAGGATTGGTGTGGAGAGGCTGCCCGTGACGAGCCAGCGCATATAGGTGGAGTAGATGGCGGCAGGAGCGAGACCGAAAGAGATATTGTCAGCGAGGGAGTCGAGCTCCTTGCCCATCGGGCCGCTAACACCGAGCGCGCGGGCAGCGAAACCGTCGAAGAAGTCGAATACGGCGCCACCGATGATGAAGAGAGCGGCAGCTTGGAAGAGACCCTCGAAAGCGCAGAGCGTCGCGATGACACCGCAGAGGAGGTTCATCGACGTGATGGTGTTAGGGATGTATGGTTTGACAGAGAAAGCCATTGTCGGTTAGGGGTGTTTGGGAATAAAACGTAGTAACAAATATAGCAAAAAAATCAGAGAGGGAGAAGCGGGGAGCGGGAGACTTCGAGGGCGAGGACGGAGGTATCGTCAAAAGATTTGCCGTCAGCGCGAGTCTGCTCGGCGAGCTGCTGGAGACGCGACATGGCATCGTCGAGATTGGTGGCGGACTGGACGATGGACGAGACCTTGGCCTGGTTGCTGATGACGGAGTCGCCATTGTCGACCTCGACGAGCCCGTCGGTGTAGGCTACGACGATGTCGCCCTTGGAGAGCTTGACACGCCCGACATCGATGCCTGGCATCTCGTCGAGCATGCCGAGGCCTATGGAGCCCGCGGAGAGTTCGGTGAGTTGCGCCTGGTGGTTGACGATAGGTGGCAAGTGGCCCGCGTTGATGTAGGATAGTCGGCCGGTGATGTTATTGTATCGTCCGATGAAGCATGTTATGAACTTCTCACCGCTGGTGTTTTGGCATACGCGCCTGTTGAGATCCTCGACGAGGGAGCGGAGGTTGACGTTGGCGGTGAAGAGGGAGCGGATCATGGACTGGAAGTTGGACATGAGGAGCGCGGCGGCGATACCTTTGCCGGATACGTCGGCGATGCAGAAGCCGACATTGTGCTTGTCGAGCCGCAGTACGTCGAAATAGTCGCCACCGACCTGGTCGTGTGGGTGGTAATAAGATCGGGCTCGGACGTGGGCTGTTTGGATGATTTGCTCGTTGGTCGGGATGAGGCCCGACTGTATTCGCGACGCGAGGGCGAGCTCTTGACGGAGACCCTCTTGACGGATGAGCCTGGCTTGCATCTTTTTGTTCTCGATGAAGACGATTATGATGTTGGCCAGGATTTGTATGAACTTGAGGTGTCGGATGGTAGGGCTGATGCCGTCGGCCTCCTCGGTGTCGCCGACGACGACGTAGCCCATGAGCTTATGGTTGTGGTGGAGAGGGATTATGGCGTCGAAGCCGTTGAAATGGGGGTCTTCTTGGAGCGCGAGGCTTGTGACGCCGTCGATATCATTGAAGTCGGTGGCGGGGTTTATGGATAGGCACTGCTGGTCGGAGACGTTGGACTGGAGGATGCATCGCCATCGGTTGGCATCGAGGGTGAAGACGAGAATGCGCCCGACTCCGAGTTCGTTTTTGAGGAGGGACTCGAATTCGGCCATTAGGTCTTCTACGGAGCTGTCCTCGTTGACGGTTTGCGCGACTTCGAGGAGCAGGTTCATCTTCTCTTTGTAGAGACGGACGACGTTTTTCTCTCTTGCCATGGAAGTTTGATTAAGGTGGCTTGGCGTTGCCACGATGAAAGCAGAAAGGCCGCGGAGCGCATGGAGAAGCGCCCGCGGCCAGTCTGTATGTTTAGACAGCCTTGGCGTCCCGACGAGCGGGACAGATCCAGCGCGGGGCTGGTGGTGTCAGGACGTTATTACTTGACGCGCTCGACGTAGGAGCGGTCGCGAGTGTCTACCTTAATCTTGTCGCCCTGGTTGACGAAGAGAGGGACCATGATGTTGGCGCCGGTCTCGATAGTAGCGGGCTTGAGGGAGGTGGTGGAGGAGGTGTCGCCGCGGACGCCAGGCTCGGTGTAGGTGATCTCGAAAGTCATGAAAGGAGGGAGCTCTGCTGTGAGGACGGTCTCGGTCTCAGCGTGGACGACGACCTCGATGCTCTCGCCTTCCTTCATGAGGTCAGCGTTAGGGATTTGGGCCTCGTCCATGACGATCTCCTCGTAGGTCTCGGAGTTCATGAGGTGGTAGCCCTGGTTGTCCTTGTATGTGAACTGGTATTGGCGATGCTCGACGCGCGCCTCGGTGATTTTGACGCCGGAGTTGAAGGTGTTGTCGATTACTTTGCCAGTCTTGACGTTCTTGAGGGTTGTGCGGACGAAAGCCGGACCCTTGCCAGGCTTGACGTGGAGGAACTTGACGATGTAGTAGAGCTGGTCGTTGTACTCTATGCACATGCCATTGCGGAAGTCTGCAGTAGTTGCCATATTATTTAGATTACTCTATGTCTTTTAGTTACAAAACGTTCGCGAATGTAGTATAAAGGGCGTGGAAATGCAAGAGGGTAAGGAGATGAAAAAATCGGTGGGGGAATGTGGCTTCAGCCTCACACTAAAAAGTCGCCCCATTTAGCAAGGGTCGCTAAATGGGGCGAAGTCTATTTGCGCAACGTAGAACGTTATTAATTTAAATTTCTACCATTCGTCGTTTGCTGTACCATCATAGCCCTCTTTTATGACCTTGTCGATTTTGTCGAGGACGATATTAGCGTAGGCGTTACACATGACAAGGGCTCGACCCTGCGCACGACGGCGAGCTCTCTTACTGCCACCCTTCAATTCGCCGTAGGGAAATGACTTGTCGAGAACAACGTTATCCGTTTCAACAGAATTGTCTGCTACAACGACTCCGCCGACAACACCGACGAAGTCATCAACAATCTTCTTTTCAATGTAGAAGGGGACTGAGTATGTGACCCTTATCTTCCCGTCTTTAATTTGAATCTTGATGGTAGGGGTCACACTGATGAAGACACGTGCGAACACACCGGTGCTTTTTCCTGTTTCACCAATGAAACCGCGAGCGACGATAAGCCCTCTTTCACGCTCTTTGCTGACCAACACGCTGTTAGCGTCAACAAAAGTCGAGGTGAACCACATGAGAAGTTCATCATAAATCTGGTTGGCATCCATGCCCGGAGCCTGAAGCACCTCGGTGAAGGTGAAGGCATGATTGGCATCCAAAGGGTGCTCGTTGGCGATTTTTAGCGCAGCCTCTTCCCAATCGTCTCCATATTTCTCGATAGCGTATTTTTCAAGCTCATCCTCGCGGATAATTTGAGCTTCTGCCACTAAGCAGAAAGCGAAAGCTGCAACGATGGAAGTAAAGAGTGATTTTGTATTCATTTGGTTTTTAGATTATGTGTCGCAGGAGGTCTACTGCCGCAAACTTATGCATAAAAAAGAATCCACAAAACCTTTGCCCATTCCCGTTTGAAGAAATCTGTTTTTTCTGTTGCGCTGTCCTTGGTGCCTCGAATCCTTGGCAATGAAGAATTGGCATGATATGCAAACCCCAGCCCTCTCGCGGTTGAGTGGGCTGGGGAAGATAGAAGTAGGGAGTTATTTAGAAGAGGGTTGGTTGATCGTCGGAGTCGGACTGGTCGTCGGAGTCTGGGGCGATTTCGGCATCTGTGGCGTCGTCGTCGGGTTGGACGTTGCGGACGGATGGGATGAGAGGCTCAAGCTCCTTGATCTTGCCGACCTGCCATTTGGCGAGTTGCTTGCCCTTGGCCTTGATGCCTTTCTCGCCGATGAACTCGAAGGCGTCGATTTGCTCGGCAGGTCGCCACTTGTCATCGCCACCGTAGGTGACGGAGAAGAGGGGGTGATCTTCATCAGAGAGGGCGACGAGTTTGCTCTTGGGGTTCTCGCCAATGAAATTGACAGGCTTGGCGGAGATGGTCACCTTGAAGCGTTTGATATAGTGGAGGTTGGTCTCGGCATCGAAATAGACGGCCGTCCATATCTTATGTGGGTCGAACTTCTCGATGCGGAGGATATTGTCATCGAAATGCTGCTCGAAGCCGGTCCCCACGGTGAGAGCGTCGCCCGCTTTCGTCATGATGAGAATCTTGTCATCGGGACCGAACTCGCCGAGGAGTGTGCCGCGGCCATCGGGATTGAGGCGGAGGGTCTCGGGCTCAAACCATATCTGCCTGCCACCGAGTGTACTCTCGCCGCGTCGCTTGAGGACGACCTTGTGGATCTCGTTCTTGGTGACGACATTGCCGCGCGAGGCACGCCCCTTGACCGTGAGTGTGGCGAAATCGAAATCGAGGACGACATTGCGGAGCTTGGCGCGCGGGCGCAGGAGCACCTTGACGACCTCGGCCTCGCCATTGGCGTTTGCGCTGAAGTAGCGGAGCTTGGAGCCTTTGGTTCCTGTCGTGGTCTCGTACTCGCGGTCGCGGGTTATGCCTGTGACATTGAAGCGTTTGGCGTAAGTGATGCCAGTCTCGCCATCGGTATAGACTGCATTGTAGACGGTGCGTGTATCATTTTTCTTGAAGACGGCGAGATACAGGACACCCGTGCCGACATCGACCTTCTCGTCGACCTTCTTGACGACATAGCGGCCGTCGGTGTAGAAGATTATGACATCGTCGAGGTCGGAGCAGTCGGCCACGTAGTCACCCTTCTTGAGACCATAGCCCATGAAGCCGTCCTCCTTATTGATGTAGAGCTTCTTGTTTCGCTCGACGACCTTTGTCGCCTCGATATTGTCGAAGGAGCGAATCTCGGTGAGGCGTTTGTGGCCTGCGCCGTATTGTTTTTTTAGGCGTCGGAAATAGGCGATGGTGAAGTCGACGATATGCTCAAGATTGTCGCGCGTCTGCGCCATTTCGTTGGCGAGGGCTTCGAGCTTGAGGTCGGCAGCCTCGGAATTGAACTTGAGGATGCGTGCCATCTTGATGTCGAGGAGGTGGAGAATATCCTCGCGTGTGACCTCGCGCATGAGCTTTATGTCGTTGGCCTTGAAGTAGGCTTGGAGTCGGGCGTCGATGTGGAGGCAGGCCTCGTCGGTCGAGGCTGCTTGCTCGAACTCGGCATCCTTATAGATTCTCTGCTCGATGAAAATCTTGTCGAGCGAGAGGAGATGCCACTGCTGGGCGAGCTCGTTGAGGTGGATTTGGAGCTCTTGGGTGAGAAGTGCGACGGTGCGGTCGGTGCTGTGCCGGAGGATGTCGGATACGCCGAGGAAGTGCGGCTTCCGATCCATGATGACGCAGGCGTTTGGGGAGATGGAGAGCTCGCAGTCGGTAAAGGCGTAGAGAGCGTCGATGGTCTTATCGGGCGAGGCGCCAGCGGGGAGGTGGATGAGGATCTCGGCGTTGGCGGCGGTATTGTCATCGATCTTCTTGATCTTGATCTTCTTGTCGTTGACCTTGAGGATGGACTCGATGACGGAGGAGGTGGTCTTGGAGAACGGGATCTCGGTTATGGCGAGCGTCTTGGCGTCGCGCTTCTCGATTTTGGCACGGATGCGGACTACACCGCCGCGGAGACCATCGTTGTAGCGTGAGACATCGATGCTGCCACCCGTTGGGAAATCGGGGTAGAGGGTGAAGGGCTTGCCCTCAAGGTAGGCTATGGAGGCATCGATAAGCTCGACGAAGTTGTGGGGGAGGATCTTGGAGGCGAGACCTACGGCGATGCCCTCGACACCTTGTGCGAGGAGGAGCGGGAAACGGACAGGGAGCGTCACGGGCTCCTCGTTGCGGCCGTCGTAGCTCTCCTTCCATATGGTGGTCTTGGGGTTGAAGACGACATCGAGGGCGAACTTGGTGAGACGTGCCTCGATATAACGGGGAGCCGCCGCTCCGTCGCCGGTTATGATGTTGCCCCAGTTACCTTGGGTGTCGATGAGGAGGTCTTTCTGACCGAGCTGGACGAGAGCGTCGCCGATGGAGGCGTCGCCGTGTGGGTGGAAGGCCATTGTGGCACCGACGATGTTGGCGACCTTATTGTACCTGCCGTCCTCCATTCGGCTCATGGTGTGGAGGATGCGTCGCTGTACGGGTTTGAGGCCGTCGTCGATATGAGGGACGGCGCGTTCGAGGATGACGTAGCTGGCGTAGTCGAGGAACCAGAGGCGGTACATGCCGTGGAGGTGGCTCTTACGGATGGCGTCGGAGTCCCATGCGGGCGCATTGCCAGCGTCGTCGGGCGTGAGGGCTTCGCTGTTGTCGAGTTGGTCGTCGTCGTTGTATGTGGAGTTGTCGTCGGACATTGGGATGGAGTGTTAGAACGTGTTTGGATGTGGTGTTAATCTTCCTCTTGTCCTTGGAGGACGAGGAGGTCTTTGTCGACGAGGTCTTCTTCGATGACGAGGTTGTCGATGATGAAATTTTGTCGGGAGGAGGTGTTCTTTCCCATGTAGAACTCGAGGAGGTCGTGGACGGCATCGGAGTTTTTGAGGGTCACGGTGTCGAGACGGATGCCGGGTCCGATGAACTCCTTGAACTCTTGCCAGTTGATCTCACCGAGACCTTTGAATCGGGTTATCTCCCTTTGTGAGCCGAGCTGGGCGGCTGCCTTGTCGCGCTCCTCCTCGGAGTAGCAGTAGATGGTTTTCTTCTTGTTGCGGACACGGAACAGGGGGGTCTGAAGGATGAAGAGGTGCCCGTTTTTGATAACCTCGGGGAAGAACTGGAGGAAGAAGGTTATCATGAGGAGGCGGATGTGCATGCCGTCGACATCGGCATCGGTGGCGATGATGACCTTATTGTAGCGGAGACCGTCGATGCCGTCCTCGATGTTGAGCGCGCTCTGGAGGAGGAAGAACTCCTCGTTCTTGTAGATGGTGTCGCGACGGAGGCCGAAAGTGTTGAGGGGCTTGCCACGGAGGCTGAAGACGGCTTGGGTCTTGGCGTCGCGGCTCTTGGTTATGGAGCCCGAGGCGGAGTCGCCCTCGGTGATGAAGATTGCCGTCTCCTCGCGTCGGTCATTGGTCGCGTCGGTGAGGTGGATGGTGCAGTCGCGGAGCTTGCGGTTGTGGAGGTTGGCTTTCTTGGCCTTCTCTCGCGCCTCCTTTTGGACACCCGAGATGGCCTTACGCTCCTTCTCGCTGTCGACGATCTTGCGGTTGATGACGTCCGCAGTCTCGAGATTTCGGCGGAGATAGTTGTCGAGATGCTCGGAGAGGAAATCGCTGACGTAGCCGCGGATGGAGACACCGCCGTCGGGGCTCATGTCCTTGCTGCCGAGCTTCGTCTTGGTCTGGCTCTCGAAGACAGGCTCTTGGATACGGATGGAGACTACGGCCGTCAGACCAGAGCGGATGTCGGCCACATCATAGTTCTTACCGTAGTAGTCGCGGAGGGTCTTGACGACGGCCTCCTTGAAAGCCTGGAGGTGGGTTCCGCCCTGCGTGGTGTGCTGACCGTTGACGAAAGAGTAGTACTCCTCGCCATAGTGGTCGCAGTGTGTCATGGCGATTTCGAGGTCGGATGTCTCGAGGTGGATTATGGGGTAGAGTGGCTCGTCGGTCATATTGTCCGAGAGGAGGTCGACGACACCGTTTTGGCTTTGGAACTTTTCTCCGTTGAGGGTGAGGATGAGCCCTTTGTTGAGGTAGGAGTAGTTCTTGAGCATCTGCGTTATGAACTCCTCACGGAAGGCGAAATTCTCGAAGATCTCGGCATCGGGGGTGAAAGAGACGAGTGTGCCGTTCTTCTCGGTCGTCGGCTGGACATCTTCTTGTGAGGTGAGCTTGCCTCGCGAGAAGTTGGCGTTCTTCATCTGTCCGTCGCGGAAAGCGGTGACGGAGAAGGAGGTAGAGAGGGCGTTGACGGCCTTGATGCCGACACCGTTGAGACCGATGGATTTTTGGAATGCGGCATTATCGTACTTGCCGCCGGTATTCATCTTGGAGGCCACGTCGACGACGGAGCCGAGGGGTATGCCGCGGCCGTAGTCGCGGATGGTGACCGAGCCGTCGGGTGTGAGGGTGACATCGATCCGCTTGCCGAAGCCCATCATAAATTCGTCGATGGAGTTGTCGATGACCTCCTTTATGAGGACGTAGATGCCGTCGTCGGCTTGGGTGCCGTCACCGAGCTTGCCGATGTACATACCGGGTCGTCGTCGGATATGCTCTTGCCACTCGAGAGTTTTGATGCTGTCTTCGCCGTAGGCGGCGGCTGTGTTCTGCGTCGTTTGTGGGTCCTGGTCGGTCATGATTTGTTTTATGTGGGCTGCGGCCCGAGGGTGCGGGTCATGGCAAAGGTATGAAAATTTCGCGGCAGAGAAAAAGCCCCGCACCTGTGGAGGGTAGCGGGGCTTGAGCGTTTCGGCTTATGGCCTCAGACCTGCTATCAGGCTAATTTGGAGGCTATTAGCTGTGCTACCTCGCGGAATTGCTCCTCGGTGAGGTGGACTCTCTCGTTCTTGAAGTTGAGCGTCGCCTCGCTATCCATCGGGACGAGGTGGATGTGGGCGTGAGGGACATCGAAGCCGAGGACCGCGACACCGACGCGTTTGCAGCCGAGTGCTTCTTTCTGTGCCTTGGCGACACGCTGCGCGAACTTGGTGAGGCTTGCGAGCCTTTCGGGGTCGAGGTCGAAGAGATAGTCGGTCTCGATTTTAGGGACGCAGAGAGTGTGCCCCTTGGCGAGAGGGTTGATGTCGAGGAAGGCGTAGTTCTGGTCGTCCTCGGCGATCTTATAGGACGGGATCTCGCCGTTGATGATCTTGGAGAAGATTGTAGCCATATTGTGTTTTGAGAGTTGACTATTCGACGGAGAGTGCGATTTCGAGGATCTCGAAGGTCATGAGGCCTGCGGGCACCTTGATTTCGGCCTTGTCGCCCACCTTCTTGCCGATGAGCCCCTTGGCGATGGGAGTCGTGAGGGAGATCTTGCCAGCCTTGAGGTCGGAGCCTTCGGTCTCGGGGACGATGGTGTAGGTCATCTTGGCCTTGGTCTTGGTGTTGAGGATGGTGACTCGGCTGAGGAGCTGGACGGAGTTGTTGTCGAGCTTGGAGACGTCGATCACGCGGCTGTTGGCTATGGTGGATTTGATCTTCATTATTTTGGACTCGAGATGGGCCTGCGCCTCTTTGGCGGCATCGTATTCGGCGTTCTCGGAGAGGTCACCCTTGTCGCGTGCCTCAGAGATAGCCGCGATGACCTTAGGGCGTTCTACACTTTCGAGCTGGGCGAGCTCGTCTTTCATCTTCTTGAGTCCAGCTTCGGTGACGTAGTTTATGTTTGACATAGTTTGTCTGCTCGGTTAATAGTTAAACTTCGTGGGGTGAATAAAAGAAGAGAATCCTGTAGGTTGCGCCTCAGGATCCTCGTCGTTTATGTTGTGTAAGGTTTATTGTCTTCTCTGTTTTGTTTGATTGGCGTCGTTGCCGTCACCAATCTTGACGAATGTTTATTACGATGCAAAGGTAGTGATTCCGTCGGGATTTGCAAAAAAATGTTGAAAAGAGGTGGCTACTTTTCGAGAGATTTGACGGGTCGGGCGGGATTTCCGACGGCGACGGTATGGGGAGGGATGTCCTTGACGACGACGCTTCCGGCTCCGACGACCGCGCCCTCGCCGATGGTTGCGCCAGGGCAGATGGTGACACCGCCACCGATCCAGACATTATCGCCAATGGTGACGGGGCGCGACCACTCGACGCACTGGTTACGCTCCTCGGGGTCGAGAGGGTGGCAGGCGGTATAGATGCCGACATTGGGGCCGATGAAGACATTGTTTCCGATGGTGACGGGGGCCTCGTCGAGGACGGTAAAGTTGAAATTGGAGAAGAAATGGTGGCCTACGTGGATGTTGAAACCATAGTCGCAGTGGAATGGCGCCGTGACATCGCAGAAGGGACCTGCCGTGCCGAAGAGGTTGCGGATAATCTCCTCATGGCGAGCGACGTCGGAGGGCATGAGGTTGTTGAACTCATGGAGGATGTCGCGGACTTGGAGACGGAGGTTGACGAGGTAGGGATCGTAGCTTTGGTACTTCTCTCCCGACTTCATTTGCTCAATGATTTTCATAGTAAGCCTTTTTGTAATTGTTTGATTATCTGACGAGAGGAGTCCTCGATAAGTTCGAGGGCGAAGTCGAAATCGGCATCGTCGCCATAGTAGGGGTCGGGGATGGAGCGTTGGCCTTGGTGGTCGGTGAGGTAGTCGGCCATGAGGCGAATCTTCTTAGCAGCCTCGGGGGAGGGGGCGAGTCGGCGGAGGTCGGCAAAGTTCTGAGCATCCATGCCGAAGATGATGTCGAAATTGTCGAAGTCGGATCTTTGGACTTGGCGCGCACGGTGGTTGAAATCGTAGCCGTGCCTCTTGCCGCAGGCTCTCATGCGGGAGTCTGGCAGTTGCCCGACATGCCAAGAGCCGATGCCCGCGGAGTCGATGTCTACTTTAATGCCAGCGTCGGCTGCCATTTTGAGCATTACGCCGTTGGCGGCCGGGGAGCGGCAGATATTGCCGAGGCAGACGAAGAGTATGGAATTGACGGATGGCATGGATGTGATTGTTGATGGATGAAGCGGCGCCCGCTCTCGTGATGTTGAGAGTGGGCGCCGTAGGGTGATGATCTTATCTTGCTAAAGATATTAGATGTGGGCAGCGATCCAGTCGCCGACCTCGGAGGTGGAGTGAGCGTCGGCGCCATTGGCGAGATCCTCTGTTACGAAGCCTTGCTCGATGCTGGCGGTGACGGCAGCGCGGATGGCCTTGCCCTCCTCCATGAGACCGAAAGCGTATTCGAACATCATGGCGGCGGAAAGGATCGTGGCGAGGGGGTTGGCGATGTTCTTGCCAGCGGCCTGAGGGTAGGAGCCGTGGATAGGCTCGAAGAGAGAGGTGTGCTCGCCGACGCTTGCGGAAGCGAGGAGACCCATGGAGCCAGCGATGACGGAGGCCTCGTCGGTGAGGATGTCGCCGAAGGTGTTCTCTGTGACTAGGACGTCGAAGAACTTAGGCATGGTGACGATCTTCATGGCAGCGTTGTCGACGAACATATAGTCGGTCGTAACGTCGGGATATTTGGGAGCCATCTCTTGAGCGACCTCGCGCCAGAGGCGTGAAGACTCGAGGACGTTGGCCTTGTCGACGACGGTGAGGTGCTTGCGGCGGCGTTGAGCGTACTCGAAAGCGAGTTTGAGGATGCGCTCAACCTCGTTGCGGCTGTAGATGTTGGTGTCGTAGGCGGTGTTGCCGTTGTCACGACGACCCTTCTCGCCAAAGTACATGCCACCGGTGAGCTCACGGACGCAGAGGAACTCGGCGCCCTCGACGAGCTCGCGCTTGAGGGGGCTCTTGTCGATGAGGCTCTTGTAGGTCTCCATAGGGCGGAGGTTGGCGAAGAGGCCGAGCTTCTTGCGCATGGCGAGGAGACCGTTCTCGGGACGGACCTTGGCCGTCGGGTTGTTGTCGTAGCGAGGGTCGCCGACAGCGCCGAAGAGGACGGCGTCGCTCTTGAGGCAGATTTGGAAAGTCTCCTCGGGGAACGGGTCACCGGTTGCGTCGATGGCGCAAGCGCCTACGAGACCTTTGGTGAAGGAGGCTTCGTGACCGAATTTTTTGCATACTGCGTTGACGGCCTTGACGGCTTGATCTACGACCTCGGGGCCGATGCCGTCGCCGGGGAGGAGTGCGATGTTGAATTTCATCTGGGTTATGCTGTTACGATTTGTTTTTTATCTTGTCTCGATGATGTTGAGCATCTTGACGGTGGCTTTGATGGCGGCTTCGGTCTGGTCGGCGTCGAGGCCGCGGGTTCGCAGCTCGGTGCCGTCGTTGTCCCACACGATGACAGTCTCGACGAGGGCGTCGGTCTTGCCGCCTGGTGGGATTGAGACTTTGTAGTCGACGAGGCGCGGGTGGTTTCGTCCGAGGCGGTCGTAGATTTTCCAGAGGGCCTTCATGAAAGCGTCGTACTGACCATCGCCTCGGCTGGTGTCCTCATACTCCTGGTCGTCGATGGAGAGGCGGACGGTCGCCACGGGTTTGAGCCCGCGGGTGAGGTTGAGGCTGTAGTTGACGATCTTGATGGAGTCTGGCGTCTGACGGGCGGATGAGGGGAGCGCGCCGCGGAGGACATCGGCTACGATGTAGGGGAGGTCTTCTGCGGAGAGGCTCTCTTTCTTGTCGCCGAGCTCGATGACGCGCTGCGTGACGAGCTTAATCTGCTCGGAGGAGAGGTTCATGCCAAGCTCCTGGAGGTTCTTGGCGATATTGGCCTTGCCGGAGAGCTTGCCGAGGGCGTAGCGTCGGACGCGTCCGAAGCGTTCGGGGAGGAGTGGGTTGCAGTAGAGGTTGCCCTTATTGTCGCCATCGGCATGGACACCGGCCGTCTGTGTGAAGACGGAATCGCCGACGATGGGCTTATTGTCGGGGATGCGGACACCGGAGAGGCTCTCGACCATGCGGCATACGTGGTTCATCCTCTTCTCGTTGATGGAGTTGGGGATTCGGAGCATGTCGTTGATGACGGCCACGACGCTTGCGAGAGGTGCGTTGCCAGCGCGCTCGCCAAGACCGTTGACGGTGACGTGGACACCGGTGACGCCGCCTTGGACGGCAGCCATGACGTTGGCCACGGCCATGTCGTAGTCGTTGTGGGCGTGGAAGTCGAACTTGATGCCGGGGTAGCGTGTCGTGACGCGTCGGCAGAAGTCGAGGGTCTGGTCGGGGCTGAGGACACCGAGGGTGTCGGGGAGCATGAAGCGTTCGATAGGCTCGTCGCGGAGGTTGTCTATCATGAAATAGACGTAGTCCTCGGAGTTGAGCATGCCGTTGCTCCAGTCCTCAAGGTATACGTTGACGCGTAGCCCTTTGCGTGTTGCGAGGTCGACATTGGCCTTGATGTCGGCGAGGTGCTCCTCGGGGAGTTTGTGGAGCTGCTCGGAGACGTGGCGGAGCGAGCCTTTGGCGAGGAGGTTGAGCACCTTGCCTCCGGCTTTGGTTATCCAGTCGATGGAGACACCAAAATCGACGAAGCCGAGGATCTCTATCTTGCCGAGATGCCCATTCTTGCGCGCCCAGGAGCAGATGTCGGTCGCAGCTTCGAGCTCGCCGGCGGAGACCCTGGCGGAGGCTATCTCGATGCGGTCGACGCCAGTCTCTTCGATAAGCATTTTAGCTATCGAGAGTTTCTCTCCGTGGTTAAAAGAGACACCGGCTGTTTGTTCGCCGTCGCGGAGTGTGGTATCAAGGATTTCGAGCATCGAGAAGGAGTGAGTTAGTATTTGTTGGCGTGGCTTTCGTAGCCTTCCGTCTTGTCCTTATTGGTGAGGAGGTAGTCGATGTCATCGAGACCGTTCATGAGGCAATGCTTCTTGTAGCCGTTGATCTCGAACTTCTCGCTCTTGCCTGTGGCCTCGTTGGTGATGGTTTGGTTGGGGAGGTCGATCTTGACGACGGTCTTATGGTTCTCATTGATTGAGGCGAAGAGCTCGGCGAGGAATGGCTCGGAGACGACGACGGGGAGGACGAAGTTGTTGAGCTCGTTGTTCTTATGGATGTCGGCGAAGAAGCTGGAGACGACGGCACGGAAGCCGTAACCTGCGATGGCCCAAGCAGCATGCTCGCGGCTGGAGCCAGAGCCGAAGTTCTTGCCTGCGACGAGGATCTCGCCCGAGAAGGAAGGGTCGTTGAGGACGAAATTCTTGTTGAGCGAGCCGTCGGGGTTGTAACGCCAGTCGCGGAAGAGGTTCTCGCCGAAGAATTTCTCCTCGCGGGTCGTGGCCTTGAGGAAGCGCGCAGGGATGATCTGGTCGGTGTCGACGTTTTCGAGGGGGAGAGGCACGCAAGTGCTCTCTATGATGTTGAATTTCTGTTTCATGGTTGTTTTGTTGCCTCTTTAAGAGTGAGCGTGGGGGGACTTAGAGGAGAGTGCGGGGGTCGGTTATGACACCCGTGACGGCAGCCGCGGCAGCTACGAGAGGGCTGGCGAGGAGAGTGCGCGAGCCAGGACCTTGGCGACCCTCGAAGTTGCGGTTGCTGGTCGAGACGGAGTATTTGCCGGCGGGGATCTTGTCATCGTTCATGGCGAGGCAAGCGGAGCAGCCCGGCTGGCGGATGGCGAAGCCGGCCTCCTCAAGGATCTTGTCGAGGCCCTCCTCGCGGATCTGCTTGTCGACGAGCCAAGAGCCTGGGACGAGCCATGCGGTGACGTTGTCGGCCTTGTGGCGACCCTTAGCGATGGAGGCGAAGGCGCGGAAATCTTCGATACGGCCGTTGGTGCACGCGCCGAGGAAGACGTAGTCGATCTTCTTGCCGATGAGGTTTTGACCGGGCTCGAAGCCCATGTAGTTCATGGACTTGAGGAAGGAGGCCTGACCAGCCTTGTCGATGGAGTCGATAGTTGGGATGTTGTCGGTAATGGCCATGCCCATGCCTGGGTTGGTGCCGTAGGTGATCATGGGCTGGATGTCTTCGGCCTTGTAGGTCAACTCCTTGTCGAAGACGGCATCGTCGCCGCTCTTGAGAGTCTTCCAGTAGGCGACGGCCTTATCCCAGTCGGCACCTTTGGGGGCATATTCGCGACCCTTGATGTACTCGAAAGTCGTCTCGTCGGGGGCGATGAAGCCGCCACGCGCGCCCATCTCGATGGAGAGGTTGCAGAGCGTGAGGCGACCCTCCATGGAGAGGTTGCGGACAGCGGAGCCCGCATATTCGACGAAGTAGCCCGTTGCGCCAGAGGTGGTGAGCTTGCTCATGAGGTAGAGAGCTATATCCTTGGCAGTCACGCCTTTCTGGAGCTTGCCCTCGACGCTGATGCGCATGGACTTTGGTTTTTGCTGGAGGATGCACTGAGAAGCCATGACCATCTCGACCTCGGAGGTGCCGATGCCGAAAGCGACTGCGCCCATAGCGCCGTGGGTTGAGGTGTGGCTATCACCGCATACGAGTGTCATGCCGGGGAGAGAGAGGCCACGCTCGGGACCGACGACGTGGATGATGCCGTTGTGGTCGGTATTCATGGCGAAGTGTGTGAGGCCGAAATCCTTGCAGTTCTTTGCGAGGGTGTCTACCTGCGTGCGGCTAACGGGATCCTCGATCTGCTTGTCCTGATCGTGGGTCGGGGTGTTGTGGTCGGGCATGCAGTAGATCTTCTCGGGGCGGAAGCACTTGATGCCGCGGGCGCGCATACCCTCGAAGGCCTGGGGGCTGGTGACCTCATGGCAGTAGAGGCGGTCGATATAGAGTTGCGTGGGGCCGTCGGGGACGATCTGGACGACGTGGGAGTCCCATATTTTGTCGAAGAGGGTGTTCATTGTCTTTGTGGGGCGTTATGGTGGTTTTTTGTTTTTTGTCGTTTAGTTCTTGTTGCCGTGGAAGCGGTTGATGCAGTCGACGTAGGCCTCGACGGTTGCGCAGACGATGTCGGTATTGGCGGCGAAGCCATAGTAGACGTGGCCGTCGTGCTCGACTTGGACGTGGACCTTGCAGGTGTCGTCGCTTCCCTTGCTGATGCTCTGGATGGTGAGCTCCTTGAGGGTCATCGTCCTGTGGATGATATTCTTGAGGGCGTTGAGTGCGGCATCGACAGGACCGTTGCCAATGGCGGAGGCTGTGAACTTCTCGCCAGCTATGTCGAGACCGATGGCGGCCATGGGCTGTACGCCGACGCCACTGGTGACTTGCATGAAGTCGATCTTGACGTGGTTGGCTTGCGCGACATCGGCACCGACGAGCATGAGGAGGTCGTCATCGTTGACCTCTTTCTTCTTGTCGGCGAGTTTGAGGAACTGCTCGTATGTGGAGTCGAGCTTCTCGCCCTCGATCTTGACACCAAGCTCGGAGAGACGATGGCGGAGAGCAGCGCGGCCGCTGCGCGCTGTGAGGACTATGGAGTTGTCGTCGATGCCCACGTCGTGGGGATCCATGATCTCGTAGGTGGAGAGGTTTTTGAGGACACCGTCTTGGTGGATGCCGCTGGAGTGGGCAAAGGCGTTGCGGCCTACGATGGCCTTATTGGGCTGGACGGGCATATTCATGAGGCTGGACACCATACGGCTGATGGGGTAGATCTGCTTGGTATTGATGTTGGTGTCGATGCCGAGCCCCTTGTGGCATTTGAGGATCATGGCAATCTCCTCAAGCGCGGTATTACCAGCGCGCTCGCCGATGCCGTTGATGGTCACCTCGGTCTGCCTTGCACCGTTGAGGACGCCGGCCATGGTGTTGGCGGTAGCCATGCCGAGGTCGTTGTGGCAGTGTGTGGAGATGATGGCGTTCTCGATGCCGTCGACGTGGTCGACGAGGTATTTGATTTTGGCTCCGTACTCGTGGGGGAGGCAGTAGCCAGTGGTGTCGGGGATGTTGACGACGGTAGCGCCAGCCTTGATGACGGCCTCGACGACGCGGGCGAGGTACTCATTGTCGGTGCGGCCGGCATCCTCGGCATAGAACTCGACATCGTCGACATACTTGCGGGCGTAGCGGACGGCGCGGACGGCGCGCTCGATGATCTCCTCGCGAGTGGAGTTGAACTTGTATTTTATGTGGCTGTCGGATGTTCCGATGCCGGTGTGGATACGTTTGTGCTTGGCGAAGCGGAGGGCGTCGGCGGCGACATCGATATCTTTCTCGACGGCGCGTGTGAGGGCGCATATTGTGGGCCAGGTGACGGCTTTGGAGATTTCGATGACGGAATTGAAGTCGCCCGGGCTTGAGATGGGGAAACCGGCTTCGATGACGTCGACGCCGAGAGCCTCGAGTGCTTTGGCGACCTGGATTTTCTCAACCGTATTGAGCTGGCAGCCAGGCACCTGCTCGCCGTCGCGTAGTGTGGTGTCGAAGATATAGACTCTGTTGTCCATGTTGTTATATCGGTTATTCGTGGTGGGGCGATTTATAGGGAGCCGCCTCGCCGTCGGTTTTTGTTCTTGTAGTGGTTAGCCCTTGGGCGTTGTTTTTCCCCGGTCGGGGGGTTATCTGTGTTGGCGGCGCGAGATTGTGGGGAAGGCGTCGTCGCGCGTGGCGCTTGATGGGAGGGAGAAAGAATAAGAGGCGCGGGGGTGTGGCGCGTCTTGCGGGATGGGCTTATCGGCCGTTGCCCCGCGCCTCGTTTTTTATTGTGTCAGATTAGTCTGTCTGAGCGACTTAGTTATTCTCAGGACGGAGCTTGCGGACGGTGACGGCGGTCTGCCACATCTCGCTCTCGCGGAGAGCCTTGAGCTCAGCCTCGAGGCCGACGCGGTAGTCGGGCTTAGAGTTGGAGTCCATGGAGATTTGAGCCTCGTTGCCGAGCTTGACGCTCATGTAGAGCCACTGCATGATAGGCTTGATGGCGTCGTGGAAGCGAGGGTACCAGTCGAGCGCGCCGCGCTGAGCGGTGGTGGAGCAGTTGGCGTACATCCAGTCCATGCCCTTCTCAGCGAAGAGAGGCATGAGGCTCTGGGTGAGCTCCTCTACGGTCTCGTTGAAGGCCTCGGAAGGGGTGTGGCCGTTCTCGCGGAGAACCTCGTACTGCGCGAGGAGGAGGCCCTGGATTGCGCCCATGAGGGAGCCGCGCTCGCCGGTGAGGTCAGAGGTGGCCTCGCGCTGGAAGGTGGTCTCGAAGAGGTAGCCGGAGCCGATGCCGATGCCGAGGGCGAGAGCCTTGTCGAGGGCCTTGCCGGAAGCGTCCTGGTAGACGGCGTAGGAAGAGTTGAGGCCGCGGCCCTGGAGGAACATGCTGCGGAGGGAGGTGCCGGAGCCCTTAGGAGCTACCATGATGACGTCGACGTCAGCGGGGGGGACGCACTTGGTGCGGTCGTTCCAGGTGATGGCGAAGCCGTGGGAGAAGTAGAGGGTCTTGCCAGGGGTGAGAGCGGCTTTGATGGTGGGCCATACGGAGAGGACGGCAGCGTCGGAGAGGAGGCACATGATGACGGTGCCTTTCTTGACGGCCTCCTCGATGGAGAAGAGGGTCTCGCCTGGCTTCCAGCCGTCGGCAATGGCCTTGTCGTAGGTCTTGCCCTGACGCTGGCCGACGATGACGTTGAAGCCGTTGTCACGGAGGTTGAGAGACTGGCCGGGGCCCTGGACGCCGTAGCCGATGACGGCGATGGTCTCATTTTTGAGGATCTCGCGTGCTTTCTCGAGAGGGAACTCTTCGCGGGTCATGACTTCCTCAATGACGCCGCCAAAATTCATCTTTGCCATTTTGTTGAGCTTATGATATTTAAGTTGTTTGTATTCGGTTGTTTTGGTTAGTCTTCAGCGAGACGTGCTTTCTCGGCGCGTATTTGCTGGAGCTCGATAAATCGGGAGACGCGCTCGACGGTGCTCTTGGTGATTGCAACACGTCCGGAGCGTACGAACTGGAGGACTCCGTAGGGCGCGAGCTCGTCGTAGAGACGTCGGGTCTCGTCGCAGTGTCCGGTCTTTTGGAGGACGGTGTAGGTGCGGTTGATTTCGAGAATCTGTGCGTTGTTGCGACGGACGAGCTCCTCAAAATCGGGGCTTTCAAGGATGTTGTCGGTCTGCACCTTGTAGAGGGCTACTTCTTGATAGATGATTTCGTTATCGGTGTAGTAGAATGCCTTGAGGACGTCGATTCGCTTCTCGATCTGTCGGACGACGGTCTCGATGGTCTTGAGGTCGGTGCGGCAGGCGATGGTGAACTTGTGGACTCCCTCGATGGCGGATGAGGAGACGGAGAGGCTCCAGATGTTGAGGTTTCGGCGTGTGAAGATTATGGAAATCTGGTTGAGGATGCCGACCTGGTTTTCTGTGTAGACCGTTACCGTGTATAGTGTGTTTTCTTTCTGCTCTGGCATGTCGTTGGGGTTGAAATGTTTGACGATAGCCTTATTTGGCGAGGGGTTCGTAGTCGTACCAGGCATTAGCGTTGAGCATGATGTCTGTGACGCCCTTGCCGGGCGGGATCATTGGGAAGACGTTGTCTTGCTCTTCGACATGGACTTCGAGGAGGAAGGGCTGCGCGGGGTCGGCGAGCATTTGGGCGACGGCGTTGTCGAGTTCCTCTCGTTTTTCGACTTTGAGATGGGCGATGCCGTAGGACTCGGCAATGTTCATGAAGTCGGGGTTGGCGAGTCGGGTGAAGGAGTAGCGCGAGCCGAAGAAGAGCTGTTGCCACTGGCGGACGTTGCCGAGCCAATTGTTGTTGAGCAGAATGATTTTGACACCGAGGTTCTCCTGCATGATGGTGCCGAGCTCCTGGATGGTCATTTGCAGTCCACCGTCGCCACAGAATATGCAGACGTTGCGCTCTGGGGCAGCGACCTTGGCGCCAACAGCGGCAGGAAGGCCGAAGCCCATGGTGCCGAGACCACCTGAGGTGAGGAGGCTGCGCGAGTGGCGGAAGGTGCTGTATCGGGCACTGATCATCTGGTTTTGACCGACATCGGTGACGACGACGGGCTCAGAATCGCCTATGCGGCTGACAGCGTCGACGACCTCGCCCATGCGGATGTTGCCTGCCCCGGGGGCCACCTCGTGGCGGCTGACGAGGTTGCGCTCGTCGGCATTGCACTTGTCGAAAGAGGCTTCCCACTCGTCATGCTTGGCAGGGTTGACGATCTCGGTGAGCCTTGTGAGAACCTCACGCGCGTCGCCCTCGATGCCTACCTCGACGGGGATGATCTTGTTGAGCTCGGCTCGGTCGATGTCGACGTGGATGATGCGCGCCTGACGGGCGTAGGTGCTGACGACACCCGTCACGCGGTCGTCGAAGCGCATGCCGATGGCGAGGAGGACGTCGCACTCGTTGGTCTTGACATTGGGGCCGATGTTGCCGTGCATGCCGACCATACCTTTATAGTGGGGGTTCTTGCTGTCGAGCGCGCTGAGACCGAGGAGCGTCGATGCGGCTGGCGTGCCGGTCTTGTCGAGGAAGTCGGCAAGCTCCTTCTCGGCGTGGGAGAGCATGATGCCCTGGCCGTAGACGACCATGGGGCGTTTTGCCTGGTTGAGGATTTGAGCCGCCTGGCGCACCTTCTCGTCAGACACGTCGGGGTTGGGTACGTAGCTTCGGATGAAGTTGACGGGTTTGTAGTCGAAGGCGGCGGAACCCACCTGCGCGTTCTTGGCGAAGTCGAGGACGACGGGACCTGGGCGACCTGTGCGAGCGATGAAGAAAGCTCGGGCTACGGCCCAAGCGACATCTTCGGGGCGACGGATCTGGTAGCTCCATTTGGTTATGGGGAGCGTCATGCCGAGGACGTCGGTCTCTTGGAACGCGTCGAAGCCGAGGAGGGAGGCTCCGACCTGTCCGCTGATGACGACGAGGGGTGTGGAGTCCATCATGGCGTCGGCGATGCCGGTTATGGCGTTTGTGGCGCCAGGACCAGAGGTGACGAACACGACTCCCGTCTTGCCGCTCACTCGGGCGTAGCCTTGCGCGGCGTGGACCGCGCCTTGCTCGTGGCGCACGAGGATGTGGCGCAATTGGTTTTGGAAGTCGTAGAGGGTGTCGTAGACGGGCATTATGGCGCCGCCGGGGTATCCGAAGATGGTATCGACGCCCTCGGCCATGAGGGATCGTATCAGTATTTCGGAGCCTGGCATGCTTTGCCCGGTTTTCTGCTGTTCTGCCATCTGGTTATTGGGGTTGTTGGTGGGGTCTTCTGTTCTTTTGTCGGGGAGTGGCGACAGTGTGGCTTAGTCGATTACACGTGCTGCGCCCTTATCGGCCGAGCTGACCATTGCGGCGTAGGCTCGGAGTGCTTTGGAGACTTCGCGTTGGCGCACCGGAGGAGTGAAGGCTTTCTTGCCTCTCTTGAGCTCCTCGTCGCGGCGAGCCTGGAGTTCCTCGTCGGTGAGGCGAACGTTGATGGTTCTGTTGGGGATGTCGATCTCGATGATGTCACCATCGCGGACGAGACCGATGTTGCCGCCAGCAGCCGCCTCGGGAGAGATGTGTCCGATGGAGAGACCCGATGTGCCGCCCGAGAAGCGGCCGTCGGTGATGAGGGCGCACTCCTTGCCGAGGTGCATACTCTTGATATAAGACGTCGGGTAGAGCATCTCTTGCATGCCTGGGCCGCCACGGGGGCCCTCATAGGTGATGACGACAACGTCGCCACTCTTGATCTTGCCACCGAGGATGCCCTCGCAAGCCGCCTCCTGGGAGTCGAACACCTTGGCAGGTCCGGCGAACTTCCAGATCTTCTCATCGACGCCGGCCGTCTTGATGACGCAGCCGTCTTGCGCGATGTTGCCGAAGAGGACGCCGAGACCGCCATCCTTGGTGTAGGCGTGGTCGAGGTCGCGGATGCAGCCCTCGGCGCGGTCGGTGTCGAACGACTCGTAATATGTGTTTTGGGCGCCGAGCTGGATGCAGTATTTGCCTGCGGGCGCGGCCTTATATTTCGTCTTTGCGCTGACAGAGGCCTTGGGGCTGAGGATCGAGTATTGCTCGATTTCCTGCTTGAGGGTGAGACCGTCGACGCGCTTGAGTGAAGTGTCGACGAGACCGCCCTTGGCGAGCTCGGCCATGATGCCGACGACGCCGCCGGCGCGGTTAACGTCTTGGATATGATACTTTTGGGTGTTGGGAGCGACCTTGCAGATGCATGGCACTTGGCGGCTGAGCTTGTCGATGTCGGCCATTTTGAAGTCGACACCGCCCTCGAAGGCTACGGCGAGGAGGTGGAGGACGGTGTTGGTAGATCCGCCCATGGCGATGTCGAGGATCATGGCGTTGAGGAATGCCTGGCGCGTGGCGATGCTGCGCGGGAGGACGGAGTCGTCGCCGTCGCGGTAGTACTTGAAGGTGTTGTCTACGAGGAGCTTAGCAGCGTCGGCGAAGAGCTGCTTGCGCTTCTCGTGGGTGGCGACGATGGTGCCGTTGCCGGGGAGTGAGAGACCGATGGCCTCGGTGAGGCAGTTCATGGAATTGGCGGTGAACATGCCGGAGCAGGAGCCGCACGTTGGGCAAGCGTGGTTCTCGACATCGGCGACCTCGGCGTCGGAGAGGGTCTTGTCGGCACTCTTGATCATGGCGTCGATGAGGTCGAGCTTGGCGTTGCCGAGGACGCCTGCCTCCATAGGGCCTCCAGAGCAGAAGACGGTAGGGATGTTGAGCCTCATGGCTGCGATGAGCATGCCCGGTGTGATCTTGTCGCAATTGGAGATGCAGATCATGGCGTCGGCCTTGTGGGCGTTGACCATGTACTCGACGCTGTCGGCAATGACGTCGCGGGAGGGGAGGGAGTAGAGCATTCCGTCGTGGCCCATGGCGATGCCGTCGTCGACGGCAATGGTGTTGAACTCGGCGGCGTAGCAGCCACGTTTCTCGATTTCAGACTTTACGTACTGACCTATCTCGTGGAGGTGGGTATGTCCGGGGACGAACTGCGTGAAGCTGTTGACAATGGCGATGATAGGCTTGCCCATCATTTCGCGTTTCATGCCGTTGGCCACCCAGAGGGCCCTGGCTCCAGCCATGCGTCGGCCTTCGGTTGTGGCTGCGCTGCGGAGTTTGATCTTGTACTGGTTTTCGTCTGCCATGACTGTTATGTTGTATTGTGCTTTGGTATCGGTTGGATGAATAAATATATGGTGTCTTATACGAAAGAAGCCCCTCTCGCGGTGAGAAGGGCTTCGTGTTATATTTTGCCATCAGGCATCTGCACACTCCTCACCGCTTCTCATGATCGTAGCACAAGAAGAATAAGAATCACTCGGATAAGAGATATGCATACGGCTTTGGTCATCCATTGCTTCGTTTGACAGGCGCAAATATAGAGAACATCCTGTTAAAAAAAAAGCCTCTGCGTGATTTAATTAGTAGTTTTTTGCCGTTAAACAACTGGGGATTGGAGTGGGGCGTGGGTGTCTTGATGGTCGTTTTTGCACTCTTTTAGGAATCGCTGTGTTTGGAATTAGTAAATTTGGCGCATATTCATGCATACGGTCCCCCGGCCATATTGGCGGCGCAGGGTCGGGGAACAAGGCCGCGCATGGACACTAACACTACCACTTTGCGCCGTGACTTAATATCATAAGATGAGGAAATTATACCCCTTATTTATGCTGTTGGGCGTGGCAAGCATCACGTCGACGGCACAAACCGTGAAGAGTATCGAGATTGCGGGGCACCTTTTCAATGCTGACAAGAACTCGCAGACCGCCACGGGCAAATACTACGAATCGGAGACCGTAATTACAGCAGGAAAAAACTCAGTAGTTTCTGAAGGTCCGACATGGGACGCCACGACCAACACCATGAGTTTCGTCGTTGCGAAAACCGACACAGTGGGCAATATTACATCAAAGACTTCCACCTACTCCATAACTTTCGACGGCAAGCACAAGGACGCCGTATACCAAATTCCCAACTCCGACTTCGAGAGCTGGAGCAACGGCGCACTCTCTGAGACATGGAACTCGTTCAAAAAAGCGCAAGGATCTCTTGCTAATACGACTACTATAATGCTATCTCCTTCTCCAGAGCAGACTGACGGTAGGAACGGAGGATCCGCAGTAAAATTGACATCAAAAAATCTCTATGTTGCCAACGCCAACGGCAACCTCACGACCGGCATTGTCAACATGGGCAGCACGACGCCAGCCAACGCAGCCAACTACAACTTCACCGACCGATGCATCACCGACGGCAACCTCCCATTTGCCGGCAAGCCCGACGCCTTCGAGGTCTACGGCAAGATGACGCTCGGCAGCGGCAACACCAAGGGCGGACGCGTCCAGATGATCCTCCACGGCGAATGCGGATACCGCGACCCCGAGCTTGACTCGCAGGCCGACAAGAAGATCGCCAAGGCGAGCGCAACCATCACAGCCTCGACCGAATGGACCAAGTTCACCGGCGAATTTGAATATACCGGCAAGACCGACGCCGCGCAATACCTCCTGGTCAACGCCACGACCAACGAGGTGCCGGGCGGCTCGGCAGGCGACGTCCTGATCCTCGACGACATCCGACTCATCTATTACCACGCCCTCACCGACATCAAGATCGACGGCGAGACGATCGACGGATTTGCCGAAGGCACGACTTCTTACGAGGTCAAGGGCAACATCGACGACATCTACTCACGAATGGCTTACACCGTCAAGGGCAAGGGCGCAACCGTCGAGACCAGCAAAGACGACGACTACATCTACATCAAAGTCCTCGGCAACGACTACTCGGTAGACAACACAAGCTACACCACCTACACCATCAAAGTGGTTTACGAGCCAAGCTCCCTGCTCTACAAGCTCACCTATACCGACGCCGACTGGAACGAAGGCGAGATAACCCTTGAAGACGGCAAGTTCAACTACACCGTCGACGCAGCCTATGACAGCGTATCCGCCGAACTCAAAGACAGCAAGTCCACCAAGAAAGAGGCCTACGATGAAGAGACGGGCATCTACACCATCACCATCTACGCCTCAGACTACGACGCCACGACCAACCCCGACGCCATGAGCGTCTACACCATCCAGTTCAAGTTTCCCGAGATCTCTCTCGACTATGCTACCGTCGACGGACACACCTTCGTCTTCGCCAACCACGGCAGCTCGCTCAAAGCGACTGGCGAATACAATGGCGGCAGCGTAACGGCCTTCCACACCGATGCCGACAACGAAGCCAACCCAGCCGTCGAGACAAGCTACTCCAACGGCACTCTGACCCTCACTGTCTCCGCTGAAGGCAAGACTACGAAGAAGTACACCATCATATTTGCCGGCAACAAGAAGGACGCCGCATACCAGATTGACAACGGCGACTTCGAGGACTGGACCGACGACATCACCCCTGGCGGCGACTGGAACTCCTTCGCCACAGCTACGGGCGCTCTGCAATCATTCGCTTTTTTCTCGCCCAAACCTGCGAAAGTTGACGGCTACGAAGGCAGCGCAATCAAACTGACCTCAGTATGGGCATTGATCGCTGCCGCCAACGGCAACCTCACCACGGGCGTCATCAACATGGGCTCAACAACCCCCACCGATTCTGCCAACTACAACTTCACGGACTTCACCATGAGCGAGAACAACAAGCCTCTCGCCGGCAAGCCCGACGCATTCGAGGTCATGGCCAAATTCACCCCTGGCGAGGCTGTCTCCGACGCTGAGCTTAAAGCCCGCGTCAAGCTCATCATCCACGGCGACGTCAACTACCGCGACCCCGAGATTGCCGACCAGGCAGGCGACCTCATCGCTTCGGCCAGCGTCATCATCGGCGAGGGCGGCGCAGTAAGCGAATGGACCAAGTTCTCTAACGAGTTCACCTACACAGGCAACGAGGCTTCCGACCTCTACCTCCTCGCCGACGCCACGACCAACCCGACGCCTGGCGCATCGAAAGATGACGAACTCTACCTCGACAACATCCGCCTCATCTATTACCACGCCCTCACCGACATCAAGATCGGTGGCGAGACGATCGACGGATTTGCCGAAGGCACGACGACCTACAACGTCGACGCCACAGCCGACGAGATCTTCGCCAACGTCACCTACACCGTCAAGGGCAAGGGCGCCACGGCAACCAAGTCCATCGACGGCAACACGGTGACCATCACCGTCTACGGCAACGACTACGAGGCCGACAACACCAGCTTCACCACCTACACCATCAAGGGCACCAAGGCGTCCGCCATCGACCACATCAGCTTCGACGATGCCGAGGGTCTCGACGTCTACACCCTCGGGGGCGTCAAGGTGGGCAGGGTCAGCGCGCCCGGCCTCTACATCGTCAACGGCAAGAGGACCCTCGTCAAGTAAAGCCGCCTAAAGGCCACGCCTAAAAAACGGACACTCATTGCGCCGCAGGTTGGAAATATCCAACCCGCGGCGCTTTCTTTTTACCACGTGTTGACCATTTTACGCTAACTTCGTAACCCGAATAAACACACCTCGAATGGCGCAGTTCACCCACCTACACGTCCACTCTCACTACTCCATCCTCGACGGCATGAGCAAAGTGCCCGAGATTGTAGACAAGTGCATCGCCAACGGCATGTATTCCGTAGCCCTCACCGACCACGGCGTCATGTACGGCATCAAAGAGTTCCACGACTACTGCGCCAAAATCAACGGCAAGACGCGCGACGCCATAAAAGAGCAGCTCGCCATGGCCGACGACGACACCCGTCCCCAAGAGGAGCGCGACGCCGCCCGAGCCAAAGCCGACGACCTCAAAAACAAAATCTTCAAGCCCATCTTCGGTGTCGAGGCCTACTGCGCCAGGCGAACCATTGCCGACAAGGACAAGACCGTCAAGATGAAAGACCCCGAGACGGGCGAGGAGAGCCTCATGGACCGCAGCGGATGGCACCTCATCTTGCTCGCCAAGAACAAGACGGGCTACCACAACCTCTGCAAACTGGTCTCCATATCGTGGATCGACGGCTTCTACGGCAAACCGCGCGTCGACAAGCAGCTCCTTGAGCAATACCACGAGGGCATCATCTGCTCCTCGGCATGCCTCGCCGGCGAGATCCCACAGCTCATCATGGGTCGCCAGATGGACGAGGCCGAGAAGACGGTCAACTGGTTCAAGAGCGTCTTCGGAGATGACTATTACCTTGAGATCCAGCGTTTCCCGTGCCTCGGCGACAACCCCGCGCGCGACGTCTACGAACGCCAGCAGGCCGTCATCCCCTTCATCATCGAGCTCGGGCAGAAGACGGGCGTCAAGGTCATCGCCACGAACGACAGCCACTTCCTCAACAAGGACCTCGCCGACGCCCACGAGCGGCTCATATGCCTCTCCACAAACCGCACCATGGCCGACGGATCACGACTCTTCTACACAAAACAAGAGTGGCTCAAGACGCCCGAGGAGATGGAAGCCGTATTCCCCGACCACCCCGAGGCTCTCGCCAACACCATGGAGGTGGCCGCCAAAGTCGAGGAGATAAACCTCAACTCCGACCCCATAATGCCGAAATTCCCCATCCCCGAAGATTTCGGCACCGAGGAGCAATACCGACAGAAATACACCGAGAAAGACCTCTTCGACGAATTTACACAAGACGAGAAGCACCAAGTAGTCCTGTCGCAAGAGGCCGCCGAGAAGAAAATCAAGAAACTCGGAGGCTACAACAAGCTCTACCGCATAAAGCTCGAGGCCGACTACCTCGCCAAACTCACGTGGGAAGGGGCCCACAAACGCTACGGCGAGCAGCTCTCGCAAGCGCAGATCGACCAGATAACTTTCGAGCTGCACATCATGAAGACCATGGGCTTCCCCGGCTACTTCCTCATCGTCATGGACTTCATCCGCGCCGCCCGCGAGGAGCTCGACGTATGGGTCGGCCCGGGACGTGGCTCCGCCGCAGGCTCCGTCGTGGCATACTGCCTCAAGATCACCGACATAGACCCGATGAAATACGACTTGCTGTTCGAGCGTTTCCTAAACCCCGACCGCATCTCGCTCCCCGATATCGATACCGACTTCGCCGACGACGGCCGACAGAAGGTCATCGAGTGGGTCACCAACAAATATGGCAGCGACGCCGTGGCCCATATCATCACCTTCGGAGCCATGGCCACCAAGAGCGCAATAAGCGACGTCGGCCGCGTCCAGAACGTCCCGCTCCCCGTCGTCCGACAGATGACGGGCCTCGTCCCCGACCGCTTCTCCGACGACCTCGCCGACCCCAAGACCAAGAAAGTCCCCAAGGTCAACCTCAAGAACTGCTTCAAATACGTCCCCGAAATGTCGCAGGCCCTCAACGGCCCCGACCCCAACGTCGCGTCGATGCTCCGCTACGCTGGCGAACTCGAAGACACCATCAGGCAGACGGGCGTCCACGCCTGCGGCATCATCATCGGCGCCGACGACCTCAAGAAATACGCGCCCATCACCTTCGTCACCGACAAGGCCACGGGCTTCCGTATGCAGTCCACACAATATGACGGCCACTACGTCGAGAGCGTCGGCCTCATCAAGATGGACTTCCTCGGCCTCATAACCCTCGGCATCATGAAAGAGGCCGTCAAGAACATCAAGGCCCACACGGGCGAGGACATCGACATCTTCAAAGTCCCCATCGACGACCCTGCCGTCTACCGCCTCTACGCCGAGGGCCGCACAATCGGCATCTTCCAGTTCGAGAGCCCCGGAATGCAGAAATACCTCAAGGAGCTGCAACCCACCGTCTTCGAGGACCTCATTGCGATGAACGCCCTCTACCGACCGGGCCCTATGGACTACATCCCACAGTTCATCAACCGCAAGCAAGGTCGCGAGCCCATCACCTACGACCTCCCTTGCATGGAGAAATACCTCAAGGACACCTACGGCGTCACCGTCTACCAGGAGCAAGTGATGCTCCTCAGCCGCCTCCTCGCCAACTTCACCCGCGGCGAGAGCGACAAGCTCCGTAAGGCCATGGGTAAGAAGCAGATAGCCGTCTTGAACGAGCTGAAGCCAAAGTTCATCAACCAAGGTGCGCGCAACGGTCATCCTGCCGCGATACTCGAAAAGATATGGGCCGACTGGGAGAAATTCGCCTCCTACGCGTTCAACAAGTCGCACGCCACGTGCTACTCGTGGGTTTCCTACCAGACGGCATACCTCAAGACCCACTACCCCGCCGAATATATGGCGGCCCTGCTCACAAGCTCGAAAGACGATATAAAATCCGTCTCCAAATATATGGACGAGTGTAAGAGCATGGGGCTCAAAGTCAAAGGTCCCGACGTCAACAACTCCGTCCTCAACTTCGGTGTCGCAGCCGACGGCTCCGTCGTCTTCGGTCTCGGCGGCGTCAAGGGTGTCGGCGAGGGTGCCGTCGACGCCATCGTCAGCGAGAGGCAGAAAAACGGGCCTTTCACGTCGATCTACGACTTCGTCGAGCGCGTATCCATGAGCGCCTGCAACCGCAAGACCATCGAGAACCTCGCCATAGCGGGGGCTTTCGACAGCCTCGGTGACATCCGCCGCGAACAGTTCTTCGCCCAAAACAAGGAGGGACTCTTCGGCAGCGAGATCCTCACCAAATACGGCAACAGCTTCCAGACCGACAAGAACAGCGGACAGGCGTCCCTCTTCGGCGATATGCTCGACGTCTCCATAACCAAGCCCGCCCTCCCCGAAATCGTCAACCCGTGGAGCGACCTCGACCGCCTCAACCGCGAGAAAGAGGTCGTCGGCATCTACATGTCCTCACACCCCCTCGCCTCCTACGCCTTCGTCCTCAAATATCTCGTCAATACGCCCATCACCGAGCTTAAAAGAGAGAATTTCCCGCAGATGGAGGGCAAGACCTTCACCTGCGCAGGCATCGTGACGGGCATCAAGACAGGTCTCACCCGCAAGCAAAACAAGCCGTTCCTCATCGCCACAATCGAGGATATGGACGGCGTGGGCGAGCTGCCACTCTTCGGCGAGGACTACATCAATTTCTCGTCATATTTCATGCAGCCGCAGACGTTTGTCTACGTGACGGGTAAAATAGAGAAAGCCAACTACGGCGACAGCCTTTTCATGAAAGTCGTCAAGGTAGACTTCCTCGCCGACGTCCTCAAGCACGGCACCATCCGCAGCGTGACTTTCACGATAGACCTTGAGAAACTCGACGCACCCCTCGTCGAGCAGTTCACCGACATACTCATAAAAAACAAGATCCGACCAGCCTTCGCCCCCTTGCGCCCCGATGCCGACGCCAAGCCTCAAGTCCCCGTACGCTTCCACATCGTCGACCGCACGCGCAAGATGGACGTCAGCCTCTCCTCCTCAACCTACTCCGTCGAGCTCGGGCAAGAGGTCATCAAGATGGTCGACGCCAACAGCGACGCCGTCGTAATGTCAGTCAACGATAGATGAACAACAGCACTAATGGCGTAAGCCTCTGGAAAACAGTAGCTTTCGTCTTCTCAATCCTCGCCATTCTCGGCATCATCGGCACCCTCGCCCCGGCAGGTCCTGTCGACTTCCTCGGCCTCAATATCCGTTTCCCACAGACGTCCAGCCTCATTGCCGACTCCGCGCTACGCCAACGCATCAACGTCGAAGACCAGCTCGCCGCCGTCGACGCCACCATGAACCTCTCCGCAGCCGACTCAGCCGCCCTATCCGAGCAAGCCGCGCGTGCCGACAGCATCCGACGCGTCGAGCATGTCTTTAAAATGAGCGAAGGCTCGCTCCGATTCCCCGGCGGCGACTTCTCATACCTCTTCCCCACTTTCCGCGCCATGCGCAATGCCGACCGCGAGGAGGTTGCCGTAATCCACTATGGCGACTCCCAAATCGAGGGCGACCGCATCACATACCTCATCCGCGACAGCCTACAAGCCCTCTTCGGAGGCTCAGGCCCCGGCGTCATCCCCCTCTGGCAACCCATTCCCACGCGCTCCGTCTCGCAGACCCTCACTGACAGCGTAGCCACTTTCTATGCGGCTGGCATCATGGGCCGACGCGCCTCCCACGACCGCTACGGGGCCATAGCCCAAATGGCCGAGCTGCGCGGCAAGAGCGTCACGCTGACCGCCAAGTCGCGCGCCAACCGAGCCCAGTGGCAACGCGTCACGGCATTCGTCGGCAACGTCGAAGACACACTCACCATAGCCGTCAACTCCGACACCCTCGCCTCGGGCCCCATGACGGGTCTCAAAGCCCTCAACTTCCGCGTCGCGCCATGCAATGAGCTGCAAGTCTCACTCGCCGGTCGCGCTGACGTCTACGGAATAAGCATCTCCGAAGGCCGCGGCGTCAACGTCACCAACGTCCCCCTCCGCGGCGCCGACGCCCTCTTCACCTCGCGCACCGACAATAACCTCATCCGTCAAATGCTCCGACAGATGAACACGCGGCTCGTCATCATGGAGTTCGGTGGCAACGCCCTCCCCATGCTCGACGACTCGACCGACGTCGACCGCTACGCCCGACGCATCGGTGAGCAACTCGACCGCATGAAGTCGCTCTGCCCCGAAGCCCGCATCATCTTCATCGGACCTGCCGACATGGCCATAAAAGTCGACGGCGAGCTCCAAACGCACCCCATGCTCCCCTACCTCACGGCCACGCTCGCCAAGACGGCCGACCAGCACGGCGTGGCTTTCTGGGATATGTATGATGTCATGGGCGGGCGCAACTCCATGCTCGCCTGGGCTGAGCACCAGCCCCCTCTCGCCGGCACCGACTACGTCCACTTCACCACGCGCGGAGCAGCCAAGATAGCCGCCGTCCTATGGCGCGCCATCAAGATGAACTACGACTACATGCTCCTCCGCGACCGACAGCAGCAGCCCGACATTTCCGCACCCACACAGCAGCAATGAAAATCCGCCTCCTCCTCATAGCCGTCTTCGCGCTCACGTCACTCAGCGCCGCTGCGCAAGACGAGGATCCCGATTTCTCGGCCGACACCCTCGCCACCCGACCCGTCACAGACCTCCGCAGCCTGCTTCCATCCTGCGCCCATCCCGACTCCAACGTCATCCAGCTACCCGGTGGCACGTCGCCACAGCTCGCCACCCTCGTCGACAAGCTCGATTCCGTCCTCCTCCTCGGCAAGGGGCGCGTCAGCATCGTGCAGATTGGCGGCTCGCACGTCCAGGCCGACATGCACACCGAGGTCTTCCGCCAACGTCTCGACTCCCTCAACGGCGGACTGCGTCCCGCCCGTGGCGTCCTCTTCCCTTATAGCGTCGCCAAGACCAACAACCCCCTCGGCTACCGAGTCCGCTACGGCGGCACGTGGGGCAGCGCGCGATGCAGCAAGCGCAAGCCGCGCCCGGCTCTCGGCCTTTGCGGCATAACAGTCTTCACCTCCGACCCCTCGGCATGGATATCTTTCGACACCGATCCCGACTCCACTGGCCGCTGGGCAAGCTCCTCGCTCCGCATTCTGACGCGCCCGGGCAGCCGTCACCTCACGCCACTCATCCAGATGCCCGACACCATCATAGCCCCCTCCGCCACCGACGATATCTCCTATACGTTCCAGCTCCCGCGCCCCACGACATTCTTCCGCCTCACCCTCGCGGCAAGTAAGGATTTCCGCGCGGCAGCCGACACTTTCTTCGTCGATGCCGTGATCCCCGGCGCGCCCGACGACGGCATAACGTTCCACACCATAGGCGTCAATGGTGCCGCCACGAAGACCTATCTCGGCTGCGAACTCCTTGAGTCTCAGCTCGCCACGCTCCACCCCGACCTCCTCATCATGAGCATCGGCGTCAACGACGCGTCGGGGCCCAACTTCAACCCCGACACTTTCCGCGCCAACTACGACCGTCTCATAGCCATCGCCCGACGCATAAACCCCGACTGCGCATTCATCTTCGTGACCAACAACGACACGAAACGACGAGCTCGCCGTCGCCGCACAGTCAACAAAAACGGCCCTCTCGTCCGCGACGCCTTCACCTCCATGGCAGAAAAATGGCAAGGCGGCCTCTGGGACCTCTTCTCAATAATGGGAGGCCTCGGCAGCATAAGCCAATGGCAAAAGGCAGGTCTCGCCCAGCGCGACTGCATACACTTCTCCCGACAAGGCTACAAAATCGTCGGCGCGCTTTTCTACGACGCCTTCCTCAATTTCTATCTCGACCAAGATGCCACAGATGACAACGACCTCAGATAACATCATCGACGCCGCCCGCGCCATCCTCTACAACGTCTTCGCTTTCGACGACCAGCACCCCCTCCTCTTCACCCAGTTCTACTTCTGGGCCTTCTTCGCTCTCGTCATGCTCGCCCTCGCCCTCATCGGGAAGAGCCGGATCCTCATGCGAAACGCTTTCCTCTTCTTCGTCTCCATCTTCTTCTATTACAAGACCTCCGGCGTCTTCACCGCCCTCCTCATCGTCGCCACCGTCCTCTCCTACGTCGTCGGTCTGCGCATCGGGCATAGCGTCAAAGACTCTCCCAAGGACGCCAAAGCCCCACTGTCCGCCAAGCTGTGGGTCGCTGCGGGCATCGTCATAAACCTCGTCGTCCTCTGCTATTTCAAGTACGCATACCTCGCCGTCGACATGGTGAACCAGATCTTCGGCACCGATTTCGTCGTCCGCGACTACCTCGCCGAGCTTGGCAACACCATCTTCGGCCCCGACCACTTTAGCGTCGACGTCATCTGGCTCCCCGTCGGCATCTCGTTCTACACCTTCCAGTGCATCAGCTACCTGATGGACATCTACCGCCGACGAATAACGCCTCTCGCCAACTTCCTCAACTACGGCTTCTACGTCAGCTTCTTCCCTCAGCTCGTGGCAGGTCCCATCGTCCGCGCCAACGAGTTCGTCCACCAGATTTCGCAGCCCTACTTCCTCTCCCGACGCTGGTTCGGAATCGCCGTGTTCTGGATTGTCAATGGTCTCGCCAAGAAGATCATCCTTGCCGACTACCTCGCCGTCAACTTCGCCGACCGTATCTTCACCAACCCCACCATGTATGGCGGCTTCGAGAATTTCTCAGCCCTGTTCGTCTACTCCCTGCAAGTCTATGCCGATTTCTCCGGCTACACCGACATCGCCATAGGCGTGGCCCTCCTCATGGGCTTCCGACTCCCGACAAACTTCAACTCCCCCTATAAGGCCACGAACTGCGGCGGCTTCTGGAAAAGGTGGCACATCTCGCTCTCCAAGTGGCTGCAAGACTACCTCTACATCTCAATGGGCGGCAACCGCACGGCCTCCTTCGGCACCTACGCCGTCATCATCACCATAGCCGTCGTCGGCACAATACTCTCCGGCTCCGTATGGGTCGCTGTCATCGTCCTGCTCATCGCCGCCGCCTGCGTCATCAACGCCACCCTCCACCCCGAGAGGCGCAAGGGCATAACCAGCAACGTCAACCGCATGAACACCATGCTCCTCGGCGGCCTATGGCACGGCGCAAGCTGGAACTTCATGATATGGGGCGGCCTCAACGGCATCGGCATACTCATCTGGCGATGGTGGACAACCGTCGGCATCCACGCCCGAGGCCTCATATCGCTCCTCATAGCACTCGGATTCGCTGCCGCAGCCATGTGGGGCGGATGGCCCGTGGCACGCATGGGTGCCGTGTGGATGGGCGTAATAGCCGCCTGCAGCATCATCCGAAGCATCTACAACGCTGCCGGCGGACCCTGGCAGCTGCCATGGCTCGAACGCGGATGGGCCATAACGCAGACGTTCGTCTACATCTCCTTCACAAGGCTCTTCTTCCGCGCCGGCTCCAACCTCAACCCCGCCGAGGCAAACCAAGTGGCGTGGGAGACCGCCACACAGATGGTCGGGCAGATAGGCTCACCATGGAACTTGGCGCAAATCCCGGAAATCCTTTCAGCCTACGCCCCCGTCTTCATCATCTTCCTCATCGGCATGATCATCCACTGGCTCCCCGACACCCTCAAACGCCGCTACCGCGTCTGCTTCGCCTCCATGCCACTCCCTCTCATGGCCGTCGCCGTCGCCTTCATCGTCCTCGTGATCTACCAGTTCGTGACCGCCGACCTCCAAAAGTTCATCTACTTCCAGTTCTAAGCGTCCTGGCGCATACACACATAACGAGCGAGCCTCGCAAGACTTCCGTCCTGCGAGGCTCGCTCATTTATAGTTTGTAGAGGTTCTTCTAAATCCTTATGCCATGGGGCGCATCTTTGGCGTGCGACCCGAGAGAGACTGCTGCCATGCCGAGTAGATGTCGTGCTCGCGACGACGCGCGTTGCCCTCCGTCATGACCAGGCGGCTCCTCCGCGCCACGATGACGCTCATAGGCTGACCACCGTCGGCTGCCGAGATGGCGAAGTCGACTCCCGAAGTCTCAATCTCGCTCATGTTCATATTGTCGGCCGAGCAATCGACGATTACCGAACGCCCGTTGCGGTGCGCCATCATGGTCAACGCCTTTATCGTAGCGGCGTCGCAATGTGTCGAGCAAAGAATGTGGGTGATGCGTGGGTTTACTTTCAAAAGGGTCTCAGTGGCGGTCAAGACGTCGCTCTTGTCAACGTCGATGGCCGAGACGCGTATCTTCAGGCTGGCGCATACGCCGCGCCACATGGCGCAAAGCTCGTCGCCACCGACAACCAGAAGCTCACCCTCCATAGGGACAGCCGTCGAGATGATGCAGCGCGTAAGGTCCTCATGACCAACCGACACGCACAATCCCTCGTAGCCCGAGAGGTAAAAATGATCCATAAAATTCTTGTCAGCAGCAAGTGCCGACATGACGTTCATCGCCTGCAAGGTCGCCAAAGCTCCGGCGTCAGCCTTCAACTGGTCAAATGACATCGCTTCCATGGTACTTCACTTTTATGGTTGTAACCCTTTTTCTTTAGGGGCTTCTCTCGCCCCATTCAAAACGTCAGACAACTAACCGCCCCGAAACACGTATCCGCAACCAAGAAAAATTCTCTTTTCCCCACTTTTTTTCTTCCCAACACTTCCGTTCCTCTCCAAAGATTTCTGCAAAGCCGCCCTTTTCAATAGTTTATTTCAATAATTGGTTATCTTTGCAAAATATGTGGGCATAAGTATCACTTATTCCTATTGCCCCAAACCGCATAAAGACCAGAATGCTGGCGTCATTGCTAACATACTGAAACTTATATGGATAAATATATCAAGCAACTTCTCTCCGAAGATTCGAGAGTAATAATTCCAAGGTTCGGATGCATCCAAGCCCTGCGCGAGGAGACCGTCCTCCTCTCTTTCAACCCCTACCTCAATTTCGATGACGGCAAACTGACTGCCGCCGTCCAAAAAGGCGAGGGAATCTCAGAAGAAGAGGCCAGGACGGAAATCGGGCAAGCCGTCGACAACTACAACAACACCCTCCAAGACGGCGGCACGGTCGTCATCAGCGGTGTAGGCTCATTCCACCGCGATGCCGACGGGATCGTCGAGTTCACGCAAGAGAAAGATTTCGCCGCCTCGCTCTCTTCACAGCCAAGCCAAGAAGAGGAGCAGCAGCCCGCACAACCGGAGCCAGAGCCTCAGCAGCCCACGCCAGCTCCCGTCCCGGCTCCTACCCCCGCCCCCGAACCAACCATACGGCAAAAAAATCAATCTGTGACCAACAACAACAGCAGTAAAAAAGGCATCATCGTAGGCCTTGTCATCCTGCTCCTCCTCATCCTCCTCTGGCTCATCCTCTTCGTCTTCTACAAGGACAACGTCGTCTACCGTACCGCGCAGAAGTTCTTCTTCCCCGAGAAAGCGCCAATCGAGGCTCCAGTCCCGGCTCCTGCCCCGGCTCCAGCCGACACCACCGTAACCGTCGAGCCAGCCCCTGTCGTCGAGACCCCTAAAAAAGAGGAGAAGAAAGCAGCACCCACGACAGCGCAGCCACTCAAGAAACGCTACAATATCATCGTCGGAAGCTACCGCGACGAGCCTACGGCCATCAAGCGCGTCAACGACCTCCACGCCAAGGGCTTCGAGAACGCCTTCGTCGGAATCCGTAAAGACCACTTCGTAGCCGTCCTTGCCGACTTCAACAGCATCTCCGAAGCCGAGAGAGTCCAAGAGCAAGCCGTCGAGGGGCAATACCACATCGAGAGCTGGATCACCAACTCTGGCGAATACGGCAAGTAACACCGACGCACACGCATAGAGCGAGCCGTCGTACAAGAGACTTTGTGCGACGGCTCTCATTTTCCTCAAACGCCTCAGACCGAAGGGCAACGCCATGATTCCCAAACATATAGCCACGCAAATAACCGAAGCCGCAAGCGACAACATAGTCTCCATCATCGGCGACTACGTCAAGCTCACGCGCCGTGGCGCCAACTACATGGGATGCTGCCCCTTCCACAACGAGAAGACGCCCTCCTTCAGCGTCAACGCCACAAAAGGTTTCTTCCACTGCTTCGGATGCAGCAAGGGCGGCAGCGCAGTGACTTTCGTCATGGAGATCGAGAAGGTCACCTTCCCCGACGCCATAAGGCTGCTCGGCAAGAGGCTCGGCATAGCCGTCCCCGAAGAGCAGCTGACGCCCGAGCAGGATGCCGCAGCGCGCAAGGTCGATGCCCAATACGCCCTCATGGAGTACGCCACGC
Organism: Clostridium sp. CAG:343; assembly: GCA_963616565.1. Lineage (GTDB taxonomy): Bacteria > Bacteroidota > Bacteroidia > Bacteroidales > Marinilabiliaceae > W3P20-009. Next base: position 232,350 of record CAVEKX010000002.1, read on the forward strand.
GCCTCTTCGAGGACAACCTCACCAAGACCGACGAGGGGCAGGCGCTCGGCATGACCTACTGGCGAAGCCGTGGCTACCGCGACGACATAATAGCCAAATTCCGACTCGGCTACTCCGTCTCGCAAGGCAACACGCTGATGAACAAGGCACTCACCGACGGCTACACCATCCAGCAACTTGTCGACACGGGTCTCATCTCCGGGCGCGAACCCTCAACCACACACCACGACTACTTCCGCGGGCGCGTCATGTTCCCCATAACCAACCCCACGGGAAAGGTCATAGGCTTCGGCGGACGCGTCCTCGACGCCGCCACGAAGGGCGTCAACATCAAATACCTCAACACCCCCGACACCGAGCTCTACAACAAGAAGTTCACCCTCTACGGCATCTTCCAAGCCCGCAGCGAGATCAGCCGTCGCGACAAGGTCTTCCTCGTCGAGGGCTACACCGACGTCATCTCAATGCACCAGAGTGGCGTCCCGAACGTCGTAGCGTCGACAGGCACGTCCCTCACGGCCGAGCAGATCCAACTCATAAAACGTTTCACAAAAAACATAACGATCCTCTACGACGGCGACAAGGCAGGCATAAAGGCCTCGCTGCGAGCCATCGACATGATCCTCCACGAGGGTCTCAACGCCCGACTCCTCCTCCTCCCCGACGACGACGACCCCGACTCTTTCTCGCGCAAGCACACATCCGACGAGTTCCAAGCCTACGTTGACCAGCACGAGGTCGACTTCCTCGCCTACGAGTACCAAGCCCTCGTCGTCCCGGCTGCCGACGACCCACTCAAGAGGGCCGAAGCCACAAAGACCATCATTGCCTCCATCGCCCAAATCGAGGACGCCCTGACGCGCGAAGTCTACATCAAGCAATGCGCCAAGATGATGGACCTTGCCGAGCAGACCGTCTACAACGAGCTCGGCAAGCAACTCGTCGACAACGCCACTCGACAGCGCGACCTCGACATCCAAGAGCAACGCCGGCGCGCCTACGCCGAGCAGCAGGCACGACAAGCCGCCCAACAGCCGCAACCATCCGTCGCACAGCCCGACCCACAGAGTCTGCCGCCCGACATTCCGCCCGACCTATCGCCTTCCGAGCTCGCACAGCTCGGCTTCGCCCCCGCGCCACAACCCGTAGCGCAAAAGGTAGCCCCCCAACCATCGTCGCGACAAGCAACGGCAGAGGAGGTCGAGATGAAAGAGGTCATGCGCTTCTTCGTCTCCTACACGCAAGACAAGATGCTCGAGACCGAGGGGCAGCCCACCGTCGCCCAATTCATCGTCTCGGCCCTCGATTCCGACAACATCACGACCGCCAACCCGACGTTCAACAAGATTCTCGACGAGTATCGCTCCGCGCCCGACAAGTCGACTATCGACGAGCGGCACTTCATGAACATGGGCGACAACGACGTGGCGCAGTTCGTCGCCACGGCCATCGGCAGCCGCACGCCGCTCAGCAAGATCCATAGCCGCTACACCATCATCAAGGACGAGAGCGAGATGCTCGACCCTCTCGTCAACAGGGCGATAGACGAGCTGCGCATGACCGTCATCGAGCGCATGATAGACGATGCCATGAGCCGCCTCCAGCAAGCCGTCCAAGCCAACGCCTCCGACGACGATGTCGACGCCCTCATGCAAGAGATAAACCAGCTCAATGAGGTGAAAAAACAATTCTGCTTGAACCGCCTCGGCGAACGCGCCATCCTCCGATGACTGCCACCATCATCTGCCTCCTGCTCCTCATCCCCTATGCCGCATGGCTCATAGCCTCCGTCCGCGCCTTGCGACACCACCTCCATGCCCCCACACAGCAAAAGACCCGAACATCCGAGCCGCTGACCGTCATAGTCTGCACACATCATGAGACGACCGACGAATTGTCGCGCTGCCTCGACAGCATCACTTCCTCTCTCACCCCTACCGACAACCTGATCGTCGTCACCGACCATACACCCGAAGCCACAACATCTTGGCTCACAAGCTCCTACCCCCGAGCCTCCGTCATCGCCAACCCTCTGCCGCAAGGTAAGAAGTTCGCCCAACGCGCAGCCGTCCTCCACGCCACGACACGCGCCATAGTCTCCATCGATGCCGACTGCCAAGTCTCCCCGAGCTTCATCTCCGCCGTCCGCTCCACCATCCCGCCCGAGCCCGATTTCATGATCCTCCTCCCCGTCATCATGCGCGGCGACGGCTTCTTCGGCAGCATGATGGAGATGGAGTTCGCCTGCCTCCAGGTCGTTACCGCAGGCTCTGCCCTCATCAACCACCCGACCATGGCCAACGGCGCGGGCATGGTCTTCAGCCGGTCGCTCTTCCTCGCCCACGACCCCGATGCCCGTTTCTCCAGCGGTGACGACATGTTCCTCCTCGCCCACGCCATATCATCCCACGCCACCATATCTTACGCCGCAACGCCCTCAGCCCTCGTCACGACATCCGCCCCCCCGTCCGTCGCCGCCTACCTCCGCCAACGCACCCGATGGCTCGGCAAGGCAGGCGGATACTCCTCTTCTCGTGGCGGATGCGATGTCATGTTGCTGGCAGTCAGCGTCCTCCTCGCCGTCGTAGCATGGCCCGTCGCCGCCCTATGCTCCGCCACTGGTCTTGCCCCATGGTGGGCGGTGGTTCTCGTCTTCTTCCTCAAACTGACCCTCGACGTTTCCGCCTTCCGCACCGGTCGAAGGCTCCTCCGATCCGACGTCTCCGTCCTCTACGCCCTCCCCCTCGAAATCCTCTATCCGCTCATGACGATCGTTGTAGCGTTCCGCGCCATGCTCACCGACCGCCACAAGTGGTGACGCTTGCGCCATAAACAGAGAGAGAGGCGACTCCCGAACGTGTCAGGAGTCGCCTCTCTCTTTTGTATTTCCTTTTAGTGTTTCAGACCCTCGGCCTTCGTAAGCTCGAAGACGAACGAACCAACCTTCATGTCGAATTTAATCTTCACAGGCACCCTGTTGGCGTCGGCTGTGACCCACAGGTGCATGTCGTCATTGCTCTCAAAAGAACGTCCGACCTCTGTTATGGGCGTGAACTTGTAGCAAGCCTTGGGTCCCATGACGGTGTTGATGGTCTCGATACCGTTATACCTGATGACGAGGGGGAATATCTCGTTAGAGAAGAATGTCTCGTAATGGATGGTGTCGCCTGGCACCAGTCGGCTGTCAAAGGCGTTGTTGCGAGCGTGGTAGAAAGCCGCCACGATGTCGACGAGGCTCTCGGGCATCTCCTGCTTCTCGTGCTTGACGGGCTTGTTGCGGCTGCGTATCGTCTTTTCCATCTTGCCCGTCTCGCGGTCGTAGACCACCTTGTCGTAGTAGCGATAGCGACCCTCGGCGATGTTGCGTTTGCTCATGACGGGCAACTGCGTCGTGGCGTCCATATAGCTCTCGTAGCTGTCGCGGACGCTGTAGACGATGTCCGCCAAGCCTGTCGTGCGTCCGCCACACGTGACGTGGTTCGTGTGCTTGCCGTCGATGATGGTGTCTCGTACGGTGAATTGGCTTTCGCCTCCCTTTATAAATCCGTACTTGACCGAGTAGGTCAGCCTCTCGCCAGGACCGAAAGCCTCATGGCGAGTGCTGTCATACTGTGGGCGATAGGTTTTCTGGGCTGTGGCTGCCGTGGCGAGTGCCAATACGGCGAGCGCGATGGAGATTCTCTTCATGGCTTTGTGGTTTTAGGGTCGGTGCCCGTCGCCACTCTCGCCTTGCTGAAGAGGCTTAGTAGTTGAGCACCTTGTTCTTGGGCGTCGTGGCCACGAACTCTTTAAGGTAGAAAGGCTCGAAGTAAGCAATGCTCTCGACCTTGCCAGCCTGCAGGCGGTCGTAGGCCAACTGACCCATGTCTCGCGCCTGTGGCGTGATGCCGCCGACAAATTTGGCGTTGGGCGATTTTATCACCTCTTTGCACTTGTCGGCTCCGTTGCCACCAAACGTTATCTCGCTGTGAGCAAGTTCCGTGCCAAAACTCTCGGCGTCGATGACGACGGCCTCTGTCGGGACGATGATCTGACCATCACGACCGATGACGGAGGCGTAGACCTCCATGCGGCGTGCGTCGATCATGGGGCATGCGATGCGGCAATCGGGGTCGGCGTCGAATATGGCTCTTGCCATGATGCTGAGCGTGGGGACGGCAATGAGCTTGATGCCTGCAGCGTAGGCTATGCCCTTGGCTGTCGAGGCGCCGATGCGGAGACCTGTGTAAGAGCCTGGACCCGAACTGACGGCAACGGCCTCAAGGTCGCGGTAGCCGAGGCTTGCTTTGCCCATAAGTTCCGAAATCATAGGAGCCAGACGGGCTGCATGCTGCGGAGTGCCTGCATATTCAAGACTCATGAGGGTCTTGCCCGCGTCGCTTAACGCCACCGAACATATGTCGGTGGAGGTCTCGATGCTTAAGATCATTGCTCTGATAGTTTTTCGTGTAAAAATGTTCAGTTGCTGCATGACGGGGAGCGTAGCTGAGGGCGTCCCTCCCGTAGATCACGTTGCGAAGATAGTATACACGAATCGAAGAAAAAAACTTTCAATCCGTAAGGCTGGCATTCCTAAATCAGGCAGTTACGCCGATTGTCAATTATTGTTAGTTAATTGCTATTCAATATATTACATTGCACTTAGTGAAAATTTAAAGTCTCTTCCGCCTCTTTTTTCGCCACATGGCGCAAAGTGGCTCTCTTGTAGGGTTTTGGGGTGCGATATTTTTTTTCATTCTGAAGTGTTAAAGTCCTCATAGGGATTCGCCTCGTTGGCGGGGAAAGGGAAAAGTTGTATATTCGCGCCCGTGCCACGTGATGGCACAAGTTAGGTAACACAACATTTAATACAAAAATCTACACAAAATGGCAGTTAAAATCCGCCTGGCTCGTCATGGCCGCAAGGGCTACGCATTCTACCACATCGTGGTAGCCGACGTAAGAGCGCCACGTGATGGCAAGTTCATCGAGCGCATCGGTTCCTACAACCCTAACACCAACCCCGCAACCATCGACCTCAACGCCGAGGCCGCTCTCCGTTGGCTCGCCAATGGCGCACAGCCAACCGACACCGCGCGCAGCATCCTCTCCCGCGAGGGCGTCATGCTCAAGAAGCACCTCCTCGAGGGCGTAAAGAAGGGCGCATTCGACGAGGCTACGGCCGAGAAGAAGTTCGCCGAGTGGAAGGCTCAGAAAGACCAGAAGCTCGCAGCCATCAGCGGCAAAGAGGCTTCCGCCAAGGCAGCTTCCGCTAAGGCTCTCCACGATCAGGAGGTCAAGATCAACGCTGAGCGCGCTGAGGCCATCGCCAAGAAGAAGGCAGAGGCCGAGGCAGCCAAGGCAGCTGAAGAGGCAGCCGCAGCAGCAGCTCCCGAGGCCGAGGCAGCAGCCGAGGCTCCAGCAGCTGAGTAGTCCTGTCAGGACTCTCACGGTCTAAATGAAATTCTCGATCTCGCCATGGGACACACCCGTGGCGAGATTTTTTATGCCCATGCGCCATCCCCTTTACACCTTAAAAGCCGACCTCACTGCTCATAGCCTAATAAAGGTGTTCATAAAGAGCTAAATAACTATCTTTGCCAACGCACTCAACAACTCCACCCCACCTTCTCACGATGAGCATAGCAGTCGTAAAATATAACGCCGGAAACATCCGCTCCGTCCTCAACGCCCTCGAACGACTGGGCGTCCACGCCAACCTCACCGACAACCCCGACGAGCTCCGAGCCGCCTCGAAAGTCATATTTCCCGGGCAGGGCGAGGCGTCCACCACGATGGCGCACCTCCGCCAGACTGGGCTCGACAACGTCATCCGATCCCTACGGCAGCCCGTCCTCGGCATCTGCGTCGGAATGCAGCTGCTTTGCGCCCACTCCGAGGAGGGCGACGTCGACTGCCTCGGCATTTTCGACGTGCCTGTGCTCCGATTCCCAATCCCATCGCCAAACCCCGACAACCTCAAAGTCCCGCAAATGGGGTGGAACAGCATCCACAACGTCCAAGCACCACTCTTCTCGCCCGACATGGAAGGCGCATACGTCTACTGCATCCACAGCTTCTACGCCCCCGTCTGCCAATATACCATCGCCAGCACGACGCACACCGTGGAATACAGCAACGCACTCCGTCGCGACAACTTCTTCGCCACACAATTCCACCCCGAGAAGAGCGGCTCCGTAGGCCAAGCCATCCTCAAAAACTTCATCGACCTCTAAGCCATGCAGATAATCCCAGCCATTGACGTCATCGACGGCAAGTGCGTACGCCTCTCCAAGGGCGACTACGGCACCAAAAAAGTCTACAACGAAGACCCTCTCGAAGTCGCACGCCAATTCGAGGACTGGGGCATAAAACGGATCCACGTCGTCGACCTCGACGGGGCTAAGGCTGGGCACATCGTCAACCACCGCGTCCTCGACCACATCTGCGGACACACGGGCCTCGTCGTCGATTTCGGCGGTGGTCTCAAGTCGACGTCCGACCTCCGCATTGCTTTCGAGTGCGGGGCAGCCATGATCACGGGCGGCAGCATAGCCGTCAAGAACCCTACGGAGTTCGAATCTTGGATAGAGTCCTACGGCCCCGACAAGATAATCCTCGGTGCCGATGCCAAAGACCGAAAGATTGCCGTCACGGGATGGACTGAGACCTCCGCCCAAGACCTCATCCCCTTCGTCGCCGACTATCGCGCCAAGGGTCTCAACAAGGTCATCTGCACAGACATCTCGCGCGACGGGATGCTCCAAGGACCAGCCGTCGACCTCTATAGAGAGATGCTCTCATCCGTCGACGGTCTATTTCTCATCGCCAGCGGCGGCGTAGGCTCGGCAGCCGACATCGAGGCTCTCGCCGAGGCTGGTGTCCCTGCCGTCATCGTCGGCAAGGCCATCTACGAGAAACGCATCTCGCGCGAAGACATCATCCGCCTCAACGACTAACCTTTGCAACCAGTTTGCAACGCTAACATCCTAATTTAGCGTTCGATATGAAAAGGCTGGAAACAATACGCATGACAATGGTGATGGCAGTCGTAAGCCTGCTTGCCGCCACAACCTTGCCCCACCATCACCACTTCGGCGACGTCGCAGCCATCGTCATCAACAGCTTCACGGCCGACAACGACGGCGATTGCCATTCCCACCACGAGGGCGACTTCTCTGCCTGCATCGAGGAGGAGTCGTTCGACGTAGCCAAAAGCCAGACGGCCCCACAACCAGCCACGACCCTCCTCCCCACGGCAGCCGAGCCTGTCGACTGCCCAACTATAACCACCTCCCTACACGCGTCGTTTCCTCTCCCCGACCAAGACGACATCACACCTCAGGCCAACGGGCCACGCCACCCTCTCCGACGAGGGCCGCCAGCGGTTTAGCGCACCTCCCCTACCCCACCCTACTCTCTTTACCTTTTTCGCCGAGACGCCTGCACGACAAGACGCCCCGCCGACGCGCTAACCCCATATATCAAAATGAGACACTTTTTCCTTACAACAACCATATTGTCCGCAGCTATCGTCCTCCCCTCATGCCACGGGCACCAAGACCACGACCATGGTCACGAAGCCGTCGAAGCCCACGAGGCTCATGACCCCGACGAGGTGCACCTCTCCGACGACAAAGCCCTCTCCATAGGTCTCACGACAGAGGTCGTCACCCCCGCCCCCTTCGAGACCACGCTCCGCGTGGGCGGTGTCATAGAGTCCGCCAAATCAGACGCTTCAGCCATAGTGGCACCACAATCGGGTCTCGTCACCATCGCTGCGCAAAGCCTCACCGACGGTGCTTTCGTGACGACGGGTCAGACGCTCGCCACGATATCCGGTCGCTCGCTCCAAGACGGCGACGCTGCCGCACGCGCCAAGATGGACTTCGAAGCCGCAAGCCGCGAACTCGAACGCGCTAAAGCCCTCGTCGGCGACAAGATCATCTCCGCCAAGGAGTATGACGACGCCAAGCTGCGCTACGAGACCACACGAGCCGCCTACGAGGCCACGGCAAGCCGCATGACAGCTGGCGGAGTGGCGGTCAAAGCCCCCGCAAGCGGTCACATCGTACGCCTCGCCGTCGAGCAGGGTGCCTACGTCACGGCAGGGCAGACAATCGCCGTCGTCGAGCATTGTGGGCATAAACGCCTCCGAGCCGATGTCCCCGAACGCCACTTCGCCAACCTCTCAAAGGTCAAGACCGCCAATTTCCGCGTGGCCACGTCCGACTCCACTTTCAGCCTCGCCTCCCTCGACGGCAAACTCCTCTCTTTCGGCAGGGCATCTACACCAGGCGACCCCTACATCCCCGTCACTTTCGCCTTTAACGACGCAGCCGAGCAGTTCTTCGCCGGTCAATATGCCGACGTGTTCCTTAAAATGGACTGTGGCGGCAGTGCCATAACTGTCCCCGACGAGGCGATTATCGAGAGCCAAGGTCTCTCCTTCGTCTACGTCAAGAACCCCGACGAGGCAGGCTCTTACAACCGACGAGAAGTCCGCACCGGCCGCGGCGACGGCATCCGCACACAAGTGACGGCAGGTCTCAACGCGGGCGATGTCGTCGTGTGCCAAGGAGCGCGACGGCTCCACCTCGCCAGCGCCACGAGCTCCATCCCTCCACACACCCACAACCACTAAAAGAGCCGCTACATTATGCTAAACAAGATAATACGCTTCGCGCTTGACAACCGCCTCGCGGTGGCTCTCGCGGCTCTGATAATCCTCCTGGCGGGGCTATACACTTCGCAGACCATGGATGTCGACGTCTTTCCCGACCTCAACGCCCCGACCGTAGTCGTCATGACAGAGGCCAAGGGCATGGCGGCCGAGGAGGTCGAGCGTCTCGTCACCTTCCCTCTCGAGACGGCCGTCAACGGAGCGTCGGGCGTTCGCCGAGTGCGTTCATCCTCCACGTCGGGCTTCTCCGTCGTGTGGGTCGAGTTTGAATGGGATACCGATGTTTACCGCGCAAGGCAAATCGTCACTGAGAAAATCGCCATGGCGCGCGAGCAGCTCCCGCCATCGGTCGGAGCCCCGACCCTCGGACCGCAATCGTCAATCCTTGGCGAGATGATGTTCGTTTCCCTGACCGCCGACAGCACCTCACAATGCGACCTCCGAACCCTCGCCGACTGGACCATCCGCCCTCGTCTCCTCGCCACGGGCGGCGTCGCCCAAGTGTCCGTCATCGGTGGCGATGTCATGGAATATCAGATTCTTGCCGACATGGGACGCATGCGAGCCCTCGGCGTATCGCTGTCCGACATTCAGGATGCCACGCGCGGGATGAATATCGGGGCCGCGGGCGGCACGCTCTATGAGCATGGCAATGAGTACATCGTCCGCGGCATGACCAGCACCGCCGACACCGTCGAGCTCGCCAAGACGCCCCTCGTCACGGCAGACAACCGCACCCTCACGCTCGCCGACGTGGCACGCGTCACCATAGGTGCCAAAGAGCCGCGCACAGGTCTCGCCTCCCACGATGCCCAACCCGCCGTCATGATGACCGTCAGCAAGCAACCCGGCGCCAGCACCATAGACCTCACGCGCGCCATCGATGCCGAGCTCGACGCCATAAAAGCCGAACTCCCGCAAGACGTGCGGCTTAGCACCGACATCTACCGCCAAGAACGCTTCATCCGCAGCTCCATCGACAACGTCAAGGAGGCTCTCGTCGAGGGCGGCATCTTCGTCGTCATCGTCCTCTTCGTCTTCCTGATGAACGCGCGCACCACCATCATCTCGCTCGTCACAATCCCCCTCTCGCTCGTCATGTGCATCCTGACCCTCAAGGTCATGGGTCTCACAATCAACACCATGAGCCTCGGTGGCATGGCAATAGCCATAGGCTCACTCGTCGACGATGCCATTGTCGATGTCGAGAATGTCTTCAAACGCCTGCGAGAGAATGCGTTACTGCCGCCCGACAAGAGGCAATCCAAGATAGATGTCGTCTTCGAGGCTTCGCGTGAGGTGCGCATCCCGATTCTCAATTCTACTCTCATCATCATCGTAAGCTTCGTCCCGCTGTTCTTCCTCTCGGGCATGGAGGGCAAGATGCTCGCCCCCCTCGGCGTGGCGTTCATAACGTCGCTCGTAGCGTCGACCATCGTCGCCCTCACGCTCACGCCTGTCTTATGCAGCTGGCTCCTCGGCGGAAACGGCAAGTCCGACACCTCCGAGCCTGTCGTCGAGCGCAAGATGAAAGCAGCATACTCACGTGCGCTCGGATGGGCCATGAGGCGAAAGAAGGGCGTTATTGCTGTCACAAGCGCAATCCTCGTCGCCGCCATCGCCATTTTCTTCAGCCTCGGCTCTAATTTCCTTCCCCCGTTCAACGAAGGCTCTTTCACCATAAACGTCAGCACCGTCCCCGGAGTCTCGCTCGCCGAGTCCGACTCCATAGGTCTGCAAGCCGAACGCGCCCTGCTCTCCATCCCCGAGATCATCACCGTAGGGCGCAAGACGGGGCGCGCCGAGCTCGACGAGCACGCCCTCGGTGTCAATGTCTCCGAAATCGAGGCTCCCTACGAGCTCCACGATCGCACGAAAGATGAGCTCGTGACCGATGTCCGCCAACGCCTCTCCGCCATCCCGGGCGTCAGCGTCGAGGTAGGCTCCCCCATCTCCCACCGCATCGACGCCATGCTCTCCGGTTCGCGCGCCGGGCTGGCCATCAAGCTCTTCGGAACCGACCTCAACCGAATGTTCCAGATCGGCAACCAGATAAAGTCCGCCATCGCCGATGTCGACGGCATCGCCGACCTCAATGTCGAGCAGCAAATCGAACGACCACAGCTGCAAATAGTCCCGCGGCGCGACATGATGGCCAAATATGGCGTCACCATGCCAGCCCTCTCTTCCGCCATCGACGCGCTCCTCGGCGGCGAGGTCGTTTCGACGGTCTATGACCAGGGACGCTCCTTCGACCTCACCCTCAAAGTCGAGGCCGACAGCCGATCATCGGTCGACAAGATCCGCGACATAACCGTCGACGGCACGAATGGCAAAGTCCCTCTCGCCAATATCGCCGACATCCGCAGCGCAGCAGGCCCCAACACCATCAACCGTGAGAATGTCGCCCGCAAGATTGTCATCTCCGCCAACGTGACGGGGCGCGACATGGCGAGCGTAGTCTCCGATGTCCGCTCGCGCCTCACGTCCAGCGTCCAGCTGCCCGAAGGCTACCACATCGAGTATGGCGGCCAGTTCGAGAGCCAGCAGTCCGCCTCGCGCGTGCTCCTCGTGGCGTCCATCCTCTCGCTCTTCGTCATCTTCCTGCTGCTCTTCAATCAGTTCAAAGATGCCGTCCAGAGTGCCGTCGTCATGGTCAATCTCCCTCTCGCCCTCATCGGTGGCGTCGTGGCCATATGGCTGACAGGCGGTGCCGTGAGCATCCCCGCCATAATTGGTTTCATATCGCTTTTCGGCATCGCCACACGCAACGGCATGCTCCTCATTGCGCGCTATAACGAACTGCGCAACGAGGGCCTTAGCCTCACAGAGAGTGTCGCCATAGGCTCTGCCGATCGCCTCAACCCGATTCTCATGACTGCGCTCACCTCAGCCCTCGCCCTCGTCCCCCTCGCCATAGGAGGCGACCTCCCCGGCAACGAGATCCAAAGTCCTATGGCCAAGGTCATCCTCGGTGGCCTCGTCACTTCCACGTTCCTCAACGGCTTCATAGTCCCAATCATGTACACTCTCATTCACCATAAAGACCAGTAACGATGAAGTTTGCCCACATAGCCCTCCTCTCAGCGGCTTTGGCGACAACCATCGCCACCAATGCCCAACAATCATACGCCGACGCCCTCGCCGCCATCGAGTCCAACAACCCGACGCTCCACGCCATCCGCCAAGAGACCGACGCCCTAAAAGCCCAATCGGCCACGTCGCGCAAGATGCCCGACCTCGAGGTCGAACTCGGCTACCTGTGGCCAGGGCGCAAGGACGTTAGCGCGTCGCAGCCTCTCGACTGGTCCGTCATGAGCGGGCAAAGCCGACGGCTCGCCGAAGCCCGCGACTCCCTCGCCGAAAGCCAATACGCCACAAGCCGACAGGAGATTCTCCTCGACGCCCACCTCACCCTCATCGAGGCGACATACCAGACAGCCCTAACGGGTCTGCGCTCCCAACGCGCCGAGGCTCTCGGACGCATCGCCCTGTGCGTGTCCCGACGCCTCGACGCTGGCGACGCCCGACAGATGGACGCCAACAATGCCACCATGGCCTACGCCTCAGCCACGCGCCAACTGACCCTCGCGCAAGCCGACCTCGACGACGCCCTCATACACCTCAAAGCCCTCAACGGAGGCGAGCCTCTGCTCCCCTCCATCGCGCAATTTCCACCCGCCCCCATGCCTGCCGATTTCGACACGTGGTACGCCCGCGCCCAACGGCTCTCGCCACAACTCATGTCGTCTGCCGCGCAAGCCAGCATCGCGCGAGGTGAGCGACGCCAAGCGCGCATGAACGCCGCGCCGCAACTCTCCGTCGGCTTCATGGGAGAGTTCTCGCAAGAGGAGAAGTACAAGGGCGTGACCCTCGGCATCTCGCTCCCCCTATGGCGTTCGCGCCAGTCTCGCGATGCCGCCGCCCATGCCGAGCAAGCCGCCACGTCGCGCCACAACGCAGCCGCCCTCAACGACCGCGCGCAAGCCGAGGCCGCCTGGAACCGCGCGCTCCAGTTGGGCGAGATTGCCAAGTCCATGCGACAAGCCGTCACCACGACAAGCAATGTCGACCTCCTCGCCAAGGCCCTTGAGGCTGGTCAAATATCCGTCTCCGAGTGCCTTGCCGCCTCAGCCATCCTCTTCGAGGCCGAGGAGGACGCTCTCGCTGCCGAGCGCGACTACCAAGTCGCCGTAGCCCGTCTGACAGCCTGCGAACTTTAACCACCTTTTTCCCCCGATGGCAAGCTCCAACACTTTCTTCCGCTTCAAGCAATTCGTCGTCCACCAAGAGCGCACGGCCATGAAGGTAGGCACCGACGGCGTCCTGCTCGGCGCCATGGCGCAAATGCCCGATGGCGTGACCGCCCCGCGCATCCTCGACATCGGCACGGGCACGGGTCTCGTGGGCATCATGCTCGCCCAGCGTTTCCCGACGGCCACAGTCACGGCTCTCGAGCTCGACCCCGATGCAGCCGCCCAGGCAGCCGACAATTTTGCAGCCTCGCCCTTCGCCCAGAGGCTCAAGGTCATCAACATCGACGCCAACCTCTTCACCGACGATGCGCCCTACGACCTCATCGTCAGCAACCCGCCCTACTTCACCGACCAGCTCCAATGCCCCGACGACCGACGCAATATCGCGCGCCACACCGTCGGCCTCGGTCACGATGCCCTCATGCAAATCGCCTCAAGGCTCCTCTCCCCCTCGGGGCGCATGGCCGTCATCGTCCCTGCCGACGCCGCCGAGCCGCTCGTCACGGAGGGCGCGCGGCATGACCTGCTCCCAGTGCTGCGAACCACCATCTTCAGCAACAGGCGCAAACCAGCCCGACGCTCCATATGCCAGTTCGCACGCGCGCCTCTGCTATTTAAAATCATTGAAAATGAGCTCACACTTCTCAACCCCGACGGCTCTTTAACCTCTGAGTATAAGGACGTTACGAGTGATTTTTACTTAGATAAGTAATAAATATCGTACACGACACAACCACATTCGGTAAAGTGCGTATATTTGCCATGTAAACGATAACAAACAGGTCGGACGACGGGATGGCACTCCCGAAATCCACCACAACCAAAGAATAAAAAGAACGATTATGGCAAAATTTATCTGCACCGTATGCGGCTTCGTCTACGAGGGCGATGAGGCTCCCGCAAAATGCCCACAGTGTGGCGTTCCCGCTTCCAAATTCAAGAAGCTCGACGAGAATGCCGTTCTCAACTTCGAGACCGAGCACGAGCTCGGAGTCGCCAAAGGATGCGACGAGGAGATGATCAAGGACCTCAACGCCCACTTCATGGGCGAGTGCACAGAGGTCGGCATGTACCTCGCAATGAGCCGCCAAGCCGACCGCGAGGGCTACCCCGAGGTCGCCGAGGCCTTCAAACGATACGCTTGGGAGGAAGCCGAGCACGCAGCCAAGTTCGCTGAGCTCCTCGGCGACGTCGTATGGGACACCAAGACCAACCTCGAGAAGCGCATGAACGCCGAGTCCGGAGCCTGCGCCGACAAGTTCCGCATCGCCAAGCGCGCCAAGGAGCTCGGCCTCGACGCCATCCACGACACCGTCCACGAGATGGCCAAAGACGAGGCGCGCCACGGCCACGGCTTCTTCGGCCTCTTCAATCGCTACTTCGGCAAGAAGTAACAAAAAAACATTTCCGGCAATCCCGAGCGGCGCACGTGCGTCTCGCCTTCAACGACGAGACGCGAGTGCGCCGCTCTTTGTCATCCCCTTCCTTCTCCCCCTCGCCTTTTTTCGCTATATTTGCTTTCCGTCAACCATCTCCACCACAAGGAGAGCCACACCAACACCATGGCCATCAACCAAAGCCTGCAACTAAAGCTCCAGCAAAAGCTCTCGCCTCTGCAAATCCAGCTCGTCAAGATGCTGGAAATCCCCACCATGCAGATGGAGCAAAGAATAAAAGAGGAAATGGAGGCCAACCCCGCCCTCGACATCGACGAGGACGCAACGCGCCGCGAAGAAGACGCAACGCCCGACCCGCAAATCAACTCCCCACAAGAGCAGCAACCCGACGACGGGACAAACGACGACTACCTCCTCAACGAGGACATCCCAGCCTATAAACTCCAAGCCAACAACCAAAGCGACGACGACAAGCGAGAGAGCGTCCCCCTCAGCGAAGCCTCTTCTTTCTACGAGCACCTCGAAGAGCAAATTGGTCTCCACAACCTCTCCGACAAACAAGAGAAAATAGCCAAGTTCATCATCGGCAATATCGATGAGGACGGATACCTCCGCCGCGAGGTGGGCAGCATCGCCGATGATGCCTCCTTCGCCATGGGCGAGGACGTCTCCGACAAAGAGGTCGAAGAGGTTCTCGCCGAGGTTCAGAAAATGGATCCTTCGGGCGTCGGTGCGCGCGACCTCCGCGAGTGCCTCCTCCTCCAACTACGCCACAGCCGCGACCAAAGTGTCGATGCCGTCAAGAACGCCACGGACATCATCGACCTCTGCTTCGAAGATTTCTCCATGCACCACTACGACCGCGTGACAAAACGTCTCCGCATCTCCGACGACGACCTCCGCGACGCCACAGCAGAAATCCTCCACCTCAACCCCAAACCCGGAAGCGCATACGGCGGCGGCGCGGCACGACAGGCGCAACACGTGACGCCCGACTTCATCATCGACTACGACAACGGCGAACTCTCCTTCCACCTCAACCGTCGCGGCGAGCCCGAGCTCAAAGTGAGCCGCCAGTATGCCGACATGCTCCGTGAGTATAGCACCAACAAGGCCAACCAGTCGCAAGAGCAACGCGACGCCGCCACATTCGTCCGCGAGAAAATAAAGGCCGCGCAATGGTTCATCGACGCCGTCAAGCAACGACGCAACACCCTCACTCTCGTCATGCAATCCATCATGGACTACCAAGGCGACTACTTCATCGATGGTGACGAGACCAAACTTAAACCGATGATTTTAAAGGATATCGCAGATCGGACGGGTCTCGACGTCTCAACCATTTCACGCGTCTCTAATAGCAAATACGTCCAAACGCCCTTCGGCATCTTCCCTCTCAAATATTTCTTCTCCGAGGGAATACAAAACTCCGAGGGCGACGACGTATCAACCCGCGAGGTCAAACGTTTCCTCAAAGATGCCATCGACGCCGAGGACAAGACCGCCCCACTGACCGACGAGAAGCTCGTCGACCTCCTCAACGCCAAATCCTACAACATCGCGCGACGAACCGTCGCCAAATACCGCGAGCAACTCGGCATCCCCGTCGCTCGCCTCCGCAAGAAATTATGATTCAAGAGCATCCATCGATGGACACGTTCATAAGCCGACTCTCAATAGTCACGGCCATCCTCTTCCACCCGCTCCTCCTCCCCATTTACTGCACCCTCCTGACGCTTTTCGGCAACACACCATATTCCGGCATGCCGCATCCCGTCAACGTCAACATCCTGACGTCTATGGGGCTCTACGCCTGCGCCAACCCTCTCATCATCATCGGTCTCTTCGTCGTCGCGGGTAAGGTCTCCGACCTCCAGATGCCAACCCGCCGCGAGAGGATCCTCCCTCTCTTCCTCTCTGCCATCGCCATCAGCCTCTCCCTCCTGATCCTCAGCCCCGTCAACACTCCGCGACCGCTCATCGGAATGCTCGCGGGCGAGTCTGTCATCCTCTTCGCCGCCGCCCTCTGCTCCCTGTTTTGGAAGATTAGCCTCCACGCCGCCGGGGCGGGCGCGCTCCTCGCCTTCGTCAGCGTCACGGGCATGGCTTACCAACAAGACTTCGCCCCACTGGCAGCCGTGGCTTTCGTCGTGGCTTTCATAACAGCCTGGACGCGACTTTACCAAAAAGCCCATACCCCCAGGCAGCTCATCGCCGGCTACGCTCTCGGCATAGCGGTCATGACCATTCTGCTCAATTTCTTCATGCTCCGACCCGTCTTCTAATTCGTCTCATGTCATGACACCCGACAAACTGGCAATCATCGTGGCAGGCGGCAGCGGCAGCCGTATGGGAGCCGCCATCCCGAAACAATTCCTCCCCCTCGCGGGACGACCGGTACTCATGCGGACCATCGACGCCTTCCTCAACATCAGCGGCATGCGCGTCGTCCTCGTCCTCCCCTCCGCACAAATGGACGCATGGCACGAGCTTTGCCTCCAACATCAATACAACCCGCCAATCAGCATAGCCTGTGGCGGCGCGACGCGATTCGACAGCGTCAAGAATGGTCTCGCGCTCTGGCAAGGCGAGTCGCTCATCGGTGTCCACGACGGTGTGCGCCCTCTCGTCTCGGCCGACACCATCTTGCGGTGCTACACCGACGCACAATCATTCGGGACGTCTGTCCCCGCCCTCCCCTCCGTCGAGTCCGTCAGGCTCCTCGATGCCGACGGCGCCAACCACGCCATCGACCGCCGACAAGTCATGATGATCCAGACCCCGCAAGTCTTCAAGGCGCAAATCCTCATCGACGCATACAACCAGCCCTTCACCCCACTCTTCACCGACGACGCCAGCGTCGTCGAGGCGGCCGGAACGCCTATCCACCTCTCCGAAGGACAGCACGGCAACATAAAGCTCACCACGCCCGACGATATGCGAGCTGCCCTCTCTTTGCTATAACGAAAGCTAATGCTACTTGCCATTAGCTTGAAAAATAATAACTTTGCCAAAAGTGCGGTGAATACGTATTTCACCTCGGCAAAAACCTTAGCCCGAGTCGCCTCGTAGACACGACAACGGCACGCCCACTTCTCCTACCACAACAAAAGAACACCACCTCGCCAATTTCCCCAACGCCCTCAACTACGGCTCTTCTTCCATGCCGCCTACGGCGAGAACAAGACATAAATGATTACAGATCATAACAAAACGGCCATCTGGACCGCCTCAAGGGAAATCTCCTACAACGAGACCCTTAGGCGCATAGGTCAATTCGCCACTCTGTGCCAAGTCCCCAAGCACAGCAAAGTGGTCATCTTCTCCGAGAATCGTCCAGGCTTCATCTACGCACTCTTTGCCATCTGGCAAAACGGCTCTACGGCAGTTCCCGTCGACAGCACATCATCTGCCGCCGACCTCGCCTACGTCATCAACGATTGCCAACCCGTCGCAATTTGGGCAACAGAGAAGACTGAGGCCACAGCCCGCGAAGCCATATCCCGTGCCGGCGGCAATCAATCTGTTCTCCTCATAACGCCCGACACCGAAGACGGAGCCTGCGACGCCCAGCCCGCTCGCATCGAATACCAGCTGCAAGACACCGCGCTCATCATCTACACCTCAGGCACGACGGGTAGCCCCAAAGGCGTCATGCTCTCCTTCGAGAACATCAATTTCAACGTCAATGCCGTAAGCCCCCCTAACGGAGTCCCAATCTTCACCCCCGACGTGCGCACCATGATTCTCCTCCCGTGCCACCACGTCCTCCCCCTCCTCGGCAGCATCGTCGCGCCTCTCGCGTCGGGCGGCTCCGTCGCCTTCTGCCCCGGAATGAGCGCACCCGAACTGATGGACACCCTCGCCAACGGCAAGGTCGGCATCATCATCGGAGTCCCGCGCCTCTACTCGATGCTCACCAAGGGCATCCGCTCCAAGATAGACGCCCACTTCTTCACTCGCGCGCTCTACAAGTTGTGCGAGAAGATCGGCAGCCGAACCCTCTCAAGGCTCGTCTTCAGCTCCATCCGCAAGATGATGGGCGGAGCCATAAAATACTTCGTCAGCGGAGGCGCAGCCCTCGACCCCTCCGTCGCGCGCATCATGAAGACCCTCGGACTCGACGTCCTCGAAGGATACGGAATGACCGAATGCGCCCCCATGATCGCCTTCACCAGACCCGACGACATCACGCCAGGCGCATCAGGACAACCAGTCCCAGGCTGCGAGGTCGAAGTCCGCGACGGAGAGCTCTGCGCTCGTGGCAAGAACATCATGCAGGGCTACTACAACCGCCCAGAGGAGACAGCTGCCGTCGTCCGCGACGGATGGATCTATACAGGAGACCTCGGCTATATCGATGACAAAGGCCGCGTCGTCGTCACAGGCCGACGAAAAGAGATCATCGTCCTATCCAACGGCAAGAATGTCAACCCCGTAGACATCGAGCAGCACCTCGAAAGCTACGCCGCCATCGTCAAAGAGGCCGCTGTGACAGAGAAAGACGACGCCCTCGTCGCCATTATCGTCCCCCAGCCGTCCCTCGCCTCGCTCACCGACCAGCAAATCGAGGAACGCGTAAAATGGGATGTCATCGAGAAATACAATGCCGACGCTGCCGCCTACAAGAAGATTTTCAACGTCCGCATCCACCGTGGCGACCTCCCGCGCACCAAGCTCGACAAGCTCCAACGTTTCAAGCTCAAGAGCCTGCTCGTCGACGAGCAGACCCACAGCCCCGAAGTCGTCGACGATGCCCAAAGCGACGAGTACAAGATCATAAAGAAATACATCGAGTCCGAGAAAGTCTGCAAAGTCCGACCAACCGACCACATCGAGCTGGATCTCGCCTTCGACTCCCTCGACAAGGTTGGACTCCAAGTCTTCATCAACAACAGCTTCGGCCTCAACATCTCCACCGACGAGCTTAGCCAGTTCCGCAGCGTCGCCGCCATGGCCGATTTCGTCGCCGAGAGCAAGACCAAGATTCAAGTAGAGAAAATCGACTGGAAGAAGATCCTCCGCGAGCACACAACACTTAAACTCCCGCAGACATGGCTCACCGGACGTCTCTTCATTGCGCTCTCACAACCTTTCTTCCGCCTCTATTTCAAGCTCACTGGCAAGGGTGCCGAGCGAATTCCCGACGGGCCCGTCATCATCGCCCCTAACCACCAGAGCTTCCTCGACGGTCTCTTCGTCATGTCGTTCCTCAAGTTCCGCGACATCAAGAATACCTATTTCTACGCCAAGGAGCAACACGTCCGACAGCCTTTCGTCAAGTTCATGGCCGCGACTCACAACGTCATCGTCATGGACATGAGCAACCTCAAGGACTCCATTCAGAAAATGGGCGAGGCTCTCAAGAAGAAGAAGAACATCATCATCTTCCCCGAAGGCACGCGTACCACCGACGGCAAGCTCGGCGAATTTAAAAAGACATTCGCCATCCTCAGCAAGGAGCTCAACGTCCCCGTCGTCCCC
The DNA here is from genome assembly GCA_963616565.1 of Clostridium sp. CAG:343. GTDB lineage: Bacteria > Bacteroidota > Bacteroidia > Bacteroidales > Marinilabiliaceae > W3P20-009. Next base: position 252,149 of record CAVEKX010000002.1, read on the forward strand.
GTGTCCATCAAGGGCGCGTTCCAAGCAATGCCCAAGGGGCGCAAGATCCCCATGCCACACAAGGTGCAAGTCGAGTTTCTCAACCCCATCTATCCGGGTCAAAGCACCTACGAGGGGCTCACAAGACAAGTCTACAACAGCATCAAGCGCAATCAGGAGCTATCCAACTAACTCCTCTTCGCGCAGGCAAACTACAATGCACAACAATAAAGGGGTGAGGTTCACGACAGAACCTCACCCCTCCTTTTTATTGCTATTAGAAATCCGCTATTCCGTTATCATCTCGTCCAATATCTCCAACTGGCGGTTCTTAGGAGCCTCTGCGAGCTTCCTCGCGGAATTGGTGTAGAACGAGAAACTCTCCAGCTTCGAGCGATGCATCGCGAAGAATCGCCCAAGCCTTACTTTGTCGTCGGGCTTCTCGTCGCGCATTGCCATGAGGCACGGCACGATGTCCTTACGACCGTACACCTCATTAAGGGCGTCGACCAAGACCTCCTCAATACGACCCTCCGGAGCCTTCCCCTGCTGCTGATGCAAGTACACGCGCCGAACCTCCTCGCGCAGCTCTTCTGACATCCTCATGCGCGTCAATATCTTATCTGCTTCCGCCTTTCCGGCTTGTGCCGTCTCTTTCGGGAAGTTGGTCTGGACGAAACAGAATATCGCCGATATGCAACATACTATCGTCTCGTCGTCCGTAAAGCCCTCCATCGTCGCCAACACCCTCACGCGCGCCATCAGGGTGTCAAATCGCTTTGAGATGTTGGGGCTCGCGTCATTCAGCAAGATCTTGTGGAGCCTCTCCTCAAAATCATGGATTCGCAACATCTGCAACTTGCGCAGCAACGTCGCGTTGGGCCTGTACGTCGTTCCCGGAAGGCAATACTCCTCCTTCAGGCGATTGACAAAATACATGTCCATTTCGCCCTTATACTTGACAGGCATCTTGCCGCGATACTCACAATCAAAGAAGTCCCTCACGCGCTGATACGTCATCTCACTTATATTCACCCTGCCAGCCTCTCCACCGCTCTCCATTCGCGACGCCGTATTCACCGTGTCGCCCCAAATGTCAAACACTTTCTTGATATTTCCGAGGTGAGCCGACATGACCGGCCCCGTGTTGATGCCAACCCTTATGTTCCAAAATCCCTCCTTGCTCGCACGCCTCTCCTCAACATACGCTATCATCTCCAATCCCACAATCACGACCTCTATCGGGTTCGCGCTGTCGATGTCTGGCACACCGCCTGCGCACATATACGCGTCGCCTATCGTCTTGATTTTCTCAACACCATAGCGGTCCACCAACTCGTCAAAATATATAAAGTAACGATCCAGCTCATCAACCAACTTCTCCGGGTCGGTATGTGCAGCAATCTTCGTAAATCCTTGTATGTCAGTAAAAAGCACCGTCACAAACTCATACTTCCGCGACTTTCTCGCCCCACTCTCGCTTCCCTCAAGCTCCTTCCGCGCCTGGTCCAGTTCCCTCCTTTGCCTGCGGACAAGTAGCCATATCATCACGCCCAAGACGACCATCACCATGCCGAGTATCACCACTGGCCACAACCACTTCGGTATCAGCCTCACTCGATAATCCATCTCCATGCGGAATCGCGGTCCACCCGCCGAGACAACCTCCAACGACGACCCTACGCCATCGCCAGCGTTCGTCATCAATGCGAACCAGTTGTCCACCGTCTCCGCCTTAAACAGCGTGTCGCCCGATAGAGACAACTGCAAGACGCTATACGGAGGCGTGAACGGAGCCGCGCAGTCCCATACGATCCTTACGTAACGACGCTCAAAAACAATCACGGTGTCAACGGCTTTCCCCGTCAACATCGTCTCCGGAACCCTGTAAACATCACTCGGTGAACCCGCTTGGGCTGACGCCTCGATCATCACTGAGGCTATGGCGGCAAGAAGAATGACGCGTAACTTGTTGGCGTCAAACGATCTTTGTGGCATTGCTATAATAATTTCACGCAATTTACTTTTTTTTCCGCAAGCTAAATAGTAATTTTAATCACATTTTTGCGATATGTTGCAAGAAACATCCATTACGTGCGCCAACCCGTCCGTTCCGAAACAATTTCGGCTCCCGTAATGTTAATTCACACACTAAATTAACCACAAAACTCTTAATAAATTAAGGTTCTATGGAGAATATCATCGTCCCCTACGACTTCACCGAGAAAGCCGACTGCGCCGTTAAGCACGCAGCCGTCATCGCTCGCAACATGAAAGCCGAAGTCGTCCTACTCCACATCGTCAAAAAAGAGAGCCAAAGCCCCGAAGCCATCCAGGCTCTCGACGGCGTTGTCGCACAAGTCGCGCAAGACGAGAACGTCGCCTGCCGACACATCGTCAAGGAAGGCAGCATCTTCACAACCATCAACGAGGTCGTTGCTGAGCAAAACAGCACTCTCGTCGTAATGGGCACTCACGGCATGAAGGGAATGCAGAAAATCACCGGCAGCTGGGCCCTCAAGGTCATCGTCGGTTGCCACGTCCCTTACCTCATCGTCCAGGAAAACCCTGTATACAACACCCCAATCCGAGTCCTCTTCCCCGTCGACTACAAGCTCGAGACAAAAGAGAAACTCAAATGGATGCCCGTCCTCAGCTACATCGGCAAGCTCAAAGTCGTTTTCCTCGGCCAGCAAGGCAACGGTCCTATGTTCGACAACCCCACTCGCGCCAACATGAACTTCTGCAAGCACTACCTCGAGGAGCGCAACATCGACTGCGAGACCGTTTGGACCGACGAGAAGGAGTCTTTCCTCAAGATGTCTCTCAAGTACTGTGAGGAGAACCACATGGACATCATCATGATCACCACAACCCGCGAGATATCCTTCCACGACTACCTCCTCGGAGCCTACGAGCAGACCATCATATCCAACAGCGCAGGCATCCCTGTCCTCGTCGTCAACCCGCGTCCCGACGTCAAGCTCTCCTACTCCAACTTCTAAAAACACAAGCCGCCGATTTCTCCGACGACTTCCACTCCTAAAGCGACCCCGGCCGACTTCCACAACGGCAGGGGTCGCTCCTTTTTTACCCCTCCAACCACACAAAAACAATTGGACAAACCACAAAAATTTGGTAAATTCGCACATAACAAATGCGCTACACACCCTCCCCGTAAAACACTATAAATCAACTATGAAAACAGAACTCCTCTTCGCGACACACAACCGAGGCAAAGCCTCCGAAATAGAGCGGATGACCGCTGACAAATACTCTCTCCTCACCCTCGACGACGCCGGCATAACTGCCGACATCCCCGAAACTGCCGACACCCTCCAAGGCAACGCCCTCATCAAGGCGCGCTTCCTCCATGACCTCACGGGCAAGGCATGCTTCGCCGACGACACCGGTCTCGAAGTCGAAGCCCTCGACGGAGCCCCGGGCGTCACCACGGCACGCTACGCAGGGCCCGAGTGCGACCCCAACCGCAACATGGACAAGCTCCTCCTTGCCCTCGACGGCAAAACCAACCGCACCGCCCAATTCCGCACCGTCATCGCCTTCATCGACGCCGACGGCACCGAGACCCTCTTCCAAGGCATCTGCCGCGGCTCCATCGCCACCGAACGCCACGGCGACGCAGGTTTCGGCTACGACCCCATCTTCGCCCCCGATGGCCACGACGGAAAAACATTCGCCCAAATGTCTATCGACGACAAAAACAAAATAAGCCACCGCGGGCAAGCCGTCCGCGCCCTCGCACAATTCCTCAACGACAAGAAATGATCAGACACGCCGCCGCGCTCCTCCTCTCCCTTCTCCTGACGATCTCCTCCGCTCAGGCGCAATGGACCATGCACCCCTCCCTCGACGGCACCACAATGGCCGCCGTAGCCGCTGGCTGCGCCATTGCCGGCAACAGCCAAGCCCTCACTCTCCGCGACGGCGACGAAGGACTCTCCCAAACCCTCACCAAGCTTAACTACCTCTCCCAAGCCGGCATTTCAGCAATCCGTGGCGACGGCGACAACCTCGTGGTCGGATACTCCAACGGCGATATCGACATCATCGACATCCAAGAGCGACAAACAACCAACATCCCCGAGCTGCGCCTCAACCAAAATCTCTCTCAGAAGACCATCAACAGCATAACCCCTGCGGGACGATACTACTACGTCGGCTTCGCCAGCGGCATCCTACAAGTCGATCCCTCACGAGCCGAGATCCGTTCCTCATGGGGCGTCACCCAATCCCGCGCCAACGTGACCGACGTTTGCCTCGCCGACGGATACATCTATGCGGCCACCTCCTCCGGCATCTACCGCGCGCCCTCCAACAGCCAAATACTCGAAGACGCCAACCAGTGGCAAATGCTCTCTCAGCCCTCTGGCAACACTCTCGCCCTCGAAACTCTCAACGATACAGCCTACGCCGCCATAGGCTCTCTCGATGGCGATGCCGCAATTTGGCGAATAACGCCCGACGGCGCCAAGAAGATTACTACAATCAAGAAGTTCCGAAACCTCGACGCCGCCAACGGCAAAATGACCGTCACCTCCACCAACGCTGTCCGCATCTTCTCCGCCAATTGGCAGAAAGAGGCTGAGGTAACCCGCGTCGGACGCGCCGACACAGCCGACGCCGTCTACACCCCAGCCTTCCGACAAGCCTGCCTTACCAAAAATGGAGACCTCGTCATCGCCGACTATAACGCCTCGCTCGTCATAACCGACACAGCCGGCATCGGCAAAGCCTACAAGCCCAACGGGCCGCGTGGCAACATCCACACCAACGCCACAGCCGCAGGAGATGTCATCTACGTCACAGGGCCTGGTCGTTCCTACGAATACAACAACCAAAACTACCCTGCCGCCATTAGCATCCTCCGCGACGGCACGTGGAAAGAGTCCCACAAGACAACATCCACCAGCCGCGAGCCGTGTTTCGTGACCTATAACCCCAAAAACACCGAGGAGGTCTACCTCTCGACCTGGGGAACGGGAATCTTCAAAGTGGCAGCCGACACCATCGGCGAGCAATACTCCGCCGCCAACACCACCCTCAAGGACATCTTCGGAGGCTCGCGCTACACCCGCACCGACGCCATGACCATCGATTCCGACGGAAATCTCTACGCCATAGCATGCGGTGTCGATAGTGCTCTCAACATCAAGACCCCCGACGGCGAATGGTCCTGCTACGCCTACGGTCCCTTCGGGGCGCACTCTAATGCCTGCATGACTATAGCCCCCAACGGCAATGTATGGCTCAGCGCATCCCGAATGGGAGGCACGCACGTCACTGTCTTCAACATCAACGGCACGCCAGAAACCCCCGACGACGACCTCTACATCAGCACAGCCCCAGTGACCACCGACCGCCAATACGTCGCCACAATGTCGCTAACCGATGCCGAGACAGGCGACCTCGTCAGCCAACGAGCCAACACCATCGACATCGACAATAACGGCGACGTCTGGCTCGGCACGCCAAGTGGCCTCCTCGTCACGAAAGACAATAAGACAATGCTCCAGACAGGCTCCGTCTCTTTCAGCAAGATAAAGCAACCTCGCAACGACGGCACCAACCTCGCCGACTACCTCCTCGATGCAGTCGACATCCTGTCCATAGCCGTCGACGGAGCCAACCGCAAGTGGATCGCAACAGCAACCGAAGGCGTTTACCTCGTCAGTGCCGACGGCTCATCGACCATCCATCACTTCAATACCGACAACAGCCCGCTCCCCTCCGACGAGGTTCTCAGCATCGCAATAAGGCAGTCCGACGGCGAGGTCTTCTTCGTCACCTCCGTCGGCATCGCCTCCTACCACTCCGACGCCACCGAGCCCTCCGACGACTTCTCCAACGCGCGCATCTACCCAAACCCCTTCAGCCTCAACGGAACACAAGACTACATAACCATCGACCAACTCCCCTCCGACGCACTCATATACATAACCGATGCCGCAGGCGCACGCGTATCGCAGACCCGCAGCCTCGGTGGCACGGCAAGATGGGATGCCCGCTATGCCGACGGACGACTCGCAGCCCCGGGCGTATACATCGCCTGGATGACGGCCGACAGCGGCAAACTCAAGTCAATAGGCAAAATCCTCATAACACATTAGAAACCAAAGAATCAGACCACAAAACCATGACCTACGAATATCAACCAAGCGGCGTATGCAGCAAGAAATTCGTCATCGAGGCCGATGAGACGGGGACAATCCTACACGTCGAAGTGGCTGGCGGATGCAGCGGCAACCTCCAAGGCCTCTGCCGCCTCATGGAAGGAAGGAAAGCAGACGAGGTGGCAAAAGCCATAAACGGCATAAAATGCGGAATAAAAGCCACCTCATGCCCCGACCAAATGGCAAAAGCTCTCATGGAAATAATGTCCAAGGCCAAGAACAACTCTAAAGCCTAAACAAAACAATCATGGAAAGAGTCTTCCTCATCGGGTACATGGGCTGCGGCAAAAGCACCATCGGACGATACATCGCCAAAGACATGGGATGGCGCTTCATCGACATGGACGACTTCGTCGAAAAGCAAATAGGATGCTCCATCTCACAATTCTTCGCCGACAAAGGAGAAGACGAGTTCCGGAAAGCCGAAGCGCAAGCCCTCAAAACCCTCACCTCCGAGCATAACGCCATAATAGCCACTGGCGGCGGAGCTCCTTGCCACTTCGACAACATCGACGTCATGCGAGCCGCCGGCCTCACCATCTACATCAAGGTCGAGCCCCAAGTCCTCGCCGCAAGGCTCAAAGACGCCAAAAACCAACGCCCTCTCCTCGCCGGCAAGTCCGACGACGAGCTTCTCGACTTCATCTCCTCACAACTCAAAAACCGAGAACCCTTCTACTCAAAAGCCGAAATGAGCGTCGACGGAGACCGACTGCCTTTCTCCGCCTACAAACCATTCATCGAGACCTTCGCACTCATGAAAGAATAGAAAAAAACTCTCCACCCAACTAACATCCACAAGATCAGAAAAATGGCACGCATCGCAGCTCTCTTCGACCTCGACGGCGTTGTATTGGACACCGAACGACAATACAACATCATCTGGGGGCGCATAGGCAAAAAATACCACCCCGAACTCCCAAACTTCGCCAAACAAATCAAAGGCACCACCCTCACCCACATCCTCTCCACCTACTTCCCCGAAGACAAAGACAAGCAAGAAGTCCAAAAAATGCTCTACGACTTCGAGGCAAACGAGATGAAATACGACTTCATCCCTGGTGCACGAGCCTACATCCTCTCTCTCCGCAACGCAGGCGTCCAGACTGCCGTCGTCACCAGCAGCAATGAAGACAAGATGCGCGACGTCCGTAACCATATCCCCGACTTCGACACCCTCTTCGACGCCATCATAACAGCCGAGATGACCACACGCTCCAAACCAGAGCCCGACTGCTTCCTCAAAGGTGCCGAAGTCCTCAACCGCGATGCCGACGAGTGCGTCGTCTTTGAAGACTCACAAAACGGCATCCGAGCCGGACGCGCCGCAGGCATGATGACCGTGGGTCTCGCCACGACATTCGGCCGCGACGTCGTTGCCGAACTCGCCGACATCGTCATAGACAACTTCATCGGTGTCGCTCCCGAACGTTTCTTCAACCTCGAAAGAATAAAAAATGACGAGTAACATCATGACACGCCGACTCCTCCCAACCGCCATACTCCTCGCCATGACCTTATCCCACCTCCCCGCCATGGCAGAAAACGACGCTCTACCCGCCCCAGCCCCACTCCCTGCCACCCGCTCCTCAACATTCAACGTCGGGCAAATCTACGTCGGCGGACACATCGGCTTCGCCATCCCGACCTCCATCGGACGCGACGACGACGAGATATCCTTCCGCGACGTCGCCAAGACAGGCTTCGTCATCTACGCCGACGCCATGAGGCAGATGAACCAGAGCATCGGCGTCGGAGCCGAAATCGGATTCCGCAACTACGGGCAAAACGACAAAAAAACCTGGTCAAACCTCACTCGCTACGGCGAGTTCGAAGCCACATACCGAGCCCTCGACCTCAACCTCACAGGCCGACTCTTCTTCTCCCGTAAAGCCGTACGCCCATTCTTCGGCGTCCTCGTCGGAGGCGAGCTCATCATGAACTCAGTCGACTTCACACCAAACACCCAATACGCCGGAGCCATCTCCGCCACCCAATACAAGACCAACAACATCTCCCCTGCCTTCGGCGTCATGACTGGAGCCTACTTCAAAGCCGGCAGACAGACCCTCGCCAGCCTCCAAGTTCGCCTCAACATCGTCCCCCAACTCAAAGATGACGTCATCAGCATGCAAAGCTCCAACGGCGACACCCAGTCCATCGCCCAAAACCCTCACGGCAACCAAACAAACATATCCGTCACCTTGGGACTCCACATCGGCACCCAGCGCGACAACCGCCGCTAACCCATCCGACAATAAAAAGAGAGGCGCGGCAAGATATAATGCCGCGCCTCTCTTTTATTATTCGGGGAGGATTACAAACTACTTTCCAGAAGGAAGGATGACGATAGAAGTATCGCTCTCAAGGAAGAGGCTGCTGCTCGTCGTAGCATAAGCCTTGACAACCGCACCCGCAATAGAGGTCGACAGGTAAGAGCGGTAGAACTGGGTGGTATAAGAGACCTCTGTGCTGTCAGCGTTATAAGACGCGTTCTTAGCAATCTGAAGGACGGAGCTGATACGCTTAGGATCCTTCCCCTCATCATACGGAGTGATGATGACACCATAGTTCGAGGCGTTCTTCACAGGAGGCATGGTGACAGAGATGGTGCCGTCAGTAAACTTCAGCACACTTGGCTTGACAGGTCCGAGAGTGTCACTCTCCAAGACGTGAATCTTAAAGTTCGTAGTCTTAACCTCACCAGTCGTGGTCGTAGCCGTAGCCGTATAAGTGCCGTTGAGGCTCGCCGTGTCAGCGTCGGTGTAGACACACTTGTCCTCGACAGTCTGGAACACCCAGTCGGTATACTGCTCCATAGGCAGCGAGAGCTTGTCGTTCTTAACCTTGACGTCCGCAAGCTTATACTCCGAATAGAGGGAAGATACGGCAATGAACGGAGAGTAGGTCCTGACAGTGTCGGCAGTCTTGCCCTGAAGGACGTAGCCCGACACTTGGAAATCAAACGAGTTCTTGGTCTCATCGTCAAGACATGACGTGACCAACACCAAGGCAGCCGCCGTGGCCGCTACTGGAAGAATGGTTTTGAGTGACATTTTATAATTATATGTTTGGCGTTTGACGTGGCAAAGATAATTGTTTGCGCCACGAATACCCCCCATTAACCAACAATCATGCCAAAGCAGGTGCTTTCACCCGACTAACATGACAAAAAACATAAGCGCCGCCAATAATAAGGGGCTTACCCCATCTTGGCGACGCTTTTTAATCAATAAATAGTGACTACTACTCGTCGAGCGAGAGGTTGTCACGCTTCTCCTGGACGGCCGCGTCAATGACGGCAACCGCTGTCATGTTGACGATGTCGCGCACGGAGCTCTCGATATCGAGGAAGTGGATAGGCTTGCGCAAGCCCATCTGGATAGGACCGAGGATGTCGCCGACGCCCATCTCGAGAAGGAGCTTCGATGCCGTGTTGGCAGAGCTGAGGTTAGGGAACACAAGAGTGTTCACCTGACGCCCGTAGAGCTTCGAGAAGGGGAACATACGGTCGCGCAACTCCTGGTTGAGGGCGAAGTTGACCTGCATCTCGCCATCGACGACCATGTCCGGATAACGCTCATGGAGGGTCTGGACGACCTTATGCACGCTGGCTGGGCTACCCTCCTTCGTCGAGCCGAAGTTGGAGTAAGAGAGCATCGCCATGACTGGCGTGTTATTAAAGAACTTGACAGTATCGTAAGTGAGCTTGGCAACGTCGATGAGGACGTCGGTCGACGGGTGACGGTTGATGAGAGTGTCGGCAAGGAAGAGAGGGCCGCGCTTGGTGTTGAGGATGTGCATGGCGCCGATATGCTCGAGACCGCGACGGATGCCGATAGTCTCCTTGGCAGCCTCGACAAGATCCTCATTCTTGGTATATACACCGGCAATCATGGCGTCTGCCGCACCGGTCTTGACCATCATAAGACCGAAGTAGTTGCGGTCGAACATCTTCTCGTAATACTCATCGTATGTCGCACCCTCACGGCCCTTCTCGTCAACCATGATCTTGGCGAACTGAGAGCGGCGAGCCTCCTCGCGGTCGTGGCGCAGGTTGACGATCTCGACGCCCGTAAGGTCAATATCGTTCTCCGCGGCAATCTTGGCGAGCTTCTCCTCATTGCCGAGAAGGATAGGCTTGCAGAGACCCTCGCTGTATGCCTGGGCGGCTGCCTTGAGCATGTTGACGTGGTTAGCCTCGCTGAACACGACGCGGCGCGGGTTCTGACGAGCCATGTCGTAGAAGCTGCGGAGCATCTTGTTGTCGAGACCCATAAGGCTGCGGAGCTTCTCCTCGTAGGCGTTCCAATCCTCAATATGCTTGCGCGCAACGCCACTCTCCATAGCGGCCTTAGCGACGGCTGGGGCGACGGTGGTAAGGAGTCGTGGGTCGAGAGCCTTAGGCACGATGTAGTCGCGACCGAAGCTGATGCGCTTCATTCCATATGCCGCATTGACGACATCGGGAACGGTCTTGCGCGTGAGCTCGGCGATGGCCTTGACGGCGGCAATCTTCATCTCCTCGTTGATGGCGCGGGCTCGGACGTCGAGAGCGCCACGGAAGATATATGGGAAACCGAGGACGTTGTTAATCTGGTTGGGTCGGTCGGAACGACCAGTAGCGAAGATGATGTCAGGACGGCTTGCCATGGCATCCTCATAAGAGATCTCAGGCTCGGGGTTGGCAAGGGCGAAGACGATCGGGTCTTTAGCCATCGAGCGCACCATGTCTTGCGTAAGGACGCCAGCGACAGAGAGGCCGAGGAAGACATCAGCGTCCTTGACAGCCTCGGCGAGCGTATTGACGTCGCGCGTGGTGGCGAACTCGCGCTTCTGCTCCGTCAGACCTGGACGATCCATCTTGATGGGGCCCTTGGAGTCGACCATGATGACGTTCTCGCGACGGACGCCGAGCTTCTGGTAGAGCCTCGTGCAGGATATGGCAGCCGCGCCCGCGCCGTTGACAACGACCTTCACGTCCTCAATCTTCTTACCGACGATTTGGAGGGCGTTGATAAGACCTGCGGCGGAGATGATGGCGGTGCCGTGCTGGTCGTCGTGCATGACGGGGATGTCGAGCTCGGCCTTGAGCCTCGTCTCAATCTCGAAGCACTCGGGCGCCTTGATGTCCTCAAGGTTTATGCCGCCGAAAGTTGGGGATATGGCCTTGACGGCCTGGATGAACTTGTCTGGGTCTTTCTCGTCGACTTCGATATCAAACACGTCGATGCCGGCGAATATCTTGAACAGGAGGCCCTTACCCTCCATGACGGGCTTGCCGCTCACGGCACCGATGTTGCCGAGACCGAGGACGGCTGTGCCGTTGGAAATGACGGCTACAAGGTTTCCCTTGTCGGTATACTCATATGCCGCCTCGGGGTTCTTCTGGATTTCGAGGCACGGCTCTGCGACGCCAGGGGAGTAGGCGAGTGAGAGGTCGCGCTGTGAGCTGTAGGGTTTGGTGGGGATCACCTCGATCTTACCCGGTCGTCCTTCGGCATGGTAGCGGAGGGCGTCTTCTTTAGTGATTTTGGCCATTGTAACTTATTAGTGATGTGTTTTCTTGTGTTTCTTCTATCAGTATTAGCAAAGATAGAATAATTCTTGAAAAGGTAGGAACACAAGAGGGGAAAGGAGGTGGATTTACGTGTTGTGCTGAAAAACTCCGCCCGGGCTATTATATCCCACCCTCGATAATCCCGATGGAGAAGAGGGCGAAGTCGTAGCGGACGGGGTCTGAGGGGCATAGTTCTGCAAGGGCGGACGTAAGCTGAGTGGCTGCCTGCCAGTCGTTTTGCGAGCGTGAGAGCAGCCCGAGGGAGCGCGCCGTGCGAGCAGCATGGACATCGAGGGGGATGACAAGCCTTGATGGCGATATTCTGCTCCACAGCCCAAAGTCGACGCCACGGGCGGAGGATCGAACCATCCATCGGAGGAACATGCAGAGACGCTTGGCTGCCGAGCCGCTTGCGGGGTTGGGAATATGCTTGAGGGAGCGTTGCGCCATGGCCTGAGTCATAGCGTCGCGGAAACGGGCGATGCCGTCGCGGAGAGACTCGCCATCGGAGGGGAGGAACAGGTCTTCGAGAGAGAGGGACGGGGAGAGAGAATAGGCGCGGCGGAGACCGCGAACCATCGACGGGAGATCTTCTTTTTGGAAAGTGCGGTAGACGAAAGACGACAATGCGTCTATCTGGCTATCGGAGGCGGACATGACGAAATCGAAAGGGTCGCCTCCGAGTCGGTCTGCCATCTGGTTTGCCTTTGAGACAATGGCTTTGCGATTGCCCCAAGCGATAGTAGCGGCAAGGAGGCCTGCGACCTCAATATCTTGTCGGCGTGAGTATCTGTGGGGGATGGAGATGGGGTCGGCAGGGATGAAATCGGGTCTCTCGTAGAGGTCGACCTTGGCGTCGAGGAGTTCTTTAAGATGGGGGGTCAGCATACGAGACCGTCCTTTATGACAATCATGCGGTCGCACGTTTGAGCGAGGCGGGCGTCGTGTGTGACGATGACGAACGTCTGCCCGTACTTCTCACGGAGAGAGAAGAAGAGGCTCTGAAGCTCGTCGGCATTATGGCTATCGAGATTTCCGGAAGGCTCGTCGGCAAAGACGACGGACGGGTTATTGACGAGGGCGCGCGCTATGGCAGCCCTTTGCTTCTCGCCGCCGCTCAACTCATTTGGCTTATGGCCCGCACGATGCGAGAGGTTGAGGAAGTCGAGCAGCTCGGCGGCTCGGGCTTCAGCCTCGGGGGCCGTCTTGCCACCGATAAGGGCGGGGAGCATGACATTCTCGAGAGCCGTGAACTCGGGTAGCAGCTGGTGGAACTGGAAGACGAAGCCTATCTTGGTGTTGCGGAAAGCGGATAATTGGCGTTGGGAGAGGGAGAAAGGGTCGACTCCGTCGATAGTGACGGAGCCTGACGTAGGGCGGTCGAGCGTCCCGAGGATTTGGAGGAGCGTCGTCTTGCCGGCTCCGCTTGCGCCCATGATGGAGACCACCTCGGCTCTTCCTATTTGGAGGTCGATGCCACGGAGAACTTGAAGCTCTCCGAAGTTCTTGGTGAGGGCGTACGCCTCGACCATTGGGGATTGGGGGTCGGTGGTCTGGTTCATTTTACTGGCTTAGCCTCGTTGGCTATATCGTAGATGGTGCGCGGGACATCTGGTCGTCCGCGACGCTTGGTTAATAAGTATTGGCGGATAGCCGAGGCGATGGCGGGTCCGACATTCTCGCTGGGGCTTGGCGCCTGGGCTATGGAGATGCAACCATCGGGGTCGATGAGGAAATATGTGGGGAGGGCGGCGACCTGATAGTCTTGGAGGATACGTTGGCTGGAGATGTAGGATATGGCTTTCCAGGTATAACCATTTTTCTCGACGAGGCGGAAAGCGTCATCGGGGCGCTCGTCCGTGAAGACGCAGAGGATGTCGAGATTGTCACGATGCACTTGAGCGAGATTGTCGAGGGTGGGCATTGCCTTCAGACACTCATAGTTTTGCGTGTGCATGAAACAGAGGTAGAGGAAGCGACCATGGAAAGAGCTGAGCTGCACCTCGGAGCCACGATTGTCGGTGAGGCTGAAGTCTGGCGCGGGCAGCCCTGCCCTCAGCTTGTTCTTCTTGGCATAGACATTGGCGGCCATGAGGCGGACGGAGCGTGTGCGGAAAGAGCGGGCCGCGCTTGTGAGGAGCGAATCGGCTCGTCCCTCGGAGATATGCCTTGCGTAGTAGGCGTCGGTTATATCCTTGACAATGAGAGCCTCGCGGAGTTGGAGGGAGTGGGAGAAGAGCGAGTCTTGCGAGAGGATGGCAGAGAGGTTGTCGGCCGTGGGAGACTTGCGGCCCATGGCGTCGGCAAGCTTCTGTCGGATTGACTTGTAGGGAGATTGGGTCAAAACCTCGGGGGCTATCATGTCTATCGTCTGCCAATAGGCGGGGACGTTGAGTACGACGGGGTGCGCGGTGAAGTATTTAGACAGCACGGCGCGAGGGGAGCTGAGCCTCGCCGTGGCGTAGATGCGAGCTTTGAGAAAATGGGCTTGCTGGCGGAAAAAGGGGTTGGGGCAATTAATCTTGCGGACAGCGGAGTCGAGCCTTTCGATAAGACGATCGGCGAGCTTGGTGTCTTGGCGGCGCGTCATCTTTGCCGCATTGGGGAAATATATCTTGGCGAAATCTCGAGATAGAGAACGCAGGGCGTGGTTGAGGTTGGAGGTTGAGGAGTTTATGACGAGATCTATTTGCCGCGGCTCATAGAAGGGGTTGAAGCGTTCGGCATCGGGACGGAGGCGGAACGGAGGGAGCGTGACATCGTATTTGACACCAGGCTCAAGATAGATGTAGGCGGTATAGTAGCTCAGGTCGATGGAGACCCTTGTTATTTCAGAAATATTGGCTGAGAGAGTGAACGTTCCGTCCTCGTCGACGGTTACGGCCTCGATGTCGACAGGGATGCGGCTAAGAGGGTCGGCTTGGGACTGGAAAACGATGGTGCGTCCCTCGTAGCCCTTGGCATGCCCCTTTATGATTGTAGGGGACGCTGAGACGAGAGACGTTAGCGAGAAGATGAGCGATATGATGATTAAAGCTCTGCGCATTTTACCATTTGCCTGATACGTTCGGGGAGGAAGAGGGATGCGTCGCCGCCGTGGCGGAGGATGTCGCGCACGATGGTGCTGTTTACGGGCGTATGCTCGGGAGTCGTGAGGAGGAAAACGGTATCGATTCCCGTCATCTGCCTATTGACTTGAGCGATGGCACGTTCGAACTCGAAATCGGCTGAAGTTCGCAGCCCTCGGATGATGTGGGAGCAGCCGAGTTGGCGCGCAAAATCGACAGTAAGCCCGTCGTAGGTCTCGACGGAGACACGGGGCTCGTCAGCGAAGACTGTCTTGATGAAATCGACGCGTTGGCGCGCATTGAAAAGACAATGCTTATCGGAATTTACGCCTACGGCAATGACGATATGGTCGAAAACCTCGAGACCTCGGTTGACTATGCTTTCATGACCGACGGTAAAGGGGTCGAAAGAGCCTGGGAATATCGCTTTTTTTACGACTGCCATTAGTAATACGTATTAGCAGCTAAGATATTGTCTTTAACGGAAACGGATTTTGAGAGCTGCGAATGCGCTCATCTGGAGGAGGAGGAGACCATGGCGGAAGCGCGAGATATTGGTTGTGCCATACTTGCGCTCGCGGTAGCGTATGGGGAGGTCGACGATGCGGAGGTTGAGCTTGTAGGCGCCGAAGAGGAGGTCGAAATCGCCAAAGGGGTCAAAATCACCGAAGAAGTCGCGATTTGCAGCGAGGCGGACATAGTCGCTACGGAACATGACCTTGGTGCCGCAGAGGGTATCCTTAATGGGAGTCTCGAGAATCCAGGAGAAGAGGGAGCTGAAGAAATGGTTGCCGAAGGTGTTGAGCGTCCTCATGGACCCTTTCTCCATAGGGTAGACGAGGCGCACGCCATTGATGAACTCGCCCTTGGATGTGGCAATGGCCTTGTAGAATTTTGGGAGATCTTCGGGCGGGACGGTGAGGTCGGCATCGAGGATCATGAGGATGTCGCCCTTTGCGGCATCGTAGCCTTTGCGGACGGCATCGCCCTTGCCCTTGCCGTCTTGACGGAGAGCCTTAATGTCGCGCTGCCCCTCGTAGAGTTTTTGGACTTGGAGGATGCGCTGCCACGTGTCGTCGGTAGAGTTGCCCTCGACGAAGATTATCTCGGTGTGGCATCCCATATCGGGGATTCTCTCGACGGCTTGCTTGATGTTGCCACTCTCATTGCGCGCTGGGATGACGACGGAGACGGAGTAACGTTTCTTCCAATCGTCGGACGCGGTCTCATCCTCGGGCATGGGGCGCGCGAAGATGTAGTCGTTGAGGGAGAGATGACCCATTAGGGGAAGGTGGGACACGAAGCGGTTGAGGAGAGGGGCGAGGAGAGGCACACCGAAGGGGAGGAGCATGTTGCTGTTTGTACGGTAGGTCTCAAAGCCCGTGAGGTAGAGGAGGTTGCGCATATCATCTTTGGAGAGCCAGTTTTGCTCGGGGCTTTTGCGCTTAATCCCGAGGAACTCGGCGATGCCGATGAGCGGTTCCCAAAGTCGGTTGTAGGTGTTGATGATGACGCGCGTACGTTGGTGGCAGAGCTTGCGCACTTGGTTGAGCACGAGCTCGATGTCGTCGAGGTAGCCTGTTAGATTGGACATTATGATGACATCGAACTTCTCGTCGAGCGTGATGTCCTCGGCGGGCATGGTGTGGAACTCGACTTCGGGGTGGGCGACTTTGGCTTGGGAGATAAGCTCATCGCAGAAGTCGATGCCCACACGACGGCGGGCTGGGAGCTGGGCTATGGTCTCGCCCGTGGCGCATCCTATCTCGATGACGCTTTGAGCATCGTTGAGGTAGAAAGATATGAAGTTTGTTATCTGATTCCAGTAGTAGGAGCGGCTGCGACGATACTTTCGCCAGTCGTTTGCCGCATTACGGAAATATTGCAGTTTGTCGTCGGACATTGTGAGAGTTCGGTGAGGTTTTAGTCTTGTGGCTGAGGTTGCGCGTTCTCGTAGTGGAGGAGGAAGAGAGCGGCAGGTTCGGACTCGTTGGTTCCTTGCATCTCCACTTGCTCGATGAAGTGCGGATATTTTTGGAGGATGACGTTGAGGTATCGGTGGATGGTGTTTATGACGCCGAGCCCCGCCTTGGCAGGGTCGCGTCGGAGGCTTCCGACGATGATGTGAGTCACGCCATGATTGCGGAGATTTGCGACAAGCTCGTCGGGATCGGTGGAGGGGATGGTGTAGATGCCGTAGAACTTGCGTCCGCCGGAATATATGCGCGCCATGTTTGGCTTACGGCAAGCGACGTAGGCATCGGAGGGGAGGTTGGCCGTGGAGCGGCAGAGGGCGAGATAGTGATACCAGTCGGGGGTGTAGCCAGAGAGCTGGTCGGACAGGAGGTTGCGACGGAGCGTTAGGACATCGGCTTGCGAAGAGGAGCGGGCGAAGAGGATGGCGGAAAGGACGAAGACGAGCGTCCCCATGATCTTCATTCGATGACGTCGCGCGAGTCGCCTGACGATGTCGGAAATTGCGTAGAGGACGACGATGTGCATGAGCGCGACGTAGGGGAGAATGAGGCGATATTGATCCCAAAGCACCTGGAGGGAGAAGAAGGTGAGGGAGAGCATGGTGGCAGCCGTCACAGCGACGAGGAGGATGGCGCGGTTGCGCTTATAGGCGACGGTGGCACCCCAGAAGAAGAGAGTGTAGAGCAGGATTGTCGCCGTCGTGGACTTGCTGCGGCTGTCGACGTCGCGGAGGCCGAGCATTTTGAGGTAGTGCTTTGAAAGGTAGAGGTTGGAGTTGCCTACGAAGCGTTCGACAAAGCCCTTGGGGGTCTCGAGCCCGCCGGCAGGGTCATAGGGGTCGACCTGGAGGAGAGAGTTGAGCTGCTTGTCATCATTTTTCACCTCGCCCCAAGCGGCAGTGCGGATGCCGAGCCACAGACAGAATACGACAGCTACGGAAGCGACAACGGCGGCGGCATTGATCCATTGGCGACGGATGAGCAGATAGACCACGGCAGCCACGCCAAAGCCGAAGCCAGCGGTACGGATGAGAGACGCGAGAACGACTGCCGCACCGACGAGAATACTCCAGAGGGCAATCTTCTCCCACTGCCCACTTGCGGTATCATCGAGGCGGAGGAGGCTCCAGATGAAGAGCCACTGGAAGATGATGAAGAGCGGCTCGCTATACGTGAGGCTGCCGAACTGGACGAACCAAAGGTTGACAGCCATGAGAAGCATGACAGAGAGGAGGAGGCGGCACGAGACGGAGCGTCGGAGGGCAAAATACATGCCGAGCTGCCCGAGGACGATAAGCACATAGGATGTGAACTTGAGACCTATGACGCTGACGCCACCGTGGAGCGCGATGAAAGGCGCAAGGAAGAGTGGGTATAGGGGGCCTTGGTAGTTGGGGTAGCGACCTTCGGCGAGGAAGTCGAGAGCGCGGCATATGTAGCTGCTGTCGTCACCGCCCTCGCTCATTCGGGCGTTGAAGAGGAGGAGCGCCATGAGGGCCGTGAGGGCTACTATGGCGTAGGCGAGAGTATCGGCATGGCGGTCGATGATGTTTCCGACCCACGTCTCGCCCTCGGGCGTTGGCGCAACAGGTTGTTTTTTTCTTGCGGTCATTGTGGCGAAGTTCATTTTTGCATGTCCATGATGGACTTTTTGTCACGCTGCTCGATCTTGTCTTGCGCGCGATAGCAGTGGATGCCACGTTTTTGCATGGCTTTGCTCGCCCCGATGTCTTCGGAGCGGAAAGTGCCGTTTTTACGGAGAATGATATTGATGGCCAGGAGAGCCAGTGCCGCGCCGAGGAGAGCGGCCACAACGAGGAAGAGTTTTGCCATGCGTGAGCGATCCTTGTATTAGATTACAAAGATACTCATTTTAGGCGGGATGGGGGAGGCTGCGGAGTCTAAATGTTGGGCGTCATGTCGCCTCTCGATGAGGGGATTACGTATTCTACTTCCTTGAAAAGGAACGAGCGTCGGGAGTGGTCCTTAAGCTCAAGATGGAGGCGTCCGTCGGGGTCTATTGAGGCGATTCGGGCGAGGAAACGGCCATTGGCATCGGCGAAGGCGTGGAAGTCGCCATCGGCACGATAGAGGCAATTCCAGAAATCGCGGGCAAGCTGGGGCTCGGACATGGCGTCGGCTCGGAGGCGGAGGGCACGGAGAAAAGAGTCCGCCACGTCGGCAACAGGGGTGTCGACGGAGGTGAACATCTTGATGGACGCAGGGTTGGGCGCGTGGGAGAAATCGACTTGGTTGACATTAAGGCCGACGCCGATGATGGATTCGGAAATGAGGCGTCCTCGGAGCTGGTTCTCAACGAGGATGCCGGATATTTTGAGATCGTTGACGTAGACGTCGTTAGGCCACTTGATTTTTACGGCATTATGGAGTCGAGAAGGGAGGGCGGCGCACACGGCATCGCGGACAGCGAGAGCGGCAGCCATGGAGATGAGGAACTGGCGCGCGACATCGTGGTCGGCAGGGTGGAGAATTGTGGAGATGAGGAGATTCTTGCCATCCTGGCTTTCCCAGCTATTGCCGAGCTGCCCACGCCCAGCGGACTGGAAATCGGCTATTACGGAGGTGAGGTCGTCGTTCGCCTCGCCTCGCACGGACATTTGACGCAGGACGTCGCTTGTGGAGCGCGTGGAGGCGAGGTGGACGGGCGTCGGGTAGATGGGTTTAGAGATCATAGGGCTCCTTTGGTGCTGGGGAGTTGGAAGTTCTCGATGTCTCGCGCCTTTGCCATTTTGATTGAGCGCGCAAGGGCTTTGAAGATGCCCTCGATCTTGTGGTGCTCATTTTGACCTTCCGCCTTGATGTTAAGATTCATCATGGCAGCATCGGAAAGGCTTTTGAAGAAATGGAGGAACATCTCGGTCGGCATGTCGCCGATCTTCTCGCGGTTGAACTGGGCATCGAAGACGAGCCATGGCCTGCCACCGAAATCTATGGCCACTTGGCAAAGGCAATCGTCCATGGGGAGGCAGAAGCCGTAGCGCGCGATGCCTCGTTTGTCGCCGAGGGCTTGGCGGATGGCTTGACCGAGGGCGAGCGCGGTATCCTCGATGGTATGATGCTCATCAACATTGAGGTCACCCTTGACGCTGACTGTGAGGTCGGAGGAGGAGTGCTTGCCGATTTGCTCGAGCATATGGTCAAAGAAGCCTAAGCCAGTGTCAATCTGACATTTGCCTGTGCCGTCGAGATCTATTTTCACGTAGATGTCGGTCTCCTTCGTCGTTCGTTTCACCTCGGCGGCGCGGCGACCGGCGTATAGGATTTCCGCCACCTGATCCCAACTTTGGACATAGGTGACGCGCTCGTCGGGGATGTCGGGGACGCGTGCGGAGAAAGAGTTGTCCGGGTCACGGCTCGTGAGGGCGGGATTGGCAAGAATTATGGCACGGCAGCCGAGATTGCGCGCGAGTTGGGCATCGGTCTCACGATCACCGATGACGAAGGAGGCATCCATGTCGACAGAGCCGTCCATGTAGGCGGTCAGCATGCCAGTACCTGGCTTTCGGCAGGGGTGATTGTCCTCGGGGGTGTGGCAGTCGATATGCTGATCGTCAAAAGTGACGCCTTGCCCGGCATAGGTATCCATGACGAACTTATGGAGAACGTCGAAAGCCTCTTGGGGATAGGAGGGAGAGCCCAGCCCATCTTGATTAGAGACGAGGACGAACTCGAAATTGGTATGCTTACGGATGAAAGCGAGATTGCGGATGGCACCTGGGACGAACTCGATGTCGGAGAAAGAGCGGATCTCCTCGGTAGGGGGCTCCTTGATGAGCGTGCCGTCGCGGTCGATGAAGAGGATATGTCGTGGCATCGTGGCGTCAGAAAGATTTGAGAGCGTTGAGGATTTCGGTGTTTTCGTCGGGCGTACCTATGGTGATGCGTATGCAGTTGGAGCACAGGGCTACACGGTGGCGATTGCGCGTGACGATGCCCATGGCGAGGAGAGACTTGTAGACGCGCGTGGCATCGTCGAACTGGACGAGGATGAAGTTGGCGTCGGAGTGATGAACTTGTCGGACGACGGGGATGTCGGACAGCTCATCGGCCATGCGCTTGCGCTCGGCAAGGATGATTTTGACGCGCTCATCTTTGACAGCCACATTGTCGAGAGCTTCGGAGACGCGAGACTGCGTGAGGCTGTTGACGTTGTAGGGATACTTGACGTTGTTGAAGAGATCGATGATCTGCTCGGAGGCGAAAGCCATGCCGCAACGGACGCCAGCGAGACCCCACGCCTTGGAGAACGTTTGGAGGACGACGAGATTGGGGTGTTGATCGAGGCGAGGGAGCCAAGAGGCTTCGGGGGCGAAATCTATGTAGGCCTCATCGACGACAACGATGCCTTGGAAGGAATCGAGGATGCGCTTAATTTGCTGTTGGGCAAGGAGATTGCCCGTCGGATTGTTGGGCGAGCAAAGCCAGATAACCTTAGTCTGGGCATCGGTTGCGGCGAGGACGCGGTCGGCTTGGAGGGAATATTCCGACCCGAGATTAACGGTACGATACTCGACATCGTTGATATCCGCCTCGACGCGATACATGCCATATGTGGGCTCGATTGCGACGACATTGTCGAGGCGAGGGCGGCAGAAGACACGGTAGATGAGGTCGATAGGCTCATCGGAGCCGTTGCCGAACATGAGCTGCCCCTCCCGTACGCCCTTGAGGGCAGCGACGCGGGGACGGATGTCACCTTGGAACGGGTCGGGATAGCGGTTGAGCGGCTCGCCGTAGGGATTTTCATTGGCATCGACAAAGATGCGCGCCTGGCCTTGGAACTCGGTGCGAGCGCAAGAGTAGGGCTTGAGAGCCAAGATGTTGGGGCGCACGAGCCTCTTGACATCAAAAGACGCAGTCTCGGTCTTGGCATGCTGTCGGGACTCGACCTCTTGGCGACGGAAGCGCATGGCGGCCTCGTGGGCAGTGAGCTGTTCATTGTGGGCCATGATCTCGACCGTCGGCGCGATGTTGCGGACACCCTCGGGCGTTATCTCCTGACATGTCATCTTCTTGCGGAAGCTGTCGAGATTGACGCCATTGTAGGCGTGGGCGTAGCCGCTCGTAGGGAGAGTGTGGTTGGTGCCGCTGGCGTAGTCGCCTGCGCTCTCGGGAGTATAGTGACCGAGGAAGAGGGAGCCAGCGTTGCGGATTTGGTCGGCAATGGCGCGAGGGTCAGCGGTCTGTATGATGAGGTGCTCAGGTGCGTACTCGTTGGTGATGTCGACAACCTGGTCGAAATCACGCACCACGATTATCTTGGAATGCTCGAGGCTCTTGGCTGTCAGCTCACGTCGGCTCAGCTCGTCGAGTTGCCTCTCGACCTCGTCATAAACTTTTTGTGCGAGGTCGGGACTGGAAGTTATGAGTATCGCTTGGCTGTCGGCACCATGCTCAGCTTGCGAGAGGAGGTCGGCGGCCACGAAACGGGGGTTGGCGGTCTCGTCGGCAATGACCTCGACCTCGGAAGGTCCAGCGGGCATGTCGATGGCGACCTGTCGGAGGCTGACCATCTGCTTGGCAGCCGTGACGAACTGGTTGCCTGGCCCAAAAATCTTGTAGACACGCGGGACGGACTCAGAGCCGTAGGCCATGGCTGCAATGGCTTGGACTCCACCAATCTTATAGAGTTTGGAGACACCCGCGACATGGGCAGCATAGGCGACGACGGGATTGACGGTGCCGTCGGGGCGCGGTGGGGTGCAGAGGACAATCTCGGGGCAGCCGGCAATTTTGGCGGGCAGGGCGAGCATGAGCACCGTCGAGAAGAGAGGTGCCGTTCCGCCTGGGATGTAGAGACCTACACGGTCGATGGGGACGGCACGTTGCCAACAGCGGACGCCGGGCATCGTCTCGACGCTTGGGAGTGGTGTGTCTTGCGCAGAGTGGAACGCCGCGATGTTGTGCGCCGCCGTGACGATGGCTTTACGGAGGTCGTCAGGCACTTGCGCCTCGGCTTCGGAGAACTCGGCTTCGGAGACTTGGAGGTCAGAGAGAACGGCATGGTCGAACTTGGCCTCATAGTCGCGGACAGCCTGGTCGCCACGTGCCTTAACGTCGTCGATGACGGCGGAGACGGTGGACGTGAGGCTGGAATTGTCGAAATGTGGGCGTTGGAGAATTTGCGCCCACCGGTCTTTATCTGGGTAGCGGATTATTTCCATGGGGTCGGGTGTTTTTTTAGAGGATCATCTTCTCGATAGGCATGACGAGGATGCCCTCGGCACCGAGATGCTTGAGTTTGCCAATGATTTCCCAGAAGTGTTTCTCCTCGATGACGGAGGCAACGGAACTCCAACCTTCGGTCTCAAGGGCCGTGACGGTAGGTGCTTTGAGGCCAGGGAGGAGCTTGGCGACCTCGGGGAGCTTGTCGGACTTTATGTTGAGGACGATATATTTCTTGCCCTCGGCGTTCTTGTAGGAGTCGAAGCGGAAGATGATCTCGTCGAGGATTTGTCGTTTGTCGTCGGAGAGCCCTTTGTTGCCGATAAGGACGGCCTCGGACTTCATAACGACCTCGACCTCGATGAGGTTGTTGCTTACGAGGGTGGAGCCAGAGCTTACGATGTCGAAGATGGAGTCGGCGAGCCCGATGCCCGGGGCGATCTCGACGGAGCCTGTTATGACGTGGACGTCGGCCTTAATGTTGTTTGCGCTAAGGAAACGTTTGAGGATGCCCGGGTAGGAGGTTGCAATCTTCTTACCATTGAACCACTTGAGGCCTTGCTGGCGATAGTCGGGCTCTTGGGCTTTGGGGATGGCGAGCGAGAGACGGCACTTGCTGAAGTCGAGACGTTTGACGATGACGGCATCCTCTTGTCGCTCCTCGAACTCGTTCTCACCGACAATGCCGACATCGGCGATGCCGCTTGCCACGGCCTGGGGGATATCGTCGTCGCGGAGGTAGAGGATCTCGACGGGGAAGTTCTTTGCCGGGACGAGCAGTGTGCGTTTGGATTGCTCAATCTTGATGGAGCTCTCGGCGAGCATGGTCATTGTCTCTTCGAAGAGGCGGCCTTTTGTCTGGACCGCGATGCGGAGTGTGGTCATGGGTATGGTTGTGCTTTTTGTTATTCGAGAAAAAGGAAAGAGGCTCACCGTCGCCGTGGCGGGGTGAGCCTCTTTTTATGTCTTTGTGCCTTGAAGTTCTGAACTTGTCTTGTTTTCCTTCTGTAATGGCATTACGACCGCTCCCCCACCATCTGACGATGATGATGGTGATGATGGCGATGCGCCTCGTGGAGGAGGGAGAAAGAAAAGTTGAGCATTGTTTTAAACTTGATGTTCAAAGTTATACATAAATGTTGTAATAGCAAGGATGGATGATGGAAATTTGTCGGATGGAACATAAATGTAAAACTTGCATGAACGAGCGACAGCCAAGCGGCCCATGGTGGGGCTGCTTGGCTGTCTTATTTGTGCAAATCTGTAGTTTCTACTTTTCTGCGAGGACTTCGGCGAAGGCCTTGAGGAAATGGTCGGCCTGCTCTTTGGAGAGGCAGAGTGGCGGGAGGATGCGCACCATATTCTGCCCTGCGACGCCTGTGAAAATGTGGCGTTCGTAGAGGAGCTTTTGGCGGATGGGTGAAACCGGCTCGTTGAACTCGATACCGATCATGAGACCGCGGCCACGCACCTCTTTGATGCGGTCGCTCTTTGGCATATTGTCCAGGAGGTATTTGCCGATAGCGGCTGAGTTCTGCTCGAGCTTCTCGTCGCGATAGACATCAGCGACAGCGATTGCGGCAGCCATGCCGAGGTAGTTGCCGCCGAACGTGGTGCCGAGCATGCCTTTAACAGCTTGGAACTCAGGGCTGATGAGGACACCGCCTACGGGGAAGCCGTTGGCTATGCCCTTGGCCATGGAGATGAGGTCGGGCTTGATGCCGGCAGCTTGATGGGCGAAGAAAGTACCCGTGCGTCCGTAGCCACTCTGGATCTCATCGAGGATGAGAACCGTGCCGTGAGCATGGCAGAGGGCGAGGAGGTCTTGGAGGAACTTATTGTCGGGGATGTTGATACCGCCGCAGCCTTGGATGCCCTCGATGATGACGGCCGCAACGTCGTCTTTCTCAACGTATCGGGCGACGGAGGCGATGTTGTTCAGCTCAGCCCATAGAACCTCGTGCTGGAGGTTGAACGGGGAGTTGATTTTAGGATTGTCGGTGACGGCAACAGCTCCGCTGGTACGACCGTGGAAGCTGTGGCGGAAAGCGACGACCTTGCGGCGACCGGTATGGAAAGACGCGAGTTTGAGGCAGTTCTCGTTGGCCTCGGCTCCGCTGTTGCAGACGAAGAGGCTATATTCAGGGAGACCGCTCAGCTCGCCAATCTTCTGGGCGAGAGTCTCCTGGAGGGGATTGATTACGCTATTGGAGTAGAAGGCGATGTTGTTGAGCTGGTCGGTTATCGCCTTTATGTAGCGCGGGTGGCTGTGACCTATGGAGATTACGGCATGGCCGCCGTAGAGGTCGAGGTATTCATTTCCCTTGTCGTCCCATACATTGCAGCCCTTGGCTTTGACGGGGACGACATCGAAGAGAGAGTATACGTCGAAAAGGTTCATGGTCTTACTGGTTTTTGGGGAGGGTTAGAAGCCGGATGGCTTGATGTTGAGACCTGTGTTCTCGGGGAGCCCGAAGAGGAGGTTCATATTCTCGACGGCCTGACCAGCCGCACCCTTGACGAGGTTGTCGATGAAGGAGAGGACGTGGAGCTTGGAGCCGTACTTCTTGACGTAGAGGACGCACTTATTTGTATTGACAACCATCTTGAGATCGGGGTTGAAATCGACGATGTTGACAAAAGGCTCGTCCTTATAGTATTTCTTGTAGACATCGACAGCGTCGGCCTCGTCGAGGTCGCAATCGAAGTAGACGGAGGTCATGATGCCTCGGGTGTGGCAGCCTCGGATGGGAACGAAGTTCATCTGTCCCTTGTAGTGAGGAGCGAGGCGAGAGAGCGTCTCGTTGACCTCGCCGAGGTGCTGGTGAGTGAAGGCCTTGTAGGCGGAGAGGTTGCCCTCTCGCCAGCTGAAGTGGGTCGTCTCGGATGGTTTCTGACCTGCGCCAGTGGAGCCTGTGATGCCGGTCACATGAACCTCGCCGAGCTTGTCGAGCTTGGCCATGGGGAGTAGGGCGAGCTGGATGGACGTGGCGAAACATCCGGGGTTTGCGATCTTGTCGGCTGCCTTAATCTCGCGGCGGAAGGCCTCGGGGAGGCCGTAGACGAAGCCGTCGGCAGAATCTTGGAGGCGGTAGTCGTTGGAGAGGTCGATGATCTTGCCGTTGAAATCCTTAGGGAGCTTCTCGACGAAGCCACGGCTCTTGCCGTGCCCCATGCAGAGGAAGATCACGTCGGCCGTGTTGACGGGCGCGTCGGCGGAGAAAGTGAGCGTGGTCTCACCTATCAAGTCGCGATGGGCAGTCCAAACGGGCTCGCTTGCGTGGCTCTCGCTTTGCGCGAAGAGGATATTGGCCCAGGGGTGGTTTATGAGGATTCTCATTAGTTCGCCGCCAGTGTAGCCGGCAGCGCCTATGATGCCTACTTGAATCATTGTATAAGGGTGGTTCTGTGAGATTGTTAGAGTTCCTCCTCGATTTTGGAGGCTTCGTCTTTATGGTTGGAATAGTAGGCGCGGAGAGGAGTGGAGAGAACCTTGATGAAGCCTTTGGCGTCTTCGCTTGTCCAGCCTTTCTGCATCTCGCCGTACTCGCCGAACTTGTTCTTGACGAGGTCGTTGGGAGAATCAACGCCGACGGTCTCGAAGCAGTGGGGGCGGAGCTTCATGATGGCTGTGCCGGAGACGTTACGCTGGCTGCTTTCGAGCATAGCCTCGATGTCGCGCATGACGGGCTCGAGATATTGGCTCTCGTGGAGGAACATTCCGTACCAGTTGGCGACCTGGTCTTTCCAGTATTGCTGCCACTTGGAGAGGGTGTATTTCTCAAGGAAGCGGTGAGCCGCGATGATGAGCATAGGCGCAGCGGCCTCGAAGCCGACGCGGCCCTTGATGCCGATGATGGTATCGCCGACGTGCATGTCGCGACCGATGCCGTAGGGTGCAGCTATGGACTCGATCTTCTGAATGGCCTTGATCTTGTCAGTGAACTTCTCACCGTTGACAGACTCGATCTCACCGTTTTTGAACTCGATTTTTATCTGCTCCTCACCGTCTTTCTCGACTTGCTTGAGGTAGGCGGTGTCGGGGAGCCCCTGCGCACTGTCGAGGATCTCGCCGCCACAGATGGACGTGCCCCAAAGACCTACGTTGTAGGAGTATTTGAGTTTCGTGAAGTCGGCCTTGAAGCCATTCTTGTTGAGGTAGTCGACCTCGAACTGGCGGGTGAGAGCCATGTCGCGCGTGAGCGTGATGATCTCGATGTCGGGGGCCATGACGAGGAAAGTCATGTCGAAGCGGACTTGGTCGTTGCCTGCGCCCGTTGAGCCGTGAGCTATGGCCTGTGCTCCGATCTGCTTGGCGTAGCGCGCGATGGCCATGCCCTGGAAGATGCGCTCGGAGCTGACGGATATGGGGTATGTGTTGTTGCGGAGGACGTTGCCGAAGATCATGTATCGGATGCTCTTGGCGTAATATTCCTGCGTCACGTCGAGGGTGACGTACTCTTTAGCTCCGAGCTTGTAGGCGTTCTCCTCATTAGCGCGGAGTTGTTCGGGGCTGAAGCCGCCGGTATTGGCGCAAGCGGCATAGACCTCGTAGCCTTTCTCTTTGGCAAGGTACATTACGGTGAATGAGGTGTCGAGACCGCCACTGAAGGCGACGACTACTTTCTTCTTGGCATCCATAATTGTATGATATGATATTCTTTTATACTCTGGTATGTTGCAAATATACTAATAAAGGTCGGGGGGCTAATCTTGGTCGACGGGGAAACCGTTGGGGAAAGCCTCCATTATGCGGTCGACGACGCCCGGGTCTTTTTGGAGTTCCTCGTCGGCGTCACGGACGCTGCGTTGGCGGTCGGGATCGTAGAGCATTCCTGTGCAGACGCAGTAACGTCGGCCCGTTCGGACGAGGATGTCATGGTTTATGCAGCCTTCGCATCCGCGCCAGAAAGTCTCGTCATCGGTCAGTTGTGCGAAAGTTACGGGGACGTAGCCGTGGTCGGTGTTGAGCTTCATGACGGCTGCTCCGCTCGTGAGGCTAAAAATCTTGGCGTGTGGCCAGCGGAGACGTGCGAGGGTGAATGTCATGTGCTTGATACGTCGGGAGAGACCGCATCCGCGGTAGTCGTCGCCGACGATGAGGCCTGAGGTCGTGACGTAGTGTTTTCCGCCCCATGTCTCGATATAGCTGAACCCTGCGAACTGCTCGCCGTCGAGCGCGATGACGGCTTTGCCCTCACGCATTTTTTGTTTGACGTATCCGGGGTTTCGTTTGGCGATGCCGGTGCCGCGCACTTTGGCGGCGGCTGTTATCGTCTGAAGAATCTCGTCGACATACTTGAGGTGTTCCTCTGTCGCCACAACCACTTTGAGGTTGGGGTGTTTTTCTTCGTCAGACTTGCTCATTATCAGGTTCTTTGGTTTGTGTAAATTTTGTTGATGAGAAGGGAGTTGTGGGGTCTATATTTGTTTTTGCCGGACATCGGGCATGATTGTCGCGAGTTCGTCGATGAAGACCTGGACATCGGTACCTTGTCGGAGGATGACGAGGACGGTATCGTCGCCTGCCACTGTACCCATGACGTTGGTGAGGCGTGTGTCGTCGATGTTGGCAGCGAGGACGTTGGCGTAGCCTGGTCGGGTGCGGATGACGGCCATTTGTCCGGAGACCTCGATGCTGACGAGCCCGGAGAAAGAAGTTGGCGCAACGCCGTCGTCGGGGTGTGGCATGTAGCGGTAGCCACCTTGGCTATCGGGGACTTTTACGATTTTGAGTTCGGCGAAGTCTCTGGAGAGTGTAGCTTGCGTGACGGCATAGCCCCTTTCGGAGAGGAGGCGCAGCATGGCCTCCTGATTGTCGACCTTGACGAAACGGACGATGTTAAGAATTGCCTCGAGCCTTCGAGCCTTGGCTGTATTCCGTACTTGTTGCATTATTATTCAATGAATATGCAAAAATATACATTATATACGAAAGTACGGGGTTGTGGATTGTGAAAATATGCGAAAAAGGCACGCCTTGACTTGTTGTGCGTCGAGGCGTGCTATATTGAAGGCGCGATTTGTGGCTATTTTCTTAGCAGTTTTTCCACGTCTGTCAACGTGAGACCTGTGCATTCGGCTACCATTGGAGCAGGGATGCCGTTGGCAAGAAGTTTTTGCGCGGTAGCGATGTTGGCTTGCGCCTTGCCCTCCTCAAGGCCTTCTGCCCGTCCTTTTGCAATACCCTCTACCACACCTTCCGCTCGTCCCTCAGCTCGACCCTCTGCTCGACCCTCTGCTCGACCCTCTGCTCGACCCTCTGCTCGGCCCTCCTCACGTCCTTCGGCCACGCCCATGGCTTTGCCTTCGGCTTTTGCAGCGACAACGAGAGTGTTCTCGACGCTCACAGAGTCCCAAAACTTGTCATAGGCGAGAAGCTGACGCTCGGAGAAAGACGACTTGCGAACCTCACACAAAGCCTTGTTTGTCAACTCGTTATCGAGAAGTTCCTTGGGAATCTCGTCGGTCTTAGGTGTAATCTCGGTCAGGAAGCGGAGCCACAGTACGGCCATCTTGCGCTCGGCGATGGTCTGAGGCTTGAACTTGGGAAGCTCGACGAAGGTGAGATGCAAACCGTCAATGACTTTGTCGCTATGATACTCGTGGACAATATTGTAGTTGTGGATGAACTCGTCGGGGAGATCGGGGAGGAAAGTGGCATTGACAAGGCTCAAGGAGTAGACAGGTTGCAAGAGGGTGTAGCTTGTTCCGCTGCCAATCTGACGGACGTAGGCCTTAGAGGAATTGAATAGCACGCGGGTCATGAACGCCTCGGTCCAGACGGTTTGCATCTCGACGAGGAATTGTCGACCGCGAGCGTCTTTGCATCGGACGTCGACGATGCTATTTCGCCCGAATGGAGTCTCGGGCATAAGCTCGGGAGTAAGGTACTCGATGTCAGTCACCTCGCCACCCTCGGGGAGCGGGAGGAGGGCGTTGATGAGGCTCATGGTGAGGTCCTTATGTTGACCGAAGACTTTTTTGAAAGTCAAGTCGGCTTTCGGGTCAAGATATTGCATAGTGCGACGATTTTAGTTGTGGGGATTATCGCAAATATAAGAAAATGATTGAAAGGCGATTGGACAAGTGAGAAACATAAAAAACGAGCGGGAGCCTGTTGTAGCTTCCACTCGTTGATGTATGAAGATACGAATATCCGGTTCTTATGCCTTATGCAACGTTCCGTCTGGGGAGAGGACGGGCAGGCAATCGATGTCGCCATCGTGGCTAATGCAGAAGTTGACATCATCAGCATAGCCTTTTGAGACGAGGGTGGCGTAATGGTGGGAGAGAGAGAACGGGTTGGCAGCCGAATCTTGGGATGCGCAAGCGAGGAGGCGGACTGCGAGAGCCTCGTCGGACGCATAATCAACGGATTGCGGGTTATTGGCATCGAGGGTCGAGCAGATATGCGCAGCGCACAACTCATCTTCGAGAGCCGGGCGACCATCGGTACCGGAACATACTATGACGAGGCGCAAGGGACTTAACTGGGCGAGACGAGCGGCGACGGCTTTGTAGTTGAGCATGGAAGCGGCATAGACGGCATCGGCATGCTTAGAGGCTTGGAGGGCGAGAGTGCCGTTTGTCGTGGTGAGGATGATGGTTTTGCCGCTGATGGACTCAGGATTGTACAGGTGAGGGGAGTTGCCGAGGTCGAAACCGGGGATGGGGTCGGCGTTGCGCTCGCCACCGAGGAGAACAGAGGCTCGCCCGAGGCGTTGGGCTGTTGCGAAAGCGTCGTCGACTGTGGCGACGGGGATTACGCCAGCCGCCCCATTGTGCAAAGCCGTCGTTATGACGCTCGTGGCACGGAAGACGTCAATCACCACCGCTACGCAGAGGGAGAAGTCATATTGCAGGGCGGCTTGGGCCGTCGTGAGGATTTCGATTAGCATTGTCAGAAACGGAGTGCGAGTCTGGCTCCGACTTGTCGGTTTTGTGGGTCAAGCTCTGGTTGCCATTGGAAGGCGAGATCGTCGGAGACGTCGAAGTTGAAGAAGTGGGCATCGACGCAGGCGTCGACAACTTGGACGGCGTAGAGACCAATCATGCCGAAAATGGAGAGGTCTCGGTATCGACGGTAGTAGTCCTTCTTATTCTTGAGGGATTTTTGGAACCACTGCTTGTATGTGCCTTGCACCTGCTCCTCGGTCAGGTGGGCACGATTGACGAAGTACATGTAGCTCTTGTTGTTAGGATCGCCTATGAGGAAATCGCGGTAGGCGGAGCTGTACTTCTTGTAATACTTATTGTTGAAGTGGATGGCGTAGATGAGGGCAGCGGCGCCGCCGTAGAGGATGGGGAGTTTCCAGTACTTGCGGTTGTAGATCTGCCCGAGACCTGGGAGGATGGCCGCATACATCGTGGCCGTCTGAGGGGAGTGCTCCAAGCGACCTACGGGGACGGACGGGATGAGTCTGACCGTCTCACCGTCTATCATGACGAGGGTGTCGGAGACGACGGTCAGGTAGGGGTCGATGGACTCGATTTTTGTTGTCACATCGTGTCCCGTGTCGATGATGCCTGGGGCAATGGCCGTCGTGTCGGCCTGCGCCGTTGCAGCGAGGCTCCAAAGGGAGAGGGGTAGGAGCAAGAGGAGAGACCTCAGGTATGTGAGTGCGCTTTTAGGCATCTGCTTTGCGCTGGCGTGCGGAGTCGAGGATGTCCATGATGCGCTCGAGTTCCTCTGTCGTGGCGAAGGGGATTGTTATTTTGCCCTTGCCCTTGGCGGAGCAAGCGAGCTTGACGTTTGTGCCGAAGTAGGAGGAGAGTTGCGAACCGAGCGCTTTGTACTCCTCGGGCGTCTGACTCTTTGGCTTGCTGACAGACTTCTTGTCGTCAGCCGAGGCATCGGGCTGTTCGGGGGCGGCATTGCCGTTGTACTCTCTGACCATTTCCTCAATGCGTCGGACGGAGTATCCTTGCTCGATTGTCTCGTGGAAGAGCATGAGCTGCGTCTCCTCATCCTCGACACCCATGATGGCGCGGGCGTGACCCATGGATATCTGCTTGTCGCGGAGACCGTTGCGGATATCCTCAGGCAGTTTGAGAAGTCGGAGGTAGTTGGTTACGGTAGAGCGTTTTTTGCCCACTTGGTCGGCGAGGGTCTCTTGGGTGAGGTTGCACTCGTCGATGAGGCGTTGGTAGCTCTGCGCCTCCTCGATGGGGTTGAGGTCGGCTCGCTGAATATTCTCGATGAGGGCTACGGCGAGCATCTTGTCGTCGGAGACCTCGCGGATGAAAGCGGGTACGGTGGTGAGGCCGACGATCTTGGCGGCACGGAAGCGTCGCTCGCCGGCGATTATCTGGTATCGGCCCGTCTCTTCGATTTTGCGGAGTGTGAGGGGCTGAATGATGCCGACGCTGCGTATGGAGTTTGCGAGCTCGTCGAGATCATCTTGAACGAAGTCGACGCGTGGCTGCCAGGGGTTTGCGTCGATGAGGTTTATGTCGATTTCGCAGGTTGGGGCCTGCTGCGTAGGGTTTTCGTTGGCTTCGGGGCCGAGGAGGGATTCGAGACCCTTGCCCAGTCCGAGACCTTTGCCTAATCCGAGTCCTTTTGCCATGTTTAGATTTGGAGGGTTGAATTACTTAGCGCTGTTGCGGTCGAGGAGTTCGCGGGCGAGGTTGAGATAGTTCTGCGCGCCCTTGCTTGTGGCGTCGTAGCTGATGGCAGCCTGGCCGTGGCTTGGGGCTTCGGAGAGACGGACGTTGCGCGCTATGAGGGTGTTGAAGACAAGGTTCTGGAAGTGGCGGCGGACCTCGTCGAGGACTTGGTTGGAGAGGTTGTTGCGGGAGTCGTACATGGTGAGGAGGAAGCCCTCGATCTCGAGTTCGGGGTTGAGCCTCTTCTGTATGATCTTGATGGTGTTGAGGAGCTTACCGAGACCCTCAAGGGCGAAGTACTCGCACTGAACGGGGATGATGACCGAGTCGGACGCTGTGAGGGCGTTGACCGTAATGAGGCCGAGCGAGGGGCTGCAGTCTATGAGAATGTAGTCGAACTGGTCGCGGAGCTTGTCGACCATACGCTTCATTGTCTTCTCGCGGTCGGACATGTTGAGCATCTCGATTTCGGCGCCGACGAGGTCGATATGCGAAGGGAGGATGTATAGATTATCGATTTCGCACTTGAGGACGGCAGAGACGGGGTCGACGTCGTTGACCATGCACTCGTAGATAGTATTTTTCATCTCGCGGACGTCGAAACCGAGACCGGAAGTGGAGTTGGCCTGTGCGTCGGCATCGATGATGAGCACTTTCTTTTCGAGGACTGCGAGACTTGCGCCGAGGTTGATTGAGGTGGTGGTTTTGCCTACACCGCCTTTTTGGTTGGCTATCGAAATGACTCTTGCCATGTATTCTGTGATTATAATTCTGTCGGAATGTTACTTGGCAAAGATAGTCTATTTTATTTAATGGTGCGAATGTTCCACGGGCGAGGGGAATGGCGAGCGTAGAATATAAATATCGGACGATCAACTTGTTATAAGAGCCGAACGGGCATTATTGGCATGTTCCACGAATTACTGACAATTTACTACTGACAGGTGTTGATAAATATTTTATAGACTTATACGTTTGATTTACAGTATATTATGCTACACAAGACAAGGGGAGGCAAATAAGTTATTGACATAGTTGTTGACAACTTGTGTTGGGATAAAAGAGGCGCCCGGAGCATCCTCGTTGTCAGGGAACTCCGGGCGACAGATAGCCTTATGCTCAGAACAGCCTGTGTTACAGGCTATTTATCTTGGCATCGATCTGATTGAGGCGGGTTGTATAGTTTTTCTTCATCTTGGCTACAGCCTCGGCGTAGGTCAAGGTCTCGTCGTTATTGACGCGAAGAGAGATTGGCCATAGGGCGATATTCATCTCGTCAGAATGGGAGAGGTAGAGGCCTTGGGACTCGATGTAGTCGATGGCGAGCTCGAAATCGGCTTTTTGGGCAGCCCATCGCTCCTTGAGGACAGAGACGAACTGCTCATCTTGGAGGAGACGCTCGTAGTAGAGCGACTTGCTGTTGCACCAAGAGCCGTAGGTCTTGAAGGTAGCCCAGTCGAAATCCCATACGGGGCCGGCAACGATCTTGCCGTTGAGATCCTTGTGCATGTAGCAACTCTTGGGGTGGTTGGGCTCGGAATTGCCCGCGAGCTCGTATACGAGGAACCAGTCGGCGAAGGACTCGAGATCCATATAGTCAATGAACTCGCGGTTTGCGAACTTGGTATCGTCATAGAGGGCATCCTCCATGTCGTTGACGTACTGCTGCATATAGGCGAGCTGCTGTTCGTTGACCTCATCAGGATCCTTGAACATCCACGGGAGGGACTTGATGGCGGACTTGAACTTGCAGGTCTCGTCGTAGTAGGTGTCGAGCTCCATGATGTAACCGCCCGTGATGGCCTCGCCCTCGGTGGCATCCTCTTCAAGCTCAGTGATATTGACCCTGTTCTTGCTCACCTTGATGTGCTCACAGAGGTAGTAGTTGCCGATATGCTTGCCGTTGAGGACGACCTCGACGAACTTGCCCTGGGGGTTCCAGCCCATGGCTGTCGTCTTATTTGCGATGAAGTAGGTGACGTCGTTGCGGAGGAGGGTACGATCCATGTAGTTGGCGAGAAGGTCGAAACGCTTCTCCTTGGCGAGACCGAGGATTTCCGTCTTGTCATCGAGCTTTATGGCGTATGGCTTCTTCGGGTAATTCCAAGTGGTGTTGCCACGTCCCT
This sequence comes from Clostridium sp. CAG:343, assembly GCA_963616565.1. Taxonomy (GTDB): domain Bacteria; phylum Bacteroidota; class Bacteroidia; order Bacteroidales; family Marinilabiliaceae; genus W3P20-009. Next base: position 286,850 of record CAVEKX010000002.1, read on the forward strand.
TCATCTGCATGGTTCCGGAGCAGTCGATTTGACCATCGGGCTTGATGATGGAGTAGGTCACCTTCTTAGTCCAATCGTCCTTGCTGGTGATTGACACAGCATCGGGGGTGTTGATCTCCATGACGGGGAGCCCGGAGTAGCGCACGTTGACGGTATAGGTGTTGGACTCGCCGTCGGCGGATACGACCTTATAGTATACGCAGCTTGAGAAATCGTGGGGCGTGGCGCCGCTTACCTGCTCGACGTTTTCGACGAGGACGGTGCCTGTTGCGGAGAAGGTGGCGACAAGTTGCGAGGGGTCGGTGATGTAAGGGGAGTAGGCGGTAATGGTGTTGCCGTCGATGACAGCCTGGACGTCTTTGAGGACGGCGGAGTTGGCCTTTGCGGTGAAGGCGAAGGAGGTTATGGTGTTGCTTGAGAACCTGACGCGGAAGGCGGAAGAGGAGACGAGGATGTCGTTATTGTTCGCATCGGTTGAGGAGATGACGAGGACGGTCTGGTCGTCATAGTCGCTGCTTGCTGACTGGTCGGTCAGCGTGGCCTTGTACTGGCCCTGGATGAGGGTGCCCTGCTCGTCGTAGCATTGCTCAACACTGGTGAGCTTGTAGCCGTCGGGGGCGATGGTCTTGTTGACGTTTCCGACCTTATCGAGCGCGATTTGGCACTCGTCGGACTCGAGGTCATAATTGAATGTAGCGGTCTGCGGATTGACTCGGAAGAGGAAAGAGGCCGTGCCGTCGGCGGTGATGTTGATGGCCTCGGTGGTAAGGATTGCGATGGAGGAGGGATAGACGTGCACCTTGTTGAAAGTGAAAGTCTGCCCGTCGGCCATTTCGATTGTGACGATATTGGTGCTTTCGTCTTCGGAGATGCTCTTGATGTAGAGGGAAGAGGAGGAAGAGAGAGGCGTTACGATCTCCTCGGTCTCATTTGTTTTGCTGTCGATGACGGTGAAGACGTAATATCCATCATTATTGACGGAGACGTCCACCCTCCCCGAACAGCAGCGAACAGTGGATTGCCGTCGTTGTCCAGGAGACGGGAGAAGGTAGCTCCCTTGTCATAGGAGACGGTCAGGTAGCCCTCTTGATCAGTCTTCAAGTATGGGGTCACACCGTCGGAGCCATTGAGGACAGTGATGCTGGAGTTGTCAGAGAAAGCGACGACCCATCCGCCGTTGCCCTCTTGGGTGGCTGTGACGTTGGTGATGACTTTGCCGCCATCATAGGCTTCTTGGAGTGAAGTTGTTGCCGACTTGAGGTCGGAGACGGTGCTTTCGAGCGTGTCAATGCGGCTTTTCAGGTCGTCGATGCTGGAACACGACGAGAAGAGAAGCCCCATGAGGCACACGTAGAGAAAAGATCTCTTCATAGGGATAAATTATATTAAGTTACAGTTACAAAAAGTGCAGCGATGAGACAACAAACAGGGAGAGTTTTGATCTCTCGTTTTGAGCGACTTGGGAAATAGGGCTGACGACCAAAGTTAGTAAAAAGGCGATGAAAACAGAAAACCGATGCTCTGAAGTGTCGGAGCATCGATTCCAAAAGTCTAATATTTCTACTTAGATGTGTTTTCCTTAGATGGAGAAATAGGAGGGCGCGAACTCTCGCAGATTGTAGTGGGATGCCATGATCTCACCATAGGCTCCTGCGGAACGGATGGCGATGAGGTCGCCACGGTTTGCGGCATTGAGCACAACCTCCTTGCCGAAGCAGTCTGACGACTCGCAGACGGGGCCTACGACATCGTACTTCTCTGTGGGCTTGTTGCTGGAGATGTTCTCGATCTTGTGGTAGGCGTGGTAGAGGGCGGGGCGAATGAGGTCGTTCATGCCAGCGTCGACGATGGCGAATTGCTTCTTCTGCCCCTTCTTGACGTAGAGGACTCTCGTTATGAGCGAGCCGCATTGGGCGACGATGCTGCGCCCCAGCTCGAAATGGACTTGCTGACCGTCGCGGAGCTCGAGATGGCGCGCGAAGGTATCGAAATATGCCTCGAAATCGGGGACGGGGACAGCGTCGGGGTGCTCATAGTCGATGCCGAGACCACCACCGACATTGATGATGGAGAGCTTGAACTTATTCAGCTCGAACCATTTCTGTATCTCGTTGATGCGCGTGCAGAGGGCTTGGAAGGCTCCCATGTCGGTTATTTGCGACCCGATATGGAAGTGGATGCCGACGAGGTTTATGTTGCTGAGCGACTGTGCTTTATTGGCAGCCGTCTCGACCTCCCACAGACCGATGCCGAACTTATTCTCCTCGAGCCCAGTGGTGATGTACTGGTGGGTGTGGGCGTCGACATTGGGGTTTATGCGGAGCGCGATGTTGGCTACTTTGCCCTTTCGGCAGGCGAGCTCGTTAATGACCTCCATCTCGGGGATGGACTCGACATTGAAACACTCGATTTCTGCGTCGAGGGCGAGATTTATCTCCCAATCGGACTTGCCGACTCCGGCGTAGACGATTTTCTTGGGGTCGAAGCCATGCTCGAGTGCGGCTCGCACCTCATTGCCGCTTACGCAGTCGATGCCGAGGCCTGCGGCTCGCACCTCGTCGAGGATGCGGGGGTTGGCATTGGCCTTGAGGGCGTAGTGGACGGCGAAATCGTGGCGCGTGGCGAGCTCGGTCACCGTCTGGAGGGTTTGGTGGAGCAGCTCGGTATCGTAGTAGTAGAATGGCGTCTGCCTCTTGTCGAAAGTGTCGATTGGGAAAATTGTCGGCATGTGTGGCGTGGTCGGATGGGAGAAATCAGATTACTTGAAGAGACCGGCAGAGAGGCAACGGAGCGCGGCGACCTTGTCTTGAGCATCGACGAGGATGGAGACATTGTGGGATGAGCCGCCATAGGAGATCATGCGGATGGGCACGTCGGCGAGGGAGTCGAAGATGGCGGACGCATAGCCCTTCTTGTTGGCAGCGAAGTCGCCAGCGATGCAGATGATGCACTGGTTCTTGTCGACCTCGACGGTGCCGAACTTCTTGAGATCGTCGATGATGTCGTAGAGGTGGCGGTCGGTATCGATGGTGACGGAGACTCCGACCTCGGAGGTCGTTATCATGTCGATGGGTGTCTTGTAGCTCTCGAAAATCTCGAAGACCTTGCGCATGAAGCCGTAGGCGAGGAGCATGCGGCTGCTCTTGATTCGGAGGGCGATGATATTATCTTTAGCGGCGATTGCGGCTACGCGGTCGGGGCACTGGTGTCCGCTGATGAGCGTACCGTGGGCCTTGGGGTCCATGGTGTTGAGGAGGCGGACAGGGATGTTGTTCACCTTGGCGGGGAGGACGCAGGTGGGGTGGAGAATCTTGGCGCCGAAATAGGCGAGCTCGGCAGCCTCGTCGAAAGAGAGCTCGCTGACGGGCTTGGTGTTGTCGACGAAGCGGGGGTCGTTATTGTGCATGCCGTCGATGTCGGTCCAGATCTGGATCTCGTCGGCAAGGAGGGCAGCGCCAATGAGAGAGGCGGTATAGTCGGAGCCGCCGCGCTGGAGGTTGTCGACCTCGCCGAAAGAGTTGCGGCAAATGTAGCCCTGGGTGATATAGATGTCGAAGCCCTGGTTCTTTTCGAGGAGGGCGTTGAGGTTCTCGCGGATGTAGGCGGTATCGGGCTCGTTGTTCTTGTCGATGCGCATGTAGTCGAGCGCGGGGAGGAGACAAGACTTGACGCCACGCTCGAGGAGGTAGAGGTGGAACATGCCGGTGGAGATGAGCTCGCCCTGCGAGAGGATCTCCTTCTCCTCGAATACCGTAAAGACGTTGTTGGTGAAGGACTTGATGTAGTTGAAGCGTTCGCGGATGAGTTCGTTACCCTTCTCGCGGAACTCGGGTGTGGAGTAGAGCTCGGCTACGTGGTCGGCGTACTTCTTTTCGAGTTTAGCGATGACCTCGTTAGCGCCGTCGGCGTTCTTCTTATAAAGGTAGTTGGAAATCTCAACGAGGCTGTTGGTGGTTCCGGACATGGCGGAGAGGACGACGATCTTGACCTGTCCGTCTTCGAGGACGAGGCTTGCGACATCTTTCATGCGAGAGGCCGAGCCGACGGAAGTGCCACCGAACTTAAGGATTTTCATCTGGTTTTATGTTTAATTTTTTACGCTTGCTATAATTTACAACGCAAAGTTATGATATAAATCTGAACTGACAACGAATTGAGAGTGAAAAAGGGAATATATCACCATTCGTTATCAGTTTAACTAAAACCGCCTTAGGGAAACGGGGTTAGAGTCGTTGGGCAGCGAGGGCGAGACCATCGGCAGTGAGCTCGCCAAGGCGGACGGGGACGATGGTGTTGACCTCATCGGGGGCGGCTGGCAGCTCGACGCGGATATAGTTCTCGGTGAAGCCGACGTGGAACCCGTCGCGGACGCTGCTCTCGACGAGAACCGTGGCTTGCGCTCCTTGGTGCGCGCGGTAGAAGTCCACCCTCTTCTGCTCGGAAATCTCGTGGAGGATGGCGTTGCGGCGGTGCCTCTCGGTGATGGGGACGACGGGCTTAATGTCGAGAGCGCGGGTCCCGGGGCGTTCGGAATAGGTGAAGACGTGGAGCTGGGTGACGTCGATGGATTGGATGAAAGCTCGGGTCTCCTCGAAGAGCTCGGGCGTCTCGCCATTTACGCCTACGATGACGTCGACACCGATGAAGGCGTCGGGGATGAGGGATTTAATGGTTTGAATCTTAGCGGCATAGAGCGCAGAGTCGTAGCGTCGGCGCATGAGTTTGAGCATGGCGTCGGAGCCTGACTGGAGCGGAATATGGAAGTGGGGCATGAACTTGGCGGAGGCGGCGGAGTGGCGGATGATGTCGTCGGTGAGGAGGTTTGGCTCGATGGAGGAGATGCGGTAACGCTGCACGCCCTCGACATTTTCGAGCGCCTCGACGAGCCCGAGGAGCGTCTCGCCTTGATGGCGCCCGAAGTCGCCGATGTTGACGCCGGTGAGGACAATCTCCTTGGCGCCGTCGGCAGCGGCACGCTTGGCAAGCTCGATGGTCTCGGCTATTGTCGCGCTACGGCTGAGGCCACGCGCCATGGGGATGGTGCAGTAAGAGCAGAAATAATCGCAACCGTCCTGAACCTTCAGGAAAGAGCGGGTGCGGTCGCCACTGGAGTAGCTGCCCGCGAAGGCGCGGTCGTGGAGGATGTCGGTCGTTACGATGCGCTTTTGGTTGCGTTGGAGCAGACCGGCCTCGACATTCTCGACAATCTGGTTTTTCTGATTGCCGCCGAGGACGAGTGCGACGCCAGGGATTTCGGAGACGCGGGCAGCTTGGAGCTGGGCGTAGCAGCCCGTCACGACGATGAAGGCTTGCGGGTTGTGGCGCAGGCAGCGGCCGATCATCTGTCGGCATTTCTTGTTGGCCTCCTCGGTGACGGTACAGGTATTGATGACGTAGATGTCGGCTTGCTGGTCGAAATCGACACGGAGGAAACCGGCTTGCGTCATGCGTCGGCTCATTTCGCTTGTCTCGCTGAAATTGAGTTTGCAGCCGAGAGTGTGGAATGCGACTCGTCGGGAGGAGAATGCGTCGGTATCAGTCATGGAGGAGGGATATGGAGGGAGTTGAATGTTGTTTTTAAACGAGGCGACCCGCTCTGCTATGTGGCAGCGCGGGTCGCCTCGATGGTGTTTTAATGCGCTTTGTCGTGCGGAATCGCCATTAGAGATGGCGGGCATCCGTCGTTTCTGTCAGCGCCCACAGTGTGCATTTTTGAGGATGCACGCACCAAGGGAACTAGGGCGAGAAGTATTACTTCTTCCTGTTCTCGAAGTGCTTTGAGTAGCGGTTCATGAACTTGTCTACGCGGCCGGCGGTGTCGACGAGCTTCATCTTGCCGGTGTAGAAAGGGTGTGAGCTGCTGGAGATTTCGAGCTTGACCTGAGGATAGGTGACACCGTCGATCTCGATGGAGTCCTTCGAGTTAGCGCAAGAGCGTACGAGGAAGGTCTCGTTGTTGGACATGTCCGTGAAAGCTACGAGGCGGTAGTTCTCCGGATGGATGTTCTTCTTCATTTTGTGAAATTATTTATAAGAGTTTCGAAACTTCCAGAGCAAAATGTGCCACATGGAGGCATTAACGGCGCGAATTTAGGGATTAACTGCTTAATATGCAATTAGCGAGGGGGATAAAATGGGGAAAAGAGGAAGTCCCGACACGCTAATATGTGGCGTATCGGGACTTCTATGGGAATTGTCAACGATGACGGATTATCTTCTCTGGCTGCGTCCGTTTTGCTCAGGCGAGCCTACGTGAACCATGGCGCAGCGGAAACCTATGTCGTCGCGGCTCTCGCGCTGGTCGAGCGCGCGGCGGGTGCCTGGGCTGAGCCAGTAGGCGCGGTCGCGCCATCCGCCGCCTTTGTAGACGCGCATCTTATCGGAGATGAGGTTGCCGAGGTCGCGACCGACCTCAGTGTACTTGTCGTTCTCGGTGGTGAAGGAGCCGTACATGGACTCGGTGTTTTTGCCGGATCCCCAATCCTCGGTGTTCTCGTTGATGTTGGAGTTGTTGTCGCCGTCGAGGTAGTTGATCACGTCGGCAGCGCGGTAGTTCCAGCGGTCGCCGATATCCTCAGCGGTCTCGAGGTCGTGGTGGAGTCGTCCGAGGGAGTCTTTCTCGGCGATGTTGCCGGACTCGTCGAGACGGAGCTTCTTGAACTCGTTGCCACGGAAGGGGTTAAGTTCTTCGGCATCCTCGAAGGTGAGGGGGCGATAGACGTCGCGCACCCACTCGTTGACGTTGCCGGCCATGCAGTAGAGACCGTAGTCGTTTGCCCAGTAGGACTTGACGGGGACGGTGATGTCGCCTTTATCGTTGAGGTTGCCGGCGGTACCCATGTAGTCGCCATTGCCACGGACGAAGTTGGCCATCATCTGGCCGCGGAAGGCATCGTCGGAGTTACGGACAACGTGAGTGTTCCAAGGGTAGATGCGGCGGTTGCTCATGAGCTCGTCGTTGGTGTTGCCGATGAGGCCGAGGGCAGCGAACTCCCATTGAGCCTCGGTTGGAAGCTCGTAGTTGGGGAGGAGGATGCCGTCGTCTTGGCGGACGCGGCGTGTCTGACCCTCATTGGCGAGGTCTTCCACTGGGGTCTTGCCGTCGTTAACAGCGTATTGGCCGTAGAGGTAGGCTTCGGTGTTGAAGTTGTTCTCCTCTGCCTGGTCGCCGATGTTGAGCTCGATGATGCCTCTCTCATAGAGAATGTTCTCATTGACGCGGTCGGTACGCCATTGGCAGTATTTCTGCGCCTGCTCCCAGCTGACGCCTACGACAGGATAGTCGGCATAGGCGGGGTGGCGGAGATAGTTCTCGACATAGGGCTCGTTGTAGGCGAGTGGACGACGCCAAACGAGGGTATCTGGGAGAGCGTCGCGGTAGACGTCGCGGTTCTCCTTGAAGACGAGGTTGATCCAATAGAGCCACTCACGGTAGTTGGCGTTGCTGACCTCGCACTCGTCCATATAGAAAGACGTGACGGTGGCGCGACGCGGCTTAGCGTTGTTGCGCTGCATGACGTCTTGGTCGACACGTCCCATGATGAACGTACCGCCCTCGATAAAGACGAGACCTGGGCCTGTTTCTTGCTCGTAGCCAGAAGTGTACTCGAAGCCGCCGTAGTTGGGGTCGTTGTAGGCCCAACCGGTGGCTGACGAGACTTGGCCACTATGGCCGCCGCTACTCTTGCCGAAGAGGCTACATGACGAGAGCGTTGCCATGGATGTCAGCGTTATGACCGCGCATACGGCCATTCCCTTGACTTTGTGTATCATAGTTGACTTCCTCTAAATTCTTATAGTGTTGCGGGTTGGCGGTCGGAGTATACCGCTGAGCGCAAAGTTATTAATTCACTTGCGATTTTCTACGTAAAATTCGCTGTTTCTGTTTCCCCCGCTGTCAATCTTTTTCGATTAGAGCGACGGCGTAGGCTGAGGCACCTTCCTCACGGCCCTCAAAACCAAGGCGTTCGGTCGTCGTAGCTTTCACGGAGACGTCGTCCTGGTCGATGCCGATGACATCCGCCATGGTCTGCGACATGAGGGGGATGAGGGGCATGAGCTTTGGGCGTTGGAGGGCTATGGTGCAGTCGATGTTGCTGACACGGTAGCCTTTGGAGGCGATTATGTCGACGACTTTGGCGAGGAGCCTTTTGCTGTCGATGCCAGCGTACTGTTCGCTATTGTCGGGGAAGTGGAAGCCTATGTCGCGCATATTGGCCGCACCGAGGATGGCGTCGCAGACGGCATGGATGAGGACATCGCCGTCGGAGTGGGCGACCCAGCCTCGCTCATAGGGGACGTGGACGCCTCCTATTGTCATGGGGAGGCCGTCTTGGAGCTTATGAACATCGTAGCCGAAGCCGACTCTTATTTTAGACATTTGTTGTTATCGTTTGTTCATGATTTTGCCGATGTCGAAGCCGAGGGAGATGCGGACGGTATTGGCGAGTGCGGAGTTGGAGGCGGCGTCGCCGACGGCGAAGACGTAGCTTGCGGCTACGTTGATCATCTGGTATTTGATGCCGAGGCCGGCTGTTCCGTATTTGAGGTTGCCTTTGTTCTCGGGGTTATTGTGGTAGCCGAGGCGTGCGGAGAACATATTATTATAGGTGTACTCGATGCCGCCGCAGAGGTCGATTTCCTCGAGTTCCTCCTTGGCGCCGCGTGGAGCGTCGGTGAAGCTGGAGAAGATGGCGGAGACGACGGACTTGTCATAATACTTCTGTCGTTTCTCGTACATGGACTCGGAATCCTCGGTCGTGTTGCGGTAGTTGGGGGTGGGGACGAGGAGCTTGTTGGCGTCGATGGTGGCACCGATCTTGTTGTAGCGGTCGATCTCGTACCAGAAACCGACACCGATTTTGAGGTTGGCTGGAAGGTACTGGTTGGTCACGCCATTGTCGTAGGTGATTTTGGTACCGATGTTTGAGATGTTGATACCGGCCATGAGGTCGGCTTTAGAACCTGCGACGCGGAGGGGCTTCTTGAGGTAGAAGGCGATGTCGGCGGCGAAGGCGTTACCTTTGGAGTAGCCGTCGTCGTCGACTTGGAAGCCGAGGTCGGAGTGGATGTAGCGGAGGGCGATGGCACCGGAGAAGACTTTGGAGAGGGCGAGGGAGTATGCCGCGTCGATGCAGAACTCATTGGGCTTGTAGTCGCCCTGCTGATTGCCCTGGTCGTCAAAGAACTCGAGCTGTCCGAGGGAGAAATATCGGATACTTGCGCTGACGGCATTACGTTCATTAATCTTGTAGTAGCCCATGAGGGTGAAGAGATTAATATCCGAAATGATGTTGCGGAGCCAAGGGGTTACGGAAATTTCGGCACCTGCCTTGCTGTCCATGCGTACGTATTTGGCCGGGTTCCAGAATTGCGAGTTTATATCTGGAGTAGAAGCGACGCCGGCATCGCCCATGGAAGTGCCTCGGGCTTCTGGAGCGATGTTGAGCATTTGGACGCTGGAGGGTATGGGGTTGTAGTCGGCTGCGATAGTTGTCGTCTCGTCGTCGGAATTGTCGGCGAGAGCGGCAGTCGGAACGAGGAGCGTCGCGAGGAGAAACAGTTTGGCTTTGTTCATCGGTATGGGGTAGTTGTGTGCTCGGAGCGTTACGTATTTATAATAGGTAAGAACGCGGAGGGAAATGTTTTATTGCCTTCCTATGATGATTTTTTTCGAGATTTCTGCTTTACGCCCATTGCCAGCGACATCGACGTGGAGGACGTAGACACCTGGAGCCGTGAGGCGTGGGGCAAGAGGGACGGTAGTATAGGAGTCGCCATTGGAGAGGGAGACGCGGTGGTCGCGGTTGGCAACGAGGATGCCGGACGTGGTGTAGAGACGGCTGTGGACGGAGAGAGCGGAGCCGAGGGCGTCGGTTGAGATGACGAGTTGGAGGTCGTCGGTTATAATGAGCGACTGTCGGCTGATGGAGATATTGGAAGTCGAGGGGTCGAGATTTATTTGGAAAGTGGCGGTCGAGGAGTTGTTGAGATTGTCCCACGCCTTGATGGTGAAAGAGTGCGAGGAGAGGGAAATGTCGGTCAGTGGATAGGAGACGAGACCGCCGACAACGTCGGACTGCTCGTAGGTGAAATAGTCGTTGAGGGATATGGCGTCGGTTCGCAGATCGTCGATGACGAGACTGATGTCATGACCGACACCTTGACCCGAGATGTTGACACCCTGCGTGTCGGTGATGCGGACGTAGAGGATTGGTGTAGAGGACGTTGCAGAGCCATAGGCATCGCGTTGGTAGTCGACCCACGCGCTGATGTCGGGGCCTATGGTGTCGGTGAGGTTGGTATCCTCAATGTCGCCGACGAGGACGGCATCGGTAGCCCCCATGGCGTCGCGCCCATCTGTCGCGGAGGCGTACATCAGAAGACGCCCGTAGCCGACATTGAGGTCGAACTCCTTAGAGAGAATGAAGTTGGCGGAGAAGAGACCATTGGTCACAGCGACGCTACCCGAGAAGAGCTTCGTGGCGTACTCCTCCCACGTGAAGACCTTGCCGCTTGAGGCTCCGGAGGTTTGGCGCGTCTGTTTCTTATCGTAGAGCGTGAGGCGGACCGTGCCGTTGAAAGTGGAATCGACAGAGCCGTCGGCGAGGTGGACGGAGCCGTGGAGGAGGGAAGAGCCGAGGGCTTTGAGAGGCTCGGTCTGCTGGTCGGCGGGCGTGCCGTTTATGGTGTCGAGGGAGACGTAGGCGTTGGTGGGGGTAGTCACGCGGAGGGCGGGGTCGGCGAGGAGGACATATTTGAGGGAGCCTGCGCCCTTTGTGGCGTTGCGCTTGGCTTGGCACATGGCCTCGCCCATGGAGAGTCGGTTGCCTTCATCGTCGGTAGAGTAGAGGTATTTGACGAATTGGCTTGTGACGCTGAAATTGCCGTTGCCGTAGACATCGCGCGTGGCGGCGAAGGCGGCAATGAAGCCTCCGTCGGCATTGAAGATACCCGCGTTGGCGAGATGGTCGTGGCGTATGTCGAAAGGGGCGACCTTGCAGGAGGCGGAGACGAAGACGGGGAGCAGAGGCGCGTTGTCGAGGTGGGAGACGTAGTCGCTCGTGAGGAACGGGCCTTGGAGCTCGGTCGCGGCGCTATGACCGGTATAGTGGAAGAGGGACAGACCCGTGGATATGTGGTTGCGCGCAGCGGTTATAGCCTGTGGGTAAGAGGTGCCAGTCGACTCTTTTACAGCGGGATAGGCTTCGCAGAGGATGCGGAGGGTCTCCATGTCGGGATTATTCTCCTCGAAGAGAGTCGCTTGGCTGTCGGCATAATCTTGATGCTCATTGGAATCGCCTTGTAGACCGACGAAGAGAGCCCTGGCTCGCCAATCGCCCTGCTCGGGAGACTCCATATAGGCCTGAACCTTAGAGTAATAGGTTTCAGCCTCGGCTACAGACTCGGCAGGCAGTCGACCGACACCTATGTCGACCGTGGCACGCGTCTCATAGGCTCCGTCTCCATTTTCCAACCATCCGAAGAAATCATCAATCGGGTAGCTGTATATGATATTATAGGAATTGTCGGTCTGATAGGTGGGGATGAGATTGTCGGAGCGCGTGAGATCGAAATTGTCGTAGGAGCCTGAACCAAGGAGGAAAACGGACTTGAGCGACGACGCTCCACCGCCACGCTCGTAGAGCATCTTGAGGTAGTTGCGGATGGCAGTCGGCTCGGGTCGACCTGCGGAGAACTCGTTGTAAATCTGCGTAGTGAGGACCACACGTGCCGTATAACTGTTGGCTCGCTCGTGGAGGTCGCAGAACTTTTGAGCCACGGAGGCGAGGAGCGGTGGAGCTACGACGACGTAGTTGACAGACTGATGGGAGTGGAGATCTTGATTCTCGACTTCGCCCTCGTCGGTTGGCGACGGGAGAGAGGCGGACGGGGAGAAAGCCACATACTCGCGGAGCTTACGCCCCGGGGCTGCGAACGAAGACGAGCTAAGCGTCTGAAGCAGAGGGGCAGAGGCGTCGGTCACATCCCACACTTGAGCGTCGGAGGGTAGATTGGCAATAGTGAAGATGACGGGCGTGCGAGACTCGTATTGCGAATATGAGCGGAAGAGGAGCGCGCCAGAGGAGAGGTCGAGAGGCGATTGGGCGGTGAGGGTGAAGTAGGAGACCCACACGCCATCGTCGGCATTGGTGAGATCGGCAGAGATGGTGGCGGACTGGAGGGAGGACGACGTGACATCGAACGACGCTTGGGAGGTGACGGGCGTCCACTCACAATTAGACTGTGTGGTTTTGGTGAGGCTTTTCGTGGCGACCTCGGTGCCGTCGACAGAGATGGTGAGCGTGCGGGCCGCAGCGACATCGGAAGCCAAAGCGTAGCGGATGCGGGCTGTCGTGCCGACCTCGGCCGTCATGGAGAGAGGGAGCGACGTGGAGGTGCGTGAGCTGTAGAGGCGCGTGCCTACCCATTCGCGGCCAGAGGAGATGATGTTGGTCGACTGCGGGGCGTAGACGTAGACGTTGTCGTAAGAAGAGATTGTGGTCGTGGCGGTCGACGCGTCGACGGAGGTTGCAGTGGTAAGGTCGTCGGAGGCGTAAGACGTCGTGAGATAGTAGAACGCCTTATGAGAGTAGGGGTTGAGGCTCGGGATGTAGGAGCCGTCGGATTGTGCGGTGACGCCATCGGGGCCTTCGGCGTAGAAGACGATGCCGCTTGCGTCATGGTGGGCTGGGAGGAGCTTAATGTCGTCGCGGCTGTCGTAGCCTGCGGCATGGTCGAGGTGGTGACCGCCTGCGCCATAGACGCGCACCGACGCGGGGTCGGAGAATCCCATTTGACGGAGGGCGTCGGTCGTGAGGCGATAGACGCCACTTGTCGTGACAGAGACCTTGCGCCACCTGCCCGACACGAGGACTGACGCGTCGGCAAAATCTTGCGCCCACGAGCAGACCATGGGCAACAGAGTGAAAATCAGCGTAATGAGCAGGCGGGGCATCGAGAGATGTGACGCGACTATTTGCGAGACTTGTGAGAGATCTCGAGGTAACGGCTGACGGTTTCCTGGAGACCGAGGTAGAGGGCGTCGCAGATGAGCTGGTGACCGATGGAGACCTCCTTGACGAAAGGAATCTTGTCGAGGAAGAAGGCGAGATTGACGAGGCTGAGGTCGTGACCCGCATTGACGTCGAGACCGAGCTTTTGCGCCTCAAGGGCCGCGGCGACGAAAGGAGCCACGGCGGCTTCGGGATCCTTGGTGTAGAGCGAGGCGTAGGGCTCGGTGTAGAGCTCGACGCGGTCGGCGCCGGTCTTGGCTGCGTAGTCGACCATGACGGGATCGGGATCTACGAAGATGGAGGTTCTGATGCCCGCGGCCTTAAACGTGGCGACGATGTCGGTCAGCTCTTGCTGATGGGCCTTGGTGTCCCATCCCGCGCTGCTGGTAAGGGCGTCGGGAGCGTCGGGGACGAGGGTCACCTGCGTCGGTCGGGTGGCCACGACGAGGTCGATAAATCGGGTTGTCGGGTTGCCCTCGATGTTGAACTCCGTGGTGAGGACTTTCTTGAGGTCGGTGACGTCGGCGTAGCGGATGTGCCGCTCGTCGGGCCTCGGGTGGACGGTTATGCCGTCGGCTCCGAAAGTCTCGATGTCGAGGGCTGCTTTTACTACGTCGGGGGTATTGCCACCGCGCGCGTTGCGGATCGTGGCAATCTTATTGATGTTGACGCTTAGTTTCGTCATCTGTACTATTTATCTACAAAGTTGATTATCTTCGCTTAAAAGAACCGCCACGTGGCATTACTTAAAGGGATTGTCGAGGTGGCGCTGTGCAAGACACGCAAATATACACTTTATAAATGAAAAGAATCGGTTGCATCATCGCCCTTGTCGTCATTGCCGTAGCTGGGGCATTTCTGGGCTTCAGGTATTTCTGGGTTTTTGGCGAGGGCGTCAAGGCGGGCGAGTTGAATTTCATCACGTACAAGGGTTACGTGTTCAAGACATACGAGGGCAGGCTGATCCAGTCGGGCTTTCGCGGCGGCAACGGCACGCTGGTATCCAACGAGTTCGACTTCTCCGTTGAGCGTAAGGACATTGCTGATTCGCTGATGCGCTGCTCGGGCAAGAACGTCGAACTGCACTACAAGGAATATAAGGGCGCGCTGCTGTGGCGCGGCATGAGCGAGTATGTCGTCGACAGCATCGTTTCGGTGACGACGCCGTCGCGCACGTGGGTCGCCGAGTAGGTCGGTGGGCGTCCGTTTTGCCACTATATGGCAAAAAAACAGTAATTTAGCACCCCTCGACAGAGAGATTGCGGAGAACCTCCCCTTTGCCACGCACTATTAAACAGAGATGTATCTCACCCTCCAAGACATATTTGGCATATTGTATTCCGGCAAACGTATTGAGCTGGAAGAGAGCGACATGGCAAACGTCGCCTCGTGCCACGAGTTCCTCGAGACTTTCAAACAAGACAAGATTATTTACGGCATCAACACGGGATTCGGGCCCATGGCCCAATATCGCGTGGGCGACGCCGACCTCATAGACCTCCAGTACAACATCGTACGCAGCCACTCGTGCGGAGCAGGCGAGCCAATGCCGCTCCGAGCCGTCCGCGGCGCCATGGTGTCGAGGCTCATGACCTTCATGCAGTGCCGCTCGGGCATAAGCCCCGAAGTCGTCAGGCTGCTGGCCGAGTTCATCAACCGCGGCATATACCCCTACATCCCTCAGCACGGCAGCGTCGGGGCGAGTGGCGACCTTGTCCAGCTGGCCCACCTTGCGCTCACGCTCATCGGCGAGGGCAAGGTCAACTATGGCGGCCAGTGGCGACCGACGGCCGACGTCATGACCGAGCTTGGGCTTAAGCCATTGACCCTCAAGGGGCGTGACGGACTATCCGTCGTCAACGGCACGAGCATGATGACGGGCGTCTCGCTGACCAACGTCCACGACGCCAAGCGACTGATGGACTGGGAGATAGCCGCATCGGTAATGCTCAACGAGGTCGTCGAGAGCTATGACGACCTTATGGACGAGCGGCTGAACGTCGTGCGCCGTCAAGAGGGTCAGCAGGCCGTGGCGGCACAGATGCGCCAATTGGCCGACGGCAGCCAGCTGCTGCGCAAGAGAACCAAAGAGCTATATCACGACACGGGAGCCCACGAGGGCAACTTCGGCCACAAGGTCCAACCATTCTACAGCCTACGATGCGTGCCGCAGATCGTCGGCCCAATCTGGGAAGCCGTGGGCAACATGGCACGCGTCGTCGAGAACGAGGTCAACTCGGCCGACGACAACCCGATTGTCGACCCCGAGGCTGGCAACATATTCCATGGCGGCAACTTCCATGGCGACTACATATCGCTTGAGAACGACAAGTTGAAAATCGTCATGACGCGCCTGGCCATGCTGGCCGAGCGGCAGACCAACTACATGCTCCACGACAAGGTCAACGAGCTGCTGCCGCCATTCGTCAACCTCGGCAGACTGGGGCTGGACTACGGCATGCAGGCATGCCAATTTACGGCGACGAGCACAACGGCCGAGAGCCAATCGCTGAGCAACTCGATGTACGTCCACTCCATCCCATGCAACAACGACAATCAAGACATCGTCTCGATGGGCACGAACTCCGCGCTCCTGTGCCGCAAGGTTGTCGACAACGCCGCCACCGTCATAGCCATCAACCTCATGACGTTGTGCCAAGCTGTCGACTGCCGCAAGGTGTATGACAAGATGAGCGCATCGAGCCGCAGGATATACGACACCGTGAGGGACGTCTTCCCGACCTTCAGCTCCGACCACGAGCACTATACCGAGATTGCCAAGGTCGAGAGCCTGATAATGGCTCAGAATCCCGACGGCATCGGAGATCAGGCATAAAAAATTAGTATTCACATATATAGAGAACAGAGGAACTAGCATGTACGCACTAGTTACAGGAGGCAGCCGCGGTTTAGGCAGGGCTGTCAGCGTAGCCTTGGCAAAAGAGGGCTACACCATAATCATCAACTACCGCAAGGGGCAAGCCGAGGCGGAAGAGACGCTCGCCATGGTGCGCGAGGCTGGCTCTGACGGCGAGCTTCTCCCATTCGACGTGGCCAACCGCGAAGAGGCCTCTAAGGCTCTTGAGGGATGGCAGCAGGCCCACCAGGGCGAGTATATCGCCGTCGTCGTCAACAACGCCGGCATCCGCCGCGACAACCTTATGGTCTTCATGCCCTACGAGGACTGGAGCCAAGTGTTGCGCATCACCCTCGACGGCTTCTACAACGTCACGCAGCCGCTCCTCCAGCCCATGCTGGTCAAGAAGTGGGGCCGCATCGTCAACATGGTGTCGCTCAGCGGCTTGAAGGGTCTCCCTGGTCAGACCAACTACTCGGCATCGAAGGGCGGACTCATGGCAGCCACCAAGGCTTTGGCACAAGAGGTGGCTCGCAAGGGCGTGACGGTCAACGCCGTAGCCCCCGGCTTCATCCACTCGGACATGACAAAGGACCTCGACGAGGCGAGCCTCAAGAAGACCATCCCGGCCAACCGATTTGGCGAGCCAGAGGAGGTAGCAGCCCTCGTGGCGTTCCTCGCATCGGACAAAGCCGCCTACATAACAGGCGAGGTCATCTCGATCAACGGCGGTCTTTACACCTAAAGCCGTGGTTGCGACTGCGGATATTGACGCTCGGATGCGTCGCTCCATAGGGACGGAGTTCGAGATTGAGGAGAGCCTCATGACGGACGACGCCACGCTGGGCGGCGCGTTGGGCATCGACAGCCTCGACATGGTCGACCTGACGGTCATCATCGAGAGCGAGTTTGGCGTCAAACTGAGTCGGGAGGAGCTTGTCAAGACCCGTACGTTTGGCGACCTGAAAAATCTGATAGTCAACAGAATAGATGGCTGACGGAGTGCAGCAGAAATGGAACGGGCAATCACGCGGTGGCACGTTCGGGACGTGGTGCTTCGTCATGCTGATAAGGCATGCGGGGCTGGGGGCTGCATACGCGCTCCTGGCCCTTGTCGTGCCATATTTCGTGATCTTCGCCCCTCGGGCCACGCGGGCGACATGGCGATTCTCGCGCCGCGTGAGAGGTCTCGGGGTCTGGAGGTCGGTGGGCGAGATATTCGCCACGTACTACACCTTCGGGCAGTGCATAATCGACAAGATAGCCATCGGGCAAGGCCTTGATGGTCAATATACTTACGAACTCGATGGCGAAGATCAGATAAAGAGCCTCTTCACCGACGGCGAGTGCGAGGCCGCCATATTCGTGGGCGGTCATGTCGGCTCGTGGGAGTGCGGTGCGCCACTCTTCGCGCGGTTTGGCAAGCGGATGAACGTCACCATCTTCGACAACGAGCATGAGGACATCAAACGCGTCATCGAGCGCGAGAGCCACGGGCGGTCTTTCAGCCTCATCCCCCTCGGGCGCGACTGGCTGGAGAGCGTCATGGAAATAAAAAACGCACTGGGGCGCGGCGAGTTCGTATGCTTCATGGGCGACAGGTTCATGAGCGGATCGCCGACGCGAGTGTTGGACTTCATGGGCCACAAGGCCCGTTTCACCAACGGACCGTTCGACGTGTGCGCCGCCTTGCGCGTCCCGATGGCATTCTTCTTCGCCATGCGCGAGAAGGGCAAAAAATACCACATCTTCTTCACCGTCCTCAAAAACGAGAGCGGCAAGAAGGCCGACCCCAAGGAGCTGCAACGCGCCTTCGTCAGCCGACTGGAGGAGATCGTCAGCCGATACCCGCGCCAGTGGTTCAACTTCTACGACTATTTTGACAACGAGGAATAAAAACACAACAAGACAATGATACTGGACGGTAAAGACCAGATTTGCAATTACATACCACAGCGCGACCCGATCGTCATGGTCGACAAGCTCTACAGCTTCGAGGCCGACAAGAGCGAGACGGGCCTGACGGTGGAGGCCGACAGCATATTCGTCGAGAACGGCCACCTGATGGACGGCGCGCTGATCGAGCACACGGCACAGAGCGGCGCGCTCCACATTGGCTACGACTTCGTGTCGCGCGGCCAGAAAGTGCCCATCGGACTGATCGGCTCAATCAACAAATACCAGATTGCGCGACTTCCCAAGGTCGGCGAGAGCATGAGAACCAGCATCGCCATCGAGGCCCGCGTAGGCGACGTCAGCCTCATCGGCATAACCGTACGCGTCGGCGACGAGGTCATCGCCCAAGGCAAGATGAAAGTCGCCACGCCAGAATAGAGCCGATGGTCACGAAACGAATGAAACTCCACGAGCCGGCCCTCATCGACCGCATCGAGCTGACTGTCAGGTTCAGCGAGGTCGACATGATGAAGGTGGCGTGGCACGGCAGCTACGTGGCGTTCCTCGAGGACGGGCGCGAGCATTTCGGCATCGCCTTCCCCGGCGTCGGCTACCAAGATTATTTCCGCACGGGCTACGTAGCGCCGGTCGTGAACCTCAACATCGACTACCGCCAGAGCCTCAAGTGCGGCGACCGCGCCATCATCGAGACGCGCTACATCTATTCTGAAGGAGCAAAACTCATTTTCGAATACATCGTATATCGAAAAGACGACATGGCCGTCATGGCCGTGGCGCAGACGACGCAAGTCTTCACGACGGCCGACGGCGAGATGCAGTATGCCGACCCCGACTTCTTCGTCGAATGGAAAAAACGATGGCTCAATAAATAACGATGACCATATACGTCGGCCCACATAAAAGCCTCATAAGCGGCTATGGCGACACCCTCGCCGACACCCTGCGCGCCATGCGCAAGGGCGAGACCGCGCTACGACCCGCCACGTGGGACGACGGCACGACATTCTACGTCCAGACCATCAAGGGTCACGACACTCCCCCACTCCATCTCTCGCGGCTTGAGAGCCTCGGGGCGACCGTCTTGACCGACTGCGCCAAGGGCAACGGGTGGAAGCCCGACGCCACGCGACGCACGGGGGTCATCTTCTCGACGACGAAGGGCAACATCCGCGAGGCCACGACCGACGAGCCGCATGAGGGGTCGCGCGTCTTCATCTACGAGATGGCGCGGCGCATCACGCGCGAGGCGGGCATCGACACTGAGCCTATCGTCGTCTGCAACGCGTGCATATCGGGCGTGGCGGCTGTCATCGTCGGGTCGCGCCTCATCAGGAGCGGCGAGTATGACGACATCTTCGTCGTCGGTCTCGACGAGTCGAGCCGCTTCGTCACCAGCGGATTCCTCGGCTTCCGCTCCGTCAGCCCGCGACCATGTGTCCCCTACGACAGCCGACGCGACGGACTGAGCCTCGGCGAGGCGGCAGGATGCCTGATGCTGACCAACGACCCCTCCCGCGGCGGACGCACAACCATCGAGGGCGGGACGCTCACCAACGACGCCAACCACATCTCCGGTCCTTCGCGCACGGGCGAGCCGCTCGCCATGGCCATGACGACAGCCATGAGCCAAAGCCTCCGCGAGCCAGGCCGCGCAGCCTTCGTCAACGCCCACGGCACAGGCACCGTCTACAACGACGAGATGGAGGCCAAAGCCATCGACATTGCAGGACTCGCCTCCGCGCCTGTCAACAGCTTGAAACCCTACCTCGGGCATACGCTCGGAGCCTCGGGCCTCATAGAGCTCATGGTGTGTGACGACGAGCTGCTCCGCGGCGAGACCTTCCCCACGTTGGGCTTCGAGAGCCTCGGCGTAAGCAAAGAGCTGCGTGTCAGCAGATTGGCGCAAGATGCCGTTGGCGACTTCTGCGTCAAGACGGCATCGGGCTTCGGAGGTTGCAACGCCGCCGTCGTCATTAGCAAGGCATCGGCGGCTCGCGAGGTCGCCACGACGCATGAGCTGCGACTTACAACGCTGCGCACCGTCGACATCGCGTCGGGGCGCGTCACCCTCGACGGTCGCGACATCTTGGGCGACGGCACGGAGCGCGACTTCGACACCCTCGTGCGCGACGCCTACCACAACCTCGGGCAGCCCAACATGAAGTTCTTCAAGATGGACGACATGAGCAAGATGGGCTACCTCGGCGCGGAATACCTTCTCTCGGGCATCGACGCCGACGACGATACGCGCCGCGACATGGCCATCATCATCGCCAACAAATCCGCTTCGCTCGACACCGACATCGCCTACATCCGCCAGATGGAAGCCGGGCAGGCCAGCCCCGCCAAATTTGTCTACACGCTGCCCAACATCGTCATAGGCGAAATCTGCATCCGCCACAAGATAAAGGGCGAGAGCCTCTTCGTCATCATGCCCAACCGAGACGACGACCGCCTCCGCCACTTCGCCACCAAGGCGTTAGACCTCAGCCGCGCCAAGATGATGATCTGCGGATGGTGCGAGAAACTGGGCGACTCTTACGACCTCCACCTCGAACTGCAAAAAACAACTGATCCATGAAGGAAGAGATAAAAGGGAAACTAAAGAAACAGATCATAGAAGTCCTTAACCTTGAGGACATTACGCCCGACGACATCGACGACGACGCACCTCTCTTCGGCGACGGGCTGGGGCTCGACTCCATCGACGCCCTTGAACTCATCCTACTCCTCGAACGCGAATATGGCATCAAGCTCGCCACGGCTGCCGAGGCGCGACCCATCTTCGCCTCCGTCGACACCATGGCCGACTATATCGCCAAACACTCAAAGAATTAAAGACTTAGCCATGTCGAACAGGGGCGTAAGGATTATTGGCATGGGCGCGGTCAGCGCCATTGGGCATGACGTGGCGTCGACACTCACGTCTTTGCTCGACAGTCGTTCGGGCGTCGCCCCCATGACCATCTGCCATAGCGACCTGAACGTCCCGGCAGGCGAAGTCAAGATGACCGACGAAGCCCTCGCCTCCGCCCTCGGCATCGACCATAAGAACCAGAGCCGCACGGCCCTCCTCGCCATGACCGCGGCTCGCGAAGCCATCGCCTCGGCAGGTCTCACGCCCGACGAGCTGACCCATACGGCCCTCATATCCGCCACCACGACGGGCGGCATGAACGAGACTCCACAATTCTACAAAGATTTCGCCACCGACAACAGCCACGGACGGCTGCGCCACGTCGTCCACCACCCTTGTGCCGACCATACCGACGTGATGGCCAACACGTTAGGCATCAGCGGATGGCGCACGACCATCAGCACGGCATGCTCCAGTGGCGCAAACGCCATCCTGACGGCCGCCATGATGATTGAGGCGGGAATGGCGGACACGGTCATAGCCGGCGGCGCCGACGCCCTCTGCCGCTTCACGCTCGGGGGCTTCAACTCCCTAAAGATATTAAGCCGCGAGCCGTGCCACCCTCTCAGCGAGGGGCGCGACGGGCTAAACCTCGGCGAGGGCGCGGCATACGTGGTTCTCTCGGCAAGCGACGCTCACCCGACGATTGGATGGCTCGCCGGGTGGCATAACGCCAACGACGCGCACCACCAGACAGCCATGAGCGACGACGGGCGAGGCGCGCAAGACGCCATGCGTGGCGCAATGAGCAAAGCCGACATCACGCCTCAAGAGATAGGCTACATCAACCTCCACGGCACAGCCACGCCCAACAACGACCAGACCGAGATGGCGGCCATCCGCTCCGTGTGGGGCGACACGCTGCCTCCCTTCGGCTCGACAAAAGGGCTGACGGGTCACACCCTCGCTGCCGCCGGAGCCCTCGAAGCCGTATTCTGCCTCCTCGGCTTGCAAAAAGATGTGGCATGGAAAAGCGCGGGGCTGACGACGCCCATGATCGGGCAGCCCGTCCCGACAACAGCCAACACACCCATCGGCTCGCCCTACGCCCTCAGCAACTCGCTCGGCTTCGGTGGCAACTGCACATCCCTGATTTTCAAGAAGGCATGACCTCGCGAGACATATATATCAAGGCGACCGCCACATTTGCCGACACGACGGACATCAAAGCCCTCATCCCCGACGCCGGAGCGCGCCGACGCATGAGCCGCCTCATCAAGATGGGCGTCGCCACGGGCATGGAGTGCGTGGCGGCAAGCGGCACGCCCGACGCCATAGTCACCGCCACGGGCTACGGCTTCCTGGCCGACTCCGAGAAGCTACTGCAACAGCTCACGTCGACGGGCGAACAGCTCATGTCCCCCACCCCTTTCATGCAGTCCACCTTCAACACCATAGGCAGCCAGATCGCCCTCATGACGGGCTGCCGCGGTGCCAATATGACCTTCGCCGACGGATGGCGTTCGTTTGGCGCGGCTCTGATTTTCAGCCATCTACTCATCAGCAGCGGCGAGGCTCACGACGTTCTCGTCGTTGCGGCCGATGAGCTTACACCATCGTTAGACATCATCCTCACGCGCCTCGGCTGCCAGCGGATGGGCGTCACGCCAACAGAGGGTGCCGTGGCTGTCATGCTGTCGGCTGATGCCGAGAAGAGCATCGGCACGATTGGCAATGTCGAGCCACTTATGGCCGATGCGCCCGTCGAGAAAAGTGATTGGCAATATCCCACGGCAGCGGCACGTCGGTTGGCGTCGGCCATAGAGAGCCGCTCGTGTGGGACGTTCGAGGCGGCTGGAGTACGATGCACATTGTCTTTCTGATACTTGCGCTCCTGTGCGTCGCCTTGTTGGCGGTGTGGATCTATGGCGCGGCAACCATCGGCAGCGGCATCTTCGTCAAGGCGCAATGCCGCATCGACCCGTCAGACGGCATCCTGCTCACCTTCGACGACGGACCCGACCCCGATGTCACGCCACGTGTGCTTGACGTCCTCGACCGTCACCATCAGAAAGCCATATTCTTCGTCATAGGCAGCAAGGCCGAAGCCCATCCCGAGGTGTTGCGCGAGATCGTTCGTCGCGGTCATAGGGTCGGCAACCATACCTTCTCCCACTCGCCCTACGCCAACTTCCTGGGCGGTAGGCATTTGGAGCATGAGATACGCATGACGGACGATGCCATAGAGCGCGCATGCGGCATCCGCCCCACCCTCTTCCGTCCGCCATTGGGCATCAGCACCCACTTCATGCGTGGCGTGTTGCGGCATACGGGGCATAGCGTCGTGGGATGGAGCGTCCGCTCGTTCGACACGCGCCGTGAGCCTCGCGAGAAGGTCCTGCGCCGCGTCGTGCGCAACCTCAAGGGCGGCGACATCGTCCTGCTCCACGACCGCCTCCATGGCGCCGACTGGCTGGCGGACGAGGTGCTGAGTTGGTGGGAAAAACACAATTCGCCTCGCCCATAACGCGTTAATTTGCGGCATGATGGCGCATGATTGCGATAAGTGAGTATATTTGCGGAAAAAGAAGAAGTATAACACAAAAAATAAACCAAGACGGGAGAAAGAGGGGAGGGATGATGCCTCCATCGTCTGCATTTTACATGAGGTTTCTCTCGTCACGAAGTATGCCCCCTTTCGTATTGAAAGACTGTTCCCTTTCCTCCAATGCCCAAAGTCTCGATTATAATTCCAATCTACAATTCGTCGCCCACCCTTGTCCGATGTCTCGACTCGATTCGGAATCAATCGTGTAGCGATTTTGAGGTATTACTCATTGACGATGGAAGTACGGACAACTCAGCAGATATCTGCCGCCAATATGCCAATGCGGACTCCCGCTTTCATCTGTCGCAGCAAGCAAATGCGGGACCATCTGCCGCACGTAACGCTGGTCTCGAAATGGCGACAGGAGAATGGATTTCGTTCGTGGATAGCGACGATTGGGTCTTTCCTAATATCTACGACGATGCCGTTTCTGATACCGAAGCAACTGATTTAATCGTTTTGGGTTTTAGAATAGAAGAGTTAGGACGCAAAAAAGACTTAATCTACGATTCTTCACTCACAAAGGGGAAGGACAATATTGCCTCTCGATATAACGACCTTAAAGTGTTTCTGTGGAACAAACTCTTTAGGCGTACCATCATTTCCTCCTTTTCCCTTCGGTTCCCGACCGAGATCAAATATGGTGAGGATTTGATATTCCTACTGGACTACCTTAACCATGTCGAAGTTGTCCTATGGTCCAACAAAATAGGATATCATTACAATTTGCTTTCAGAGTCTGCCGCTACCCATTTGTCATTTAAACAGATGGAGCTCCCCCTTTTTGCGTCCAATCTAAACTCCATAATCCTCGCTTTTGCCAGATACAGCAAATCGCTCTCCAATACCCAAACAATCCTTTCCTCGGCAACTAAGTTCTTCT
Organism: Clostridium sp. CAG:343; assembly: GCA_963616565.1. Lineage (GTDB taxonomy): Bacteria > Bacteroidota > Bacteroidia > Bacteroidales > Marinilabiliaceae > W3P20-009. Next base: position 310,988 of record CAVEKX010000002.1, read on the forward strand.
ATTCCAGCTTCTACGCACGCCCCATTGCCAAATCAAACGCTATTGAACGCGCTAAATCCTTTTACCATATTATTCTTCAACACGATTTCTTGAAACCTGAAGCCTGTAACGATCCCGTCCTCAACAAGTTGCCTGTTCTCATTTTTAATCAGGACGAAGCTCTTACTCGCATAGTTTCGATTCATAACAAGAACCAGACGGTAAAGCAAGCGGCTAAGATGATGATTTTGCGCATAATATCTTTTTTCCGTTTTACGATTCATCATTCCCTGCGTATACACTAAACATTAATATCGCATGGAGAGTATAACGGCTTAAGGCTTCACATTTGAACAATTGAAAGACAAACTCCTTGTCATACTCTTTTTCATAGGCTATCGCATCTCTTTCAACATTGTCGGTAGCATATCTCTTGCTGAACTTCTTGCCCTTTTCGGTTTTTTTGCATTTAGCTATCTCAAACTCTTGAGATATAAAGAGATAAAAAAATTTTTTACGCTATTTGTCATTCTTGAGATTGCAAAGATTTTCTCTGAACTTTTTGTAAGCAACGGCTTGAGCTCCTCTCTAAAAGGTCTTGCGATTCCCGTCTTTTCCATTCTCAATACTTTTTTTCTCTTAAGGCTATTCATAAGGAACGAGAACAACATCTGGCTCGGGCTACTTGTCAGTTCACTTGCATCCTTCTTTTTCGGCAGCTCCATCGAAGAATCTTCTACCGATGAGATTCTTGCAGGAGAGGGAGCTGCATACCTTAAATTCCATGTTGCCCCAATGGTCTTGTCCTTAGTGCTTTTCTTTTCTAAATGGCGAACATCTTCCGTTACAATTGTTTACGCTCTAATTGGGTTGCTTTTTGTAATTCTTGGCGCAAGAAGTGCAGGAGGTAGTGCTTTTTTGGCTGCATCCGTCGCTTTAATCGCAATATACCATCCAAAATTAATGCTGCCCAAACGCATCCTTGCATTTCTCTCATTATTTGCCTTTGCTCTCTACCCCATATACGTCGTCTACGTCAATCGCGTCATCAACGGTGAAATAACCTCCGGCAACAGCGAACAGCTTCTTCGCTCGGAGAATCCTTACAATCCAATTGAACTTCTAAAACAGGGGCGTGTGGATGCGTGGGCCGCATGGCAAGCTTTCATGGACAAGCCTCTCTTGGGGCATGGAGCCTGGGCGTATGACGAATCAATGAGATACTTTTTTCTTGAGATAGGCATTACAGGGGTTAAATATCAAAAGGAAAAGTATAAAGACAAAGAATTCCTAGTACCATCACATTCCATCTTAATCAATCAAGGTTCACAAAATGGTATTTTAGCTTTTATCATAATGTTTGTTATCCTGATATATGTCACACGACTTACACTGATGATATTTCCAAAATTGCCATCACAATATACGCTTCTGATGTCAGTTCAATTGTTTTCTTTGTGGTGGACTGCTGTTTTCTCTCCTCCCACACACCTGCGACAAAGCCTCCCTTTTATTTTCGCAATAGTCCTCACCCTCTACATCAAATATAAAGACGCAAAGCCTTCCCTCAAATGAAAGATATATTAGTTGTCACCCCCACTCTCGGCAACCGCCAGACGCTCAAAAACACAGTCGATGCCGTCCGCACCATCGGAGCCGACCGCATACACCACATCATCGTAGCCCCGGCGGCTAAGTTCGATGCCGTCCGCGCCATCGTTGGCAACGACATCCAACTCGAACCCGAACCCGACGGCTGCCACGGCATCTACCCTGCCCTCAACCACGTTTTCAACAAGTTCGGGCACGACTACAAATACCTCACCTTCATCAACGACGACGACTATTGGCTTCCCTCTTTTTCCAAACTCATTGCCGCAGCCGACGGAAACCTCGATTTCGTCTACGGCAAGGTTTGCTACGGGATCGACGACGACACTCTCTCCATGGCGTGCAGCTCTCGTTTCCGCGACTTCATACCTCTCCTCTTTAGCAACATTATCCTCTTCACCCAACAATCCACTCTCCTCAAGAGCGAGCTCTTCTTCCAAATAGGCGGCTTCGACGAGTCTTTCAAGCTCGCTGCCGATTCCCTATTTTGGGCGCGACTCAGCAAACTTCCATTGCGCTACAAATATGTCCCCCTCCCTTGTGCCATGTACACCATCCAGGCAGGACAGCTCTCCTCCGATGGCGACACAAGCAAAAAAGAGCACGCTCGCCTATTCTCGATGCTCGACCGCCCAAGCCGATGCCGAATCGCTATTGCAAAGTTCCTATTCCGTCTCGCAAACGCTGGCGTATACTTAAAAAGACTCTTTTCTAAGAAAAAACACCACGTTTCCGACTACATGACCAGGACAAATCACCCCCCCCTCGTAAATTTCTTAGTCGCTCTACTCCCCTGGTTCCTCAAACGACGGATCCTCAACCATTTCTATGGCTACGACCTCCACCCCCTCTCCCGCATCGGCTTTAGCTACATCTTCCCACATTTCCTCCGCATGGCCTCTGGCGCACGAATAGGCAACTTCAACGTCGCCGTCAACCTCGACTCCATGACCATGGGAGAGAACAGCACCATCGCTCGTGGCAACTGGATAACAGGATTCCCCACAGGCACCACCTCCAAACACTTTGCCCACGACAAGAACCGCCGTAGCCAACTCATCATGGGACGAGAGTCCGCCATCACAAAAAACCACCATATCGACTGCACAAACGCCATCACCATTGGAGATTTCGTCACCATCGCTGGCTACCAGTCGCAACTGCTCACCCACTCCATCGACGTCTACCAAGGACGACAAGACAGCCTCCCCATCTCCATCGGAGACTACTGCTTCGTCTCAACAGGCGTCACCATTCTCGGCGGCACAGCCCTCCCCGCCCACTCCCTCCTCTCCGCAGGTGCCGTACTCACAAAACAATACGAGGAGGAATGGGAAATCTACGCCGGCGTACCAGCCAAACCAATAAAAGACATTCCTCCTTCTGCCGCCTACTTCACCCGCGACAAAGGTTTTGTCATCTAATATCACTATCTTAGCCTCTGTCGTCAACAATGGCGACACCCCTCCAATGAAAATCCTCTACACAGGCACACTCTACCTCAGCGCAGGAGGCCCTGCATACAGCACATACCACACCATGCAAGGGCTCAACGCCCTCGGCGAGGAGACGTCTGTCCTCATGTACGACCACGGCTCTTCTGAACGACTGATAGGCTCCGACGTCGACATCATCTACGCACCTCGCCCCATCGAGCCCACATTCGCCTACTCCCCCTCATACAAACGCCTCGTCCGCAACTGCCCAAACGTCGACATCTACCACGCACAAGGCGTATGGCAATACCCAACCTACGCTCTCGCCAGCGTAGCCCGCAGCCTCCACAAACCATACCTCATCACCCCCCGAGGCATGCTCTACCCGCAGGACATCGCCAAATCCAACACCTTCTTCAAAAAACTCTCCCTCCGCCTCCTCCTCCTCCACGACTTGAACCACGCCGCCTGCGTCCACGTCACGTGCGACGACGAGATGCGATACTGCCGCGACCTCGGCGTCACAGCACCCATCTGCGTGATACCCAACCCCGTAGATGTCCATATCCCACACTCCCGCAAGCCCGACAACACCTTCCGACTCGGCTACCTCGGACGCATCTCCCGACGCAAAAATGTCGAAAGTCTCATATACGCCTGGGCTGCCCTCGGCGACAAAGCCTCAGCTGCCGAACTCCTCATCATCGGTGGTGGCGACGATGACTATATGGCGTTCTTACAAAGTGAAGTTCAACGACTTAACCTCTCAAACGTCCGCTTCACAGGCTTCATCTCTGGTCAAGAAAAAGAAGAAGCCCTCGCCTCCTTGTCTGTTTTAGCCATGCCAAGCGAGTTCGAGAACTTCGGTAATGTCATCGTCGAAGCCCTCGTCCGAGGCATTCCTTGCATCGCCACCAAAGGAGCCCCGTGGCAAGACCTCCAAACTCACAACTGCGGATGGTGGGTCGATTTCTCACAAGATGCCATAAACAATGCCGTTGCGCAAGCCATCGACACTCCTTCCGACAAACTCGCCGAAATGGGAGCTCGCGCAATATCGCTCGTCAACAACAAATACTCCATCGAGTCCGTCGCCAAAGCCCTACTCTCCGTCTACAACTGGATTCTCACCAAGTCCGACAAGCCCGATTGCGTTTTCCTCTAACCCCGCCTCCCTTCCTCCTCCCCCCCCACAAAAAAACAGAGGCTCCCACCGAGCCTCTATTTTTTTGCCCTAACCATCTCATTTCCATATCGCCACTTCATAAATCCACAAATAATTTTATCCGATCACAAAAATATTTTCAAAAATTCCCGCTGAAATATTTTGTAATTCAAAATCCACTCGTAACTTTGCATTGTCAACAAACAACAAAACAAACCGAGCGGCCACTCACCACAACGTTATTTATTGACACAACAAAAAACACTACGTCTAATCCGCAAAGGGCAACAAACCCAACACTCCCTGCCCCGAGCACAAACACATCTAAAACAATGGGAACTTACAAGCAAGGCATCCTCGGCTCTTTCATCGGTAAGGTCGGCACCGTCGTCGGCTCCACTTGGCGCGGTCTCGCAGTAATGCGCTCTCTCGCCTCCAAGGTCGCAAACCCTCGCACCGCAGCGCAAGTCGCCGTCCGCAACCGTCTCGCTGCCGTGTCCAAGACTCTCCGCCCCTTCCTCGAGACCATCCGTCGTGGCTTCATCGCAAGCGGCGCCGCACCCTCATGGTCTCTCGCCATCAAGGTCAATCGTGAGAAGACCCTCCCCGACGACCAAGGCGTCTACATCCTCCGCCCCGAGGATATAGTCCTCTCCAACGGCACCGACAACTTCCCCGTCACCGCCACTCTCAACGGAACCGCCCTCTCCCTCTCGTGGGATGCTCCCGAAGTGACCGACGATCTCTTCGGCGCCAACATCCAAGTAGCCGTCCTCAACGCCACCAACGGCAAGGTTGCCAACTTCTCCGTCGCCTCTTCCGCAGGCGAGGCCTCCCTCTCCATCTCCTCCGTCACCACGGGCAATGATGACGACAAGCTCCACCTCTACCACTTCGCCGCCAACGACACCCTCTCGACCCTGACCATCCATCAAGCTCTCTAATCTTCTCGGGGCGGGTCTTCAAAAAAAGCTCCAAGACCCGCCCCTTTTATCTTTTCAACAAAAATTTTCGCAAAAACACTATGACCATTCAGCAACTCACTCTCATCCGCACAGCAACCTCCTCTTCCTGCACCACAGGCCACCTCCTCGCCTACGGACTCCACCTCTGCGACACCCTCGAGCCGCCCCTCGTCGGGTCTCATCCCGCCATTCCTCCTGGCACTTACTCCCTCGTCCTGACTCTCTCGCCTCGTTTCCGTCGCCTACTTCCTCTCGTCCGTGATGTTCCCGGTCGTTCTGGCATCCGCATCCACCGCGGCAATACCCCCTCCGACACCCTCGGCTGCATCCTCCCCGGTCTACTCATTTCGCCCGACCGCATAGCCGCCTCCACAGCCGCCGAGCTGCTCATCACTCGCCTCCTCCTCGCCCAACCATCCCGCTCCGCTTCCCTCGCCATCCGCAACAACTTCAACGCTCTATCCTAATGCTTCTCTTCCATCTCCCACGACCTCCACCACACAACCACCGCTCCCTCTCATTCTTTCACTATATTTGTAAAATATATTGCGGCAAGACAATGAACAATAACGATACAACAACTCAAAAGTTCGAGGATTACCCCGACTGCTATTCCCTCCGCAATCGCATCAAGCGTCTCTCGTGGAACATCTGCCACGCCATCCTCATTCGCCCCTTCTCCCTGCCATTCTTTAATCGTTGGCGAATCTTTGTCTTCCACCTTTGGGGTGCCAAGATAAGTGCGCACGGCAGAATATACGCCTCCGCCAATGTCTGGGCTCCTTGGAATCTTGAACTCGGTCAATATGCAATCATCGGCCCCCACACCATCATCTACAACCCTGGCAAGATAACCCTCGGCAACAAGGTCACCATCTCCCAATACTCCTACCTCTGCACCGCCACCCACGACTACGAGTCCCCGCTCCACACCCTCTACTCCCGACCCATCGTCATCCACGACTACGCATGGGTCGCCGCCCGAGCCTTCGTCGGTCCCGGCGTCACCATCGGCGCCTACGCCATCGTCGGCGCCACAGCCTCTGTCTTCAAAGATGTCCCTCACCACGCCATCGTCGGCGGCAACCCCGCACGACTCATCAAAACCCGACGGCTCAACAACCCAGACTTCTCCGACGGGCAAGTTTGATTATAGCGGTTAAAAACCCTCTAACCTGTTCAACACCTTGTACAGCTCATGCGCAATGTACTTTCCAATCGCCGCATGACCCGTCGCGTTCGGATGCACCGTGTCACTATCTAAGTCCAGATACGTCGCCCTGTTCTCCTCTGTTATGATGTTATGGTATGCCTCCGTACCCTTGTTGTTGGTTATGCAATTTCCCGCCGCATCATATGTCATAGCGTGCAAGTAATCGATAAAAGGTACCTTATATTCGAGCGCTTTTTTTCGCACTATATCATTCTTTATCTCCTCACTATTCGGCACGCTTGCATACTGGCAATAGGGCGAGCATGCCACCACCTTACACCCTTCAATAGCCGTCGCTTTTCTCAAGTACTCATCAACGCTTCCTTCAAACACCGAGTCTGCTGAAGCAAGGTCGTTTATTCCTGCACTGAAGACCAAGATGTCAGGTGAATATTTCGCAACTCTGTCATCAAACCTGTCCACCATGTTCGGCAGACCACCGTTACCCCCTCTCACGAATCCACTTCCCCCTATCCCATTGTTTATCACATCAAAATCCAATATTAGTCCTACCGTTCCCACCCAATTTGAATATATCTGGTGTATACTTTTCAGTCCCTCTACCACACTGTCGCCATCTGCGCACATCAACTGTCGTTTCTTCACGCACTTTGTTATCTCGCCGTCCGACACAATCCCTGCAAATCCTGCCTTGTCGTTATAGTAAAGCTTTATCTCTCTTTTCTTCTTCTCGTCAAACTTCACGAGAACGTATGAGTTGTAACCATCCCCCTTCTTCGGAAAGCTCACGTTGCTATTTATCCTGACTCCATCAACAAGTATTATGCAATCAAATCCCCAAATGCTTCCCTTAATCTCAAATTTCTCACAGTCGGCAGTGAACTCTATCGTGCAGCACTTTCTGCGCGGAATGTCAGGAGTGACACCATACCGAGTAAACCAATATGTCGTGTCCACCCTCACAGGCACCGAATAGCGGAACAGGTCACTCACCTCCTGCCTTTTGTTGTCCTTCGTGGCAGGCCACAGCACCCCACCCTGAATCGATGAGTACGTCACAGCCTCACCGATCTCGGCAGCGAGGGTGTCAAGTTTCGGAATTTCATTTTTCGTCAAAAGAAAGTACTGCTGTGCAATTGTCTGATAGTCGGTGAAGCCAGACTCTACATATTCCCCAAAGTCTATATACTCAACGTTGTTCACGTCCAACGAGTACACATTTCCCTCGTTGTCGTGTATATTCATCCATGGTTGAGCTTCGCATAATGCCCCCACAGTGAAAGCTATCATGCTCAAAATGATTTTGTTCATCTCTTAGCTGTTTGTTTCTAATTATTCACATCTCTGCAAATATCCGCTTTTTACCTCTCTTCTCCAACCTCCATCCCCCCTTTTCCCTATATTTGCACCCACACAAACAAAAAAAATCCACTCATGAACCTCACCATAGTAAAAGTCGGAGGCAAAGTCGTCGAGGAGCAAGACTCACTCACCGCACTGCTCAACGACTTCGCCGCACTCCCAGGACCTAAAGCACTCGTCCACGGCGGCGGACGCAGCGCGACCAAACTCTCCGAAAAACTCGGCATCCAACCCCTCATGATCGAGGGACGACGCGTCACCGACGCCGACACCCTCCGGGTCGTCACCATGGTCTACGCCGGTCTCGTCAACAAAAACATCGTCGCCCAACTCCAAGCCCGTGGTGTCAACGCCCTCGGACTCACAGGCGCCGACATGGGCGTCATACGCTCCGACCGCCGAGCCCCAAAGAAAATGTCCGACGGCCAAATCGTCGACTTCGGCTTCGTAGGCGATGTACGCAGCGTCCAGACCGACGTCCTCAACTCCCTCATCCAGCAAGGCGTCGTGCCAGTCCTCTCCCCCATAACCCACGACGGACAGGGCAACCTCCTCAACACCAATGCCGACACCATCGCCTCCGAGCTCGCACGTGCCATGAGCCACCTCGCCAACGTCAAACTCGTCTTCTGCTTCGAGAAACCTGGTGTCCTCCTCAACCCCGACGACGACTCCACGCTCATCACCTCACTCGACTACGACACCTTCAAACAACACCAGTCCACTGGCGTCGTCGCCGCAGGCATGATTCCCAAGCTCGACAACGGCTTCGAAGCCCTCCGTCAAGGCGTCGGCTCCGTCGTCATAACCAACGTCCAAGGTCTCAAGACAGGTCTCGGAACAACCCTCAAGCTGTGAACCTCCAACAACTAACGTCACAGAGTGTCGACCTCCTACAACAGATGATCGCCACACCCTCCGTCAGCCGCGACGAGACAGCCGTAGCCGACCTCCTCCAGCAGCAGCTCACGGCTTGGGGGCTGCCCGTCAACCGCAAAGGCAACAACATCTGGACGCGCGAGGCTTCCTGTTCCGCAGGCAAGACCGTCATTCTCCTCAACTCACATATCGACACCGTCAAACCCGCCGCAGGCTACACCCGCGACCCCTTTACGCCCGCCATTGAGGACGGGCGCCTCTATGGTCTCGGCAGCAACGATGCCGGCGGCCCTCTCGTCAGCCTGCTCGCCGCGTTCCGCTATCTTGTCAGCCTCCCCGACGAACGTCCCTATTCTCTCATCTTCGCCGCCACGGCGGAGGAGGAGGTCAGCGGTCGCGGTGGTGTCGAGAGCATCCTCCCCGAGCTCGGCAATGTCGACCTCGCCATCGTCGGCGAGCCTACGGGCATGCAGCCCGCCGTAGCCGAGAAAGGTCTCATGGTGCTCGACTGCACCGCCTTCGGCAAGAGCGGCCACGCTGCGCGAAACGAGGGTGTCAATGCCATATATCAAGCTCTCCCGGCCATCCAGTGGTTCCAGACCCACCTCTTCGACCGCGTCAGCCAGTTCCTCGGACCCGTCAAGATGTCTGTCACGCAGATCCAGGCAGGCACGCAACATAATGTCGTGCCAGACACCTGCCGTTTCGTCGTCGATGTCCGTGTCAACGAGCTTTATAAGAATACCGAGCTTCTCTCTCTTATAAAGGAGGCTGTCAACGTCAACGTCCAAGAGCGTTCCACGCGCCTCAGCAGCTCCAACATCCCCGTCTCACACCCCGTCGTCCAACGCTGCATCAGCCTCGGACTGACTCCCTTCGGCTCCCCCACCATGAGCGACCAGGCACTCATGCCCTTCACCTCCATCAAGATAGGCCCGGGGCAGTCCGCTCGCTCTCACTCTGCCGACGAGTTCATCCTCATCGACGAGATAACACAAGGCGTAAAAACCTATGTCGACATCCTCGACAATCTCCACATATAAACTTCCGAACCCTCAAATACCGCATAAGCATGAAACTCTGGGACAAAGGCTACTCCGAAGATGAAAGAATAGACAAATTCACCGTCGGACGCGACCGAGAACTCGACATCCACCTCGCTCCCTTCGACATCCTCGGCACCATGGCGCATATCACCATGCTCCAAACCATCGGGCTGCTCAAGAAAGATGAGCTCGACACCCTCCTCGCCGAACTCAAGAAGATCTACAAGACTGCCGAGGACGGCACCTTCGTCATTGAGGACGACATCGAGGATGTCCACTCCCAAGTTGAGCTCATGCTCACGCGCGCCCTTGGCGACATGGGCAAGAAGGTCCACAGCGGACGATCCCGCAACGACCAGGTGCTCCTCGACCTCAAGCTCTACATCCGCGCCCAAATCGAAGATCTCGTCAGCCGTCTCCTCAAGCTATTCAACACCCTTCAGGCGCAAAGCGAGAAGTATAAGGACATCCTCATTCCCGGCTACACACACCTTCAGGTCGCCATGCCGTCCTCCTTCGGCCTCTGGTTCGGTGCCTACGCCGAGAGCCTCACCGACGACATGACCATGCTCGCCGCCGCGTGGGATGTGGCCAACCAAAACCCCCTCGGCGCAGCAGCCGGCTACGGCTCCTCATTCCCCCTCAACCGAACCCTCACAACCAAGCTCCTCGGCTTCAACGACCTCGCCTACAATGTCGTCTACGCCCAGATGGGACGTGGCAAGACCGAGCGCATCGTAACCTTCGCCCTCGCCTCCATTGCCGAGACCATCAGCCGACTCGCCTTCGACGGATGCCTCTTCACAAGCCAAAACTTCGGCTTCATCCACCTCCCAAAGTCCATGACCACAGGCTCTTCCATCATGCCACACAAGAAGAACCCCGACGTCTTCGAACTCATCCGCGCCCACTGCAACAAGATCCAAGGCGCGCCAAACACCATCCGCCTCATCAGCGGCAACCTCCCAAGCGGCTACTTCCGCGACATGCAGATCATAAAAGAGGTCTTCATTCCTCTCTTCGACGAGATTAAAGACTGCATCGACATCACCGCCTACGCCATAGAGAACATCGAGGTCGAGCGCGACATCATGAAAGACCCGCGCTACAAATACGCCTTCAGCGTCGAGGAGGTCAACCGCCGCGCGCTCGCCGGGACGCCCTTCCGCGACGCCTACCGCCAGGTCGGCATCGAAATCGAGCAAGGACACTTCGACTTCAACGGAGAGATACACCATACCCACGAGGGATCCATCGGCAACCTCTGCAACCCGCAGATCCGACAGAAGATGGACCGCGTCGTCTCACGCTTCACCTTCCAGCAAGTCAACGACGCCATCGCCTCCCTCCTCAAGTAGTAAACACACTCCCCACACACACCACCAGCGCATGACCTGCCCCGCGGCATCTCATGCGCTTTCCTTCTCCTCCTCAAAAAAGAACTACCTTTGCCCCAACAACCACATCATCCCACTTCAATGACCCGACACCTCATTCTCCCCATCCTCATTTCGCTCCTCTTCTCCTCATGCTCCTCCGACGCTCCCGTCGGTCGCGTCATTGTCGACCTCAACCGCTCCATCTCCACACCACTCACCCTCTCCCCCGTCCTCTCCCCCGACACCACAATACGCCACATCGCCCCCACCCCCGACGGCGTCTACACCATTCCAACCGACTCCATCCCCACGGGTCTCTATCTCGCCACCATCTCCCCCTCGCTACAACTCCCCCTCGTCATCCATACCAACGCCACCCAACGCCTCTGCGGCACAGCCCAAGAGTGGGACGACCTCACAGCCTCCGATCTCGAGACCCAAGCCGCCATCACGGCAAACCGCCTCCGACTCTCGCTCTCCACGGCTTCCGACTCTGCCCTCGCCCATCTTCCCCTCTCCAATCCCACCTCCCGCGCCCTCGCCGCCGACTCTCTCACAACCCTCCGCGCCCAAGCCCGCTCCACGGCCGACGCCATCCTCAACACCCTCCCCGACTCCTCCCTCGCCGCCATCCCCCTCCTCGGCATCCCCGGTCTCTATGACGATGTCACAGACTACCGCCTCCTCGCCCGTCGCTACGGCATCCTCTCCTCCGCATTCCCCGACATCACCCCTCTTCGCGACCGTTCCGCACAACTCGCCACCCTCGGTCGCCTCATAGCCCTCCGCAATGCTCTTGCCTCGGGCAATCCCGCCCCTTCGTTCGCCTTCGTCACACCCTCTTCCGACACCATAACCTCCGCCTCACTCGCTGGCAGACGTTTCACCATAGCCCTCCTCCCCGATTCCGCCACCGCCACGCGCGCCCTCGAGTTCGTCGCCCTCTATGCCGCCGATGGCCAGCGCGTCCTCGCCGACTGCCCTGCCAACGTCACCCTCCCACAAAAGGGCTCCATCCTCCGCGGTCGTTTCGTCTCCCTCGACAATCTCCAAGACCTCAACACTTTCGCCCCCGCGATCATCTCCGTAGCCCAAGATGCCACCATAGCCTCTTTCCGCCTCGGTCAAAAAGCCAAGTCCCAAAACCAATAACTCCCCTCCCATTCCCTTTTTTTTCTACCTTTGCACTGCTGTAAACACAAAAAACCCGTCAATGAAAACTATCATACGCCGCGCCACTACCTGCGCCGCCATGGTTCTCTCCCTCACAGCCATCACCCTCACAAGCTGCAACAACTCTAAAGGACACGCCTCCGTCAACGGCACCCTCAAAGGTGCCGAGGGTCAGAGTGTCTATATGGAAGCCCTCCCCCTCGCCTCTCAACCTGTCGTGACAGACTCCGCCAAGGTCTCCTCCGACGGCTCTTTCTCCCTCGTCGGACAACTCCAGACCGAGCCTACCTTCTATAACATACGCCTCGCCGATGGACGCTCCTTCACCGTGGTTCTCGACTCCGCACAAGTTCTCAAGCTCGAAGCCGACGCCCAGGGCAAGCAACTCGTAGGCAAAGTCTCTTTTGACGACTCTCCCGCCAACGATGCCCTCCAGTCCGTCATGAAAGGCGCTTCTGCCCTCCTCTCCAAATATGACGACGGCACTCTCTCTGCCGCTGACGTCAAGACTTTCAAGGAGCAGATGACAACCCAAGTATTCTCCGACCCTCGCTCCATGGTCGGCTACTACATTGTCTTCCAAAAGATTGGCGGCCACCCCCTCTTCGATGTCATGGACAAGGCCGACCATCGCCTCTACTCCGCCGTCGCCACCTCCCTCCAAATGGCATATCCTCGCAGCCAGCAGGTTAAGTATCTCTGCGACTACGTCCTCGGCGCACGTGCAGCCCATAAGGCCAACGCCCGCCGCGACTCCCTCCTTCAGCAGGCCGTCGAGCTCAACTCACCCGACCTCCGCCTCCCCGACAAGGACGGTAACGAGGTCGTCCTCACCTCCCTCCGCGGCAAGACTGTCCTCCTCTTCTTCTGGGCTGCCGCCAACGATGATGCCCGCAAGGCTTTCAACCAACTCGCCTCTTCCTACAAGAAATACCACTCCCGAGGTCTCGAAATCTATGCCGTCTCCTTCGACACAAGCAAGGTTCTCTGGGAAGCCGCTTCCTCCAACACGCCATGGATCAACGTTTGCGACCTCCGCGGTGCCGCAAGCCCTGCCGCCGTCACCTACAACGTCACAAACATCCCTTCCAACTACATCCTCGACCCCACAGGCAAGCTCATCGGCAAAGATCTCTTCGGAACGCGTCTCGACAACAAGCTCGCCGAGATTCTCCGCTAACGTCCTGACTCCCTCCGCCCTCCCCATACAATGAAGAAGGTTTACTTCGCCTCCGACCTCCACCTCGGCGCGCCATACATCACCTACCATCGGGAGCACGAGGCCCGCATAGTCCGTTGGCTCGATACCATAAAGCCCGACGCCCAAGCCCTCTACATCCTCGGCGATGTCTTCGACTACTGGTTCGAGTACAAGACCGTCATCCCGCGAGGCTTCGTCCGCTTTCAAGCCAAGATTGCCGAACTTGTCGACGCGGGTGTCGATGTCCACTTCTTCACGGGTAACCACGATGCCTGGATGTTCGACTATCTCCCGTCCGAACTGGGCGTCAAGGTCCATCAAGAGCCGGTTCGCGTGACCATCAATGGGCGCAATTTCTTCCTCGGTCATGGCGACGATCTCGGCTACGACCGCTGGTACCACATTATGATGTGGTGCTTCCACAACCGCTTCCTCCAAGCCTGCTACCGTTGGCTACACCCCGACCTCGCCGGAATCATCGCCTCCACATGGAGCCGCACAAGCCGAGCCTCCCACGATGCCGACGACCGCCGACGCGCCGGACAGCCTCTCAACCTCAACCGTGAGTGGCAAGTCCTCTACGCTCGCAAGCAAGTAGCCAATGGCGACCCCGCTGATTTCTTCATCTTCGGTCACCGACACGAGGTCTTCGACACCGTCGTCGGCTCCCGTGGTCAACGCCTCCTCGTCATAGGCGACTGGATCCGCAATTTCACCTACGCTGTCTTCGACGGCACCGACATACAGATCCTCCACGACCAACAACAATAGCCGTAGGCGCACCGCTCCTTTGCGCACACGCCCCTCTTGGCGACGCCGTTTCCTGACGTCACCCTTAATCTTAACTCCTTAATTCTCTGATAATAAATAATATGGTCAGCGACTCCTCAAAAACACTATCCTACGCCGCCTACATCCCCCTCGCAGGGTGGATCGTCGCCATCGTTGCCCGACACGTGACCGAGGATTTCTCCCCCTTCACCACCTTCCACCTTCGTCAAGGCTTCGGGCTTCTACTCCTTGAGGTTGTCTGCTACGTCCTCTTCGCCAAGATCATAGGGCTCTTCTGGCTTTGGAATCTCGTTCTCATCCCTCTTTTCCTCGCCATCCTCACTGGCGTCCGCGGCGTCTACGCCTCCAAGATGCGCTACCAGCCTCTCCTCGGCCGCTTCTACGAGAACATTTTCACCTTCATAGGCGACAAGTTCTAAGCCTCGCCCCGACGCTTCAACTCGTCCTGGATCTCCTGAGCCCGCTCATACTCCTCAGCCTCCACTGCCTTCTCCCTCAACGCTTTAAGCTCCTCGTCACCCATCTCCCTCACCGATCGTTCCTTTTGCTCCACGATTTCCCCCGAGAGCATCTCCAACAGGCTCTCTCTCGCGAATATCGGTGCGCGGCTCCTGATAGCCAATGCCACAGCGTCGCTCGTCCGCGCGTCGACAACCAACGGCACGTCGCCATCCGGCCTCTCGCATACAATCTGCGTCAAGAACCTCCCTCCGTCGAGTCCCTCTATAATCACGCGGCTCACCCTTCCGCCAAGCCCTTCGACCAACTGCGCCATAAGCTCATGTGTCAACGGGCGAGGCATTGCCACCCCTTCCAAGAACACCGCGATAGCCTGTGCCTCTGCCTGACCAATCGTCATCACGATTCTGCGCTGACCAACGACCTCTTGCAAGACAAGGCTATACCTCCCCTCCCCGCCTCCGCCCAATATGGCGGCAACTCGCATCGCTACAAGAGCATCTACCTTTTCTTCCATATCTTTTGCTATCTTTCTGTCTCTTCAATACTTGAAGATAACAAAAAACTCCATTTATCATCAAGACAACTGTTTCAAATCTCACTTCTTCGCGCTAACTTTGCGCCTGTTAAGCCTGTATGGCCTCACTAAGTGTCGAGCCAACATTGAGCCGACCGCCTGCAAGCGCAATCTTTTTACGTCATTAAAAGTACAATGTACGCAATCGTAGAAATTGCTGGTCAGCAATTCAAAGTCCAGAAGGACGCAACCCTCTTCGTTCATCACCTCCCCGAGAAAAACGAGGGTGACAGCGTAGAGTTCGAGAAAGTTCTCCTCATCGACAACGACGGTCAAGTCACCATCGGCGCTCCCGCCATCAGCGGCGCCAAGGTTCAGGCCAAGGTGCTCGTCCCCCTCGTTAAGGGCGACAAGGTCATCGTCTTCAAAAAGCGTCGCCGCAAGGGCTACCAGAAGAAGAACGGCCATCGTCAGCAGTTCACCCAAATCCAGATCGAGAACATCATCGGTTAATCTCCCACCCCTTTAAAGAATTTAGAAGAAATGGCACATAAGAAAGGCGTCGGCAGTTCCAAGAACGGCCGTGACTCTGAAAGCAAACGACTTGGCCTCAAGCTCTTCGGCGGTCAGGTTGCAAAGGCTGGCAACATCATCGTCCGCCAGCGCGGCACCGTACACCACCCAGGCCTCAACGTAGGCATGGGCAAGGACCACACCCTCTTCGCCCTCGTCGACGGCACCGTCCAGTTCGTCAAGAAGACCGACAACAAGTCCTTCGTCTCCGTCATCCCCGCGCCCGCAGTGGCCGAGGCTGCCGAGTAGGACTCCTACAACACTAAAAGACAGGCTCCCACCGCGGCCGCCACGCCACAAGTTGGCAGGCAGCTGGTGGGAGCCTTTATGATATTTAAATAACGGGACTCACTCTCCCAATCTTCATTTCCTACCATGCTTACCCTAAAGCTCATTCAGGAACAGAAAGATTTCGTCATCGAGCGCCTCAAAGTCAAGAACTTCGACGCCACGCAAATCATCGACGAGATCATCGCGCTCGACAACCAGCGCAAACAACAGCAAGCCGAGGCCGAGACCATCCAACAGAAGATGAACACCATCTCCAAGTCCGTCGGCCAGCTCATGAAAGAAGGCAAGAAAGCCGAAGCCGACGAGGCTAAGGCCGAGACTGCCAAACTCAAAGAGCAAGTCCGTGAGCTTACTCAAAAGCAAAACGAGACAACCGAGGCTCTCCAAGCCAAGGTCGTCCTCCTCCCAAACCTCCCCGCGCAAATCGTTCCTCCCGGCAAGTCCGCCGCCGACAACCAGATCGTCTACTGCTCCGTAGACAAAGAACCCGTCATGCCCGAAGGCTCACTCCCACACTGGGATCTCATCAAGAAGTACGACATCATCGACTTCGACCTCGGCATCAAGGTCACCGGCGCAGGCTTCCCCTTCTACAAGGGCAAAGGCGCCAAGCTCCAGCGAGCCCTCATCTCCTTCTTCCTCGACAACGCCATCGCCGCAGGCTACAAGGAGGTTCAGCCTCCCCTCATGGTCAACGAGGCTTCCGGCTTCGGCACAGGTCAGATCCCCGATAAGGAAGGCCAGATGTACCACGTCAACCTCGACAACTTCTACCTCATCCCAACAGCCGAGGTCCCTGTAACCAACATCTACCGCGACGTCATCCTCAACAGCTCCGACTTCCCTGTCAAGAACTGCGCATACTCTCAGTGCTTCCGCCGCGAGGCAGGCTCTTGGGGCGCCGACGTCCGTGGCCTCAACCGCCTCCACCAGTTCGACAAGGTCGAGATCGTCCGACTCTCCCACCCCGACCACTCCTACGAGGCCCTCGATGAGATGGTAGCCCACGTCCGCAGCCTCGTCGAGAAGCTCGAGCTCCCCTTCCGCATCGTTCGTCTCTGCGGTGGCGATATGTCCTTCACCTCCGCCCTCACCTACGACTTCGAGGTATTCTCCGCTGCTCAGAAACGCTGGCTCGAGGTAAGCTCCGTCTCCAACTTCGAGAGCTACCAGGCCAACCGACTCAAGCTCCGCTTCAAAGAGGCTGGCGACAAGAAGACCCAGCTCTGCCACACCCTCAACGGCTCCGCTCTCGCCCTGCCACGCATCGTCGCCGCGCTCCTCGAGAACAACCAGACCCCACAGGGCATCAAGATCCCTAAGGCTCTTGTCCCCTACACAGGCTTCGAGTACATCGACTAATAATCTCTCCTCCCTCCAATAAGGGCGGACTGCAAATATCAGGCGGACGAGCGACAACAGGCAACAGCATTGCCCATATGTCGCGCGTCCGCCTTTCCTAAAAAAGCCACTCCAACCATCGCCCACTAAAAACGACAATGGCACGCTTCCTCTTCAACACCACCTTCACCGTCGACGACAACCTCCGCGACGCCTGGCTCAAGTGGATGATCGGCATCTACATCCCTTCCATGAGAGCCGTCGCCCCAGGCTGTTCCCACGAGCTCTACGACATCGACGGAGCCTCTTCCGATGGCTCACACTCCTTCTCCAGCCAGTGGCGATGCGACTCCCTCTTCCAACTCGGCAACCTCCGCTCAACAAGCGCGCAGCTCTGCCAAGACGTCATGCAGACAATGGGTGAGTCCTGCCTCGCCTTCTCCACACTCATGAGAGGTCTCAACATCGGCGAAGAATAACCAATCCCCCACCATGCCAAAACGTCGAATCCTCGGCATCGACCCTGGTACCAACGTCATGGGATACTCCCTCCTCGACATCGAAGGCAACCACGCCTCCGTCGTCGTCATCGGCACCGTACAAATGGCACGCGTCGCCGACCACTACGCGCGCCTCAAACGCATCTTCGACCGCATAAACGTCATCATAGACGAGTTCCACCCCGACGAACTCGCCATCGAGGCCCCCTTCTGCGGCAAAAACGTTCAGACAATGCTCAAACTCGGGCGCGCTCAAGGCGTTTGCATGGCTGCCGCGCTCGCCCACGGGATGCCCGTCACCGAATACCCACCGACTCGCGTCAAGCAAGCCATAACAGGCAACGGAGCCGCCACCAAAGAGCAAGTGGCACAAATGCTACAACGAATGCTCGCCTTCGCCGACATCCCCAAATTCCTCGACGCCACCGACGCTCTCGCCATTGCCTACTGCCACTTCCTCGCACTCCAGCTCAAGACGACAATAGGCGACGACGACGCCACGCACGCCGTCAAAATCCCTAAAGCCTCTTCCCACAACGCCTCCTGGGCCGATTTCATTAAAGACAATCCCAACCGCGTCAAATTAAGCTGACGCAACCAACATATTATGAAGGTCTTCGACTACAACCTCCCCGACGAGCGCATCGCCAAATATCCTCTCCCACAACGCGACGCCTCAAAACTCCTGCTCTATCGCCATGGTCAAATTTCCGACCACCACTTCCGCGACATCCCATCCCTCCTCCCCGATGGCGCGCTCCTCGTCCGCAACGACACCAAGGTCATCCGCGCACGCCTCCGCTTCCATAAAGCCACAGGCGCAGCCATAGAGATCTTCTGCCTTGAGCCGACTCTCCCCTCCGAAGTCGAGCAGGCTTTCACCGTCCGCTCCACAAGCCAGTGGAAATGCATCATCGGCAACTCCAAACGATGGAAGGACGGCACCCTCACGACCGAGGTTCACACCCCTTCAGGCGACATCACTCTCGCCGCGACCCGCCTCTCGCAAGACGGCAACACCTCCGAAGTCCTCTTCCAATGGCCCGACAACCTCACATTCGCCGAGGTCATCGAGGCTGCCGGCATCATGCCCATCCCCCCATACCTCAACCGCGAGACCGAAGCCATCGACGAGACGCGCTACCAGACCGTCTACAGCGAGCATAAAGGCTCCGTAGCAGCCCCCACCGCAGGGCTCCACTTCACCCCCGAGGTTCTCTCCGACGTCCAAGCCCACGGACACGACATCCTCTCCGTCACGCTCCACGTCGGCGCAGGCACTTTCAAGCCCGTACAGACCGAGGAGGTCGAAGACCATGTCATGCACACCGAGCATATCGTCGTCACGCGCGACGTTCTCTCCCGTCTCGCAGCCAACCATGCTCCCGTCGTTGCCGTCGGCACAACCTCCGTCCGCACGCTCGAAAGCCTCTACTGGCTCGGTGTCAAACTCCTTGAGGGTCAAGACATTTCTAATGGTCTCGGTCAATGGGATGCCTACAATCTTCCCTCCTCCCACTCCGTCGCCGATGCCCTCAACGCCATCATCCGACACCTCGACGATACGCAAGCCGATGAGCTACACAGCCAGACGCAAATCATGATTAAGCCCGGCTACTCCTACAAGGTCATCCAAGCCCTCATCACCAACTTCCACCAGCCACACAGCACCCTCCTCCTCCTCATCGGGGCTCTCGTCGGCGACGATTGGCATCGCATCTACGACCACGCCCTCGCCTCCGACTACCGTTTCCTCAGCTACGGCGACTCTTCACTCCTCATCCCTTAGTCCTCTCTAATAAGTTTCCATCACATACCAGTAAAGGGAGGCTCGGCAATTGCCGAGCCTCCCTTCTCCATTTTTCAACACTAATCACAAAAAACGCCACTGTTATCACAACAGCGGCGCTGTGCATAGCTCCTCAGTTAGCCATGCTACAATATTTATAGATGAAGTCAACTCAACACATCAAGGGCGCATTTCCTGCACCCCTCTATGACGCTGTTTTGTAAACTACTTTATGGTTAAAATGCTACGAAGATAGCAAGCCCCAACAACAAGGCAGAGCCAATAATTTTTGCGCACAGGCTCACTACCTGCGTCGCACGCAAATTCTCAGATGATAGTGTGGACATATTTTCGTTAGTTAGCTGATTAATCCCTGGAGTACAGCCCACCTCTCTTTTTGCTTGGATTTTAGCGGTGGCAGCTGCTTTTTTTCTTCTGTTGCAAATATATAATAAAAGACTACTCTACCCCCCCCCCGTTTAGTATTTATTAACTTTCAATATCGTTTTCCTCACCCTTCCTCCACGAACAACCAACCCCATTTTTTCTCCCTTGTTCAATTTCTTCTCATCCATTCCCCATTTTCTCCATATGACACGCCGTGTCATCTCGTTTTTCGCCACTTTCTCACCCTCTGCCTCCCTTTCTCACGTCACGACACAACCCATCCTTCCGTCCCCTCCCACCTCCACATAAATTTTTTCCTTTTCTACCTTATTCCGAAGCTCCTCAAGTATTCGGCATATTCCGATCCCTCCGCCAATCTGAACGACCCTATCTCGCGGCGCAAGTGGTAGTCGCCCCTCAGCTTCTCAAATTGTTCCGTCCTCGTCCGCAAGGCTTCCATGTCAGCCTCTATGTCATACACGTAGACGAACATCTGGCATGCGGCCTCTTCCTCGTCTTTCGCTCCGCTCGCGTCGAATACTGCCGCCTCGGGCGATGGCAATTCGGGTGCGCTCCACGGTGTCGTCACTCCAAAATACTTGCAAAATGCCGATACTGCCATCTGTGTGCCGCGCAGTTTGCTGTCTGTGCTGTAACCAGCAATGTGGGGCGTGGCTATCGTGGCGAGGCTCAGCAGGTCGCGAGATATGTCCGGCTCATTCTCCCATACGTCGATTACCGCGTGCCCTATCCTGTGGTTCCGCAGTCCGCTGACAAGGGTTCGCGTGCCGCACACCGGGCCGCGGCTGCTGTTTATGACAATGACGCCAGGTTTCATCATCGCCACCGCGCGACTGTCCAACATATGGAGCGTCGGGTGCTCGCCTCGCGCCAAGAGCGGCGTGTGGTATGTCACGATGTCCGCCTCAGCCAACGCCTCTTCGTAGGTCGTAAATTTCTCGCCCCCCTCTCTCTCGGCTCGCGGGGGGTCGACTCTCAACACTCTCATTCCCAGCTTCTCACATAGTGCCGCCACGAGGCTGCCGACGTTGCCCACGCCGACAACGGCTATCGTCTTGCCCCTCAGCCTCACGCCATGCTTCAATCTCAATGTCGCAAGTGCCGATGCCACATACTGCTCCACAGATTTCGAGTTGCACGCCGGGGCGTTCTCCCAATAGATGCCATGCTCCCGGCAATATGACGTGTCGATGTGGTCAAATCCTATCGTGGCGGTGAATATCGCCTTGACGCTCGTCCCGTCGAGTAGCGATGCGTCACACCGTGTCCTCGTTCGCGTTATTATGGCGTCGGCGTCCAACACGTCAGCCCGCGTTATGCTCTTGCCCTCTTTGTAGACAACCTCCGCCACCGGCTCCAATGCGCCGCGGAGGAATGGGATTTTGTCGTCTGCTACAATTTTCATCTGTCTGTTGTTCTGTCTGTTGGTCTTTGGTTATCTAATACGGGTCGACGTCTATTCTCACCACGACGGCCCGAAATCTCATGTCGGCTATCATCGCGTTGACGTCCTCCATCATGAGGCTCTTGACTTTCGCTGGCGATGCCGATTTCGGTATCTTGAGTATTATCTCTTGCATGTAAAGGTTCGACACCCTCCCGACGGCTGGTGCCACAGGTCCCATGACCATGTTGCCAAACTGGTACTGCATCGTCATGGCCAGGCTCCGCGCCGCGTCAAGTGCCGTCGTCGCGTCCCTATGTTTCACGGTGAGCGAGATCATTCGTGAGTACGGGGGGAAGAAGTAAGCCTCCCTCTCCGCAAGCAACCTCGCGGCGTTGCCCTCGTAGTTGTTGCTCCCGATGGCGGTTATGACAGGATGCTCGGGGTTCGAGGTCTGGATATATACCTTTCCCCTGCTCCCCTTGCGCCCTGCGCGTCCGCTCACCTGAGCCATGAGCTGATAGGCTCGCTCGTCGGCTCGGAAGTCGGGCATGTTCGTCAATGCGTCGGCATTCATTATGCCGACAGTTGTGACGCCCTCAAAGTCCAATCCCTTCGTAACCATCTGGGTGCCAATCAGTATGTCATATTTTCGTGCCGCAAATTGCTGGATTATCTCTTCCAACGCTTTGCGACTCCGTGCCGTGTCCAAGTCCATCCTCGCCACCTTCGCAGTCGGGAATTGCGCAGCGCACTCTTCCTCAATCTTCTCTGTGCCAAAGCCTTGTGGCTTCAAGCTCGGGTTGCCGCAAGCCGGGCATGTGGTCGGCATCGTTATCGCGTATCCGCAATAGTGGCAGACTAATTGGTTCGTCCTCTTATGGTATGTCAGGCTGACGTCGCAATTCACGCACTTTGGCACCATGGCACACTGCTGACACTCCACGACGGGCGAGAACCCTCTCCTGTTTTGAAATAGTATCAGCTGCTCGCCTCCTCGCAACGCCTTGGTTATCACCTCTTTTAGTTGATATGAGAATACGCCGCTCACGGCTTTTTTTCTCCTCGCGTCGGTCATGTTGATCGTCTCGACGCTCGGCAATTCAAGCCCCGCATGCCGCTGCTCCAGTCTCACGAGCCCATATTTCCCCTTCATCGCGTTGTCCCAACTCTCCAAGCTCGGTGTCGCGCTGCCCAAGACGACCTTGCAGCCCTTACCCATCTGCCCGGCAAGCACAATCGCCATGTCGCGTGCGTTATACCGTGGCGCAGGGTCGTATTGCTTAAAGCTGCTCTCATGCTCTTCGTCGACGATTATCAACCCAACGTCCCTAAGGGGCAGCAGCACCGACGACCGCACGCCAAGAACCAGCCGAGGCGGTTTCGCCCCAAGCATCTTCTTCCATACCTCAACTCGCTCTGCGTCAGAGAATTTGCTGTGGTACACAACCATCTCGCTGCCAAAGTGCCTACTGAGGCGCGACGTTATCTGCGTCGTCAATGCTATCTCCGGCAATAGGTACAATACGTTCTTCCCCTCTTTTATCGCCCTGTCTATCAAGTGGATATACACCTCTGTCTTGCCCGAGCCTGTCACTCCGTATAGCAATACCGGCTTCCCGTTCTCCCCCTGCTCTATTACCTCTCCCAACGCTTTCGCCTGTATCTCTGTCAATTCGTTCAATGGGGCTACCGCCCCCGATGCCTCCCCAAGTCGCGACACTTCCGTCTTCTCCTGTATCAGCAGTCCCTTTTTTACAAGCTCCGCTAATGCCGATGCCGATATCTTTCCGCTTACCTCTATCTCCTCGCGCGTCAATCTCTTGCCCTCTGTCGCGCGTCCAGCGCCGCCTGCAGCTTGCATGAAGGCCATCAATGCCTCCATCTGACGTGGCGCGCGTTTTTCCAATTCGCCCAACGCCTCAAAGACGTCGTCGCTCGACCGCAACTCTCTCGACAGGCTGAAGGTGTTGATTTTCTTGGGTTTATATGCGTCGCGCAACTCTTCGCTTATGTATATCGCCTCTGCGTCAAGCAACGCGCGTATATGTCCTATCGGGTTCACGCCGCCCATCATCGTGGCGACTTCCGTTATCGTGCAAACTTTCTTCTCCGCTATGAACGCCAACACCTCCGCCTGACGTGGCGTGAGGCTCTCGTGTCCGTCAAACAGGGCGTTGTACATCAGTCGACTCTCGCTCTCCAGCTTCAACCCCTGCGGCATGGCCGCCTTCATGACCTCGCCGAGCGTGCAGATGTAATAGTCGGCAATCCATTGCCAAAGCCGCAACTGCCCCTCTGTCACGATGGGTTCCAAGTCGACGGCCTCGCATATTGCCTTCGTCTCATAATCGGGCTTCCTGTCATGCACTTCCACGACAATGCCCGAGTAGTATTTCTTTTTGCCAAACTGCACCAATGCCCTGCATCCACGACGGACGATGCCCGACATGCTCACGGGCACCTCATACGTGAAAAGGTTCTGCAACGGCAGTGGTAATATCAAATCGGCATACATGATTGCGCAAAAATAGAAATTTGAATTTCCCTTTGCCCTTCACACTAACTTTTTGTGCCTAAAGCTTTTAATTTATCCTACCACGACCTCCTTTCTGCTCGATTTTCCTTAAATTTGCCACGAAGAAGCACGCATAATGCGACTCCACATGAAAAATATACCAACAATCCTACTCGCCGCCACACTTACAATAAGTGCGCAAGCCCAAGACCACAAAATTACGCGCGATGAGATTCTCGCCATGTCCACCGACCAGCTCGCAGAACTTTCCCTCGACCAACTCATGGAAGCCGTCGAGACTCTCGGTGTAAGCAGCGTCGACGAACTTTTCTCGCTCATCATGAACAAGAACGTCTCCTCCGCCTCCAAGTCCGAGGAGAACTCGTTCACCTCGCCTCTCTCCTCAACCGTCATCACGCGCGACGAGATGCGCACATACGGCGTCACAACCATCGAGGAGGCTTTCCGCCTCATCCCAGGCATGATCGTCGCCGAAAAAACCAACGGCGTCTACGATGTCCAAATGCGTGGCCTCGCCAACATCCCCGACAATAACATGCTCTACTACACCGAGAGCGCAAACCTCCTCGTCATGATTGACGGCCGACCTTGCCACAATTATGCGACGGGTCTCTCCCTCTTCGAGACCATGCCAATCAGCATCGAGGATGTCGAGCGAATCGAGGTCGTCCGTGGAGCCTCCTCCGCCCTCTACGGTGCCAATGCCGTCAATGGCGTCGTCAACATCATCACGCAAAAACCCGACAACGACAAGACCGCCGTACAAGGAAGCTTCCAAGGGGGCAACAACTCCGCCGTTGCCGACTTCGCCC
Organism: Clostridium sp. CAG:343; assembly: GCA_963616565.1. Classification (GTDB taxonomy): domain Bacteria; phylum Bacteroidota; class Bacteroidia; order Bacteroidales; family Marinilabiliaceae; genus W3P20-009. The sequence continues at coordinate 335,763 of CAVEKX010000002.1, forward strand.
TCCGCAAGAAAGCAAATGACGTCATCGCCATCGGGTTCTCTGGAAACTTCCAGCTCCGCCACCGCAAGAACGGCAAGATCTTCCTCATCCCGCAAGACGGATACTACGTCCTCAACGACACTTCCGTCTTCTCCAACGGTCTGACGCTCTCCGCACAACAGCTGCATTCCGCCGTCAACACAGGCAAACTGACAGATGTCTCTAATGGCGCCGACCTCTCTCTCCAGCAAATCGACAATCTCTACAAAATATCCAGCGTCTCCGGCGACGAATCCTACACCTTCACCACAACCAGCAACAGCAACGTCGATGTCTACGCCAATTGGCCCGATCCCGAAATATCGCGCCGCACGGCTGGCATCAACGGCTACGTCACCATAACGCCCTCTACCGACGTCCGACTCGACATCCAAGGAGGCTTCAACTACGCCCTCTACGCCACGACGCCCATCGGCAACGAGGATGTCTCTCTCCGCTTCCGCAAGTCCAAAATCGGCTACGCCAACCTCGATGCCAACGTCTTTGGTCTCCACGTCCAAGCCAACTACGCCGGCGGCCCAATGGACATGGCACTCGGCTCCCGAGCCTTCAGCATGGAGGAAACACACAATGTCACTGCGCTCGCCGAATACGACATCAAGGCAGGGCCTCTCACAATTACGCCCGAGGTCTCATACCAGTACGTTAAGTATGTTGACTGTAAACCTGAATATGTCGACTACGGCAATGGCGTCGTCGAGACCTCCGGCTACTGGGGCTACTATTCCAAAGGCGACAACTACGCCGACGTGAGCGACTTCGCACCAAGCGTCCGCCTCGACTACAAGCACGGAGACTTCCGTCTCATCGGCGCCGTGCGTTCCGACAAGACAAGCGTCCCCGACAAGTGGAACACCTCTTGGCAATTTGCGGCAAGCTACCTCATCAACGACAAGAACTTCATCCGAGCCGTCTACGGCCGTTCCTTCCGCGGTGCATCTCTCATCAACACCTCCAGCAAGTACACTTGGCCGCGCCCCGCAGGCTCCACCCCTGCCAGCATGCAGTTCATCGGCAATGAAGACACCCCAATCCTCCACATCGACAATGTCGAGATAGGATACCGCCTCAAGCCCACCAACTCCATCCTCATCGATGCCGAGGCATTCTACTCCCGCAGCACCGACTACGGAGCCCTCAAGTCCAGCCGCAGCGACATCTTCATCAACGGCACTTCCGCCCAAAACATACTCTCTGGCGTCATGAGCGGCTCTGTCGATGTCTCCAACCTCGCCACACTCTTCTTTAGCTCGCTCTCCTCCAAGAGCTGCCTCCAATATGAAAACATGCCCTTCGTCGTCCACCAATTCGGCATAGGTCTCAATATCGATTGGATCATCTCTTCCAAGCTCATCGCAAAAATCAATGCCAACATCCAACGCACCACGATCGACAACTACTACCAATACTCACAAGCTGACATGATCAAGAGCCAGCTCATCAAAAGCCAAGCCGCCCTCATGGACGACAAGTTCGGCCTCAACGCCATGATGCAAGAGGTAATCAATGGTGCCGTCACCTCTGGCAAAGGCGCGCAATATGTAGTCGACTGCATGGGCTTCACCCCTGTCGCAAGTGCCAAGGCGCAATACGACCAGCTCGACCAAGCCGGCAAGGAGCAATACCTCCAAAGCCTCCTCGCCGCCTACAACGGCGGCCCTGCCGTAGATGGTGTCGACCGCCCCCTCGGCCTCTACTACGCCCTCAAGTACGACGTCCGCTACGAACGCGAGTACGACGAGTACTACCTCGCCACAAGCGTCGCCGAGCCTTACACGACCGAAGACAACTACCGCCACAAAGCTACTCCCTCCGTCTACGGAATGGCGGGCATCATCTACAAGCCCTCCGTCCAATGGAACATAGCCGCTTTCGCCAATGTCGTCGGAAAGCGTGAGTACACAACACTCTTCGGGACTGAGAAGGTCAACCCGCGCTGCACTGTCAACCTCAAAGTCGGCTACAAGCCCATCGAGGCCTGCGAGTTCTTCTTCAACGCCCACAACCTCTTCAACAATCAGAAACGAGAGTTCATATACACCGACAAGATCGGAGCTTCCTACACCGTCGGTGTCTCATTCGGCATCTGACGCTCAGACGACTCCCACCCCAAATAAAGACCGCCACGCCAAGCCCCCTTGCGCGTGGCGGTCTCTTTCTTACGTTTTTCTCCATTTTACCCTTCTTTTTTTGATTTTCATAACCCAAATGACTAACTTGCCACTAAAACATTAACCAACGTCAATAACAAGATGAAAATTTTAAAGTCGTGCCTCGCCGCAGCCTGCGCCATGGTCTCCGTCGCCGCAGCAGCGCAAGGTTTCACGCCTCTTCAGCAAGACACTGCCGTCCTCGTCGGCAAATTGCCAAACGGGCTCACCTACATCATCCGACACAACGAGCTCCCCAAGGGCGTCGCCGAGTTCTATATCGCCCAAAAGGTAGGCGCCGTCCTCGAAGAGGACAACCAAGACGGCCTCGCCCACTTCCTTGAGCACATGGCCTTCAACGGCACAAAGAATTTCCCAGGCAAGGGCATCGTCAATTTCCTTGAGCGCGTTGGTGTCCGCTTCGGTGAGAATGTCAACGCCTTCACCAGTCTCGACGAGACGGTCTACAACCTTTCCGCAGTTCCCACAACCGACCCCGCCATCGTCGATAGCGCACTCCTCACCCTCCACGACTGGAGCGGTTTCATCTCCCTCGAAGGCGACGAGATCGACAAGGAGCGAGGAGTCATCCGCGAAGAGTGGCGCACCCGAGCCTCCGCTTTCCGTCGACTCTACTTCAAGCACATGGCCAACACCATGCCCGGAACGCGCTACGCCGTACGTGACGTCATCGGCGACACCGCCGTCATCAACAACTTCACCTACGACGCCCTCCGCGCATACTACCACAAGTGGTACCGCCCCGACCTCCAAGGCATCGTCATCATCGGCGATGTCGACCCCAAGGCCGTCGAGAAGAAAATAGCCCAGATGTGGTCCGACATCCCCGCCCCCGTCAACCCGGCTAAGCGCGTCTACGAGGATGTCGCACTCAACGAGAAACCCGTTTTCTCCATCCTATTCGACAAGGAAAACACGCGCACCACTGCGCAAATCCAATTCCGCTACAAGCCACAGCCCGACTCCATCCGCAACACCGTCGAGTACGCAGCTTACGACATCGTAGCCGACCTCGCCACCAGCATCTTCAACACCCGCATGGCCGATCTCTCCGAGCAGGGCGCGCCTTTCTCCTACGCCATGATGGGCGATATGCAATATGTCCCCACACTCAACATGCTCGTCGCTGTCACTGCCGCCCAAAACGGCAAGACAGCCGAGGCCTTTGACCTCCTCCTCGACGAGTTGGAGCGTTTCCGCCGCTTCGGCGTCACCGAGGGCGAGCTCCAACGCGCCGTCGACAACCTCCTCAAAGGACATGATGATGCCTACGAGAACCGCAATAAGGTTCAGTCCGCCGACTACGTCCGCCCATACTACAGCGCATTCCTCAACAACGACATCATCACCTCCACCGCCTACGACCGCGACCTCGCGCACATGATCGCGCCAAACGTCACCGTCCAGGCCGTCAACGCCTACATCGCAAGCGTCATGAGCGCGCAGCCCGTATTCCAGATCTCTGCCATCGAGGGAGACAATGGCGTCAAGTCCCCCGAGGAGTACGAAGCCTCCTACAAAGCCCTCGCCTCCAAAGACCTCAAGCCCTACCAGGACAAGGTCGTCGACACCAAACTCATCGACAAGGAGCCTAAGCCCGGCAAGGTCAAGAAATGGGCTGACGACAAGGTCTACGGCAGCCGCATAGCCACCCTCAGCAACGGCGTCCGCGTCTTCCTCCTCCCCACGACCTACGAGGATAACAACATCATCCTCAGCGGCATAGCCCGTGGCGGCTTCTCCACACTCGCCCCCGAATACGCCACTTCCGCAGCCTTCGCCGCAACCGTCGTCTCTCAAATGGGTCTCGGCAAGTTCTCCAACAGCGACCTCCGCAAGGCCCTCACAGGCAAGACCGCAAGCGTAAGTGCCGACATCGACCTCTATAAGGAGACCATCTCCGGAGCCTCCAGCAAGCAAGACTTCGAGACCATGCTCCAGATGGCATACCTCACCTTCACTACCCTCCGCGTCGACACCGTCGCCTACCAGGCCACCTACGACAAGTATGTCAGCTACCTCGCCAACGCCAGCAAGAGCCCTGACAACATCTTCCGCAACCGCTACTTCAACCTCCTCAAGGGCGGCAACCCCTACGTCATAGGACTCACGGCTCCCGAGGATCTCGACGGTCTCGAGCTCGACAAGGTCATCAAGGCCAAAGAGGCTCTCCTCTCCTCAGCCCGCGGCTTCGATTTCGTCATCGTCGGCTCTTTCGACACCGACTCCATCATGCCTGCCGTATGCAAATGGCTCGGCGCGCTCCCCACAGGCAAGAAGGCTACCAACTGGGTCCCTCGCAACGACTATAAGCCACAAGCCGACACCACACTCGTCTTCACGACACCGATGACCACAGAGAAGGTATCCTTCCTCCGCGACTACACCCACAAGCACAAGTACGACCGTCGCGAGCAGATCGCCCTCAACATCCTAAAACGCTGCCTCGACATGCGTTACCTTGAGAGCGTCCGCGAAGACCAAGGCGGCACCTATGGCGTTTCCGTCGTCAGCAGCCTCAGCAAAGAGCCTACCGAGCAATACCAGCTCATCGTACTCTTCGACACCGACCCCAAGGTCTTCGACCGCCTTGAGCCCATCATCGACCAGGAAATCAAGAACATAGCCGATAACGGTCCTCGCCCCGACGACCTCGACAAGATCAAGAAGAACCTCGTCAAGGCGCGCACCGAGGCTCTCCAGACCAACTCCCAGTGGGTCGACTTGCTCCAAGACCTCGCCTTCCGTGGCACCGACGATTCCAACTACCAGCAACTCGTCGAGTCCATCACCCCCGCCGACGTCCAGGCTTGGGCTAAGCTCATCCTCTCCGAGGCTCATCGCGCCACCATCATCATGAAGCCAGCCGAGAAGTAACACACCTCCCCTCTTCACATCCAATAGCGGCAAGAAGGTTCCATCCTTCTTGCCGCTATTTCTTTTTCCATCGCTCATCATGCACAGCTATTCCATAACCTCTGCATCCTTTCACAACCTCGAATCTTTAGGCAGTTATACCTTATTTGTCCTGTGAGGCACACTCCTCTTCCTCCCCCCCAATTCTTCGACCTCGGAGGAAGACCCGTCTCTCCCTCCACCCACAAAGGTCTCACCATCAAACGCCAAGACGGACGCTCCTCCCTCATCTCCACCAAGTAGGAATGAGCCTCTTCATCTTTCCTCCGCCAAACCTTGCGTTTCAAAAACAAAATACTAACTTTGCAACGTCTTCTGACGAGGCTCGCCTCTCTCAAGACGGTTCCTCAGCCTCTCAACGGCTAAGAAATCGGGCCTATAGCTCAGTTGGTTAGTAGCATCTGACTCATAATCAGAGGGTCCTTGGTTCAAGCCCAAGTGGGCCCACTCTCTAAAAACAATGAGACCCATCGAGTCCTTACGTCTCGATGGGTCTTTTCCTTTCCGCCCGACACCATGACGATACCACAAAAGCAACCCTCCACCGCCTCCGACCCCTTCGGCAAAGCCCTTAAAGACTACTTTAACGGACTCCACGACGCAGCCCTAACCGTCCACACCTTAGGCTTCGACGACGAGGAGTGGCCCGTCGACATGTTCTTCCAAGACTCGCGCAGCATGCGCTGGTACGCCCGCCGCGCCCTGCGCCTCGCCCGTGGCCGCATTCTCGATGTCGGAGCAGGAGCAGGCAGCTACTCCCTCCTCCTCCAAAAGCAAGGGTTCGACGTCGAAGCCCTCGAAATATCGCCCCTCGCGGCAGAGGTCATAACCGACCGCGGCGTCAAGAAGGTCACCAACGCCGACTTCTTCAGCTTCACTACCGACCGACGCTACGACACCATACTCCTCCTGATGAACGGCGTCGGCATCGCAGGGCGGCTCGAAGGTCTCCCGCGCCTCCTCACCCGATGCAAAGAACTTCTCGCCCCCGACGGTCAGATCATAATGGACACCACCGACTTCGCCCACGTCTACGACGACCTCGACGTTCCCCGTCCCACCGACCGATACCTCGGCGAGGTGCTATACACATGGGAGTACAATGGCGAGAAGTCCGAGCCCTTCTGGTGGGTCTTCGTCGACCCCGACACCATCACCAAAGCCGCACACGACGCCCACCTCCGCTGCGAGGTCATCGGCTCCAACCCCAAATACTCAGAATACCTCCTCCGCCTGACGCCCGAGGACTAACAACCAACCATCCCAATGCCAATCAACATCATCCCCGACAAGCCTCTCCAGATATTCGACCTCGGCAACGTCCTCTACTCCGTCGACGCCAGCCGTACCATGGCAGCCCTCGAGTCCTTAGGCATGCCCCACTTCGAAGGCCCTATAAGCAACAGCCACGCCGCAGGCGGACCCTTCAGCCTCTACTGCGACGGGCTCATCACCACGCAACAATTCTACGACGGAGTCCGACAAGCCTGCCACGTCAACGCCTCCGACGACCAAATCCGCCTCGCCTGGAACGCCATGCTCCTCGGCTTCCGCCCCGACGCCATCGAGCAAGTCCGCAAGCTCCGCGCCCAAGGTCACAAAATAGCACTCCTCAGCAACTGCAACGTCCTCCACGCCGACGAGGTGCGCGCCCAATTCCCCGGGCCAGGCAGCTTCGACGACCTCTTCGACGCCATCTTCTTCTCGCAAGAGATCCACATCAGCAAGCCGCGACCTGAAGCATGGCACACCGTCCTCACCACCATGGGCTTCACCACCGCCGACGCCGCCTTCTATGACGACTCGCAAATCAACATCGACGCGGCGACAGCCCTCGGCATCAAATCACAGCTCGTCTGAAACACTTTTTATCCTCATTTTTTGAGCATTACGACCGCCTCGCCTTGCGCGACGCGGTTTTTTTTATACCTTTGCACCCGATTATTATCCCAAAATGTGGGGCTTGCCATGCCCTCGAGGGTGAGCCGGCGCGGTTGAAGTTGGACAAAAGGCGCGCACAAGGCTCTGATGCACCCCTCCCGGTCTAAGCACCCCCACGACCTTAATAATTAGTCTAAAAAATTTTCAAACAAAAGACTGTGGACACACTAAGTTACAAGACCGTGTCGGCCAACAAGGCCACCGTCGACAAGCAGTGGCTGCTCATCGACGCTACGGATCAAGTCCTCGGCCGTCTCGCCGCCAAAGTGGCTAAGACGCTCCGTGGCAAGAACAAGCCCAACTTCACGCCTCACGTCGACTGCGGTGACAACGTCGTCATCATCAACGCCGACAAGGTAAAGCTCACTGGCAACAAGCTCCAGGACCGCGTAACCTACTTCTACTCCGGTTACCCTGGCGGCCGTCATGACAAGACCGCCGGCGAGATCCTCGCTAAGGACTCCCGTCGCCTCATCGAGCACGCTGTCAAAGGCATGCTCCCTAAGAACCGTCTCGGCGCCAAGCTCCTCAGGAACCTCTACGTCTACAAGGACGAGAACCACGAGCAGGACGCTCAGCAGCCTAAAAAGATTGACCTTAACGAGATTTACTAATGAGCGCAGAAGTTACAAACGCCCTCGGCAGAAGAAAAGCTGCTGTTGCACGAGTATACCTCACCGCAGGCAAGGGCGAAATCAAAATCAACAACAGGGATCTCGACAACTACTTCCCTGACAGCACCCTCCAGTTCATCGTCAAGCAGCCCCTCGCTACCCTTGGCGTAACTGAGAACTACGACATCAAGGCCAACCTCGACGGCGGCGGCATCAAAGGTCAGGCTGAGGCTCTCCGCCTCGCCATCGCACGCGCCCTCGTCAAGATCAACGCCGAGGACAAGCCCGCCCTCAAGGCTCAAGGCTTCATGACCCGCGACGCACGCGTCGTCGAGCGCAAGAAACCTGGTCAGCCCAAGGCCCGCAAGAAGTTCCAGTTCAGCAAGCGTTAATACCGCCCTGGAACTCAGTGAGTGTTTAGTATCTAAACCGGAAGGATGCCTGGCAGCTTAAAACAACAATAACACCAGACCTACCCCCCGGTTGACGAAACAGAAGGTAAACCCCAAGAAACAAAAAGACTATCATGTCAAGAACAAGCTTCGATCAGCTTTTGGACGCAGGTGTCCACTTCGGTCACCTGAAGCGCAAGTGGAACCCCGCCATGAAGCCGTACATCTTCATGGAGAAAAACGGCATCCACATCCTCGATCTGCATAAAACCGTAGCTAAGGTCGACGAGGCCGCTGAGGCCCTCAAGTCCATCGCTAAGTCCGGTCGCAAAGTACTCTTCGTAGCCACCAAAAGGCAGGCCCGCGACATCATCGCCGAGAAAGTAGGCGCTGTCGGCATGCCTTTCGTCGTTGAGCGCTGGCCGGGTGGTATGCTCACCAACTTCCCTACCATCCGCAAGACCGTCAAGAAAATGAGCTCCCTCGAGAAGCTCATCGCCGATCCCGTTTTCAACAGTCTTTCTAAGAGGGAGAGGCTCCAGATCACCCGCCAACGCGAGAAGCTCAACAAGAACCTTGGCTCCATCGCCGACCTCAACCGCCTCCCGGCGGCCATGTTCGTCGTCGACGTGACCAAAGAGCACATCGCCGTCAAAGAGGCCAACCGCCTCTCGATCCCCGTCTTCGGCATGGTCGACACCAACTCCAACCCTGCCGACATCGACTACATCATCCCCGCCAACGACGACGCATCTAAGTCCATCGAGCTTATCGTCGACCTCATGACCCAGGCAATCCGCGAGGGTCTCGAGGAGCGCAAAGCCGAGAAGCTCGACGACGAGGAGCAGCCCAAGGAGCGCAAGCAGGCACCCAAGACCGGCGCCCGCAAAGCCCGCAAGGCTGAGGCAACCGAGGCTCCCGCCGCTGAGGCTGGCGCTGAGGCTCCCGCCGCTGAGTAAGCCCCTTAGCTGAAAAGCAACAACAAATAACAAAAGACGCCCGCGCCCCCGCCCTGCCTTGGCTCGGCCTGCGCAGGCGTCTTTTTCTCTTATCAAGTAAACATTACAAACATTCCCTAAAAGCATAACCCCATGGCAATCACAGCACAAGACGTCAAGAAACTTCGCGACCTCACCAACGCCGGCATGATGGACTGCAAAAAGGCCCTCACCGAGGCTAACGGCGACTTCGACCGCGCACGCGACATCCTCCGCGAGCGTGGACAGCTCGTAGCAGCCAAGCGCGCCGACCGCGAGGCTAAAGACGGCGTCGCAATTGCTAAGGTCTCCGCTGACGGCAAGCACGCAGCCGCCATCATCCTCAACGCCGAGACTGACTTCGTCGCAGAGAACGACAAGTTCCAGACCCTCGCCAACGCCATCCTCGACCTCGCCCTCAACGCTAAGCCAGCCGACCTCGAGGCTCTCAAGGCTCTCGAGCTCAACGGCCACACCGTCGCTGAGAACGTCAACGAGCTCACCGGCGTCATCGGTGAGAAGATCGACCTCTCCGCATACCAGCAGATCGACGCAGAGTCCATCGCCTGCTACGTCCACAACAAGAAGATCGCAGCAGTCGTAGGCTTCAACGAGGCTATCGACGCAGAGGCAGGCAAGAAGGTCGCCATGCAGATCGCCACCATGTCTCCCGTCGCCATCGACAAGACCTCCGTACCACAGGCAACCATCGACCACGAGCTCGAGGTAGGCAAGGAGATGGCACGCAACGAGGGCAAGCCCGAGAACATGATCGAGAAGATCGCCCAGGGCCGCCTCGCCAAGTTCTTCAAGGAGAGCACCCTCGTCGAGCAGGCATTCTTCGCTGGTGACGGCGACGAGAGCAAGCTCACCGTCGGTCAGTACCTCGCTACCATCAGCAAGACCGTCAAGCCCGTCGCTATGATTCGTCTCGCTCTCGCCTAATCAGCGTCAAGCAAGGTAATTAGACAGAAAACAGGAAGCCCCGCAGCGCGAAAGACGTTGCGGGGCTTCCCTTTTTCTATAACCCGACTTACGAATCAATCTCCATAACCTGCCGCTCGAAGTCCGCACGGTCGCCTACTGCGCCCTTTTTCACCTGCGCGCGGTAGTTGTATATGGTATTGACGCTATAGCGTAAAAACTCGGAGATTTGACCGCTGTCAGTGATTCCGAGGCGTATCATGGCGAATATGCGTATCTGGGTGGAGAGGCGTCCCTTCTCAGTCGGCTCCACTTGGCACTCTGGGCGCAAGAGGGCGTTGAACTTCTCGACGAATTGGGGGAAGATGCGCAAGAAGGCCTCGTCGAAGTTGCGGTACAGCTCGTCCTGGTAGTCGGTGAGGAACTCCTCGGAGCGGGTGAGCTGGTAGAGCTCTTGGAACTGCTGCTTCTTGACCCTGTTGCTTACCTTCTGGCGCAGCTCGTCAAGGCGGTCGGCGAAACTGGAGCACAGCCCCATGAATCGCCCCATATACTCGTCGCGCACCTTACTCGCCTCGGTGAGGTGGGCGTTAGTGGCCTGGAGGCACATATTGAGCCTCTCCATCTCGCCCGCGTTGCGCGCAAGGTCGTCTCGCATGACGCGCAGCTTCTCGCGCTGATTCCACACGTAGATCAACGAGACAAGGAGCAGCACACCAAGCAGGCTGATGACTATCAGCGTCACACGCATCCTCGCACGTGACGCCTCGACCTGCTCTTTATATTTCTGCGCGATATTGTTAAGCAGAGGGGAGATTTGGGAGAGGCGTTGGCGAGAGCCGAAGCGCGACGCACAGTCCGACGTGAAGCATATATACCTGTAAGAGCGGTCAACCTGCCCCATGAGCATTATCTGATTTGCCATCTCCCACATTGAGCCCTGATCCATGACGCCTCGGCGGATGTCTGTCAAGACCGACTCACCCAACCAGAGCATCATCTCGGTGGTATCGTGGCGCGCCTTATACTCGAGATAGCGATAGAGAGTGGCAAGGGCGTAGGGGTGCGACCCTTTATCAATCTGCGCGAGCCATCGGTCATTTATGGCGAGGGAGGAGTCGAGCTGGCCAGCGTCGAGGGCGTCGAGCTCGTGGCAGAAGAGGGCGTCATTGTCAGAAGGTGAGGCTGTGGCATAGAAACACTGGAGGCAAGCACGAGACATGGCCTTATAGGCCTTACGCTCCGCCTCAATTGGAGAGTAGTAGGCTATCTCGTTGCAAACCTGGCACATGGCGTGGTAGTATACGGCCATGGCTTTAGAGTCGACCGACGTGGTGTCAGTAGTCTTGAGGATGTTCATAGACTCGACGAAAGAGCCTGTGCTTGAGCAGAGGAGCGACTTGCGGGCGTTGCACTCAACCACTTTGGACTTGTCGCCCATAGTCTGCGCACTCGCCACGCCAAGGTCGAGGTAGTAGATGGCGGAGTCTTTGACGAAGGGTAGATATTCCTCATAGAGGCTCATGGCAACCTCATAGCGCGACTGTGGCGTCGAGGTGCGTCGGTACTCGGAGCGCAAGAAAGTTATGCGTGCCTCCTTGCGTGCGACGTAGGTGTCGAACTCCGTTATAGACTTGTCGATAAGTGTGAGAATTGAGTCAAGACGCGTAGTTGCCGACATGCCGTCGACGGCAGCCAACAATAAGGCCGTTGCCAGAACAAGGAGTCTTTTCTTCATCAACAATATTTTTGATAAAGGTAACATTATTTCAGCAATGGCGGGCAAGGGGGCAAGAAAAACCCTCCTCTGAAAGCAGCAAAGCATCAGAGGAGGGTTTTAACTTTTTAGTGACAATCACTCGACGGTCAGCATGGCGGCTTTGACGTCGCGGCTGTTGGGACCGACCATGACGACGAACTCGCCAGGCTCAACGACCTTCTTCAGGTCATAGTTGTAGAACTCGAGATCCTTGCGTGAGATTGTGAAATCTACAGTCACCGTCTCGCCAGCCTTGACGCTTACGCGGCTGAAACCTTTAAGCTCCTTGACGGGACGGGCGATAGAGGCAGAGACGTCGCGGATGTAGAGCTGGACGACCTCATCGGCGTCGCGCTTGCCAATATTCGTCACGTCGACACTTGCGGTTACTGAGCCGTCAACGCCCATCTTATCAGCAGAGAGACGGACATCGGAGTAGTCGAACGTGGTGTAGGAGAGACCGAAGCCGAACGGGTAGAGTGGAGTATGGGGTGTGTCCATGTAGTTGGAGCGATACTTGTAGAAGCCGTCGGCATCGTCGGGGACTGGGCGTCCGCTCATGGTGTGGTTGTAGTAGAGAGGCAGCTGACCGACGCAACGTGGGAAAGAGTTGACAGTCTTGCCCGTCGGGACTACATCGCCGAAGAGGACGTCGCAGATGGCATCGGCAGTCTCGGAGCCACCGAACCATACGTTGAGGATTGCCGTCACGTTCTTGTCCTCCCACGAGAGGTCAGTAGGGCGACCAGCGAAGTTGAGCAGTACGACTGGCTTTCCAAGAGCAACGAGCTTCTTGAGGAGAGCCATCTCGGCATCGGGCATCGTGATGTCGGCACGTGAGGAGCTTTCGCCGCTCATCTCTGCCATCTCGCCCATCGCAGCCACTATGACATCGGCCTTGCGTGCTATGGAGAGAGCCTCTGCCTCAAGCCTTGCAGGGTCGCCAATTGGGAGAGGGCGGCCGAACTCCGCACGACGTTGGCGAGTCGTGTCGTTGTATATGTTGCTGCCTTGGGCGCAGAGGAGCGTGGCCTTACCATTGAGGCGAGACTGCATCTCCTCACGGAGAGTCTTGTACTTCTCTGGGCGGTCGGCTGTTGACCATGAACCGGGGAGATTGTTGCGCTGATCAGCGAGAGGGCCGATGAGGGCGATGGTGCCACGTTTAGCGAGAGGCAGGAGGCTGTCGGCATTCTTCAAGAGGACGAAGCTCTCGGCAGCGAGCTTACGCGCCGTCGCGCGGCTGCCCTCGGTATAGATCTCAGTCTTCTCACGATCGAGGTCGCAGAAACGATATGGGTCGTCAAGGAGACCCAATTGCTCTTTGGCCTTCAGGACGCGGCGGCATGCAGTATCTATCTCCTTCTCGCTTACGAGACCCTTGCGGACGCTCTCTGCGAGCGTCTTGACGTACGCCTCGCTGCACATGTCGATATCGGTACCTGCGCGCAATGCGCTTATGGCGTTGGTCACATCGTCACCTACGCCGTGGATGCGCATCTCGCCTATCGAGCCGTAGTCTGTCACGACGAAACCTTGGAAGCCCCATTGCTTGCGAAGTATATCGTCGATGAGCCACTTATTGGCAGTAGCCGGGATGCCGTCGACGAGGTTGAAGGAGGTCATTAAAGAGCCTGCACCGGCCTCGACGCACGCCTTATAGGGAGGGAAGTACTGGTTCATCATACGCTGGTGGCTCATATCCACCATGTTGTAATCCTTACCAGCCTCACTTGCGCCATAGAGGGCGTAGTGCTTGACGCAAGCCATGACGTTGCGCTCGGTCCACTTGCCTTGGTAGCCGCGGATGAGAGCCGCGCCAACCTGACCAGCGTACCAAGGGTCTTCGCCCGCGCCCTCGCTGATGCGCCCCCAACGGGCGTCAGTGCAGATATCGACCATAGGGGAATAGACCCACGAGATGCCGGCCGCGGTTGCCTCTTGGGCAGCCACTCTCGCAGCCTCCTCCACGAGGGGGAGATCCCAACTGCATGCTTGCGCAAGGGCGAGAGGGAAGACCGTCTCGTGGCCATGGATGACATCCTGACCGAAGATGAGAGGAATACCTAAACGGCTCTCCTCGACAGCGACACGCTGCAACTCGCGGATCTTGGCGCAGCCCTTAACATTGAGCACGGAGCCGAGCTGCCCCTTGGCGATCATCTCCGCGAGAGGTGAGTTCATGACCTCGCCCGTCGTTATGTCGCCACCCGGCAGCAAGTTGAGCTGCCCTATTTTCTCTTCCAGCGTCATACGGCTCATGAGTTCATCGACCCTGTCGCCGCTTGAGCAACTTGCCAGAAGGAGGCTGACCGCCATGGAGGCTGCCAAGCCCGACATTAATCTCGTCATCATAATATGGCTAAGTTGATTGTTGGGGATACCTATTGGAATATGCGAATATAGTCAACTTCCATGACAGCCGGGAGGCAAGACTCATCGACACCCTTCGCGCCACCCCATGCGCCGCCCCATGCGAGGTTGAGGATGGGATAGAATGCGGAGTCGAAAGGCCATGCGTCTTTGCCTGACCCGTCGTTCTCGTAGGTGAGGAGAGCTTGACCGTCGACGTAGAAGGTCATCTTCTTGGCAGTCCACTCGACCGCATAGTCGTGGAACTCGGTCTGTGAGGTGGGGAGGGAGCGTCGAGCCGTCTCTTTGGCCGTGCCGGTGTTGTTGTACTTATTGCAGTGGATTGTGGAGTGGACGACATTGGGTTCGTAGCCTACGGCCTCCATGATGTCAATCTCGCCATCGGCTGGCCAGGCTGTGAAGTTGACGGGCATCATCCAGAAAGCAGGCCATGTTCCCTTGCCCGAAGGGAGCTTGATACGGGCTTGGATATAGCCGTAGCGCCAGCCCGTAGAGACTTTGGCGTAGAGGCGCGAGCTTGTTATCTGTCCGTCGTTCTTGCTAAGGGTGATCTTGAGGGTGCCGTCGGAGATGGTGGAGGCATCGGAGGTATAGTATTGAAGCTCGTTGTTGCCCCAACCATTGCTACCCGTGCCGATAGCGGCAGTCCAATCGCGGCTGAGGCTCGTGCCGTCGAACTCGTCATGCCATACGAGAGAGTAGCCACTAACGGGGCACTCGATGGTCTCTTGGATGGTTGCGGCCTGGACGATGGTCACGGAGTCGCGAGCCGAGCCGGCGCGGATGATGAGATGCCCTGTACGTTGGTCACTACTATTTGCTTCGACGTTGAGGGTTATCTGCGCCTCATTGGCAGTACTGCCATAAGGGGCGACAGAGATCCAATCGACATCGGTGAACGCCCCGAACTCGCGAGAAGCGGCAACGGACGTAGTCAGTTGACCACCTTCGGCACCTATGGAGAGGAGCTTGTCGGCAATGGTGATGGTAGCCTCGTCGCTTGTAACTACATCGCTGTCGTCGTCGCAAGCGGAGAAAGCGAGTGACAGGGCGAGCAGCGCATAAGTTGTCATTGTCGGTTTCAATTTGTCTGAGGGGTTAGAAGTTACTGGAAAGTGGAGAGGGGAGAGTCCGTCATTGGCAAGCTCCCCCCTATCCGCTATCCCTTAATAATTAATTGTTACTCAGCGCAGTTACTCTCTTTGAGCATAACGTTGCTTACTACGACGGTCGTACCTTCAGAGTTGCCGCCGAAGTCGAGAACGAGGCTGATGTTGTCGGCATCGAGACCTTCCATTGCCTCCATGTGGAAGATGGTAGGCTCATCGGCAGAGAGCTTAACCTGCTCGGCGAAGTAGAAGGTATTGTCGTCGCCAGTCTTGAAGAGCTTGACTGTCACGCCATTATGGTCGGTCGTGGAGGTCAGGGTGACTGCGAAGTCGTAGGTGGAGCCTGAGGCCGTGGAGAGATTGGTATTGAAGAACACCTGCGCCTGCCACTGCTGGAACGTCGCGCTGGGGAGGTCGATGGTGTACTTGTTGCCATCGGCAGTGACATCGGGGTCGGCAATTTGCGACCACTCGGGAGCGTAATAGAACGTGTTGGTGTAGGTCACAGAGTTCCAGAGATTGCAAGAAGTCGTGGCATCGTAGGAGAAATCGTCCTTGGGCTCTTCCTCCTCCGCGGGAGCCTCGATGCCGTCGCAGCCATGCTCCTCAAGGCAGATGTTGGCAATCGTGATGGTTGTGGACGCAGGGTTGCCGCCAAAGTCGAAGACGAGGTTGAGGGCGTCGATGTCGAGACCTGGCATTGCGCTCTTGTAGAAAATGTACTCCTCATTTGCTTTGAGATCTACGCGCTCGGTGAAGTAGAAGTTGTCGTCATTGCCATTCTGAGTGAGCTTGACGGTAGCACCCTTGACATCGGTCGTAGAGGTGAGCTTAACGGAGAAGTCGTAGTCTGCGGAAGACTGGGTTGCGACAGAGGAGCGGAAGAAGACCTGCGCCTGCCACTGGTCGGAAGTAGCCTCGGGAAGCTCGACGTTGTAGGTCATGCCATCTTGGGAGACGACGGGATCGTCAATCTGGCTCCAGCCTGGAGCGTAGTAGAAAGTGTTGGTAAACTCGGCATCACGGAAGAGGTTGCAGCTGCTGGAAGCATCGAAACCTTGGAAGCCTGCGCTTGCAGAGGTGAGGATGTAGTGCCAAGCGATTGTACCGTTATCCCAAACGAGGACGAGTTTGGAAGCCGTGACGCTCTCGATGCGGAGGCGAAGCTCGTTGTTGTAGGCGTCGTCGGCAGGAATGTAGGGGAAGAGGGTCTTGGACGGGAAGACGATATAGACATCGTCGCCCTCTGTCGTGAGGCTATAGGTTGTCGTTTGGGACTCGACGGGCACCATGTAATCCTCATCGGCATGGTAGTCGGAGAAGATGGAGCAACCCGTGTTGACAAAGACGGTGCCGCCCGTGCCTGGGTTGTAGGTGTACTGGTAGTCGGAAGAGAAGGTGAGGCGATCATCATAAACGCCCTTGTCGGCCTTATCGTTAGGCTGCGCGCTCCACCAACCAGTGCCGTCGGTACCGCTCTCGCCGCAGCCCATGTGCGCTACCTCGTCGGAAGCGATGCGCCACTCTTTGCCAGCGAGCTTGCCGACGATACCATCGTAGTTGGTGAGGGCGTTGGCGACAGTGAAGGTTACGGAACCCATGCCTTGTGAGAGGCCGTTGGAGTTGCCGACACGGTAGTAGGCAGTGTACTCACCGCTGTTCGTCCAAATCTTGGTGAAAGGGTTCTTGGTGCTATACACCGCATTCTTTTGGATCTCCTTGCCGTCGGCTGGGAGATACCAGAGTGGGTAGACACCATCGCCTTCGAGGGTCAGGGTTACTGCGTTGGTCTCGTCGTCGACAGTCACTTTCACTTGGGCGGAGGAGGCGAGCGCAAGACCCGACTCGCTGACGCCGCTAAATTCCTCGGGGCTACAGCCTGCCAAGAGCAAGGCAGGGAGCAGAGCTGCGAGTGTTATATATCTGGCTTTCATGTGCTTACAGATTTAAGGGGACTAATAGTTGTTTTGGGTGATAGAGCCTTGTGCGGCATCAATCTCGCTGAGAGGGATTGGGAGGTACTTCTTGCTCTCGCTCCAAGTATTGGTACGGTAGCCGTAGGAGTCGGGGGTAAGGACTTGAGCCGCCTTGCCTGTGCGTACGAGATCCCAGTAGCGTTTGCCCTCGCCAACGAACTCGAGGCGACGCTCATCGATGATGTTATCGATGGTAGCCTCGGGGGTGTCGGTCAGACCTGCGCGGTTGTGAACCTGGGCGAGGTAGCCTTGCGCCTCGGAGGTGCTGCCACCCGTGAGTACGAGGAGCTCGGCAGCGTTGAGGAGGGTCTCGGAGTAGCGATAGATGCGGAGGTTGTTGTTGAAATTGAGGTCGCCGTCGGCCTTCTGGTCAGCATTATTGGCAGAATAGGGGAGGTACTTCTTGAGCCAGAGACCGGTATTTTGGTAACGGGTCGTGTAGGAAGCCGAGCGAGCGTCGTAGATAGTAGCGTCTCGGCGAGCGTCGCCAGCGGCGAAGATGTCGTAGGTCTCGAGACGTACGGGTTCGAAGCCCCAACCATTGTCTACACCATCCTCAGGCACACCTCCAGAGGGACCGATGAGACGAGGGTAGATGGTGCCACCTGCGTTGAGGTAGCCACCGCCCCAAGCGCGGACAGCGTTGTCGTCCTTATAGCAGATCTCGTAGATGCTCTCGGAAGACCACTCGCCACTCTCGAGGAAGATGGTGGTGTAGTCGGGAACGAGAGCGAACTTGCCGCTATTGATGATCTCTTTCATGAAGCTGAGCGCCTTAGCGTAGCGAGACTGATCGTTTTGGTACATGACCATCTCGGCATAGATCATCATTGCGCAGGCTTGACCCATGCGGCCGATATTGTCATCGTCCCACTGCATTGGGAGGGCATTGGTCTCGATGGCGGCCTCGAGGTCGGCGATGACGGCATTGTAGACGTCATCATGGCCTTTCTGCTCAGCGATGTAGGGAGCAGCGAGGTTCTGCATGTAGAAGGGGATGTTGCCATAGTACTTCCACAGGAGCATGTAGTAGAAAGCGCGGAGGGTGCGGGTCTCGGCATCGAGGGTATTGCGCTCATCGGCAGTCATGTCGGCAGCGGCCCAGTCGAGGTAGGTCAGCACATCGTTGGCGTTGCGGACGCCCTTGTAGCTCTGATCCCAGATGCCGGTGAGAGCGTCGCTGGAATTTTGCGTGCTCTCGAAATTGGCCATCTTGTGGAGGTGCTGATTGTCGGAGATGCCCGAACCACCGACCCATACGTCGTCGCCCATGGCATCGGCACAGAATGGGAGGGGAGCGTATTGGCTATTGTTCCAGTCGTAGGAACGCATAGGGTTGTAGGTGGAGACGAGCGCCTCGATGACGTGGTCGTGGGTGCTGAAGTATTCTTCGAGAGTGGCCTTATCAGGAGGGGTGACTTCGAGGAAGTCATCGGAGCATCCGCAAGCCAGGAGGGCGAGGGAGGAGATGGCCAGTGTATATTTCTTATTCATAATGTCTTGCTGTTAAGTGGTTAGAAACCAACGTTGACGCCGAAGCTGATGGTGCGGCTCTGAGGGTAGACGCCGTAGTCGACGCCGAGAGACGTTCCGCCGGAGGAGATTTCAGGGTCGAAGCCTGCGTACTTGGTGAAGGTGAGGAGGTTCTCGCCAGCCACGAAGAAGCGGAGATGATCGATGAAGACCTTGGAGGTGATGTTCTTAGGCAGGGTGTAGCCGATCTGAGCGTTCTTGAGGCGGAAGTAGCTGCCGTCGGTGACGTAGAGGTCGGAGCTTTGCCAGTTGGTGGCGTCGCCTACGACGTAGCGTGGGTACTTGTTGGAAGTGCCAGGACCAGTCCAGCGGCCGAGCATATAGGACGGGAGGTTGGCAGGGCGGACATCGGTACGACGGGTAGCGTCGAAAATGTCGCAGCCCTCGACACCTTGGAACATGATGGAGAAGTCGAGCCCCTTCCACTCAAGACCGTAGGTGAGACCGAAAGTCCAGTCGGGCATGCCTTTGCCGATCTTGGTGCGGTCGGCAGCTGTGATCGTGCCATCGCCATCGACGTCGACGAAGCGGACATCGCCAGCTACGGCATTGGGCATGATCTTCTCGCCTTCGCTGTTGGTGTAGTTGTCGACCTCAGCCTGCGACTGGAAGATGCCAGCGGTCTTGTAGCCATAGAAGTACGGGAAAGGCTCGTCGTTGGTGGCACGCGTGATGGTACCTGTGTTCTGCATGGCGTCGAGCTCGAGGTAGCCAGACTGGTTGCCGAGGTTGGTAAGGGTATTCTTGAGGAAGGAGGCGTTGCCACGGACGTGCATATTTACGCGGCCGGCAGTCCACTTGTAGCCGAGCTCAATCTCGACACCTGTGTTCTCCATATCGCCAACATTGCCGAGTGGGCTTTCCGCACCGACGTAGTTAGGGATAGGCATAGAGATAATCATGCCGCTGGTCTTCTTCTTATACCAATCGACGCTGAGGGTGAGGGCGTTGGCGAAGAAGCCGAGGTCGACACCGATGTTGGTCTGGATGCTCTCCTCCCATTTGAGGTCAGGATTGGCGAGCGCGCCACTCTGTACACCGTCGACAACGGTCTCACTCTTGCCCCATATGCTATTGTAGGGGGAGGCAGTCCACGCAGCGTAGGTGAAGTCGCCGATGTTATCGTTACCATTCTTACCCCAGCTGCCGCGGATCTTGGCATTGGAGAGCCATTCGGGCATTTCCATATAGGGCTCGTTGGTGAGATTCCAACCGAGAGAGAAAGAGGGGAAGGTGGCATACCTGTTGTTGGAGCCGAAGCGAGAGCTGCCGTCACGGCGGACAGTGAACTGCGCCATGTAGCGTTCGTCGTAGTTGTAGCTTGCGCGAGCGAAGTAGGAGCTGAGGTCGTGCTCATTGCTGAGACCGCCAGTCGCGCTCATCTCGCCGCGGCTCTGCTCAGCTGAGGTGTTGTTCATGTAAGGCTTGGAGAGATCCTTGAGATTCTGCCTCATGCCGTAGAGGGACTTGCCAGTGCTCTGGAGCGCGCTCTGACCGAGGACGACATTGACGCTATGGGCACCGAAGTCGCGATTCCAAGTGAGGACATTCTCGAGCTGCCAAACGGTGCCGCGGTCGCTGCTCTGATGCGCGCTGGTGATGGTTGAGCGGTTGTTGCCTGAGAGGTAGTAGATTGGGGTATAGCCGTCGGCACCCCAGAAAGAGAGGTCGGCGCCGTAGGAAATCCTGTAGCTGAGACCCCATCCGATGGAGAGGTCGGCAGAGAAGTTGACGACGAACTTGTGGCTCCAGTTGTCATCGCCAGGGAGGGAGAGCATGGCGAGCGGGTTGTTCATCTCCTGGTAGCTGCTGCCCGGAATGGTGTACATCTCGCCATTCTCATTATAGAGCATATACTCCTCACCGTAGAGGGAGCTTTGGGCTTCAGCCTCGGCTCCGCTGACGGTTGGGGTGAGAATTGGGGAGAGGTAGAGGGCAGAACCGAGGACGGAGCCCCACTGGGAGTTGGTGTCGATGCTCTTGCTATGTACGCGGGCGTAGGAGGCGTTGATGCCAGCGTTCAACTTATTGAGCCAAGGACGCTGCGACGTATGGTCGAAGAGGGTGTAGGTGGTGTTGCTGCGGAGGGTGAGGCGGCGGTAGTTGGAGCGGTTGTAGTCGCCACCGACGATACCCTCCTGCTTATTGTAACCCATTGAGAGATAGTAGTTGACCTTGTCGGATGCTCCGCTGATGCTGACCTCATGGTTTGACATTGCGGCATTCTTGTTGAAGACGAGGTCTTGCCAGTCGGTACCGTCGCCAAGCGAATAGGGGTCGTCATAGAGAGGCGCGGAGCCCGAATTGACGAGACCCTCGTTCATCATGACAGCGTACTCTGTGGCGTTGAGGACGTCGCGGTGCTTCCAAGGGTTCTGGATGCCGTAGGTGAAGTTGTAGTTGACGGACACCTTGCCCTGCTTGCCGCCCTTGGTTGTAACGAGGACGACGCCGTTGGCAGCACGTGTACCATAGATTGCGCCAGAGGCAGCATCCTTGAGGACCTCGATGCTCTCGACGTCGCTCGGGTTGAGGAAGTCGATGCCGCCCTCGATAGGCATGCCGTCGACGATGTAGAGAGGGTCGGAATTGTTGATAGTTCCGATACCGCGGATACGGACCTGCGCAGCCGCGCCAGGCTGACCGCTGGCGGAGGTGACTGTCACACCAGAAGCGAGACCCTTGAGGGCGTTATCGACACGCATGGGAGCGGTGTTGCTAAGATCCTCAGAACCGACCTTGGCGATGGAGGCGGTGACGACGCTCTTCTTCTGAACGCCATAGCCGACGACTATGACCTCGTCGAGACCCTTGCTCTGCTCTCCGAGCGTGATGTCATAGCGCGTCTGACCAGCCGCTACGGTAGCCTCGCTGCTGTCGAAGCCGATGAAAGAGTAGACGAGCTTAGCGCCAGCGGGAGCTGCGATGGTATAGTTGCCGTCGACATCGGTGATGGTGCCGATGGTTGTTCCTTCGATGAGGACATTGACGCCTGGCAGGGGGTAGCCCTGCTCATCGACGACGCGGCCGCCGATGCTGACGTCTTGCGCCCAGACGCTGCTGCATACGAGCAGCGCGGCCGCGGTTAGTAGATTCCTGATGTTCATGGTTCTCTTAGTTGTTTAGTTCTTGTTCATTGGGGTTTTTCCTATTCGTAAGTAATAGTCTCGCTAAGTCTGGAGTCGCCAGCCTGGCACTCGATGATGAAGTCGCCGGCCTCGACGGTCCATGATTTAGTCGTCTCGTCGTAGAAAGAGAGGGCGTCGGTACCGATTGTCAGAGTGACGTCGCGGCTCTCGCCCGGTTCGAGGTTCACCTTGGAGAAGGCTTTAAGCTCGCGGACTGGTCGGGCGACGCTCGCCTCCTTGTCGCCGACGAAGAGCATGACAGTCTCGCTGCCTTGGCGAGAGCCTGTATTTGTGAGGGTGACCGTGGCGCGGAGCTTAGAGCCAGCCCTCATGTTGTCGGAGTCGAGCCTCAGGTTGGTCATTTGGAACGTCGTGTAGCTAAGACCGTGACCGAAGGGGAAGAGAGGTTGGATATTTTGGCTTTCGACCCATCGGTAGCCGACGAAGACATCGTCGCGGTAGCTCTCATCGATTACTTTATGGTCATCGCGCCAAGTGCCTGGATAGGTGTCGAGGGCATGGGCGCCGCAATCGTCGAGCTTGGCGTACCAAGTGAAGGGGAGTTTGCCGCTGGGGTTGACATCGCCCGTGAGGATGGCCGCCAAAGCCTCGCCGCTCTCGGAACCAAGGTACCAACCCTGGACGATGGCCTTGACCTTGTCGACCCACGGCATGGCGACGGGCGTGCCGGAGATGTTGACGTAGACGACCTTGTCGCTCACACGGGTCAGTGCGTCGATGAGCCGATCTTGGTTGTAGGGGAGTCCGTACTCCTTGCGGTCGTGACCCTCGCAATCTTGGAAATCGCTCTTGTTGAGGCCTCCGAATACAATGACGTAGTCGGCCTTGCTTGCCTTATTAACAGCCTCGTCGATAAGCTGTTCGGGGGTACGATCGTCGTTGAGGTTCTGACCAGAGGTGACACCGTTGTACTCTCCTGTGACATCGCCCACGTAGCCGCGAGCGTAATCGACAATAGAGCCCGGGAGCGCGGCACGGAGACCATCGAGCGGGGAGATTTCTTTTTGCACCTTGAGGGAGGAGCTTCCGCCACCGACCGTCATGCTCTTGATGGCATTCTCGCCAACGACGACGACACGCTTGGCGGTCTGGCGGTTGATCGGGAGGAGGTTGCCCTCGTTGCGGAGGAGGACAATGCCGCTCTCGGCAATATGCTTGGCGGCGGCATAGTGGGCCTCAGAGTTCATGAAGCCACGGGCGCGGTTATTGCTCATGGTCGTGCGGAAGAAGAGGCGGAGAACGCGACGCACCTTGTCGTCGAGTTCGAGCGTGGAGCGTTTGCCGCTCTTAATCTGGTCGAGATAGGGTTTGGCGAGATAGTAATTGTCGTAGGCATTGGAGACGCCGGCGCGGAGACCATCGGTCCAAGTGCCGAACTCCATATCGAGCCCATTCTCGATGGCCTGGTCGGTGTCGTGGGTGCCGCCCCAGTCGCTGACGACGACGCCGTCGAACTTCCATTCGCCTTTGAGGATGTTGTTGAGAGTGAAGGCGTTGTGGCAGAGGTGCTGGTCGCGGTATAGGTTGTAGCCACCCATGAAGCCCCACGAGTGGGCCTCGGTAGCGGCAGCGCGGAAAGCGGGGAGGTAGATCTCACGGAGCGCGCGGTCGCTCACAATGACATTGACGTTGAAGCGAAACTCCTCATCGTTATTGACGCAGAAGTGCTTGACGCAAGCGGAGACTCCTGTGGACTGGAGACCATTGATGTAGTTGACGGCCATTCGGGACGTGAGGTAGGGGTCTTCGCCCATATACTCGAAATTGCGTCCGCCGAGGGGCGTGCGGCAAATATTGACGCCAGGGCCAAGGATCATGTCCTTGCCGCGGTAGCGGGCCTCCTCGCCAAGGACTACGCCATAGAGGCGCGCGGCAGTGGTGTCCCAAGAAGCGGCGAGGCAGGAGAGGGCGGGGAAGGCGACGCAGGAGTCGTTGGTCTGGCCGGCTTGCTCCCACTCGTCCCACAGGACATCGGGTCGGACGCCGTGGGGGCCGTCGTCGGTCCAGAAGTCGGGGATGCCGAGACGAGGGACGCCAGCGGAGGAGAACTTGCTTTGCGCATGAATGACGCGGATCTTCTCGTCGAGCGTCATGCGCTGGAGAGCGTCCTCAACGCGCGCCTCGATGTCGGCAGACTCGTCGAGGTAGACGGGGAGGTCGGCATCGCGTGTCGGGGTGCTTGCGTTTTCGTGGCATGCACTCAGGAGGAGGACTGCGACGGTCGGTATGGCAAAATACTTTATCATGCTCGTTATTGTTGTTGCGTATGGTTGGGCGAATGCTGTTGACGCAAAATTGTTAATGATATTAACGTTTATACACGCATATAAAGAGAAAAGTGGATTAATTGAGATATTAATTTACTGAAAATTAGCGGAATAAGCAAAAAAAGGAGGTTCGAAAAAGTGGACTGCCTATTAAGGCATAATGAAGAAATTTTAATATTTAGTAGCAAAAGAGGGGGGCTTTACGCCCGGATCTCTCAAGCAGGGCAGATAGCTACGAAAATTCACAAGGGGGCGAATGGAGCCATAACCATCAAACTGACATTGCAGTCAGCCATCCGACAATTGCGGTGACAGGAGAGCAAGCTGGTCAGTGAATATAATACCACCGACAAAAAGGCGGACACAATAAAGCCCCCTCAAAACAAGCTGTTTTAATGGGGGGGCACGAGCGAGTTGAAGGTGGCGAGGCAAGTTTCAGATGCGGTTTGGGCTTGCGAGCGTTAGAAGGAATACGATGGTGTCTATCTCGGTAGCCATGCCCAGTGGTTAGTCGGCGCCTTTCTCGGTCTCGGCTTCTTCAGTTGTTGCGGTGCTGATAGCGCAGCACTATGGGAAGAGAAGAACGTGCAACCGCCTGACCTTAGGATGTGGGGGGTAAGGGCGTGTATAAAAGAATGTTTTTTGAACGCCTTGCTTTTAAGTATCACTACCAATTCATTACCGATAAGACTCATGTTAGTGGGAAAGTTTACTTGGACAACTCCTCTAGCACCACCCACACTCCAGCATTGTCCTTGCCTTCATGCCTTATGATGCCAGCTTTCTGCATTGCCGACAAGTCCCTCTCTATTGTCCGAGAAGTCACCGACAAAGTCTCCGACATTTGCTTGGCGGAAACAGAAGGATTTGACTGGATGATAGAGACAATAACACGTTGACGAGCAGAAAGTTTGGTCACCAAGACATCTCCGACATTTGTCTCCGACAAGTCTCCGACATTTTCACCACGTTCGGCTATGACATCATCAACCGTTTTACGCTGAACAATCGCCAGCACTCCACCGCCTGCTCCTCGATAGACGGCAAGGGCATCATTGCACGCTCAAGCTCTTCGGCAATTTTCTTATAGCCACGTCCCCATGATTCCACAAAGCCAGCCTTATAGAACACGGTGGCGATGTTGTGGTTACGTGGATATGAGGAATGCTTCTTCAAAAGGTCGGCAGGAGTCAACTCTTTTGGCAACAAGCCGTAGTTCCAAAGTTCTATGTTATGGTCGTAGATACGCATTTGAATGGCTGGTCCAGCATAATCTTTATGAGCAATGGCGTTGTATATCAACTCACGCAACGCCTTTTCCGGGATCTCAAGCTGCTCCACACGCTGCAGTCCTTCGTAATGAATAGGCGAAAGTAGATACTTCGTGCGGAGAGTGTCCACCACACGGCTTGCCATCTGAATAATGTTGCCCTCTATCACATCCTGTATTATCAAATCGCTCTCGTCAGTATGAAAACGACCAATCTTGAATATGGCAGAAGGGAAGAACTGCCCCACATGCTTGCCGAAAAGCAGGATGGCGGCATTCTTCAATTCACCATTTGAAGTTATCAATCCGAGGTTGCGCAATACATTCTCCGTAGAAGCGTTGGCTTCATCCTCGTCCATACGTCCGGCCTTGATGCTACATTGCAAGAAATAATCGATGGCATTGCGGTCGATGTCGTCAATGGTCGCACCGAAGACAGGAGTGTCATCCCATGACTGTCCCATCTTCTTCATAATGAACTGCTGCAGGGCAAGTCCTTTCAGCTCCTGTTTGGTAGAACCGCTGCGGTAATGGTACGCCCCTCTATAGGCGATAGGCATATTGCTCGGAGTTACAACAATCTCGACGTATTCTTTATCCCCCTCGGTTAGCAGGTTAACATCCTCCACAATGCCGTGATAGTTGACAATCTTGTTGGGTATATCCTCCATCAGTTTCTTGGCCTCAGGCAAACCAATAACTTCCTTATTGTCGTTCACGCCAATGTAAATGCGACCACCATGCGCATTGGCGAAACCGTATATCCATTTCAGATATTCGTCTCGCCACGTCTCCTTATATTCTACATTCTGGCTTTCGCTCTGCATAATGTCTTCTACATTTTATACAACCACACATTTTCACCTTGACATCGTCCTTGTCGCCAGCGGCCTGCTCTTTGACAATCTTGACGGCAGGCTTCATTGCCGTTCACCTTCTACTCGTCTCGGTCTACAAGCCAAAGCTTGACAAGTTTTTCGCAATCGCATTCAAAGAAGGAAGCCGACCTAAGGACAAAATCCTGATTTGGAATCTATTCTTCGGCCTCTATCTTGCTGTTGGAGACAATGTCAAGTGAAACTGCAAACTCTCGTTTCGGCAGCTTCGCTTGGTAACAAGTTCCATCAATTTATCCGGGATGAACATTGGAGCAATCGTTTATCTATACAATTTAAAAAAAAATCTACCGAAATTTCCTCAGCAGACGCCCTACAGCCCCAAATAGAGTTACTTCTTTATGTAAGCGTCTCTCTTTTAGGCTGATGGTTCAATGCTAAGAGCATCTTCCGGCTTTCTCTTTATTCATATTTCTCGACATGCCCCCCAAAAAACAAAACTCAGGAAACAGCCATGCACCCACAATATTAATTTCCGTTCTCTTGCTTTCCTTTTCGGGTTTAATGCAATTCTTGTTTCTCGTTTGTCTCTCATGCCCTTTACTAACACAATAGACATCGACAACCTGTCACTTG
>CAVEKX010000003.1:0-174889 GCA_963616565.1 Clostridium sp. CAG:343
GAACTCCTCTTTAGAGAATGAAAATCTCTCGTCCTAACCGATAGACGAACGGGCCATGAATTGGCGGGGAGTGCAGCTCTTCGCCTCATCCTCCCCTACCCCCTTCGGGGCAAGACGGTAAATCGCCTAATTAAGCCTGGGCGAGCTTGTTGACGTGCTTTGCGAGCTTGCTCTTAAGGTTGGCAGCCTTGTTCTTGTGGATGATATTAACCTTAGCGAGCTTGTCAAGCAAAGAAGAGACCTTAGGAAGCATAGCCGCAGCCTCGTCCTTGCTGGTTGCAAGACGGAGAGCCTTGACTGCGTTGCGGGTGGTCTTAGCGTAGTAGCGATTGTGCTCGCGACGAGCGGCAATCTGGCGCGTCCTCTTTATTGCAGACTGATGATTTGCCATTGCTTTGATGTTGATTTATTATGTTCTTGTTTCTAATTCATTGATTGGCAACAAGTAAGAATAGCCGCATGACCCTTCTGAACATGTCGCCAAGTGTAGCCCGTAGGAGAGTCGAACTCCTCTTTAGAGAATGAAAATCTCTCGTCCTAACCGATAGACGAACGGGCCGCCCGTGCGTTTTAGCGGTGCAAAGATAATGCAAACCACTAATAAACACAACTTTTCCGCAACTAAATGATTTAAAAGTACCAACGCGGAGCACCTCCACCACCCTCCCCCCGACACGCAAAACGCCCCTCGACATCCACTACGCCACCACCTGCGAACGCCACAACCCAAACTTCAAGCCACACCCATTCTTCTCCACTTTGCTTTTTCTATACATTTGACTATCTTTGCCTAACGTTAACGATTAGGATGCCTTACCGTCGGTTGCCAAATACAGACCAAGCCAGACTGAGAGCCCTCAAAGCAGCAGTAGAGCAGGTGGACAATGTCCAACCCGCCGATCTCCTCTTCTCGCAAAAGACGGCACTCGAAGCCACTTCCTTCACCCCCCTCTTCGACCAGGCACTGCAACAATGCCTCGACAGCAAAGACCGCCAAGTGGCGGCAAGCCGACAGGTAGCCGAATCTGGCAAAATCCTACGCCTCTTCATATCCCACTTCGTCCAAGTCTTCAACATGTGCATAGCGCGCGGAGAGATAAAGCCCGAGGCGCGCGCCACGCTATCCCTCCAAGAATGCGGCACGGCCGTGCCCGACCTCTCGACCGACAAAGCCCTCATGGAATGGGGCCACGCCATAGTCGAAGGCGAGGAACGCAGAATGGCCGAAGGCGGACGATGCAGGATATACAACCCCTCGATAGCCGTCGTCAGGGCTAAGCTCGAAATCTTCGAGTCCCACTACAATGCCCACCGCGACATCCTGCAAACCGTGCAGAAGTTCAAAGACAAACTCGACGAGACCCGGGTGCGCGCCGACGAGATAATCCTCAAAGTCTGGAACGAAGTCGAGGCAGCCGTAGGGCCCGTCGACTCCGACGAGAAACGAGACACCTGCCAGCGCTACGGACTCGTTTACTTCTTCCGCCCACAGGAACGCCAACGCGACTTCCTCATGGGCATCTCATAAGCAAAAACAAATAACCCACACACATACAATAGCAAAACCATCATGGAGGAAGAACTTGAGCTCATCCTTGAAGACGCCAACGAGCAAATGGGCAAGACCCTTGAGCACCTCGACTATGAGCTTGGCAAGATCAGGGCCGGCAAGGCCAATCCACACGTCCTCGACGACATAAAGGTCGACTACTTCGGCTCTCCAACGCCACTCAACCAAGTCGCCAACGTCTCCGTGCCCGACCCCCGCACCATAGCCGTGCGCCCTTGGGAGAAGAGCATGATCGCCCCAATCGAGAAAGCCATCATGGCCGCCAACCTCGGACTCAACCCCGACAACAACGGCGAGATGATCCGCATCATGATTCCGCCCCTCACCGAGGAGCGACGCCGCGACCTCGCCAAGATGGCCAAGAAGACCGCCGAGGACGCCAAGGTGGCCATCCGCAACATCCGCCGCGACGCCATCGAGGGCATCAAGAAACTCAAGAAAGACGGTCTCGGCGAGGATGTCCAAAAAGACAAGGAGGCAGAAGTCCAGAAGTTCCACGACATCCACATCAAGAAGATCGACGAACTCTACGCAGTCAAGGAGAAAGACATCATGACAGTCTAATCCCCACCGACCATCCCGAAACCACATACGCCAAGCCCCGACACGAATACCATCGTGCCGGGGCTTAGCTTTTCAGCACCTCACAGCCACAAGGAGCCCTTGTAGCCGCGCACAGGCAGAAAAAGAGACCGCCCAGCCTTGCAGCGAGCGGTCTCTGTCGGGCTCGGAAGCCCTACTATTCTTTGACTATTAGTCGATGATTGAAACCCAGTTGTGAGTGTCGGGCTCGTCACCATACTGGATGGCGCGGAGCTTGTGGTAGAGGGCGGTGCATACGGGGCCGGGCTTGCCGTCCTTGCAGTACTCGTAGCTCTTGTTGAGGTCGACATCGTCAATCTTGGAGATCGGGCTGATGACGGCTGCGGTGCCGCACTCGGCTGCCTCCTCGAAGGTGGCGAGCTCCTCCTCGGGGATCTGTCGACGCTCTACCTTGAGACCCATGTCCTCGGCGAGCTGTTGAAGGCTCATGTTGGTGATGGATGGGAGGATAGAGGTGCTCTTGGGGGTGATATATGTGTTGTCCTTGATTGCGAAGAAGTTGGCGGGACCGCACTCGTCGACGTACTTCTTTTGCTTGGCGTCGAGGTAGAGGACGGCAGCGTAGCCCATCTTGTGACCGAGATCGCCTGGGACGAGGCTCGCAGCGTAGTTGCCGCCTACCTTGTAGGTGCCAGTCCCGAGAGGAGCGGCGCGGTCATATTGGCGCAGGATGACGACCGGGGTCGCCTTGAAGCCGTCCTTGAAGTATGGGCCTACGGGCTGTACGAAGATGAGGAAGAGGTATTCGGAGGATGGACCTACACCGATTTTGGGGGAGATGCCGATGAGCAGAGGGCGGATATAGAGTGAGCAGCCGCTCTCATAGGGAGGCACGAAACGCTCGTTGAGCTTGACGACCTTGCGGACAGCCTCCTCGAACTTCTCGATAGGGAGCTTGGCGAGCATGATGCCGTCGCTGGTATGCTGAAGTCGCTTGGCGTTCTCGTCCATACGGAAGACGCGGATCTTGCCGTCCTTGCCGCGGAAGGCTTTCATGCCCTCGAAAGCCTCTTGTCCGTAGTGGAGGCAGGTTGACGCCATGTGGATAGTAACATTCTCTTCTGAGGAGACCTCAATCTCTCCCCACTTGCCATCGCGGTAATAACAACGTACGTTGTAGTCGGCTTTCATATAACCGAAGCCGAGCTTACCCCAGTCAATGCTATTATTCTCCATTGTATTTTATGTGTCTTATTATCCTTTATACCTGAATCGTTCTATATTTCACAAAGCTACAATTTTTATTGTCTGGTTGTCATTTACACAGGGTCTTTTGGCTGGAGGACGCGGTGATTTGAGTGAAATACGTATGGACGACGCAGGGCGCGACGCGCATCGTCACGTCAGGCTTGCTGAGCAGTCTTGCCTTTGCCACGCAAGAGCTTGTAGGCGGAAGACAGGTGCGAGACAATGTCGGCAGAGGTCATAGACTCCTCCGTAAGGTCGGCGGCGGCGCAATCGCCAGCTGCGGCATGGAGCGCTACGCCGAGGAGGGCTGCCGTCTCGGTATTATAGCCTTGGGCGAGGAGACCGAGGATGACACCCGTAAGGACGTCGCCAGAGCCTGCTGTCGCCATGCCGCTGTTGCCCGTGGTGTTGAAGACGCGTCGACCGTCGGGGAGGGCGGTCATGGAGAATGCCCCCTTGAGGACGACCACGACTTGATGGCGTATGGCGAGGAGGCATGCGGCATCGACACGCTCGACGGTCTCCTTGTGAGGCTCGGACAATCGGTCGAGCTCGCCGGGGTGTGGGGTCAAGATGACTCCCGACGGCAGCTCGAGACCAGTGTCGAGGAGGGAGCGGAGGGCGTAAAGACCATCGGCATCGATGACCATAGGGACACGCCCTCCGTAGGTCTCGATGACAGTACGGAGGAGCTCTCGGGAGGCGATGTCACGCCCAAGACCAGGACCTATGCCTACGGCTGTGACGCGGTCGATGTCCATGCGCTGATCCCACTGGACGATGTCGTCGCGGTCGGTATGGGCTGTGAGGGTCATGGCCTCGGGGACAGCGGTCTGGAGGGGGACGTAGCACTGTCGGGCCGTGGCGGTCGTGAGAAGCCCAGCACCGCTGCGGAGGGTGGCACGCGACGCAAGAATGGCAGCTCCCGACATACCTTCGGAACCAGCGAAGAGGAGGGCGTGACCCATCGTCCCCTTATGGGCGAAGCGGTCGCGGTGGCGGACAAGTGCTGCCGCCTCGGCATTGTCGGAGTAGAACATGAAGGTCGGGGCCTCGGCTATGGCACGAGGGTCGAGCTTGATGTCGAGAACGTGCCATTTCCCGATATAGCGGGAGAGTTCGGGGAGGAAGAACGCCATCTTGGGGAATTGGAAGGTGACGGTGTGCGTGGCACGAATTATTTGGCGACCCGGGGCTTGGAGGTAGCTGTCTTCATTGCCCAGACCTGAAGGGATGTCGATGCTGACGACCTCGCAATGGCTCTCGTTAATGAACTTGCAGACATCGGCGGCAGGACCTTCGAGGTCGCGCTTGAGACCTGTACCGAAGAGAGCGTCGACGACAATGCAGCCCGGGGCGAGGGCAGGGTGCGGCTCATTCTCATCATACTCTATATCAGTATCGCAGAGTTGACGGATGTATGCCTCATTATTCTCACCTCGTCGACCTTTGTATCCTGTGTAGGTATGGACATCGACCATCCACTCTCGCTCGCGGAGGAGGATTGCGAGACCGATGCCGTCGGCTCCATTGTTGCCGGGGCCCGCGAGGACGACGACCTTGCGGCGCGTATAGTGGTCGGTGACCCAGTCGCAGAGGGCTCGGGCGGCACGGTCGATGAGCTGGATGTACTCTATGCCTTGAAGCTCCGTCGTTCGTCGGTCGATGGCCTTGATGTCATATATAGGGAAGAACTTCTTCATTGCGTGAGAGGCAAGTTACTGGAAGAGGAGGCGGAAGGCCTCGCTGAGCCTGCTTACACGGCAGACCTCTATGGTGTCGGGCGGCGCGGGCATGCGCGTCCCGTTGGGGATGATGACTTTAGAGAACCCGAGCTTCGCAGCCTCACGGACACGGCTCTCTGTGCGCGCGACTGGGCGCAGCTCGCCAGAGAGACCGATCTCGCCAGCCATGCATACGCCGCGGGCTATGGCCATGTCGGTAGAAGAGGAGAGAATCGCAGCGGCGACGGGGAGGTCGAGTGCGGTATCTGTCACCTTGATGCCACCTGCCAAATTGAGGAATACGTCTTTAGCCGCTATCTTGAAACCAGCGCGTTTCTCAAGGACAGCGAGGAGCATATTCATACGCCGGACATCGAAGCCCATGGCGGAGCGTTGGGGCGTGCCGTAGGCGGCTGTTGAGACGAGAGCCTGAGTCTCGATAAGGAAGGGTCGCGCGCCCTCAATGGCTGACGCTATGGCGACACCGCTGAGGTCGGCAGCGTACTCGCCGAGGAGCATCTCGCTCGGGTTGGAGACTTCGCGGAGACCGTCGCCCATCATCTCGAAGATGCCAATCTCGTTGGTTGAGCCGAAACGGTTCTTGATGGAGCGCAGGATTCTGTAGATGTGGTTGCGGTCGCCCTCGAACTGGAGTACGACATCGACCATGTGCTCAAGCACCTTCGGACCCGCGAGTTGCCCATCTTTATTGATATGCCCGATGAGGATTATGGGGATGTTGAGGGTCTTGGCGAGACGCATGAGGACGGCGGTGCACTCCTTTATTTGGCTAATGGAGCCAGGGAGGGAGTCGGTGCGCTCGGTCTGCATGGTCTGTATGGAGTCGACGATGACGATGTCGGGGCGGTTCTGGTCGATATGCTGTTGGAGGACATCGATGCGCGTGTCGGAGACGACGAGACAATTGTCTGCCGTGGCACGGGAGATGCGGTCGGCTCGCAGCTTTATCTGCTGGATGCTCTCCTCGCCCGAGACGTAGAGGACGCGACGCGGCAGCTGCATCGCCATCTGGAGGACGAGCGTAGACTTGCCGATGCCAGGCTCTCCGCCTATGAGGATCAGCGCGCCTGGGACAATGCCCCCCCCGAGGACGCGGTCGAGCTCGGCGTTGGCTGTTGTGAGGCGCACGACATCGCGCTGCTCGACAGTATTGAGAGGGACGGCACGAGCCTCGGTGAGCAGACCCGTCGGAGCGAGCGACGTCGGCTTCTTATCGACGACGATATGCTCCTCTTGATAGGTGTTCCACTCGCCGCACTGAGGGCATCGTCCGAGCCATTTGGGGCTTTCGGCTCCGCACTCGGAACAGACGTAGACAGTCTTGGTCTTTGCCGCCATAGGGATAGTGCGCTTTTGTTATTCTTTGTTGCCGTAGGCGAGGTCGCCAGCGTCGCCGAGACCGGGGACGATGTAGCTGTCGGCATTGAGTTCTTTGTCGACAGTGGCGACCCAAAGCGTCGTGGGCGCACCGATGGGGTTATTGACGAGATAGTCGACACCGGGCTGCGCGCCGATGATGGCGAGGATGTGGATATGGGCAGGGGTGCCGTAGCGGAGGAGCTGCTGAAGCGTGCTTACCATGCTCTTGCCTGTGGCGAGCATTGGGTCGGCGACGATGAGCGTCTTGCCGTCGAGACGTGGAGTAGCGGCATAGCCGAGATGGATTTCGACACCATGGTTCTCGTCGTAGGCACGGAAGGCGGAGACGAAGCAGTTGTCCGCACCATCGAAGACATCGAGGACGCCTTGGTGCATGGGGAGACCGGCGCGCAGGATTGTCCCGACGACGATGTCATCTTTGGGGAGCTGGACGGAGGCTGTGCCGAGAGGCGTCGCGACATCCTGTGGTTTGTAAGATAGAGTCTTGCTGACCTCGTAGGCCATGAGTTGACCAATGCGCTGGATGTTGTGGCGGAAGCGGAGGCGGTCATTTTGTACGCCTACCGACCTCATTTGCGCGAGGTAGCAGTTGATGACACTGTTTGTCTGGTCGAGAACGTGGATATCCATCATTAAGAGGTTGTTTTTGGGGAGTTGGTATCAGGGGGTTATTAGAGTTTGCCGTTGTCATGGAAACTGTAGAAGCAGTCGCCACGACCTTGGACGACGATGATATGGTCGAGTAGCGTCAGCCCAAGGGTTTGCGCGCCGCAGCTGATGCGGGAGGTGAGGTCGATGTCGCTCTGGCTGGGGGATGGGTTGCCGGCGGGGTGGTTGTGGGCGATCATGAAGCGCGTGCCGCCCCATCGGATGACAGAGGAGAGGACTATACGGATGTCGACGACCGTCGAAGCGAGCCCACCGCGCGTTATCATCTCAGAATGGATGACATTGCAACCATTGTCGAGGACAGCCACGTGGAACTCCTCGACGCAGTTCATTCCCATCTCGGCAGCGAAAAATTCGTATGCGGCCTGAGACGTGGTGAGCGGAGAGTCCTTTACCTGATGTAGCTGTCGGCGGCGACCGAGCTCGAGGGCGGCGAGGAAGGCTATCGCTTTAGCCTCGCCTATGCCTTTGACGCAATTTTGGATCTCATCGAGCGAGGCGTCGCCCATTTTGACCAGATTGCCGCGGTAGGCTTTATGGAGCGCGCGCGCCACCTCCATGACATTAAGCCCGTGGACGCCTGTGCGGAGCATGATGGCAATGAGCTCGACATCGGAGAGAGCCTTCGCACCGTACTTCTTGAGCTTCTCGCGTGGCATCTCCTCGGGCTGCACGGCCTCATGGAGAGTCAGCCCGTTGGGAGACTCGGGCTTCTCCTCATAGAGGATGTCGTGTTTGTCCTGATCCATTGGTCGCTTGGCTAAAGGGCTTGAGAAAGGGGCGGCGGCGGCATCTGAAGGAAGAGATGCTCGGCGCCGCCCCCAAGGGTTATCGGGAGGCGATGAGACGAGAGAGTCTCATGCCATTACTTCACTTGGCAGCCGGGATGGACGTCGGCACTTGTCGTCACGACGGAGAGGTTGCCGTCGGCATCCTCGGCGGATAGGATCATGCCTTGGCTCTCGATGCCCTTGAGCTTTCGTGGCGCGAGGTTCGCAATGAAGAGGACGCGTTTGCCGACGAGGTCTTCGGGCTTGTAGTATTTGGCGATGCCGCTGACGATGGTCCTGCCACCGAGCCCGTCGTCAATCTTGAATTGGAGGAGCTTATCGGCTTTGGGGACTTTGGTGCATTCGGTCACGAGACCGACGCGGATGTCGAGTTTCTCGAAGGCGGAGAAGTCGATCGTCTCGGCTATTGGCTGTGGCTTCCACTCGTTTTGCTTGTTGGCCTCCTTGGTCTTGGCGAGCTTCTCGAGTTGAGCCTCGACGACGCTGTCCTCGATCTTCTCGAAGAGCAGCACGGGCTGCCCGATCTCGTGACCGGCGGGGAGGAGATCCATCTTGCCGATTGTCTCCCAAGGTTGCTTCTGCATGTTGAGCTGGTTGAGCATCTTCTGCGCGGAGAATGGGAGGAAGGGCTCCATGACGGTAGCGAGGTTGGCGGTTATCTGGAGACCGATGTTGAGGATGGTGGCGACACGGCTCATGTCGGTCTTGGCGAGTTTCCAAGGCTCGGTATCGGCGAGATACTTGTTGCCGATGCGCGCCATGTTCATTGCCTCTTTCTGAGCGTCGCGGAAGCGGAAGTTGTCGAGGAGGTTCTCGACCTCTGTCCTCTCGGCTTGGAAGGCAGCGATGGTCTCGTTGTCGATGGGTTGAAGATCGGAAGCTTGTGGGACTTTGCCTCCGAAATATTTGTGGGTAAGGACGACGACGCGGTTGACGAAGTTGCCGAGGATGGCGACGAGCTCGTTGTTGTTGCGCGCCTGGAAGTCGCGCCACGTAAAGTCATTATCCTTGGTCTCGGGAGCGTTGGCTGTGAGGACGTAGCGCAAGACGTCTTGCTTGCCGGGGAACTCCTCGAGATATTCGTGAAGCCAGATGGCCCAGTTGCGTGAGGTGGAGATCTTGTCGCCCTCGAGGTTCATGAACTCGTTGGCAGGGACATTGTCGGGGAGGATGTATCCGCCATGGGCTTTGAGCATTGCGGGGAAGACGATGCAGTGGAAGACGATATTGTCCTTACCGATGAAGTGGATAAGGCGAGTCTCGGGGTCTTTCCACCACTTCTCCCAGCTATCGGGGAGGAGCTCCTTGGTGTTGGAGATATAGCCGATGGGGGCGTCGAACCATACGTAGAGGACTTTGCCCTCGGCGCCTTCGACAGGCACGGGGATGCCCCAGTCGAGGTCGCGGCTTACGGCGCGTGGTTGGAGGCCCATGTCGAGCCAGCTCTTGCACTGGCCGTAGACGTTGGAGCGCCATTCTTTATGCTCGTCGAGGATCCAGTGGCGGAGCCAAGGCTCGTGCTTGTCGAGGGGGAGGTACCAGTGGGTCGTCTCCTTGAGGACAGGCTTTGAGCCGCTGATTGCGGACTTAGGGTTGATGAGGTCGAGCGCAGAGAGGCTTGTGCCGCACTTCTCGCACTGGTCGCCATAGGCGTGCTCATTGCCGCAGTGGGGGCAGGTGCCGGTGATGTATCGGTCGGCGAGGAACTGCTTGGCCTCGGGATCGTAGTATTGTTGGGAAGTCTTTTGGACGAACTCACCTTTGTCGTAGAGGGTACGGAAGAAATCGGACGCTACTTTTTGGTGCGTCTGGCTTGTTGTGCGGCTGTAGATGTCCATCGTTATGCCGAAATCCTCGAAAGATTTCTTGATGATGGCATGATAGCGGTCTACGACATCTTGTGGTGTGACGCCCTCTTTGCGGGCACGGATGGTGATGGGGACGCCATGCTCGTCGGAGCCTCCGATCATGATGACATCCTCGCCCTTGGAGCGGAGGTAACGGACGTAGATGTCGGCTGGGACGTAGACGCCGGCGAGGTGTCCGATATGGACTGGGCCGTTGGCGTAGGGGAGCGCGGTAGTGACGAGCGTGCGCTTGTATTTTTTAGTTTCTTCTGCCATGGGATTTAAAGATGATCCTCTCCTTTTTTATTTACATACAAAGGTACGAAAAATGGGGGAAAGGTCTAAATATGAGGGGTGTGTATGTTGCAAAAAGGAAGCCCCGACGGAGAGTCATCGGGGCTTGATGTTGAGGGAGTTGCGTGTATTAACCGCCCATTTCGGCTTTTATTTCTGAGCAGTATCGCCAGGGTGTGTCGCATTTGGATCGGGGGCAGATGAGGGTCACGCCGTCATGCTCGATGACCATATAGTCTTTGAGACCGTCGACGATGACGACTTGGCTATGGTCGGCATGGACGAGGCAGCCGGAGGAGTTTTTCATGTAGGCGTTGCCGTTGATTATGGAGTTGCCATTGGCATCTTTGCCGCTTTGCTCGTAGACGGCTTTCCATGCACCGACGTCGCTCCAAGCGGCTTGGGTGAGGCATACGGCCTCGTTGCGCGCTTTTTCGAGGACGGCGTAGTCGATGGAAATGGTCTCGACTTGCTCGTAGGCACTTGGCAGCGCCTCCTCCCATCGGGAAATGGGGATGGTATCGAGGACGTCGAAGCATTGCTGAAGGGTCGGGACGCAGGCTCGGAGGGCATCCTCGATGGTTTGGCGTCGCCACACGAAGACGCCGGAGTTCCAGCAGAAGTCGCCACACTCGAAGAAAGTGTTTGCCATTTCGGCATCGGGCTTCTCGGTGAAGGTTCGGACGGCATGGATGGGGCTGTCGGGGTCTGAGTTGTCGATCTTGTCGCCAACTTGTATGTAGCCGTAGGCGGTCTCGGGTCGGAAGGCCTTGATACCAATGGTCATGAGGGTGTCATGGGACTGGACGTGCTGAATGGCCTGCTTGACGGAAGAGGTGAAGACCTCGTTATTGAGGATGAGGTGGTCGGCAGGAGTCACAACCATTGTCGCGTCAGGCGCGATTTGCTTGAGGTAGGCAACAGCGTAGGCTATGGCAGGTGCCGTGTTGCGTTTGAAGGGTTCGGGGAGGATGTTGGCCTTCGGGACGAGGGGGAGCTGCTCGTGGACGAGGGGGACGTAGTCTTCGAGCGTGACGACGATGAAGCGTTCGGGGGGGCAGATTGAGGAGAAGCGGTCGTAGGTCAGTTGGAGCATGGAGCGACCGACGCCGACGATATCGAGGAATTGCTTAGGCTTGTCGGGTTGACTTAGGGGCCATAATCGGGAACCCGTGCCACCGGCAAGTATAACACAAAAGGAGTTGTCTATCATGTGCTTGAAGATGAATCGTTGTGCGACACCAAGGCAAATATAGCAAAAAGTGTTTACTTTTTGACGGGTCGGATGGGCATCCGATAAAGTTTGTTAACGCGACCAGTGGATGCAGAAGAGACGTCGGTGGATAGGAGTTGGAGGCAGAGAGCCTTGCCATCATTAGATCCGCCCAGTTGGCCAGACCAAAGCATCACGCCAAGGCGATTTTGGGTTAGCACACCTGACGCGTTGTAGTAGCCGGCAGACGGAATGAAGATATAGGACTGGCTGTAGTTGCCGACGCCATAGACTCGGAACCCTTCGTAGCCATGCTCGGTGGAGGGAATCCAAGAGCCTTTGTTGATGAGTTCGAGGAGTTGGTCGGTCGTAGGGCTTGCCCAATCGTCACCGAGCTCAACGGTTGCGGGGTCGTAGGAGGTTCCCCATATGTCTTGAGTAGGGAGGGATGTTTGGCTTGCGTCGCGGGTCACGTCGCCATAGTGGTAGTAGAGTCCAGTTTGGTAGTAGCGAGTGGCACCGAGGTTGGCATTGGCCCACTTGACGGAGAGACCCAGCTCGACGGCCTCGGCAGTGAAAGACTCGGGCGCAGCCGTTGTGAAAGATTTCTCCTCGCCGTAGGCGGTATCGGAGTCGCTGTAATAGTAGTAGGCGCGGTAGCGGTAGGTTGCCCCTGGAGTGAGATCGGGGAGGGTGACGACGGCTATGCCGAAGCTGTCGAAGTTTGAAGAGTTGACGTAGAGCTCTTGGCAACCGACGCCGTAGTCAAGTTGCTCATCGGGATAGTCGGAGAAGACGATTGCCACACGGGCACTTGAGAGCTTAGAGGAAGAGGTGTTGACGCGGAAAGCGACTGCGGCAGAGGTTGACGTAATCTCGAAAGCCGCACCTGATATGACGAGGTCGGAGGAATTGGCTTTAAGGGCGTTGACGGCATCCTTTCGAGTAATGGTTGTAACCGTAGACGTGGAGTCGACAGGGTTAACTGGATCTGGCTCCGGGTCAGAGGACTCGGAGGAACAGGAATATGAGGAAAGGAGGACGATGGGGATAAGAGGCAGGAGGAGAAGGCTGCGGAAAGAAGATATCATGTTAGTTGTCTTGTGTTTGAAGTGCGTCATGAAGATAGAAGAAGGGGAACCGCCATTGTGGTGAGACGATTCCCCTTCGGTATAGGATTGAATTATGCTATGCGGTTAGAAAGACCACATGTCATGCTCTTTTTGGAAGATAGAGTTCTCGATGCGCTGAGCCTCGATGTTACTTGCCATACCCTTAGCGTAGCTGGTGATGATACGGTTGTTGTAGACATTAGACTCCTTGTAGACGTAGCTGCCGAATTGGCGTCCTGTCATGCAGTCGTTGAGGGAGCTTCTCTGAGCATCATTGGAGAAAGAGTATGCTTCTTGCTGCTCAAGGAAGGGCGCAACAGCCGGGTAGTAGACCCAGAAGAGGAGCTTTTGGTCGAGTCGGTCGCCATCCTCATTAGGCTTGACCATGATTGGGCAGAGACCGAGGAGCTTGACTTTGAGGCAAGAGTACTTATTGTCGAAGAACCAGACCTCTTTGAGCATGAACTTCTTGACGTAGTCGAGAGGGAGAGATGCCATGTCGTAGACATACTTGGTAACGTTCTCACCAGTCTCGGGGTCGACAGTCGTAACAGAGTCAGTAGGCTCTTGCTCGAACTTGCTGAACGCCTCGCGGATGTCGAGTGGCTCCTCGAACTCGTTGTCGGAGTTAGCGGAGTAGGCCTTGATCTCGCCAGTGCTGAGGGCATCGAGGATTGTGCGGAGGAGCGAGCGACGCTCATCGATGGCACTCTTGGTGTTGATCGGGTAGTAAAGGTAGAGGTTCTGCTTCTCGCGGAGGTCGATGATGCGCCAGATGGTTTTTGACCATAGCACGTTTGCCTCGCGGACGTAGGCGGGCTGCATAGGCCTCTTGTTCTTAATATGTTGCTTGGCTACGATGCCGTCTACGACGCCATCGGACTCACCCTCGAGGACGGCGTTGGAGTCGACGTCATCTTGAGCGAATGCCGGCATTGTGAAGAGCACGGCCAGAAGCAAAAACAACTTCTTCATACCTTAGGTAAAAGTAGATTGATTACTGCATTTTGAGAGTAATGCCGTTGAGCGAGCGCTCACGACCGTCAGGACCGACAGCTTTGACGGACTCGACGTAGACACGGTTGTTGCGGGCGACACCTTGCATAAGCTGCTTGGCAGCGCTGTTGAGCTTGCTACCGCCCTTGATGTTCTCGGAGACGAGGAAGCCATTCTTCGTCGTGGAGACGGTGAAGGAGGTGACTTTGAAGCTTACGTCGAAGACGAAGTCTTTGAGTTCTGCCTTGACCTCGAAGTTGCCGATAGCAGCCTTGGTGAAGTTGCCATTCTTGGAGCCCTCGACAGTTACGACAGGGTCAGGAACGTCGTAGACACGGAACTTCTTGGAGCCGAAGCTCTGAGTCTTACCACCCTCAGCCTTTGCGGAGACGCTGATGTTGATCTCCTTAGCAGCACCTGGACGAACATTGTAGCCAGCACCGCTACGGGTCATCGTGCCACCCTGGCAAGAAGCGATAAGGTCGGAAGGAGAGACGCCGGCAACGGAGACCTCGATTGGGTTGTCGAGACCACGGTACATGGCGTTCATCTTGGTTGCGGAGACAACGAGACTTGGAGCTCCGACCTCGTAGGAAGCCTTGACATCGTAGTCGACGAGATTGCCAGTTACAGGGTCGGGGACTTGGAGCTTCGCGGTGTACTCCTTCATACCGACGGAGGAAGCGGAAGCGACGTACTTGCCACGGCCACCCTCGACTGGGAGGTTTTGACCACCGACGGAGACAACAGGCTGCATGGTGTCGTCGTATGCGGCGAGCATGATGTCGGCCTTGTATTGGCCACCCTGGATGACGTATTGAGACTCAGGGATTACGAGAGGGACAAGTACGTTGAACTTGAAGGAGGCAGCGTCAATAGACTTGTAGAGGTAGTTGACGACATCGGTCTCGACATTGCGGATGTTGCTCTGAACGGCGGAGAGGAGACCCATCGTAGCAGCGATTGGGAGGTGCTCGAACATCTTGCTGCCCCACTGGTTGAGCTCAAGTTGGGAAGCGTCGATTGCGGGAGCCTCGATGGAGCTGTTGATGGTGTGGATGAGCATGGAGTCGACAGGGAGGGAGGTGTCGGCTTGAGCTGCTGCGAGCATAGCCTCGCGATAGTTGACGAGGGCTGTGCGGAACTCGCGGAGACGGTTGCCACCCTGCTCGACCATCATGACTTGGGAAGCCTTGTCCTGATCGGACTTGTTGACATAGTTCTCAGGCGTTGAGCCGGAGTCTTTGCCGTCGGCTACGTTGATGATTGTCTGTTTGAGGGACTGAACGTAGTTGACGAGGGAGTCAGATTTTGCCTTAACGTCGAGAGCAAGCTCGTATTTGGGCTTAACCTTAGCGGCGTTTTGTTCGGCTTTGGATTCGAAATTATAGTAAGACAGTCCAAGCTTCTCCTCAGTGGAACGCTTCTGGTTTCGGATGCTCTGGTCGACGAGGTCGAACGCGTTGAGCAGGTCACCAGAGACGTTGAGGGCGAGCATGGCGGTCAGCATGAGGTACATCATGCCGATCATTTTCTGTCTGGGGGTTTCCGGGCAGTTACCACCACTCATTTATCTATGGGTATTAAACTGGTTCAACAAAAATCAGAAAGTAATCGGATCTCAACGCATTAGCGGCGGATAGCGCTAAGCATGTTGCCGTAGATGTTGTTGAGTTCGCCGACAGTCTTGCTGAGGCTTGCGATTTGCTGGCGGTACTCTTTAACGCCCTCAACGGAAGCTGCGATCTCTTGAGAGATGGAGGAGAGACCTGCTGCGACGCTCTTAGAAGAGTCGAGCTGAGACTTGAGGCCATCGAGCTGCTTGTTGTAGGCCTCGGTGACAGCTTGCATGTTGGAGCCGAGCTTAGAGGACTGCTCTGCCTGGTTTGCGAAAGCGGAGTTGAGCTTAGAGAAAGAGGAAGCGAACTTGTCGCCCTCGGTCTCCATGGTAGCCGCGAACTTGTTGCCAGCCTCAGCTACGCTGCTTTGAGCGGCGGAGAACTTGTTGAGCTGGTCGGAAGCCGTCTTGACGTTCTTGATATAAGACTCGGTAGCGGAAGAAGCACCGGAGAGGTCGGAGAGGCTGGATGCGGTATTAGCGAGTTTCTTGACTCCATCAGAGAGTTTGTCGACAGTGCTCTGGTCGATTGCGCCGGCTGCTACGAGAGAGCCGAGGGAGTCGGCACCATTGCCACCATTGTTGCCATGGCGACCGCCATCGATAGGCTCAAGACCTGCGAGCTCAGGGTAGACGAGGCTCCAGTCTGGGGTCTCATGAGGTGGCTCGAATGAGGAGAGGGCGAAGATGATTGCCTCGACACCAAGACCAGCAACAAGCATGACGGAAGCGCCGGGGAGGTGGAGAATCTTGAAAAGAGCACCAAGGATTGCGACGGCAGCGCCGAAACCATAGACATAACCCATGAACTTTTTGTAGGCCGGGCTGGTGACAAATTCAGTTAGAGTCATAAGATCTTTAAGATATAGAGTTAATGTTTCAACAACTTGGCGTAGGGCTGAAAGAGCCTCGGGCCATACTTATTTTATTATTCTCCGATGTAGTCTCGGACGCAACGGAAACCGATGAAAGAAGCGGCGCTGTCTTGGTACTCGTAGGTACGCGTTCCGCACTGGAGGTAATAGGCGACGTCCTTCCAAGAGCCGCCGCGGACAACCTTACGTTTCATGACGATCGGGTCGTCGGGGAGCGCATTGTACTTGTAATCCGGGTTGAGGTCGTGGGTGTAGAGATATGAGGACTCGTCGTAGGCGGAAGAAGTCCACTCGGCGACGTTGCCAGCCATATCGAAGAGACCGTACTCGTTGGGGGCGTAGGAGGAGACAGCGGAGGTTGTGACGGCGCCGTCGTCAGTGTAGCGACCGCGCATGACCTTTAAGTTAGCTACGAGGCAGCCTCGGTTGTTGCGGGTGTAATAGCCACCCCAAGGGTAGATGGCGCCCTCAAGACCGCCGCGGGAAGCGTATTCCCACTCAGCCTCTGTCGGGAGGCGGTAGTCCATTGCCATTGGCTGATGTTCT
This sequence comes from Clostridium sp. CAG:343, assembly GCA_963616565.1. Taxonomy (GTDB): domain Bacteria; phylum Bacteroidota; class Bacteroidia; order Bacteroidales; family Marinilabiliaceae; genus W3P20-009. The sequence goes on from CAVEKX010000003.1 coordinate 16,448, forward strand.
TTCTTGAGGTAGTCATTGAGGAGGTTGGAGCGCCAGATGCAGAAAGCAGTTGCCTGTTTCCAGTTAACACCGACGACTGGGTAAGTGTCATAGCCCGGGTGCCAGAAATACATACGTGCCTGAGGCTCATTGTAGGAGTAGGAGAAGTCGCGGATCCAGCAGAGGGTGTCGGGATAGACAAGAACCCTGTCTTTCATGATGAAGCCCTTCCTGCCGACTTCTTCAAGGTCATAAGCCTCACCATCAATGTCATAGACGGTGCCATGGTATTTGCCATTGTCCTTATCGTTTTCGGCTTTGGGGTCGAAGTCGTAGCGATTCTCGTATTTGGCAGCTTGCTGGAGATCAACCCAATAGTACTGATAGACCCACTGACGGTTATCGAGCTGCTTGAGGTTGAACAGTCGCTCGTCTTCTTGATAATACATGGAAGCGAGGGCCTCCTGATTATCAGGATCCTTCCAATCCAATTCGGTATCCCAATTGATCTGTGCCGGGTCTAAGGCGTTGCCGTGGCTGTCCTCAGTGATGAGGAACTCATCATTTTGTTCACCTAAGGTCTTGCGAGCGAGAGAGTCCCTTACCCAGTTGACGAACTGTCGGTACTCGGAGTTGGTGATCTCAGTGTTGTCCATCCAGAAAGAGCGTACGGTGACGGTCTTGGTTAGGGCGTTGGAGAGGCCTGCGACGTCTTCCTCGTTTTGGCCCATGTTGAAACTTCCCTGGGGGATGAAGACCATGCCATACGGGTCAGGCTCATAGAACTGCGCATTACGCTCGACGCCGACGAGCTCGCCGCCGGTAGTACCAGCACATCCGGTGATGGTCATCAAGGCTACAGCATAAAACGCTACGTTTCTTATCATAGGATTGAAGTGTGTGTATCGCAATTAGAGTATTCGGACGCTTTTATATCGCTTGTCAGGTTTTTGCCTGTCGAGGTCGAAGGAGTACCGTGCAACGATTTCGTGCGAGCCGGTGTTGTACCTTTTGAGCTTCGAGAGGCTGAGGTCGTAGGCGTAGGAGATGTCGAGACCGTTTCGGAGTTTGACACCTGCTTGCGCGAGGAGCGCGTCTTGGAGTCGGGCGCCGAGGGCAGCCCAGAAGATCTTGTTGAAATTGACTGTTGCTGTCATTTCAAGTTGCCAGGACGCGAAGTCGGTCATGAGCGCGAACCGCGGCTCGAAGGACCGTTGCTTGAAGTTTTTTCCGAGCAGGTATCCAGCACTGAGGTTGAGGACCGGTCGGACGTTGATCACGGCATCGCTCTTAAGCCTGAGGCTTGGGGCCGTGAGGTGAGAGACGGAGAGGCTTGCGAAGGCTTTCTGAGATTGGTAGAAAGCTCCGAGCGCAGCATCGAAAGCCGTCTGGCTGTCGTCGGCACCACTTAGGAGCTCATCGCTCTCTTGGTGGTAGCTGTCGGAGAGTTCGGAGGGCGCCGTATGGAGGTCGGACGCGTCGAACTTGACGTTGTAGGCTCCGAATCTTGCCCCGAGGCCGAGGAGACCTTTGTCGAGGTAGATATGGAAGCTGTAGGCGGCGGACATTTGGAGGTTTGTCATCGCCCCTATTTTGTCTTGAACGACCGCGACGCCTACGCCGTGGAAGTTCTTGAGGAAGGCGAGCTCCATGTCAGCGGCAATGAGCATTTGCCTTGGCGCGCCGTCGAAGCCGACCCATTGTTGGCGGAAAGCCGCCGTCACAGCCGCTTGCCCGGAGGCGCCGGCGGCAGCCGGGTTGACCACTGAAGGCAGGAGGAAGCTACCGGTGAATTGGGGCTCGCTTTGCGCTAAGGCTACTCCGCCTAATAGGTTGCAAATTAAGCTAAAAATTACCGATAATACGCGCTTCGTGGAGCAAAAGGTGACTTTTAAATGCTTTTCACATTGGCGACTTTTGGTCGTCAAGTGGACGTTTTGTCGCCTTTGCGCCATGCGGCGCGGAGGTATGGCAGTCATGTCGGCGCGTGTGTTCATTGACCTTTACAGAAGAATTACGCACACTCGCAGCTTTTATTGCCTGTCATTGGTACGATTATTTCTTTTTTGTTGTTGCGTTTGCCTTTGAAGTTTTGACCGCAGATTTAGCCTTGGTTGTCTTTTTCTCCTGAGAATCAGCCTGTTGGGTGGTTGATTTTATTGGAGTCGACTTGGCGGAGCGGGACTTCTTTTTTGTCGGGTCGGCATCTTGCTCCTGGCAAAGTTTGAGGCAATCTTCGAGGGAGAGAGCCGCGGCGTCGGTATCCTTGGGGATTTTGACATTCGCCTTGCCGTAGGCGATGTAAGGGCCCCAGCGACCATTGAGGACTCGGATGTCGGCGTTTTCGGGGAACTCCTTGATGAGCTTGTTGCGGTCGGCCTCGCGTTTGTCCTCGATACGGGTTATGGCCTCGTCGAGGGTTATGGTGTAAGGGTCGTCATCCTTTTTGAGGGAGACGAACTTGCCGTCGTGGCGGATGTAGGGGCCGAAGCGTCCCGTCCCGATGACGACCTCCTTATCCTCGTAGCTGCCGATATGGCGCGGGAGGTCGAAGAGGCGGAGAGCGTCGGCGAGGGTAATGGTCTCGATGTGCTGATCTTTGCGGAGGGAGGCGAAACGGGGCTTAGGGCCGTCGTCGGTCGTCTCGCCAATTTGTGCCATCGGGCCGAAGCGACCTATGCGGACGGAGACGGGTTCACCGGTCTTAGGATCAGTGCCGAGATGACGCTCGCCAGTGTTTTTCTCGGACTGCTGCATCGTGACGTCGACCTGATGGTGGAATGGGGTGTAGAAGTCGGCTATCATCTTCTGCCACTTGAGTTCACCTTCTGCCACCTCGTCGAACTGCTTCTCGACATTGGCGGTGAAGTTGTAGTCCATGACGTTGGTGAACTGGTGGAGGAGGAAGTCGGTTACGACCATGGCGACATCTGTCGGGAAGAGCTTATTTCGCTCGGTACCGACAGTCTCGGTGGCGACATCGCGGAGGACTTTGCCGTCGCGGAGCGTCAGGGTGCGGTATGTGCGCTGCTGACCTTCGCGGGTCTCCTTGACGACGTAGCCGCGGTCTTGGATGGTGGAGATTGTGGGAGCGTAGGTGGAAGGGCGTCCGATGCCTCGTTTCTCGAGCTCGCTGACGAGCGTAGCCTCGTTGAAGCGCGGGGGGCGTTGCGTCCATCGCTCACGGCTGCTAAGGTCGGCAAGCGCGAGAGGGTCGCCAGGGCGGACGGAGGGGAGAACCGTCTTTGGTCCTTCGGCCTCATCATCGTCGGTCGCCTCGATGTAGAGCCTCATGAAGCCGTCGAACTTGACGACCTCGGCGGTAGCGGCGAAATCGTGGGCGGGGACTGGGGTTGCGATGGAGATTGACGTCTGCTCGATTTGTGCGTCGGCCATTTGAGACGCGACGGCGCGCTTCCATATGAGGGCGTAGAGCTTCTGCTCGGCAGGGGAGGAGCCGGCGGAGAGGTTGGCGAAATTTGTCGGGCGGATTGCCTCGTGGGCCTCTTGGGCACCTTTGGACTTGGTTGTGTACTGGTGGCGGTTATAATACTTGTCGCCCCACTCGGAGAGGATGTATTCTTGGGCAGCGTTGAGGGCCGTCTCGGAGAGGTTGACGGAGTCGGTACGCATGTAGGTTATGTGACCGTCCTCATAGAGCTTCTGAGCGGCTTGCATTGTCACCTTGACGGGGAGACCGAGGCTTCGTCCGGCTTCCTGTTGGAGTGTGGATGTGGTGAAAGGCGGAGCGGCGTGTCGTCGAGCAGTCTTGCTCTCGACTTTTGATATTTGGAAATTGGCGTTGGCGCACTTCGCCATGAAGTCGTCGACGTCATCGATATTTTCGAAACGGGGTTTGAGCTCGGCTTTGAAAGAGTAGGACTTGCCGGCGTCGGAGGTGAGGGAGAAAGTTGCGGAGGTGGAGAAGAGGGACTTGGCGTTGAAGGCGATAATCTCACGTTCGCGGTCGACGAGAAGACGGACCGCGACGGACTGGACGCGGCCAGCGGAGAGTTTGGGCATCACCTTGTGCCAGAGGACAGGTGAGAGCTCGAAGCCTACGAGGCGGTCGAGGACACGTCGGGCTTGTTGGGCGTCGACGAGATTCATGTTGATGTGGCGCGGGTTCTTGATAGCGTTGAGAATAGCGCCTTTTGTGATTTCGTGGAAGACGATACGCGGCGTCGTCTGCTTGTCGAGGTCGAGAACCTCGGCGAGGTGCCATGAGATGGCCTCTCCCTCGCGGTCTTCATCGGACGCGAGCCACACTTGCTGCGCACCTTTGGCCAGCTGCTTGAGTTCGGCAACTTTCTCCTTCTTGTCGTCGGGAATGACGTAGATGGGTTGGAAATTGTTCTCTACTTCGACGCCGAAATTGTTTTTCTGGAGGTCTCGGATGTGTCCCTGGCTGGAGGTTACGACAAAGTCGGCTCCCAAGAACTGGCCTATCGTCTTGGCCTTAGTAGGAGACTCGACGATGACGAGTTGGTAGTTGGATTTGGTGGCCATTGGTTAGGTGAAGGTGTGGCGGGGGGAAAGAAAGGAGGGGCGGTTGCGCATAATTATGTGCATCCGCCCCTTTGTGTTTTTATGAGAGTGTGGCAGCGGGGAGCCGCCATAAAATCGTCGCTAAATTACTCGGCGGGCTCGGGTTGGGACTCGGGGGCGGACTCCTGCTGCGCTGGCTGAGCGTCGAAGGAAGGCGCAGCCTGTTGAGTATTAACGCTGCGGTTCTCGAGGATTTGGTCGAGACCAGAGTCATTTATGACGCCCTGTACGGCAGCGGGCTTGAAAGCTACGGAGACAAGGGAGAAAACGAGCATGAGCGCAGCGAGCACCCACGTGGCTTTCTCGACGAAATCAGTAGACTTGCGGACGCCCATGATTTGCTGCTGGCTTGCGAAGCTCTGGTTGAGGCCGCCGCCCTTGGAGCGTTGGACGAGGACTATGATGACCATGAAGACGCTGACGATGATCATCAGCCATACGATAGTTAGGAACATCTTAATAATTATGAGTTACGATTTTCTATATCCGATATTCGAGCGGCAAAGTAACCACTTTTTTCGGGATATTTCAAACTTAACTTTTTAAATATGTTAATTGCCTTGGCGTGTTGCTTTTGCTTTATGTATATGGAGGCGAGGGTCTCGGTGAGGATGTCGTCGTTCTCGCGGACGCTTTCCTCCTCGATTTTGTGGGCATCGACGGCAGTTGGTCTTGTCGCCGCCTGTATGATGTGCTCGTCGTCCTCGCTAAGGAACTTGTCGATGAGATCCATGCCGCGCTTCTTGGGCTGCGCCTCTTGCCAGGTGACGGTTTGGAGCTGGCTTGCGTATTCGAGCCAGTCGGCGAAGGAGTATCTCTCGTCGGGGCGGCATAGCTGCGGACCGAGCTCCTCAATGTTGTAGGATTCCGCAGCGGGAGACGCTGTATCGAGTTCAAGCCCGTAGTCGTCATCGGTGGCGGCGGAGGCGATAGGCTGCACCGTTGGGAGCGGGGTGCGGGCGGGGAGGACGGGTTCTGACGGCTCAACGGGGTCAGACTCTGGGACATCGACCTTGTCGGGTAGAGGTTGCCGTTGGCGGCGAGGGAGTGGGAGCTTATCGAAACGGTTGTGGACGAGCCAATATAGGGATCCGCGATCCCAGACGTGGACGGACGCCTGTCGGAGAGTCGTGGGGAAATGGACGCTGCCGGTCACGCTGAGCCCTTTGGCGAGAAGCATCCAACCAGCGTGGAAGTAGGGGAACTGGCGGAGCGTCGTGGCCAATTGGTCGACGAATTGAGGAGTTATCGCGGCGGGGTCGTCGAGCGCAGCGTAGAAGGCGTCCTTATTCATTGTAGTCGGCTTACCAGTCGGCGAAGGCCTTGTTGAAGATGTTTTCGGTCAGCTCCTCGACGATGAGGGTGACGAGGTCGGACTCGACGTCGGAGAGGTTGTTCTCGGAGTCGTAGTCCTGATAGGCGGAGAAAGATTGCTCCCAATCTTTCTTGGGGTCCTTGGAGTTGCGGCAACGGATCTTGACGGAGACGGTCAGACGCGTTTGCGCGGAGACGGCATCGGCTTGGACGGCCATTGGCTTGGTGGAGTAGGAAGTGATGTCGCCAGAGAAATCGACATCGCCATTCTCGTTGACCATGGAGAGTCGGGACTCGTTTTGGATGCGGTCTTTGAGTCCCTCGGTGAGCGTGGAGCTAAGGTCTGGGTTGACGAGCGGGGCTCGGTTGTTGATGTACTGAACGGAGAAAGTGTTGAGATTTTCGGGGATGGAGGCTCCGCTCATGGTAATGGATATGGTGCAGCCGCCGAAGAGGAGGCTGGACAGGATGGCGAAGGTGAGCGCGATGGCATATTTAGTCGTCGAGGCCATAATCGTGGATTTTGCGATAGAGCGTGCGTTCGGAAATTTGAAGCTCCTTGGCGACGCGGCGCCTATTATTTTTGAACTTGGCTAAAGCCCTGATGATGAGGTTTTTCTCGCTCTCGGCGAGAGATGTTATCTCGGGTTCGACGGAGTGCACCTCCTGCACCTCTTGCGGCTCTTGACCACGAACGGGAAGAATGTCGACGATGCCGTTTTGGAGCGTGGACGTGGAGATGCGGTCGATGGAGTCGTGATGGGCGTCGGTGGAGCTGACGGGCTGGGGGACGTTGGCAGAGCCTTCCTCGGGCTTCGACACTGTGAAGAGCTTCTGCGCGAGCTTCATCTCATCGGGGCTGAGGTTGGAGCCTTGACCGTTGAGGAGTGCGAGGACGAGACGTTTGAGGTCGTTGACATCCTGTCGCATATCGAAAAGCACCTTGTAGAGAATCTCGCGGTCGGAGTTGAAAGCCTCGGAGGCTGCCGCTCCTGTCTGAGGGAGGAGAGGCTGCCGGGGGGGCTGCGGCTGTGGGATGAAACGCGCCAAGACCTCGGACGTGACGGTGCGGTCGGGTGCGAGAACCGTCACCTGCTCGGCCATGTTCTTGAGCTGTCGGACATTGCCTGGCCAGGAGTATGAGGCGAGAAGCTCGGCGGCGTCGGGAGTGAGGCGGATGGGTGGGATATGGTTCTTGTCGGCAAAATCGTTGGTGAACTTATGGAAAAGCTCGCGGATGTCGGCTGATCGCTTGCGAAGGGGCGGGATGCGGATCAAGACGCCATTGAGGCGGTAGAATAGATCTTCGCGGAAACGCCCCTCGGTTATGGCCTTTTCGAGGTCGACATTGGTTGCCGCCACGATGCGGACATCGGTCTTCTTGACTTGTGAGGAGCCGACGCGCATATACTCGCCTTTCTCGAGGACGCGGAGCAACTTGGCTTGGGTGGCGAGAGGGAGCTCGCCAATCTCGTCGAGGAAGATGGTGCCCGTGTTCGCCTCCTCGAAATAACCCTTACGCTCGTTGAGCGCACCGGTGAACGCGCCCTTCTCGTGACCGAAGAGCTCGGAATCGATCGTGCCCTCAGGAATGGCACCACAGTTGACGGCTACGTAGGGGCAGTGCTTGCGCGCGCTGAAGGCGTGGATTATTTGAGGGAAGACCTCCTTGCCCGTGCCGCTCTCGCCGATTATGAGGACGGAGAGCTGTATTGGCGCGACTTGCACTGCCATGTCGATGGCACGGAGGAGCTCGGGGTCGTTGCCTACGATGCCGAAGCGGGCCTTTATGTCGGAAGTATCCATGTGTGGCTGTTAGAATGTTGGGGATGAGGGGGAAGAAGTCGCCGCGGAGCGATAGCGAACGTCAAAAATAGCTATTTTTGGCGTAAGATAAAAAGAGTAAAAAGACAAGAGAAGATGAATAAAGACGAGATATTGGGACTTATCCCGGCCCGTTACGCATCGACGCGCTTCCCTGGCAAGCCGTTGGCAGACATTGGTGGCAAGCCGATGATACAGAGAGTTTATGAGAACGTCAGCAAGGCGTTGGGCCACGTGGCCGTGGCGACAGACGACTTGAGGATTGCCGAGGCCGTCGAGGCGTTTGGCGGTCGCGTCGTGATGACATCGACGAGCCACAGGAGCGGCACCGACCGATGCGCAGAGGCGGCCAGCAAGGTGGAGGCCGAGGATGGGCGTCGCTATGAAGTCGTCATGAACATCCAGGGCGACGAGCCATTTATCAGCCCCGTCCAAGTGGAGCTTCTCGCAGGCGCATTTGACGATGCGAGCGTCGAGATTGCGACCCTCGTGAAGCATGCAGAGAACGAGGAGGACGTATTCAACCCCAACAAGCCAAAAGTCGTCGTGAGCGCCAAGGGCTTCGCCATGTATTTCAGCAGAAGCCCCATCCCATACTTGCGCGGCGTGGCGGAACATGACTGGACCAAGAGCCACAAATATTGGAACCACATTGGGCTTTACGCATATCGCTCGGCAACGCTTCATGAGCTGACGAAGTTGGCACCAGGCACATTGGAAAAATGCGAGAGCCTTGAGCAGTTGCGCTGGCTGGAGAACGGCTACGGCATAAAGGTCTTAGAGACCAAGATTGAGAGCCTGAGCATCGACACTCCCGAAGACCTTGAGGAGTTGAGGCGTCGCGGGCTGATTTAGCCTACCGATATAAAGAAATTGAGAGAGGCAGCTGTCGGCGGAAGTCGGCGGCTGCCTTTAATCTTTGGCGCAAGCGCTTCTACTTTTTAAGACCCAACGATTTCTTGACGCGCTGACGGAAGAGGTAGAAAGAGAATCGGTAGTGGCGGATAAGCGTCTTGAGAAGCTTTAGGCGGAATTGACGGTCGACGGGGACGTATTGCGCGGCGACGGAGAGCCCTTTGCGGTAGAGGGCTTTATCCCTGCGCCAAGCGTCGACGAGGGCGTCGTAGTGGAAATTGTCGATGGGGTCGGTATAGAGGATGTTGTTGTCGCGGTTGAACTTCTCCTTACGTGCGAAGACGGCGACCTTGGTGAGCAGCTTCTCGTCGCTTTGTGACTTGCTGAGCGAACCTTGGCGCGTCGTCACGCAATATATGCAGTGGGGGTCGGCGACGATGGTACGGGCGAGATGACCGGCCGAGTAGGTGAAAATGGTATCCTCGTGGATGGGGGTGTCGTCGAAGAGGATGTTGTTGTCGCGTATCAGGCTCGCACGATAGAACTTTGCCCAAGGCTCACCCCACGCGTAGCGGAGGAGGTAGTCGCCATATTGCTTGTCGCCATTGAGATAGGTGTCGAAATAGCGATTGATGTTGCACTCGCGGTCGGAGACGGAGTAAGTCTCACTATCGAGGCTATTGGCGCGGAAGAAGACGATGTCGGCGTCGGAGTCGGCATACTTGTCGAGAAGGTCGGGGAAGCAGAAGTTGAAGAAATCGTCGGAATCGGCGAAGATGAGCCATTTGCCTGTCGCTGCCTTGATGCCCTTGTTGCGTGCGTTGCCGGCCCAATGCCCCTCTTTGCTGAAGATGAGTTTAACGTCGGGACGGTCGTGCCCGGGGAAGTTGTCGAAATCGACAATGGCGGGGTCGCTGTTGTCGTCGACGATGATAACCTCCATGTCGTCTCGCAAGGGGATGGACGCGAGGCATCGGTCGAGGAGGCGAGGCAGGTTGTGGTGGGGGATGATGACGGAGAACGTTGGCATGGCGTGACGGATGGCGTTGGCTGAAAGGTATTACGTAAAGGTAATGAATTTTGGGGAGGGAGAGTAGTAAAAAAAGCGAAGGTCGCCGAGAGGGATTCTCAGCGACCTTCGGGGTTATGCTTGTATCAGAAACTTCGGCTTACTGGAGGACGAAGTTGATAGGCACGGTGTAGGAGACGCGGACGGCCTTGCCACGCTGCTTGCCAGGGGTCCATTTAGGCATGGACTTGACGACGCGGACGGCCTCACGGTCGAGGTTCGGGTCGAATGGGCGAGCGACTTCGACATTGGAGACGGAGCCGTCGGGCATGATGACGAACTTGACGAAGACGCGGCCCTGGATGCCGTTCTCCTGCGCGATGGTAGGATACTTGACGGAAGTGGCGAGGAACTTGCGGAGTTCGGCGTCACCGCCAGGGAATACAGGCATCTGCTCGACGATGATGAAGACCTCCTGCTCAGCGGGCTCCTCCTCTTCGACTACAGCAGGCTCGAGGTCGCGGATCTCGAACTCGGTGTTGTCGTCGGCCTCGGTATCGTTGAGCTCGAAGTCCTCGTTAATCTCGGTCTCGTTGTCAACGATAGTGATGGCGTCGGCCACTGGTGGTGGGGGAGGTGGTGGTGGGGGAGGCTTTATCTGATCTTGGGTGGTGACGGGGACCATTTCCTCCTCAACCACCTCTTGCTGCTGCACCTCGAGATCCTTGATGGTGACGTCCTCCGATGTCCACTCGAAGGCTGCCAACGTCAAACCGAGAGCCACAACAAGTCCAATCTCGGAGAAGATGAGTTTCTTCGAGTCGAGGTCGGCTTTTGGGTTTTTCTTGACTTCCATAATTGTTGGGCTAATTACCAAGCAAATGCGTTGATTGGTGACGCGCAATGCGAGAAGGCGTCAGAAATCGGATGCCAAGGTAGCAATAAATCTTCAGATGAATATTGCCCTCTTGATGTTTTTTTCATTTTGACCTCTCAAACGGGCTGATTTTGCCCATTTGAGAGGTTAATGTTAACAATCAGTCTTGTCCTTCGATTGTGATGATGTTTCCATCCTTGTCGTATTCGAGGGGGCAGACTTTGAGGCTTCGGAGCCAGGTGCGACCGCCAGAGGGGACGCAGTCGTGGTGGAAAAGGTACCATTTGCCCTGATACTCGACGATGGAGTGGTGGGTTGTCCATCCTACGACGGGAGTGAGGATCACGCCACGATAGGTGAACGGACCCATGGGGCTGTCGCCGACGGCGTAGCAGAGGAAGTGGGTGTCGCCAGTGGAGTAGGAGAAATAGTACTTGCCGTTGTACTTATGAATCCATGAGGCCTCGAAGAACCTGTGCGGGTCGTTGGCCTTCATGGGGGTGCCGTCGGGGTTTAGGAGCTGGATGTCGACGGGGTCGGAGGCGAACTGGAGCATATCGTCGGCAAGGGTCGTCACCTTGGGGCATAGGGCGGGCTGGTCGCCCTCGGGGAGGATTGCGCTCTCGAGGGCCTTATTGTTGCGATAGCGTTGGAGCTGGCCGCCCCAGATGCCGCCGAAATAGACGTAGTGACGACCGCCATCCTCGAAGACGCAGTAGTCGATGGAGTAGCTGCCTCGGACAGGGTCGGGCTGTGGGACGAAGGGGCCTACGGGGCTGTCGGCCACGGCAACGCCCATACGGAAGATGTCGTTACGATCCTTGAGAGGGAAGTAGAGGAAGCATTTGCCATCCTTGCGCGCTATGTCGCAGTCCCACAGCTGGCGACCAGCCCAAGGGATGTCCTCGACTTTGAGGATTACGCCATGGTCGACGACGGGAGCCGTCATGGGGTCGCCGTCGATGGTGAAGACGTGGTAGTCCTTCATGTTGAAGTGGTCGCCATTGTCGTTCTCGGGCACACCGCTCTCCCAGTCGTGCGACGGGTAGATGTAGAGTTTGCCGTCCCACACGTGGACGGAGGGGTCGGCCATATAGTCGTTCGGGACGAGATATCTTTTCTTTGTCATGTTTTTACGCTAATGCGTTTGAAGATAAATAATTACTTATTCAATTCCTTATCAATAAACTCCTTCAGGAAAGGCTTAGGCTCGCCATTGCGGTCGAAGAGGAGCGGGTAGTCGTGTCGTCCGACGACGGGGAAATCGTTCTTCCACGAGTTATTGTCCAGGACACCCCATGCGTTGACGCGCTTAATCTTGTCGGAATTGCGGATGAAGAGATTCCAGAAATCGCCCATGCGGTTATTCCAGAAAGTGGAGACGCTGTCGGGCAGAGGGTTAGGCCAATAGGGGTCGGTCTCGGGCGTCGCCTTGGCGGTGTCGGAGACGTTGGCGGACTGCGAGACAGTCGGGAGCGCAGACATATCCCATTCGGTGATCATGACACCAAGCCCCTTGGCAGCGAAGGCGTTGAGGCTTTTCTCGAACTCGTCGAGTTTAGGATAGTCGACACCCATGTGACCTTGCATGCCGATGGCATCGAGACGGAGACCACGCGCTCGGATGGAATCGATGAGAGCCAGATAGGCGTCGCGACGACCGGGGACGTTCATGCCATAGTCGTTGAGGTAGAGCTCGGCATCGGGGTCGGCCTCATGGGCGTACTGGAGGGAGCAGTAGATAACCTCGGGACCTAAAATCTGGTAGAGAGGGCTTTGGCGGAAAGAGCCGTCCTCGACAATCATCTCGTTGCATACATCCCACCCGTGGACCTTACCCTTGTAACGCCCCATGATGGTATAGATATGATCCTTGATGCGCTGACGGAGCACGTCGGGCGAGACAAGGTTGCCGAGCGAGTCGACGCAGAACCACGGGGCCATTTGGGAGTGCCAGACGAGGCAGTGCCCGATGACCTCCAGATTGTTGGCTTGGGCGAAAGCCATGAGGCTGTCGGCGCCATCGAAGTAATATACATCCTCGAAGGGGTGTATGGTCTCGCACTTCATGCGGTTCTCGGAGACGATGGAGTTGAAATTGCGCTTGAAAACCTCGACAGCGAAAGAGTCGCGGCCAGCCATCTGCTCGCCAGTGACTGCCGCGCCAATGGTGAAACGGTCTCCGACGGCAGCCTTGAGCGACGGCTGCGGAGCTTGGCCGGGCGAGCAAGACGCCAAGAGAGCCGAAGCCGCTAAGGCGGCGGGAATGAGTTTGCTACAAATCATATCTTTTCAATTTTCTTATTTCGTTGACATATGGCGGGCCTCGACCTCGGCATTGATGCGGTCAATGACATCATCCTCAAGCTCGTAGTGCGAGATGATGATCATGGCGAGGATGAGGAGGGCGGCGGGTATTACACATACGAGCCAGAGGATGCCCTGCTCGGCGAAGGGTGACTGGGTTGTGGCATTGGAGCCGTCGAAGCCTACGAAGGCGAGGACGAGACCAGGGACGACGCCACCAAGAGCCATGCCGGCCTTGAAGAATATGCCTGTGAGGGCATTGACGATGCCGGCTATGCGCTTGCCGCTCTTCCACTCGCCGTAGGAGATGACCTCGGGGACGAGAGCCCACATGTAGCCCGTGGCGACGATGACACCCGTGGACTTGATGAACTGTGCGACCATGATGAGCCATATCTGATCTTTGAGGGCGTCGACCATCGAGACGACGTAGAGGATGGCCATGCCGAAGATGGCGACGGAGAGGAAGATGTAGAACATATTCTTCTTGCCGACGAGCTTCTTGATGGCAGGGACGAGAGGCATGAAGATGAACGCCGGGACGGAACCGAGACCCATGAAGAGAGCCATATACTGCTCGGCATGGACATTATAGACCATGTAGTAGGAGCCGGCAGAGTTGCCGACGGACATCATGGCGAAAGCCGTGATGAAGAAGAAGGCTATGATGCGGAGCGGGCGGTTGTGGACAAACTCCATCCAGAGGTCGGACACCTTGACATTGGCGGACTCGGAACGATCCATGACGACGCGCTCGCGGCACTGCGAGAAACAGAAGACGAGGAGCAGGAGACCGATGACGGAATAGGCCGCCATGGTGAAGAACCAGGCATCTGCGCTATCGGCGGTATTGGTCTTGCCGTCGGGCGAGAGAAACGCGACGATGAGGGGTACGCCAGACGCCACGGCGAGACCACCGACGTTGGCCATGAACATGCGGACGGAGGTGAGGATGGTTATCTCGTTGGTGTCACGCGTGAGGGAGGCGTTGAGCGCACCATAGGGGACATTGATGAGGGTGTAGCACATCGACATGCCGACATAGGTGACGTAGGCGTAGACGAGCGAGCCGTGGAAACCATTCCAAAAGCAGAGGATGGCGAAAGCCGTCAGAGGGATGCCACCGAAGACGAGGTAGCTGCGGTACTTGCCGAGCCTCGGGGTATGCTTATCGACGAAAGTGCCGACGAGAGGATCCCAAAGGACGTCGATGAGACGCACGACGAGAAACATGAAAGCGGCGACTTTGGGGTCGAGACCATAGACATTGGTATAGAAGAAGAGCAGGTACATGCTTATGGTCTGGTAGATAAGGTTTTGAGCCAGATCTCCAGAGCCGAAGCCTATACGCTGAAGCCATCCGAGCTTATAGAAGCCGTTGGCGGAATCGGATTGTGACATGAGAGAGTTTGAAGTTGATTATTTGGCATTGTTGAGAGCCTTCATGGCATTGGCGGCACGGACGGCAACCGTCTTCTTGTCGAGAGGGTGGACATCGTACCACACGCCGAGGTCGGCAGCCGGGGCGAAACCCGCATGAGGGTCGGCCTCAGCCACCTCTTGTTGGGCCTTTTGCATGGCACGCCACCATGGGGTGACGGGCTTCTCGTAGTCGGCAAGACCTATGACGACGAAATTGAGGTCGGGCTGGCTGAAGAGCTGTCGCCAGTTGGCGAAGAGCCCGTTGAGGAGCCTGCGGTACTCGACGTCGCGACCCACATTGCTCTCGCCCTGATACCACAACGCGCCCGAGAAAGCGACACCTTTGAGGGGGGCTACCATGGCGTTGTAGAGAGCGGAGGGGGTGTAGATGAAAGGCTCTACCCCACCCTTTTGCGGCATGGCGGCTGCGTAGAGGTGGCGCCACTGATTGTCGAGGTCGATCTGGCTGTCGTGCCTACTGCACAACCATCGGCTGCCACCGAAGAAGATGCCTCGGTACATATCGGCCACGAAACGCGGCTGCCCGTTTTGGCTTGTCAGGCGTATGGCAATGGTATTGTCGCCCTCGTGGAGCGTGCCGACGGGAATGTCATAGACGCGAGGGGGGTACTGATAATAGGTCTGACCGACCTTGACACCATTGACCCACACCTCGTCGGCATCGATGAGCATGCCGAGACGGAGCGTGGCGTTTTGCGACGCTTGGGTTGCGGAGACGTTGACCGTCTTGCGGAACCAGTGCGCGCCGTTGAGAGGGCGGGTATCATCTTTAGCCCAACCATCGGAAAGGGCGTCGACCTGCTGCCAAGCGGAGTCGTCATATTTCTCCGCCTTCCAGTCTTGGGCGAGGGCGGCCTCCTTTTGTGCGAGGATGGCTTCCCATCGGTCGCCAGTCACCTTGGAGTACTCTTCAACCGTGGCGCGGTATTGAGGGTCGGCATTGATGTCGGCTTTGGCGATTTGGCTGACGGCGCCACACTCCTTGAGCTGGTCGCGGCTGAGCCACGCCTCGATGGGCGAGCCGCCGACAGCAGCCTCGATGACGCCAATAGGAACATTGGAGGCCACATGCATCTCGCGGGCGAAGAAATAGCCGAGGGCGGAGAAATCCTTGGAGTTCTCCTTATTGAGGAACTTCCAACCTTCGGAAACGACATCAGACTGCGGGCCATCGAAAGCCGTGGTTGTTCGAACCTTGAACATTCGGATATTCTCCTCGACAACGGCATTGACCTCATCGGCATACTTGTCCATGATGCGCACTACAGGCAGCTCCATATTGCTCTGTCCGGAACAGAGGTAGACATCGCCTATGAGGACGTCGGTCAACTTATTGTCGGTCAGTTGGAGCTCATAAGGGCCACCGGGGCGCATGGCAGGCAGCGGTAGCGACCATTTGCCATTGGCATCGGCAGTGGTGGAGAACTCGCCCTTGGCAGCCTTGCCGTTGGCGAGGAGGGGTCGTTTGCCCTCGAAATGGGCGGTCACGGTCTCGCCAGCATCTGCCGTGCCAGTCAGCGTGACGACCTGACCACGCTGGAGAACCATTCCGGAAGCGACCCAAGCGGAGGGCGTCACCTTGGCTTGGGCAGCCGAGGCGGCGAGCATTGCGACCGCCACGGCAAGACAAGACTTATATGTGCACATATCTCTTAGATTTTTAGACTTCAACTAACTGATTATTCGACGGGCGACATCTGCGTAGGAGTAGGAGGCGCGCCGAGGTAGGAAGGCTTGAGACCACCCATGTCGATCATGACCTTCTGGATTACCATGGCATTGTCGGCAGGACGGATGCGGATGGTATGCTTACCGGCATTGACGGACGGGAGTTTCTGACCGACGATTATGGCATTCTCGCCGACCCACTTGCGCCATGTGTTCTCATCGAGCGAGCCGTTGATGGGAACCCACCCCTCGCCCATACCGACGTTGATGGTCTTCTGCTCACCCGATCCCCAAGCGTCGCCCGTCTGATGGACATCGATAAGGCTCTCGGCACCGCCATCGATGGAGACTGCCAGGGTATGACCCTTGCCACCGTAGTTGAGCGTAGGCGAGAGGACGACTTGGAGCTTCGGCTCGCCATTGGAAGAGAACTCGACATCGTACTCGAGCCACGTGTCGGGCGTGACGGAGCGCGCCGTGAGCGAAGAGGCCGTGCGCCCGAGGTTGGGGACGAGCGTCCAGTCGCCACTTTGGCGTGAGGGGTGCTCGGCGTCGATGGAGACGTAGCCGTCGCCCTCGATGAAGAGCATTGTGCCGTCGCGGGAGTCGGCGTCGGACTTGACGTAGGCCACGGCGGGCATGACCTGCGCCTCGGGCTGCTGCCAATAGGTGTAGCCGATGTGGGTCTGGTCCATGAGGTGGTTCCACTTGCCGCCGGCTATGTCGTGGTTATAGTGGCGCGTGAGGAGCGAGTCGCGCTCGTAGAGGTTCTTGACGCGGTCGGCCCAGTGGTTGGCGGCTACGTCGCCTTGGGCAGCGAGCTTCTTATTGACGGCCACGGAGTAGTACATATCGTAGAGGTTGGCGCATGCCGTGATGGGGAAGAGTACAAGCTCGTCAAAAGCGTCTTGCATATTGCGAGGGAGGAGATATGCCATGCGCATGGCGTCGGACTCGAGGTTGCGGTAGTCGTCGCGGACGCGCTGCCACTCGTCGTAATTCTCAAGGCTGTATGTCTGGTCGTCGAGCATCTCGGGGGTGCGTCGGCTGTTGTACTTAGTGTAGCGCGCGATCATGTCGGCAATCTGCTCGGCATGGTCGGGACCGAACTGCGTCTTGCAGAAATCGACAGTATGCTGGTGGATGTCGGAAGCCTTAATGGCCTCGGGGTTCCAAGCGAGATCAAGGAAGAACTGGATGGGGTACTCCATGGGTTTGAGGTCGCCCACGTTGAGAATCCACAGCTCACGGACGCCATGCTGGTAGCAAAGCTCCATCTGATCCCATATCCTCTCGACCTGAGAGACGTTGAGCCACTTGTAGTTGCGAGGGTCTCCGACGTAGTCGACGTGGTAGTACATGCCATAGCCGCCCTTGCGAGGCTTGGAGCCGATGTCGGGCAAGCGACGCACGTTGCCCCAGTTGTCATCGCAGAGGAGGAGGGTCACGTCGTCGGGAACTTTCATGCCCTTCTCGTAATAGTCGAGGACCTCCTTATAGAGAGCCCAGACCTGCGGCGTCTGGCTTGCCTTCTTGCCCGTGACGTCGGCAATAATCTTGCGTTGGCGTTTTACAATCTTGGTGAGGAGGTCAATCTCCGTGCTTGCGCCCATAGGCTCGTCGCCATCGCCGCGCATACCGACGGTGACCACCGTCTCCCAATTCTTGCACCGCTCGATACCCGTGCGCCAAAATTTCTCGAGTCCCTCGGCATTGGTCTTGTAGTTCCAAGCCCCTGTGCCGCGGCGCTTCCAGTCTTGCTGCGCAAGAGCCATTGGCTCGTGATGGCTCGTGCCCATGACGATGCCCATCTCGTTGGCGAGAGGACCGTTCTCCTTATCGTCGTCATAGAAAGCCGACGCCCACATGGCAGGCCACATGAAATTGGCCTTCAGGCGAAGGAGAAGCTCGAAGACGTGCTCGTAGACCTTATGGTTGACACCACCAAACTTATCGATGCACCACCATCCGAAAGAGGGCCACTCGTCGTTGATGAATATGCCGCGGTACTTGACCTTCGGGCATCCCTCGGTCGTCGTGCCGACGGGCAGGGCGACATTGGACTGGCGCGCCACAGGAACATCTGCCCACCACGCCCATGGCGACACACCGAGACGCTCGCTGAGGGTGTAGATGCCGTAGATGACGCCGCGCTTGTCGGCACCGGCAATGGTGAGCCTCTGCGGCTCGGTGATGATGAGATGCTTCTCTGTGGAGTCGCGGAGCTGGGATGCGTCGACGGCTGCGGCGCTGAACATCTCGTCGTCGAGTTGACCGATGACGACCTGCGGGCGCGAGGCATCGACGGCATTGACGATGGCGGGGCGAGTGCCGCACACTGCCTCAATGTCTGACGCCAGGCTGTTGACCGCGCGGACAACGCCCTTGTCGGCATTGGCCGACACGCACAGCTCGACAGGCGCGCCGTCTTTGATTATTTGGAAAGATTGGAGTTGAGCGACCGCCATAGAGGCGGAACACGTCATCAGCATTGCTGCCAATGGTCTCAAAATCTTGAAGCCTTTCATTTGTACTGATATAGTTTGACGTGGAGAATTTGGAAATTGTCGACACCTATGCGGACATGGCGACCTTGGTGATCCTCGTCACCGTTGAGGCGTCGGATGCGACGGAACGAGCCGTCGGGCTGGGGCTCGACCTCATCGACGCTCGCGATGCCGACACGATACTTGGCAGACCACTTGGCATTGTCGGCATTGGCATCGGAGCCTGTGGCGGCAAACCCGTCCTCGCCCAGCTTGGCTTGCGCCTTGGCGGAGGCTGCCACCTCGTCCTCGCCCTGGAAAGTCAGGACGACACCCGAGCCTGCGAGAATGTACTCGTATTCGGCGATGCGAATGAGCATGGCACCCGCGAGCGGCCATGTTGAGCCGTCGGTCGCGCGGCTGTCCCATGGGAGTGTGAAGAAGTGGCGAGCCGTGATGCGGAGCCCGTCCTCGTTCCACACCTTCTCCTCATCTTTATTCTCGAAGAGCATGCCGTGACGGTTTTGCTCCTTGGCAAGAAGAGGCATGAGGAGACGGAGCTTCTCGTATGCCTTGCGGAGCTTGCCATCCTCATTACCGTTCTCAACGGAGAAAGGGCTGACACCCAGAGCCTTATGCTCACCGAAGACGTAGAAAGCCTGCGACCCGTTGTCCTCAGAAAGCCTCATCTCGGGTATGAAGAGGGCATTGCCGCACGTGGCGTAGCGCGCGACCCACTGCGCAAAACCTGCGTCGTAGATGTCGGGCGAGATGAAATCGAGAGCCGGAGCGCCGCATCGCCAGATGTCGATAAGGTGGGCGAGAGGACCAGCAGACGGATATTGGCCAGGGCGACGTCCGCGGCTGTTCATGGCCGCGTTGACGTAGAGGGGCATCGCAGTATGGCTGCGCGCGATGTCGGCAAGGCGACCGACGTAGAGAGCGTAGCTATAGGCCATGAAGATCTCCTCGGTCTCAAGACCTCCGCCGAAGAGGTCGACCCACGAGCCTTTGGTTTTCGCTCCATTGGCCTCCCATCGGGCCAAGAGGTCGGGATGGAGGGTCTTGCGGTTGCGCGAGAGATATGAGGTGAGGCGTTCGGGAACGGCAGCGTTGAAGAGGCGTGAAGCATCGGCAGAGTAGTCGCGCGCATTCTCGAGCATCCCAATCTCGTTCTCAATCTGGAGCATGATGACCGTATGTCGGGTATCGGTCTCGACGATATGGGAGACGAGGGCTTCGAAGGCTCGGGAGTCGGCCTTGAAGACATTCTCTGAGAATGGGCTGGCAATCTCGAGAGGCTTGCCCTGAGCGGTATGGGCGCGGGGAAAACGTCGGGTGTCGCGCTTGAACCATTCGGGGGCGTAGCAGCTCATAGAGTTCTTCCATGCACCGAACCATAGGAAAACGACTTTGAGGTCGTTGGCCTCGGCATTGCTTATGGCGGCATCGACGAGAGAGAAGTCGAACATTCCCTCCTGCTGCTCAATAAGATCCCAATAGGCTGGGACGAGGACCGTATTGAGCCCCATCTTATTGAGTTTAGGGAAGATGCGTTGCACGTCGGCTTCGGAGGAGGCTGACGAGTTGCCAAGCTCTCCGCCTAAGATGACGAACGGCCGTCCATCGACGCGGAGCTGACGATCGGCGCCCGCGCCAACGATCTCGGACTGCGCCAACGTGAAGGTTGGCACAAGGGCGAGCGTGGCCGCCATCATTAATGTCTTTAGGTATATATTCATCTGTAAGTTGCTAAGAGACGAGGATTAGAGTATGTGGTCATAGTGCGCTTGTTGCTGTTATGCTCTGTTCGCTAACTAAGTATCAAAGATAGTAAATTTAAGATAAAAAGTGCCGTCCCGTCGAAAAAAGGCGGGACGGCACTTAATTATTGACACTTAACCTATTAGAAGCCTGGGATTACTCTTCGGAGTCAGACTCGGAGCTTGACTCGTCGGTCGTAGTGTCGTTGTTCTTGTAGGCGTTGATCCAGTCGTCGCCGGAGAAGGTGGTGCTGATGTCGAAGCCTGCGATAGCGTCGCAGACGCCGCGGTAGGCCTCCTTGCGGTTGTAGCTGGAGTCGAAGATGTTGGGGCTGTCGCCGTTGAGCCAGTACTCATGCTCTTCCTCGTTGTCGGAGAGGGTCCAGAGGGTTACGCCGTGGCGTTGTGCCTCAGGAACATTCTCGACGTAGGAGGAGATGACCATCTTGTAGGTCTCGGACTGCCACTTGAGCTGCGTAGAAGACGGGTTGGTGGTAGCCTTGCTGAAGGCAGCGTCGAACTCGGTGATGCGGACAAGCTTGCCAGTGGCGGCGAGGGTCTTGAACTGAGCGTCGACTTTCTCCTTGAGAGTGGCGAGCGCCTCGTCGCTCTCGGCAACGGTTATGTGCATCTGAGTGCCGATACCGTCGACGATTGGCGAGCCATTGGCGGCATCGATGTCGTTGACGAACTGGACGAGCTCGGCACACTTGGACGGGTTGGTCTCGAGGTTGTAGTCGTTGACGAAGAGCTTGACACCCGAGAGGCCATTCTCGTCGGCATACTTACGGGAGTACTGGAAGGCCTTGACAGCGTAGTCGAAGCCCATGTAGTAGCCCCAGTAGAAGTGCTTATTGCCAGTAGAGTTTGCCCAGTTGAGCTTGAGGCCCTCGGTCTCGGTCTCGGTAGGCTCGGCATCGTAGTTGACGACGTCGTCCTCAGTCCACGTGCCTCCGAAGACACCATTGATGCCGCGGTAGCCGCCACCGTCGCTGATAGGCTCGTTGACGACATCCCAAGCTACGAAACGCTGGTCGCCGTTGACGTGCTCGAACATGGCCTTGATCCATTGCTCCATGGCGTTGTCGAGGGCGGCTTTCTTCTGCTCGGCAGACTTGATGACGTAGGTGATGGTGGTAGCCTTGAGGCCCTTGGTCTCGGCTTTCTTGACGCCCCACTTGATGTCGTCGATGTAGAAGTTGGCAGTGTACTTACCGAAGTTGATGAGGATTCGGTTCATGCCCTCCTTGGAGCAGGTGTACTCATGCTCGACGAGGGTCCAATCGGTGCCGACCTCAAGGTTGGCGTAGCCCTCACCTGAGTAGGTTGAGCTGTTCTGGACGCAGAACTGGAGACCTGCACCGGCGACGTCGGTCTTAGCGTAGAACTGGATGACGTAGGTCTCATCGACGGTCAATGGGTCGTCGAAGGTGTAGGCGCACTGGGCAACATAGTAGTCGGAGCCGTCGGAGGGATTGGAGAGGACGAGGCAGTAGTCGCTGTTGCGACCTTGGCCCTGCTCGCTGACAGCGGAGGTGGAGCTGTTGCCCCAGCTGCCCCAATTGCCCTTGGTGCCGCCCTCGAAGTCGCTATTGTCGCCCGTGAGGACGTTGGTCATCGGGTCGGAGTTCTCGATCTTCTCGCCGAACTCTACATTATCGATGTAGTATGTGCCACCGACCTTACCGAAGTTGATGATAATTCGGTTGACATCGTCATAGGCGGGTTTGAACTCCTTCTCGCAAGTGATCCAGCTTTCGCCAACCTCGAAAGTGGTGTAGGCACCTTGGCTGCCATAGGTCGTTCCGTTCTGATATTGGAACTGGAGCTGACCTGCGCTGGAAGAAGACTTGGCTTGGAACTTGACGACGTAAGTCTTGGTGGAGTCGAGAGGCTCGTCGAAGGTGTAGGCGCATTGTGCCTCCCAGAAGTTGCCGTCGGCAGCTGCAACGAGGACGAGACCCTTAGAGCCATCGGCACCCTCGCCTTCAACGACATCGGCACTCTCCTTGTTGGAGCCCCATGAGCCCCAACCGCCTGTCGTGCCGCCCTCGAAGTCGTGGGCGTCGCCAGAGAGGAGGTTGGCGATACCGCTCTCGCTGTCGCTGATGACCTTCATCTCGGGAGCGATGAGGCTCTTGAGGTAATCTTGCGGCTGCTGGGTGTGCCAGATGAAGTTGTGGCCGTAGATCTTGATGTTGTCAGGAACCTGGTCGAGGAAGGCGTCGACGGTCGTGAAGTCGATCGAGCCATTGCTCTTGACCATTGAGCCCATCTTCATGGCGTTGCCCGTGGTGAACATCTGGTAGTTTTCGTCGGCGACCTTCTTATAGTCGGCATTGCCGGTGTAGAGGTCGGCACCGAGACCGAGGCCTACGAGCGAATTGGGCCAATACTGCTGAGCATAGCTCTTGATGTAGTCATAGTTGGCCATGATCTCGGCATCGGTGAGAGGGATGTCGGAGATATCGACCTTCTCGTGACCATCGGGCGTGCCCCATTCCATCTTGTCGTCGTCGCAGGCGGCGCAGATGACAGCCAGAGCGGCCATGGGGATGATTATCTTGTTATGTAGCATAAGATTACGTTCTTAAGGGGAAGAAGATTAGTCATTGAAGTCGGAGACGGTGACCGTGGCGCTGGGGACGATGCGCCAGTTGTCGGTGTAGACCGCCTGATTGAAATCGCCAGTGGTGATGGTGAGATCGTCGGAGAACTCGATATCGTTGTTGACGAGGAACATGCCGAAGTTGCGGTAAGAGCCGTTGTTGCGGTCGGAGACGACGTCGGCGAAGGTGAAGGTGTCAGCAATCTGGTAGCGTCCGACTTTGGAGACGGGGATCGTGACGGTCTGCCAGCCATCGGTCTGGTAGGGGACGATGGAGCCGTCGGAGGCGAGCCAAGGAACCCAACATACAGCGGTCATGTAGCCGTTCTCGGTGCTCTCGGTTGCTTTGGTGTTAGACGAGCCCCAGCCGTAGCCAGAGAGGTTGTTCTGGAAGGTGAACTCGAGGTAGCCTGCGCCGCTCCATGGCTCTGGGACGTAGACATCGAACTGGAAGGCGATGTCCTCGACGGGCGTGGTGGCGGGGATGAGGTCGTAGAAACGGCTCCACTCGTCATACTCGTTGTCGTTACCAGCGGTGAACCATCCGTTGCCGTGGGCACCGTTCTTGATAGAGCCTTCGGCCAATACTTCAGCAGGTACGGCTGGGCAGCACTTGCCATTCTGACCGAGGGGGTCGTCGGCGAGCTGGTCGGCAGAGTAGGTGGCGCTCCATGAGCCTTGGTCACCGTTGCCGTCGAAATCGAGGATGATGCCGCGTCTCTCGTTGAACATGGCGGGGGTGATGGCCGTGCCGTTGGCGCCCTCGCTGGTGATGCTGCCGCCCTCGGTTACGCCGTCGGGCATTACGAAGGAGTACCATTCGCCGTCTTCGTCGGAGATGACATCGGTGATCTCGATGCCGCCGGGGAGGGTTATCTTGGTGGTCTCCTGGAGGTTGGCGCCACTGACAACGACGACCTCGCCAGCCTTAGGCAGGGTGCGGGAGATGCCGCTGATGGAAGGAGCCGCGGCGCGGATGGTGAACTGGTAGATGGTCTCGGTGCCTTCCTTGACGAAGCGGATGGTGTTACGGACGGCATCATCGGCCTTGTCGACGGGAGTGTTGCCACTGAGGGTCACCCACACGTTGTTATCCGTCATGAGGGCGTTGTTGAACTCAGTCTGGTAGCCGTTGATGTAGATCTTCTTGAGTCCGGTGAAGCCGGAGCCCTCAACACGGATGAGCTGTCCGAGGCGTGCGAAGTCGACCTCGCGGTCGGGGACTGTAGACTTGACGTCCTCGAGATATACCTTGTTGATGGTCATGACTGTGGTCTGGTCGTCGACATCGTCCTCACAAGCCGTGAAGCCGAGCGCAGCCAAAGCCACGAATGCCATGGATAGATATTTGGTCATTGACATGATTCAGGTCTTCTAATTAGTTGAACAATTGGTCGACGGTAACCTCGCGCTCGCCGAAGGTGAGAGGCTCGGTGTTGTACTGCCTGCGGTGGCTGACGTCGGCGGAGGTTGGCTTTAGCTCTGGGTTCTTGGTCTGATCGGTATCGTCCATTGGCAGGGTCATGTTGATTGCCGTGGCGATGGAGACGGAAGGACCGGGGTAAGACCAAGAGTCGCTGAGCTTGTACTCTTTGTCGCTGTAATAGGAGGCGTTACGATGCTGGCTGTTGCAGTAGTTGATGACCTCCTGCTCCTGGTAGTAGGAGCGGCGGACGAGGTCATACCAGTAGAGACCCTCGAAGGCGAACTCTACGCGACGCTCGTGGCGGAGATCCTCATAGGTGACGGAGCTCTTGGTGGCCATCTTGGCGCGCTGGCGGACGAGGTTGAAGTACTCGACGTCGGAGGTCTTGTCGGCATTGCCAAGGGCGGCCTCGGTGTAGTTGAGGTAGACCTCGGCGAGGCGGAGCATGTAGGTATTGACGCCTGCGTTGTTAGGCTCGCTGAAGCCGTTGACCTTCTTGGTGCCGATGACGTACTTCTTGATGTTGGCTCCTTGGTTGCCTGCGTTCTCGGTGACACCGTAGACGTATGGGTCGGTGGCGTCGGCAGAGAGCTCGGGATAAGACTCGCCATAGGAGGCTACGCAAGCGTGGCGGCGGACAGCGTCGTCGACAGTTACGCCGAGGTTCTTGTCCTCATACTCCTTGAATTCCTCCCAGAGGTCGTAGGAGCAGTAGGTTGCGCCACCCCATGCGTTCTGGTCGGCTACGAGGGCGGACCATGCAAGGAAGCGGGTCATGGACTGAGCGTTGCCGTTGACAGCCGTGCCAGGGGTCCATTGGAGCTGGAAGAGGCTCTCGGAGTTGTTGTTGAAAGTAGACGCAGCGAAGAGCTCATCGTAGGTAGCGGTCAGGCTGTACTTGCTCTCGTTGATGACCTTGAGGGCGGCCTTCTTGGCGAGGTCGAGATAGTAGGTGTTGCGGGTGCCGCGGTTGAAGTCGCTCTCGCTGACGGCATTGTTCTGGTTGTACGCCTCATTGCCGGAGACGAGGCCTGCCATGGATAGGTAGAAGCGGCTAAGCATGCCGTAGGCGGAATACTTGTCGACACGTCCGAGAGTGGCAGCCGAAGCGGGCAAGTTGGCGGCAGCGTACTCCATGTCGCGGATGGCGAACTCCATGACGTCGGTCAGCGGCTGTGGCTTGACGACGTAGTTGTTGACAAGGGCGTCGGTGCTCTCGTAGACGATGCCTACGCCCCAGAGGGAGCCGATGTACCAGTAGGCGAGACCCCTCATGAAGCGCGCCTCGGCGATGCATTGCGTCTTGGCGGTCTCGGAGACGCCGGAGCCTGAGTTGTCGCGGATGTTGGAGATGGTGTTGTCGGCCTGCGCCACGACAGAGTAGAAGGAGCTCCATGCGTCGTTAAGGCCGGCGGAGAGGCTCGTCTCGGTGAAGTTGGTGTAGGGGTAGATGTAGTTGGAGTATTGTGCCGTGATGTTGTTGGCACGACCATCGCCCATGCCGTAGTAGAACTTATCGTTGAAGTTGTACCACACGAAGTTGTAAAGAGGCAGGACGGCGGAGTTTACGGCCTCGTCGGAGTCGAAATAGGTCTTCTGGTTGAGCTGGTAAGAATTCTCCTGCTCAAGGAAGTCGTCTGCGCAACCGGTCTGGGCCATGGCTGCGGCCGTTATCATGGCCGCGCCTATATATTTTCTGATGCTCATGATTTCTTAGAAAGAGAAGTTAAGTCCGACGGTATAGATCTTTGGCGAGGGGTAACGACCATAGTCGATGCCGTTCTTGAGCGCATCGCCGTAGAGGGAGCCGACTTCAGGATCGTAGCCTTTGTACTTGGTCCAGGTGTAGACGTTCTGGAGGTTGATGTAGACCTTGACGTTGGTGAAGAAGTTGGTCTTCTGGAGGATGCTCTGTGGCAGGCTGTAGGAGAACGATACGTTCTGGAGGCGGATGTAAGAGCCGTCCTCGACGAACTTGTCGCTCATGCGGTAGTTGGAGTTAGACGCGGAAGAGGTCGAGATGCGCGGCTGGTCGGTGTCGGTGTTGATGACATAGTAGTTACGCCAGTTCTCCGCTCCGATAGCGTTCGGGTCAATCTGGCCGATTTGCGCATAGTTGGCTGCGTCGGTAGTGATGTTGCCGGTAGCGCCAGTCTGCTCGATGAAGCGACGGTTGTAGTTGACAACGTCGTTGCCGTAGGAGCCGCTGAACTGGAGGCTGAGGTCGAAGCCCTTGTAAGAGAAGGTGTTGCCGAAGCCCCAAGTGAATTTGGGCTCAGGGTTGCCAATGAAGGTCTGGTCGTTGTTGTCGATGACGCCGTCGTTGTTGAGGTCGGCGAAGATGTAGTCGCCAATCTTGACGCCGCCACCATCGTTGCTGGCCTGCTGACCGTCGCTCATGTTGATTGAGGTACCCTCGGGGAGGGCGACTTGCTTGACCTCGCCAGTGGCGGAGTCCCTGTAGTAGAAGTCGGAAGCCTTCTCGAAGCGACCGATAACCTTATAGCCCCAGAACTGGCCGATGGACTTGCCGACGACGGTGTTGGTTACGGTCGTCACGTCAGAGCCGACCTGGAAAGTCTTAGGCAGTGTGCCAGTCTCGGTGTCGAGGCTCTTGATCTTGTTGCGGTTGAGGGAGAAGACGACGTTGGAACGCCACATGAAGCCGCCCTTGTCGATATTGACGGTGTTGAGGGTAAGCTCGAAGCCCTTGTTCTCCAAAGAGCCGATGTTGGTCCATGGGTTTGTTGCAGCTCCTGGTCCGTTAGAGCCGAGGAAGGCTGGCATGTCGACCTGCATCAAGAGGTCCTTGGTCTTCTTGTAGTAGAAGTCGGCGATGAGCTCGATGCGGTTGTTGAGGAAGTTGAGGTCGAGACCTACGTTGGTGGAGTATGTGGTCTCCCACTTGAGGTCAGGATTTGCGATGTTGCCGTTGAGGACACCGACACCAGCCCATGTGGACTTGTTGCTCAGCATGGACATGTAAGACCAGTCGGAGATGTTCTGGTTACCAGTGGTACCCCAGCCCACACGGAGCTTAGCGTTATTGACAATGTAACGGATATTGTCGAAGAAGCCCTCGTTGCTGACCTTCCATGCGAATGCGGCAGATGGGAACCAGCCCCAACGGTTTCCGTCGGCGAACTTAGAGGAACCATCTCGACGGATGGTGAAGGTGAGGAGGTAGCGGTCGTCGAAGGAGTAGAACGCGCGACCGAAGTAAGAGAAGAGAGAGTTCTCGTTCTTGTAGCCGGTCGTGCGGCTGTCATCATAGCTGCCGGCGGAGATGTCGGTAGCGGTGTTGGAGAGGAAGCCTGTGGTGGTGGAGGTCTGGTTCTCGTAGTAAGAGTCGCTCATCTCCTGGCCGACCATGACGTTGACGTTGTGCATCTCGTTGAAAGTCTTGTTGTAAGTCAAGATGTTACGCCAAGACCAGTACTTGGTGTTCGACTTGTTCCAAGAGGAGGTGCGGGTGTCGTTCTGGTTCCACTCGCTGAAGTAGTAGTCGGGGGTGTAGGTGTAGTAACGGTTGAGGTTGTAGTCGGCAGAGAGCTCCGTCTTGAAGGTGAAGCCGTCGAGGAATGCGCCCTCGATGTAGGCGTTGTAGCGGAAGTTCTGCTTCTTGTTGTAGTTGTCGACGATGAGCGCCATAGCCACAGGGTTGCTCGGCTGGTAGTTCTCAGTAGGACCGCCATAGTTGCCGTCCGGGTCGCGGACAGGGATGGAAGGCTGCGACTGGAGAGCGTTCATGATGATGGAGTTGCTGGTAGCGGTCGTCTGCTTGCTGTCGGCAAGGGTGACGCTGAGACCAGCCTTGAGGTACTTCTTGATTTGGGCATCGAAGTTGCCGCGGAGGGAGAGACGACGGTAGTCAGAACCGATAGCGATACCGTCTTGGTTCAGGTAGCCAGCGGAGAGGGCGTAGGTCACCTTGTCGGAGCCACCGGAGAGAGAGATGTTGTGGCTCGTCATGATGGCCTTGCGGAAGAGCTCGTCCTGCCAGTCGGTACCGTCACCGAGGAGGTCGGCGCGATAGTAAGAGCTGCTTGCGCTGGTGACGCCATAGTCGGCAATGGTGTTGTGGTGAGCAGCGTACTCGCGGAGGTTGAGGACATCGATCTTCTTAGGCATCTGCTGCATACCGACGTAGCCGTCGTAGGTGATGGTGGCCTCGCCAGCCTTGCCTCGCTTGGTGGTGATCATGATGACACCGTTAGATGCGCGAGAACCATAGATGGCCGTAGCGGATGCATCCTTGAGGACGTCCATGGAGACGATGTCGGCAGGGTTGATGGCAGCAAGAGGGTTGGAGTTGCCGCTGTCGTCGCCATTCGCAGCGTCGACGATGACACCGTCGATTACGAAGATAGGCTGCGACGTGGCGTTGAGGGAGTTAGTACCACGAATGCGGATAGACGAAGAACCGCCAGGGGTACCCGTGTTCGCCTGAATCTGGACACCTGCCGCACGACCCTGGAGCACCTGGTCGATACTGGTTGAGACAGACTCCTTGATGGCCTCGTCACCGACAGAAACGACGGAGCCGGTCACGTCGGCGCGCTTCATGGTGCCGTAACCGACGACGACGACGTCCTCAAGCTCGACGTTGTCCTCTTTAAGGACGATGTCGACGGTCGACTTGCCAGTGATGTCGACGGTCTGGCTCTCGTAGCCGATGAAGGAGACAGACAAGGCGTTGCCCGCCACGCGGAGCGAGAACTTGCCGTCGATGTCAGCCACGGTGCCGTTTGTTGTACCTTGCTCGACGATGGCCGCGCCGACGATCGGCTGACCCGCATGGTCGAGCACGGAGCCCGAAATTGTGCGCACGCTTTGCGCCCACGCCGTCTGCCCAATCAAGAGCATCAGCATGACCACGAGGCAGCCCACGATGTTGGTTGTTAGTCTTTTCATTTTGCCATTAGTTTTTATTGCTATCCTGTGTTTAGTTTGTTTGGTTGCTAGGTTTAGCAGTCTGTACTGTTCGCTTTCTGTTCGCTCTTATGTCCTGCTTCTTTTTAAAGGTTTTAAAGAATTAGAGATGTTGGACTTTTTAATACTTAGAACGATTGAGAAATCTCACCTCTGCGATTTTGGTGGTACTTGATGCCAGAGAAGTTTTTCGTCTTTATTATTGTCTCGCAGTACTTAGAGGTTCCTTCAATCACGCCAGACCAGCTTCAGCGTCCGACCTTGATGGGTGCCACCATCTTTGGATTGCCGTCCACTATTCTGTTCTGTTCGTTACGCAAAACTATTAGTTTATTAAATACTATGCAATAGCCTGTGCTAATTTTAACATATTAATCCTCAACTAAAATCAACCTTCCACAAATCCTCGATGCAACATTTAACCACCTTTCTAATAACATATCGCACCACACGCCTCACCCCTACTCCATTCCCATCCCCGTCATATTCACTTATACACAACGTATATACATCATCACCAAACACTAATATTTCACAAATAGTGACTTATGCCAACTTCGTGGGGGCGAGTAACGGGATTTTATGTATTTTTGCCCCAAATGTGCAAGTGCGGCGTTCAGACTGCCCACGATTGCGCCCCGTAATGCGATAAGCATCTCATCACATACATATATAATGGTACACGAAGTAAGGAAAGTGGTCATCCTTGGTTCCGGCGCCCTCAAGATTGGCGAAGCCGGCGAGTTTGACTATTCGGGATCGCAGGCTCTCAAGGCTCTCAAGGAAGAGGGTGTCAGAACCGTCCTCATCAACCCAAACATCGCGACAATCCAAACGTCGGAGAATATCGCGGACAAGATTTATTTCCTGCCAGTCACGCCCTACTTCGTGGAGCAGGTCATCAAGAAAGAACGTCCCGACGGCATTCTTCTCTCTTTCGGCGGCCAGACCGCCCTCAACTGCGGCGTCGCCCTTTTTAAGAGCGGCGTCTTAAAGAATTATGGGGTCAAGGTTCTCGGCACACCCGTCGAGGCCATCATCGACACCGAGGATCGCGAGATCTTCGCCAACATGCTCAAGAGCATCGACGTCAAGACCCCTCACAGCATCGCCGTCAACACCGTCGAGGAGGCTCTCGCAGCTTCCGACAAGATCGGCTTCCCTATCATCGTCCGCGCCGCATACACCCTTGGAGGCATGGGCTCCGGCTTCTGCCAAAACCGCGAGGAGCTCGTCCAGCGCGCCGAGAACGCACTTAGCTACTCCAACCAGATCCTCGTCGAGGAGAGCCTCAAAGGCTGGAAAGAGGTGGAGTACGAGGTCGTGCGCGACGCCTACGACAACTGCATCACCGTCTGCAACATGGAGAACTTCGACCCGCTCGGCATCCACACCGGCGAGAGCATCGTCGTAGCTCCCTCCCAGACCCTCACCAACAGCGAGTACCATAAGCTCCGCGAGCTCGCCATCAAGATCGTCCGTCACGTCGGCATCGTCGGCGAGTGCAACGTCCAGTACGCCCTCGACCCCAATTCCGAGGACTACCGCGTCATCGAGATCAACGCCCGCCTCAGCCGCTCTTCCGCTTTGGCGTCTAAAGCCACCGGCTACCCACTCGCCTTCGTAGCCGCAAAGCTCGGACTCGGCTACGGACTTTGGGAACTCAAGAACTCCGTCACCAAGACGACTCCCGCTTTCTTCGAGCCCGCCCTCGACTACATCGTCTGCAAGATCCCGCGTTGGGACCTTGGCAAGTTTGCCGGCGTCTCCAAGCAGATCGGCTCAAGCATGAAGTCCGTCGGTGAGATCATGGCAATCGGACGTTGCTTCGAGGAGGTCATCCAGAAAGGTCTCCGCATGGTGGGTCAAGGCATGCACGGCTTCTGCGCCAACCAGCCCCTCAAGGGCATCGACATTCTCCAGGAGCTTGCCAACCCGACCGACAAGCGCGTCTTCGCCATAAGCGAGGCGATGGCCAACGGCATGACCGTCGACGAGATCCACAACATCACTAAAATCGACAAGTGGTTCCTCTACAAGCTTCAGCACCTCGACCAGATCCGCCGCAAGCTGACGGAGAAGAACAAGATTGAGGATGTCGACGACGACCTCCTCCGCGAGGCAAAGCGTTGCGGTTTCTCCGACTTCCAGATTGCCCGCCTCGTAAGCAAAGACTCCAGCCGCAAGATGGAGGATCAGCTCCTCGACGTCCGCGAGTACCGCAAGGGTCGCGGCATCCTGCCCGTCGTCAAGCAGATTGACACCATGGCTGGCGAGTTCCCCGCACAGATCAACTACCTCTACCTCACATATTGCGGGACGGAGAACGACGTCAAGTATCTTGGCGACCATCGTTCGGTAATAGTCCTCGGCTCTGGCGCATACCGCATCGGCTCGTCCGTCGAGTTCGACTGGTGCTCGGTCAACGCCATAAACACCATCAAGAGCCAGGGTCTCCGCTCCGTCATGATCAACTACAACCCCGAGACCGTCTCGACCGACTACGACGTCTGTGACCGACTCTACTTCGATGAGCTCACCGAAGAGCGCGTCCTCGACATCATCGACCTCGAGAACCCCAAGGGCGTAATCGTCTCCGTGGGTGGCCAGATTCCTAACAACTTGGCCATGAAGCTCTTCCGCCGCGATGTCCCGATCCTTGGCACCTCGCCAATCAACATCGACCGTGCGGAGAACCGCTCCAAGTTCTCAAGCCTCCTCGACGAGCTTGGCGTCGACCAGCCTCGTTGGAGCGAGCTTACAACCATCGACGACATCTACAAATTCGTCGATGAGGTGGGATTCCCCGTCCTCGTCCGCCCAAGCTACGTGCTTTCTGGCGCAGCCATGAACGTCGTCTCCAACCGCGAGGAGCTCAGCTACTTCCTGAACCTCGCAGCCAACGTCTCCAAAGAGTTCCCTGTCGTCGTGTCTCAGTTCATTGAGCAGGCCAAGGAGATTGAGCTCGACGCCGTCGCGCAGGGTGGCGAGATTATCGCCTACGCCATCTCTGAGCACGTCGAGTTCGCAGGTGTCCACTCGGGCGACGCCACCATCGTCTTCCCCCCACAGAAGCTCTACGTCGAGACCGTCAAGCGCATCAAGAAGGTCGCTCGCAAGATTGCCAAGGCACTTGAGATCAGCGGTCCTTTCAACATGCAGCTCATGGCCAAGAACAACGAGATTATGGTCATCGAGGTCAACCTACGCGCCTCTCGCTCGTTCCCATTCGTCAGCAAGGTCCTCAAGGTCAACCTCATCGAGCTTGCCACCCGCGTCATGCTCGGTCTTCCTGTCGAGAAGCCGTCTAAGAATCTCTTCGACATCGACTACGTCGGCATCAAGGCTCCGCAATTCTCATTCGCCCGCCTCCAAAAGGCCGACCCCGTCCTCGGTGTAGACATGTCGTCCACTGGCGAGGTAGGCTGCATCGGCGACACCTTCGACGACGCAATCCTCGAGTCCATGCTCTCCGTCGGCTACCGCATCCCGAAGAAGAATGTCCTCATCTCCTCTGGCGGAGCACGCGCCAAGCTCGAGCTTCTCGACGCCGCACGCCTCCTCAAAGGCAAGGGCTACAACCTCTACGCCACCCATGGCACGCAGAAGTACCTGCAAGACAATGGCGTCGAGAGTACCCTGCTCTACTGGCCCGATGAGAACCAGCAGCCCAACGTCGTCGACTACATCCGCGAGAAGAAGATCGACCTCGTCATCAACATTCCCAAAGACCTCACCCACAACGAGTTGGCCAACGGCTACAAGATCCGCCGCGACGCCATCGACTTCAACGTGCCCCTCATCACCAACGCACGTCTTGCGAGCGCCTTCATCAAGGCCTTCTGCAAGAAGGGCGCGGAAGACCTCCAGATAAAGAGCTGGGAGGAGTATTAGGTCGCACGACTGAAATAAGAGACATCCGCAGCGCGGGAGCTACAACATTGCAGCTCCCGCGCTTTTTTGCGTTACGGCAATCCGCCATCGGCTCTGCAACACAATTGTAACGCTCGTGTCGCCACGTTGAAAAATACGCTTCATTGCTTTGCATCGCAGACACTAAGTGACAAGCAATGGACTTAATCTACAATAACCGCGAGCTCAGCTGGCTCTCTTTCAACGAGCGCGTCCTCCAAGAGGCCAAGGACCAGTCGGTACCTCTCCTCTCGCGCCTCCAGTTCTTAGGCATTTTCTCCAACAATCAAGACGAGTTTTACAAAGTGCGCGTCGCCAACATCCTGCGCCTAATATCCAATAGGCGACAGAAACAGACACGGCTACTGGGTGGCTACACTCCGTCGGAGCTCCTTGCCGCAGTCAAAAAGCGAACCGATAAAGGGCGTGAGGCCTTCGACCGCACATACGAGCAGATACTCGGGCAGATGGAAAACGAGGGCATCTTCGTCGTCGATGAGAAGAGCATCACCGACGAGCAGAAAGACTTCTGCCGAGAATATTTCGCCTCCGTCGTCTCGCAACGCCTCGTGCCGCTCATCCTCCGCAAGCAAGACAAGATGCCGTTTCTCCCCGACGGCAACATCTACCTTGGCGTCAAGATGACCTCTAAGAACGACAAGGCCCCACGCTACGCCATAGTCCGCATCCCCGTCAGCTCGGCATGCCCGCGCTTCGTAGTTCTTCCTTCTGCCGATGGGCGCAAAGACGTCATCTTCCTCGATGACATCATCCGCCTCATGATCGACGAGATTTTCTTCATGTTCAACTATGACAAGATCTCCGCCCATGCCTTCAAAATCATGCGCGACGCCGAGCTGTCAATCGACGAGGACGTATCAAAAAGTCTCTTTGAGCGCATTGCCGAGGGTGTCGAGAGTCGCCGCTACGGCTCGCCCATACGCCTAATCTACGATGCCGATATGCCGTCTGACCTGCGAGACCTTCTCGCCTCACGCCTCAAACTGAAGGGCGAGATGCTCGCCCCAGGCGGCAAGTACCATCTTATGAAGGACCTCACCAAGTTCCCCAAGGTACGCAAAGACCTCCTTACTGTCAACCCTCTGCCACTCCAGCATCCCGACGTCATCCCTTTTCAGAGCATTATAAACGTAGTCCAGCGCAAAGACATCTTCTTCAACTACCCCTACCACTCGTTCCAACACTTCATAGACTTCCTCCGCGAGGCTGCCATAGACCCTGCGGTGGAGAACATATTCATCACCCTATATCGCACCGCCGAGCACTCGAAGGTCATCAACGCCCTCACCAACGCCGCCCGCAACGGCAAGCAGGTCTCCGTCCTCGTTGAGCTTAAAGCCCGTTTCGACGAGGAGCAGAATATTGAGAATACAGACCAGCTTCAGCGCAACGGCGTAAAGGTCATCTACGCCATCGAAGACCTCAAGGTGCACAGCAAGATTGTCCTTGTAGAGCGCAAGGAGGGCAACCACCTCAGGGGCTACGCCTACGTCGGAACGGGCAATTTCAACGAGAATACCGCGCAAATCTATGGCGACTACGGGCTGCTGACCAGCCATAAAGGGATTGTCGACGACGTGCGCAACGTCTTCCTCTTCCTCATGAACAGCCACAAGAGGTTTAAGTACAAGCACCTCCTCGTCTCGCCATACTATATGCGCGACGAGCTTGAAAACCTCATAGACCGTGAGCGCAAGAATGCCGAGAAAGGACGCCCAGCCTACATTTACGCCAAGTGCAACTCCCTTACCGACGAGAAGCTCATAGCCAAACTATATGAGGCGAGCCAAGCCGGTGTCGAGATTCGTCTCATAGTGCGCGGTGCCTGCTGCCTCGTCCCGGGTGTCAAGGGAATGAGCGACAACATCGGCGCCATAAGCATAGTAGACAAGTATTTGGAGCACGCTCGCGTCTACATCTTCTGCAACAGCGGGCAGCCCAAGACGTTCATAGGCTCGGCAGACTGGATGGCGCGCAACCTCGACAGGCGCGTCGAAGTCCTCACCCCAATAATGGAGAAGAAGATAGCCAACATCCTCCAGCAGGTCTTCGACATCCAATGGTCCGACAACGTCAAAGCGAGAGACCTTGCCGACCAAGAGGGCAACAGCTACGCCAACCGCATCGAAGGTTTGGAGCCCATCCGCAGCCAGACGGCACTATATGACTTCTACAAGAGCTTCATCGACAATAAGTAACAAGAAGAGATGCTGAAAAACAGTGAGACCCTCGGGGCGATAGACATAGGCTCCAACGCAATACGCCTCGTCATCAGCTACGTCGAGCAATATGACGACGACGCTATCGAGAGCAAGAAGGCATGCTTCGTCCGCATCCCCATCAGATTGGGGACAGACGTCTTCAAGCGCGGACACATAAGCAGCGAGCGGAGTGAGGCTCTGTGCGACGCCATGTCGGGCTTTGCGGCCTTGATGCGCGCTTATGGAGTCCGCGACTACCGAGCCTGCGCCACAAGCGCCATGCGCG
Organism: Clostridium sp. CAG:343; assembly: GCA_963616565.1. Lineage (GTDB taxonomy): Bacteria > Bacteroidota > Bacteroidia > Bacteroidales > Marinilabiliaceae > W3P20-009. The sequence goes on from CAVEKX010000003.1 coordinate 51,907, forward strand.
AGGCCATCAACGGGCAAGACGTGGTAGACCTCGTGCGCCTCAGATCGGGAATCCGCGTCGAGACGATATCCGGGGAGGAGGAGGCTGACACCATATTCGCCGCCGGAGGGCTAAAAGACATATTGGACAAGAAGAAAAACTACCTCTACGTGGACGTTGGCGGCGGCAGCACAGAGGTCGTGATCTACGCCCGCGGGCAGAAAGCCGAGGAGCAGTCATTCCGCCTCGGGACGGTGCGCATCATATCGGGAGCGGCAGACCCGTCGGAATGGACACGCTTCGAGTCGTGGCTCGCCAAGACAGGGGCAAAGTGGAAACCATCGGCCATAATAGGCTCGGGCGGCAACATCAACAAAGTCCACAAGATGTTGGAGAAAAAGCGCAAGGAACCCATCAAAACGAAGGAGATTAAAGAGCTGTTCAACCAGACGAACAACATGACAGTCTCCGAGCGTATGGAGAAGCTGTATCTCAACCAAAGCCGCGCAGAGGTCATTGTCCCGGCCCTCCAGATATTCTACACCGTGGCGCAGATATGCGACATCGAGCAAACCTTCGTCCCTCGCCTTGGCCTCGCCGACGGCATCATAAACAAGCTGTATCAGCAATACGCCAAGTAGCAGCCTACATCAAGGCGTCCGCCCGACACTTCATGTCGGACGGATGCCTGCTTTTTTATAAATAGTAGCGCAAAACCGCACAAGACGACATAAAACAAGAAAGGCGAAGAGTTTTGAACCTCTTCGCCTTCTTAATGTTGCCCCACCAGGATTCGAACCCAGACTAAAAGAACCAGAATCTTCTGTACTACCTTTATACTATAGGGCAAGATGTAAATAAAATTGTTGTCCCGCAAGGATTCGAACCCTGTCTAAGAGAACCAAAATCTCCTGTACTGCCATTATACTACGGGACAATCCTTGAAAAAAGTTCCTCACGAAGCGTCTTCCGCCTCAAGAGAAATCGTTGCCCCACCAGGATTCGAACCCAGACTAAAAGAACCAGAATCTTCTGTACTACCTTTATACTATAGGGCAAGATGTAAATAAAATTGTTGTCCCGCAAGGATTCGAACCCTGTCTAAGAGAACCAAAATCTCCTGTACTGCCATTATACTACGGGACAATCCTTGAAAAAAGTTCCTCACGAAGCGTCTTCCGCCTCAAGAGAAATCGTTGCCCCACCAGGATTCGAACCCAGACTAAAAGAACCAGAATCTTCTGTACTACCTTTATACTATAGGGCAAGAAACAAGAATTGAGGCGTTACATGCGCCTTGACGCTATCCCCGTCGGAATAACGATGCAAAATTAGCTGTTATTTTCTCATTCGCAATAGGAAAACCGCAAATTTTTAACGCTCGACGTTCATGGAGAGCGTAGCGGCATCGCCTTGGACGTCAAGCACGGCACGAGAGCCGAGAATGAGGGGGTAGTTCTCCTCCGGAGCATGACCTGACGGAAATCCGAGGAGGACGGGATAGCCGTATGCCGCCACAGCATCGGCTACAATCTGGTAGGCGTCGCGACCGAAAGCCGTCGCCCCGTCGCGCATGCCTGTCATCTGCCCTACGACGACACCTGCGAGCTTGGAGAGGAAACCCGAGAAGCGGAGAGCCTGCACCATGCGGTCGATATGGTATCTGTATTCCGAAAGGTCCTCAATGAAGAGGATGGCTCCATCGGGGGCGGGGCATATAGGCGTGGAGAGGAGGGAGTAGAGGATGGAGAGGTTACCGCCTATGAGGCGTCCCTCGGCATGCCCTTCCGTGCTGCCCTCTCGTGGAGCGCAAGAGATTGTCGCACGCCCCTCCGTCACCGCACGCAGCGTCTCCACGACATCGGGCGAGGAGGTTCCGTGCGTGGCAATATGCTTGAGCATAGGGCCAAGGATGCCGACACCGCCCGTTACGACCGATGCGGAATGGAGGGCAGTGATGTCGCTAAAGCCCACAATCAGCTTGTCGGTTTGGGAGAATAGGCGACGCCATCCACCATACGGTTCAAGGGCCATGAGGGTGCGCATGGCACCATAGCCACCACGTGAACACCATACGGCATCAATATCGGGGCGTGAGAGCGCAAGAGCAAGGTCAGACGCACGCTCGGCATCGGTGGCGGAAAAGACACTCGTGGCCCGTCCGCTGGCGTTGGGCATGAGCTCGACATTATAGCCGAGCGAGCGAAGGGCGTTGACACCGCCATCCATAAACTCGGGAGCTATGGAACCTGAGGGAGAGACTACGGCAATGGTGCCGCCTGGCGAGAGAAGACGTTGTTTCATGGTGTCGTGGAGTTAGTTGTCGCCTCAGCTATATCGGCAAGGGCGGTGGCGATATCGGCATTGCCTGTCTGCCGTAGCGTCGTTATCAAATCTAAGAGCAGGGGAGTTACAGAATCGCGCATACGCCTTGCCGCGACAGGCGCGTTTGGCTCAATATTTGCAGCCCAACGCAGGCGGAGGCTGCAATAGTCGGCAACAGTTGACAGCGTCCGACGGCAAAGCTGAGTGTCGCCAAGACGGCAGAGGAGCAACGCCGTCGAGAGGAGCGTAGTGTCAGATGGCGAACAGGCGGCAGGTTGCCATGACAAAGAGGAGCGAAGCGCACGGAGAGCCGACTTGCCGTCGGAGTTGGCGACATAGGCATTGGCCGCATCAAGACAGAACCTACGAATTGAGAGACGAGAGAGCTGGGCTACCTCATCGTCGGTCGGGGAGAATCGGTCGGCATCGGGGAGGGAGAAGGCTCGGAAGAGGGGGCGCACGTCGGCAGAAGGTTTAGCCGTCAGATAGGCGAGCGGCCCGACATCTTGGAGGAAAGGTTCAAGACCAAGACTATCTGTGACCGCACCAGGCATCAGGCATATAGGACGTAACGGATTGAACGCCATAATCTCGAGAAGGAGCAGCGCATTGGGCGAAAGGACTGCGGACTTGGGAGAGATGACAACCGAAGTATCGGCCAACGGGATGCGGATATGGTATGAAGGGATGCAGAAATCCGAGTAACCTTGAAACAGGTCGACCTTGTGGACGTCGGACAAGGAAAGGGTATCACCATCGCCAGGAAGGAGGTAGGTCGCCGAGAGGGAGTCTGCAAGAGCCAAATGGGCATGTGGAATGGTGAGCGGAGCGTCAGCTCGACCGCTACGGACGAGGGAGGCGAGATGCCATGAGGCGTTGAGCAGGGAGTAGTTGACCACGCGGATGTCGCACCGATGCGCAAGAACCTGCTGCGCATACCATAGTGGGTATGTATCGTTATCGCCACCTGTCACGATGATGGCGTCGGGTGGGCAAAGGTTGAGGATTGAAGTGGCAAGCCTGGTGGGGATGGTGTCGGAATGACGAGAAGACGACGCCCATGCTTGAACCGCCATGAGAGAGGGGACGGCAAGAGAAAACACGACTGCTATCAAGTGGCGGAAACGAGACAGTTTTCGAGCTACGAACTCGAAAAAGAATGCCACACACACGCCTACACCGATGGCTAAAGCCGCATAGAGAGGTAGGAAAATATAATCTCGCTCACGCGGCTCGAATGGTGGCATATTGACATAGAGAGCCAATGCAGGACCGCAGATGAGAATCCATACGCCAAGAGCAAACAGCATCTTGCGCCTACCTTTACGGACAAGAAGACAAAACCCTATGACACTTAGGATTAGCGGAATAGCGAAGAGAGAGACTCGCCCCGACGAAGGCTCGTCATAGTCTACAAGACCAAGAGTATGGCGGTCGAGAACGGGAATTCCTGTTATGGCATTGCCAGCATCGTAGCCACCATCTCCTAATGCGCCATTTTGCCGTCCGCTGAAATTCCAAAGTACGTATCGAAGCATCATGTGCCCCACTTGATAGCGCAAGAAGAAACGGACGTTTGAGGCGAACGAGGGGATGGTGTCTGGCCATCCGTCGGGATTAGCCCATTGGCGGTATGCCCACATGGCTGCCTCATCACGCTCGGTCATTCGGGGGAAGATTGACTTTTGGTCGGACGGGTAGTCATATCTTACGCGGACATCTCTGGGAAGGTAGGTCTTAGAGTCGGCATCGTAGTCCATTCGGGCTTGATGCTCAATGCCGTATGGGACGGAGGCGTAAGTAGGTCCGTAGAGTAAAGGGCGGCTGGCATATTGGCGTCGTGACATATAGTCGGTCAGTCGCACAGGGTCGGAAGGCGAAGAGACGGCAAGCGGAACGCCGCTCGCGGAACGGAGCATGGGGAGGGCGTAGGGCGTGAAGCCAATGAGGACAAGGAAAGCCATGAGAGCGGCACGGCTCAAAAGCCCTGTCGATTTGGCGGCGACGAAGAGAAGCAAACTGAGCGCAAAGACGACTGCTATCCCCCACCCCACCATGACCGGCATCCTCAAGACATTGACACACAACTCGTCAACCAACACGGCAGCATCGAACACATGACCCGACGCCATGAACACAAGCATTGGCACAGCCAAGCATCCTACAAGAAGCCCTATAAGCATGCCACGCCTACTCCATGCCGAGCCAATGACAACGAAAGAGACCGGAAGCAAAAGCCACCCGAGCCAATGGACTCCCGACGTGAGCCCGACAGAGAACGCCAAAAGAGCAAGGAAACGGAAAGAGCCGCCTCCCGTCCGCCACCGCAGGGCGCACCATAGCGTGAAGAAAGAGATCAGAGCGGCGGCACCATAGACCTCAGTCTCGACAGCCACAGCCCACACGCTACCCGTAACAGCCCAAGTCAGACCAGCACATACGCCCGCCACATCCCTTGCAAGGGACGAAAGAGACGCGACGTAGAGAGACAGGAGCATACGGACGCAGCGGCACAAAAAGGCAGCCGCAGCGGCGCACGTCAGGGCAGAGACGACATTGCAAGCAAGAGCCTCACATCCGGCAGGGAAAAGCATCGAGAAAAGTCGCAGCACGAGCCAGCAGAGAGGGGCTCCGGGAGGATGACCGACATCAAGTCCCGCGGCAGCGCAGACGAACTCGCCCGAGTCCCACAAGGCGATATCGGGACGGAGGGTCAGTGCATAAACGAAAAGAGCCAGGCAGAAGACGAGAGACTCGCAAACTGCCCAGCTCTTTATGAGGTTAGATAGCCGACGTGGAAGTGTCAACGCACAAGCTTATTTGTAAGGGTATCGGGGAAAATGACTTTCGGCTTGAAAGATTGCGCCTCCTCGGGGGTGATCATGGCATAGGAGATGATGATGACGACGTCTCCTACGGCCACCTTGCGCGCAGCGGCACCATTGAGACAGATGACGCCCGAGCCACGTTGACCAGGAATGGTGTAGGTCTCGAAACGCTCTCCGTTATTATTGTCGACGATCTGTACTTTCTCGCCAACGAAGATGCCTGCCGCATCCATGAGATCCTCGTCGATGGTGATGCTACCTACGTAGTTGAGGTCGCTCTGCGTGACGGAGACGTCGTGGATCTTGGACTTCATTACCGTTATGAGCATGGCTTAGCGGTATTTGGGATTATTTGGTGAGACGGATGTTATCGATAAGGCGGACAGCCCCTGCCTGGACAGTGATGCAGCCTACCGCGCTCTTGGTGTCGGACCATTGGCTGATGGGCTGGAGGGTGAGGGAGTCGACTATCTCGTAGTACTCGACGACGAGGAGAGGGTTGGCGTTGACCTGCTCGATTGTCCAGTGGGTGAGCTGGGCTGGCGTCATGGAAGAGACCTTGGCGACGGAGGCCGCGAGAACCTCATGGATGTGAGGAGCTGCGGCTCGGTGCTCGGGCGTGAGTAGTGTGTTGCGCGAGCTGACGGCGAGACCGTCGGACTCGCGTACTATGGGGCAGTCGACGATTTCGAGCTTGAAGTCGCACTGGCTCACCATCTGTCGGATGACGGCTATTTGCTGGAAGTCCTTCTCGCCAAAATACGCCTTGTCGGGAGAGACGTAGGCGAAGAGCTTGGAGACGACTTGGCATACGCCATTGAAGTGACCAGGGCGATGCGCGCCTTCCATGACTTGGGCGACGGGACCGAGGTCGAACTGTCGGGTGTCTGGGGTCGGGTATACCTCTTGGACAGATGGTGCGAAGACGATGTTGGCTTTAGTGTTGTCGCTCAACAGCTTGACATCGGCGTCGAGGGTTCGGGGGTATGTACGGAGGTCGTCGGGATTGTTGAACTGCGTAGGGTTGACAAATACGCTGACGACGACGAAGTCGCACTCATTGCACGCGCGGGTTACGAGAGAGAGATGCCCGATGTGGAGGGCTCCCATTGTTGGCACGAGACCGACTGACTTGCCGTCTTGACGAGCGGCGGCAACGCGTGCTTTAAGTTCGGCTACTGTGCTTATTACTTCCATCTTGAATATATATTTCCGCCGCGAAGTTACAACTCAATAGTATATGTTTACGGCAAAAAAACGAAATGTTGGCTTAAATAGAAATCAAAAGGCGGCGCGGAGATGAGTTCCGCGCCACCTTGATGGTATTTTCCTTGCAGACAGGCGTCTTTACGCCACTACGAGGATGTAGAAGTTCTTCTTGCCTTTTTGGACAAGGATGTACTTGCCGTCGAGAAGCGCGGAAGCGTCGATGACATCCTCCGGGGCGGCCACCTTCTGCTTGTTGATCTGTAGGCCGGCAACATTGCGGCGTAGGTCGCTCTTAGAGGGGAAGACGGCAGCATGCGTCGTGAGGAGATCGGCTACGGGGACGCCGGCGTCGATGAGCGAGCGGGAGACGTTGAACGTCGGGACGCCCTCGAAGACGGAGAGGAAAGTCTGCTCGTCCATCTTGCGGAGGGTCTCGGTGGATCCCTTGCCGAAGAGGATTTGAGAAGCCTCGATGGCGGTGTCTAGAGCCTCGCGACCATGAACCATGATGGTCATCTCCTCTGCGAGACGCTTCTGGAGGGGACGGAGACCCGGATCCTCAGCCTGCTGGCGGACGAGGGCCTCGATCTCGTCGATGGAGAGGAGGGTGAAAATCTTAATGTATCGCTCAGCGTCGGCATCGGAGGTGTTGAGCCAGAACTGGTAGAACTTGTAGGGGCTTGTCTTCTCAGGATCGAGCCAGATGTTGCCACTCTCGGTCTTGCCGAATTTGCCGCCATCGGCTTTGGTGATGAGGGGGCATACGAGAGCGTAGGCCTCGCCGTCGGTGGTGCGGCGGATAAGCTCCGCGCCCGTGGTGATATTACCCCACTGGTCGGAGCCACCGAGCTGGAGCTTGCAGCCGTAATGTTGGTTGAGGTAGAGGAAGTCGTAGCCTTGCATGAGCTGGTAGGAGAACTCGGTGAAAGACATGCCCTCACGGCTTTCGGAGCTGAGGCGCTTCTTGACAGAGTCCTTTGCCATCATGTAGTTGACGGTGATGTGCTTGCCTATGTCGCGGATGAAGTTGATGAAGGAGTAGTTCTTCATCCAGTCATAGTTATTGACGAGGAGTGCGGCATTGGGGGCGTCGGAGTTGAAATCGAGGAAGCGTTCGAGTTGCTTCTTGATGCAAGCGACGTTGTGGTTAAGAGTCTGCTCGTCAAGGAGGTTGCGCTCGGCACTCTTCATTGACGGGTCTCCGATCATGCCAGTGGCGCCACCGACGAGGGCGATGGGCTTATGGCCAGCAGCTTGGAGATGTTTGAGCAGCATGATGCTGACAAGGTGGCCAATGTGGAGAGAATCGGCCGTTGGGTCGATGCCGACGTACGCAGTCGTCATCTCTTTTTGAAGTTGTTCTTCGGTGCCCGGCATCATGGAGTGAACCATGCCGCGCCATTTTAACTCCTCAACAAAATTCATCGAAGTAATTAATCAATTAGCCTTGTGGGAAGACACTGGTCGCCCTCGGGCTAGTTGGTGTTGGTTAAAAAATTAGTTATTAGAAAGATGCGGACAATGCCGCAAGGGCGAAGTTAGCAAAAGTGGTACGCATTGCCAAATCAGAGGCTCGGAGCGTACTCGTGGCGGATTGGAGCGTGGCGACGAGCAAGACCCGGGGTGAGAACCATCGTCATGCCGTAGGAGTAGTCGAGGCGCGAGTCGTCGGTGTCGAGATAGCCTTTAGCATCGACTGAGAAGCGCGCCACCCTGCCTATCGCCTTTACGAAAGACGCACTGAACGTCAGCATGTTACGGTTCTCGGAATAGCAGTCGTCGTCATAGTTGGAGAGGGAGGAGAGGAGAGGGTTGCCGTGTGGGGCGTAATAGTTGTGAGCGTGATAGAAGGCGAGCGCAGCTTGGAGATATGACGCCGTGAGGCTTAGCTCGGGGCTTAGGGCATAGCCATCGGCGAAGGGGCGAACCTCAGAGCCTGCCATGGTGTGGAACCCGAGGGCATGGAGGGTCAGGGCGAGCCGTTGGACGAAAGACCAAGACGAGGAGCGCAAGACGAGCGATGGGGCGACAGAGACGTTGGCAAGGCTCTGCATCTTCTGTGGGTAGTCGCTTATTTGACCGCCGATATGGTTGAAAATAAGCGCGAAAGGCATCTCGAACGATGCGCCCGACTTGGAGGGCGTCGGGGCGAAGAGCATTGACGCTCCTGCGGTGAAACGCTCGGGGATGGTATCGCCAATAAAGATGAACTGGCGCCAGTTGAGCCACACTGAGCCATTGAGCTTGGGTCGACGGATCCAAAGTTGCAGACCGAGCTCAGGATTCTCGGTAAGTTGTCCCTCGGGGTCTTGCATGGCCTCGTGGGCGGGATGGGACGCCACGCCGGGGAGAGAACCCATCTGGACGGAGAGCCAATCGTTGGCTTTCCATAGGGCAGCGAAATGAGGTCGGACGTAGTGGGCGTTGTCGAGACCGCCGTACATCATAGCTTGGAGACCTCCGGATAGGACAATCTTGGGGTGAAGGCGCCACCCGACCGTCGGGCGGAGTTGGTAGCCGATGAGAGTGTAACCCTCGATGTAGGGAGCGAAATACTCGTTGTTCTTGAAGAAGAAATTGGCATCGACATTGACACCAAGACCGCACCATGAAGAATCTTCGACCCAGTAGCGTTCGGGAGCCACATGGTCATCGAACACTCCATCGGCCTGCGCCATGAGGGCCACAGGGCAAACTGCCAAGATGGCTGAGGTAATAATGTGGCGGAGTGACATTTCGCAAGAGGGCGAAGACTAAGACTGGTGAGCGAAGACTTTCTTGAGGAGGGCAGTTGTGCGCTGGCTTACGTCGGTACGGATTTTTTTCTCTTGCTCGCCGACCTTATAGTAGATGCCATCGACAGCCTTATCTGTGAGGTAGTCGGTGAGATCGGTCTTGACAGTCGTGAAGCCTGCGACGCGTCCGACGGTAGAAGTTGCCACCTCATTCCACTCGGAAGTCATGGAGTCCCAGCACGATTGTGCGGAGACGTCGCCGAGGAGCTTCTTGTTGACAGACTTGGAGATATACGTGCCGAAAAGCTTCTTTAGCGGAGTTTTGGTCTTGGTCTTGAAATAGTCGGTAGCGGCTTGACCTTTGCTCTTGAGAATCGTCTTGGCGTCGGTGATGGTCATATCCGTTATGGCGGAAGCGAAGATGGGAACGGCTTGCGTAGCGGCATCGGACGCCGCGGCGTTGATATTCTTGATGACCTTGGTCACGAGAGCCTGACCGCCAGGAAGTTTGGCGACATTCTTCGTTATGACGACAGCCTCGGACGGGAGCCCTATGCGCGTGGCGAGGTCATTATAGTAACCATTATTCGCAGAAAGCACCTTGACACCAGCCTTCACGCCAATGTTGAGAGCCTCTTTTAGACCCGAAGAGATTTCAGCCTGCGTAAGTGAAGAGGAGGCAGTCTTGGCTTGGGAGAGAATGGACGAGACAGAAGAGCCAGACGTGGCGGCGCAGCCCGTAAGCGTCAGACTGATGGCGGTGCAAGAGAGTGCAATAAGGCTGAGGCGCAATAGATTGTTATTCATGAGCATAGACCTTTAAAACTGCTAATCGACACGAAGAACCCATGACTTCTCGAAACCTTGGAGCGAGCGGATGTCGCGAGCGGCAGCCTTTGCCTTGTCCTCATTGTCGAAGGAGGCGGCGATGACGCGACAACGACCCTCATACTCAAGGATAGAGAGGTCGTCGACACCTCGGGCACGCATGGAAGCGATATAGTCTTGAGCCTCCTGACGCGTCAGAAAAGAGGCGACGACGAGGCAGAAATTATCTTGACGTGATTGAACCGACTCTGCGGACTCGACAGGAGCTGGCTCGGCAACGACCTCGGCAGCGGGAGCGAGGACGACATTTGAGGGTGCGAGCAAAGCGGACATATCGGCTCGGGCAAAATCGGGGTCGGCAGTACGAGGAGAGACACAAAGGAGAGCCACGACAGCGATTGCGGAGGCGGCGACCTTGCGGGTCTCATGGAATACGGCTTTGCCGATTCGGTTGGAGCGCAAAGAGACGGCCGATATGGGAGAGAGACCATAGCTATCGACAAGGACATTGAGCCCTTGGACTGGCTCAAAGACCGTACGTCCGTCGATTATGGAGAGAGCGCCGAGAGATGGGAGCATGACAACCTCGCCAAGGTCGAGACGCCTCTGGACATCAGCAGCGAAGGCTTCGATGGAGGCTTGCGCAGTCGCGAAATCGACATTGTCGGTCGTGGCGAGGTAATCGGCGAGGACACCATCGGAGTGGCGGATATCGGCATTGAAGGCCACCTCCTTGGAGGGAGGAGTCATGATGCCGCGGCGTTCATCGAAAGAGGACGACACGGGGCGCGTCAGGAACGCACCGAGCGACGGGACGATGACGCAATCGTGCTCGTGGAGGAGGTTGAGTATGGCAGTATGGACAGGAGTAGACATTAGGGGGAAAGATGGGGAGTTTATTTATCAGTTGAGAGACCACTCGGCACCATCCTTGGTGTCTTTGATGGCGAAGCCAAGCGCAGTCAGATTGTCGCGGATCTTGTCGCTCGTGGCCCAATCCTTGTCGGCCTTAGCCTTCGCCCTCAGTTCGAGGAGCAAATCTACGGCACCGGCATAGGCTTTTGTGTTTTGACCACCAGCCTCGGAGAGGCGGAGACCCATGACATCCTCGCCAAAGGTCTTGTAGACGTCGCGAAGCTCAGCGAGGTCGGCAGCGGAGAGGGTACCCTTGCCGTCGGCGACGGTATTGATGGCCTTGGCCGCATCGAAGAGATGGGAGATGACAATCGGAGTATTGAGGTCGTCGGACATAGCCTCCTCACATTTTTGGCGCAGACCTGCCACGTCGACAGAAGTCTTGTCGGCAGGCTGAATTTTGGCGAGGCGAGCGACGACGTCGCGCATCCTGAGTAGACCCTTCTCGGCAGCTTGGAGAGCCTCGTTGCTGAAGTCGACAGTGCTGCGGTAGTGGGCCTGGAGGATGAAGAAGCGGATGGTCATCGGGTCGTAGGGTTGGGAGAGCATCTCCACTCCTTCGGCATTCTTATGGCTGCCGCGGAAGAACTCATCGAGAGTGATGAAGTTGCCGAGGCTTTTGCCCATCTTCTGACCATTGATGGTGATCATGTTGTTGTGCATCCAGTAGTGGACGGACGGGTGCCCGAGGGCTGCCTGGCTTTGTGCGATTTCGCACTCATGGTGCGGGAAAATGAGGTCCATGCCGCCACCATGGATGTCGAACTCCTCGCCGAGGTACTTGGTTCCCATCGTAGAGCACTCGAGGTGCCAACCGGGGAAGCCTTCGCTCCAAGGAGACGGCCAGTGCATGATGTGCTCGGGTTGCGCCTTTTTCCAAAGGGCAAAATCGAATGGATTATGCTTCTCGGTCTGTCCGTCGAGGGTACGGGTGTTCTCGAGGGTATTCTCGAGATCTCGACCAGAGAGGACGCCGTAGTGATAACGCTTGTTATACTTCTCGACATCGAAATAGACGGAGCCGTCGCTGATATAGGCGAAGCCAGCGTCGAAGATCTTCTTTACGAACTCGATCTGCTCGATGATGTGACCGCTTGCGTGAGGCTCGATGGATGGGGGGAGAACCCCGAGGGCTTCCATTGCCTTATGGTAGCGGGTGACATAATATTGGACAACCTCCATTGGCTCGAGCTGCTCGAGGCGCGCTTTCTTTTGGATCTTATCCTCGCCCTCGTCGGCATCATGCTCAAGGTGACCAACATCGGTGATATTGCGTACGTAGCGGACTTTGTAGCCGAGGTGTGTGAGGTAGCGGAAGAGGACGTCGAAAGTTATGGCTGGGCGTGCGTGTCCGAGGTGGGCATCTCCATAAACGGTAGGGCCGCAGACGTACATTCCCACGTGACCAGGGTGGAGAGGCTTGAACTCCTCCTTACGTCTTGTGAGGGTGTTGTATATTTTCAAGTTGTTATTGTTTTCCATGGGGGCAAAAGTAGCTGTTTTAGGGCAAATGTGTTATGAGAAATAGGATCGGAGAGCATCGCGCGCCTTGTCGGGCTCGAATGGGAGCGGGATCGTGGAGTCGAAACAGGCGTGCAGGCTGACTGACATTTGCTCTTCGGACGTCATATCCGCAATGTCGACGACAGGGACGCTTCGGCGGAGACCGCATTCGGCATCGCGAATCATGGAGACGAGCCGCTGTCCCTGTCCGTCATCGGACGTGAGGTCAGTTATGACGGCATCGACCTTGGTGTTAGTGAAGATGTTTACAGCCTCACGCACGGTGCGCGCCCTGAGCGTCTGGGCGCAGAAGCCGTCGAAAGCCGCGCTTGCCTTACCCCACAAGAGGTCGCTTTCGGTCATAATGAGGAAGGTCGCCTCGGAGAGAGGGACATTGACGGACAATGCGGTCTTGGCCTTATTGATAAAATTGAGGTCGACCTCGTCGTCCGCGCTGTCGGCAGAGCGGTAACGGATGGTGAAGTCGATTTTGATGCCGCCGCCCTCGGAGGCGACGTTGAAGTGTCCACCCTCGCTCTCAATCACTCGTTTCGTAACACCCAGACTGAGGAAATCGACCAAGTGGTCTTCGCTCACTGATATTTCACGACGATCGACATCGAGATTATAGAATATGTCGAAATTGAAGTGGAGGAGGATGTCTTTTGTTATGACATTCTCTCGCGTGACGAGGACTTTCATGCCGCTCTGCGAGAGACCGATACATCGCTCGAGCGAGTCGAGGATGCTGAGAACCACACGGCGCGTGAGGATGCTGTTGCCACGGATGACCTCCGGGACACCGCTACCGAGTGAGAAAGAGTGGGGCTTGTTCTGCGGATCGGCTGAGCGGTGGAGGCGGAGCATGGCACCCATTGTCTGATAGAGGTTGAACTTCTTGACCTCAGAAGGGACTATGGGTATTGAGAGCTTTGAAGCCTTGCGGACCGCGTTGACGTTATTTATGGCATTGAGCACTGAGGCGTTGACAATGGAGCAGAGGTCGGATTGCTTTGGGTTGAGATGCTCGGTCACGAGGACGGCCGACGCAGCGGAGATGTCGCGGAGCGGGCGGTCGACACAGCGGAAGAGTCGGTTGACGGCATCGGCTGTCATGTTGCGCTCCTCGGAGAGAATGGCGACCTCGCGGTTCTTCTCATAGACGAGACTGGTGAACCATCGGATGGCGACGTAGAAGATGAAGATGGAAATCAGCTGCATGACCGCCGTCGTCAGTGTCGTGGTGAACGTCGGTGCCACATCGGCACCGAAACCGAAGATGCGGACGGCCACGAGATAGTAGGCGACGATGATGGCGAGCTGTATGCCGGCGAGAATTGCCCCCACGTGCCTTCCGTGAAGGATCATGGCGATGAAGGGGTAGATGGTGATGGTCACGCCCTCGACCTTATAGCGCGTGCAGGAGACGTAGACGATGATAAAATAGGCGAATATGACCAAGCGGTCAAGCATGTTGACATACTTATCGCCTTTCACCACATAGAGGATGACGAAATATGTGATGAAGAAGAGGGAGAAGAGGAGATTTATGGAAGAGAGGATGGCATCCTCGTTGATAAGAGAATTGACACCGAGGATGAGGCTCTGCGCGATCATGAGCACATTGGTGACATTGGAGAATGCCGCCTTGAAGCTTGACTCTTCGGACACGTCGGAATCGGCGGAGTCGCGGAAGAGGTTGAAAACTCGCGAGAGGATGAACATACGTTTTTAAGTGCCGATGGTTGGGTAACCAAAGGTACTAAAAAAACGCGGCTTTAGCTTTTTGCGTCGGCCTTAAATATGTGAAGCGTCGTTATTTAGTCTTCGCCTCCGCCGGCGTCGCCATAGCCTCCGGTCATAGATCGGCTGCTGCCTTGCGGAGCCTTGTCGCGGCCCTTCATGTTGCCAAAGCTCCAGCTTGCTTGGAGGATGAACCTTCGTCCTCCCCTCCAGTTGTAGCTTTCTTGGCGGAAGCCCTCACCGCTGGTGTTGGTGTGCCAAGCACGGCTGTCGAGCACGTCGCGGCAGTTGAGCGCGAGATTGAGCTTGCGGTCGAAAAGTTGTTTACGAAGACCCATGTCGAGGAAATAGGACGCCTTGCGGGTGCCTTGCGAGATCACGGTAGGCGACTCGAAATTGAAGGTGGCCTGATAGGTGAACTCCTTGGGAAGCATGACAGAGGCCATCTCGCGGAGATTCCATGAGAAATCGCTGTCGTCGTCGATTACGACATCCGCCTCGCCGCCCTGGTCGGTATTGATGTGGAAAGTGCCGCCGTCGAGAGTGTAGTAGTAGACGTTGAGCGTCGACGTGAGGTCGAGTCGGGTGAAGAGCTTATTCTTGCCGATGACCTCAAGACCGGAGCGTTGGCTCTTGGCTATATTGCGGTTCGTGGAATAGCGGACGCCGTTGTCCATATAGGCAATTTGCTGGATGACATCGGACGTCGGGCGATAGTAGGCAGAGAAAGAGAGCGTGTGGGCATCCCAGGTTTTGATGTAATTGAGTTCGAGAGAGTTGGTGAACTCAGGGGTCAACTCGGGATTGCCGTAGGAGATATTGGTGGAATCGGAGATATTCTTGAAAGAGTTGAGCTGTCCGCCCCATGGACGTTGGAGACGGCGTGTGTAGTTAAGTTGCAGTTCTTGCGTCTCGGTGATCTTGAAAGAGAGGTAGGCCGTCGGGAAAAGCTCGAAATAGTCGCGTTTGAACGTCTCTGGGCTCTTGCCCTCATACTCTTGCTCGTAGTCGTAGCTCGTGGCGTTGACAGTCCACCATTCGCCGCGGAGACCTACTTGGTAACCGAAAGCCTTGCCAGCCGGGCGATGATTCCAATTGAAATAGGCGGCATGGATGTCGGAATCGTACTTAAAGCGGTTGAAGAGGGAGCGGATGCTTTGCGTGCGCGCCTCGTCGGCGAAAGTCTCGGTGGGGCTATTTTCACGGGAGAAAGTGCCTTCGTAGCCGACTTGGAGCTTGGCATTGTCGCCGATTGGGGACTCGTAGTCTAATCGGGTCTCGACGTCGCCAGTCTTGAGGGTCGTCTTTTGGCTTTGGTAAGCATTGACAGACACGGAATCGAGGATCTCTTGCGTCCACTCGCAATATGGGAGCAGGTCATAGAAATAGGTATCCTGATCGTAATAGGAGTCGCCATTCATCTTCCAATTGAACTTGGAGACCGTCGCTTCGAGGAAATGACCTGTCGCCCAATCGTGGCGGTAGGAGAACTCGACATTGTTGAGGCGCATCTTGTCGTCATTCTTATTTACGCGGTCTCGCCAAAAAGCACGTGGAATGTCGTAGTTCTCGTAGGGAGCAGAGTCGTATCGGTAGGTCGACTTATTGTCGCCCGAGCCGAACATGCCCATGTAGCCGGCCGAGACCTCGTCCTTCTCGGTGATGTGCCACGTCAGACCCGTGCGGAAGAAGAGGTTGTTACCAGTGTGCTTGCCGTTGGATGTCTGATTGAGGAAGCCATAGGCTGTGTCGCCGTCCATGTAATCGCGGTTTGTCCATCCGCCATTCTTGTGGACGCGACGACCATAACCGATATTGAGATAGGCGTCGATCTTCGGGCTGCTGAAATTGATGTTGCCGCCGGCACGTCCACCACCCTCGTCATTGACGCTCACTTGGACGCCGCCGTAGTAGCCAGCCTTGCGGTCACGTTTAAGGACTATATTTATGATGCCAGCAGAACCCTCGGCGGAGTATTTGGAAGAGGGATTGGTGATGACCTCGATGTGGTCGATGCTCTCGCTCGGGAGCTGCTGGAGAATGTCGCCGCGATTGTCGGATGTCATGCCTTGAGCTTTTCCGTTAATCCATACGGTCACGGAAGATGAGCCGCGGAGGGAGACGTTGCCTTCGGAATCGACCTCGACGCTTGGGATATTCTCGAGGGCATCGGAAGCGGAGCCGCCAGCGGAGGCTATATCTTGGTCGACGTTAAAAACCTTCTTGTCGATGTCGAGCTTCATGGTGCTCTTTTGCGCCACGACGGCAACCTCCTCGACTTGATGCGTCTCCTCGGAGAGAGTTATCTTGCCGATCTTGACGTCGCGCTTGCTTTTAGAAATTGTCACGTCGCGAGAGACGGTCTGATAGCCCATCATCTGGAAAGATATGGAATAGCTTCCGTCCTTGACAGAGAGGGCGAAATCGCCAGAGGCATCGGTCACGGTGCCCTTCACGAGCGTCTGTCCTTGATAGGCGATCACATTAGCGAACGGGAGCGGCTCGCCTGAGGGGTCGGAGACGTTGCCTGTTATAGAGCCATCGGCATAAACTGAAGTTGCAAGGCAAAGCAAGGCTGCCAAAGACAAAAGGTAGCGCATCATGGGTCTGTTGTCGTAGCTATTGGAAGAATTGAGGCAAAGAACAATGCTACAAAGATATTAAAGATAGGCAGTCGGAGGAACGCAAGGCAGGTCTAAAAGACGGCATAGAATGAAATATAGAGGTGCATGATTTCGTCCCAGAAGAGGCATGGAGAAGTCATTATTGCCCCAAATAAACGTCGTTCACCCCAAAAACCGCCATAGAAACCACATTTGGGGGCGTAGCATACCTAAACAATTGACATAGACGTTTTGCAACATTTACTTTGCAATGTCGACCTATGAAGAAGGTCACGACACACTACCACAGACGAAACTATAAAATGGCAGAAAACAAGACAAACAAAAGCGGCGGCCTTGCCGACGGAGCGCACCAAGTGGTGTTGCGAGCCGTCAGGGCGACACTGCAACAAGGCGTCATCGACATTGACGCCGAGCGTTGCAAAGGCTGCGAGCTGTGCGTCTATGAGTGCCCCGCCCACACGTTGCGCCTCAGCGACGGAGTCAACCTCCGCGGCTTCAGGCACTCAGAGCAAGTGCGCCCCGACCATTGCATTGGTTGCGGCAGTTGCGCGCTTATCTGCCCCGACGGATGCATAACGGTATACCGCACAACAATAATCCCAGACGCGCTAAGGGAGGAGCTTCAGAAACGATGAGCGACGAAGTAAGACTAATGAAGGGCAATGAGGCCCTGGCACATGCTGCCATCCGCTACGGCGTCGACGCATATTTCGGATACCCCATAACGCCTCAGAGCGAGATACTTGAGACCCTGAAAGGCGAGCGTCCGTGGAAGACCACGGGCATGACCGTCATGCAGGTCGAGAGCGAGGTTGGCGCCATCCACATGGTATATGGAGCCGCAGCCACGGGCCGCAGGGCCATGACATCGTCATCGGGACCCGGCATAAGCCTCATGCAGGGCGGCATCTCATATTTGTGCGGAGCTAACCTTCCGTGCCTGATTGTCAACGTGATGCGCGGAGGTCCAGGCCTCGGCACCATCCAGCCGAGCCAGGCGGACTACTTCCAAGCCGTCAAAGGAGGCGGA
Organism: Clostridium sp. CAG:343; assembly: GCA_963616565.1. Lineage (GTDB taxonomy): Bacteria > Bacteroidota > Bacteroidia > Bacteroidales > Marinilabiliaceae > W3P20-009. Next base: position 69,629 of record CAVEKX010000003.1, read on the forward strand.
CATGGCGACTATAAGCTCTTCGTCCTCGCCCCGGCGAGCGTGCAGGAGATGGCCGACTTCGTATACCTCGCATTCGACTGGGCCTTCAAGCACCGCAACCCCGCAATGATACTTGCCGACGGCACTATCGGGCAGATGATGGAGAAAGTCGTCTTGCCAGAGCCGCGCCGCAGGCTGACGCCCAGCGAGATTGAGGAGCAATACCCATGGGCATGCACCGGCACGATGCGCCACCGCATGCCGAAGAACAGAATCACAAGCTTGGAGTTGGACCCCGCCCAGATGGAGATAAAGAACCAGGAGCGAGCCGACAGGTATCGCAAAGCGGAGGAAGAAGACGCCAGGCACGAGGAATACAGGACGGAAGATGCCGACATCATCGTCGTGGCCTTCGGATCGGCGGCGCGCGTATGCACCAAAGCCGTAGACGTGGCACGCGAGAGCGGAATAAAGATGGGCCTCATACGCCCCATAACGCTATGGCCATTCCCCAAGAAAGCCTTGGCGGCAGCGGCCGAGAGAGTAAAAGGATTCCTGGTCGTCGAGCTTAACGCCGGACAGATGATAGAGGACGTGCGCCTCGCCGTTAATGGCGCAAAGCCTGTTGAGCATTTCGGCACGATGGGAAGTGGCGTGATATTGACGCCTAACGACATCGTGGCGGCAGCACAGCGAATTTTCGGAGACAAGATATGAGCGAGATAGACCTTCGGAAAGAAGAGAACATAGTTTACAGCCGCCCGCGCCTGCTGACGAGTGCCAACATGCACTACTGCCCAGGATGCAGCCACGCGACGATACATAAGATCGTCGCCGACGTGCTTGGCGAGATGAACTTGGACGACAAGGTGATAGGCGTCAGCCCCGTAGGCTGCTCGGTCTTCATCTATAACTATATCGACATCGACTGGGTTGAGGCGGCCCATGGTCGCGCGCCAGCGGTAGCCACGGCTGCCAGCCGCATGAACCCCGACAAGATGGTCTTCACGTACCAAGGTGACGGCGAGCTTGCCGCAATCGGCACCACGGAGGTCATCCACGCCTGCAACCGCGGTGAGAACATAACCATTATCTTCATCAACAACGCGGTCTACGGCATGACGGGCGGACAGATGGCCCCGACAACCCCACTGGGCATGAAGACAGTCACCTGCCCCGACGGGCGCACGGTTGAGCTCGACGGCTACCCATTGCCTATAACCGACATGCTGTGCAAAGCTGAAGGCACGTGCTACGTGACCCGCCAATGCGTCACCAGCTACTCGGCCGTCATGAGGGCGAAGAAAGCCGTGCGCAGGGCATTTGAGAACACGCTTGCGAAGAAAGGCACGTCGGTCATCGAGTTCATGGGCACATGCTGCTCGGGATGGAAGATGACGCCCCACGACGCCAACGCATGGCTCGACGAAAGAATGAAAAGTATGAAAATGGGGACTTTGAAGTCGAAAGACTAAAAAAACTCCTCATAATCAACCACATAAACACAAGAAGAATATGACAAGCGAGATATTGATTGCCGGATTTGGCGGACAGGGCGTCCTGTCGATGGGCAAGACCTTGGCATACGCCGGTGTCCTTCGCGGCAAAGAGGTCACATGGCTCCCGAGCTACGGACCAGAGCAGCGCGGCGGCACGAGCAACGTCACCGTCGTCGTATCAGACGAGCGCATAAGCTCGCCTATCGTAGACTCTTACGACATTGTCATAGCCCTCAACCAGCAGAGCCTCAGCAAGTTCGAGAAGAGCGTCAAGCCTGGCGGCATCTTGATTTACGACAGCTACGGAATCCAAGACAAGCCGACGCGCCACGACATCAACATCTTCAGCGTCGACGCCACACGCACGGCCAACGCCAACAACCTTCAGAAGATGACGGGCATCATGGTGCTCGGCGCGATGTTGGGCATCAACCACATGATGGACAACCAGGCAATCATGGAGAGCTTGCTCAAGACATTGCCAGAGCGATACCATAAACTACTGCCAGCCAACGAGAAAGCCCTTACGATGGGCGAGACGATGGCGTTTTGTGAGAACAAAGCCATGTCGGCAACAGCGGCATAGGGAAAACAACACAGGAGCGGCCGCGCGATACATAGAGTAGCGCGACCAGGACTCCCCGACCCCGTTCGCCATGCATTTCTGGGTGCTTACTTGGAAATAGCAGGCTCGGGCGGGGAGTTTTTCCTTTTTATACACGCGGGGCAGACGTGGCGTCATAATCGGTGAAAGTGGGTATATTTGCCTAAACAAAAGGAACTCAATAAGGAAGAAGACCTGAGCTGATGAGTGACGGAGACTTGAAAGGCAAGGCGGCCTCGGGATTGGCGTGGACGTCGTTTGAGAAAGTGACCCAGCAGGTCATTCAGTTCGTCATCGGCATCATCATCGCGCGGATCTTGTCGCCAGAGGAGTTTGGCATCGTCGGCATGACGGCCATATTCATGGCAATTGCCAACACGGTTGTTGACAGCGGTTTCGGGTCGGCACTTATCCAGAAAAAAGAGAAGACGGAAGCCGACTACTCGACATGTTTCTACTTCAACCTGATTGTCGGCTTGGTGATGTATGCGGCACTTTGGATAGCCGCCCCCTTCATAGCCGACTTTTACCGCACGCCAATACTCACAGACGTGACGCGCGTCTTGGGACTCACATTCATAATCAACTCGCTGAGCATATCACAGACAGCGAGGATGACATCGGAGATGCAGTTCCGCGAGATGTCCATTATAACCATCGCGGCGCAGCTTGTCACAGGTACGGTAGGTCTTGTCATGGCGATGACGGGATTTGGCGTATGGGCCTTGGTCTTCCAGCAGTTGTCCAGCTGCGCTGTCAGGCTGTTGGGAATGGAACTCTACCTGAGGTGGCTACCGAGGTGGGAATTCTCGGCACAATCATTCAAGCACCTATTCGGATTTGGGTCTAAGATATTGTGTTCCAGCCTTATAAACACAATATACAACAACCTGTACACCCTTATCATAGGTCGAGTGTTCTCGGCAGGCGACGTGGGGCATTACAACCGCGCCAACCAGTTTGCCGACCTGCCAACCAACTCACTTCTACAAGTTGTGATGAAGGTGGCGTACCCACTCATGGCAAAGGTGCAAGACGACCCCGAACGGCTACGCTCGTCGTATAAGAAATTTCTGAACTTTCCGCTCTTTGTCCTTAGTCCCATACTCGTAGGGATGGCTACATTGGCCGAGCCTATGGTGCTTGTGCTGCTTGGCGAGAAATGGCTTCCTGCGGTGCCGTTGCTTCAGATACTATGCATCGGCGCATTGTTCAATCCGCTGACGCACATTAACCTTAACATATTGTATGTCAAGGGGCGTACTGACCTCGTGTTGAAATTGGAGCTCATCAAGAAGCCTATAGCCTTCTTGATACTCTTCACGACGATGAACTTCGGGTTGTGGTGGCTATGCGCCGGGCGCGCTCTCTACAACCTTATAGCCTACGCATTCAACTGCTACTACACCGGCAAGTTCATAAACTTGGGCTTCTGGCGTCAGATGGGTTTCTGCCTGCCGACGTTCGGGAGGGCGGCATTGATGGGCGTCGTGTGCTTCATCTGCACAATGTTGACCGACAGCCCGTTGGCACAATTGATAATAGGCACTGCCGCAGGCAGCATGGCATATATAGGCATGGCTCGAATGACGCATGACGAGGTGCTGACAGACCTTACGGCATTCGTCATGAGCAAGATAGGCAAAAGAGGAAAATAAAAACGAGAGAAGCTATGGTGGCAACAGTGGTGGTGACATATAACCGACTATCGTATCTTAAAGACCTCATAGAGTCGTTGCGCCGGCAGACGTATGCCGACCATCGGATCGTCGTCATAAACAACGGCTCGACCGACGGCACTACCGAGTGGCTTGAAGAGCAGGGCGACCTGGAGATCGTCAACCAAGAGAACGTCGGTGGCGCAGGAGGCTTCTTTACGGGCATGAAATACGCAGCCGAGCATGGATATGACTATTGCTGGGTCATGGACGACGACGTGGAGTGCCGTCCCGACGCGTTGGGTGAGCTTATGGCGGCCATGGGCGTGCGACCTGATGCCGGTTTCATTTGCAGCCGAGTCGTAAGCGAGAGCGGAACAGCTATGAACGTGCCATCGGCCGACAACAGGGCGTTCGGGACAACGTATCCCGACACCTACGACCTCGTCTTGAGCAACGGGATGGTGAAGGTATTGTCAGCAACATTCGTCTCCATACTGGTGCCAATCAGCAAGATACGAGAGCGCGGATTGCCGTTGCGCCAATTCTTCTTGTGGTGCGACGACACGGAATTTACAATGCGACTTTCGGCGACAGCCCCATGCTACATAGCATGCCGCAGCATAGTCACCCATCGTCGCGCCAATCAGGGGCGGCTGTCGTTCATGGACGAGAAAGACCCACGACGACTGGCGAACTACCATTACCTCTTCCGCAACCGTTATGTCTACAAGCGCAGGTGGGAAGAGAGCGGCTCGGCGACAAAGACATTCCTTTTTGACTTGAAGACCATGGCGACCTTGCTGTTGAAACTGGACTTTGGTCACCTTGGGGCTTTGGCTCGCGGAGTGTGGGAGAGCCTTTGGTTCCACCCCAAACCAGAATTTCCTGCATAAGACACGAAAAAAAGCGGGGAGCGCGACCGATGAGGTTGCGCTCCCCGCTCTTTAAGGGTATGATGTCAACTGTTTATATGCCAGCCCCGTCGGTGAAGGAGGAGTTGACCGCCTTGCGCTGGAGGATGACAGAGTGAGGCTCGACACCATGGGTTAGCCAGACGTTACCGCCTATGACGGTATCGTGACCAATAGTCACGCGCCCGAGGATTGACGTGTTGGAATAGATGGTGACATTGTCCTCGATGATCGGGTGGCGCGGGACATTGAGGAGCATGCCGTCCTCACCGCGGCTAAAACTCTTGGCGCCAAGGGTCACGCCTTGGTAGAGCATGACGTGTGAGCCGATAATGCATGTCTCACCGATGACAATGCCAGTGCCATGGTCGATACAGAAATGGTCGCCAATCTGCGCGCCTGGGTGAATGTCGATGCCCGTCTGGGAGTGCGCCTGCTCGGATATGATGCGCGGGATGATGGGGACGCCCATGACGAGCAGCTCGTGGGCCACGCGGTAATGGATCATGGCCTGCACCATAGGGTAGCAAAAGATGACCTCGCCACAACTCTTGACGGCAGGGTCGTTATGAACCATGGCGTCGACATCGGTATAGAGCATCTCCTTTATGTAGCTGAGCCTCTCGATGAAAGCAAGAGTCAGCTCGGCAGCACGGGCGGACATCTCGTCCTCGCTCACTTGGGTGTCGAAGGCTAAACCGCGGGCTATCTGGGCTTGAAGGAGCGAGCCGAGCTGCTCGATATTCATGCCGATGTAGCAAGTACGGATGTCTCCGACGGTCTGTCGTTTGTCGAAAAAGCCGGGGAAGACGATGTCCTTTACCAAAGTGACGATGCGCTTGATGGCCTCGACGGAGGGGAGCGTCGCAGCCGCATTGACGGCCACGGACTCCTCGCCCTCCGAGACTTCGGAGAGCTTGGCGATGGCGGCATGGAGACGTTCGTTTTGCGCTGTTTGCATGGTTGTGGAGGAGGTGTTAACCCATCACCTTAGGCGAGGGAAGTTATTGTGGGATTATCGCCACAGAGAGGGCAATGTGGCGATCGGCGAATGTTCATCTTGAAGTAGGAAAGCGAGAGGGCGTCGAAGCGCAGAAGCTTGTCGGTCAAGAGATCGCCAACGCCTGTGAGGTATTTGACGGCCTCGATGGCTTGTATGGTGCCAATATTGCCAGCCACGGCCCCGAGGACACCGACTTGTGCTGTCGTCTGGTATGTGCCGGGCGCGGGCTTATCGCCGTAGAGGCATCGGAGACAGGCGTGCCCAGGGGTATGGGTGAGGGACTGACCTTCGTAGCCGAGGATGCCGCCATGGGAGAATGGCTTACCCGCGAGGACGCAAGCGTCGTTGATGAGGTATTTGGCATCCATATTGTCGGTCGCATCGATGACGAAATCGTAGTCCGAGATGATGTCGAGAGCGTTTTGCCTGGTCAGCGGCTCTTGGTAGGGACGGATGTCGACGGCAGGGTTGAGAGCCTTGAGCTTCTCGAGTGCGCTCTGCACCTTAGGTCGCCCGAGGTCTTCGGTACGGTGGAGGATTTGGCGTTGGAGGTTAGAGAGGTCGACTACGTCGTAGTCCATTATACCTATATGGCCAACGCCCGCCGCCGTCAGATAATATGCCACAGGAGATCCGAGACCGCCAGCCCCGACGACAAGCACCTTAGAGTCTCGCAGTTTCAATTGAGCCACTTCGCCAAAGCCAGCGAGGAGGAGGTTGCGACCAAATCTTTTCTTCTCGTCTTCTGATAGTTGGGACATATCTATTGCTGTTTTTTAGCGCGAATGTAGGTTAGAGCGACGAGCATGGAGATAACGCCATAGGGCGATATCGCATACCATAAACGTGTTATGCGAGCATCCAAATGTAGTCATTTTTCCTTGGAGGGGAAAGAGAAAGCCCTTGGCGAAGAAGATGTTCTTGCCAAGGGCTTTATGTTTATGGCTTAGTAGACCCTAAGGCTTACTTGTCGCCACGGATTGCAGCGATACCCGGGAGGATCTTGCCTTCCATGTACTCGAGCATGGCGCCACCGCCAGTGGAGACGTAGGAGACCTTGTCAGCGAGACCGTTCTTGTTGATAGCTGCTACGGAGTCACCGCCACCGATGAGGGTGAAGGCGCCGTTCTCCTGGGTAGCCTTAGCTACTGCGTGAGCGACAGCAGAGGTGCCCTTAGCGAACTTGTCGAACTCGAAGACACCCATCGGGCCGTTCCAAATGACGGTCTTGCTGGAAGCGATGACCTGGCTGAACTCGGCGATGGTCTGGTCGGCGATGTCGAGACCCATCCAACCATCGGGGGTCTCGTCGATCTTGGAGACGTTGGTGTTGGCATCCTTGTCGAACTTGTCGGCGTTGAGACCGTCCTTAGGGAGGTAAACCTTGACGCCCTTGGCCTTAGCCTCAGCGAGGATCTCCTTAGCGAGGTCGAGCTTATCCTCCTCGCAGAGGGAAGCACCGATCTTACCGCCCATGGCCTTGACGAAGGTGTAGGTCATGCCGCCACCGATGATGAGGTTGTCGACGCGGTTGAGGAGGTTCTTGATGATGTTGATCTTGTCGGAAACCTTGGCGCCGCCCATGATAGCGGTGAAAGGATGCTCGGCATTGTTGAGGACCTTGTCCATAGCAGCGACCTCCTTGTTGATGAGGAAGCCGAACATTTTGCTGTCCTCGGGGAAGAAGTCGGCGATGACGGCGGTAGAGGCATGCTTACGGTGAGCGGTGCCGAAAGCGTCGTTTACGTAGACATCAGCGTAGGAAGCGAGCTTCTTAGCGAAGTCCTTCTGCTTAGCCTTGATCTCCTTCTTAGCGTCCTCGAACTTAGGATCGTCCTTCTCGATGCCGCGAGGCTTGCCCTCCTCCTCGGCGTAGTAGCGGAGGTTTTGGAGAAGAAGGATCTCGCCAGGCTTGAGGTTCTTGGCCTGCTCGTCGGCAGCAGCGCAGTCCTCAGCGAACTGGATCTTGCCGAGATACTTCTCGATAGCAGGGATGATCTGCTTGAGGGAGAACTTAGGATCGCCTTCCTGAGGGTTGACGTTCTTAGGCTTGCCCATGTGGCTCATGAGGATGGCAGCGCCACCGTCAGCGATGACCTTCTTGATGGTGGGGAGCGCGCCGCGGATGCGGGTGTCGTCGCTTACTTCGCCAGTCTCTTTGTTGAGGGGCACATTGAAGTCCACACGGATGATGGCCTTCCTGCCTTTGAAATTGAAATCGTCGATCTTAATCATGACTTTATGATTGAATAATTTTGTCATTGTTGGCGCGCACGGGGTAGGCGTGGCGCAGTCTGTGGTCAGACAGCATCAAAATTACTCAGCCTACGCAAATTTTGCAAGAATGGCAGATTAAATTAATCAAAAGCAACACTATGCCTTCTCCTTGGCGGCACGAAGATGCCTCAGGTAGTGGACCGGTCGGAACAGGAGGTCGTGAAGCCCTATCCTCTCGAGAGCCATGGCGAAAAGTATTGGGAGGATGGTGGACAGGAGAGTATTCATCACAAGGCTAAGCCAAAAGTTCGTCACGCCTAAGGCAGTGAAGACGGAACGGAAGCCAGCGGTGAGGAAGCAATGCGTCAGGTAGATTTCCAAGCAGTAGCGACCGCATATTTCCAACGCCTTATTGTCAAGCCACTTCACAGAAGAGAACGCCTTCCAAAAGAAAAGGCTGAAGCCGAGGGCGATAAAGGTATTAACAACAGGAGTTAATGGGACCAAGTGAAAATAAGAGTCAACACTCTTGCTCCAGAACATGAAGCATAACACACTTGCGACAAATAGCCCAACAAACGTCACTCCCCATGTTGGCGTACAACGGCTTCGTTGCATCACTGTTCCAAGAAAGAAGAAAGGAAGGGTGAGGAATAATTGGTAGAAAGTATATGCTTTAGACGCAGACACTATTTCTCCGGCACACGCGCTCAGCCCGAATAGGATTATAGCAAGTAAGATTGTCCGCTTGCATTTAACCAGTAGGATATGGATAAGGTAAAAAATTGCAAGAAGGTAGAGATACCAGTACGGAGCCATAGGTTTCCATCCGATGCTTAGCAGGTCACCAAAAGTAAGCTTTTGGTTTGCAAATCCAGAACATAAGACTTTGAATGTGACCAAGATTATGGAAAAGACGATATACAGCACGATGATGTCCAACAACTGCGTCTTGAACTTAGAAGACTTGACGCCACCTTCTTTATCAATATAGGCGAGAGAGAAAGTGAACCCACTTATGAGGAAGAAGAGCGGCATGTGGAAGGCGTAAAGGAACTGGTATATGCTGTACTCAGCAACCACTGAGGATGGATACAAACCACCATTTATGTATCCAGCCACTACATGTCCTACCACGACACAGATTATAGCAAAGCCTTTGAGGCTGTCAAGCCATGTTATTCGTTTCTTGGACGGAGAGGCTGCGGCAGTTGTTACGTTTGCAACATTTTCATCGGGGGGGGTAAAATTATTCACGATTGTCAAGGTTTATGTTAGCTGATGTAGATTATTGGGGGCTTTAGCCTCTGACCGCCTGGAGTGCGAGGCTCACAATTTCGGGAGGGACACCTGCCGCGGAGGCTAAAAAGTCGGGATTACGGAGATCGGGGCGGTTGTATGTCATGGGGATGGCATCGGAGGCACGCAAAAGCTGTGCTCCTGCCGCCTCCATTATAGCTTGCCCGGCGGCAGTATCCCACTCCATGGTCGTACCTTGGCGAGGGTAGAGAGCCGCACTGCCCTCAGCGATCATGCATTGCTTGATGCTGCTGCCCATAGGGACGAGACGGGTATCTTCCCAGCCGTTGAAAGAACGGACGGCAGAGACGACACGCTCGGTAGCCGCTCCGGGGTGACTGACGCTGCCGAGGACGGAATGTGGAACCGGGGCGAACGAGATCGGCAGTTGAACGGGGGTGACGGCTTCGCCTTGATGCGAGAGAGTCGCACGAAAGGCGTGTGCATCTCGGGTGAAATAGACTTGTGAAGCCGTGGGGAGAGCTATGACACCAAGCGTTGGGCGATGATTCTCGACAAGGGCGATGCAAACGGAGAACATATCATTGCGCTTGATGAACTCCTTCGTGCCGTCGAGAGGGTCAACAACCCAGAGACGTGGATAGTCACGGCGGACGGAATAGTCCTCGTGGGCTGTCTCCTCGCTTAAGATGGGGATGGAAGATTGGCGGAGGATGTTGATGATGGCGTTGTTGCTCGCCATATCGGCACGGGTGACGGGGGTGTTATCCTCTTTCTGCACGACGCCGAAATCGGCATCCGCGCGATAGATATTCATTATCGCATCGGACGCCGCAGCGGCAGCCTTAAGAGCCAAGGCTAAGAGATCGTCAGCGCATGGACTTGTCATTCTCCGAAAGTTTTGGCTATGCGTTCAAGAGCCTCAAGGAGGCGCGCCCGTGGGCAGGCGAGATTTACACGGATGAAGCCATCGGGCTCGCCATAGATATCGCCAGAAGAGACTCGCACCTTGGCATCGGACAGGAGCTTACGCCCTAAATCCTCAGAATTGAGACCTGAGGCGCGGCAGTCGACCCAAGCGAGATATGTGGCTTGGAGGCGAGTGACCTTCCATCCGGGCACACGACGTGCGAAGAAATCGACGAGAGCCTCGTAGTTTCCATAGACATATTTGCACATCTCGGAGAGCCAATCCTCGCACTCGTTGAATGCTACTTGAAGAGCGATGACTCCGAAGGGGTTCACGTCGCAAACCTCATTAACATTCAGCGCACGATCGATTGCGGCACGGAGCTTCTCGTTCTTCGTTATTATATAGCTGATGCCAAGACCAGCGATATTGAAATTCTTTGTACAGGAGGCGGTAACGACGGCATCCTCTTGATATTCAGCACCGATATTGCCAAACGGAGTGAAAGAGTTGCCGGGCATGATGATGCCGCTATGAATCTCATCGGCAATAATCTTGACATCGTGACGGCGGCAGATGTCGGCCATCTTGCGAAGCTCGTCGACCGTCCAAATTCGACCGACAGGATTGTGAGGGCTACAGAGGAGGAAAATCTTGGTGTCGGGCAGAGCAGCCTTACGTTCAAAATCCTCGAAATCGATATTGTAGGAATCTCCAACCTGTACAAGCTTATTCTCGACGAGATGGCATCCGTTATTGTTTATTGAGGAGAAAAAGTGGTTGTAGGCGGGAGTCTGTGCGAGGACACCGCATGGCTTTCCACCAGAGATTGCCTTAATGATGGAAGAAACGGCGGGTACGACACCCGTGGTATAGAGGATCCAATCGTTTTTGATTTGCCAGTTGTAACGTCGGGAATACCAGTTACGGATGGCATCATAGAAAGAAGTGGGGACCTTGGTGTAGCCGAAGATGGCGTGGTCGACGCGCTTGTGGAGAGCGTCGACAATCTTGGGATCGGCTTCGAAATCCATATCTGCCACCCAAAGGGGAATGATATGGTCATCCTTATCGTCAATATCCCATTTAAAACAGTTGGTCCCGTCGCGGCGGGTAAGCTTATCGAAGTTGTATGTCATTGTTATGGATGAATATTCTGCAAATATATATCTATTTACGAATAGTCACACTACAATCGGCAGGAGATTTGATATTTCCGTCTATAATAACCTCGCCTATGCTATCGGCAACGATACGACCCGTCCGAGGATTCTTGACGGAAGTAATGTTACCAATAACCTCGGCATCCACCTCACTGTACTCGAAAGCGAGATCGGCATCGGGAGCCATGACGCAGCCGCGGAGCTTGAGATTGTCGGCATAGCAGAGCGGCTGGGTCTCGATGATCTTGCAGTTTATGAGGGTCAGTCGATTGGAATACCAAGCGAGATACTCACCATTGAGGACGGAATCGATGACTGTGACATTGTCAGAATTCCAGAAAGCGTCCTTAGTGTTGAGCACAGAATTTCGGATCTCCACATTCTTGCAATATTGGAAAGAATAGTTGCCGTTGAGGTGGAGATTGGAAATTTTGATATTCTCACAATGCATGAAAAGATAGTCGCCCTCATTGACCTCGACATCCTCGAGCTCGATATTCTTGCAGTGCCAGAGAGTCTCGGCAGCGTGGAGGAGCTTGACGCGGCGGAGGGTCACACCATCCATTTCTCGGAACATCTTGGGAGCCTCGACAATGGTATCGGACATGACGAGATTGCGAGAGTACCACAGAGCGGCTCGACCACCCTCGGTGAAATGGCAATTGGAGATGGAGAAGCCGTCGGTGCACCAGAAAGGATACTTGCCCTCGAAACGGCAGTTGACAGCCTCGATGTTGCGCGTCTCCTTGAGAGAGCTCTCACCAGTATGGATGGTGACATTCTCGAGACGAAGATTTTGTGAACGGTAGAGAGGGCGTTCGCCGCCGAACTCCATATCTTTTATTACTTGCATACCTGTTGTTTTTATAGATTTTGACGCTTCAAAGATATTGACACCCGAGAAACAGGGCATACCCATATTACATCAGAAAAATCATTTTATCATGGCATCGTCCCAACGTCCCCACTTGAGGCGCACAAGGAAAATGAGACCGCGGAAACAGAGCTCGACGCACATGGCAGTCCATACGCCAGCGAGACCGAAAGAGGGAGCGAGAAACCATGCGAGCGAAAGGCGCACAGCCCAGATGCTGGCGAGATTCATGATGCACGGCTTGAGAGTGTCGCCAGCACCAACGAAGATGCCGTAGCAGACGATAGATGCGGCGAACATAGGTTCGGCAAACGCCTCAATTCGTAGAGCCTCGACGCCAAGCGAGCGAATCTCATCGACGGGAGTAAGGATTGCCATCATGAGCGGCGCACCGAAATACATGAAGAGACCCATAAGCCCCATGACAACCATCCCCATGACGACAGAGACACGAGCGAAACCACGCATGAGCTCCTTACGCCCAGCACCGAGACTCTGCCCGACGAGCGTCTGAGCGGCATCGGCAATGCCGTAGCCCGGCATGTAGCAGACACTCTCGGCCGTCACACCGAAAGAGTTGGCGGCGATAGACATCTTGCCGAGAGGGGCGACGATGCCTGTGCCGACGACCTGGGCACCTGTCATGACGAGATGCTGGACACCCATGGGGAGGGAGATACGCGCAGCCTTGGAGAGACACTGGCGGCGAGGGCGGAAAGACCCACGTTCGGAAGAGAGGCGCAAGACGGAGGAGCGTCGGGAGACGAACCAGAGGAGGAACATCGCGATAGAGAACTCGGCAGCCATGGTGCCAAAAGCAGCCCCACGGACACCCAATCCTGCGCCCGGGATGGAGAGGGAGAGCCCGAAGAGGTCGACGTGACGGGTCGGGAAGATGAAGAAGAAATTGAAAAGCACGTCGAGACCACACATGGCGGCATTAGAGAGGCTGGGGACTACGACATTGCCGCTGCTGCGGAGCGCACCGCTGAAGAGCATGACCATCTGGGAGAAAGGCAGGGTGAGAGCCACGATGCGGAAATAGGACGTGGCATCATCGCATATCTCATCAGCCCCACCGAGCCAATGAGGGAGCGAGGCACTCACGGAAGTGGCGATGGTCAAGACGAGGAGACTGAAAATGATTGTCGTGACGATGCCTTGGCGGACAACTTGGCGCGCACCGGCATTATTCTTCGCACCGACAAGATGTGCCACTTGGACGGAGAAGCCCGCAGCAGCAGAACTGCACAGCCCCCACACCATCCACGCGCTTGTGGCCACGAGACCGACCGACGCTGAGGCATCGGCGCCGAGGCTGCCAACCATCGCCGCGTCGATGTATTCCATCATGACGTGGGAGACCATGGCCAACATGGATGGCAGGGCGAGGAGGGCGGTAAGCGTCACTTGCCGGCGCAGGCCGAGCGGCTCGCCATTGCGGAGCATGGCCATGAGGTGGTCGGTAGTGCTGGTACGGAAAATTGACATTGGGTGGATTTACGACGCAAAGATAGGATGAAAAAGGGAGAGACGGCGAGAAGACACGCTCACATCGGCAGAATGCCGCCATACGATGGACAGGCTAAGGGCATACGGGGTGAAGAAGCATAGTGTTTTTAAGATAAAAAGAAGCCCTAAAGAGCAAGCGAAAGACTATATATCCGCTTGATTATTAGAACTATTACTTCTACAAATATACGAAAATTGTCGGAGAGGGGCAAACATACCGATGAAAGAAAAACAACGAGCCCGAGCGGCATAAGAGTCGCTCGGGCTGGGACTAAAAAGGAAGCAAATAAGGGGGTTAGAAACCGGCCTTTAGGGTGATGCCGAAGACGCTTGGAGCTCCAGGGACAAAAGTCGGGAAGCCAATCTGCCTGCCGCTATTGCCTGCATCGACAAGGAAATGCTCGTTGAGGACATTCTTGCCATAGACGCTCGCCTCGAAGCGCGTCTTACGAGGCTTAAACTGCCAGCCTGCTACAAAATTGAGGAGACCATAGCCATCTTGGGCGAGCTCCTCCTCGTTGGAGTCCTCGAAATAGACCTTGCTCTTGTAGGCGTAGCTTGGGCGGACGAAGAGACCCATCTTATTGCGGAGCGCGAACATGACATCGGCACCGAAAGAGAAAGAGTGTTCGGGCGTCAGACGGAAGCGGTTGCCAGCGTACTGCTGCGGCTGACCATTGCCGTCATTGTCATTGAACTTGCCGTCGACGTAGGCGTAGTTGCCAAAGAGGACGAGACTGCGGACGGGAGACCACTTGAGACCAGCCTCGACACCGAAGCTATGGGCTTTGCCTGCATCGTCGGCCACATAGATGCGCGCGGCGGAAGAAGAAGACTCGTCGAGACGCGTGGTCTGAAAGTGACTCCAATCGTAGTAATAGACGCTGAGGTCGTAGGCGAGGTGACCGCGCATGACGATGCCCTTGACACCAGCCTCGTAGCTGACGATAATCTCAGGACGGAGCTTACTGATGTCGTCAGGACCATTATTGAAAGCGATGACACCAGGACGACGGCCTCGGGAGACACTGACGTAGGCATCGTTACGACCGAACACATACTGAAGAGCCGCTCGACCGACCCAAGAGAGGTAATCGTCGGAAGCGGAGACGCGGTCGGAAGGCTTGTACATTACTGCGCCGAAGACGGGATCGGGAACTGTATTACTCTCATATTCAGTCTTTTGATGCTCATATGAGCCACGAAGACCTACAGAGAGCGAGAGACCGCCTACGAGACCGACAGTGACATCGCCAAAGACCTCGGCAGCCTGATTGATGCCGTAGTTTGTAGACGCCTCATGATAGTCGCTATTGAGAGGAAGCGCGCTCATGGACTTGAGAGTCGCAAGCGTGGACTGCGCACCCTCGCCGAGCATGGCAGCAATCTGGTCGAGACCGAAGCCCAATTGTGCGGTGAGTGCAGTATTGATGTCGCCGTAGAAGTCGGGCGTCGTCTCGACGGGGACTGTTGGATCGTAGGACTCGGGGAACCACTTGGTCATGAGCTGATTGAGCATGGTCGTGAGAGCAGGCTTGTAGGCCGCCATGGAGGCGGGGAGCATCTCGGGGAGGAGGGCTGCGTATTGCTCAAACTGGGGCTTGGCTTGTGCGGCGAAACCTTGGTAGGCGTAGGCTGGATAGAGATATTGGAGATTGGTGTTGATGCTCACCTCCTGATTTGAGTTCTCGTAGAAATAGCTGCCACCGAAGAAACCGTTGACACGCTCGGAGGGGTCGAAATTGAAACGGAACTCTTGGCTGAACTGCTTGCCCTTGGCGTATTCGCCACAATCGAGGAGAGGGAGATAGGTGCCGTCGGCATCGAACTCCTCATCGGACTTGAAAGCGCGGAACCCGGTGATGCTGGACATCTTGAAAGAGGGGGAGAGTGTGGCATCGACAAGGAATGTGGCACCGCCAAGGTCGCGCACGATGCCAAGCTCGGAACCTCGGTTGAGAGCAGCTGCTGTCCAGAACTTAGTATCGCCACCCTCGGGAGCGATACGTTGGCTCTTGAAAGAGGTGCCTGGATAATCGTCATGCTGATAGTCGAGGATGAGGTCGAGCACGCAATTGTCGCCAGCGAAAAGACGGGTGGAATTGCGGAGCGCAATGGCCTTCTTGCCGTTGAGATCGCCACCGAGAACATTATCGACATAACCGTCGTGGGAATCGTAGGAAAAAGCGAAACGATTGGCGAGCTTGCCCTTGACGATAGGTGTGTTGAGGAAGCCATTCACACCGAACTGCCCATGCGTGCCGAAATTGACACTCAGCTCGGCACCGAACTTGTCGGTTGGGCGATGGCGGACAAAATGGATTGCACCGATTTCCGCACCGCGACCGAAGAGAGTACCCTGCGGACCTTTGACAACCTCGACGCGCTCAAGATCGAACAGCTCGACAACGGACGCACGGCTGCGCGAAATGGAGACCTCGTCTTGGAATACAGATATGCGCGGCTGGGAGTAGGCGGCACCATCGTCGGAAGTGACACCGCGTATGACGTAGCCCGGATTGTTGGGACTTTGGATTTGGACTTGGAGACCGGGGATGAAATCGGCCATATCGTCAATCTGCTTAGCGCCGAGGAGGGAGACGTCCTTTCCCGACATCGCACTTACGGCGACAGGGACATCGATGGATGTCTGTTGGCGTTTTTGAGTGGAGACGATGACCTCACCGAGCATCTCGGTATCGTCATTGAGCGACACGGAGACATTTTGCTTGGCTGGCACCTCGGCATCAGCGAAACCGACACAGGAGAAAACCAGAGTCGCGCCCGTCGGGACGGCAGACATGACGAAACGTCCGTCGATGTCGGTGGCGACGCCCTTGGTTGTGCCTTTGACGATCACCGTGGCGCCAGGAAGCGGTTCGCCCGAGGCGGAGACTACACGCCCGGAAACGCTGATGTCTTGCGCCAACATGGCTATGGGGGTTAGCAACATCGCGACGGAGGCGAGCAGACGTTGTGGACAGAAAATCATGAGAGGTTGGGTGATAAGATGTTGTGACTATAAGTTTGACCGCATTATTTCCAAAGACGGATGGAGATATTGTCATCATCGACACCATCGTCGGTCAGGCAGGCTTCGGCAACCTTCTTGAATATGATGCTCATCTTGACGGAGCACAACTTCTTGACACGCTTGGCGATGGCAGCGATGCGCTCCTTATCCTCGGTTGTCAGCTTCTCGTTGCCAGAGTAGTTGTGCGCCATGTCGGCTGCCATCTCTTTCGAAACTTCGGAGAGCAGAGGTTCGGGGATTCGGGCTTGCATCATATCGCGGATGACGGACTCCAAGCCGTCAAATCTTGCCTTCTCGGCGTGCTTTTTGAGGTCGGAGTCGTCGTCAATCAGCGAATAGGAACATATCTCAGCGCAACCGTCGTTGATGGAGACGATGCGGTATGGGCAAGGTGCGGTGACGGCGGAACCCGTCTCGACATCATAGAGAGCGGCAGTGGACTCCTCGGGACACTCCATCCTGTCGCCAGAGACGGAGAGAGACTCCATCTCGATGCGCCCCCCGAACGAGACGATATCTTGCGTGTGAGAGTGACCCGTGAAGACGATATGGACACCGCAGCGTTGAAGCTCTCGGGCGTAGGACTTCCAACCATCGACAGTGTAGCCTGGAACCATCTCATCTTGATATTTCCAGTGCTCGACGATGCCATGGTGGATCATGCAGATAACCTTCTGACCGTCGGCTTTAGCCTTGTCGAGCTCTCGGATGGCGAAATCCCACGTCTCGGGTTTGAGGCGTCCCTCATGGTAGCACTTGTTGGTGGCGAAATCGTTATCGTCATAACGGCAAGCGTCGAGCGCAAGAATGCGGAGACCAGGAACGAGCTGGTAGACATAGGAGAGGGAGGCGGTGTCGCGGCTCAGGGCGTCGCCATAGCCGAAATCTTGGTAGAAAG
This sequence comes from Clostridium sp. CAG:343, assembly GCA_963616565.1. Lineage (GTDB taxonomy): Bacteria > Bacteroidota > Bacteroidia > Bacteroidales > Marinilabiliaceae > W3P20-009. The sequence goes on from CAVEKX010000003.1 coordinate 87,154, forward strand.
AGGCGAACTCGTCACGCGTGAGCGTCGGGACGCGGTATGTGGTGTCGCCGACGAAGCGGACGGCATGGGGGTTGCGGACATCGTGGTTGCCAGGGATGACAAGGGTCTTGATGCCAGCCTCGGCAAGAGGGTCGAGGATGACGCGGCGCAACTCGTTGTGGGACGCTGTCTCGCCATCTTTGGTAAGGTCGCCAGTAAGGAGGACGTATTGTGGATGTTGGGCGATGAGTTTATCACGGAGCTTGGCAGCGAGGGCGACAGACTCGGAGAGCATCTTGCGGTCGTTACGGAGATATTCCTCGAACGCGGGTCCATCTTGCTCAAGAAGCTCGGGTGCCATGACGTGGACATCGGAGATTACGGCGAAGCGTACGGACTGCGCACTTGCCATGAGGCAGGAAGTGGCGAGTGCAGGGATCATCAGAAGGCGTCGGATGGAGGAAGCCATTAGATGTGAGTTCATAAATTCTTATTGTTCCTTAATGTTGACAATGCGAAAATAGGCTCACGATATTAATGTGGCGTTACAGGTGTGCTAACTGATGGTTAAGTTGGGGGAAATCGAGAAAGGTCGGACGCTCGAATGACGAGCGTCCGACCTTTCGGATATGTGTGTGATTGTAGGTTTTAAGCGTTGAGCTTGGAGGTGAAGAAGTACTTGGCTTCACGGAGAGCGGCCTCCATGCCGGCAGCGTTCTTACCGCCTGCCGTAGCGAGGAAAGGCTGACCACCGCCACCGCCTTGGATGAACTTGGCGACGTCGCGGATGGTGGCACCCGCATTGAGCCCGAGCTCCTTGACGAGATTGTCGGTAATGATGATGAGGAGCTGTGGCTTATCATCGGCTACGCAGCCGAGAACGATGACAGCCTCATCATACTCACCGCGGAGCTGGAAGGCGAGATCCTTGAGCTTATCGGCGAAGATGGACTTGACCTCCGCTACGACGAGGTGGCGGTTGCCGAAAGCCTCGGCCTTCTCCTTGAGGTTCTGCTTCTCGACGGCGACCATGCTGGTCATCATCTTCTCGGCGCGCTCTTGGAGCTTTGCGTTGTTCATGATGAGCTGCTCGATGCTCTTACGGACATCTTTTGCGCCCTTGAGAGCCTCACCGAGGTCTTTGAGGGTCTGTACGAGAGTGGATACCATCTCTTCTGCCTTGTCGGCAGTGACGGCCTCGATACGACGGACTCCAGCGGAAACTGAGGACTCAGCGACTATCTTGAAGAAGCCGATGCAGCCTGTTGCGGGAACGTGGGTGCCACCGCAGAACTCGACGGAGTCACCGAACTTTACGACACGGACTTTATCGCCATACTTCTCACCGAAGAGAGACATAGCCCCAAGCTTGCGCGCCTCCTCGATAGGCATTGCGCGTTGCTCCTCAAGAGGAATGTTGGCGCGGATCTTGAGGTTGACGAGATGCTCGACACGTGCGAGCTCCTCATCGGTGACCTTTTGGAAGTGGCTGAAGTCGAAACGGAGGGCATCGGGCGTCACGAGAGATCCTTTCTGCTCAACGTGCTTGCCAAGAACTTCGCGGAGAGCCTCTTGCATGAGGTGGGTTGCGGAGTGGTTGTTGGCAATCAGTTCACGGCGATGCTTATCGACAGCGACATGGACCTCGGAGTCGAGGGCTGCGGGGAGCTCGGTCGTGATATGCGTGATGAGGTTATTCTCCTTGATGGTGTCGATGATGCGGACTTGCTTGCCGCTCTTGTCGACAATGACGCCAGTATCGCCTACCTGACCGCCGCTCTCGCCATAGAAAGGCGTGCGGTCGAAGATGATCTGGTACTGCTCCTTATTCTTGGCCTTGACGGTACGATAGCGAACGACGTGAACATCGGCCTCAATCTGATCGTAGCCGATGAAATCCTCCTTTACAGCTGACTCGTCGAGGACGATCCAGTCGCCAGCCTCGATGGCAGTGGCGTTGCGGGCGCGATCCTTCTGCGCGGCCATCTCGCGATCGAACTCGGCATTATCGGCCTCGAGGTCATTCTCACGGAGGATAAGCTCTGTGAGGTCGAGAGGGAATCCGTAGGTGTCATAAAGCTCGAAGGCTACCTTGCCGCTTATCTTCTTCTGGTTGTTCTTCTTAGCCTGCTCCATGATGGAGCCAAGCATGTTGATGCCCGTGGCGAGGGTCTTGAGGAAGCTCTCCTCCTCCTCCTTGATAACCTTGGTTACAAGCTCCTGCTGAGAGCGAAGCTCAGGATATGCGCCGCCCATGGTCTCGACGAGCGTCGGGACGAGCTTGTAGAGGGTGGCCTCTTTGCCACCGAGGAAGGTGTAGTTGTAGCGTACGGCACGGCGGAGGATACGACGGATGACGTAGCCGGCCTTATTGTTGCTTGGGAGCTGGCCGTCGGTGATGGAGAAGGCGATGGTGCGGATATGGTCGGCCATGACGCGCATGGCGATATCGGTCTTCTCGGACTGACCGTATTTGACGCCAGAGATCTCGGCAATCTTGTCGAGGAGTGGTGTGAAGACGTCGGTATCGTAGTTGGAAGTCTTGTGCTGTACGGCGCGGACGAGACGTTCGAAGCCCATGCCTGTGTCGACGTGGTGATTTGGGAGGGGTTCGAGTTCGCCATTCGCCTTGCGGTTGTATTGCATGAAGACGAGGTTCCAGATCTCGATGACCTGTGGGTTGTCCTTATTGACAAGGTCGCGGCCGCTGACCTTCTTACGCTCCTCATCGGGGCGCATGTCGATATGGATCTCGGAGCAGGGGCCGCATGGACCGGTATCGCCCATTTCCCAGAAGTTGTCGTGCTTATTGCCGTCGATGATACGGTCTTTGGCCACGTGCTGCGCCCAAGCGTCGAATGCCTCGGTGTCGCGGGGCACGCCGTCCTCGTCCGCACCCTCGAAGATGGTGACGTAGAGACGATCCTTGTCGAGACCGATGACATCGGTGAGGAACTCCCACGCATAGGCAATGGCCTCTTTCTTGAAGTAGTCGCCAAAGGACCAGTTGCCGAGCATCTCGAACATTGTATGGTGGTAGGTGTCGTGACCTACCTCTTCGAGGTCGTTGTGCTTACCAGAGACGCGGAGGCACTTTTGGCTGTCGCTTACGCGGCTGTCGGTGATGGGGACGTTGCCGAGGATGATGTCCTTGAACTGGTTCATGCCCGCGTTGGTAAACATCAGCGTGGGGTCGCCTTTAATGACCATCGGTGCCGATGGAACGATCTTGTGACCCTTCGAACGGAAGAAGTCCAAGAAGCTTTGACGAACTTCGTTGGCAGTCATTTTTTGATGTATGTTGCTCTTATTGTTATTCTTGTGGCAAAAGTAGTAATTATTGCGCTAAGTAGGGCGCGGGCGAGGAAGGAGGTCAGCCTTCGATAATCTCTTGGAGCTCGAGCCATCGCATCTCCATATCGTCGATTTGCGATTGGACTTGCTGGTATTCGGCAGAGAGGTCGGCAACCTTTTGAGGGTCTGACTCGCCACCCGAGAGAAGAGCCTCGATCTCCGCCTTACGGGCGTTGAGCTTAGGCAGCTCAGAATCAATCTTTTCGAGTTCCTTTTTCTGAGCGTAAGTGAGTTTTGGAGGACGGGACTGTCGTTTTTCTTGAGTTGGCGCGGCAGTTGACTTGGAGGCGGACTTAGCCTCGGCTTCCGCCTCACGCTTTTGCTTCTCCATCTCGCGGTTCCAAATGAGGAACTCGCTGTAATTGCCAGGGAAATCCTTCACGCCGCCTTTGCCGTCGAGGACGAAAAGATGATCGGCCACCTTATCGACAAAGAAGCGGTCGTGGGAGACGATGATGACCGTTCCGCCGAAAGAGGTGAGATAATCTTCGAGGACGTTGAGTGAGAGTATGTCGAGATCGTTGGTAGGCTCGTCGAGGAGGAGAAAGTTTGGATTCTTCATGAGCACCGTGACGAGGTATAGGCGTTTGCGCTCGCCGCCCGAGAGGGAGTCGACGCGGACATGGTGCATCTCATTAGGGAAGAGGAACTGGCGAAGGAACTGCGCCGCGGGGACGGTGTGCCCACCCTCTTTCTCAATCTGGTCGGCGATATCCTCAATGACCTCGAGAACCGTCTTGCCAGGGGCGACGCTAATGCCGCCTTGGCGATAGTAGCCTGTCACGACGGTATCGCCGGTCTCGATGCGTCCGCTGTCGGGAGCGAGGTTGCCTGTCAGCATGTTGAGCATGGTGGACTTGCCGCTTCCATTGGGACCGACTATGGCGACACGCTCGCCACGCGCGAACTTGTATGAGAAATCGGAGATGACGGTTCGCCCTGCGAACTCCTTATGGAGGTCGTAGGCGTCGACGACCTTGCGCCCGAGGCGCGCACTGCCGAACTCGAGTGCGAAGCTACGCTCGTCGCGAATCTTCTTGGCGCGCTCTTGGAGGTCGGCGAAGGCGTCGATGCGGTATTGGGCTTTTGTCCCACGCGCTTGTGGCTGACGGTTCATCCACTCTTGCTCACGGCGGAGGAGGTTGCGCGCCTTGGCGGCTTCGGCTTGTCGGGAGTCGAGGCGTTCCTGTCGTTTGGCGAGGTAGTAGGCGTAGTTGCCGTCGTAGCTGAAGACTTGGTGATTGTCGAGCTCAATTATTTTGGTGCAGACGCGGTCGAGGAAATACCTGTCGTGCGTCACCATGAGAAGCGTCGCCGTGGAGCGCGAGAGATACTCTTCGAGCCACTCGATGACCTCGACATCGAGGTGGTTGGTCGGCTCGTCGAGGATGAGGAAGTCGGGCTCGGCGAGGAGCATTGCAGCAATGGCAATCCTCTTTCTCTGACCGCCAGAGAGTTGGCTTATCTTCTTGTCGAAGTCGTGGATTTCAAGGCGTGCGAGAGTTTGCTTGGCTCGGCTCTCATAGTCCCATGCCTTTAGAGCATCCATACGCTCGATGAGGGCGGGAATCGCAACCTCGTCATGTCGCGCCAGGGCGGTCTCGTAGTCGCGGACAGCTTGGGCTGTCTCGGTACCAGCGGCGAAGACTTGCTCGAGGACAGAGTGGTCGGGATCCATTTGCGGGTCTTGGCTCAACCATCCTATGCGGATATGCTCGTTCCAGGTTATCTTGCCGCTGTCGGGGGCTAAAAAATCCTCGGTGCAATCGGGGCGTGCGCCAGCGAGCATGCCGAGGAGGGTGCTTTTGCCTGCGCCGTTGCGCGCTACGAGAGCGACTTTCTCGCCTTGTGAGATGCCGAAGCTGACACCATCGAAAAGGATAGTGTCTCCCCAGCGGTATCGGACGTCTTCTACCGAGAGGTAGTTCATCTTGTTGTCTGGTTTGCTTTTAGAATAATGATTTTTGCAGGAGGATCTCGTCGACAAAGACATCGCCTCGACGCACCCACCCGCGGAGCCGTCCGCTCTCGGAGAAGCCTGTGGCACGGAAGAGCGCAAGGCTCGGCTCATTGTCGACAGCCACGGAGACCATGACAGACTGGACGAGGAGCGTCCGTGCGGCAAAGGTGCATATCTCCGCTACGGCCTGCGTGGCGAAGCCCTTACGGCGAGCGTCGGGTCGGATGAGGACGCCGAGGGAGCAGTGCATATTGAGCGGGTCGAAGTCGAAGATGTCGATGCAGCCGACGGTGTCGGCATTGTCGACCGACTCAATCATGAGCCTTGTCTGGCGCGTTTGCCAAATGTCGAGATCGGAATGCTCGATAAGTGCTTTGATGTCGGCGAGCGAGACGGGCCATTGGCGCGAGCCAGCGTTCCACGTCTCAGGGTCGTTCTCCCAGTCGTAGAGAATCTGGGCGTCGGACGGTTCAAGGGCTCGGAGGCGGATCTTGACCACGTGGTGGTTACTTGACGAACTTCTCGTATTGCTTCTTGGCGCGCGGGAAGGCGTCCTTGCAATATGTTGACTTACGGATTTGCTCTTGAGACTTGCGAGCCTCGGACAGAGTGGAGTAGTTGCCGAAGGTGTAGACATGCCAACCATCGCGGTAGTCGTAGACCTTGAGGCTGTCGCTGTTGAAGGTGCCACCAAGTTCTGACGGGTCGATATGCTTACGGAGGCTCATGATTTGGACGGTGTAGGGGTGCGTCTCGTCGACAGGGCAACTGTTGGAGGCTGGAGTAGAAGCATCGTCGGAGGCATGACTCTCGAATACGAAATCGTCAAGGGCGATGGGCTGTTGGGTGACGTAGAAGCTTTGCGACTTGAGAGTCCTGACTTCGCGTCGGATGGTGTCGGCATCGCAGACGGCCATCAGCTCAACATTTTGACCAGCAGTGACGATGGAGACGAAGTGACCAGTCTTGTTGTTGGGACGGCAGACACCGATGATGTTACCATCGGATATGGTGTAGATGCGCACGTCGGAGAGGTCTGCCCCCATGACGTTAGAGGCAAGGATTGCCATGGTGTTCTGTTCAGGCTGCTCGAACTCGACCTCGTAGATGTCATAGGAAGGAGCCTTGCCCTCTTGGTTCCAACGGATGCTGGCGTAGTAGCCGCGGTCGTGGTCGGCAGAGGGGGAGAAATAGAGATCGTCGTCGGCAGAGTTGATGGGGTAGCCCATGTTTTTGGAAGCTACGAACTCGCCATTGGCGTTGCGAGGCGAGTAGAAGATGTCGAAACCGCCCATGCCGTCGTGACCCGTGGAGCTGAAATAGAGGACGTTGGTGGGGGCGTGGAAGAAGGGAGCATCCTCATCCTCCTCGGTATTGACACCAGGACCAAGGTTTACGGGAATTGCCCAAGAGCCATCGGGGAGGCGGCGAGCGAGCCAGATATCCATTCCGCCGTAGCCCTCGGGGCGGTCGGAAGAGATGAAGAGTTCCTGACCATCGGGGGAGATGCAAGCCCAATTCTCGTTGAAACCAGTGTTGACGGGATAAGGTAGCGGCTCGGCGGGTTGCCATTCGCCTTTATTGCCGCGTTTGGAGACGTAGATGTCGCCATCGTGACAGAGGTACATCTCGTTGCCGTCGGCGGAGAGGGAAGTGGCGGTCTCCTGACCTATCTTACCACGACGACCGGGGACAAGACCGTTGACGGAAGTAGCGTCGCCCCAGTTGCCGCCGTCCCATTTGTTGCCGTTGCGGACAGACATGTAGACACCCTCCTCAAATTGACCGTCCTCGAAGACAAGATCCTTGTCGGCAGTCTTTTTGGGACGTCGGGAGGTGAAAAACATCGTATCCTCAGATGCGGAGAGAACGGGGCGATAGTCGTTCCAAGGGGAGTTGACGCCATCGCCGGCGGTGCGCATGGTGAGGCGTACGGGATTGGACATGAGGATTTGCGCGGTTTGGCATGCCTGCCTCTCAGCCGTCGTCACTTCAGAGAAGAGACCTTGGGGGTCGTTGGCATCGATCTCGTCGTAGATTTTGAGAGCCTCCTCGGGGTGGTTGCAGAGCTGCTGGGCGCGTCCCGTCGCAAGAAGCATAATGACGCGCTGCTCGGACCATTCGGTTTGCGGGGCGAGCTCTTGGACGCGGTTAAGAAAGAAGAGTGTGGAGTCGGGATTGCCGCTCGCGTTGATATAGCAGATGCCGAGGTTGTAGGCTATGGTGGGGTCGTCGGGGTACTTCTCGTAGAGAGAGCGGAGCAACCCTATTGCCGCGCGGTTGTTGGAATGGTCAGCCAGATCGATTGCGTTATTGAAGACCTTCTTGTCGGCGGAGGACATGGAAGATTGCGCGCTGGCGACGGAAGGGCACACTATGGAGAGTAGCGTTGCGACGGAAAATAGGAATAGCCTGGACATGTGGTTGCTTACAGTGATATTTTTCGCATCGTGAAGTTAGTGCTTTTTGGTCACACTGACGCCATGCATTGGCTTAATAATCAAGAAAGAAGGCTAAAAGGGCAAAGAAAGCCGCGGCATGGTGTCGAATACCAGCCGCGGCTTATGGCGTATGCGTCGGGGAGCGACGTTACTTATTGAGGTTGAATGGCTTAACGAAGAGGTGTCGTTTCTGGGCGAAAGAGGAAGTCTGAACCTCAGGCTCGATGGTGAGAGCCTTGTTGGACGAGGAGACAGAACCCGTATTCAGATACTCGAGCGCCGCAGCCGTGAGCGTCTCCTCGGGGTCGCCGAGTTCTTTAAGGCCAGTGGTGAGCAGGTTGGTGTACTCGCTCACGGTGTAGTCAGGCTCGATGCCTGTGCCGTCGGAGGTGTCGAAAGTCTCGCCTGTGGCGTTCATGTAGACAGCAACGATGGGGTACATGAGCCAGTTGTCGATGGAAGAGGAGAAATAGGCCTCGCCGGTGTAGGAGTTGGTGAAATCGGATGGTTTGAAGCCGAACATCATGGAGTTCTTGCCACCAGTGGTTCGTCCGATAGTCACGACATCCATATAGGGCTTGAGGCACCAGATGGTGGCCTCGGCGGCGGAATAGGTGTTGCCGCTGCAGAGGATGACTATGCGGTCAAGGTCGAGATTTACGCCTATGGTGTCGGTGAAGCACTCGGTGGAGGCATCATGGGAGTAGGTCTCGGGGTAGGCGCGTTGGAGAGTCTTGTTGAAATCGTAGTACATCATAGGCTTGTGACCCGTCACGACCTCTTCGGGCGCGAGTGCACTGTTGAGCTTTATCTCCGTCGAGATGTAGCCACCATTGTTGTAGCGGAGGTCGAGAATCATCTCGGAGACGCCCTCGGACTTCAGTTCAGAAAGGGCGGAGAGGAGATCGTCATCAAAAGCCGCCTTGTACTCGTTGAAAAGGAGGTAGCCGCATCGGCGACCATCTTCGAGATCGAACACCTTGGTGCAGGCGACGGGGTTGATGGTGATGGCCTCCTTGGTCATGGAGTAAGAAATCTCCTCGTCGCAGTGGTAGCCGGCGAAGGAGAACGTCGTGCCTGTGTAGAGGAGCGAATAGTAGTTATCCTTGGTGAGCTGGGTGCCGTTGACGGTGTAGATGATGTCGCCACGCCTTGCGCCCGCTCGTGAGGCTGGGGTGTCGTCGTAGACCTGATTGATTATGGCTACGATGTTGTCGGAAGAGGAGCTTATGTAGGAGAGGGTGAACTCCCAACCGAGTGCGGTGTAGTTGCCTTGATCCTCTTGCTCGTATTCATCGGAATCGTCGGTTATGAAGCTGAAGCGGTCTTTTGAGGAGAGGAGAGTGTAGAAATACTCCTCGGTGTCGGGTTGTTCGCGATAGTCGAGCGTGTCGTTGCTTGGCAGTTCAGTGTTCCAATAGTAGTAGGTAGACATGAGCTCGTAGACGAAACGGTTGGCCTCAATGGTGGTGGAGGAGATTGTCGTCGTGGAGTCTGTCGAGGAGGAAGATCCGCCTTGCGCGTGGGGGACGGTGGTGTTGTCTTTGTCGTCGCATGACGCGAGGGTCGCCAGCATGGCGAGGGCGAACAGAGGTGCGTGTTTAACGTTGATCATGTTGTTGTGCTTTTTTGAAATCACTTGAAGTTAAGCAATTCAGCATTACGTTTTACCAGCTTTTCGACGAACAGCGCAGAAATTAGCGCAATTGGGACTCCTCCGCCGGCCTCCTGCCAATGGCCAGCCATGGCGAAGGAGCCTAAACCCCAAAGAGTTGGCTTGACGGGGAGACGATGGACTTGGTTGGGGAGAGGAGACCATCCTTGGGAGCTGCCAAGGAAATTTGACGTATAGCGATGGAAAGTGGCAGGGGTAGCGACATCGACAACCTCGACAAGCGAAGGATCGAAAGATGGAAGCCGTCGGGAAAGCGCATCGATGACCATGGATTGGACGGACAGCTTAGCCTGTCGGTAGGTGGCGTAATCATCTTTGCGGAGGTCGATCCACCACTGCCCCTCGCGAGTTGTGAAATTGACAGTCAGCGTAACATGACCTTGCGGCGCGAGAGACGGGTCGAAATTGGAGACCTCGACCTCAAGTTGGTCAAAACGAGTGCCGTCGGGCAGGGAGAGACCGCATGCGAGGCGGAGGAAATGTGGGAGATTGTCGAGAGGGGCGGCATAGCCAATATGCACTCGGCAATAGGAGAAAAAGACGGACTCCTTGGGTGCGGCGAGCAAGGCACGTTGGGCGTTGGACAGCCACCTTGAGGAGAGGGCTTGGGTCACCGTCCAACGCCAATCGGCTGCAGAACATACGAAATGGGCGGACGTCTGGGTGCCGTCGGCGAGAGTGAGACCTACGGCTCGTGAGCCGTCAACACGAATGGACTTGACGGGAGAGGAGAGACGCAGCTCGCCACCGAGGTCGCGGTAGGTCTGCACGAGAAGGTTGGTGAGAGCCTCAGAGCCTCCGACAGGGTAGCCTGCGACACGTGCGGCCATATAGGCTTGCCCGAAGATGACGACCGTCATGCTCGTCTCGTCCATATAGAGGCGAGAAAGGGCATTGCGGAGGAGTGGGCTTTGGAACTGCTTGGCGAAAGTGCGGTTCGTGAGGCGGCTCCATCGTCGCATGAGAGGCAGCAGTCGCCACATGGGGGCGAGGCGCACGTAGTGGAGCAATCGCCCGACAGAGGTCGGCTCTTGGGGATATGGGGGTAGGTCGGGCAGGAAACGTGAGACGAGACGTACGGCCCGCATCCATTGGGTGATGGGACGTCGGTCTTGTGGCGCTAAGGAAAGGAGGTAGCCCTCAAGGCGGTCGGGATCGTTGTAGAGGTGGAAATGCCAGGAGGAGCCGTCTGGTGAAGGGACCTCGATGTCGACGCGCTCATCGAAATATTTGAAATCGAGGGAGTCGATATTGGCCACGTCGAGCCACATATCGTGGAAGGAGGAGCCTGGGGCGGAACCTAATAGCCAATGGAGACAGCCGTTGAAATCGTATTCGGAGCGTCGCCACCCCGTGCATAGCCCACCCGGGCGGTCGGACTGCTCGTAGATGACGGTGGCGTAGCCGTCGCGCCTGAGCCGTATGCCGAGACACAGACCCGCAATGCCAGCCCCGATGATTTCTACCTTGTAATTTGACTTGGCACTCAACCTATTGAACCCCAGATGATGATGGCAATACCAGCAAGGATGCCGATGAGGCAAAGCCCCTTGCGGAGCATGTTGCGCTCATGGAAGATGAGAGCGGCAAGCGTGAAAGAGACGATGGAGTTGCTGCGCCTTATTGGGGAGATGAGGGAGATCATGCTGTCGGGGAAGTTGAGCGCGCCGTAGTAGAAGAAATCAGCGATGATTATGATGATGCCGATCATGGGGATTGTCCATACCCACTTGAAGGGCTCTTGTTTGCGCTGCGGCCACCAGATGATGAAGAGTAGGGGAATGGTCATGAGGAACTGGTAGACCGAATAGTAGAAGAGGACGGCCATGCGGTTGATGTGCGCCTCGCTGATGATGTGCTTATCGAAGAGGGCGGAGCAAGAGCCGATGAGCGTACCGACGATGACGCACCACACCCATTTATTGGCCTTGAAGCTGATGCCCTCGCGCTTGCCCGCCATGCTGAAGAGGAAGAAAAAGAGGAAGGCGACGCAGAGACCAAGCCACTGGATGCCATTGGGTCGCTCAGCGAAGATGACGAGTGCTCCGAGGAGCGTCCACAGAGGCGCAGTGGCCCTAATTGGCGCCACGATGCTGAGTGGCAGATTCTTCATGCCATAGTAGACGAAGACCCACGAGCCGAGGACTATCGCAGCCTTTATGACGAGGAGCAGGTGGTCGTGGAGAGAGATGGCAGGGATGAAGGCCCAGTTGTCAGGCGATATGGCACCGCCAGCCGAGGCGACGCAGAGCGGCAAGAGGACGACAGAAGAAGTAAGTGTGCTTACGCAGAGGACGGGGAGGACGGCGTTGCTCTTAAGGGAGTATTTTCGCAGAACGTCGTAGAAACCCAGGCAGAGAGCCGAGAGGAGGGCTAAGACGAACCAGAACATTGGTCAGGTGGTTGGAAATGAGGTTATTCGGGTTAGGAAGAAAAGAATATTAATCGTCTTCGTGGGGCATGGGGGAGCATGTGAGACAGAAAGTGGGAGCGAGCTGCCCATGGGCACTGGAGAGCGTCGGGGCGACAGAGTCGCAGAAGGCGTAGCGCACGTAGAGCGGGTCTTGCACCATGTGGCTAAACATTGTGATCCATCGACCAGTGGCGAGGGCTCGTGCCGGGTAGAAGACAGAATCGGCACCGGCGACCTCGAAGGCTGTGGGGAGTGAGGTGTTTATCACAAGGGTATCGACGTTGTCGAACTCGACATTTACGACTTGATAGTCAGTCAGGGCTTCGCGCGGTGTGGGGAATAGACGATGCTCCACCCCCTTGAAGTGGTATACGGCATCGAGGATGGATGCTGCGCAACGACGCCCCTCCTCCAACTGACGGAGAGCTGTCGTGGAGAATCGACCTCCTTCGCCCATGTCGGCAAGCGACGTGACGTAGACATCACCGCCCGCGTTATTGACCGCATCGACGAGAGCGGAACGCACCTTGCCTCCCGACACCTTCATGGAAGACGGGACAGGAGGAATCTGGTTAAAGAAGACAGGCAGGGAAGCATTGTCAAAAGCATCGCGCAGTGAAGCGACGAACAGCTCGACAGCGGAGGCAAACTCGTTAGCGTATTGAGCGTCAACCATATCAGCCTCGCCGAAATGACAAGCGGCTCCTTTGATGGGAAACCCTTTCAGAGGGGCAATCATCTTATTATATGCCACGCCATGGAGCGACTTGGGCAGACGATCGACCTCGCGGAACTCGGCCATGTAGCGATTGTCGGGAATCCCCATAAGATAGAGCTTGTCGCCCCCGGGGGTAAACCTTGCCGCCGCGACGTATGACCACTCTCCGTCGATTGGGAAAGAGACATCAGGATTGTCGGACAATTCAATTCTCATCTTGGAACCATCGGAAGGGCCGTAGACACCAGCGTCGATGTTGCAGCCATTGAGCCTTATGGCCAAGATGGTGCGCTCACTAAGAGTGCCACGCGAAATATGGTAGGTTCCCGGCTCGCACCATGAGGAAGTGTCGGACTTGGAGCCCACGAGAACTTGGTTGACGTAAGTGAGATCGTTGTCGGCGAGGTTGCCAAGGACGATGCGCCCCTTGGACTTATGCGCATAAGACGGGAGTTCGATGGTCTTAAACAGCCACACGACACCGTCGAAGCCGGGCAGACCTTGGCGTCCCCACAGGCCGGGGAGCGTCATTGTTGGCATCATCGAGCCGTCGACACGCGAGATATTTACGAACTCGTCATAGACGCTTGCTGAGGGGAGAGCGTCGGAGCCGTCGCTGTTTCGGATGTCGAGGGTCTGGAGCGACTGGAGCCAATCGAGCATAGCCTGATGACGAGACTTCCAATCGGTCAGCTCCTTGTCGGCAGCCTCTTGGCTCTCTTTACCTGCGAGGGCAGGAGAACACCATGAGCGCACGGGGGCGCACGTCATGGAAGAGAGGACGATGCCGACAGGAATATTGAGGCTATCGTGGAGAGTCTTTGCCAAAGAGGCAGAAGTGAGGTTGAGTGCCTGCTGATTTTCGGGGGTGAGGAACAGCCATTTACCCTCGGGCATCACCTCGGGGGACGTGGCTATGCCAGGAGTCTCGACAAAGATTCGCACAAGGCTGTCGGCAAGCCATGACACTTCCTCGGGCGATGGAATGGAATCTGCCTTGCGCGCCCCAAAGTCGTAGGGGATGGGAGACGTGCCAGACTGGCCTGCAGCGAGCCACACATCACCGATCAGGAGATCTGAGATGACGAAATTGCTCTCGGCAGCCTCGACTTGTATCTTGTGGCGGAGCGTGTCAGCGACAGGTGTTCGGATTTGCGCTCTCCATAGGCTATCGGCTCCAGTGGACGCGGTAACCGAGAAATCCCAATCGGTCGTAATCTTGACGTGTGTGCCAGGCGTTGCTTTACCTCCGAGCGTCACGAGACTTTGCTGTTGAAGGACCGCCCCTGTCGAAACGAGAGGATCGACAGAGAAGATCTCGCCATGGTGGCAACCAGTGACGACGAGCAATGCCGCAGCGAGGAGAGAAAAGCCCGAAGATTTGAAACTCATTAAAAACTATTTGTTTGTGATTGACGCCACGCGACGGGCCAGATCTGTAAAGGCTTTGCCAGCCACGCTGTCAGAGTCGAGCGCAGCGGGAGAGCCTGCATCGCCACACTCGCGGATGGACTGGACGATGGGGATTTGACCCAGCAGTGGGACATTAAGCTCATCGGCGAGGGCGGCAGCGCCACCCTGACCGAAGATGTAGTACTTGTTCTCAGGCAGCTCGGCTGGCGTGAACCACGCCATATTCTCGACGATGCCGAGGACGGGGACGTTGACCTTAGGGTTGAGGAACATATCGCACCCCTTGCGAGCATCGGCGAGAGCGACCTTTTGTGGTGTGGAGACGACGATGGCACCCGTGAGATGGACGAGTCCAACGAGTGAGATATGGATATCGGACGTGCCAGGAGGCATGTCGATGAGGAGGTAGTCGAGTTGCCCCCAATCGCCCTCGGTGACGAGTTGTTTTATGGCGTTGGTGGCCATGGCACCGCGCCAAACGACCGCCTGCCCCGGGTCGACGAAGAAGCCGATGCTGAGCATTTTTACGCCATATTTCTCAACAGGTTGTATGAGATCGTGCCCCTCGGTGGAATTGTCGGAGAGGGTTGGGCGAGCGTCCTCGGTGCCGAGCATGATGGGGACGGAAGGGCCGAAGATGTCGGCATCGAGGAGACCGACCTTGTAGCCCAGTTTGGTGAGGGCGATGGCGAGATTGCTGGTGACGGTGGACTTGCCGACGCCGCCCTTGCCAGAAGCGACCGCTATGACGTTTTTCACCTCGGGGAGGACAGGTTTCTCGGGTGCTTTGGGGCGTTGACGTATCTTGATGAAGATATTGTCGTCAATCTCGACATCGGGACCCATCTCATCCTTTATGGCTTGCGTGGCGCGCTGCTTGATAGAGGCCATGAGGGGGTCGTTGGGACGGTCGAAGATGAGGGAGAAGCTGACGCGGTTGCCGTTGATGCGGATGTCGTCCTCGAGCATTCCGAGGTCGACGATGTTGACACCCTTCTCGGGGTGAATGACGCGGCGGAGCGCCTGTATGACTTGTGCGGGATAGAATGCCATCTTGTTGATTGAGAGCTAATTGTTATTGTCGGACTTGCGGATAACGACGTTGCGCCCGACATTGTGGTAGTTGTCTCGCTCGATGTCGACATCGGGCTCGATGAGGTCGACGCCTTGCGGGATGAGGAAACGAATGTACTTGATAGTCATGCCCGCGTCGATCCACTTCTGCTCGTAGTAGGTGCGGATGCCGAGAGCAGGGTCCGGCTCTCCTTGTGCGTAGAGGTCGGGCGTGAAAGCCTGCGGAGTGATGTTGTTATGCTCCATCATGAGTCGCGTGTACTCGAGGAGGAAAGGGCTGTCGGTCTTTAGATGCACGGGGCCGTCGGGGCGGAGGAATGTGCGGTAGCGGGAGAGCATGAGCGTCCCGACGAGACGCTTGCGCGGCTTACGCATCTGAGGGTCTGGGAAGGTGACCCAGATCTCGCTCACCTCGCCTGGGGCGAAGAACCGCTCGATGAACTCGATGCGCGTGCGTAGGAATGCCACGTTTTTGAGACCCTCATTGGCGGCCTCGGTGGCACCGGCATGCATACGCGCCCCCTTGATGTCGACACCAATATAATTCTTGGCGGGGTCGCGGCGCGCAAGACCCACGGTATATTCACCGCGTCCGCATCCGAGCTCGATGACGATGGGGTTATCATTGCCGAACCACTCGTGCCAATGCCCCCTTTGCTGGAACTCACCTTGGCTCAGAGCCTCGAAATCGGCTTCGAAGACATGGTCGTAGGAGGCCATGTCGGCAAACTTCTTTAGCTTGTTCTTTCCCATGGGCGTTATTTGTTTTGCTCATGATGGGTCTCGATGAGGAGACCTATGTCGTGAATGCCCTTAAGCTGGTCCTTGCGCATTCCTTGGGTCATGCGAAAAGTATAGGGTCCAGGCTTGGCAAATTTTATTTCGCTCATATATGGGCAGCTGAGGGTGTAGAGGCTCCCCCACCCTCCCCCGAGCCAAGAGCCGTCGGGATTGGCGAGAGTGCACTCGACAGTGTCGCGGCGCATGCGCCCGTCGGGGGAGACGACATCGACAAAGAGCCAGAGATTGGAGAACGAGTAATCGTTGTCGTTACGCACTTGGATGAAAATGTCGTAGACGCTGACGGAGTCTTGAATGTCGGCGCGGAAGACAGCGAGCGTGTCTTTATCCCAATTGGCATCGGCAAGGGAGACGAACTCATCATAAACCACCTTGTTTGAGCAGCTTGGGAGGATCGTCAGGAGGAGTGCCGTGAGGATGAAAAAGAGAGGTCTCATCGTGCGGAACTATTCTGCATTGGGTTGTGGGGAATTGTTGTTGCCACCGCCATCATTTTTGTTGGAGTCGGAAGGGCGAGGTCCGCGATTGCCACCATTGGGATTGTCGCGGCGTGGACCACGACCACGATTATCACGGCGTGGACCGCGATTTTCGCGCTGTTCTTGACCCTCTTGACGATTGTCGCGCTGCGGACGCGGACCGCGGTTGTCGCGGCGAGGACCTCGATTATCGCGACGCTCTGGGCGTTGCTGCTGTTGCTGAGCGTCGGCAGAAGGCTGCTGAGAGGCATTGTCGGACTCGGGTTGACGGGTCTGATCGGACTGAGACGCATCGGGTTGGCGACGGTCTGGTCGTCGGTCAGAGCGGTTGTTGTTGCGATCGCCACGACCACCGCGCCCGCGGTCATCACGACCGCCACGGCGATCGCGGTCTCGTCCGCCACGGCGGTTGCCGCCCTTGGAGTCGAAGCGCGTGAGGTCGTCATTGAGATCGACGGTTCCGGAGTAGCCGTCATCCTCATTGCCTACGGATGTTTGCGTAGCACCGAGTGTGTCGGGCTTCTTGCCTTCGGCGTTCATGGCCTGAACCTCGGCTACATGGTCGGCCTCGACGGCAACGATATTTGTTGGGGAGTCCTTTGTGGGCGAGTACCACATGAGACGCTTGAAGATGTCGTACTTGTAGAAGTAGAACGAGCCTTCGGCTGTCTCGAGGGGTTTGTCGGTCGGAGGGAAACTCTTGATGGCGTCGACGTATGCGCTAAGCTCGTAGTTGAGGCAGCACTTGAGCTTGCCACACTGGCCAGCGAGCTTGACGGGGTTGAGCGACAGGTCTTGGATGCGGGCCGAGTGGGTGGAGACGGAGACGAAACTCGTCATCCAAGAGGCGCAGCACATCTCGCGACCGCAAGGGCCGATGCCTCCGATGCGACCAGCCTCTTGGCGCGCGCCGATCTGTCGCATCTCGATGCGGACGTGGAAGCGGTCGGCGAGCACCTTGATGAGTTCGCGGAAATCGACACGCTCGTCGGCAATGTAATAGAAGATGGCCTTAGTGCGGTCACCTTGGTACTCGACGTCGCCAATCTTCATATTGAGGCGGAGGTCTTGTGCTATTTGTCGCGCTTCGAGCATTGTCTGATGCTCAAGACCTTTGGCCTCCTCCCATTTCTCGATATCGGTCGGGCGAGCGACTCGGTAGACGCGTTTGAACTCGTAGGTGGCGGGGTTGACGTGGTTCTTGTGCATCTGGAGGTAGACCAACCGTCCTTGAAGGGTCACGGTTCCGATGTCATGACCAGGCGAAGACTCGACGGCCACGATGTCGCCGGCTTTCAATTGGAGTCCTGTCGAATTGCGGTAGTAGGCCTTGCGTGTATTCTTGAACTGAACCTCGACGAGGTCAGAAGCATTGGGTGGCGTAGGGAGGTCGTCCATCCAGTCGTAGGCGTGTAGTTTTCCGCCACGGATGGCGCGTGTGCCTGGGCAGCTGACGCTGTCCTCTGGGCGGTAGCTGACGGAAGGGATGAGGTCTTCTGCCTGATCGTCATCTTTTTCGAGGTCAGGTATTTGCTCGTCGGCTCTTTTTATCTCGTCTTCCATTTTCGTGTGGGGTGTCTGTGGGTATGAAAATATATGTTGGTCGCGGAGTCGGCTGAGAGGTCAGGACTCCGACGTTGGTCGCTTGGCACGGCGGATTAGCGCGGTGAGGCTCAAAATCATGCTCTTCATGACCATTCGGACGTTGCCGTTTTGCTCGATACGAGCGGCGGTGTCGTCGATGAGGGCAGAGAGCCTCTCGACGTTGCCGACATGGATGAAGGGTGCGAATTTTACGAGGAACGCCTCTTCGGGCTGGGTGAGGAAATTGAGTTGCTGTGTCGCGAGGTTCAATACGAAGCTCTCGCGTATCATTCGCTGGCAGTACTCGAGATAGGCTTTGACTTGCTCTCGCGACATGGCTCGACAGGTCTCGGCGACATTGTTCATCTTGATTACGTTGCCAGCCCATGCGGCTCTCATCATCTCTTGGAACGTGGCGAGGTTGACCGCGTCGGCGTCGGAATGTGAGATTTGGCGCATGGCGGCGACGAAGCTGCCTTGGGCGATATGGGCGACACGCCTTGCCTCGTCGCCCACGATGCCAGCCATACGAGATATGGCGGACTGGAGGCTCGCCTCGTCGATTGGCGGGATGCGGAAGGTCTGCGTGCGGCTCATGATGGTGGGGAGAATCTTCTGCGGGTCCTCACTCACCATGATGAAGATGGTGTCGGTCGGTGGCTCTTCGAGGATCTTGAGGAGGCTGTTGCTTGTTGTCTCGTTCATCAGCTCGGGCTTCCATACTATCATGATCTGCTTGTCGGCCTCGTAGGGCTTCATGCTGAGCTTGGCGTGGATGGCTTGCGCGGCATCTTTGGCGATGAGGGCTTGCTTGCCTGCCGTCGGGGCGGAGGAAGAATCGTCATCGGAGGCTTTGGCCGAAGAGGCTTTGTGGGCAGACATGGCGGCCGTCCATTCGGGTTGCCCGAAATAGGGGGAGCGAGTCACGAGCTGTCGCCACTCGGGGAGGTAGGTGTCGGTATCGTCGCCTTGGCTGTTTTTCGCTATGGGGAAGATGTAGTGGACGTCGGGGTGGACGAGGCGCGCGTTCTTCTGGCAAGCAGGGCATTGTCCGCAGCTGTCGCCATTAGACTTGTCGCCCGTGCAGTCGATGTATTGCGCGAGGGCGAGAGCGAGAGGGAGCGCGCCAACGCCTTCTGCCCCCATGAAGAGCATGGCGTGGGGGATTCGGCCCTCGGCAGACATTGCCAAGAGACGCTCCTTAACGGCCTGCTGGCCTATGACGTCGGCGAATCGCATGGAGAAAGGTGGGCGCAACGAGCGCAAAATATGTCCAAAGATAGTGATTTTTTCCACGCTGCTGGGAGAGAATGGCGCATGTGTGGGATGGGAGGCGAAGAGAAAAAGCGCGAACTTTGCCACCATGTCCACGATATTATTTGACAAGGCCGTATTCGGGCCTGTTCATAGCCGGCGACTTGGCGTCTCGCTGGGGATTAACCTTCTGCCTGTTGACGGGAAGGTGTGTTCTTTCGACTGCCTATATTGCGAATGCGGATATAATCCACATGGGAAGAAAATGTCGCCACTGCCGACCCGCGAGGAAGTGGCGAGCCAGCTTGATGAGGTCTTGCGTAAGATGGTGGCGGACGGAGAATTGCCCGACGTCATAACCTTCGCAGGGAATGGCGAGCCGACGTTGCACCCTCATTTTGCGGAGGTGATTTGCGACACTGTGGCGTTGAGAGACAAATATGCCCCTAAGGCCAAAGTCTGCGTACTGACGAACGCCACGAGGATTGGCGACCCGAAAGTAGCCGAGGCGTTGTGTCTTACGGACGAGGCGATATTGAAGATTGACTCGGGACTGGAGGAGACCGTCAGA
Organism: Clostridium sp. CAG:343; assembly: GCA_963616565.1. Taxonomy (GTDB): domain Bacteria; phylum Bacteroidota; class Bacteroidia; order Bacteroidales; family Marinilabiliaceae; genus W3P20-009. The sequence continues at coordinate 106,870 of CAVEKX010000003.1, forward strand.
CTATTAGACAGACCGGCACCCGGATATTCGCTCATGAAGACAGTGGAGCGGATGGAGGCCTTGCACGACAGACTCGGACAAGCATTGACGATACAGACGATGTTCGTCAGCTGGACAGACGAGAACGGAGTGGAGCATGACAACACGAGAGAGGAAGACGTATTGCCGTGGCTGGAGATATTGCGCAGGCTGGCGCCGCCACGACTGATGATATACACCATTGACCGAGAGACACCATTGAAGACGATGAAGAAAGCTGAGAAAGAGAAGATGGACGCAATAGCGGAGAGGGCGAGAGCGATTGTGGGAGAGGTGTCGGTATCGTATTGAGAAATGCCGTGAGGCGACAGGCTCATGCGACGCCTCGACAGCATACCTAAAAGAGCAGCCGCCGTCAGATGCATGTCTGACGGCGGCTGCTCTAAATATGTAGTAGGGTTATTTGATGATGCCACGCTTGGATGCCTTGACGAAATCGACGATCTCGTTGACGATTGGGGAGGGAGTCATCTCGGCAGCTATGGACTCGAGAGCCTGTGTGGTGTTCATCTTGCTGAGGTAGATGCGACGGTAGACCTCTTGCGCCTCGGCAATCTGCTCGGCGGTGTAGCCGTGACGACGGAGACCGACGATGTTGAGACCCTCGTAGGCGGCAGGCTCGCGGCCGATCATGGAGAATGGAGGGACATCCTTGCCGAAGCGGGTGCCGCCTTGAATCATGACATAGCGGCCGATGCGCGTGAACTGGTGGCAGAGGGAGCCGCCACCGACGACGGCGAAGTCGCTCACCTCGACCTCACCAGCGAACTGGCAGGCATTGGAGATGATGATGTTATTGCCGAATACGCAATCGTGACCGATGTGGCAGTATGCCATGATGAGGTTGTTGCTACCGACGACGGTCTTATTGCGCGAAGCCGTACCACGATTTATGGTAGCGCACTCACGGATAGAGTTATTATCGCCAATCTCGCAAGTCGTCTCCTCGCCGTGGAACTTGAGGTCTTGCGGGATTCCGCCGACTACGGCATTTTGGAAAACTCGGTTATTCTTGCCCATGCGCGTGCCCCAGCAGATGGTGGCGCCGTTCATGATCTTGCAGCCGTCGCCGATGACGACATTGGCCTCGATGGTGGCGAAAGGACCGACCTCGACACCATGGCCGAGTTGCGCCTCGGGGGATACGGAGGCCAGTGGGCTTATTTTGCAGTCTTCAGGGAAGTTCATCATTCTCTCTCTCGGAAAATGTATTCGGTGTATGTGCTAAAAAATCTAATGCAGGAACTCTTGCATGAGTTGGCGAGCGAAAGCGGTATTGGAGCCATGACCAGAGCGCGTGGCGAGGATCCTGCCCTTGATGGGGAGCCCCACGAGGGCGAGGTCGCCGATGAGGTCGAGGAGCTTGTGGCGCGCTGCCTCATTGGCATATTTGAGGTCGCGGTCGTTGAGGACACCGGAGGGATGGATCGTGACATCGTCTCGTCCGAGCTTTTTAGCCAACTCGGCTTTCTGCTCTGGCGTTATCTGTCCCTCGACGAAGACGATGGCGTTGTCGAGGTCGCCACCCTTGATGAGCCCCATGTTGAGGAGTGGTGCTATCTCGTGGAGGAAAACGAAGGTGCGACAGTCGTAGACCTGGTTGTATTCAGTTGCGAGATCCTCGATTTGCGCCCATTGGTTGGGGAGGCACTTTGTGCCGTCGAAGGCGATGCAGACCTCAGCCGCAAAGTAATCTTCGGGGAGCGCGATGATGCGCAGACCCTTTTCTTTCTCCTCATAGACCACCTTGTGGGTGATGGTGAGGAATCGTCGCTCGGCATCTTGAGACTGGAGACCGAGGCTGTCGATGGCATCGACGAAAGGCTTTGCGCTGCCGTCGAGGATAGGGACCTCGGGGCCGTCGAGTTGTATCTGGCAGTTGTCGACACCACGAGCGCGGAGAGCGGACATGAGGTGCTCGATCGTGGAGACGGTCTCCTTGTTGTCGCCCGTGAGGACGGTGCCGCGCTGCGTGAAAGAGACTCGCGTGGCGACGGCGGGTATCTCTGGTTGCCCGTCGAGGTCGATGCGCTTGAAGCGGAAACCGTAGTTGGCAGGCGCAGGGTTTATAGAGAGATGGACAAATGCGCCGGTATGAAGACCTTTGCCTTCGAACTTGGCACTGCCATTAAGGGTTGTCTGATTTTCCATGTGTCGTGGATATGCGGCTTCTTATTTGTCGTCGCGCTCCTTCATGAGGAGGTCGATTTGACGCTTGAGTTCGGGGAGGCGGCGGAATATGACGAAGGCGCGAGTGAAGCTCATGTAGTCGAAGGCTGGCGAGCCGAAGAGGGTCTGACCGGGCTTGCGTACGGAGCCTTGGATGCCGCTTTGGGCAGCGATGGTGGTGCGCTCGGCAAGCTCGATGTGTCCTGCGACGCCAACCTGACCACCGAGGACGCAATGTGGACCTACCTTGGTGGAGCCGGCAACGCCAGATTGTGAGGCGATGACGGTATCGTGACCGATGACGACATTGTGGGCGACCATTACGAGGTCGTCGAGCTTGACGCCACGCTCGACACGCGTGCAGCCCATGGTGGAGCGGTCGATGCAAGTGTTTGCACCAATCTCGACATCGTCTTCAATGACGACGACGCCAACTTGCTCGATCTTATGGTATACGCCATCTTTGTCTGGGGCGAAGCCGAAGCCGTCGGCTCCGATAACGGCGCCAGAGTGGATGACGCATCGGTTGCCTATCTTGCAGCCTTTGTAGATTTTGGCACCGGCATAGATGACAGTTCCCTCACCGATGGTGACACCGTCGCCGATATAGACTTGCGGATAAATCTTAGCGCCGTCGGCGATTTTTGCCTTGTCGCCGATGTAGGCGAACGCGCCAACGTAGACATCACTGCCGACTGAGGCTGTCTCGCTGATGTGGGAAGGCTGCTCGATGCCGACTTTCTTGGGTTGCATCTGCTCGTAGAGGGCGAGGAGCTTGGCGAGGCTCTCGTAGGCGTTGGCGACCTTGATCATCGTCGCCTTGACGGGGTGCTGTGGCTCGAAATCGGAATTCACGATGACGACAGAAGCCTCGGTGGTGTAGACGTAGTGCTCGTATTTGGGATTGGCGAAGAAAGTGAGCGTCTTGGGACGTCCTTCTTCGATTTTTGACACGTCATTGACCGTTGTCTGAGGGTCGCCTACTACGACGCCGCCGAGCATTTCAGCTATCTGTTGGGCTGTGAACTCCATAATTCCGCTATGCTTTTATATTTCAACTTACAAAGCTAATGAATAAATCTAATATTATAAAACAGCCGAGCTTAGCAGCCGCGGCGGACGATCTCGGTAAAAAGATCGATGTCGGACTGTTTGAGCCCATAGGACAACAGGGACGCATTGGTGTTGCAGATGAGGCTCTCAACTTCCACACCGTCGATATGGCGGAAGTGGGCTATGGCGTCGGGGATGTTGGAGGCGGCGAGAGAGACAAGCCCGAGGATGGCCTCGCACGCCAGGAGGTCGGTTGACTCGACTACATTATTCTCACGGAGCATGCCGACATATTTCACCGCCTCATCGGGTCGACCGAGTAAGAATTGGCACTGCGCAGCTCCCTGATATCCTGCACCTTGGTCGGGCGCAGTGAAGGTGAGACCGAGGAAAGTATTGAGGGCTTCGGACGTCTTGTGAAGGAGCAACTGGCAACGGCCTTTGATTGTGGCGAGTCGTGGAGAGAGGGGTTTTATCTGCTCAGCCCCGACGAGGCTGGAGAGGCATCGGGCGTACTCGCAGTTCTCGAACTGCCATTGCGCGATTGTCTGCTTAGTCCACGCGTCGGAACCGTCGATGCTGTCGGCATGAATGAGTATGTCGAGCGAATCAACATCATCGCCTTTCCGCTTGAGGCAGAGGGCGAGCTTGCGCATCGTAGTGACATCGGACGATGGAGGGTCGCCAAGCAGTTTTTCGTAGATGCGCGCGGCAGCACCCCAGCAATTGTATTTCACAAGGGTGCGTCCCAAAGAGTCGGCATCGGAGGGCGATGGGAAGAAAACGGACACGGCATCGAACTGGACTTGCCAATTGTCTTGCGAAAAGAGAATCGACTGCCCCATCAGATCGGGCTTGATTATGAAGGCTCGATAAAGGTCTTTTACGAAATTGTCGGCAGCAAGGAGCTCGGCGGCAGTACCGGGCGGGGTGTTAGAGTTTGCGGCTCGGGTGTCGGCAGAGCGTCGTCCCTCCTCCTCGAAAGTTTGGCAGATGTCGCCGACGCTGGGAAGCGACATGTGACCGAGGACGTTCGCCGTGGAATACTTGTCGGAGTCGGGCATCGGCATTTGCGCGATGGCGTCGGCGAGACGTTGGCGGAACTCGGGCTCGATTTTCTGAAGGGCATTTTGGACGTGGGAGGAATTGGGGTCGTATGGGCGGAACCAGTTGGCGGCAGGGCGGAAGAAATCGGACGTCTTCATTGCGCTATGGGTGGCGAAATTGACGTCGGCACCATCCTCTTGCCATTTGGCGAGCTGGGAGAACTTGTCGATGATGGAGGGGTTGTTGTCGGGACCGAAGATGGCCTCAATCTCCTCAGGGTTGATTTTGGACGTCACCTTGTCCTTGCGCTCAATGATGTTCTCAGCGAGGCGGCTTATCTCTTGCGCCATGTCCTCGGTGAAGAAACGCTCGATCTCGCCCGTTATGTTGGTCTTGGCGAACATGGAGAAACTCGCCTTTGCCAAAAGGTTGAATCGGGGATTGGACGCGGCAGCTTGTCTTAGCGAAGCGAGAAGCTCGTCGTCCTCCTGCCATCGGTAGGGATGAGCGAGGATGCTGGCGACGATGGTCACCGCTGCACGTGCGGCAGTCTGCCCCGTGAGGACATCATCGGCAAAGGCCTTGACGAAGTGGCGCGCCAGATGGATGTTGTGGCGGAAGACGATGTTGTGCGCCAAGACACCCACTGCGTAGGCTCGCTCGGCATCGGGCGTGTCGGCGTCGCGGATTATGTAGTCGAAGACGAGACTTACTTCGGACTCGGAGAGCCGTTGGATGTCGAGGGCTCGGCAGAGGATGTCCATAGCATCGAGCCCACAAGGGATGGTGAGCGACTGCTGCTTATAGTCGGCGACGAGGGACGGGACATTGTTGCGGATGTAGTCGCAACGAGCCTCCTCATGGGGGCGGGTGCGGACATCGCCTTTGTCGAGATGGGATGCCAGCTCGATGGAGTCGGCTATGTCGTGGAGGCGGAAGCGGAGGCTGGCGAGTATCTTGGCACGTTGGGGGTCGGAGCCACCCGAGGCCATGAAATCGAGCATGAGGGAGTAGTCGTTCGCGATGCTATCGAGGAGGTCGGGGAAGCCGTCGGGCTTGTCGGGGTTCACGGCCTTTCGGAGCGAATCGACGGCATGCAGGATGTCGTTCTTACTAATCTGCTTGTGGAGCAGATAGAAAGGATCGTTGAACGGGAAAGAGGAAGCTGGCATAGGCGTAGGGGAGTTAGCTTATTTCTTGCGTCCGAAATCGGCAGGAATCTCGCCCCAGATGTCGGTTGGCCATTTGACGATGGGGTTGGAGAATGTGTTGTCGTGGAGCCACTTCTCCGCCCGTTGGACGATGGAGAGCAGCTCGGCAGTTCGAGGCGTGAGCTCGAGCTTCGTGCGACACTTTTTTGCCCTGACCCATGTGATGGCGATCATGGAGTCGGAGTAGATAGTAACGTTGTCGGCATTGGCGGCCTTGAGCCTCGCGAGCCCCTCGACGATGGCCAGGAACTCACCAATGTTGTTGGTACCGAGGTCGTGTTTGTGGTGGAAGATGACCTTATTATCCCACAACGATACCCCGCGGTATTCCATGACCCCGGGGTTGCCGGAGCAAGCGGCATCGACAGCGATGGCGTTGGGGTCCGGGGCCTCGGTTGGCGGAAGCTCTGTTTTGAACGAGTGGTTCAGGTACGCTGGAAGCGGCTTAGGCCCTTGGGCATAAGCCGCTTCTGCCTCCTCGCGGGAGGCGAAACCTTTATAACGCGCGCCTTCGAAATTGTCGATTTGGGCTTTAGCAGAAGCCCAGTCGGCGTAGACGCCAGGGGTGCGGCCTTTCCAGACCACGTAATGTTTTTGTGCCATTTAGACATTGCGCCCTCGGCTATGGTCGGCAGGGGCGCGATGCCTCGTGGCGACCTTAGTCTGCTGAGCTTGTGAAGGTATGGACAATGATGGACAAGTTGCTGGTGAAGAGCTTTACGGACATTGCCAACAAGATGATGCCGAATAACTTCTTAAGGACGTAGATGCCGTTGGCACCTGCGATGCGCTGAATCCAGGAAGACGCCCTGAGGACGAAATAGACGAAGAGCGCATTGAGGAGGACGGCGGCAATAATGTTCTCGAGACCGTACTCAGCTCGGAGAGAGAGGAGCGTGGTGAAAGAGCCAGGGCCAGCGAGGAGAGGGAACGCCAAAGGGACGATGGACGCGCCCTTAGGACTATCCTGTTTCATAATCTCGACGCCCATGACCATCTCAAGGCTTATGACGAAGAGGACAATTGCGCCAGCTACGGCGAAAGAGTTGATATCCACTCCGAAGAAGCCGAGGAACGACTGGCCGAGGAAGAGGAACGCGATAAGGAGCGATATCGTGACCACCGTCGTCTGGAGGGGGTTGACCTTCAGGCCGCGCTCACGCATGGCGAGTACGATAGGCAGTGAGCCGATGATATCCATGACAGCCGCAAGGACAATGGCGGCGGACAGAATCTCTCGAATGTTGAAGTTCATCGCAAGTTGTTGTTTTTCATGACCACTCGTGGGGAGTGGAGGATGTAGGTTATCAGGTTGTTGTTATTTCAGGGCGCAAAAGTAACCTATCGTGTGATATATTACAACAACTAAATGATGATTTGTTCATTTTTTAATGAGTAAATCTTGTCCGCCGCTATTGCTTACCGCTTGGGGAGGTCAGAAGAGACCTAATTTCACCGCAAGTACGAGGGTGGCGTAGCCAAGAATCATGCCAACAACGCCGATGACGAGACCACTTTTCGCCATTTGACCTTGCGTGATGAGACCCGTTCCGTAGGCGAGAGCGTTAGGCGGCGTCGAGATGGGGAGCGACATTGCCATTGAGGCGCATACGGCGACACCGAGAATCATAGTGACAGCACCGCCGAAGGGGGCGAGGACGTCGGTCATGCCCGTGGCCATGGCGGCGAGGATGGGGACGAGGAGCGCCGTGGACGCGGTGTTGCTCATGAAGGTCGACATGGTGAAGCAGATGAGACCGGAACCAGCAATGACGGCAACGGGAGGCCACGTGTCGAACGGGATGGAAGCCACGAGGCTCTTGGCGAGACCGCTCTGGTTGAGACCCACGCCGAGCGCAAAGCCGCCCGCTACGAGCCAAAGGACATCCCAGTTGATTTGCTTAAGCTCCTCTTTGCCCATGATGCCTGTCACGGCGAACACGGCAAGAGGAATCATGGCGACAGAGTTGCTATCGATACCAGTGTAACGGTCGGTCACCCAAAGGATTACCGTCGCGATGAAAGTGACGTAGACGATAATGGCCTCGCGGTCTTTGCGGAAGCTGCCGTTGATGGTTATCTCGACCCTCTTCTTGGAGAATGGGAACAACTTGACGAGCAGGAACCAGGAGAAAGCGAGAAGAATGATGACGAAAGGCACCATGACCATCATCCATTGTCCGAAGGAGATGCTTACGCCGAGGTCGGGATTTTGGGTGAGGTAGCCGAGCGCGATGGCGTTTGGCGGCGTGCCAATGGGAGTGCCTACACCGCCGACATTGGCGGCGACGGGGATTCCCATTGCCATGGCTATGCGCCCCTTACCTGGGAGCTGCGCGACAACGGGGGTGATGATGGCAAGCATCATTGCGGCTGTCGCGGTGTTGCTCATGAACATGGAGAAGATACCCGTGACGATCATGAAGCCGAGGAGGACGATCTCACTACGATTTCCGAACGGCTTGAGGAGGACGCGGGCGAGGTTGACGTCGAGGCCACATTTCGTGGCGGCGATGGCGAGGGCAAAGCCTCCCATGAAGAGCATGACTATGGGGTGGGCAAACGACGACATGATGGCACTGTGGCTGATGAGCGTACCGAAGCCCTCTTCGCCAGAGTGGTTGAGAGGCAGGAACATACTGTCAGAGACGGTGACGATCATCATGACGATGATGAGGATTGACGTCGTCCATATCGGGATGGCTTCGAGAATCCACATTAGCGCGCCAAAGACAAAGAGCGCAATTACGCGGTGCTCAATTACCGTCAGACCGTCGATGCAGAAGATACTGGCAGGCAAGAACCACAAGATGAGGAAAACTGCTATGCAGATGAGCAGTTTCACCAGTCGGTTTGTTTCCATAGGCAATATTAAAAGTTAAAGTCGCTTTGCTGGCATTTGAAATGGATGAGCAGCAAAGCGATTTTTAAGTTTGCTTGCCTAAGTTAACAGATTTTATAAGTCAAAGAGCGTTGGGGGGAGTTTTATTATCGAATTTAACATTAGCGACAGGTGTCCGCCATAATCTTCTCCGTCGCGCCAAGCATGCTTTGGCAGTAATCGCCGGCTGCCTTGCCAGCCCTTGCGAGCTTGTCGGAATCGGAGAAGAGCTCGGAGACCTTGTTGTTAAAGGACATCTTGTCGGTTATGCAGAAACCGCCGCCACACTCTATAAGGTCGACAGCCTCCTTGAAACGCTTGTGGTTGGGACCGAAGAGAACTGGAAGTCCGTAGATGGCAGGTTCGAGAGTGTTGTGGATGCCGACACCGAAACCGCCGCCAACGTAGGTCATGGTGCCATATCGGTAGATTGCGGAGAGGATGCCGATGGTATCGACAACGAAGATGCGCGCGGCGGCGAGGTCAGCGCCATCGAGGGCGGTGAAGCGCGCATAGGGGACTGTGAAACGTGCGCAGAGAGCGTCGACGCGCGCCTTGCCGATCTCGTGGGGAGCGATGACGAGCTTGATGTCTTGCGGAGCATTGTTGATATAATCGACGAGGATATCCTCATCGGGAGGCCAGGTGCTGCCTGCCACGATGACCTGATGGGCGCCTTGGGCGAATTGGCTGACGGCAGGGACATCGGCCGCGTTGGAAGCTATCTGACGAACTCGGTCGAAGCGGGTATCGCCGGCGACGGTGTATTGATGAACCTTGATGGTGTCGAGGAGGCGTGCGGACTCCTGGTCTTGGACGTAGATGTGGGAGAACAAGCGGAGCATGTCGCGGAACCAGTCGCCCCACATGGAGAAGAAAGGTTGGGAACGTCGGAAAATCATGGAGATTCCGTAGAGAGGAATGCCACACCTATTAATCTCTTTGAGGAAGAAGTGCCAGAACTCGTATTTGACGAAGTAGACCCTCGTGGGGTTTATCGCCTTGACGAAGCGGCGCGCATTGGAGGGCCCGTCGGCAGGAAGGTAGCAGACGAGGTCGGCCATGGCGTAGTTCTTACGGACTTCGTAGCCCGATGGGGAATAGAAAGAGAGTACGACTTTCTGACCAGGATTTTGGGCCTTGATGGCCTCGATTAGCGGGCGACCCTGCTCGAACTCGCCGAGGGAAGCGGCATGGACCCATATAGTCCCGCCTGTAGAGTCGAAGTTTTCAAGTTTACGCCAAGTCTCTTTACGGCCGTTGCGCAGGAGGCGTGCTTTCTCATTGAACAGCGCGGCAATTGTCAGGCAGAGGCTGTATGCCCATATGCCGATCAGGTAGACGCACGATACAATTTTCATCGTAGGAACGTTGCTTTTTTTAAGGTATAATATGTGTGTTGGAATGGAGGGTTAACTCGATTTACTCCCAAGGTTGGAAGCCGATGATGGAGATGTCGTCGGTTTGCTCGCCACCGCCCATCCACTCGATAAGCTTCTGGTTGAGGAGCAGACGCTGGTCGTTGGCAGGGAGCTTATGGATGTTGAGGAGAAGATTCTTGAACCGTCGCACCTTGAACTTTTTCATCTCAGGACCACCGAACTGGTCGCAGTAGCCATCGGAGAAGATGTACATCATGTCGCCCGACTGGCATTCAACATCTTGGCTGTGGAATACGACGTCGTGTCTGGCGCAATCCTCAGAGTAATCGGCACCTATTGACATTCGCTCGCCATGGAACTCGAGAACCTCGTTGGAGCGAATGATGTACATATCGTTCATGGCTCCGGCGAAGTTGACGCGTCGCTCGGCGTGGTGGATAACGCAGACCGTGACATCCATGCCATCTTTAACCTCTTCGTTGCCGATCTTGGTGAAAGCCTTGTGCAGCTCAGTCTGGAGGATCGTGAGAATCTCGCCAGCGTCATCGACCTTCTGCTGCATGATGATGCTGTTGAGGTGGTCGATGCCAAGAATGGAGATGAAAGCGCCGGGGACACCGTGACCCGTGCAGTCGGCCGAGACGATGAAGGACTTGCCGTCGCGATGGTAGAAGGTGTAGAAGTCGCCACTGACGATATCCTTGGGTCGGTAGAGGATGAAGAGCTTGGCGAAGTAGCCCTCGATGCTTTGCGTTGTCGGCATGAGGGCATCTTGAATACGCTTGGCGTAGTTGAAGCTGGCCCGCTGCTCATTGATGACGTTGGCGAACTGGTTGCGCTGCTCCTCGATGGCATTTTTGGACCGGTTCTCAGCCTCGGCTTGTTTCATGCGTCGGTTTATCTTGCGGAAACGCATGTTGAGGAATAGCCATACGAGACCCATCATCCATATTGTATAGAAGATCAGGGCGGGTCGGGAAAGCCAGAGAGGCGATTCGATGGCGATGTAGACGGTCTTGACGTCGTAGCTCCACGTCTTGTCAGCATTGGATGAACGGAGGCGGACGCGGTATGTGCCAGGGAGGAGGCTTGGGATGAGAATCTCGTTGTTGCCGGTCAGCTGAATCCAATCGCCATTGTCGATCTTGTACATGAACCTATTGCGGAAAGGATCGGTAAAGTCGGACGACGCCACATGGAGGCGGATGGACGCGTTGGGAGCGTACTTGCAGGTATAGGTGGTGTCGTTGCTCATGGACATGGACTCCTCTTGTCCGCCATAACAGTAGAGGACATCGGACACGAACGTCTGTGGCATTCGCGTGTTGAAGGTGATGTGGCGGGTGTCAATGACGTTGACGGCAGTCACCTGCCCGAAGAAGATCTTGTCGCCCGAAGCAGTGAACTTATGGCACTCGTTGCCTTCGTTGTAAAGGCCATCATCATGACCAAAGGTATAGACATTGCCGTAATAGAAATCGACATAGCCGACACCGGAGCTCGTGTTGAGCCATATGATGCCGTTAGAATCGCTCATGACGCTATACACGACCTTGCCGTTGAAAGGCTTGAATATCTCTGCATTCTCCTCTTGGTAGGTTTTCTTGTCGAAGACCTTGATGCCGTCGGAGGTTCCCATGATGATCTTGCCGTTATACTCGATGATGCTCAACACGCCCTCGTCGTTGCGCCCATTCCAGCTGCGCCCGACAAGCCTGAAATTGTCACCCTCGGCTGGGCGCACCATGGCACCCGAGCAAGAGCCTGCCCATATGCGTCCGTCGCTGTCCTCCAATGCGCAGTTGAAGACAAAATGCGCCCCCTCGTCGGTAGACATCCGAGAGAAAGTGACGCCGTTATACTTGTAGAGGCCGATACGAGTGGAGACCCAAATGTTGCCAAGGCAATCTTCTGCCATGTTGCGCACGAAGACACGTTGGGCAGAGTCGGCAGCCTCGCCCGTGAAATTGATAGGTTCTATCGAGCCGTCGGACGGAGAGTAGCGGACGAGACGCCTCGCCGTGCCGAGCATGACAGAACCATCTTTCCGGGCCAAGACACTCAGCACCGCCTCGTTGGGGATGCGGATTGTCTGCGACCTGTGAGTGTTCATGTCGACTCGGACGAGCCCATTTACTCCACACGCCGCCCATAGGATGCCATCGGGCGTGGCGGACACGTCGCGCGTCGTGTGGTCCATTGGGAGATTGGCTACGATGAAAATGGTTGAGAGCTTTGGCTTCTTAGTGTCGAGCTTTACGATGCCGATGTTGTTGGTGGCGAGCCAAAGAATTCCATTCTCATCCTCGCGCAGGTCGTTGATGCGCGTCTGACGGTTGAGGAACTGGTAGCAGTTGGCTATTCGGCACGACACTGCACGAGAGGGACTCCACTTGAGGATTTTGTTGCCACCGTAGGCAACCCAAAAATCGCCATCGGAGTTGCGGGCCATGCAATGGATAAGCTCGCCACGTAAGAACTCGAGTTGCTTGAGGTCGGAATTGCGGAAGTCGTAGACATAGAGACCCGTGCGTGTGGCAAGGAGGAGACGGTTCTCATCAAGAGGGGCGATGTCGTATATGAAGAGCCCTTCGAGACTGATCATGTAGGTCGACTCGTAGCGGGTGTCGAGGACGCAAAGTGAGGTGACGCCTGTGCGGATTACGATGTGCCCCTGCGTGCCGGGCATGGCCATCATCTTCATACGCCCGCGACGGAAGCCATCGAGAGCGAGCCTGTGAGGCAGCTCGATACAAATGGTGCGCCCCGTGATGCGGTTTCGCTTGATGACGCACTCGGGGAAGATGGAGTAAATCTCGTTGCCGTAGAGGTATACGCCGAAGGCACTGGAGTCGTCGCTATCGGACTTGAGGAACTTTTGCTGGCTACCCTTGCGGAAAGTGCCTGTCCGCTTGTTGTATATGTTTATGCCCGCATCGCCAAGGGCGATAGTGATATTAAGGGGGGTGTACTCGCCAAGACCGAGAACCTGCTTGCCGTCGATGGATGTAGAGTCTTGGATGTCGGGCTTGTAGCTGTGGATTGAGTAGCCATCGTAGGTGTTGAGACCATCGTCGGTGCCAATCCAAACGAGACCAGACTCATCGCGGTATGTAAGATTTACGGTGTTGCTACAAAGACCATCGTCGGCGCCGATCTGCTCAAAGTTGCTTATGGACACGGCAGGGAGGCGAGTGACTTTGGCGTCGAGGTCGATATATTGGGCTCGGGAGACGACGGCAGGCAGCATGGCAGCGACGAGCGCAAAAACACGGGCCGCGGCTTTTAGCCTCGACGAGAGACTTCTTGATGAAGTCGCGGCGTTATGGCAGCTAAGCGTCACTGTGCCTGAAGGTGATTTGTCGTCCCTCAAAGATAATCAAAAAGTTGTGGAGGTCAACACTACAAAACCCTTTGGATTCTGGAGCATATTTCAGTCGCCTTTTGGCGCGCCTCGGCATCGGTGGCGTATAGATCGTCCATTGTCGGGTTGGCGGCGAAAGGCACTTGGCTCATGGTCTCAGCGACGACATCTGTCATCTGGAGGAACCCGATCTTGCCGTCGAGAAAACGCGCGACGGCAATCTCGTTCGCCCCGTTCATGACGCATGGGGCGTTGCCTCCGCGGTCGAGAGCTTCGAGAGCGATGGCGAGATTGCGGAAGACGGATGTGTCGGGCTTCTCGAACGTGAGAGGGCCACAGGTCGCAAGGTCGAGATGCCCGACGGGAGAGGGGAGACGCTGCGGATAGGTGAGCGCGTATTGGATGGGGAGTCGCATGTCGGGCATGGCGAGCTGAGCCTTTATGGAGCCGTCGGCGAACTCGACGAGCGAGTGGACGATGCTTTGAGGGTGGACAAGGATGTCGATCTGCGAGGCGGGGACGTTGAACAGCCAACGCGCCTCGATGGCCTCGAGACCTTTGTTCATCATGGATGCGGAGTCGATAGTGACCTTGGCCCCCATGTCCCAATTTGGATGCCTGAGCGCCATCTGGGGCGTGACATTGGCGAGTTGCTCTCGGCTCATGCCTCGGAAAGGTCCGCCACTGGCCGTCAGGATAATCTTGCGTCGCGGAGGGTTGCCCTCGCCTTGGAGGCATTGGAAGATTGCGGAGTGCTCGGAATCGACAGGAAGGATCGGGACTCCGGCTTCTTGCGCGGCTTTCATGACGATCTGACCTGCGACGACGAGGGTCTCTTTGTTCGCAAGGGCTATGGTCTTGCGCGCTCGGATGGCGGCCATTGTCGGGCCAAAGCCGCTGAAGCCGACCATGGCTGCCACGACGACATCGACGCTATCGGCTTGGACGGCATCCTCGATGGCCGCGGCACCTGCAAGAACCTCGATGTCAGTGTCGGCAAGAAGGGAGGCGAGCTTGTCGCGGAGAGACTCGTCGGCAATGACGACACGCTCGGGTCGCAGCTCAAGGGCCTGCTTGGCAAGCAGCTCGACGTTGCGGCGAGCCACGAGCAGCGTGGCCTGCATCACGTCGGAATGCATCCTTATAACGTCAACTGTTTGGGTTCCAATAGATCCGGTACTGCCGAGGATGGCGATACGCTGCCGACCTTGCACGTTTGCTTTAGCCATGATGTTCTTCTGTAAAGATGGAGGTTGAGCGAGCCTTTTTTATTCTTGCGTCTTGGGCTCGAACTCTATATAGTTCTCAGGATTGAGAGGCGCGCCTTTGTACCACAGCTCAAAATGGAGGTGGGGGCCCGAAGAGAGCTCTCCAGAGTTGCCGACCATGGCTATGGCCTCGCCGGCCTTGACGCGGGAGCCTTGAGGTTTAAGGAGTTGAGCGTTGTGCTTGTAGATGGAGACGAGCTGATTGTCATGCTGCACAGCTATGACATACCCAGTTTGGAGCGTCCATTCGGAGAAGATGACCGTACCGGCGAGAGTGCTCATGACAGGCGTGCCGTCGGAGGCTGCGATGTCGACGCCCAAATGCCCATTGCGGACACCGAAGCGGTCGGTGACCACTCCTTTGAGCGGGCTGAAGAAGAAAGTGGACTCGAGTTCAGAGTTTATGGTGACGTCGGGCTCGGAGTCGTCGGCGACATCGTACTTGTCTTGGTTCTCTATGTTGGTGAGGAAAGCGGACTCCTCATTGCTCTTAGCTTGGTTGAGATTGGCGAGCAACTGCTTGGTTACAGGCGATGTCCCTTCCTGCCCCGCATTGTCGACGCTTGCCGGCTGGTCGTCACCACGAAGCACGATACGGAGATTGTTGAGCATATTGTCGCGCAAGGCAATCTCGCTTGCAAGAGAGTCGGCGCGCTGGAGATTATGGAGGATCATGGCGCGCTCCTCGCCCGTCGGATAGCCGGGGATATACTCACGCAAGCCAGTGAAAGCGATGAGGACCGTCACACCGGCTATGAGGAGAATGGCGAGCACACCGATTCCAACACCTAAGGCAATGGGGGTGAAGCGAATGGTGAAAAGCTGCTCGAACGATTTGTCAACGAAAACTGTCATCCGCAACATGCGGTGCAGCTTGCTCTCTTTCTTTTGACTATTGGACATGGCAATTCAAAAGTAGGTATAATTTGGGAAATTACGCGACCCCTAATTCATTTGCCCTCAAATAGTGAGGCGCCAACCCTCCTCGGAAAAAAGTCTCCGAATGAGGGTTGGCGCCTCTATCTTTGAAGCTTTAAGCCCTATTGCGCATTCTTGGCCTCGCGCTTGCGGTCCGCCTCGTTGAGGAGGATCTTGCGGAGACGCATGGAGTGGGGCGTCACCTCGACATACTCGTCGCCTTGGATGTACTCCAACGCCTCCTCAAGGCTGAAGATGGTGGGAGGAGCCAAGTGGACGGCGTCGTCGGCACTCTTGGAACGCATGTTGGTGAGTTTCTTGCTCTTGCAAACGTTGATGACGATGTCGCCCTCGCGGGTGTTCTCGCCTACGACCTGACCAGCGTAGACCTCGTCGCCAGGGTTGATGAAGAACTTGCCGTGATCCTGGAGCTTGTCGAGCGAGTAGGCGTAGGCCGTGCCGCCCTCAAGAGCTATGAGAGAGCCGTTGGTACGCTTGTCGATGGGGCCCTTCCACGGCTCGAAGCCAAGGAGACGGTGTGCCATGACAGCCTCGCCGGCAGTCGCCGTCATGAGGTTGGTGCGCAGGCCGATGATGCCGCGGCTTGGGATCTTGAAATCCTGGTGGATGCGGTCGCCATGGCGCTCCATGTTGACCAGCTCGCCCTTGCGCTGGGTTACCATCTCGATGGCCTTGCCAGAGCAATCCTCTGGGAGGTCGATGGTCAGCTCCTCGATAGGCTCGCACTTCTGACCATCAATCTCCTTGATGATGACCTGCGGCTGACCGACTTGAAGCTCGTAGCCCTCGCGACGCATGGTCTCGATGAGGACGGACAAGTGGAGGACGCCACGACCGTAGACGTTCCAAGCGTCGGCGCGGTCGGTCTCCTCGACGCGGAGGGCGAGGTTCTTCTCAAGCTCCTTGTAGAGGCGGTCCTTGATATGGCGGCTCGTGACGAACTTGCCATCCTTACCGAAGAACGGAGAGTTGTTGATGGTGAAGAGCATCGACATGGTAGGCTCGTCGATGGCGATGGTGGGAAGTGGCTCGGGGTTCTCGCGGTCGGCAACGGTGTCACCGATGTCGAAGCCGTCGAAGCCTACGATGGCGCAGATGTCGCCACAGCCTACGCTATCGACCTTGTTCTTGCCCATGCCGTCGTAGACGTAGAGCTCCTTGATCCTCTGACGGACGACCGAGCCGTCGCGCTTGCAGAGGCTGACGTCCTGGCCTGCCTTGAGCTCGCCACGATGGACGCGACCGACGGCGATACGGCCGGTGTATGAGGAGTACTCCATGGAGGTGATGAGCAGCTGCGTCGTGCCGTCGTTGACCTTAGGAGCGGGGATGGTATTGATAATGGCGTCGAAAACGGCGTCGATGTTGTCGGTCTTCTGCTTCCAGTCGGTGCTCATCCAGTTCTCCTTGGCGGAGCCGTAGATGGTGGGGAAGTCGAGCTGATCCTCCGTTGCGCCGAGGGTGAACATGAGGTCGAAGACGGCCTCGTTGACCTCCTCGGGGCGGCAGTTTGGCTTGTCGACTTTGTTGATGACGACGATGGGCTTAAGACCTATCTTGATGGCCTTCTCGAGGACGAAACGAGTCTGAGGCATGGGGCCCTCGAAAGCGTCGACGAGCAAGAGGCAGCCGTCGGCCATGTTGAGGACGCGCTCGACCTCGCCGCCGAAATCGGAGTGGCCCGGGGTGTCGATGATGTTGATCTTGTAGCCGCCCCAGTTGACGGCGCAGTTCTTGGCGAGGATGGTGATGCCGCGCTCGCGCTCGAGCTCGTTGTTGTCCATGAGCAAGTCGCCGACCTGCTGGTTCTCTCTGAAAGTCTTAGCGGCTTTCAGCATCTTGTCCACAAGGGTCGTCTTGCCGTGGTCGACGTGGGCAATGATCGCCACGTTTCTAATCTTTGCGCTATTATCAGCTACTGACATTTTATATCTTGATATTCTGTATTCTATCTTATCAGAAAGCGCAAAGGTAACTATTTCAATGTTTTGCCCATCCAAGGTGTCATGTTAAAGTTCCTTTCCTGCTTTTCACAATGCCGAAGCCTCCCCCACAACCAAGACCTCAATTCCTCTACTTTTCATCTTTTTGCATAACTTTACATTCTGAGCGTGCGCCGCAACCCTTTAAGCGTCGCACAGTTTCCATACAGACAGTGAACGAAACTTCCGACAGAAAAATCGACATGGTCGACCTCCATGCAGTCTACACGCGCTATGAGGACGAACTATCAAAAGCCATAAACACCGTAGCGGCCAGCGGACGATACATCCGAGGCGAAAACGTCCGTCAACTCGAGACGGAGCTCGCATCCTACGTCGGTACGACCCACGCTATAACGTGCGCCAACGGCACGGAGGCCATAACGCTGGCTCTCATGGCATTAGGCTTAAAACAAGGCGACGAGGTCATTGTGCCGTCCCATTCTTTCATAGCCACAGCCGAAGCCGCCACCCTGATAGGGATTAACGTCATATTCGCAGACATAGACCCCAAATCTTTCAACATTTCGCCCAAAGACATCGAGCGCAAGATAACGCCCAAGACGCGAGCCATAATACCCGTCCACCTTTACGGGCGGATGGCCGACATGGAGCCCATCATGGACATTGCCGCCCGCCACAACCTCTTCGTCGTCGAGGATGCCGCCCAGTCGTTCGGGGCGACACAGACGATACGCGGGCAAAAGAAGATGGCCTGTTCCGTGGGCCACATTGGGTGCACATCGTTCTTCCCTACTAAAAACCTCGCATGTATGGGCGACGGCGGGGCCCTATTCACCAACTCCGACGAATTGGCGGCCCGCATACGCATGTTCGCCAGCCACGGGAGCGTCGTCAAGTACAACAGCGAGGCCGTAGGGCTGAACAGCCGCCTCGACGAGATACAAGCCGCCGTGCTGCGAGTAAAGTTGCGCCACATCGACGAGATCCTGTCACGCCGACGCTCAGCGGCCATGGCATATCGCAACGCATTGAAGGGCAACGACTTCTTCGTCCTTCCCGACTACACCGACGGACATTCGTTCAACCAGTTTACAATCCGCGTCAACTATGGTTGCCGCGACGACGTACGTCAATACCTCTCGAACCACTCCATCGGCTCGATGGTCTACTACCCCACCCCAATCCACCTGCAACCCGTCTTCGCGCAAGACAGCCTGTCGCTGCCCGAGACGGAGCGCACGTGCCGCGAGGTCCTGTCCATACCATTACACAGTGAGATAACGCCCGACGACATACGCGTCGTGGCAGACACGCTGAACGCCTGGCACATAGGCGCGCACCTTGAAAAGTAGACGCTAATGGCAAATCCTCTGATCCACCCGTCGGCCATCATCGACGAAGGATGCCACATAGGCGACGACACGCGAATATGGCATTTCTGCCACCTCGTGTCAGGATGCCACGTCGGCAGCCGTTGCTCGTTAGGGCAGAATGTGGTCGTCTTGCCGACAGCGCGTATCGGCGATGGGTGTAGAATCCAGAACAACGTCTCCATATACGATGGCGTGACTCTCGAAGACGACGTCTTCGTCGGTCCGTCGGCCGTGTTCACCAACGTCATAAACCCTCGCGCTTTCATCAGCCGAAAGAAAGAGTACCGACCAACGCTCCTGTGCCGAGGGGCGTCGATTGGCGCTAACGTAACGGTCGTATGCGGCGTCACGATAGGCGAGTACGCCCTTGTCGGTGCCGGAAGCGTCGTGACGCGCGACGTGCCAGCCTTCGCTCTCATGACAGGCAACCCTGCGAGGCAAAGAGGATGGGTGTCTCGCAGCGGCGAGAAACTGACTTTCGATGCCGACGGATATTCACGTCCATCAGGGAGTGATGAAATCTACTTCCTTGACGGCAAAACAGTTACCATAATAAAAGACAATGCCAACAAAATATAACGCACCCCTGCGAATGGCCATCATTGGTCTTGGGTATATTGGTCATCGCCACTTAGCGATGATCGACGCAAACAAAGAGATGCAGCTCGTGGCTGTGGCCGACGTCAGGACTCCAGCGGCTTGCGACGCCCCCGCCAACGTTCCTTTCTTCTCTTCAGTCGACGAGATGCTCGACACCATGACGGACATTGACGTCCTGTCGATTTGCACGCCCAACGGCTACCATGCCGACATCGCCGTCAAAGCCTTGAATCATGGCGTCAACGTCTTGATGGAGAAACCTTTGGCTCTCAACACTGCCGACGTCAAGCGCATCGGCGACGCAGCCAAGGCATCGGGCGCACAGGTCATAAGCGTCTTCCAAAACCGCTTCACGCCGACCTCCCAATGGCTCAAGGGCATCGTGAGCGACGGCACTCTCGGTCCTCTTACATCCATCGTCATAAATTGCCAATGGAATCGCGACGGAAGGTATTATAAACCAGGGTCATGGCACGGCACTGCGGATCTCGACGGCGGCACGCTCTTCACCCAATTCTCGCACTTCATCGATATCATGCTTTGGCTTGTGGGCGACATCGACATCCTTTACGCCACATTCGCCGACTATGCTCACAAGGAGACTACCGACTTCGAAGACACAGGAGCCTTCTCCTTCAAGACCCGACGCGACGGGGCGATAGGAACGTTCAACTACACAACGGCCGTCCCTGCCGAAAATTTCGAGTCGTCCATCATTCTCATCGGCACGCGTGGCAGCGTCAAGGTTGGCGGACAATATATGAGCGACGTCGTAGAATGCAAGATTCCAGGCTACGAGATGCCGCAACTCCCAGCTCCCAACCCTCCCAACGACTACGGAGCATACAAGGGTTCGGCAGCCAACCACTGCTTCGTCTACGACAACGTGGCCGACGTCCTTCTTCGCAACGCAACCCCGACAGCCGACTATAATGACGGGGCAGCCGTCGTCAGCGTCATAGAGAGAGTCCTCGCTCTCCGCAAGGGCGACTTCAAATCGCCCAACCCACTAACCTACCGTCCATGACCGATTTCCGCTCTGAGCCAGTACCCAACCTCACGGTGTCTGTCACAGGGCTTGGCTACGTCGGGCTGCCAGCCGCTTTGGCTTTCGCAAGCAGGTATCATGTCATCGGCTATGACCATAGCGCAGAGCGCATCGCTATGCTGCAAGAGCGCAAAGACCCCAGTGGAGCCTTAGCTCCCGAGGCGTTAACCAATGCGGGTATCGAGTTCTCCGCCTCACCCGATGCGACAACAAAGGCAAATTTCCACATAATAGCCACCCCCACGCCCATCGACGCCAACAAGGAGCCGGACCTCTCGCTGCTGAAGGATGCAATGCACACCATAGGCAAACGGCTCAAGAGAGGCGACGCTGTCGTGATCGAGAGCACCGTCTACCCCGGTTGCGTGGAAGAGGATCTTCTGCCCATTCTTGAGAACGAGTCTGGTCTCCACGCGGATTCCGACTTCCACCTCGGCTACAGCCCCGAGCGCATCAACCCAGGCGACCCACAACATACATTTACGACAGTCCGCAAGATTGTCGCCGCACGCACCCCCGAAGCCCTCGACCTCGTGGCGAGAGCCTACCAGTCGGTCATATCAGCCGAGGTGTTCCGAGCCTCAAGCATCAAGGTTGCCGAGGCTGCAAAAATTATTGAGAACACTCAACGCGACGTCAACATCGCGCTGATGAACGAGTTGTCGCTCATTTTCAGCCGCTTGGGCATCGAGACGAGCGACGTGATAGAGGCTGCCTCGACGAAATGGAACTTCCTCCCGTTCCACCCCGGGCTCGTCGGAGGACACTGCATAGGCGTAGACCCCTATTACCTCGACTACAAGGCCAAAGAGATTGGCTGTCACACACAAATAATCAATAACGGGCGGCACGTAAACGACTCTATGGGCTGCTACGTGGCCCAAGAGACCATCAAACGGCTACTTGACGGAGGCGGCGATCTCTCACGAATGCGCATCCTCGTCATGGGTCTCACGTACAAGGAGAACGTGCCAGACGTGCGCAACACGAGGTCGGTCGACATTGTCAACGAGCTTCGCTCTTTCGGCATTGGTGAAATTGACATTGTAGATCCCGTAGCGAGCAAAACCGACGCAAAGGCTTTATACAGCATCGAGCCTCACGACGAGGCGGTAGGCATATATGACGCCATCGTCGTGGCTGTGTCGCATGCGCAGTTTCGCACGCTGGGGCAAGAGTTTTTCGATGCGCACCTCCGCAAAGGCAGCGTGCTGACCGACGTTTACGGCCTATTCCGATCCGTCAACGGATTTAACATTTGGAGTCTATGACAATGCGCAAAGCAGTCATCTGCTCGCAGAGCAATTTCACAACCGACTACCGCATCGAGAAGATGCGCCAGACGCTCGTCTCGCTGGGCTATGACGTGACGCTACTCGGGCGCAGCCACCCACACGAAGACCGCACAAACGCACCTGGCATCCGCTATATGCGCCTCCTATTTTGGCATGGGGCACTTTTCTACGCTGAACTCAACTTCCGCCTTTTCCTCGCGCTCGTCTTCGGCAAGCACGCTGACCTTATCGTGTCAATCGACCTCGACACCCTCGCCGGGTGCCAAGCTGCCGCCCGACTGCGACACATCCGCCTCCTATGGGACAGCCACGAGCTGTTTCCTGAGGTTCCCGAGATAGCAGGCAAGCCGTTTGTCAAAAAAGTATGGTGGGCGGTGCAGAACTTCTGTGTCCCGAGGCTCCGCAAGACCGACGTCGCAGTCACAGTCTGCCAATCTATCGCCGACATCTTCAAAGAGAGGTATGGTCGGCAGTTCCTCGTGGTGCGCAACGCCCCACTGGCTTCTCGCGCCATGCAGATTGCCAACACGTCGCCCGACACTGACCGACCTTTCACGCTGCTCTACCAAGGTGCGGTAAACGTAGGGCGCGGCATTGAGGAGACGATTCTGGCCTTGCCATCGATGCCCGACGTACGGCTGGTCGTCGTGGGCGGAGGCGACGTCCTTGAAGAGGTCAAGGCCTTGGCTGTCAAGACGAGAGTCAACGACAGGGTCGATTTTGTCGGTCGGGTGCCTTTCTCACAACTTCCACCCTATATGGCGGCGGCCGACATGGGGCTCGTCTTCATGCGCAACCTCTGCCTGAATTATTACTACGCGTTGCCAAACCGAGTCTTCGACTTCGTACAGGCCCGCCTCCCTATTCTTGCCAACAGGCTCCCGGAAATAGAGCGCATCGTCGAGGGCGAGAATGTCGGCACCTGCATAGAAGACCTCACCCCCGATGCGATAGCCAAAGCGGTAAATGACATTAAGGACAATAGGGAGCGACTGACACTATGGAGAAAAAACATGACGACATTGTCAACTAAACTGACGTGGGATAATGAGATAGAAAACCTCCGCCACATTTTGCAGTAAAGAACCACCCGACCGCTTTTTAACAGTTAAATTGTAACAAACTGAACGACTTGCCGTAATAGTTAACACCTCACTTAAAAACAGCTATAAGTAAAAATGAAAAGACTATTGCTCCTGCTGCTCACCATGACACTCGCACAGGTTTGCGGGGCGCAGATGGCCAAATTCCAGGCCTTGTATATTTTGAATTTCGCACGCAACACCTCTTGGCCGCAGGAGGACAACGGCAAGCCATTCATCATCACTGTCATCGGTGACAATGCACTTTCTTCTGAGATGCGCACCGTCGCAAACAACAAGAAAGTAGGCGACCGCAACATACAGGTCTCCGAATCGGCAACAGCCACAGGAATTCCCAAGAGCGACATCATCTACCTGGGAGAGGCAAAATCCTCACAGATCGGTCAGCTCGTGTCCGCTCAAGCCGGCAACAAAGTCCTAATCGTAAGCGGCACGAGGGGACAATGCGCCCAAGGCGCCAGCATTGCCTTCGCCCCCGACAAGGGAAAGCTCAACTACGAGATCCACGAGGGCAACATCTCCAAGCAAGGGCTAAAAGTAACGCCCAAGCTATACCAGTTGGGCACTCAGGTCTACTGATGC
This sequence comes from Clostridium sp. CAG:343, assembly GCA_963616565.1. Taxonomy (GTDB): domain Bacteria; phylum Bacteroidota; class Bacteroidia; order Bacteroidales; family Marinilabiliaceae; genus W3P20-009. The sequence continues at coordinate 130,170 of CAVEKX010000003.1, forward strand.
AACCATAGAACCTAAAGACGATACATCCTATCAGCGACGGGGAGGCGCAAGAGCCTTCTGCGTCGCTGATTTGTTTTTACCCAACCGTCGGTGCCAGACTCGACATTTTCACTCCGTCTAAGCCCTCTGAACGCACAAAAAAACAGAAGCGTCGGCTGATGGAAAAACTCCTGCCGACGCTCCGTAGCGCTTTTACTTCTATGCCGCACTCAAAAGAGCTTGCCGTTCTTGAAGATGCGGTTGACAATCTCGTCGATAATGGGAAGATCCGTCTCCGGCCATGCGAGGCTCATGAGCTGCATCGGCATGAACCACTCGGCTTTTGAGTGGTTGGTCAACTCGAAATTGCCCTCTACAATCTCGGCAAGGAAGGGGTGAATGTTATAGCTCTTCTTGCCATCGGCGTCAACGTGGAAAGGCTCCATCTTATCGACGACGCTTATGTCGACATTGAGCTCCTCTTTCACGCGACGCACGACGCAGTCGCTCGGAGTCTCTCCTTCCTGAGGCTTGCCACCGGGAAACTCCCATTGGCCACTATTCGAGACGGTATCGTTCCTGCTTGCCGCCAATATCATGCCCTCACGCACGATTACGGCACACGACACGTCAGTTGTCTGCATAGTTGATTATATATAGATATGTTTCTTGGGGTCGAATAAATTTACCCTAACAGCACGTCTGCGCTATTCGGTCATATGTGGCAAATATAATGCTTTTTTGTCCTAATTTATCACTTATCGGTTAAAAATGCGGACAAACGGGTTTATTGTGTCGACCAATTTTGTATTTTATACAAACGCCCCGCTTTAAGTGAATAATAATACACATACAAACAATTTGCCCCCGTCAGACTCGTGTCTGACGAGGGCAAATCATCGTCGGTTTGGCAAACCTGCCTCCGACGGTCCTGTCCCCAGATTATTTAACCGCGGCTGAGGCCCCGCGTGTCCAAAGACTGTCTTGCGCTACGCGTTGACCTCTTTCTCGATGGCCAGCTTGCCACGATAGTAACCGCACTCGCCACAGACGGTGTGGAGCTTGATAGGAGCGCCGCAGTTGGAGCATACGCCGATTGCAGGAGCGACTGCCTTGTAGTGGGTCCTGCGCTTGTCGCGACGGGTCTTGGAATGGTTTCGCTTAGGATGTGCCATTTCTTTTTTTGTTTGTTAGTTAATGAATTTGTTGACTATTCTGTCTCGCCATGGGAGGGCGGAGTAGAATTCTTTTGTTATTCCTTGTCTGCCAGCTTCTTGAGGGCGTCCCACCTCGGGTCGGTCTCCTGACCTTGCGCCTCGCGAGCCTTGCGACGCACGTCCTCCTCGCTATGGACGACATACTTGTCAAGCTCGTCGAGCATCTGCTCGTCGCAAGTGGGGTTGCCGTCCTCGTCAAGAGGATGCTCAGGTCTGATTGGCAGTACGACGCACGCTTGCTCGTAGATCCACTGCGCAAGGTCGAGTCGCTCGTCTATCGCGTCAACCTCATAGAGGTCGTCGTCGAGTTCCTCATACTTGTCGCCAAGCTTCACCGTTATGCGCTCGCCGCAGTCTTCTATCGGATAGTCGAACTTGCCGAGGCATACGGAGCATTGCTGCTCAATCGTGCCGTTGATGTCGAAGTCAAGAACCATCATCTCGTCGGTCTTGCTCACGGCAACATCTACATGGAGGTTGCCACGCTCAGCAAGAGCCCCATCGACACGGCAGAAAAGGTCGTCGCCGCAGTCGAAACTGAAGCTGTGCTTTCCGTTGGGCAATTGCCTCAAAGGTATGCTGTAATCTCCCTTTTCCATCTTTCGGACTATGCGATTTCAGGGCGCAAAGTTACGAAAACAATTATCAAAAGGCAATCGGCGGCTGAATAACTTGCACCCTGACCGCCTAAGTTTTTTACACAGTCAAGCCACGCCTGGAGCTTGACGCCCAAACGTGGCTTGGCTATTATGCGAAGTACGCTCTTTTTCTTTAGAGGCCGAACTCTTTCTTCACCTTGTCGACGTAGTCGAGTTTCTCCCAAGTGAAGAGCTCGACAGTCTTGGTGTAGGTGCGTCCATTGACGAAGATGGAGACCTCGCGAACCTCTGGCTTACGACCGAAGTGTCCATAGGAAGCTGTGGGCTCGTAGATTGGGTTCTTCAGCTTGAAACGCTCGATGATGGCGTAGGGGCGCATGTCGAAAACCTTGAGCACCTTCTCGGCAATCTCGCCGTCGGTAAGACCGACATGGCTTGTGCCGTAGGTGTCAACATACAGACCCACAGGCTCGGCAATACCGATTGCGTATGCCACCTCGACGAGCACCTCGTCGGCAACGCCTGCGGCTACAAGGTTCTTTGCCACGTGACGCGCCGCATAGGCTGCCGAGCGGTCGACCTTAGAGGGGTCCTTGCCGGAGAATGCTCCGCCGCCATGCGCGCCCTTGCCGCCATAGGTGTCGACAATAATCTTACGGCCGGTGAGACCCGTGTCGCCATGAGGACCGCCGATGACGAACTTGCCTGTCGGGTTGACGAAGAGCTTGAGCTTGTTGGCGTCGGCAGGGTTGCCTGCCGTGGCGTTGTCGAGGATGACAATCTCGTCCTCAAAGAGGGCTGCTATGTTGACTGGGAGGTTCTTGGTGACGCGAGGAATGAGAATCTCCTTGACGTCGCGGCTGATTGTGGCGAGCATCTGAGCTTCTGGGGCGAAATCGTCATGTTGGGTAGAGATGACGATCGTGTCGATGCGGAGAGGGCGGTTGTCGTCAGAGTACTCGACAGTAACCTGGCTCTTGGAGTCGGGACGGAGGTAGGTCATGAGCATTCCCTCACGGCGAATCTTAGAGAGCTCCTCAAGGAGGCGATGGGCAAGGAAAATAGGGAGAGGCATGAACTCCTCGGTATCGCGGCACGCATAGCCGAACATCATGCCCTGGTCTCCTGCGCCCTGCTTCTCCTTATTTGCGCGGACGACACCCTGGTTGATGTCGCGGCTCTGACCATGGAGGGCGGAGATTACGCCACAGGAGATTGCGTCAAACTGATACTCAGACTTGTTGTAACCGATAGAATCGATGACACGGCGCGCCACATCCTGAACGGATACGTAGCCGTTGGTGCTGAGCTCGCCAGCCACGACGGTGAGACCTGTCGTTACGAGGGTCTCGCATGCCACCTTGCTCTCCTCGTCTTGGATGAGGATGGCGTCAAGCATAGCGTCGGAAATCTGGTCGGCTACTTTATCGGGGTGTCCTTCGGAGACAGACTCGGAAGTGAAGAAGTAAGACATTTTGCTATATGCGCTAATTTATTGTTACTGAAGGAAAATACGACTTCCCTTTGCAGAAAAGGACATAAAGGAAAATCGCACCCATCTTGGCAGAATACCGAGAAGGATACGAGTACAAACGGATGCTAAAGCAAAATGAAAAGTTGGCTTTTTAGCACTTTTTTAACGTGGTTGCAAGTAGCAAATCGTTCCACTCGTGATGTTCTTGTCTCCGCTTTCGAGAGGTGGTGGAGATAACGGGAGTCGAACCCGTGACCTTTTGAATGCCATTCAAACGCTCTAGCCAACTGAGCTATACCCCCAAAATGTCAAATGTCGCCAAAGGTGTTCCCCTTCGACGCTGCAAAATTATGGCAAAGAATTCTGATTTGCAATAGGGCGCAAGCAAAAAGCAGCCTATTCAGCTTGCTTTTTATCAGAATCTGACGTTTTGCGGTTGGAAGAAGCATTGTCATCAGAGCCAGCAACACCACCCGACACGACGAGTTTCATAAGCTCGACGGAGTTGACACCCTCAAGGGGACGGACGTTGGCGGCTGGAACTACAATAAGGTCGCCCATGACGCTGTAAGGGAATGGGCAGTAGACGGCAACCATCCCATTGAGACCAATGGTCGAGAGGTCGGACTGCGTCATGAACCCGAGGCGGTTGTTCACCCCAGTCTCATCCATCTTGACCATGACCGGGTGGTCGAACTTACGCTTCTCCCCCACGAAAGCCTTCATCAGGTCGCGGACGGACGTATAGATGAGCTTGATAAACGGCATCCGCGACATCGTATTGTCAAAAAGCGACACGATGCTCGGGGTCAGTAGCTTGCCTCCAAGCCAACCTATGAGAGTCACAAGCACAAGAACGAGCACAATCCCAGTGCCTGGCACCCTCCTGACAAATGGCACTGCAGCAAAAAGGGAGTCTGCAAGAGTGACGAGAGTGACAAGGACGTAGATAGTCACCGCAATAGGGACGACGTAGAGAAGCCCCTTGAAGAAGTAGGAGAGAATTTGCTTCATCGGATGAGGAAGTTACGGTCGGTATCTAACTTTAAGAATATGAACAACATGACAGAGAAGCCCCATAGGGACGAGCCACCGTAGGAGAAGAACGGCAACGGGATTCCGATGACGGGCATAAGACCCGTTGTCATGCAGATGTTTATGGTGAAGTGGAAGAAGAAGACCCCCGCCACACAATATCCGTATACGCGGCTGAAGACGGAATGTTGCTTTTCTGCCAAATGGAGTATCCTAAGGAAGAAGACGACGTAGACGATGACGAGAGCCGCACTGCCGAGGAAGCCCCACTCCTCGCCTACGGTGCAGAAGATGAAGTCGGTAGTCTGCTTGGGGACGAAATCCAACTTTGTCTGCGTACCGGCGAGATATCCTTTGCCCGCCACGCCGCCCGAGCCTATCGCGATGAGGCTCTGATTGACGTTATAGCCTGCACCGAGAGGGTCGTCCTCGATGCCGAACAACACGTTAATGCGAGTGCGCTGGTGGTCGCCAAGGACATTCTCAAAAACATAGCTTGTCGCAAAAGCCGTAGAGAGGGCAATCCAAACATACGCCAACAACCACAGCAGACCGCGCAGACGATGAGAAAGCGACAGAAGCAGCGCAGTCAAGGTCGCAGCGCCCATGCCAGCAAGGAAATAGAGATCCTCCATAATCTGACGGTTGAGGACGTATGTCATGACAGCCCACAAGCCGACACCGACAACCGCACCAACACCAAGGGCGAGAGCTGCGCCCCACGGCAATTGCTGCCGAACCATGAGAACATGCATGGCGACGATGGCGACGACGGTTATGAAGATTATTACGGGCGTGGCATCGAGCAGGAGAGCCGCGATGGCAACGACTATGCATAGCGAGCCGATGATAAGGATGTGGGGCGTCATGCCCTCACGGAACATTGCCAGCAGGAAGACGAAATAGACGAGTGCGGAGCCTGTGTCATTCTGAAGGAGGATGTAGGCTACGGGAATCAGGATGATGGCAAAGAGCTTGACGTAGCTCTTGAAGTTGAACTGAAAGCCATAGCGGCTCATGACACGCGCAAGCACGAGAGCCGTACCTATCTTGGTGAACTCGGCAGGCTGGAAGGCCACGGGACCGAGCATGAGCCATGACTTGGCACCATAGACCTCCTTGCCGACGAAGAGCACGACAGTCAGCAACAGCAACGACACTATGTATACAGCCCACGACATCTCGACGAAAATCTTGCTATCGGAGAGCATGATGACGCCGGCGCAGCCCATAGAGAGGATTATCCAGACGAGCTGCTTGAAATATTCGGTGCCGAACGAGAACTGGGTTCCTACTTCGGGATTGTAGTTTGCGGCATAGAGGTTCGCCCACCCGAAACCTACAAGCAGGACGTAGAGGAAGACGGTCAGCCAGTCTATCCCCTTTCGGTATGAGGCCATGGAGCTATTGTCACTGAGCATCTTGCTGTTGTGGTTTAGGTTCTGAGGGTTTGGGTTCTTGTGGCGCGGCTGTCGACTGCGCAGGAGTACCGGTCTCGGCTGGCTGTTGCTGCTTCTGTTGCTTAGGCTGCGCCTTGGGCTTTTGCTTGTCTTGCGCTGGGGGGAGGTTGATGGTGCTCATCGCCAAGATACGATCCTCCTTCCACTTGCGCTCGGGGGCGATAGAGCCGTTGATGTATTTCTCTATCATGAGGGCAGCAATTGGCGCAGCCCATGTCGCGCCGAAACCTGCATTCTCGACATATACAGATATGGCTATTTGCGGATTCTCGCGCGGGGCGAAGGCCATGAAGATGGAGTGGTCGCGTCCATGGGGGTTCTGAGCCGTACCCGTCTTGCCGCACACCTTGATGCCAGGAATCTGAGCTGCTCGGGCGGTACCTCCAAACGGGCTCCACACGGCGGCCTCCATGCCGTCTTGTACGACAGTGAAAGCAGCTGTATCGATACCCGTCTCACGGCGTTGGGTGTAGAGACTATCGATATGGCCTCCTGAAATCTTATGCACCACGTGAGGGGTTATGAACCACCCCTTGTTGGCTATCGTCGCGGCAACATTTGCCATTTGGATTGGCGTCAGCAGCAACTCGCCCTGGCCAATAGAAAGAGAGACGACGCCGAGGGAGTTCCAGTTTTTGCCTTTCGCCTTGTCATAGTAGGCAGAGTTGGGGATGAAACCGCGATTCTCGTTGGCAATGTCGATGCCAAGCTTGTAGCCGAGACCAAACTTGACAAGGTGGTCTTTCCAGCAATCGAGACCCACCTTTACGCTTCCGAACTTTTTATTGTCTATGAGCTCGCGGAACTCGTAGCAGTAATATGCGTTGCAGGAGTTTTGTATCGACTGCCGGAGGTCGAGAGGCGAGGCGTGACCGTGGCATCCGAGGTGGAACGAGCCGATGGTGTAGCCATGGCTGCACGGGTAGCGCGTGTTGGGCGTCACGGTTCCTTCGGCGAGACCTATGAGGGCATTTATTGTCTTGAATGTGGAGCCCGGGGGATACCATGCCTGGATGGCACGGTTGAAGAGCGGCTTGGTAGGATCGGTCGAAAGTATCGGGAAGTTGACAGAGCGTTGGCGACCGACAAGGAGGCTTGGGTCGTAGGTCGGAGCGGAGACCATGGCGAGGATCTCGCCCGTCTGGGGGCGGATGGCCACAATGCTGCCAGTCTTGCCTTGCATAAGTTTCTCGCCGTAGGCTTGGAGGTCGATGTCGAGCGAGAGAGTCAGGTCTCGGCCCGAGACTGCCGCTGTATCATACTGACCCTCATAGAGTTCACCCTTCGTGCGACCAAGCACGTCGACCATGATGTAGTTGACGCCCTTTTTACCCCGGAGGTCTTCCTCAAAAGAGCTCTCGATGCCAGAGATGCCGACATAGTCGCCCGGGGCGTAATATGGGTTCTTCTCGATGAACTTGTCGCTCGCCTCACCGACATAGCCGAGGACATTAGCGGCCACCGGGTACTCATATTTACGGAGGGTACGACGTTGGGCATAGAAACCTTTGAGGCGGTAGAGCTTCTCTTGGAGCGCGGCGTAGGTCTCGTCGGAAATCTGTCGGAGGAAGATGACTGGCTTATGCTGCGAGGCGCGGCGTCGGCGGATTTGGAGACGGACATTGTCGAATAGCTTGCGGAGCGTAGGCATGTCGATGCCGACAGTCTGGCAGAAATCGACACTGTCAAAAGGGGTGACCTCCTTAGGTACTATGACAATATCATAGACAGGCTGATTGGAGACGAGGAGTTTACCCGTGCGGTCGTAGATGAGTCCGCGCGAGGGGTATTGGACAACCTTGCGGCGCGAGTTCATATCGGCAGCCTCACGGTAGTCATCCGTCAAGATCTGCACATAAAGGAGCCTTGCAATGATGATCAGACCAAAGAGGATCATCAGCCCACCGACCACAAGTTTTCTGTTCTCGAACATCTAAGGGGAAGATATATTTAGTCGTCGGAAGCTCCCGTCACGGAGTTGGGCGCAAAGTTTTCGAGCAAGACAATAAGTACCGTCGAGGCAATGATGCTCAGCACGATACGGATGAGCGTCGGGTAGAGATAGAAAGAATCGAACTGCTCAATGAGGAACAGGGCAACGTGGTGGACCGCCACCATGATGATGGTGTATCGGGCGAACCAGAGCGTGCCGTAGCCCTTGGAGCTTGGCATGTCACCCTCCTTGTACGTCGCATTGCGGAAGGCTATGAGGCGCAAAACGTGGGGGCGCAGGTACGCTATGAGGATGCAGGCGGCAGTATGCATGCCGGGGGTGTTGGCCGAGAGGTCGACCACGAGACCCGCGACGGCTGCCATCAGCATAAGAATCCACGTGGGCGTTCCGAAAGGGGCGAGGAGGATGAAAATTATGTAAACGAACGGGTTGCAGAGACCGAGGAAATCGAGATTGTCGAACACCACGATTTGCAACAATAGGACCACGACGAAGATGATGGCCAGGCGTATGAGGTTGGCTGTATTATTCATGATCCACAGAGTTTTCTAATTTGAGACGTTCGGTGGCAGTAAGATCCTCGATGATGTAGACATCGTAGACTGAGTTGTAGTCGACAGCGAGGTCGGCATCGATGTCGAGGAAGCCACCATTGCGGTCGGGCTCGATGGAGCTTACGTAGCCGACCATGAGACCTTCGGGGAAGAAGGCGGACGCACCGCTCGTCACGATCGTGTCGCCAATCTCGATATTAGCATGCTCGGGTATGTCGGACACTTGGGCGCGGAGAGGAGACAGCCCGTCCCATAGCATCTGCCCACGATAGTTGCTGCCTTTCACCTTGACGGAGAGTCGCGACGACGTGTTAATGATTGGCAGCACGAGGGCGAAGCGGTCACTCACGGCAGCCACGAGACCTACGACACCTTGGGCATTGATGACGGCCATGTCTTGACGGATACCGTCAGAAGCGCCTTGGTCGATGGTGAGCATGTTGCGGCTGCGATTTGTCGTGGAACCTACGACATGAGCCGTACGGAAACGGAAGTCGGGCTGTTGGCGCGCGAGGGGGATGTCTGCGATAAGGGAGTCGGGCATGGCGTCGAGCTGCGCACGCAGAGAAGCCACCTCTTGCTGGAGCGCGAGGTTTTGGGCTGTCAGCGCACTATTGGCATCGGCGAGCGCAAAGTATCGCCCTACGGAGCTTGTAAGTCGGAAGACATTGCCTGAAACGGCATTTGCCGACGAGAGGTAAGCGGCCCTATGGTAGTCGTTACACGTCAGGATAAGCGCCGCAGCTAAGGCCTCAAGGATGAGGAACAGGATGGTCGTTGTATGCCGTTGTAGGAATTGGAAGAAATTGTTCATCGGCTGGGCAATGTGACGAGGGGAGTTGTCTGGTCAGTATTCTGAAGCCCCGCCAACCGGGCTGCGGCCTTGACAAGGGGTTGTTGAAGTCTCCTGTATGGGCAGCGGGCCGGGGCGGGGCCAGAGATGGGCTTTTTAAATGTTGTCTGCCTTGCGCTGACGCTTTTCTTATTAGCGAAGCAGGTAGGGAAGACCGCGATGGCGGTTCTTGAGAGCGATGCCTGTTCCGATTGCCACACTGTGGAGAGGATTCTCCGCGATGTGGAACGGGATGTGGATCTTGTCGGTCAATCGTTTGTCAAGACCGCGGAGGAGAGCGCCACCACCAGTGAGGTAGATACCGTTGTTTACGATGTCGGCATAGAGCTCAGGGGGCGTCTGTTCGAGAGCGGACATGACGGCAGCCTCGATCTTTGCTACGCTGCGCTCGAGGGCGTGGGAAATCTCTTGATAGGAGACTGGAACTTCGAGAGGGAGAGCCGTCGACATGCTCGGACCCTGGACGACGAAATCGTCGGGGGGAGTCTCAAGCTCGGGGAGGGCAGAGCCTACACCAATCTTGATGCGCTCGGCCATAATCTCGCCGACCTTGATGTTGTGCTGGCGACGCATATGCTCTTGGATGTCGAGGGTAAGGTCGTCGCCGGCGATACGGATGCTCTTGTTGGTCACGATGCCGCCAAGGGAGATGACAGCGATCTCTGTCGTTCCGCCGCCGATGTCGACGATCATGTTGCCTTGTGGAGCCTCGACATCGATGCCGATGCCGAGAGCCGCGGCCATAGGCTCGTAGATGAGGTAAATCTCACGACCGCCAGCGTGCTCAGCGGAGTCGCGGACGGCACGAAGCTCGACCTCGGTAGAACCAGAGGGGACGCATATCACCATTGTGAGAGACGGGGTGAAGAAGCGCGGCTGGGGGAGGAGCTTAATCATGCCGCGGATCATCTTCTCGGCAGCGTTGAAGTCGGCTATGACACCGTCGCGGAGAGGTCGGATGGTGTAGATGTTCTCGTGTGTCTTGCCGTGCATCTGCCTGGCCTTTTGGCCGATGGCTATGGTACGGTCGGTATGTTTGTCGAGAGAGACGATGGACGGCTCATCGACGACGATTTTGTCATCGTGGATGATGATGGTGTTGGCCGTACCAAGGTCCATTGCCAGTTCTTGTGTGAGGAATGAGAAAAGTCCCATGGTTCCTTTAAAAAGTGTGATGTGTGGGTATGTCTGGACTAATGCTTAAAGTGGCGCGTTCCTGAGAAGACGAGAGCCATGCCGTTCTCTTTGCAGAAGTCGATCGTCTCATTGTCGCGGATGGAGCCGCCTGGCTCGATTACCGCGTTGATGCCTTCGGCATGGGCTATCTGTACGCTGTCACCGAAGGGGAAGAAAGCGTCGGAGCCCATGACTGCGCCATTGAGGTCGAGACCGAAGTGGTGAGCCTTCTCGATGGCGTGCTTGAGGGCGTTGACGCGGCTGGTTTGCCCCATGCCGCTGCCGAGGAGCTGCTGGTTCTTGGCGAGGACGATGGCGTTGCTCTTGGTGTGCTTGACTATCTTCTGGGCGAAGATGAGGTCTGCAATCTCGGCCTCAGTTGCCGGACGCGCGCCCTTGTTCTCGAGGGCGGCGGGAGTCTCGGTGGCGTTGTCGCGATCTTGGACGAGGTAGCCGTTGAGGCAGGAGCGGACGGTCTTATTGTTGAGGGCGCAGTCTTTGCGGACGAGGATGATGCGGTTCTTCTTTTGCTTGAGAACCTCGAGAGCGTCGGCATCGTAGGCGGGCGCTATGACGACCTCGAAGAAGATCTTGTTCATCTCGTCGGCTGTAGCCTTGTCGACGGCGCGGTTGGTTATGACGATACCTCCGAATGCGGACTCGGGGTCGCCCGCGAGAGCGTCTTGCCATGCTTGGAGGAGCGTCGGGCGGACGGCTACGCCGCAAGCGTTATTGTGCTTGAGGATGGCGACGGTGGTGTCGGAGAAATCGTTGATGAGACCGACAGCAGCGTCGATGTCGAGGAGGTTGTTATAGGAAATCTCCTTGCCGTGGAGCTGGTCGAACATTTTGGCGAAATCGCCATAGAAGGCACCTTGCTGGTGAGGGTTCTCACCGTAGCGGAGATGCATACGGCCGTCGGCGGTAACGCGGAGACCGTCTTGCTTGTCGCGGTCGAAGTAGGAGAAGATGGCGGAGTCGTAGTGGCTGGAGACTCCGAAAGCCTGACGTGCGAGGTCGTAGCGATCCTCTTCGTCGGTCTCACCGTTCTTTGTTTTGAGAAGTTCGGCAAGTTGGGCGTATTGAGCTTTGGAAGCTACGATGACAACGTCCTTATAGTTCTTAGCCGCGGCGCGGATGAGTGAGATGCCGCCGATGTCGATTTTCTCGATGATGGCTTGATTGTCGGCACCGCTTGCTACGGTATCCTCGAACGGGTAGAGGTCGACAATGACGAGGTCGATCTCGTTTATGTTGAATTGCTGGAGCTGCTGAAGGTCTTGGGCGTTATCGCGGCGAGCGAGGATGCCGCCGAACACGCCCGGGTGGAGAGTCTTAACTCGACCGCCAAGGATGCTGGGGTAGCCGGTGACATCTTCTACGGCAGTTACTGGGACGCCGAGGCTCTCAACGAATTTCTGCGTGCCTCCAGTGGAGTAAATTTTGACGCCAAGTTTGCCGAGGGCAGTGACTATTTCGTCGAGACCGTCCTTATGGAAGACGGAGATGAGCGCTGACTTGATTTTCTTCGAGTTCGACATGTCCTTAAAAAATTCTATAATGCGCAAAAATAGCGAATTTGTAAAGAAGTGGCAATTGATATTTAAGGGCAGACGGAGAAAAAGAAGAGGATTATGAAAAAAATTACGCCTTACTGTAATAGCGTCTGACAATCACCTTGACTGGATACCAAGCGGCGAGGGCGGCAAGCGTGACGACGGCAAAGAGAACCGCCACGACATCGGAGAACCAGAGTTCAACGGGGTAGGCGTCGATGATATAACTCTCGTCGCCGCCGAAGCCCACGATGCCCCATTTCTGCTGGGCGAGCGTCAGCGCGACGCCGAGAATCAGTCCGAGGATGGCTCCGCCGACAGAGAGCAACCATCCCTCATAGAGGAAGACACGCGTTACGAGGCTCTCGTCGGCTCCGAGAGAACGGAGGACCGAGATGCTCTCTTTCTTCTCGAAAATGAGCATAGACATTGAGCCTATGATGTTGAAAGCGGCGATTAGGGCGATGAAGAGCAGGATGGCAAAGGCCATAAGCTTCTCTACCTCCATCATCTTGAAAAAGCTCTCGTGCTGAAGCCACTTGTCCTTAACAATGAGACCGTCGGGCAGGCGCGAGCGGAGGGCGTCGGCGAGGTCGGTCGGCGAGGTGAGCGAGTCGGCACGAAGGGAAATGCTGGTGACTTGGGTGTCGGAATAGTCGAAGAGAGATCGCGCCATCGAGATGGAGGCGAGGACGAGCGACGCGTCATAGTCGGCTTGCTGGACAGAGAAGAGTCCCCCTACCCTCTCGACACGCTCGACAAAAGAGGTCTCGGGGCGTGACATGTTGATTTTCCCGAGACGCTTCGGAGCGTAGAATACGACATTGGGGACAAAAGAGACGGAAGAGACGGAAAGCTGCGTGGCCAGAGCCTCGCCAAGGAGACATCGTCCCGGGGCGAAATGTCCCTCGACGGTTATGGAGTCAATGCTCGTAACCTCATTGTAGTTAGCCCCGACGCCCATAATCGTGGCAGGGACTTGACGTTTGCCATAGCGCAGCAGGGCATTATCCTCAACGACCTCTGACCATGCGGCGACACCCGGGCAACCATCGATAGCGGCACGAGAGAGCGAGTCGAGCTCAAAAACCTTGCCCTCGGCAGCCTCGATACGAAGATCGGGATCGAAAGAGCCGAAGAGGCGTGAGACCAAACCATTGAGACCATTGAAGACACTGAGAACCAAGATAATGGCAGCCGTAGCGACTAAGACACCGAGAGCCGAAATCGCCGATATGATGTTTATGGCGTTTTGGCTTTTATGGGCGAAGAGATATCGCCTCGCTATGAGCAACGGAAGGAGATGGCGACTCAATGGATGAAGTTGGTAAGCCCCTTTTTACTTGAAGGCCTTGACAATAAGACCCGTGCCGCTCTTGTGTGAGCGTGCGACATCGGCCCAATTGAGGAGAAGGCAGAAGGGGAAAGTCAGGATGTAATAGAAGGGAAGAATTATGAAGAACGCTTTAGTCACATTGAGGAGCGAGATGGGCCACTTCATGGAGAGCACCCAAGAGATGTGGCCCGGCGTGCCGTAGGAATAGGCCGCCTCGACGCGAGAGAAACCGGCTCGGTGGAGCTTGGCGTCGATGTCGTCGATATTGTAGCCGTCGCGGACGTGCTCATCGATGAAGCCGTGAACCTCGCCATCGTGATGATCGTGCTCGTCGGCATCGGAGCCACCCTTGTCGGAGGGAGTCGAGATGAGGAGCATGCCGCCTGGGCGGAGAGAGGCGTGGAAATTGGCGAAGACAGCCTCGTCGGCCTCGATATGCTCCATGACATCGACAGAGAGGATGAGGTCATAGGACTCCGGACGAGAGAACGTCGTGAGGTCAGCCTCTTCGAACTTGACCTTGTCGGCGAGACCGAGCTTGGAGAAGAACCCGTTGCAATCTGCGATCTGCTCCTCTTTGACATCCACGCCCGTTACCGTCCCGCCATTGCATAGACTTGCGAGGCGATAGGAGTATTGTCCGAAGCCGCTGCCGGCATCGAGGGCGTCGGCTTGTTTTCCACCACGCGCCTTGACCCATTTGCGGAGAGCCTTGCGGATATGCCAAGAGCGGAGCAGGAGCAGGTCGAGGAGCTTGTAGAAGAGGATGCGGAGGCTGGGCGTGGAGTTGAAGAAGCTGCCGAGCGACCGCTTTATGGGATCGTAGTGCATAGGGGTGGAAGTGAACGTGTTTGTCTTGGGGCGTGGAGTTGATTATTTCTCCTCGTCGGGGTTGACGTCTTGCGCCTGCCAACCTTCGGGGCGAGCCATGGCCTTACTCTCATCGGCGAGGAGACCGTCGATATTCTCAAGATAGCCGAGGCTGTCGTCGATGAAGAAAGCGGGCTCGGGGACGATGCGCAGCTGCTTGCCGATTCGTTTGCCGAGGGCGTAGCGGACGGAGACCTTGTTCTTATTGATGTTGTCGAGAACCTCCTGGGCTTTGGACTCGGGGAAGACTGAGATGTAGAACTTTGCGACAGAGAGGTCGGACGAGACGCGTGCGATGGTGACGGAGAGCATGGTTCCGAGGGTCACCTCGGCGAGCTCGCGTTGAAACATTTCAGCTACCTCTTTTTGGAGGAGGCGTGATATTTTCTTTTGCCTTGTAGATTCCATGATGAGAGATTATTAGGGCGAAGACGCGCCATTCCTTGCCGAACAGGAGGGGCAGGGGATGGCGCGAATATAGTTCTTTATTTAAAATGATTCAAACAAAAGGGGCTTATTCGACCGTGACGGACTTGGCGAGATTGCGTGGCTGGTCGACGTTGCAACCTCGCATGACGGCGACATAGTAGCTTATGAGCTGGAGCGGGACGACGGAGACGAGAGGGAGGAGGACCTCGTCGCATTCGGGGATTTCGATAACGTAATCCGCCATTTTGCTGATTTCAGTATCGCCCTTTGTGACGATGGCGATGACCTGCCCGTGGCGCGCCTTGACCTCTTGGATGTTATTTACGATCTTATCGTAGAACTTGTCATGAGTGGCAAGGACGAAGACCGGCATACAATTGTCGATGAGGGCGATGGGGCCATGCTTCATCTCGGCAGCGGGATAGCCCTCGGCGTGGATGTAGGAAATCTCTTTCAGCTTCAGTGCACCCTCAAGAGCAACTGGATAGAGGTATCCGCGTCCGAGGTATATTGCATTTTGGGCGAGCTGGTAGGCGCGAGAGACCTCGCGGATGTGAGCCTCGGAGTCGAGAACCTGCGAGATGAGGTTTGGCACCGCGACGAGTCCATCGATGAGCTTGGCGAAACGGCCCTCATCGAGAGTACCCCGCTTGCGACCAAGAGCGAAAGCCATCATGGCGAGCACGACGACTTGGGAGGTGAAAGCCTTGGTGGAGGCGACACCTATCTCAGGGCCCGCATGGGTATAGATGCCGGCATCGGTCTCGCGAGCTATGGAAGAACCTACGACATTGCAGATGCCGAGGACGAGCGCACCCAGCTTATGCGCCATGCGTATGGCGGCGAGAGTGTCGGCCGTCTCACCACTCTGAGAGATGGCGATGATGACATCGTCGCTATTGATTATGGGGTCGCGGTAACGGAATTCGGAGGCATACTCGACCTCGACGGGGATGCGCGCAAATTGTTCGAAAAGGTATTCGCCGACGAGACCTGCATGGAAAGAGGTGCCACAGGCGACGACTATGATGCGTCGAGCGGCAACGAGACGTGGCATAGCGTCGGCTATGCCACCGAGGGTTATGGTGTGGGAGTCGGGGAGGACGCGTCCGCGCATGGTGTCGGCGATGGACTGCGGCTGCTCATGAATCTCCTTGAGCATGAAGTGGTCGAAGCCGCCCTTGCTGATGTTGTCAAGGTCAAAGTCTACATGTGTGATGACGGGATCGAGATGAACATCGTTGAGGTTGGACACATTGTAGCCGTTGCGGGAGAGGACTGCGACCTGCTCGTCGTCAAGATAAATGAGGCGGTCGGTGTACTCGATTATGGGCGTGGCGTCGGACGCGATGAAATACTCGCCTTCGCCTACGCCGATGGCAAGTGGGCTGCCCTTGCGCGCACCGATGAGGATGTCGGGCTCGTCGGTACAAATGATGGCAAGACCATAGGCACCGACGACGCGACGGAGGGCCGCCTTGACGGCTTGCTCGGCTGTAAGACCATCTTCGAGATAGAGATTCTCGATGAGATTGGCGAGAACCTCGGTGTCGGTCTGGCTCTTGAAAGTGTAACCCTTCTCAGCGAGGCGGGCTTTTATCTCACGATAGTTCTCGATGATGCCGTTGTGGACAACGATGAACTTGCCGTTCATGGAGGCGTGAGGGTGGGCGTTGGTGTCGTTAGGCTCGCCGTGGGTTGCCCAACGGGTATGACCGATGCCGATGGTACCAGTGAGATCTTGACCTTTGACCATTTGGAGGAGGTCAGCCACCTTGCCGCGACACTTGCGTATCTTGAGCTCCACGTCATTGAGAATGGCGACGCCTGCGGAGTCGTAGCCGCGGTATTCGAGACGTTGAAGACCTTTAATGACGATTGGCCAGGCGGAGCGTCCGCCGATATATCCTACGATGCCACACATAAGAATTGGAGAGGAGAAGTTAGTATTTTTAGAAGAAGACTTGGCGCCGACCACAAGTTTCAGGGGTGGCGTATAGCTATCAAAGGTAGTAAAAAAAGGAATGCCGCGGAGGTTTTAGAGCCGCGGCATTCAGTGGTATTGTGAGAAGGAAAACTACTTGGTGTCGTAGCCCCACTTGATGTATTGCGCACCCCATGTGAAGCCGCCGCCGAAGGCCGCAAGGATGATGTTGTCGCCCTTGTGGAGCTGCTTCTCCCACTCGTAGAGGCAGAGGGGGATGGTGGCGGAAGTGGTGTTTCCGTAGCGTTGGATGTTGATCATGACCTTATCGGATGGTAGCTCCATGCGCTCAGCAGTAGCCGCAATGATGCGGAGGTTAGCCTGGTGAGGAACGAGCCATGCGATGTCGTCGGCCTTGAGGTTGTTACGCTTCATGACCTCGACAGTGGCGTCGGCCATGTAGGTGACCGCATATTTGAAGACCTGCTTGCCTTCTTGATATACGAAATGCTTATGCTGGTCGACAGTCTCGTGGCTTGCGGGCATGACGGAGCCGCCAGCGGGGATCTTGAGCCACTCGCGGCCGAAGCCGTCGGCGTGGAGGTTGCTATCCATGAGACCGAGCTCCTCTTCAGTGGGCTCGATGAGGACGGCCGTCGCAGCGTCGCCGAAGAGGACGCAGGTGGTGCGGTCGGTATAGTCGACGATAGAGGACATCTTCTCGGTGCTGATGAGGATGGCCTTCTTCTTGGAGCCGGACCTGATGTATTGGCTGACGAGGTCGAGACCATAGAGGAAGCCAGAGCAAGCGGCGTTGATGTCGAAAGCAATGGTCTTGTGGATGCCGACCTTGTCGCAGATGATGGCTGCAGTGGCGGGGAGGACCATGTCGCCGGTGACGGTGGTGCAGACGACGATGTCGACGGTCTGGAGGTCGAGACCCGTCTTACGGACAAGATCCTCGACGGCTTTGGCACCCATGTCGGAAGCTCCGAGGCCCTCGCCTTTGAGGATTCGTCGCTCCTTGATGCCGACACGGGTCATGATCCATTCGTCGTTGGTGTCGACCATGCGGCTGAGCTCGTCGTTGGTGAGGCGGTACTCGGGCGTAAAGGCGCCGACGCCCGTAATTACAGCGTTTATCTTTGACATTATTATCTAATGGTGATTTGTTTTTCGAGTGAAACGAGGCGAGAGGATCTCGCTGTGGGGAGCAAAGTTATAAATTAATTTTCAGATAGGTAGACAGGCTACCATGTCTCATCATAATACTTACGGAGGTCGCGGATGTCGGCATTGGAGTCGAAGTCGCCACGCAGGATGGTGAAGTCGGCATCTTGACCGGCGAGGTCGGCATCGAGCCCATAGCTTGTTTTCATCTTAGGGCCCCACTCTCGGGAGGCATCGGCAAGGGTAGCATCCTTGATGGCACGGCAAGCCTCAGCGAGGTGCTGCACGGCATCCTTGAAGTCATCCTCGGTGTCATTATATCCATACCATTGGCGTGCTTGACCGACACTCCATCGGATGGCGAGCGAAGGGGCGCGATCTGCCAAAGAGCGGAAATCGTCAGCCGCCTGCGCGACGGAAGAGTAAGAGCCCTCGGCAATCTTGCGTTCAATGGAACGGACTTCATCGAGAGGAGCTATGAGACCGCCGGCATCGACCCATTCGCAGTCGAGGCTCTCGCTCTGACCACGGTCGTGGGAGTAGACCTTTGCGAGATAGAGGTCGATGGCCTGCCGGTAGGCGACGGCAGCTCGGGGGAGGAGGGCGCGCTTGATGCGGAGGCCGCCCTCGATGAGGTGCTCCGCCTTACTTTGCGACAGTTCACCCTCGATACGTCGGACGGCAGCCATCATCTTGCTGACGGTAATGGGGTTCAGGACATCGTAGCTTATGGCATCTGCCTTGAGAGTCCGTCGGTCGCGTGAACGCCATTTCTTCCAATCGCGGAAAAGCCCCATGGTTCGGAGATTCTGTGCCACGATGAGGTGGCTCTCTCCATCCTTCTCGGCAAGGACGGAGAAGGGGAAAGCGGTGGTGTCGGGATTTGTCTTATGACGACCGACAACCATCGTGAAATCGCCTATGTGGGCTGGATAGAGGAGATAGGAGCCGGATCCCGTCTTGACGCCACGATTATAGACCGCCTGCTCGATAGGGCCGAGACGGTACTGGTGGTTGCTGCCGTTGGTGGCACTCCCTGCATTGAAGAACGAGTAAGCCCCCGCGATGAGGAGCGAAGACTTGTGGTGGCTGACGGTGTATGGCCCCGCAAAAACCGCGACCGCCTCGCCGCAGAGAAGTTGAGTGTTGGCGAAAGCAAGGACATCTTGCGCCACAAAGCCCTCGGCGATGGTGGCGCACTGGCCGACGAAACAATTGTGGAGCTTCGCACCCGAATTGACCTCGGCTCCCTCGGCGAAGACGAAAGAGTCGGCCTCGACATTGGAGCCTACGAACGTCGGCTGCTCGGGATGTGAAACAATAGAGCCGTGGCGCAGGGAGGAAGCTCCATCGACGACGGCACGTCGTCCGATGCGGACATTCTCGATGAGGCGAGTAGAAAAGATGTGTACATCCTTTGCTATCTGAGCCGTCAGATCAGCCGCTTCGGCGCGGACAAGACGCTCGTAGCCCTCGACGAGACCAGACTCGTAGCGGTGCATGGCGACACAGTAGGCAACGTTGGACGTGAGAGAAGCGGAGAGCGCGACTTCGCGACCACCGCCCTCGTTGACCACACACACCCTCGTGCCGATGCCAAAATTGCCATCACCAGCGACGATACGACCACAGTCGACCGCCACGAAACGACCTCCGACATCGTAGCCGTCGATGAGGGCTACATCTTGAATGTAAAACCAATCGGCAATGTTGACATTTCGGAGCGTCGTACGGATGATAGACGAAGGAAGGCTGCCCATGTCATGACCAGAGGAGGTGGCATGGACAGATCCGCTCATGTCGCCAAGGCGGACATTGCCAAGGAAATTGACACCGACGACGCGGTCGGCGTTGAACTGCCCGCGGACTTGCACCGCAGCCCAGTCTTCTGCCAGGCAACCTTGGCTCTTGAGTTGCCTGACCTCTGCCTCAGAAAGTTGGCGATAGTCGTTTTCGATTTCCATAGTAACTTGTTTTTAAGCCTTCCTCGCCTCGCGGAGAGACACGACAGCGGCGGCGATGACCAGCAGCACGACGACGATAGACGCCACTGTGGAGATATTGTTGCCGATGATGAAACTCTTGGGTCGGAAAGAGAACTCAATGGTATGGTTGCCGGCAGGAATGCGGAGGGCGCGGAGAGTATAGTCGGCACGGAGGATCGGAGCCTCGGCGCCGTCAATCGTGGCGACCCAACCGGCAGGGTAGTAAATCTCGCTGAAGACGGCAAGACCATCGGACGAAGAATTGCTCTGATAGGTTACGCAGTCGGGAGCATAGGCCGTCTGCCGGATTGACGCCAAAGAGTCGGTCGAGAAGGAGGCACCCTCTGCATCCTCGAGAATGGCGACACGCCTGAGGTCTGTGGAGGAGATGGCAGCGAGGGCATCATCGGGCGAAGGGACAGACTGAGCCTCGGAGACGAACCAGGCCTCTGGGAAGGCGTAGTGGTTTACGAGCGGGGCTTGCTTGGGGTTGTAGATCATGTATCGGCAACCGAGCATGTTGAGCGCGGGGGAAGAGGACATGGCGGCATCGATGGCGGCGTAGTCCTGCTTTTGGAGCGCGGCGAGGAGCGACTGCCACTCTGGCATGAGGTGGGCGTCGATGAGATCTTGGTAGCGGCGGAGCTTTGCGCCGTGGTAGCCGCCGACAGAGTGGTGATAGTAGGAGGTGAAGACCTCGTTGAACGGATTGGTGTATAGGGACATGACGCGGTGTGGCGTCTTGTCGGCGAGAATAGCTTTGTCGGCCTCGGAGATGGCGAAATTGCGGCTCTCGGAACGGGGGACGAAATTGTCGGAAGAGAGGTAGCGACGGTCGACACCCCAAAGGTCGATGAGCGTGAGGACTGCTACCGTAGCGAGCATGATCTTGGAATTAATCTTGCGGACGGAGCAGAACCACAGTGCGGAAGAGGCGAGCAGAATGAGGACGGCAGATCGGAGCGCATCGGAGCGCGTCAGCTCGACACGGGCATCGACGAGCGTCTGCTCAAGAGCCGCGTAGATAGGATTTTGCGCTTTGAGCTGGACAAACTGGGCAGCCTCTTGAGGGCTGAGGAAATCGTAGAACAGCGTCGGGACGGCAGCGAGAAGAAGAGCTACGCCTGCGGACAGACCGAGCGCTCCGAAGAACTTGCCCGGCTGGTATTTGATATCCTCTGGATTGTCATAGATGGCCTTGAGGCCGAGCATGGCGAGGAGTGGTATTGTGACCGTGGCAATGACGAGAGCCATCTCGACAGTTCGGAACTTATTGTAGAGAGGGAAATGGTAGAACATGAAATCCGTCAGGAGCGGGAAATTCTTGCCCCACGCAAGGAATATGGAGAGGATGGTAGCGGCTATGAGCCACCATTTGACTCGACCCTTGTAGTAGAAACATCCGATGAAGAAGAGGAAACAGACTATCGCCCCCACGTAGACAGGACCAGATGTGAAGCTACGCCCACCCCAGTAGCTGGACTGCTGAGCAACGATCTGCCCTATTTGCGGGTCTGCCTCACGGACGGCTTTTACCTTATTGCCGATGGCCTCGCTTGCTCCGCCGACGACATTGGGGACGAGGAGCGTCGGGGTCTCACCGACTCCGTAGCTCCATCCGAGAGCGTAATCCTTGTCGAGACCGGAGCTTTCCTTTTGCCCGTCGGCCGCCTTCAGCTCACTCTTGCCGCGGATGGAATAGGCACCATACTCGTAGGTCGTCCAAAGGTTGGTGGCACTCGGGAGGATGGCGAAGACGGCGGCACCTGCCAAGAACGCGATGCTGACACCGAAATTGCGGAGAGCATGGGAGCGGATGGCGAAGATAAGCTCGATGACGACGAGAAGGGCGATTGCGAGAGCGAGGTAGTAAGTTATTTGGACATGGTTATATGCCAACTCGAGACCGAGAGCCACCATGGTGTATACGGCGCCGAGGATTCGCTTGCCTCCGAAAGTCATAAGCACACCGCCTATGACGAGCGGCATCATGGCAATGGCGTAGCACTTGGTGATATGCCCCGCCGCGATGATGATTATGTTATAAGAGCCGAGGGCGAAGGCGAGCGAGCCAATGATGGCGATGTTGCGTCCGACACCGAGGCTGAGCAGCATGATGTAGAAGCCTACGAGATAGAGGAACACGATTGCCACGGTGGTATATGGCAGCCCGAGGCGGATGGCGTGGGAGAGGTGGTAGAAGATGTTGTGGCTGGAGTCGGACTTGATTTGATAGGCGGGCATGCCGCCGAACATGGAGTCGGTCCACTGCGCCTTCTCGCCAGTCTGGTGCTGGTATTCGACGAGTTCGTGCGCGGCGCCCTCGGCGTGGATGTTATCCATTTGCGGGAGCGTCTTACCCTGAAGGACGGGCGAGAAGTAGACGAAGCTCAGAATTGCGAAGCATACCAGCACGAGGAGGTGTGGCCAGAGCGAAACAATCTTCTTGAGAGTAGGATTCATTTATGCTATGTTACTTGTTTCTGGAATTGGAGCGCGCCATACGACCGCTAAAGACGTAGCGGATTGTCGGGAAAATCCCGAGACCGCCTCGCAAGATTGCGAAGATGGTGAGAATGTTGACGTAGGCAGCGTAGAGCGCGATGTGGAAGAGCGCAAACCGTCGGTAACGACCGTCGATATTGGCGGCCGTGATCTTCAGAGGATGAACACCTGCGGAGATGAACGCCTGCGCCTTGGCGGGAGGTAGAAGATTGACCGCCAGACCAGCAGCCCAGCTGATGTCTGACTTGGCGGATGGGGCTATGGAGCGGCACGCCGTCATGAAGCGAGAGGGCTCGGACACGGAGTTCATCACCATGGCGATGTCGACAAAGTACTTTACTTGCGTGGCACCCCGTCGGTAGTGGCTGGCAGCGTGTATGGCGAGATGGCAGAAGAGAGCCTCGGTATCGAGGACACTGTATCCGTAGGGCGAGGAGGTCAGATGTGAGGCGATGTCGTTGATGGCAGAACGCCCGACATCGTGGCGTGCGAGATTGCGGTGAATCTCGAGAAGGAGCCCGCGATAGAGGAGCGGGGGGAGGTGGTTGCGGATGGCGTTGAGCGTCGAGACGCGCTGGCGTGTGGGCTGCGCGCCATCGGCTTGGAGGAGGGAAGAAGCCTTCGCCTCATCGCCATTGAGAATCAGGATGTCGATGTCGGAGGCGGAGCGCATGGCGGGATCGGGATAGTAGCCCCTCGTAAGGGAGAGCCCCTTGAGGAGGACAGGCTCGACGCCTCCGGCACGGAGCGCGGAAGACATTCGGCTTACGACACCTATCATGGCGGCATTGCGGACAAGGGCATCGTGGGCGGAAGAGAGCAGACGCTTACGCATCAAAGACGTAGGCGGCCAGCCGGGGTAATTGACCAGGAGCCTATCGAGAAGCCAGCCAGCCACGCC
Organism: Clostridium sp. CAG:343; assembly: GCA_963616565.1. Classification (GTDB taxonomy): domain Bacteria; phylum Bacteroidota; class Bacteroidia; order Bacteroidales; family Marinilabiliaceae; genus W3P20-009. The sequence continues at coordinate 153,147 of CAVEKX010000003.1, forward strand.
ATTTTGCGCAGCCAGGAGAGCCAACCGCGAAGCCGTCTTCTTCGTGATGTCGGGGGGATTGAACCCGTCACGTTCGAAAGAGCAGAGGCGGAAGAGCAGCGAGAGGAGCGAATCCATAGGGCGTGGCTGGCGGCTTAGATTGTTTTTACTTGCCTTCGGCAGCAATAAGAGCCTCGATGACGCGCGTCATGCGAGGTTCGGCAGCCGCAGCCACACGCTGAACCTCCTCGTGGGAGACCTCGACAATCTCGCCAGGGACACCCGAGTCGGTGATGATGGAGACACCGAATACCTCGATGCCGCAGTGGCGGGCGACGATGACTTCGGGTACGGTGCTCATGCCGACAGCGTCGCCGCCGAGCGCTCGGAACATCTTGTATTCGGCAGGGGTCTCGAAAGTAGGACCTGTCGTGCCGACATAGACACCTGTCTTGAGATCAAGCCCCTCGGCCTTGCCGATCTCGAGAGCGCGAGCCGTGAGACGAGGGCTGTATGTTTGGCTCATGTCCGGGAAACGGGGCCCGAACTCATCCATATTAGGGCCGATGAGAGGATTGGTGCCGAACATATTGATATGGTCGGTAATAATCATGACGTCTCCGACCTTGAAACCAGGGTTGAGACCGCCAGAGGCGTTGGAGACGAAAAGAGTCTTGATGCCGAGGAGGCACATGACGCGCGCAGGGAAAGTGACTTGCGCCATGGACCATCCCTCATAGAAGTGGAAACGGCCTTGCATGGCGAGAACGGGGACACCGCTTATTCGACCGACGATGAGGCGGCCAGAGTGACCTTGGACGGTAGAGACTGGGAAATGGGGGATATCCTTATAGTCGATGCTCTCTTGAATCTCAATTTTATGGACAAGGCCACCGAGACCTGTGCCGAGAACGATGCCGACACGTGTGCCGTCGATGATGCGCGACTGGAGATATGCTGCCGCCTCTTTGATTTCGTTTGGTATCATGATGTTGATATGCTATTTGTAGGATAAGAAAAATCGTGTTGTCGGGTTAACGGGCCAAGGAGATCATGGCGAGGTTGAACTTCTTCTCGTCGTCGAGGAGAACCTGCAGGCGGATGGGGAGCGAGAGGACAGGATGTCGTCCGACTTTTGCGGGGAGACGTGTGGCGTCCTTCTCTGTCGTGACGAGGAAGCTATTGGAACCTGCGACGTCGAGACGGGACTCGAGATCCTTGAGATCTTGCGAGGTGTATGTGTGGTGGTCGTTGTAGGTGACAGTCTGGACGGCAGAAGATGTGCGTCGGTGGACTTCGTCGAAGAATGGGGCAGGTCGCCCGATGCCAGCCACGGCGACAGCCCCGAGGGTAGAGATTATCGAGTCGTGGACACTATTGCCGTTGGAGTCGCGGAAATCGGCATAGGCTATGGCGGTGAAGAAAATTTTCTGACCGTCGTTGAGGCTGAGCCTTGAGAAGATGGACTCGGCTTCGGCGCGCGAGAGGGAGGGAGGGCACTTGTTGATGATCACGACATCGGCCCGAAGTCGCGCATACATGGACTCACGCTTATCGCCGGCTGGGAGAGGGAGGTCGCGCCACAGAGGGCGTGCGTAGTCACACACGAGAATCAGGGCTGACGGGTTTACGGAGCGATGCTGCATGCCATCATCCATGAGAACCACGTCGACCTTTCGGGAGAGAGCCGTGTCGATTGCCGCGGCACGATTGGCATCGACAATGACATCGACTTGGGGGAAGTGAGTTTTAATCTGTCGAGGCTCGTCGCCGACGGAATTGGCGGAGTCGTCGGAAGAGACTATGACCTGCCCCTTGGTATTGCGTCGGTACCCGCGGCTGACGACAGCGACGTGGAACCCTTGGTCGACGAGCAGCGAGGCTATGCGCTCGATGACCGGTGTCTTGCCTGTGCCGCCAACGGTGATATTGCCAACGCAGATGACCGGCTTAGAGAACGAACGGGAGCGTAGCGCACCGACATCGTAGAGCCAAGATCGGATCGAGGTCACGACCCAGTAGACGATGGCGAGAGGCAAAAGAAGGACGCGCAAACTCATCAGATCAGTCCTTAGTTTCTCTTTTCTTGTTGAAACAACCACCCACCCAACGAGGGAAGAGAATCGCTCCAGCAATGAGGTAGGGATAGTAGCTGACGAGACGCCAGCACAGGGCAAGAGCTATCGCACCTGCGGGGATGTAGGAGGCGAGGAACTCTTTGAAGACATACTCAGCGAAGCCACTGCCACCGGGAGTCGGGCTTACAAGCATCATGATCCACATTGCCAATTGTTTACCGAAGACGATGAAGTGGTCGAGCAAACCGAGGTGGTGGAAGCCGAAGAACGCGAGGATGAGAGCGTTGACGACCCAATAGCGCGACGTCCAGCTGAGCGCGGTAGCGAGGAAAGACTTAGCCCACTTGCATGCGGGCCAGTGGCGGAAGTAGCGCGCTGTCTGCACGATGTCGTCACCAACGTCGCCTATGGCGAGCCTCCATCGGCGCAAGAATGGGAGCTTGAATATTTTGAGGAGAAGCCATTTAAGCCCTCGAGGGTTGACGAAGAGGCCGTAGCTGAGGAGGAGAATGTAGGCGACCTTGATGCCATAGCCTGTCCATGCGACCGCTGCGAGATCGTGAGCAAGACCCTCGTCGAGACCAAAGATATTATCGTAACCGATTAGGTAGACGACAAGAGGGAAAAAGACGGCGAAATATAGCTCGTCAAGGAAAGATGTTATCATGACAATGCCCGTGGAGCGACCTGCCGTGATACCCTCACGATTAATGAAGAAGAGAGCAACACTCGTGCCGCCGACGGCAGAGGGGGTGACAGCCGAAGAGAACTCCCAAAGCATGATGATGCGGAAAGCAGCCGTCCAGCTGAGGTCTCCATCGCTGAGGAGACGGATGCGGATCATATAGCCAAAGTCGCGTCCCATCATGAACAGGATTGCCGCCACGAGGAAGACTATCGTCATAGGTCCGAAGGTGAAAGCGTCGAAAGCCCCCGGTTGGTACTCGCGAGCGAAAAGCCAAACCGTCACGCCCAGACCGATGACGATGGGTAGCACGATTTTCCAAGACTTTACGCTATCGAGAACCGTCTCTTCAGATTGCTGTTGTTGTGCCATTGTTTACATTTTAAAGACTAAAGCCGCGAGATGCGTCGATTGAGGCGCAAGGGGCAGGGTTAGAAATTGAAAATGTCGGACTCTCCGCAGTCGGTCTGGTCGCCAGAATCTTGGCGTGGAGCGTCTGAGGCGGGAACTGACTCGTCGGCGTCGGCGTTTACTCCTTTATCGGAGCAGTCGAGCGAGAAGTTGATGACCTGGGGAGCGTCGAAAGTATCTTCAGGGCGGACATCGGTTATGGAGGCGTCGTCAAAGACCTTGAGTATGAAGCGTCCGAAGACAGGGATGGCGGCATTGGAGGCCTGACCGATGGACATGCTATTGAAGTGGATGGCGCGCTCCTCGCCACCGACCCATACGCCTGCGACGAGATGAGGCATGACGGCCATAAACCATCCGTCGCTCTGGTTTTGAGTCGTTCCCGTCTTGCCGCCCATCTGACAAGTGAGGCGATAGGATGGGCCACGGAGGCGGCGCGCAGTACCTTGGTCGACGACACCCTGGAGGAGGCTGATCATCATATAGGCAGTCTGCTCGTCAATGACCTCGCGCTCACGGCGACCGAAGCGGCTGATGACATTGCCGTAGCGGTCTTGAATCTCGGTGACGTAGACTGGGTCGATGTGGACACCCTTGTTGACGTAGGTGCCATATGCTCCAACCATCTCGGCGAGTTTGACATCGCTGGTGCCGAGGAAGAGAGAGGGGACTGGGTCGATTGGGCTGTCGACACCGAGGGCGTGGATGAGGTTGGTCACCTGCTCGGGGGAGGTCTGCTTCATGGCCCAACCCGTGACGTTGTTATTGGAATTGGCGAGACCCCATTTGAGTGAGACCATCTCGCCAAGGCGGGCATCGCCAGCGTTGCGAGGAGTCCACGTCTTTGTGGAGTTGCCCTCGGCCGGGATGGTGAAAGTCTGTGGGACATTGGGGACGAGGTCGCATGGGGTGTGACCGTCGCGGAATATCGTAGTGTAGACGAAAGGCTTGATGGTGGAGCCTACCTGTCGGCGTCCCTTGGTGGCCATATCGTACTGGAAATATCGGAAGTTGGGGCCGCCGACATAGGCACGGACGTTGCCGGAGCGAGGATCCATGGCCATGAAGGAGCAACGGAGGAAGTGCTTATGGTAGACGACAGAATCGTAGGGGGTCATTACGGTGTCGCGCTCAAGGTCTGGAGCGTCCCAATCGAAGACCCTCATCTCGACCTTTTGCTTCATGGCCTCCATGATCTTATCCTCTTTGAGACCATTGGACTTGAGGACTCTCCATCGCTCGGAGTTGCGGAGCGACTTACGGATCATGGCGTCGAACTGCTCTTGGGTGATGTCGTTGGAGTAGGGCGCGAACTTGGCACCCTTCTTACCTTTAAAGAATTGCGGCTGGAGATTATGCCCGATGTGCTCGGTCACGGCGGCCTCGGCATAGGACTGCATTCGGCTGTCGATGGTGGTGAAAATCTTCAGACCGTCGCGGTAGATGTCGTAGAGAGAGCCGTCGGCTTTAGGGTTTTTGTCGATCCAACCGTAGAGTGGGTTTGTAGCCCACTGGATGCTGTCGTCGATGAACTCTTGTGTCTGCCAGGAGGCGTAGGCAGAGCGGACTGGCTTATGGGCTTTGAGTTGGAGACGTAGGAACTCTCGGAAGTATGGCGCGGAGCCGTCCTTATGGTCGGAGCGTCGGAAGTTGGAGAGGTCGAGCGGGAGGGCGGAGAGAGAGTCGCACTGCGAGGTGGAGATGTAGCGTTGCTTGAGCATCTGCGCGAAAACGACATTGCGGCGTTGCATGACGAGCTCGGGGCGGCGCACAGGGTTGTAGAGAGCTGGGTTCTTGAGCATTCCCACGAGGACGGCGGCTTGCTCGATTTTGAGGTCTTTGGCCTTGACACCGAAGAAAGTGTAGGCAGCACTCTCGATGCCGTAGGCGTCGTAGACGTAGCCGACCTTGTTGAGGTACATTGCAAGAATCTCGTTCTTGGTGTAGCTGCGTTCGAGCTTGACGGCGATGACCCACTCGTTTATTTTCTGGACGAAACGCTCGGAGAGGCTGTGGGCCTGCTCATGAAAGAGCATCTTGGCGAGCTGCTGGGTTATGGTGCTGCCGCCGCCGGAACTGGAGTTGCGGAAGACAACGGTCTTGACAAGGACGCGGAAGAGGCTTCTGACATCGATGCCAGAGTGTTCGTAGAAACGCTCATCCTCTGTTGCCACGAGGGCTTTGACGATGTATGGCGAGAGGTCTTCGAAATCGACATAGCTGCGGTTTTCGACATAGAAACGCCCGATGGGCTTGCCATCCGCAGAGATAATCTCGGTCGCTATATTGCTCTTAGGGTTCTCGAGTTCCGCAAAAGAGGGCATATAGCCGAGAGCACCTTGAGAAAGGAGGGTGAAGAAAATGACGACGCACAGGATGACGGCCGCGAAGATGGCCCAGAACCCGATGACGTATGGCTTGTACTCCGGCTTCATTTAATGAGAGTTTCCGTTAATGAGGGGCTAATTTAGCAAAAGGGGCGTGGATTTGCAATTAAGAAAGGGGATGTGGAACGCCCCTACCCTACTTCTTCATCATGATTGTCAGGCCATCGCGGATGGGGACGATGACCTTCTCGACGCGAGAGTCTGCCGCCACATGGTCGTTGAACGCCTTTACGGCTTGCGTATGGTGATCGGAAGGCTTGGGCGTCTCGAGGACGTGACCATCCCACAGCACATTATCAGCCAAGAGAAAACCGCCGGTGCGCACGTGAGGGAGAATCGTCTCGTAGTAGTCGATATACTCTCGCTTGTCGGCATCGATAAAGACGAAATCGAGGGGGGCGGAGATGGAAGCGAGAGCGTCGGAGAGCGAGCCGATGTGGAGTACAAGTTGGCTGGCGAAGGGCGAGCGTGCGAAGAAAGACCGGATGAGGGGCTCGAGCTCGTCATTGACCTCGACGGTATGGAGACGCGCGTCGGGATCGGAAAGCCCAGCCGCCATGCAGAGGGCGGAATAGCCCGTGAAGGTTCCGACCTCGAGAATGGTCTTAGGTCGCGACATGCGGACGAGCATCTTGAGGAGCGAGCCTTGGAGGTGGCCAGAGACCATGCGTGGCTGGATTGTCCGAAGATGCGTCTGGCGGTCAAGCTCGTGGAGGAGTTGATCTTCGGGGTCGGAGTGGTCGATGAGGTATCGCTCCATCTCGATAGAGCCGAATTGACCCATGGCGTGGAAAGATATTAGCTGTAGATGAGTCGTGACATATTGTCGGGAGCGAGGAATTGGCGTGCCGCCGCGAGGAGAGACTCGGGAGTGACATTCTCACGGATGAGCGCGGCAATCTCGTAGACGGAGAGCACCTCACCATAGATAACGGCGGAACGCCCTGCCGCGAGCATGAGGCTCTCGCTATCGTCGGCCGCCATAAGCGTCTGGCTGACATACTGGCGGATGACCTTGTTGAAGGCCGTCGTGGAGAGTGGGGACTGGAGCAGCTTATCGACCTCGCGGCGTACGATGCGCATGGAGCGTTCGATATTCTGCGGGTCGGTGCCGAAATAAATGCAGAAGAGACCAGTATCGTCAAACGAGGTGTAGGTGGTCTCGACATTATAGGCGATGCCGTTTCGCTCGCGGAGGGCGACGCTGAGACGGGAGTTCATCGATGGACCACCGAGAATGTTGGAGAGAACATTCATCTCAAGACGTTGGGCATCATGATTATGAGGCGCGGGGCATCCGAGGACGACGTGTGCTTGGCTGGTGCCCTTGTCGACAGACTTGTCGAAGTGGGCGAAAGAGGAGACCTGCGCACGTTGTGGGCGGGGAGAGCGTGGCTCGACGTTGCCGAAAAAGCGTTGGGCGACATGGAGTACGTGCTTATAATCTTGCGGGCCGATGTAGACGAAGGTCATCTTGTCGGTGGCGTGAGTCCGCTCAATGAAACGTCGGGCATCAACGCCAGTGAAAGAGGAGACGGAATCGGGCGTGCCAAGGATGTTGTGGCCGAGCGGGGTGTTTGCGAAGGCGAGATCCTCAAACTCGTCGAACACCAGTTCGGAGGGTGTATCCTCGTAGCTTGTTATCTCGTCGATGATGACCTCGCGCTCCTTTTGAAGCTCACGCTCGGGAAAGGTGGAGTTGAACGCCATATCGGCAATCAGCTCGGCGGCTCGGTTGAGGTCGCCCTCAAGGAAAGTGGCGTGTATGGCTGTCTCGTCCTTTGTGGTATAGGCGTTCAGCTCGCCTCCGACCTCGTCGAGTCGGTTGAGGATGTGCGAGGCACGTCGTTTGCGCGTCCCTTTGAAGATGGTATGCTCGACGAAGTGAGCGAGACCATGCTCGTCATCATTCTCATCGCGACTGCCAGCGTTGATGACGAGCGCGCATCGGGCGACGGGACCTGGAGCGGAAAGGACAACGACACGGATGCCGTTGGAGAGAGGTGTTACTAACATTATGGCACCAATGAAAGGTGTGGCAAAGATACGGAGAAAGTGGTGAGTCACGGGGACTCACCACCTTCTTCTTGCGCATGATATGTTGTTGCGTGTTATTCTGTTGGCTCGATAGACTCCTCGGGGTCGACCTCCTCCTCACCGATGGAGTTCTCGGGTTCCTGACCTTGTTGGAAAGCCGCACGCACCTTAGCCTCAAGCTCTTCCTGGAGCTCTGGATTATCCTTAAGGATTCGGAGCGCGCCCTCACGACCTTGCGCCAATTTGGAACCACCGTAGCTGAACCAGGAGCCGGACTTTTTCACTATGTCAAGGTTCGTTGCGAGATCAAGAATCTCGCCAACTTTAGAGATGCCCTCACCGAAACGGATCTCGAACTCAGTCTTGCGGAATGGGGGAGCGACCTTGTTCTTAACGACCTTGGCTCGGGTGAGAGAGCCGAGAACCTCGTCGCCGCTCTTGATGGGGCTCACCTTGCGGACATCGATGCGGATGGAGGCGTAGAACTTCAGAGCGTTGCCGCCAGTAGTCGTCTCGGGGTTGCCGAACATGACGCCAATCTTCTCGCGGAGCTGATTGATGAAGATGCAGGTGGTGTTGGTCTTGGAGAGCGCGCCCGTGAGCTTGCGGAGAGCTTGACTCATGAGGCGAGCGTGGAGACCCATCTTTGCCTCGCCCATCTCGCCCTCGATCTCTGCCTTAGGGGTCAATGCGGCTACGGAGTCGACGACGATGATGTCGATTGCGGAGGAGCGGATGAGCTGCTCGGCGATCTCGAGAGCTTGCTCGCCATTGTCGGGCTGGCTCATGTAGAGGGCGTTCATGTCGACACCGAGCTTCTCGGCGTAGGCAGGGTCGAAAGCGTGCTCGGCATCGATGAAAGCTGCAATGCCGCCGGCCTTTTGCGCCTCGGCGATGGCGTGGATGGCGAGCGTTGTCTTACCAGACGACTCGGGGCCGAAGATCTCGACTATACGACCGCGCGGGTATCCGCCGACGCCGAGCGCCATGTCGAGCCCCAGGGAGCCTGTCGGGATGACGGGGACCTTCTCTACTTGACGGTCGCCCATTCGCATGATGGCGCCCTTGCCGTACGCCTTGTCGATTTTATCCATAGTGAGCTTGAGGGCAGCAAGCTTCTTGGCTTTGAGATCTTCCGTAGATTCTGCCATATTGAGATGATTTTTTATCAGTTAATTATAACGTCCGCCACTTCCCTTTTGTTGGACAACACAAAGGTACGACACGTGTATGCCACTTAGTGACACACCGAGAGACAAAATGAAATTATTGAGCCTCTTCGTCGGTTGTGGGGAGGTCGTCGTAGAGGAAGTCGTTGTAGGGGAACCGTTGGGTATGAACCTTACGGACCTCGGCGTAGACGACTTTGCGCAGCTCATCGAAATTGGTCTTCTCGCGAGCGGAGATGAAAACGCACTTTCTCTGCTTAGCCATCCATGTTTTCTTAAGATCGTCGAGAGAGACATTCTCCCTCGTGGCGGGCGTGAGATCGTCTTCAGCCTTAGGGGTATAGGAGAAAGCGTCGACCTTGTTGAAAATGATGATAGAAGTCTTGTCGGCGCAGTCGAGTTCCTTGAGCGTCTTGTCGACAATCTCGACTTGCTGCTCGAAGGCGGGGTGAGAAATATCGACGACGTGGAGGAGGATGTCGGCCTCGCGCACCTCATCGAGCGTCGACTTGAAACTCTCGACGAGGAAAGTGGGGAGTTTTCGGATGAAACCGACGGTATCGGCGAGGAGGAACGGGATGTTGCCGACGACGACCTTGCGGACGGTGGTGTCGAGGGTGGCGAAGAGCTTATTCTCTGCGAACACGTCGCTCTTGGCGAGCGCATTCATGAGAGTGCTCTTGCCGACGTTGGTGTAGCCGACGAGCGCGACGCGGACGAGCTTGCCGCGGTTTTGGCGTTGGGTCGTCATCTGACGGTCGATGTGTCGAAGCTCCTCCTTGAGGAGGGAAATGCGGTCGAGGACGATGCGTCGGTCGGTCTCAATCTGTTTCTCTCCAGGACCGCGCATGCCGATGCCGCCCTTCTGGCGCTCGAGGTGCGTCCATAGGCGCGTGAGGCGCGGAAGGAGGTACTGGTATTGCGCCAATTCGACTTGCGCCTTTGCGTGGGCGGTGCGCGCGCGGCTGGCGAAGATGTCGAGGATGAGAGATGTGCGGTCGAGGACAGCGATGCCGAGACCTTCCTCGAGATTCTTTTGTTGCGAAGGACTTAGCTCGTCGTCGCAAATAGCAGTCTCGATCTCATTCTCCTCGGCAAAAGCCTTTATCTCTTGGATTTTGCCCGTGCCGATATATGTTCGGGAGTCGGGCATCGGGAGATTTTGCGTAAAACGCCCGACGGTCTCGGCGCCAGCGGTCTCGGCGAGGAAAGCCAACTCGTCAAGATAATCCTTGGCTTGCTGAATGGAGGTTGACGGGGTTCGGACGGAAAAGAGGACCACCCTCTCGACGGAGGCCGACGCCCTGTCGAGCATGCCATTGGCCGGGTGGTAGTGCTTATTTTTTTGAGGAGGGGTGAAGCCCCTGGAATTCATGCCGTTATTCACAATAGGGAAAAAACTTTGCTACAAAGGTAGGGAAAAGGGAGGAGAGGTTAATGCGCCTGGAGCCAGTTGTCACCGACGCCGACCTCGGCGGTCAGAGGGACCGATAGTTGGCATGCGGCTTCCATCTTCTCCTTGACAAGAGCGGAGACAGTCTCAAGCTCCTCGTCGGGGACCTCGAGAACAAGTTCGTCATGAACTTGCAAAATCATTCGGGAGCGGAGGGAGCGAGCCGCAAGAGCATCGTAGACGGCAATCATTGCGAGCTTGATGATGTCGGCGGCCGTTCCCTGAATTGGCGCATTGATGGCGTTACGCTCCGCCATGCCACGGACGGTCTGGTTGCGCGAAGAGATGTCTGGCAAGTAGCGTCGCCTGCCGAAAAGCGTCTTGACGACACCGGACTGACGGGCTTGCTCGATAGACTTATCCATGTAGGCCTTCACGCCAGGGAACTTGGCGAAATAGCCGTCGATAAGTTCCTTAGCCTCTCGGCGCGGAATGTCGAGACGCTCAGCGAGACCGAAAGCCGAGATGCCGTATATGATGCCGAAATTGGCAGTCTTGGCCTTTCGACGCATATCGGACGTCACGTCGTGGATATCGCAACCGAAGATACGTGCCGCCGTGGCAGCATGGATGTCATCGCCATTGCGGAAAGCAGCGAGTAGATGCTCATCTTGGCTAAAATGCGCCATGATGCGCAACTCAACTTGCGAATAGTCGGCAGATACGATTTTACAATTAGGCTTCGCCACAAAGCACTCCCTTACTCTACGACCATCCTCGTCGCGGACAGGGATGTTTTGGAGATTGGGGTTAGAGCTGCTAAGACGGCCCGTCACAACGACGGTCTGGTTGAAAGACGTGTGGATGCGTCCCGTCAGGGGATTAACGAGCTTAGGCAACGCCTCGGCATAGGTGCCAAGCAACTTGACAAGACCACGGTAGGTGAGAATCTCGGCGACGATAGGGTTCTCGCCGGCGAGCTTCTGGAGCGTCTCCTCGTTGGTGGAATAGCCGCCCGACTTCGTCTTTTTTGCGTTGGGGTCGATCTTCAGCTTCTCGAAAAGAACCTCGCCGACCTGCTTGGGACTCGCGACATTGAACTCGGAGCCGGCTAAAGAGAATATCTTCTCTTGGCACTCCTTGATGCGTGAACGCAGGAACTCTGCGTAGCGATGAAGAGCCTCACTGTCGATAGCGACACCTTGGAGCTCCATATCGGCGAGGACAGGGACAAGCGGCATCTCGATGGTCTCGAACAGATGCTCCAACTCGGGATCGTCGTGGAGCTTAGGAGCCAGAGCATTATAGAGTTGGAGCGTTATGTCGGCATCCTCGGCCGCGTACTCGACGAGCTTGTCATCGGGGACATCGGACATGGAAAGCTGCTTGGCTCCAGAGCTGATCAAATCCTCAATAGGAATGGGGCGGTAGGATAGCAGCTCCATTGCCATGGCATCCATATTGTGACGAGCGTCGGGGCGCAGGAGGAAGTGGGCGATCATGGTATCGAACTGCCGCCCACGAACCTCGACCCCATAGCGTGAGAGGATTGAGATGTCGAACTTCATATTCTGCCCCACCTTGGCGATGTCGGGATTGGCGAACGCGGGGGCGACGATTGCGAGCATCCGGCGCGCCTCGTCGGCATCGGACGGGAGGCGCACGAACCACGCCTCGGAGGGCTCGACAGCGACAGAGAAACCGACGATGGAGGCAGATGCCGTCTCGACAGACGTGGTCTCGGTATCGAAACAGAAAAGCTTGGACGAGAGAAGTTTGTCACGTAGGGCGACGAGACCAGCATCATCGTTGACGAGGTGGTAGGCGTGGGGTGTGGTGGCTGCAGTGGCGTAGGTCTGCTCAGGTGCAAGCTCGGATGACGAGTCGGCAGACGTCGTCTCGGTGAAATTGAAAAGCGTCGGCTGCTGGGCGACTGGAGAGGAGACCCCGAGGGCGGAACGGATGCGGTCGGCAATGGAACGAATCTCGAGCTCGCGGAAGATATCCTCAAGGGCATCCCAGTCGGGCGTCTTGAGACGGGCGTCATCGAGCGGCAAGGAAACGGGGGCGTCGGTGACAATCGTAGCGAGCCGTCGGGAGAGGAGGACTTGGTCGCGGCTCTCGGCAAGACGTTCGCGCATCTTGCCTTTTATCTCGTCGAGATGGGCATAGATGCCGTCGATGGAGCCATAGGAGGCGATAAGCTCCTTGGCCCGCTTCTCGCCCACGCCAGGGCAACCAGGGATATTGTCGGACGAGTCGCCCCAAAGGCCGAGGAGGTCGATCACCTGGTCGGGACGGTCGACTCCGAAATGGGCCTTGACATCGGCGAGCGTTATGAGGTCGGGGTCGGAACCCGTATGCGGACGGAGCATGGATACGGAAGGTGCGATGAGCTGGGCGTAGTCCTTATCGGGCGTGACCATGAGGACTTGGCATCCGTCTGCGGCGAAATGGCGCGAGAGAGTGCCTATGACATCGTCGGCCTCGAAAGAGGGTGCTGAAGCCTCGGCAACGCCCACAGCACGGACGAAACGATGGACGAAAGGCACCGCCGCAGCGATGTCCTCGGGTTGGGCTTGTCGGTTGGCCTTGTAGTCGGGGAAAAGGTCGTGGCGGAAAGTGGGTCCGTGGAGGTCGAAAGCGACAGCGGCGTAGTCGGGTCGGCGTTTCAGGACGAGGTCGACGAAAGAGGACATGAACCCATAGATGGCCGAGGTATTGACACCTTTGGAGTTGATGCGCGGGCTGCGCATGAAAGCGAAGTAGGCGCGGTATATCATGGCGTAGGCGTCGACTAAGATAGCCGAGGGAGCGGAGCCTGGATTATTTTGCATGGTTGGAAAGATGAAAAGGAAACTATGGTTGTGAGAGCAAGATAGGGTAAAATATTATTTTTTGCAACCTTAGGAAAGGAGCTGCCGTAATAGAGGACAGAAACAGAGAATAGTTTTTCGTTGATTAGTTGATAAGTGTGTTTGGTGATTAATTTCACGGGAGCGGGGCGCTGTGAAGCGCCCCGCTCTTTTTGTTATTCTGTTTGTGCAAGGCGCATTCGAAGGGGAAGAAAAAAGCCTCACCCCTAAAGAAAGGGCGAGGCCAAAACACTTAACATGAGAAGTGGTACCACCAGGAATCGAACCGGGGACACACGGATTTTCAGTCCGTTGCTCTACCAACTGAGCTATGGTACCAAGAAAAAGCACTCGCAACCAGATTGCTTCTGATTGCGAGTGCAAAGTTAGTTAATTATCCAAGCCGCGCAACCGTTTTGAGAAGATTTTTCATCATCTGGTTGCGAGCGGAGGGATTGAGACATTACAGGATCTCGACGTTCTGCCACTTATCTTCCTCTTTCTTAGGCTCTTGCTTAGGAAGGGAGATGTTGAGGACACCGTCCTTGACCTCAGCGCGGATCTCCTTCTGGTTGACATCCTCGGGGAGCGTGAAGCTCTGCTCGAACTTGGAATAGGAGAACTCTTGACGCAGATAGTGTTTAGCTTTCTCCTCGTCGGGCTTTTGCTCCTTCTCGACGGAGATTGTCATGATGTCGTCGCTGAGGCGAATCTTGCAATCTTCCTTCTTTACGCCAGGGACTGCGACCTCGACCTTGTAGTCTTTGTCGGACTCGACGACATTGATGGCCGGGGTCGACTTGTTGGTGCGACCCAACCAATTGAAGTCGTCATTGAAGAACTCGTTGAAGAAGCTCGGGAGCCAATTGTCGCTTCTTCTGTTGTTGTAGTTGCTGACGTTGGTGTTGTTGTTGCTTGCTGGTACCATAGTAGTTACCTCCAATTATGTTTTTAAGTTATTGTTTTAGAAGTTCTTGAGCGCCTTGCGGCGTTCGGCTATGGTATTTGCAATGGGCGTGCCAGATTAGATGGCACAAGGGCTTAATAAGCTAATAACGTACACTATTACAGCGTCTTACAACAAATAAAACATAAAAAGAGGGAAACGTCACCTGCATGACAAAGTGACAGATGTTTGCAAAATCGCATCACACAATCTGACAAAAAGTCAGAAAGCAGCCATTAGTCACGCTCTGTCAAAAGGCTGGAACGCGGTCGCTTAACGTGGAGATAAATAGAGAAGACCGTTCCGACAGACAAGGCAAGCGACGCAAGCGTCACGAGAACGAAAGGCATCTCCGTGGGGCTCGTCAGAAGGGACAACTTGTCATCCGCCAAATAAAGATTGTAGACGACAGCGAAATTATTGGTGAAATGGAAGGCGACGGACGACCATATTGAGCGGGTTATGACAAAAACAGCCCCCATAAGGACACCTAAAAGAGTCCGAGCGAGGAACCCTGTCATATCGGCATGGACGAGACTAAAGACGACAGCAGAGATGACGACGGCAGAGACCCATCCGCCAGTTAGGCGACGTACGACGGGAATCAACGCCCCACGGAACAAGAGCTCTTCGCACAGAGCAGGAAGAGCGGCTACGACAAGTGTCGTCAGCAGGAAACCTCCGGCAGAATCGAAATGGCAGACGGAGAGAACAAGCTCAGCGTTTTGACGCGCGGAAGAGGCATTGTCGCCCCAAATTCTTGTATAGCAAGAGTAGTCGACAGCCGACGCCCACTGCACGACGGGTTGGCAGACGAAAGCCAAAATGACGATGAGCAGCAACAGCGTCACGTCTAAAGAACCTGCCTTAATCCGCCCCACGGCGAGAGGGCGCACGACAAGCCCCGGGATGCCGAAAGCGATTACTGACGAGATGGCGAAGACGGCATCCATGCCAAGCCCCCAATCAACAGCCAGAGCCGCCAATGCAGCGGCAAGCACCAACCCGGCCACCGCGCACACCGCAAAAGCCGCCACTGCATTGCCTGGCGAGAGCGGACGATGGCGATTTGTAGAGAACTTAGGGAATAGCCGCATCAGCTACTTACTTCTTCTTGCGCGAGAGGGAAGCCCTCTTGTCGCCAGCATGGCTGGGGACGGAGCCGTCGAGAATGCCATAGTAACGAGCGGAATCGGCGAGCAGGGCGACAGCCTCCTTGATCTGCTCATCATATTGGATGGCATGGGCGATGGCGGCCTTGCGGTAGCCGACGGCACGCACCATCTCATCTTCGACGAGAGGCTTCACCTGCGCCTTGGCGTCGGCCATGTCGCGATCGACATCTGCGGCAAGGGGATCAGCGAGGGCGTCGATGGCAGCTTTCTGCGCATCGTAGAGCCCCTCGGCTTTGGCGGAGCGTACGAGACGCTCGTAGGCCTCTTGGGAAGCGGTCTTATAGGTGAACTTGTCTTGGGACTTCATAAAAGCCACGAAATCATTGTAGGTCTCGTCGGAAATATTGCCATTGGCGTCGACGGGCATAGGCTTGCCCTCGGCTTGGAACTTCAAGGCATAGCGGAAAGGATAGTCGCCCATTACGACAGAGAGGCAAACGGGCTTGTACTCGACGTTCTTGAGATTGACGTCGGGCGATATGCCGCCTCCGTCGTAGACCTTACGACCATGGCGCGTGCGGAACTCGGAGATGAGGGAGTCGGGTACATAGTCGACGGCTCCGTTCTCGTCGCGCGTGCTGTAGTCGATTGCCTGGATGCAACGACCGGACGGAGTATAATATTTTGCCGTCGTAAGCTTCAGGTAGCCGTCGTAAGCGACCTCGCGGGTGGCTTGAACGAGCCCCTTGCCGAAAGAGCGTTGCCCGAGGATTACGGCGCGGTCAAGATCTTGCAGCGCGCCTGAGACGATCTCGGAGGCGGAGGCTGATCCGCGGTTTATGAGGACGGCCATCGGCATGACGGTATCGAGCGGTTGGCGGAAAGCTGTATAGACGCGATCCATGATCTTTCGCCTACCTCTTGTCGAGAGAGTCTGTACACCCTCGGGGACAAAGAAGTTGACGATTTGGAGGCTCTCGTCGAGCAGTCCACCCGAGTTGCCGCGGAGATCGAGGATGAAACGCTTGGCACCCTTATTGTCACGAAGATCGAGGAATGCCTTGCGGATTGCCTCGGCACAACCGGTCTCGAAGCCGCGGAGGCTGATGTAGCCCGTTTCGGAATCGATCATGCCGCAATAGTCCATTGCGGGGACCTTTATGGTCTCGCGCTTTATTTCGAAAAAGAGGTGCTTTGCGACACCTGGACGTTCGACCTCGACCTTGAAAGAAGAGCCAGCCTTGCCGCGGAGACGACTGCTGACGTCGCTCACATCGCGCCCCTTCATGCTCTCGCCATCAATGGCAAAGAAGCGGTCGCCTGGGCGGAGACCGACCTTATAGGAGGGCGAGCCCTCGTAGACCTCCTTAACGTGGATAAACGAAGTGTCTGTGAAGCATTTTGCGATAACCGCTCCCACGCCAGCATACTCGCCATCGACTTGGAACTTATATGCCTCCTTGTCGGACTCGGGGATGTAGACGGTATAGGGGTCGAGGTCGGCGAGCATGGCGTTTATGGCCGTCGGGACGATGCGGTCAGGGTCTGGAGCCTCGACGTAGTTGAGATTCAGCTCTTTGAAAATGGAGAAGAAGATGTCAAGATTCTTGCTGATTTTGAAATCTCGGTCGTCGGCCTTGAAGGCGGCGGTTGTCACGGCGGCGATGGCGACGGCGGCAAAAGCTGCCGCTATGTAACCTTTCTTCATCTGCTAAAAATTGTGCTAATGTTAGTTATGCTCAATTAAGTTCATAAAGGTAATGCAAAAAACGGGAGGAAAAGCAGCGCGAGGGCGAGAAGAGAAAATTTTTGCCCATCCTTGTTGTAAAATAAAATAATTGGCCTACCTTTGCAACGCAAAACGATGGTACCATAGCTCAGTTGGTAGAGCAACGGACTGAAAATCCGTGTGTCCCCGGTTCGATTCCTGGTGGTACCACATGACATCCCGGCGTCCCAAGAGGAAGTCGGGATGTTTTTTTTCGTCTTCATCACCCCGTGCCCGCGAGAGAGACGAAGCAAGACGATGGAGACGAATGACCACATTCGCAGATTTAAAAGAAAAAAGACAATGAAGATAGGCGAACTTGACCTTGGCGAACGTCCGGTGCTGCTGGCACCGATGGAGGACGTCACCGACATGCCATTTCGCAAGCTGTGCAAAGGCTATGGCGCGGACCTGATGTACACTGAGTTTGTCAGTGCGGACGCCATAATACGCGACATAAAGAGCTCGATGAAGAAACTCGACATCGACGAGCAAGAGAGACCCGTCGGCATCCAGATATACGGACGGGAGATCGAGCCCATGGTCGAGGCTGCGAAGATTGTCGAGGCGAGCGGTCCGGACATCATAGACATAAACTTTGGCTGCCCCGTCAAGAAAGTGGCGGGCAAGGGGGCAGGCGCAGGAATGTTGCGCGACATACCCAAGATGGTGGAGATGACGCGCCAGATTGTGCAAGCCGTAGACCACACGCCCGTGACGGTCAAGACGCGCCTCGGGTGGGACGAGAACACGAAATTCGTGGTCGACACGGCCGAGCGGCTTCAGGACGTAGGCATAAGCGCGATAACGATACACGGACGCACGCGCTCACAGATGTACACCGGCGAGGCGGACTGGACGCTCATTGGCGAGGTGAAGAACAACCCGAGGATGAAGATCCCCGTCATCGGCAATGGCGACATAGACAGCGCGGTGAAGGCGAAAGAGGCTTTTGACAAATATGGCGTCGACGCCATAATGATTGGTCGAGCATCGATTGGTAAGCCTTGGATTTTCGAGGAGGTGAAACATTACCTCAGGACTGGCGAGGAATTGCCCGAGGCGAGCCTTGCGGAGGTGGCCAGCAGACTCATGAAACAGCTGGACGAGACGGTGGCGTGGATTGGCGACGAGAGGCGCGGAATCTTGCACATACGCAGACACATAGCCGTCAGCTTTAAAGGCGTTCCGAACTTCAAAGAGAAAAGGATAAAACTGTTGCGAGCAGAGACCGTCAGCGAGATAAAAGAGATGCTTGGCGAGTTGATGTAGACAGCTATAAGATACGACAGAAGAGCCGCGACTCCACGTGTAGGAGTTGCGGCTCTTCTTGTTATGCTATGAAAAACCTGTTACTTAGACTTAGAGGCGATGACGGCTCGGACGCTGTGCCCACCGCAACGGTAGAATTGCGCCTCATCCTTTTGCGATTGTGACATCTTGAAACCGAAGGCATAGTCGTAGTCAGCAGAGCAGAAATCTGACGTCCAATAATCGGCCATCTCGCCGAGATAATCAATATTGGTCTCCCACCTGCCGCCAGCCGCCGGGATGAAAATGGAGGCATCGGTATAGCCGTCGACATTGCTCGTCACGAGGAAGCCAGGAATGGCATTGTCTTCATACTCGCCCACGGCTTTCCACACCCACGTGCAATTATCTACAAGCTCTTGCCACTCATCGCGAGTTGGCGTCCTCCATGCAGCCCCCCAGTTGGAGGAGGCTGCATCGTCAGACGGCACAAGAGACGTCAGTCCGTCGGTGGAATTATATTTCGTCTGATTTCCTTTGAGACCATACTTGTATGACGACCAATCGTTTGTCGCCTTGCCGACCGTCGTCTCGCCCCATCCGAAATAGGCACCCGCCTCGGTGGCGGAACTTGCGCCGACATTCCAACTGGCCCATCGGACGGAGAGCCCAAGATCGACAGACTTGCCAAGCAGACCACCGACGGACTCATGGATGGGGGACTCGAAAGTTATGCTATCGGGCGTGAGGTCGGCAGAAGAGAAAATGAGCTTGCCGTCCTTATATGCGTAGAACTGGGCGGAGGCGACAGACGACAAAGACAGGAGGATTGCCGAGAAAAGGAGGGACAACTTGGTATTCATCTACTCTAATTGACAAGTGTTACTTACGGATTGAAACGCACCCGTGTTTACGCATGGCACAACTCTTTGTTCGTGACGGAAGCGCACAGGGGAGGTGTTTTAAGAATTGTTAGCCGAAGCGGAGAGGAGCTGCTCAGGCACGGCATCGGCCATGGCCTTGTACGCCGCCTCGCTCGGGTGGAGATGGTCGCCGCTGTCGTAGCCGGACTTGAAGCGAGAGGGGCGGTCGGCATCGCACACCGCGCTATCGAAATCGACGCAACCGTCGAACATAGGGTCGTGGCGCAACCATTCGTTGAAATCCTGCCTTATCGCCTCGCGTTGGTCATTGTATGTGCGCCATCCCTCGATGGGCAAAAGAGAGCCGCTCCAGACCTTCATGTTGAGCTTTCGGGCATGAGCCACATAGATGTCCCTAACGCCTTCCTTGAGGTCGTCAGCGGTCGGCATATCGCTCCATGGGCGGAAAGGATTGACATCTACGCCAACGGGATGGATAATGTCGTTTATGCCGTGCTGGATGATGACCGTATCGGCACCTGCCACGTTCATCTCGATAGGGAAACGAGTCTCGCCCTTCAGCCCATAGGCTTGGTATGTTATGCAATCATATTGGCGGAGGATACGCGTCCCACTCACGGCACGGCGGACGATGGCGACATTGCGGAGTCCGGCATCCCAAGCGCGGATGGAGAGATAGTCTGGCCAGCTCTGCGCAGTTATGGAATCGCCGTAGCAGACGAGGGCGCGGTTGGTCGCAAGGGTATGGATCTCGACGGTACTGAGGAAATAAAACCAGTTGGTCTTGCGCGAGAGGTCGAGGGGGAGTGTGTCGGCATCGGCGAAATCGCCATAGGCGTATTGACCGTGGGACAAGGGACCTGTGATGAGCGTACCTGCGTTCATCTGCGTGAAGGAGGCGAGATAGATGCTGACCTCGATGGAGTCGCCGGCGGTGATGGCTATTGGCAGATCGTCGGACGTAACCTCGCAGCCAGGCTGGATGGTCACGGAGGGGTTGCCGTCGAAAAGGAGTTGGTGGTTTTGACGCTCGGAGGCGACATGGGCGACGACGATTTTGGAGAGCGTGACGGGCTCAGTGCCCGTCAGGTTGGAGAATCGGAGGCGCAGTCGGTCTCCGCTGAAGACCATGCGAATCGGGTAGCGCAGCGTGATGTTCTTGGCGTAGACAGCCTCTTTGCGGTCGGTAATGGAGGTGGCGTTACCCCAGCATCCGACCCATTTGATGAAGTCGCTCATTTGTTGAAGTCTTACGCAGATAAAGGTAGTGATTTTGGCGAGAAAAGAGCGGAATAGGAGAGGGAAAGTACTGATTGGGGAAATCTAAGAAGTCCCGGCTTGGCTGTTGCCAAGTCCGGGACTTTGAGTGTTTTAAGTTGTGGTTCCCAACTCCCCCAAGCTAAGTGCGCACTACCATCGGCGCTGGCGGGCTTAACTTCTATGTTCGGGTTTTGAATGCTTCGCTACTTGACGGTAATCAGGGAAGATTGACCATCTTGGAGCTTGACAGCGATGCCCTTGTGGGATGTTGGGTTGATGGGGCGTCCGCTGAGGTCGAAGTAATGGGGAGCGGAGGAAGAGATGGTGTTGGAGTGGATGGATGTTGGAGAGGCGAAGGAATTGAAGTAGTAGCGGAGGTTTTGGTAGTCATCGTCGCCGATCCACGTGGTGTTGGGGTCGTAGATGAGGGTGGCTTGGCGGATGGGGAAGATGTTGTTGCCTGTTGCGGTCTTGTCATCTGTGTCGGAACCGAGATAGATGATGTGCTTATTGTCGGGCGTGCCGTTGGAGAGGATTTCAACGGAGCTCATTGAGGTGCAGTAGACGAAAGCTTCTCCGTATATCGAAGAGAGACTTGCAGGGAGGGCGATGGAAGTGAGGGAGGTGCAACCGCAGAACGCACCAGAACCTATCGAATGGAGGCCTTCGGGGAGGAAAACAGACGTAAGGTTGGTACAATGTTTGAAAGCATCCATACCTATTGACATGACACCATGGAGCGTTACAGAGGCAAGAGTGGTGCAGCCGCAGAACGCAAAATCTCTTATTGACGTGACACCGTGTGGGATGACAATAGTGGCGAGGGCTTTGCACCAGGCGAACGCACCTATTCCTAATGACGTGAGACCTTCGGGGAGGGTGAGGGAGGTGAGGGAAGTGCAGCTGGCGAAAGCATAACGGTCGACTTCTGTCACAACATCTGGAATATAAATGGCTGTTAGCTTAAAAAATTCTTCAAATGCTTCACTCGGAATGGAAGTGACGGAGTAGTCGTCCGCGAAAACAACATACTTGGTGGTTGAGGAGAAGTCTTTTATGGCAGACCAGTCGACATTGTCGCCACTTAGCGTGAGGGTATTGGAAGTGGAGTCGTAGGACCAGCCAGTGCCGGAATCTTGGGCTAAGAGCGTCGTTGCCGTTGAAAAAATGATGATGAGAGAAACGACTATGTGGCGAATGGTTATTGGTGAGAGTGGCATTGCGGTTCTTTTTTATGGTGAGTTTTAATTTCGACATTAAGAAAGACGGTGCCTTACCGGGGAAAAGAGAAGACAAGCGGTGAAAGCGTCTTATTTCATAACAAATGTAAAAAAAATCACAACATGCAAGGGAAATCGTGCTTTTTAACGATGCGGTGGTTGTACGGGGGGATTTGCCTCGTCGCCTTTCTTTATGCGGAGGCGGGAGGTCGGTGATTTCTCTCTTTTCGGGCGGCGGGTATATAAAAAGGTTTCCCGACCTGGCTTGAGCCAAGTCGGGAAACTCGTTGTTTAAGTGGCGGCTA
>CAVEKX010000004.1:0-35448 GCA_963616565.1 Clostridium sp. CAG:343
TATTTTCTGAACCAACTTGCCAAATGCCCGTCAAGCAGCACTATCAGCAACGCTATATTGATTAGCCAGATGACGATGAGGTCGAAGATGTAGGTATCGATCATCACGCCACCAATTTTCTTGTAGGCGGAGTAGAGCGGCGCCTTGAACGCTTTTTCAGTGTTCTGAAACACTTGATCATTTTTTTGCCACAGACGGCCATTGTACTCCGTAATGACCTCAGACAAGATGCCCGACGGGCTTGTCACAAGGTCTGCCACGCTCGCATTATGGTAGTTTCGGCGCAAGCTGTCAAGCTCAGCAGAGGAGAATTGCTGCTTGAACTTGTCGAGGGCGACATCCGCATTGTTATAACGCAAGACATTGAAGAGGCGCACGTCTTCAAGATATTGATATACAATTCCGTAAGCCGCTTGCCCGAACAGACCTGCATTGAATATCTCACTGCGAGGTGGATTAACGTCGGGGAAGAAGTCGGCATTGCGCGCAATCTCATCAGACAGAAGGGTCAGCACCCTTTTTATCTCCTCGGGGTCGGACTCCGCCTTGCCGGAATTTATGGAGACACGATCGAGGTACGCCTTCATTGTCGGCACCCAAAAGTCTTTATAATAGGAACTTTGGCTCTTCGACTTGTCGTACTTATAGAAGAGAGTCTCGTATTTATTATAGCAGAACTGATTGACGGCCAATGCCTCGAAAGCCCAACGCGCTGTTATGATGTGTCCGTAGGCCGGGACGCTTGTCACCGAGCTGACGTCGGGGTTCATCTTATCAAACTTGACAAAGACACCACTAAGGATGAGTTGCGGGATGACCAAGAACGGGATTATGATGTAGATGTTAATCGTCTTCTTCATCATGTCCGACAAGTTGAGCCCCAACATATTGGCAGACACGGCCGTAGAGAACAACACCAGCCAATAGTCTATGAACATTCCCTTTATTCCAAGTATACTATTGGAAATCAGGACATAGAACAACATTTGCACGGCAGACAAGAATGTCACCTGCGCACATTTGGACATTATGTAGCTGCTGCGACTAAGGTTGAGGAACGTCTCCCTCTTGAGAATCTGGCGGTCTTGAATAATCTCCTCGGCACTGACCGTCAGCCCCAAGAAGAAGGCTATGATGACAGACACGATGATGAAGACCGGCATGTTTATATTGTCCGCAAAGACGTATCCGCTATGCGAGGAGACGTTGTAGTACCGAAGGAGCAGCGAGACTACAAGAGCCATTGTGGGAGCCTCAAACAGGTTGAGGAACATATATTGCACATTAGCGCACTTTGACTTGACGTCGCGCGCCAAATATAGCCACCACTGCTTTAAGCGGTTAGGCGTACGGAACAAGATGGGAGGCAGCGGCTCGGGATCGCCGACATAACTGGTGTCTATGGCTCCCCAACTAAATTTTTCGTACCACTCGGCGGGCGTCACCTTACGCACCTGCGTATTATTGCCGTATTCGTCGATGATAGGCTGGCTTATGATGTCGAGAATCTGCTCGACATTGATATTTCCGCAACGGCGGCACTCGACCTCGTGGGAGGAGAGCATATGCAGGTTCAGACGAAAATAACTGAGGCTCTCGATGGGGTTGCCGTCATAGATGAGGTAGCCGCCAGTGTCGAGGATAAGCAGCTGGTCGAACATCTTGAAGATGTCTGACGAGGGCTGGTGGATGACGACGAAGATGAGCTTGCCATTGATGGAGAGATCCTTGAGCAGCTCTATTATATTCTCGGAATCGTGGGAGGAGAGACCCGACGTTGGCTCGTCGAGGATGAGGATTGACGGCTCGCGGATCAGCTCGAGCGCAATGCTCAGACGCTTTCGCTGGCCACCACTGATCTTCTTGTTCAGCGGACTGCCGACCTTGATGTCCTTGACCTCATAGAGACCCAAGAGGCGGAGCATTTTGTCGATGCGCTCATGAATGATGGGCAACGGCAGATTGTCATAGCTCATGCGCGCACTGAAGTAGAGATTATCGTAGACCGACAAATCTTCTATGAGAATGTCATCTTGGGAGACGAAACCTATAAGTCCCTTGACGGCATCAGGGTTTTCGTAAATATCAATGTTATTGACATATACGCTTCCCGACGTAGGGCGAGCCTTGCCCGAAATGACATTGGCGAAAGTACTCTTGCCCGAGCCCGATATGCCCATTATGCCCACAAGCCTGCCCGAGTGAGACTCGAAAGACAACTTGTGGAGACCGACAGTATTCTTATTGAAATTGTAGACGACATTGCGAGCCTCGATGGTGATAGGCACGTCGGTATCGTTCGTGACGACCTGTCGCATCATGTCGTAGTAGAAGATTGGGGAGCTGACGCCGTTGCGGATGGAGCTTCCAGCCTTCATTATGTATGTTCGACCGGGCACGAGCCGCGAGCCGTTCATGTCGAGATGCTGCTCACCGAAGTACTTGAACAGGAAGATGTTGACAATGGGCAGGTAGATAAAATCTATCTCGCCGTCGAGGTCTTCCCAGAAAACGTGTTTCGGCTCGACGATGTCCTCGCAATTGCTCTTGCCGCAGAAGACCACGCGCTCGGGGACGTTCTGCGTGTCGAGGATGAAATTGCGTATAAGCTCAAGCTCGTCGCTATTGATATTGAGCTTATCGGCTATGACGTCGTTTACGAGACCCTGCTCGACGTAGGATATCTGACCAGTGTTCAGATACTCGTAGAGCTGAACGAGGACGATGCATTTTTGGAAGAGAGACATCTCCTTGTTCATGCCGACGGTAATTCGCATCACCTTGGACGCCACACGGGAGATGACCTTATATTGGTTCTCGCTTCGCAGACCTAACTGGACATTGTTCCTGTAATACTCATCGAACTTGCCTATGTACTTGTTAGCCAGCTCCGTATTGAGCTGCGACACGAGGAAGTTGTACACGACAAGTCGCCTCTCGCTCATGTCTTTTGCGCCGCGGACGGAAGCCACGACTGCAAAGAGCTGAACGAGAGCCTCAAGAATGCTGTCACTCATTACTAAATTCTGTTAGGTTGGCGGAGCTTGAGGAGCGAGGGGAATGGAGGATATGCTACTCCATACCCTCGTTGAGGCGGAAACCGGTCATGACGATTGCGAAACCAGACGTGGCGACAGTGTTGTCGAGCCTTGCCTCAATGATGCAATCGAGATAACCATCGACAGAGAAATCCCAGTAGGGGACGTTGCCGTAGTCCTTGCTGGTGAACAGCAAGTTATGGTCGGAATCGAAGACTGTAAAGATGACGCTGTTCTTCTCCGCATTGCCCACAGCGACACGATACGTAGTGCCGGAGAAGAGGGTCGCATGGAACTCAGCCACCTCATCGCCCGTGAGGATGGAACGGAAAGGACGACCTGAGATGATATATGGGTGCGGGAAGCATGCTTTGCATGAATTCTCAATAGCCTCTGCTTGGCTGTTGACCTCTTGTGGCATACAGAGGGCTGCAAGCGCCAATGCCGCAATGATATTTCTGATCTTCATACCAGTTGATTTTCGTGTGCATAAAAATATAGAATATAGTGGTTAAAAACAAACGCAAGGTAACATTCATAACAAAAAAGGTCGTGCGACGGGCAAGCTCCCCGACGCACGACCAATGCCGTATCGCGTAATGACGTAGGGCTTACGGCCTACGAATCAGCCAAGAATTGCCACCTTGACGGACTACGACAACACCACGGACGGAATTTACGTCCTTGACTTTCATGCCGTTAAGCAGATATGCCTCATAGGGCTGAGTGAAATCGGGTGCGCACTGCGGTGCCGACTCGATGTCGGTTATTGCAGTGGAGCTCTTCACTCCGTCGACCTTGATGTTCTTCAGCTCCCATGTGCATGCGGAAGAAGAGGTGCTCGTGTAACGGAAGACGACCTTTATCTTCTTGCCTGCGAAGACGTCGAGACTTACGTCGCCAGACTCAACAAACGTCCAGTTGCTGCCCGATGGCCATGTGGGAACGGTAAGGACAGTAACGTCGCCGTCGCACTCGACCTCGACGCTCAAGATGTCGGTTATATCGCCACTTACAAAGTTGGCAGCATGGTTGAAGGAGAGTGTAGCCGACGAGTAGTCGGTGAGGTCGAGCTCGGGAGTCTCGAGAGTTGCCTCAGAGGCGTAGTTCGTGGACTTGACGTAGGCTGAGGCCTTCCATCCGTAGCTTGTGGACTGCTGCCATACTGACGAGAGCGTCCCGTCGGTTGGCGAAATGAGAGTCTCGGTCATGTCGCCAAAGTATGATGAGCAGTCGGCGTAGAAGATGTAGGGCGATGGCTCAGGCTCGGGAGTAGGCGTCGGTTCGTAAGAACCGTAGCGGGAGTCGTCGGAGGCTGTTGTTATAGCATTGGCGGGGTCGAAAACGACGTCGATGCTGTCGCCCCAGATGTACTCGCAGAGGAATGGGTAGTCGACGAACGGATTGCGGTTGCCTTGGATGCCATAGACGGCATCGACACGCACGGTCTCGATATTGTCGACCTTATCGGATGCCGACCATTGGCGATAAAGCTCGTAGGCCCACTGGCGGAGGGTAGGCCACGTGTCGGACTCGAGGGTCTGGAGACCTGTGCCCGTCCACTCGAAATCCTGATAGCATACGGCCATGTACATATAGGCGCGCGCAAAATCGCCCTTCCAACCATCGCCTGGCTCCCAACAACTTTGGGTAGAGCCGTTTACAGAGCCTGTGCCCACCTTGTCGTAGCCTTCGCCGCTATCGTACTTGACGTTGACGACCTTCGACATCGGGTAGTTGCTCTTTTGGCTGTTGTCGGCAGACGAGCTGGGGTAGAGGTTGAAAAGATCCTTATATGCGGCATTCTTCGTGCCTCCCCACCAACTTTTGGGGAATGAGTGCTCGATGTTCATGCCCGAGACGGAAGAGCCACGTGTTCCGAAGCTGAACTCCGCGCTGCTGTATCGGTTCAAGACCTTGCCGTCGGATGTCTGGTCGGTCACGTAGAAGGCACCCCAAGTGGAGTTGACAGAGCCTGAGCCGTAGGGAATTTGGGTGTGATCTACAATGACGTTGTAGAGAGCCGTCTTGAGAGCCTCTTTTTTGAGACCATCGGCAGACTGGTAATAGCTCGCCAATTTCTCTCGAGTTATCGCCTGCACCGAAGAGGCGACGAGGAAGGACGCCACGGCTAAAGATATTGTGGATAATCGCATATCTTACTGATTTATAGGAAACAAGAAATGCGCAGACGTTCTGCCAGTATCGCAACTGGCGTATGGTCTGCGCATTGTCTTTTTATCTTAAACTATGAGTGAGAACAGATTGGTTTACTTAACAACCTGGAGCTTGCCATTGGAGATGACAAGACCGTTGTAGTTCTCGCCAACCTTCTGACCGAGAATGTTGTACTTGACACCATCGGTAGCCTCGTCAGCCTTCTTGACATCCTTGATGGCAGTCTCACTCTTGACCTCATAGAGGTAAGGGAGGACACCGCTCTCGGTGTTATAAGAACCGTAAGAGGAGTATTTCGTGCTGTACTGGATGTATTTCTGACGGTCAACGTTGGTGATGGTGACAGTTCCGTCAGCGGCAAAGACGATGCTCCAAGTCTCACCAAGTCCGTCGGAATTAGTACCACCGAGCTGGAAGGAGGCGTGCGAAGAGTCCATCCAGATCTTACGACCGAGCGCATCGGTAAGGGTGTATGCTCCATCCTCACCAGTGACGGTTATCTCATTACCAGTGATGGACTTAAGGTCATCGCCATCCACAGTAGCCTCATTTTTGTACAGGTATCCATACGAAGAGCCTTGGGCTGCGGTTAATGCGTAGTAGTACGCACCATCGACATTTGCGACAAGGATGTACTTCTTACCGCTGACTACCTTAGAAGCGAGAGAGTAAGTCTCAATGGCATAAGTAGTGATTGTGACAGACGCAGTTCCGGCATCATAAGTGTCGTTCTTCTCACTTGAAGCGGTGATGGTAGCCGTGCCGACACCACCTGCGAGGGAGATTACGCCGTCGGCATCGACAGTTGCCACGCTCTTGTTGTCGGAAGTGAAAGTTACGGCAGCAGTGGTCTCTTTGGTGAAGGTAGGAGAGGTGAACTCGGAACCGACCTCAACGTTGTAAGAAGACTTGCTCCAGCTGAGGCCTGCAGCCTTGAGAGTGGAAGCCTCGGCGTCGCTATTGAGAGTTACGACAATCTCGGTCACACGAACCTGATTTTTACTTGCTCTAAAGACCACCTCATTTAAGGAGCCTTCCCACGTACCTATCTTTCCAGAATAAGTATAAGTTCCAGTGGACCCCTCCAGCGCAAAGCAACCTGGACCGAATTTAGCGGCATCGTTAGCCGTACACGTAAACTCAATTTTGGTGATTGTTGTTGAGGAGCTTACGGTCAAAGTTTGACTTTTAAAGACACCAACTCTATCACTCGCATTTGTCGTACCCTGTGAAACTACGATGGAAACTCCCTTGACTTCCGCTTTCGCTTCTTTACTTTCAACTTGATCGAAGTCGCTGGATGTGAATGTCACGGTAGTCTCCGCGGCATTGATGGTTGTGCCAAATGTCAGAATAGAGACAATGGCGAAGAGGAAACTGAGTAGTGATTGCTTCATAAATTTTCGTTTTTTAGTGTGTTGCAAACATAACATTTTTACGCATAAAGTGTTATTGCAACAACAATAAACAAACGTTACAAAAATATTTATACAGCAACTAAGCCATAAGCGATACACGTAATTAGCCACTCACCCCCTTAAAAACAGGGGTATACACCGCCAAGGTGCGCAATTACCACGAAAGATATTTCACACAATTGCAGTAAATTCGCAAAACGAATAACAAGTTGACCAACAACCTATCCCATAGAACAATGACAAAAAAAGCACTTATTGCCATGACCGCCATCCTTACGACAGCGTCGACCATCGACGCCATGGCGCAAGAGCTGCGCAAGTTCGACTTGGAGAACAGCGTGTACGGCGGCAAGGAGCTTAGCAGCCTCTACCCCTACAGCCTTAGCTCTTGGGCTTGCAGGCAGACCGACGACATCCTGTACTACAAACCAGACTACACGCTCACGGCGTACCACGTCGACGGCTCGGAGACCGACATCTCGAGCTACAATGAGCTTTCTGACCTCCTAAGTGGCGGCTACGTCAGAATCTTGGCTGCCGAGACAGCCGAGGACCTGTGGATTACCGACGGAGCAGACATTGTAAAGCTCAATGTTAAGAGTGGCGCAAAAACCGTGAAAATCGCAGGTCCGTATGACGACGTGGAGATTGCCAACAACACGGGATGGGTTTCATACACATCGGGCGTCGACCTATACGTCAGCAACGGAGACAAGAAAATCCGCATAAACGAAGAGTCGGTAGACGGCATCAGATATGGCTCGGCCGTCGCACGCAACGAGTTCGGCATCGACGGAGGCATGTTTTGGAGCCCCGACGGCTCGAAATTGTGCTTCTACCGCAAAGACGAGCGCATGGTCGCCAACTACCCCCTTGTAGACGTCAGGGCTCGCGAGGGCAAGGTCGTCAACACTCGCTACCCCATGGCGGGCGAGCAAAGCGAAGAGGTCTCTATCGGCATCTACGACACCAAGAGCGGCAAGACCATATACCTCAAGACGGAGTCGCCCGTCGACCGCTATTTCACCAACATCAGCTGGAGCCCCGATTGCAGCCAAATTGGCGTGGCGGAGATCAACCGAGACCAAGACCACGTATGGTACAACATCTACGACAGCAATTCCGGCGCCCTCGTCAAGACCCTTTTTGAGGAGACCGACCCTCACTGGATCGAGCCTTGCGAGCCAGCCTTATGGACAGACAACAGCCACTTCGTTTGGGCAAGCTACCGCGACGGCTTCCGCCACCTCTACTACTACGACACCAAGAACGGCAAAGCCAAGCAACTGACCAACGGCCAATGGTGCGTCACCAAGATTTACGGTTTCGACAACAAGGCGAAGAAGGTCATCGCCCAGACAAACAGCGAGGGCTACCTCTACCGCGACGTCTGCACCATAGACCTC
This sequence comes from Clostridium sp. CAG:343, assembly GCA_963616565.1. Lineage (GTDB taxonomy): Bacteria > Bacteroidota > Bacteroidia > Bacteroidales > Marinilabiliaceae > W3P20-009. The sequence goes on from CAVEKX010000004.1 coordinate 8,041, forward strand.
AAAGGCAACCTGACGCGCCTGAGCCCCGAGAATACCGTAAGCACAGCATCTTACAGGAGTGGCAAGAGCCGCCTGGTCATCAACAGCAGCAGCCAGAAGATTGCCAAGGAGTCGCGCATCTATACGACAGCAGGCGACTTTGTCGTAAAGAACGTCAATGTCGACCCGTATAAGGATTTCGAGAAGCCGGAGATTCGCCTTGTAGACCTCAAGAGCGCAGACGGTCTCTTCCCATTGACCGGTCGCCTCATCCTCCCGACCAACTTCGACCCCACGAAGAAATACCCGACGATCGTCTACGTCTACGGCGGTCCCCACTCTCAGCTTGTCGACGGCAGCTGGCTCTACGGAGCGTCGCAATGGATGCTCTACTTCGCACAAGAGGGCTACATCGTCTTCACCATGGACAACCGCGGAACGGAGATGCGCGGCTCGGCATACGAGCAAGTCATCCACCGTCAACTTGGCGTCCATGAGATGGAAGATCAGCTGGTTGGCGTAGAATATCTGCGTTCGCTTCCCTACGTCGACCAGAACCGCCTTGGCGTTCACGGATGGAGCTTCGGCGGCTTCATGACCATAAACCTCCTCACCACCTATCCCGACGTCTTCAAGGTCGGCGTGGCAGGCGGTCCTGTTTGCGACTGGAAATACTACGAGGTCATGTATGGCGAGCATTATATGGATACGCCACAACAGAACCCCGAGGGCTACGCATCGACGAGCCTCCTCAACAAGATTGGCAACCTCGACGCACGCCTACTCGTCATCCATGGCGCAATGGACAGCACCGTAGTCTGGCAAAACAGCCAAGCTCTTGTGAACAGCGCGATTGAGAAGGGTAAATACATAGACTATTGCGTCTATCCCAACCATCCTCACAACGTGTCAGGTCACGACCGCACCCATCTGATTGGCTACATCAAGAGGTATTTCGACACTTTCTTGAAGCCTGAATAGAGAAGGGGGAAACTTAATAAAAGCGACCGCCATGGTGATTGTCACCCTGGCGGTCGCTTCTTGTTTGTCAATGAGTTACTCGGAGATTCCCATCAGGAGGAACACGAGAGGAGCGTTCCAATTGATGGCCACCTCGTTGGTTGAGTAGCTGCACTCCTGATCCGCATAGGCTGCGGCAGGATAGTTGCTGCGCCCCGACTCAGGACCGCAATCCGTCGGGACGATCGTATTAGGGCCACCCGCCAAAAAGCCCGGCACAGGGTCGTAAATGCCGTCGGCTGCCGATGGGCGATGGTGAATATGCATTGCCGGATTAGAGCCTATGCCCGTAACGAAAGAGTAGCCCACGGCGTTGCGACCAAGGATGTAATGTACGTCATTCTGCGCCGATGCCTTCAGATTATCCGCCTTAGAGCTACTATATTTCGCCATGATGAGTTTCAGCATGCCATTGTTGGCGATGAAGGAGTTGCTGCCCCAATCATAGTCTATGAGGCTGAGGTCAACAGGCGACTTTTCCTCAATGTCGAGGAGCGAATCGGCAATAGCGCCAACAGCCTTCATAGGATCGAAGCCAGCAACGCAACAATCTTCGGCAAGCATTGAGTAGTAGGCAAGGGTTCCGACACTGCCCCACGACGGGACACCATAGTCGCCCTTATGTTTTTGAGCCTCAGCTTGATACTTGTCATCGCCGAAGGTAAGGAACATCTCGGTTGAAGCCCAGAACCATTCGTCTTCAAGGTCGCTGTCACCATATTCGCCTGTCGACACATCCTGAGGATTGTGGAAAATAACGTTGGGGTTCTTCTCGGCCCATGCGTAAGCCTTCCGCGCCACCTCTCGGCAGCTGTCCGCCAATGGTTTAAGGCTCTCTGACACGTCAGGCAGCGCGCGGCTTGCGAAGGCTGCCGTAGCCGCAAGGTCGAGAGCTGCTGCTGTACTTTTGCTCACGACATATCGTGTCTTATGGCAATCGGCAGGCATGATGAAACCCTCGAAAGAGAGAGTCGTCAGCTTATGATATACGCCACCATCATTGGGATCTTGCATAGAGAGCATCCAACGGAGGTTATAGAGCGTCTCGTTGACAAGGTCGGGAAGCCCATTGCCACTCTCTGGAATATTGACCGTCAGTTCTTTAGCCACTTCGGGGTAGAGGTGGGCGGCGAGCATGAGGGTGTATGTCGTTATTGAGCTGTTGACAATGTATTTGTTGTAATCGCCAGCGTCATACCACCCGCCGGGGAGCGACAGGACGGTGCCTTCGGGGCGCAATGCGGAAGCCGCCGACTTATGGACAAGGACACTGTTGTCGGGATGACCCTCTGGCCGCGCCCATAGATCGCCATATACAGAGTCGATGGGCATCGAGGCTCGGTTATAATAGTAGGCCTTGAGAGCGGAGGCGAGGGCTTTGGAGTACACCGTATCGGCTATCACGAACGGATAAGATAAAATCGAGTCGTCGACGGCAATCATATACTCGCCCGGCGTCGTGATGTCAGAGAATACGATTTGGCGAATGGTGTCGCCCGCCTCAGCCCAATACTTGGGGTCGGAGACCTTGCCACGATATACGACCTCGAAATCGCTGTCGTAGACAGCGAAATCAGTTCCTGGCATGACGAGCAACGCCATTTTTTCAGAGCCTGGCAGGTAGCCGCATTGGTCGAGACGAATTTTGTCAAAATTGCCCGACAGAGATGAAGACGCACACGAGCTAAGCAACAGAGCCCCAATGCCGAGTGCGACAGATGATCTAATCATATCATGTCTGTTATTAAATATTGCCCCAATATACAAAAAATAACAGACAGGCACGTTATTTATCAAGAATAGTGGACTTCCGACATCGGATACGCCACATTGCTCTTGGCAAAATGACTTGGCGAGACGCCAGAGCACCGCTTGAAGAACTTCCCGAAAGACGACTGGTCGGCAAAGCCCAAACGACTTGCAACCTCCTGAACCGTCACACGCCCCGTTGCCAACATATTGCGAGCCTCGGCATAGAGCATCTCACTTATGAAATCGGAGGGGCGCATCCCCGTCTGCGACGTCATGACTTTATTGAGGTACTGCGGCGTAATTCCCATCTTTCCACAATAATAACTCACGTCGGCATGCTCCAACATGCCGTCCGTCACAAGCTCAATAAATTTATCTACAATAGATTGCCTACGTGGGTTCACCTGTGCAACGTCGCCCTCGTCATCTTTTGCGGAGAATATGTTGTCATATTCCAAGAAGAAACGGCACATGGAATTTTCCACGAGCTCGAGCCGGTAGCGATGCCCTACCCTCTCGACACATTCCGCAAGGTCGTCAAAGCACTCCTCGACAATATGCGCCTCACTCTCAGTAAGTTCCGACACCGGACGCAAGTGTGTTCTCACGCCCTCGACAATTCGCGGACGTATATTGACCATCTTCAGACCATCTATCATCTTGAGGGTCACGGCCATAACCTTAAACTCAAAATCGGGCGAGACGGAACAATATTGCGCAAGGTGCATGGGCGACTGTGAGATAATCGTACGCGGAGTGACTTCATAGATGCGCTGATCCAACTTGACCGAAGCCGATCCTCGCAACACGAGCAAGTAACTGAACGCTCGGAAATAGAATGCCGCGCCACTCTCACTACCGAAAACATCATCAACGCCCCGACCATGAAAAACCGACAAATCCTCACCTACTGACGAGCCGCGATGGCTACGCTCAATATCTGAAATACAGATTACTTTTACTTCGCTCATATTGACAAAAATAGCCTTTTAGTTTCAATTGAAACCAATTTTGGCAAAAAAGCGACACAACGGAGACGGGTTCTTATGGCGAACTTTGCGGTGCAAAATAATCATGATGAAACACTCACCTATAACAACCGCCATGATCGCAATGGCAATATGGTCGGCTACAGCCTCCGCGCAAGGGCGGGTTATGACACTCGACGAGATGTTTAAAATCGCAGAAGAGAACAACCCTCAGCTCGTTGTCTCGTCAAGCTCAGTCGAGGAGGCTACGGCAGCCGTATCGTCCGCTCGCACGGCAATGACGCCCGACATCGACATCAACGTCTCGCTATCCGTCATCGGCAACGCTTGGATTAGCGACCGCGACTTTTCAAACGGCATGAATGCCGAGACCCCTCACTTCGGCAACACGTACTCCATTGCCATCACGCAAATGCTCTATGCAGGTGGCGCAATAAAGCGCAGCATTGAAATTGCTGGGCTGAAAAAGGAGATGGCAGAATTGACGCACATGGCCACTCGCCAAGGCGTTAGGCTCATGATTGCCGGCTACTACCTGGACCTCTGCAAGTTGGCAAATCAAAAGACTATCCTCCTAAAGAATATCGACCAAACGCAACGGCTCGTAGACGATATAGAAGCCAACTACTCGGCAGGCACAGCCCTCAAGAGCGACATCACACGCTACGAGCTTCAGCTTCAAAGTCTTAACCTCAGCCTTACGCAGGTAGAGAACGCTACAAACATCACGACCAGGTACCTCAACACCGCTCTTGGTCTCGCACCCGACGCTCTGACTCTGCCCGACACGTCTGTCACGAGCAAAAACCATGATGTCGCAAGCGAGGAAGAGTGGCTCAAAATGAGCAGCAAAAGCCCAGACGTCTTGATTGCAAGCAAAGGCACCGAGCTCGCTGAAACAGCAGTCTCCGCCACTCGCGCAGGAATGCGCCCTTCAGTAGCCTTGAGGGTCGAGGACAAACTCGACGGCCCGATAACATATGAGGTGCCGGTACTGGATAAGAACGTAAACTTCTGGTACGCAGGCGTAAACATCAGCTACAATTTGGGATGCCTATATAAGCAGAAGCGCAAGGTCTCTGAAAGCCGCATAGCTGTCAACACCGCGCAGGCTCGCCTTGCGCAGCAGACCAGCAAGGCGGAAGCCGACACGCACGCCGCCTACGTCAAACTGCAAGAGGCCATGACCGACCACGCCACTCATGAGAAGAGCGTACAATTGGCACACGAGAACTACGAGGTCGTCCACTACCGCTACCTTAACGGCATGGCTCTCATCACCGACATGCTCGACGCCTCGAACCAACAGCTCAATGCGGAACTGCAACTCGCCAACTCGGACATCGACATCGTCTACCGCAACATTGCCCTCAAAGCCGTAACAGGCACACTTTAAGAATCCATAACCTCCTCAAATACAACACACAATGCAAAATCTAAAAAATGCCCGTCTGGCATTTAACATCATAGTCGTCGTAGCCCTCATAATTGGCGTATGCGTCGTATGCTCACGCTTCATCCACCTTGGCGACATCGAGTACACCGACAACGCCCAAGTGCGCCAACTCGTTACGCCCGTCAACAGCCGCGTGCAAGGCTTCGTGAAATACGTTCTCTTTGACGAGTACGCACCCGTCCACAAGGGCGATACGCTCGTCATCATCGAGGATACTGAGTTCCGCCTCGCCGTCGCACAGGCTCAGGCCGACTGCAAAAACGCCACGACCGGCAAGGCAGCCATGAATACCAGCATCTCGACGACAGCCAACAACATAACCGTCACCGATGCCGGCATCCAAGAGGTAGCAATCCGACTCAAAAATGCCGAGAGCGAGCTCAATCGCTACACCGAGCTACGCAAGAACGGCGCCGCAACACAACAGCAATTCGAGCGCGCCGAGACAGAATATAACGCCACAAAAGCGCGCTACGACCAACTCACAAGGCAGAAGAACTCGACAGCCCTCGTCAAGCAAGAGCAAGAGGTGCGCCTCGGACAAAACGACGCCATGATCAACCTTGCCCAGGCGAGACTGGAGCTGGCCATGCTCAACCTCTCTTACACCGTCATCACCGCACCATGCGACGGCACGACAGGACGCAAGGACATCGTGGCTGGTCAACTTATCCAACCGGGTCAGACTGTCGTCGATGTTGTTGATAATGCCGACAAGTGGATCGTGGCCAATTACCGCGAGACTCAAATGAGCAACATCAAGGTTGGCGCAAAAGTCGACATTAAGGCAGATGCCATCCCCGACGTTACTTTCCATGGTCACGTCAGCGCAATAGCCGGCGGCACGGGAGCCGCATTCTCCGTACTCCCCCAAGACAACGCCACTGGCAATTTCGTCAAAGTCGAGCAACGAATCCCAGTAAAAATCGTCATTGACCATGACGATGAGGCGTGGGAGCAGCTCCGCGCCGGGTTAAACGTCGAGTGCGAGGTTAAGTACTAAAAATGAGGAGGGTCGATTCATGCCACCAATGAAATTCGACTGGCTGCCCATGTTTCGCAGCTACGTGCCCAAAAACATACGTCCTTGGGTATATGTCCTTTTCGCCTTTTGCTTCCAGATGTCGGGCGGTGTCTATATGGGCGCGCTCAACGAGATTGTCAGCTCTCGCCAGCTGCTGCGCGAGGATGTTCTGATGTGCCTCTACTGCAATCTTGCGGGCATGGCGGTCTACTTTCCCATATTGTTCCGCTTGAAATTCAGGCACTCGAACAAAGTGCTTCTTTTCGGCGCGGCTTTCGGACTCGCATTCTGCTCTTTAGCTGCCGCCTATGCGCCCAACCTGCCCACCCTGTGGACGATATGCGTCATTAGCGGCTTCTGCAAGATTCAAGGAACGTTCGAGTGTATGAGCACCATCCAATTGTGGATAACGCCCAAGCGCGACTTCCGCGTCTTCTTCCCCGTTCTCCACATTTTCATCCTCGGAGCAATGCAAGTGAGCGACTATCTCGCCGCCCAAATCGCCTACGCTTGGAATTGGGAGCTGATGCACTGGCTGATGGCTGGTATCTTCTTGACAATTAGTCTTCTAATAGCCGTCTTCACCAAACGCATCCACCTGATGCCCGTCATGCCCCTCAAGGGCATCGACTGGCTGGGCGGCATCTTGTGGCTTGCGACACTACTGCTTACCGCCTATTTCTTTTGCTACGGGCATGTGCTCGACTGGCTCCATTCACCTACGCTTCGCATAGTTGGTGTAGCCACCTTGGTCTCGCTGGCCTTGGCTGTCGCAAGGTCGTTTGTCGCAACCCATCCATTCATATCGCCAGACATTTGGAAAGTCAAACGGCTTGCCCCCGTCATGGTGATTGTGGTGTTGGCGGAGTTCCTATTGGCAACGGAGCGCGTCCTTGAGGAGGTGTTCTATGAGGAGAGCATGGGCTACAGCAACGTAACGACGGCCGCCAACGACCTTTGGACTTTCATTGGAGTCGTGGCTGGTTGCCTTTTCGCCCTCGCATGGATGAAGGGTTTAAACCTCAACGCTTTCCGCCTCACGACAATCGGATTTATCGCCCTTGGCGCATATCTTATCCTATTCTATAACAACTTGTCGGCCGACTTCGACTTTCGCTCTTTGCGTCCTTTGCTGCTGCTCCGCACGTTCTCCTATGCCATCATAAGCGCGTCACTAATGGTTATTTTGGAGGATCTCATGACGTTCGAGACCTTTTTCATGGCTCTGTCAGTCTTCAACATGTTCCACATGATTGTAGGCGGCGTCCTTGGCTCGGCCGTCTATTCCTACGGGATGGATTATTACATGGCGGACTACTTCAGCCGCTATGCCGAGTTCTTCGACCATGTATCGCTAAGTAGCGACACCATCGCTTTCGGTGAGAAGATGGAACTCTTCAGCCATGGTCTCATGATAATGACAATCAAGCAGATATACGGCTGGGCGGCATACGGTTGCCTATTCGTCGGCTTCGCTCTCCTTATCTACAAAGTCCCAATGTTCCGCAGCGGCTATCGCAAGATGAAGAGCTGGCGACAGGTGGGCGCATCGGTCGGCAAGAGGGTGGCGCGCGAGCTGATGACAAGGGGATGAAGACCCAATTCTCCGTAATGTTTCACTAAAAGCCGAGAATATTTACGCCATTCGTAAAAAAATGGCACTCCGTTTCCTTTACTCTTCTATTGGAAATCTTTAATTTCGCATTTATAATTGTATAAATGAGATAGTTTCATTATGGGAATATTCAGCTTTTTGTTCGGTGGCGGCAAATACCCCACTACCAGCAAGTATGAGGCTCAACTTGAGCAGAAGAAAGCGGACTTTGAAAAGTTCAAGCGTATTGCCGAGAGTGCCGAACTGAAGAAATATGAGGAGCTGAAGAGCAAAATCTCCTCGAGCGAATTTAAGAGCGCGGTCGACCACCTCAAGAACGACCGTTTCAACCAGACCGAGGAGTACAAGAAAGAGCAGGAATACAAGGCTTTGGTCAAAAGCTCTGACATCAAGGGATACTTCAAATTCGTAGCCGCCGGCAACGACAAGGTTGCCGAGAACGCCATAAATTCAGACGAGTACAAAGAGTTCCTCACTCTCAAGAACGCACCCGACCCTGAAAAGGTCAAGCGTCTCAAGGAGCTTAAAGGCAATAGGAATGTCAAGACTGCCATCAAGATGGCGGGTTCGTCAGCTTTCGCAAACTATAAGAAAGTCAAAGGCTCCGACAGACTTAAAAAGTACGAAGCCCTTAGCGAATATGTCAAGACCGACGCCTTCCTCTCAAAGAAGAAGGATCTCGAGAACAAGAATCGTTTCAAAGAGAGCCAGCAATACAAAGACCTTCAGGCTTTCGCTCAATTGGAAGCCAATAAGGATATCAAATGGTACAAGGAGTGCGTCAAGACCAACGCCTTCGCTGATGTCGACAAGTGGCAGCTCACCTTCTCCGACGAGTTCAAGGGTTCAAAGCTCGACAGCAGCAAGTGGCTCACTGGCTACTACTGGGGCAAGAAGACCGCAGGCGTCACATACAGCCTCGCCGACGAGCGTCAGAAGTTCGAAGACGGCAACGCAGTTGTAGGCTCTAACGGCCTCACCATCTCTACCCGCGCAGGCAAAGCCGATGGCACGGTATGGGCGCCACAGGCTGGCGGCTTCATCAAAGCCTCATTCGACGCTACTGCCGCGCTCATCAACACAGGCGACAGCTTCAGCCAGAAGTTCGGCAAGTTCGTGTTCAAGGTTAAAGCCAATGGAGTCAAGAGTCCTGTCACCGACAACATCTGGCTCCGTTCCGACCGCAACCTTGAGATCAATATCGCCACCTTCGGCGTAGGCAAGGGTGTAACAGTTGGCGTCAGCCACGCCGGACTCAACAAGGTTAGTGAGGTCGACGATGTCAAATACGCTTCCGACTACTTCATCTACACCCTCGAATGGACCGCCAACAAGCTCTCTTGGAGCGTCAACGGCGTAGAGGTATATTCCACCAACGCCAACGTTCCGCAAGAGCCAATGTACATCGGCATCAGTTCCAACGTCGTAGGCGAAGGCGACATTGCCAACGCCGACATGAACGTCGAATGGGTTAAGGTTTACGCAGAAAAGTAGATTTAGACCTTCATGGCGGCTCTCATGCCGCATGATTCATAAATCAAGTCTCGCGGCTCAAGCGGCATCAAGCCGACAGTCGCGAGACTTTTTCTTTCAGCATAACATGGCGACCCATTCAACACTAAAACTCACGACACCTGTCGAGACTGGCAAGAGCAAGGTTTCCATCTCGCTCGACAAGCCGACGCTCTTGCTCGGCAGCTGCTTCGCCGACAATATCGGCAAGCGCATGGTGCAATGTGGTTTCGACACCATCGTCAACCCTCTCGGGACGACATACAACCCCCTCTCCATAGTCAACAGTCTCTGCCGCATTGACTCTGGCGCGCCATTCACATCTTCCGAGTGCGAAGCGATAGGGGCAGGCGATGGACGCATTTGCTCTTTCAGTCACCATACCAGCCATGCCCGCAAGACGGCTGAAGAGTTTCTGGCTGCCGCCAACGACGACCTCGCAACGGCACATGACCATTGGCTCCGTACCGAACTGCTAATCGTCACACTCGGTACTGCATGGTGCTTTCGCCACAACGACACTGGCGAAGTGGTCTCTAATTGCCTCAAACGCCCAGCCGCTGAGTTCACGCGCTTCAAGCTATCAATGACAGAATGTACTGATGCGCTAAATCGTATCATAGCCATAGCCAATGGGCGAGATGTGATTTTCACCGTAAGCCCGATACGCCACCTTGCAGATGGTGCCCATGGCAACCAGCTAAGCAAGTCGACACTACTGCTGAGCGCAGACTCTGTCATTGCCAACCATCCCGACCATGCCGCCTATTTCCCTTCGTTCGAGATCATGAACGACGAGCTGCGCGACTATCGTTTCTACGCCGACGACATGACCCACCCCACCCCACTTGCCGAAGCGTATATCTTCGACCGCTTCATGGATTTCGCATTGCCAGACAAGGAGCGATGGCGTCTCGAAGAGAATATCAAAATCGCCAAGCGCATGGCGCACAGAGATATGAGATAAAAGAAACCGCCTCTACATCATTGGATGCCGAGGCGATTTCATTTTACCGAAGTAGAGCTTTTCTAACGGGATATTCTTCCGCTTCCGTCCCCACCCATTAGAGCCTTAACCTCATCGGCTGTCGAGAGGTTAAAATCTCCGCTTATGCTGTTCTTCAATATGGCAGCAGCAGTAGCGTAGTCGAGAGCCTTTTGACAATCGCCATCATATTGGTCAAGACCATATATCATTCCTGCGGCAAAAGCGTCTCCACAACCAACACAATCTACGATATTGTCCATAAAGTAGACCTTGGATTGGAAGAATTTGCCATCAGCCGTATACAATAGCCCATGGAACACATGACGCTTAGCGTCAATCACATTGCGCTGGGCTACAAACATATATTTGCACTTGGGAGCCATGGCCATCACCTCTTGGCAAAAACGCTTATGAGGCTCCAAGTCATACGTTTCCTTATCGGACGTTAGCGTAAAGGGCAACGCCTTGACTCCGAATGTCTTCTCGTATTCTCCTTCCGTGCCAAACAACACGTCGCATCGTCGCGCCAAAGCAGGCATCACCTCTTCTGGCGTCTTGCCATATTTCCAAAGGTTCTTACGATAATTCAAATCTGCGGATATCGTTAGACCATTCTTCTCCGCCTCGTCTATGGCCTCTCCTACGACTTCAGCCGCGTCTTCCGACAATGCAGGTCCGATGCCCGACCAATGGAACCACTGCGCCCCACTAAATATGTGAGCCCAATCGTAATCGTCCTTCACCGACGTCGAGAATGACGAGTTTGCCCTGTCATACACGACTTTTGACGCACGAAACGATGACGTATTCTCGTAATAGTAGAGTCCGAGTCGCTCACCGCCTATCGCTATGTGGTCAACCTCGACATTATGGGAGCGAAGCTCCGCCATCGCAGCACGTGCAATGTCATTGTCGGGCAACTTGGTGACGAACTCACTTTGCATGCCCATGTGGGCGAGAGAGACCGCTACATTTGTCTCAGAGCCACCGAACGATGCGCAATACTCATGCGTCTGCGCAAATTTCAAGTAGCCGGGAGGCGTCAACCGGAGCAATATCTCTCCAAAGGTGACTACCTTTTTCATTATCGAGTTGTTGTTTTAATGTCTGCTATTTGGTCAGTTCTTCCAACTGTGCCTGAAGGTCTTCCCATTGCGTCATAAGACGCTCCAATTTGGCATTCGCCTCAGTATGCTTGGCAGCGAGCTCAGTAGCCTGCTCGTTTCCTGAGCAATTCGCAAGCTGCTTCTCGATGTCGGCAATCTCTGCTTCCGCCTTGGCAATGTCGTCTTCCGCACTCTTTACGCCTTTGGTCAATTTGTTGACCTTACGGTCGTATTCGCGTTTCTGCTCATACGTCATCTGCGGCTTAGCTGGTTTCGGGGCTTCCTCCTTCGGCTGTTGTACTGGGGCTGCGACCTTTGGCTGCGACTTCACCTGAGCAGCTGCCGCCTTTGCCTTCTCTGCCTCCAGCTCGCGCAACGACTCCAACTTGCGGTCGCGCAAGAAGTCATATATGCCGCCAAGGTGGAGCTTCATCTTACCTCCACGGAACTCGTAGGTCTTAGACACGAGCCCATCGAGGAACTCACGGTCGTGCGATACGATTATAGCCGTTCCGCCAAAGTCCTTAATGGCCTGCTTGAGTATCTCTTTTGACCTGATGTCGAGGTGGTTGGTCGGCTCGTCGAGGATGAGAAGGTTGACGGGTTCAAGAAGCAACTTGATCATTGCCAACCTTGTACGCTCACCACCAGACAAGACACCCACCTTTTTGTCAATGTCCTCACCGCTGAACATGAATGCGCCCAGCATATCACGAATCTTGAGTCGAATGTCGCCAACGGCCACGCGGTCTACTGTGTCAAACACCGTATCCTCTGGATTGAGCATATCAGCCTGGTTCTGAGCGAAATACCCGATCTTGACACCGTGTCCCAAGATTATCTCGCCTTGATGTTGGAGCTCGCGCATTATCATACGCGCCATCGTCGTCTTGCCCTCGCCATTTCGACCGACGAAAGCGACTTTCTCGCCACGCTCAATCTCAAAGTCCACATCGTTGATAACCACATGATCGCCAAAAGCTTTTGACACGTGCTTACCTTGGACGGTTATGACACCCGAATGAGGAGCAGGCGGAAACTTGATATTCAATGCGCTCTTGTCGAAATCGTCAACTTGGATGCGCTCAACTTTCTCGAGTTGCTTTATGCGGCTCTGCACCTGAACAGACTTCGTGGCCTTATAACGGAATCGCTCAATGAACTTCTCGGTGTCGGCAATCATCTTCTGCTGGTTGCGGTAGGCGTTCATCTGCTGCTCGAACCGCTCTTGACGCAAAATCAGGTACTTAGAGTAATTTGCCTTATAGTCGTAGATTTTGCCAAGGACAATCTCGACGGTGCGAGTCGTCACGTTGTCCAAGAATGCACGGTCGTGCGAGATGACGACGACAGCTCCAGAGTAGTCTTTAAGAAAGTCCTCAAGCCATTGAATAGACTCGATATCCAAGTGGTTGGTTGGCTCGTCGAGCAATATGACGTCAGGATGCGAGAGAAGGATCTTAGCCAGCTCGATTCGCATACGCCATCCGCCAGAGAACTCTTTAGTAGGACGCTCAAAATCAGTTCGCTCGAATCCCAAACCTTTGAGCGTGGTTTCTATTTCAGCCTTATAATTGTCGCCTCCCATCATCGAGAGTCGCTCCGTCTTTTCAGACAACTCGGTAAGGAATTTCATGTAGTCGTCTGACTCATAGTCTGTCCTGACGGCCAGCTCCTCATTCATCTCCTCAACCCGAGCCTGCAAGTCTTTAAGTTCCTTGAGCGCACTCTCCGCCTCGGCGAAGACTGTCTTGTCGTCGCCATACGTCATGTGCTGTGGCAGGTAACCTATTGTGCAGTCCTTAGGTATGGATACAGAGCCTTCGGTTGGTGGCTGGATTCCGCAAATCACTTTGAGCATCGTCGATTTGCCAGCTCCGTTCTTACCTGCAAGTCCTATCCTGTCTTTGTCGCCGACGTTGAACGTTATGCCGTCAAATAGTTTGAAGCCGCCAAAGGCAACCGACAGGTTGTTTATCGCTATCACGTTATTGTTGTTGTCTTATCTTGTTGTTTATCAATTGTCTGCCTTACTGTTGCACGTTCGCAATCTCGACTTTGCCGTCGGTTGTGAACGTTATAGTTTTCAGGCCCACGTTCACGGCTCCGCCCCAGTTGGTCAGACTTCTGAAATTGAAGTTAGACTGCAAGGCGTGAGGGCGGTACGAGTTTATGTCGCGTACGAAGCCCGGACCCTTAGTAGCCAAAGCTCCGACAAATTTCATCGCTATGTCATACCCCCAAAGTCCATACTCCGAGAATCCCGACATCGGCTTTAGACGCTGGAAATAAGGGGTGAAGGCTATCGGCTCCGTAAAGTACAATCTGCGATACTTGTTCAGCCCATAACGTGTCTGAGCGTCAGTCTCATCGACTGCAAACGTCGTATACACGCGCGTATTGAGCTTATGGAAAACGCTAATCTCAATGGTCTGGAATGAGAGCCACTCGCTCGTGGTCCATAATTCAACCTTCGCCGCCGGCTTCTGCTCAATGACGCCGGCCAATGAGGTCAAAACGCTATTGACATACGCCTCGTTATTTGACGGGATGATTATTACGTTCGGCAATTCCTCACTCAGGCAGGGCAAGAAATTTGTTGGCGATGCCGTACTATACTCATGCTCAGTAAGTTTCACTCCCGCATTCGAGCACAAGGTCCTCATGGTCTGCGCACGCATCTTATATTGCGACGTCTTGTTGTTCGACTTTATCATTATCACGTTATGCCCACCGAGCTGACCAACCATCTGCGTAAGTATCTCTTTCCCACTGATAGAGTCGATCACGCTCGCTTGGAAGATGTACGGGTTCTCCAATATCGTACTGTCACATTGGGCGAATGGCAATACCACAGGTACGCGCTTATCGTTGGCGTAGCGCATGACGTCGGCCATCTCGTCACGGTGAGCGGGACCAATGATGAGGTCGGGTTTCACAGTCGCATTGTTCAACTGGTTGATGGCCTGAAGGCGATTGTTCGTGTCGAGAACTTTTAGGCTTATATTGGTCCCTGCCTCAGAAAGGCTGTCGAGAGCCATCCTGACGCCCTCGTAGAACTCAATATATCTGCGGCTCTTGAATGCGTAGCTCTGCTTTTGGGTGTTTACGCCACTCTCCCGAAGCTCTTTCATCTCGGCATATGCGTTAAACGGCAGCATCAAGAAGATGTTCAAGGTCGGGCGACCAGCCTTCGAGTAGTTGTAGCCTTGCCCCCATTGCCCCTCGTTCGACGCGTTTCCGACATACAAAGTATCGACCGTTGCTGGCAACACATTGTTAATCTCCACCGTGCGCGGTATCCTTATCGTCATGCCGCGCTTCAGGTTATCGGCCGTAAGCCCACTGTTGGCATTCAATATGTCGTCGACAGAAACACCCTCCGCCTTGGCGATGGAGTACAGAGTTTCCTTACGACCAACCTCATAATCTGAATATTCAATCTTTGTCTGACGCTCCTTTGGAATGGCTATCACCTGTCCAATCCGCAATGCGTTCCAATCAGCCCCCTTGTTGACGGACTGTATCTTCTCTTGCGAGACGTTATATTTTATGCACAACGAGTAGAGCGTCTCGCCCTGCGCTATGCGGTGGTAGTAAAATCCTGCATCTTCGCTCGGAATCCGCGATTGTGGTATTCTTATCGCTGTTCCTACGGGCAAGCTTGATGGGTTCAATGCCACGTTGGCGTCTATGATTTGCTGCGCCTTGACGCCATAACGCAAGCCAATGGAATACAACGTCTCTCCTGCCGCTATGACGTGAATGGCGTACGCTTGCGCAGCGTCAGATGGAATCTTGATGAGGTCACCTGCTTTTATTCCCGACATGGCCGACGGGTTGAGAGCCAGCAGCTGCGCCACAGTCAGCCCGTGGCTTTGAGCGATGCTGTACATCGTCTCGCCACGCTCAACAGTGTACTCGACCATCTCTTTTGCGACCGCCTGGACCTGAGCACTCTCGACAC
Organism: Clostridium sp. CAG:343; assembly: GCA_963616565.1. GTDB lineage: Bacteria > Bacteroidota > Bacteroidia > Bacteroidales > Marinilabiliaceae > W3P20-009. Next base: position 23,449 of record CAVEKX010000004.1, read on the forward strand.
GCAACACCTGTCCCTCGCGTACTCCCGTCGTGGCCGATGGGTTGAGGCTTAGCAACTTATCGACGGTCATCCCATGTTGTTTGGCAATGCTGTACGCCGTATCGCCTTTCTTGACCGTATACGTTGCAGACATCTCCTGCGCCATCGTCTTGGATGTCAACGGGATTCGCAACACGACACCCTCGACAAGGCCGGTGTTTTTCAGATTGGGGTTTGCCGATACAATGTCTTCTTGTGAGACTCCGTAGTCCAGACACAAGCGGTAAAAGCTTTCGCCCTTAGCCACCGTATGGAGCTTGTAGCTACGCCCTCCATCTGTGACAATCTGTTGAGCCTGAGAGGCTAAGGTCATTGCGGCAAACAATGCCGCAGTGACGAGAAGACGTGTCGTTCGGGAAAATATCATCACTTGAATTTATTATCTTAAAGTGCCAAAAGTTTATCTACCGCCCACTCGATGCCGTTGTCATCCACAGAAGGGCATACGATGTCAGCACACGCCTTCACCTCGTCGACGGCATTACCCATAGCGATGCCCGTTCCTGCAAATCGCAGCATATCTTTGTCGTTACCGCCATCGCCAAAGGCCATTATCTCTGATGGTGACGCGCCAATTATCTCACACAATTTCTTAATGCCGCGCACCTTGCTCTGACCTTGGGGGACAAGGTCTGTGAACAACGGGCTCCAACGCTCCGACTCACAATGTGGGAAATTCGTCATCATGCGAGGCTCTTCGTCTGTGCCAAAGAATGATATCATCTGGAATATGTCTTCCTCCGCCAACTCTCGCAGGTCAACAAGCTCTGGGCGTTGGAAGTTGAGCTGCTTGAACATCACCTCGGTCGTCGCCGTGTAGTAGTTCATTTTCAAACCGTTGAGCAGCACGAAGCACACAGGGAATGGGGCGACGTCGTTTGCCTGACGATCTTCTTCTTTTGCGTAAATGATGTCCAAAGCTCTCTTGACGTCCGCCTTGTCGATGGGGTTCGTGTCTATGGTCTTGCCATCGTAATAGTTGATGCCTCCGTTGACGGTCACATAGCCGTCAAACTGCAGGTCTCCAAGGTTGTCGATGCTGAGCAAGTGACGCCCCGACGAGATAAAACACTTGATTCCGTGAGACTTAAGTTTATCTATCGCCCGTCGCGTGCTGTCGGGTACTGTGTGCGTTTTGAAGCTTACAAGGGTTCCGTCAATGTCGAAAAAAGCAGCCTTGAACATCTTTATATTACTATTCTATATATAGTTATCTGTCGCAAAATTACTTATTTTCTATTATGGTAGCCAAATGTGGCACCAAACCAGACCTCATCTCTTAAAAATGTAACACGAAGTATCTTTTTTCATGCCATCGCAACGAAAAACTGTTATAAACAACATCGTGCGTGTGCAAAAAAGAGATTTTTTTTAGAATTTTGCAACGCGTGTGTAAGACGACCGCCTTTTCTGATGAAAGAAAACGGCTCAAGTCAGAAACCGAAGACGACAATAAAAAACAAGACAAATGAATCTGATCGTTGCAAAGGAGCATTTCTCCGAGAACGTTATCATGCTCGAGATTGAGGCTCCACGCATTGCCAAAGCAAGAAAGGCCGGGCACTTCGTCATTGTCAGGGTTGACAAGAATGGCGAGCGCGTTCCTCTCACCATCGCAGGCTCAAACATTGAGAAAGGCACAATTACTCTCGTTGTCCAGCGTATCGGCGTTTCCACATGGAAGCTCACAAACCTCAACGTAGGAGATTACGTCGAGGACATCGTCGGTCCGCTCGGTCGTGCCACACAAATCGAGAAGCAGGATGGCACAGTTCTCTGCGCAGGCGGCGGCGTTGGCGTAGCCCCCCTACTCCCTATCATCCAGGCGCACCATGAGGCTGGCAACCGCGTCGTTGCTGTCCTCGCAGGCCGCACAAAAGAGCTCATCATCCTCGAAGATCAGGTTCGCAAATATGCCGACGACGTCGTCATCATGACCGACGACGGCTCTTATGGCACCAAAGGTCTCGTCACAACAGGCATGGAAGAGGTCATCAACCGCGAGAAGGTCGCCGAGGCTGTTGTCATCGGTCCTGCCATAATGATGAAATTCGGAGCCCTCACAACAAAGAAGTACAACATCCCTACATGGGTGAGCCTCAATACCATAATGGTCGATGGCACAGGCATGTGCGGCGCATGTCGCGTCAGCGTTGGCGGCAAGACTCGCTTCGTCTGCGTCGATGGTCCTGAGTTCAACGCCCACGAGGTCGACTTCGACGAGATGCTCAAGCGCATGGGCGGCTTCAAAGCCGAGGAGCAAGCCGCTTTCGCTGCCTACAAAGAGGCATGCGGCATGAATTAACAACAACCAACCAGAGAACAGTAATTGAAAATGTCTGACATTCAAGATATACGTAAGGCTCAACGCGACGAAGAATGGCGCAAAGCCGTCAGGGACAGCATCAAACCCAAAGACCGCATGGCGCAAGAGCGCGTCGTGATGCCAGAAGCCGACGCCAACGAACGCTCGCGCTCCTACATAGAGGTCAACATGGGTCTCGACCTCGAGCAGGCCATGAACGAGGCCAAGAGGTGCCTCGACTGCCCAAGCCCTTCATGTGTGACAGGCTGCCCCGTCGAGATCAACATTCCTACTTTCATCAAGAACATCGAGCGCGGCGAGATCCTCGAGGCTGCACGCGTCATCAAGGAGACCAGCACGCTTCCCGCAGTCTGCGGCCGCGTCTGCCCTCAAGAGAAGCAGTGCGAGAGCAAGTGCATCTACGTCAAGAGCAAGAAGAAAGCCGTAGCCATCGGCTACCTCGAGCGTTTCGCTGCCGACTACGAGCGTACTTCCGGCAAAGCGGCAACTCCTGAGACTGCGAAGCCCAATGGCATCAAGGTCGCCGTCATTGGTTCCGGCCCTGCTGGCCTCACATGCTCTGGCGAGCTCGCAAAGAAAGGTTACGACGTGACGATCTTCGAGGCTCTCCACGAGATTGGCGGCGTCCTCAAATATGGCATTCCCGAGTTCCGCCTTCCGAACAATATCGTCGATTTCGAGATCAACAACCTCAGCAAAATGGGCGTCAAGTTCGAACCCGACTTCATCGTCGGCAAGACTGCAACCATGGACGACCTCCGCAAAGAGGGCTTCAAAGCTTTCTTCGTAGGCAGTGGCGCAGGTCTCCCACGTTTCATGGGCATTCCTGGCGAGAACTGCAACGGCATCATGAGCTCCAACGAGTACCTCACTCGCGTAAACCTCATGCACGCTGCCGACAAGAACTACGACACGCCTATCATCTTCGGCAAGAATGTCGCTGTCATCGGTGGCGGCAACACCGCAATGGACTCCGTCCGCACGGCCCGTCGCCTCGGCGCTGATAAGGTCATGCTCATCTACCGACGTTCCGAAGTCGAGATGCCTGCCCGCCTCGAAGAGATCCACCATGCCAAGGAGGAAGGCGTCGAGTTCATGACTCTCCACAACCCCGTTGAGTATCTCGCCGACGACAAAGGTCGCGTCCGCGCCATGAGAGTCCAGCGTATGGAACTTGGCGAGCCCGACGAGCGTGGCCGTCGTAAGCCTGTTCCTGTCGAGGGCGCCATCGAGGAGATCCCTGTCGACCTCGTCATCGTCAGTGTAGGTGTCTCCCCCAACCCTCTGATTTCAAGCTCACACCCCGACATCAAGACCACCGAGCGCGGCACCCTCGAAGCCAACGACTCTCTCCAGACTTCCGTGCCCGATGTCTTCGCAGGCGGTGACATCGTCCGCGGTGGCGCAACAGTAATTCTCGCAATGGGCGATGGTCGCAAGGCCGCCGCTTCCATAGACGAGTACCTCAAGCAGAACGCTTAAAGGTTTTCACCTCACATATTTATCTTTGGCGGCGAGTAGCGACAACACGCAACTCGCCGCCTTTGCCTTTGTTAAACACGATAAAAGCGACTACATTTGCAGTAGATTATCGTCACTTCATAATGATAGCGACTGACAGAAGCGGACGGCCACACGCAAATAACTTCTCGATTGGCTAACCGCACCAACAATATACAACGGGCGATCCTCCTTTTCACGCCCATTTTAATGGCAATCCTCATAGCGCAGCCAGGCGTCAGCCGGGCCGCTGCTTCTTTGCGTCCACTGCCAACCGACAGCGCAACACTCTCAATCCACGCTGACTCTCTGCTCCGAAAGCCACAGATGCCCGTCCACGCGCCAGCGTCCGACACAACATCCATGCCCACAGCTGCACCAGACACCACGCAAAAGAAGGACGGCAAGAGCGGCAGCTCAATGATGATCGATGCCGAGGTCAAGTACGAGGCTAAAGACTCCATGCGCTTCGATTTTGAGAGGAAGAAGATGTACCTCTATGGAGACGCTAAAATTGACTACGGCGACATCTCCCTCACTGCCTATGCCATTGAGCTTGACATGGATAGCTCACTCGCCTACGCCCACGGCATCGTCGATTCCACTGGCGTAGAGTCGGGTCTCCCCGTCTTCAAAGACAAGAGCGGCGAGTACACCATGCGCACCATGAAGTACAACTTCGACACTAAAAAGGCGATTATCAACCATATAGTTACCGAGCAGGGCGAAGGTTTCGTCGTCGGCTCGCGCGCCAAACGCGTCAGCGAGAAGGTATACTTCATGAAGGATGCCAAATACACAACCTGCGATAATCACGAACACCCCCACTTCTACCTCAATCTCACAAAGGCGAAGGTGATCCCCGGCAAAAAGACTGTCACCGGTCCCGCCTACCTCGTCTTGCTCGACGTCCCACTCCCTATCGCCATCCCGTTTGCCATAATTCCCAACACCAAGTCATACAGCTCGGGCGTCATCATCCCAAGCTATGGCGATGAGAGCACGCGCGGTTTCTATCTCAAACAAGGTGGCTACTATTGGGCCGCCAACGAATATTTCGACCTCAAAGTCCTTGGCGACATCTACACCAAAGGCTCATGGGGTCTGCACATCTCCTCAGTCTACAAGAAGAGATACAAGTTCAGCGGCAGTTTCTCCAGTGACATCATCACAAATATCTACTCTGAAAAGAGCCTGCCCGACTACCAGAAGAATAACGACTTCTCCATCCGTTGGAACCACTCCCAAGATTCCAAGGCCAATCCCGACCAGACTTTCACTGCCTCGGTAAACTTCTCCACAAGTTCCTACAACAAGAACAACGTAGGCAATGTCGTCAACACCCAAGCCCTCACGACCAACCAGAAAAGCTCAAGCATCTCGTATAGCCGCAAGTGGTCTTGGAACCCGTTCCGACTCACAGCCTCTTTGCTCCACTCCCAAAATAGTCGCGATACGTCCATCAGCCTCACGCTGCCAGACTTGTCCATCTCGTCCACCCGACGTTTCTACCCCTTTAAGCCCAAGAAGTCCGTCGGCTCGTCCAACAACCTCTTCCATAACGTGAACCTCAACTACTCGCTCTCCATGAAGAACAGCATCTCCTGCAAAGAGCGAGACCTCACTTTCGCACCAGAAAGTTTCTCCACGACATGGAAGAATGGCATGAAGCACACCATCCCCATCACGACTAACTTCAAGCTGCTCAAGTACTTCTCCCTCACCCCTTCGTTCAACTATACCGAGCGTTGGTATCTCAACAAGACGCGTAAGGTGTGGGACGAGGACAGCCAAAAACTCGTCAAGCTCGATCCCGAACAAGGCTTCAACCGCGCCTACGATTTCAGCATGTCCGTCGGCACAAGCACCAAAATCTACACTTTCTATCGCCCAATTCGAGCCCTCTTCGGCGACAAGATAAATGCCATACGCCACGTCATGACCCCTTCGGTCAGCATTTCCTACACCCCCGATTTCTCGCAGGCTAAATATGGCTTCTACGACCACTTCCAATACTATGACGCCAAGAACGACGACGTTGTAGACTACAAATACTCCCTCTACGAGGGCTACCTCTACGGCACTCCGGGCTCTGCCAAGAGCGGAAAACTCTCCTTCTCACTCGGCAATACGCTCGAGATGAAGGTCAAAACCGATAAAGACACTACAGGCTTCAAGAAGATCGCACTCCTCGAGAGCCTCAGCCTCTCAAGCGGCTACGATTTCATGAAGGACTCCATGAAGTTCGACAACATCTCAATGAGCGGTCGCACGAAGGTCTTCGGTACAAGTGTCAGCTTCTCAGCCCAGTTCGACCCCTACGGCGTAGTGGCTTCCCCTAAAGGACAGGCCATTCGCATCAATCGCGGAGCCATCAAGGTCAACAACAAACTCGTCCACATGAAGAGCGCAAGCCTAAGTTTCGGCATCCAGCTCTCTCCCGATACTTTCAAAAAGAAAGATAAGGACTCAAAAAATAGCAACGAGGAGGACGATGACTATGACGAAGATTGGTCTCTCCGCGCCGCCGAAAGCGACACTCCCGAGCCAGGTGCGCAAATGGACAAGAATGCGCAAGAGACCGTCTCCAACGTCACCGACGACGGCTACGTCGCTTTCAGCATGCCATGGAGCTTGTCCATAAACTACAGCCTACGAGTCTCACAAGGAACGTTTAAGCCCGAGACGGCAACCTACAAATACAACATCTCGCAGTCCATAAACGTCAACGCCTCGCTCTCGCTCACTCAAAAATGGAAGTTCTCAGTCTCCTCTGGCTACAGCTTCGACGAGCATAAGCTCTCACAAACTTCCATCGGCATCACTCGCGACCTCCACTGTTGGAGCATGGGCTTCAATATCGTGCCGACAGGCCTCTACAAGTCCTACTCTTTCAACATCGCTGTCAACAGCAGCATGCTCCAAGATCTCAAGTACGACCAGCATAACAGCCCTCGCGACAACGGTCGATACAGGTAACCTCTCTTGACAAATTTCATATGCCCCGACATCGCCTCAAAACGACTTGCCGGGGCCTCTTTTATTTTATTATCTCACTAATTTTCGCTATATTAGCTACATGAATCGGGAGTCTGACGAGTATCGCACAGTTACGGGCGAAACCACAGGAATATACAAGGAAAAGGGCAGCCGTTTCCTCGCTTTTGCCTACAACGTCACCACCCCCGAGGAGGCAAAGGAGAGGGTGCGCGAGAAGCAAAAGGAATACCACGATGCCCGACACCACTGCTACGCATGGAGGCTCGGTCCCGGCGATGGCGAAACAAAAGTAGGCGACGATGGAGAACCTTCTGGCACTGCCGGACGCCCAATCCTCGGTCAAATACTCTCAGCCGGACTGACTAACATCGTCGTGGTCGTCGTCCGATATTTCGGCGGCATAAAGCTCGGCACTGGTGGTCTCATCGTGGCATACAAGACGGCAACGTCCGACTGCCTCGCCAATGCGCAAATCGAGACTCGCACCTTCGATGTCCGTCTCGCAGTCTCGTTCCCATACCTTGCCATGAATGGCGTCATGAAAGCGTTGAAAGACAGTTCCGCCAAAATAGAAAGTCAATCTTTCGACACCGACTGCCTCATAAAGCTCAGCGTCCGCAAGGCCGAACACAACCAAATAGTATCGCGCCTCACCGACATCGACGGAGTGGCAGTCGAAGAGCAATAACTTCCACAATGGGCAATGCCATCCAATACGCCATCGTGGCTATAATTCTCCTTGCCGCCACCATATACGCCGTCCGACGGATCGTCCGCACTCTCCGACGGGCTAAAAGGGATGGAAAATGCGCTGGTTGCCCATTAGCCGATGCCTGCGCAAAAAGACATAACTGCCAGCATGACACCGACGCCTGCTGCCAATAGAAGTCAACATTCATCAACATACACAACATAATGACCTTTAACCACATAACCCTATGCTTAGCCGCCTTGGCTCTTGCCAGCTGCTCAGCGTCGCCCGACAGGCAGGAACACAGCATCTCGTCTTGGCAGTTCAGCCGCGACAGCGCACAGTGGCAAGATGTCACCATCCCACATGACTGGGCCATTGCTGGCCCTTTTGACAAGAAGTGGGATCTCCAGACTGTCGCCATCGTACAAAATGGCGAGACCGAGGCGACCGAGAAGAGCGGACGCTCTGGCGCGCTACCTTGGATAGGCAAGGGCTACTATCGCACGTCCGTCACCATCGAAGAGGGCACCACCGACGCACGTCTCGTGTTCGACGGCGCAATGAGCGAGCCTGTTGTCTTTGTCAATGGCAAAGAAGCTGGTCGATGGGCCTACGGCTACAATGCTTTCGAGATCAATATAACTCCGTTCATCCATGTCGGTGCCGGCAACGAGATCTCCATAAGCCTTAACAACCGCGAAGAGAGCAGCCGTTGGTACCCTGGCGCAGGTCTTTATCGTCCCGTCACTCTCGTCACCACCAACAGCAGTGCGCGTATCGACGACTGGAAAACTTTCCTCCGCACTAAGACCATCAATGACAACGCTGCCACCCTCGCTTTCGACAGCCACGTCGATGGGCTCCAAGGGCAGACGGACGTAGCCATGATCGTCGATCTTCGTGATAACGCCAATAACTTTATCTCTTCAACCATCTTCCGCATCGACTCTCTCGGCAATTCCAAAGGCATAATCGAGGTCGAGAACCCAAAACTCTGGTCTCCCGAGTCTCCATACCTCTACAACGCTACCGTATGCCTCGCTATTGACGGCAAGAGCGTCGACCACCACTCTTTCAAGACTGGCATCCGCACCGTCAGCGTCGACCGCGAACATGGCTTCCGTCTCAACGGTATAACCCGTAAAATCCAAGGCGTTTGCCTGCACCACGACCTCGGCCCTCTCGGCGCAGCTGAAAATCGCGCAGCATTCGTCCGCCAAATCAAGACTATGAAAGATATGGGTGCCGATGCCATACGCACAGCCCACAATATGCCCAGCCGCATGCAAATGGAGGTTTGCGACTCTCTCGGCATGATGGTCATGGCTGAGAGCTTCGACATGTGGATCTACCCTAAGTGCAAGAACGGCTACGCTCGTTTCTTCAAGGAATGGAGCGACCGCGACATCACTAACCTCGTCCTCCGCCATCGCAACCACCCCTCAATCATCATGTGGAGCATCGGAAACGAGATTCCCGAACAAGGTATGGCAGAAGGTCCAGAGAACCTTACTCGCCTCCAGGATATATGCCACAACCTCGACGAGACTCGCCCCGTCACGCAAGGCATGGACCGCATCGAGGCGGCAATAGCCAACAACTACGCACAGCTCCAAGATGTCGTCGGTATGAACTACCGTGTCCACCTCTACGAGCCTAATATCGGCAAACTCCCACAAGGCATAATCCTCGGCTCCGAGACCGCATCCACCGTCAGCAGCCGCGGCGTCTACAAGCTCCCCGTCGAGCCAGTATATGACAAAGCCTACCCCGACGGACAATGCTCCAGCTACGATGTCGAGTATTGCTCTTGGAGCAATATCCCAGAAGATGATTTCATAGCCCAAGACGACCTCCCATACACCATCGGCCAATTCGTATGGACCGGCTACGACTACCTCGGCGAGCCGTCACCATACGACACATACTGGCCAAGCCGCAGCAGCTATTTCGGAATATGCGACCTCGCAGGCCTACCTAAAGATCGCTACTACCTATACCGCAGCGTTTGGAACAAGAACAGCCACACGACACACCTCCTCCCCCACTGGACTTGGCCAGGCCGCGAAGGTCTCGTAACTCCCGTATACTGCTATACCGATGCCCCGACGGCCGAACTTTTCATCAATGGCAAGAGCCAAGGCAAAATCAGCAAGAACAAGGATAGCAAGCTCGACCGATATCGCCTCCGTTGGAACGACGTGACCTACGAGCCCGGCGAGATTGCCGTCATAACCTACGATGCTAACGGCAAAGAGATTGGCCGCGACACCGTCCAGACCGCCAGCACTCCAGCCAAGCTCTCCCTCTCGGCAGACAAGACGACGCTCGACGCCACCACCGACGACCTCGCCTTCATCACCATCGCCCTGACCGACAACCGGGGCACAATAATCCCAACAGCAGCAGACACCCTCTCCATCGAGGTCTCAGGTGCCGCTCGCTACCAAGCCGCTTGCAATGGCGATGCCACCTCACTCACCCCATTCGTCAGCAGCAGAATGGAACTTTTCAACGGCATGATGGTCGCCATCGTCCGCACAAATGGGAAATCAGGCAACATCAAAGTCAAAGTCACAGAGCCTAAGTCTGGCATCTCCAACGAGATAACGTTGACGGCTAAGAAATAATAAGAACCGAGACGCTATAAAAAACACAAGCCGCCAGACAGTCAATGTCTGGCGGCTTGTTTAGCTCTATGCGCCTCTTAATCAGCGCAACCTTTTAAATCTTGAAGGTCAAACCAACATTGATATGCTGGAAGCGATCCCAAGTTGTCTCAAAGTTCACACCAAAGACAGGGCAGAACATGTAACGGCAACCTGCTACAATCGCCGGTGCGACGAACTTTGTATCCTTACTTGTATTCTTGTCTCCATCGTTCCACTTAACCTTCTCTATGTCAACGAATAGGAAGTTGATACCGCCGTACGTGTCGAGCTGAGGAATGAAAGAGTAGTGCAGTGCGCCACGAGTACCAATGCGCACGCGGCTGAAGTCATAGAAATCGCCACTGTTGAAGCCGGCGCCAAGAAGGAGACCTGCGGATATCGTACCCTTCTCATTGATGACGTTCATGAAACCGTACTCGCCCATGATGCTGAAACCGTTCGTGGCACCATTGCTGTAACCATCCGAGCCGAGCGCATAGTCCAGGTTGATGCCGACGTCGCCTTTGCGGAACTGGCTCTGTGCCTGAGAATTTGCCGCACCAAAGAACATCGCGGCAGCCACCATGATGGCAGAAAGAGTTGCTTTCATCTTCTTGTTGTTTTTTAATATCCTAACCTAAAATCGTTAGATGACGCTAATTTATAGTTATTATCAACCACAAACAAAAAACCTCGCCCCTTTTTAATCGGGGCGAGGCATCTTCTGTTTGCCTTAGCAGGTATATCTCTTACAATTCTTGCCGCCAGACGTGACGCCCAACCGCAAGAACGTCCATATATACTTACTGACGAGGTGCGCGGGGTGCGCGCTCCTCACGAGAGTGAGCCTCAGACACGGCGATGTTGCGACCGTCGAACTCATAACCATCAAGCTCGCGGATGGCCGTCTGGGCAGCCTCGTCATCAGGCATCTCGACAAAGCCGAAGCCCTTGCTACGACCGGTAACGCGGTCAGTGATGATGCGGGCCGACGAGACCTCGCCATACTGGCTGAACAGTTCGTTGAGCTTCTCCTCTTTGGTGCGGAAGTTCAACTTTGCTACAAAGATGTTCATTCTTTGAAATGATAGATTAAAAAAAGGGATAGATTATAGTTGGACGCCTGGCTCGGGTGAGGAGACCGGCGTTTTTTGCTGTGTTTGTATCGGTATGTCTTTTCTCTGTGCCCCATTAGCAATCCTTGGACATCGGACTTCTACAGGGCTACGCCTCTCATGTGGGGCCTTATTTTATAGACGCTAAATTAGATATTTTTATGTTAGCGTCTACAACTTGCTAATTTTCAGTTCACTTTCACTTTAGAAGATTCTAAAGTTCGGACTTTTTAATAGTACGAATGTAGGCATAAATTTAATATGATTCACAGCTCTATTTTGTTAAAAAAGCCGCATTTGCATGCCGTTGAATATCAACGCATTACAAACTGGGAGTTACGTCCGTTGAAATGGAAGCTTTGCAGGGGGCGCCAAGTCTTCCCCTCCCCTCAACCTACTTCTATCGTTATTTTAAAATAGCTCCAAACAACAAGCTGATCACCATATCCCTAACGTGCAGTAACCAACAGATTCTATAACTTTTACCAGCCTGCTCAACGTCGCCCTGCTGTGCTTCAGCAGCTCTTTATTGCCCTCGTCATGCTCATCGACGAGTACACAGCCAACTTTATCTTTTACTGAATTATCTGCGTGAAACCTGATGCACTCAAACCCCTTGACCCCAAAGGTAGTACTTAATAGCATCAGCAGCATTCTCAAGCTTAAAAGTGCCTC
>CAVEKX010000004.1:35458-147622 GCA_963616565.1 Clostridium sp. CAG:343
CATCTTTATCGTTCTAATAGTATGCTTTACAGCTAATTCCTAATTTTTAATAGTTATTTTCATATACAATTGCTTAATTACTAAATGGGTTTTTCATTCCGTATTTTTTAACAAACTCCCAGTTCTCTTCGAGAATAGATTTCTCTTCTTCAACTGGTTTCTCACTGACAACCTTTATTCTTATGTTGTTGTCTCTTATGTATTTCCTATTCTCTTCTACTTCCTTTTGACTTTCAAGAGCAGCCTTGAACATTTTTTGAAACTCAGCCTCTTTTCTGGCTGCTCTTTTATCCTTGATATACTTTATGAGTTTTGATATGATATTCATAGTCTTACTGTTTTTCTTCTAATATAACAATTGGACTTGACAAATACAAATAAAAACAGAGTGGTTGGTGTGAAGACCACCAACCACTCTATATATCTTAGTAATTAAATATCAGCTAATTTGAAACCTCTTTAAGTTCTCCGCAACCTTAGAACTAAATGTTGCAGGTGGCACGCTCACCGTTAGCCGCTGAAACAGAGATACTTGTGATAATAGCGTCACCAGTATATGCAAAAGTGTCTCAGAAGTGCTGCTCTTCATATTTCAGTCATGTATGATACAGCCGTCAAGTCTCCTTTACGACAAAATCCACGCCAACATGAACATGTAGTTTTTTTAATACGCTTGGCGCTCGCAAAAGAGCTTGCAATAAAAAATTTCAGAGTGTGACTTGAAGAATTTATCTTTGCGATGTAATAAAGGATCATGCCCACGTGGCTATGAGGCACCCCCTCTACCCCATGGGCGACAACTACCAAGATAAACGAACTAACCAAAAAGATGTTAGAAGGTATTCTTTCAATATCAGGCAAAAGCGGGCTTTTCAAGCTCGTCTCCCAAGGCAAAAACGCCATCATCGTCGAGTCTCTCACCGACGGCAAGCGCACCCCTGTTAGCGGCACTTCCCGCGTAAGCTCTCTCCACGAGATCTCCATGTACACCACCGGCGAGGACGTCACCCTCGCTCACGTCATGGCAAACATCTTCAAGCTCACTGGCGGCAAAGAGTGCATAAGCGCCAAAGCGTCTAACGAGGAGCTCAAAGAGTTCATGGGCAAGGCTCTTCCCGAATGGGACTCTGAGCGCATCTATGTCTCCGACATCAAGAAGCTCGTCTCTTGGTACAACATCCTTCTCGCCCATGGTCTCGTAAGCGAGAATGAGGAGGACGAAAAAGAGAATAAAGAGGCTTAAGCCAAGCAACCATACAAGATGCCGCGCCCCATTCGCCACTTCGGCTTATGAGGCGCGGCTTTTCCTTGCCGCCTCACTAAGCGAAGCCAACTTGTTAAGAGTCACTAAATAAGGGCAAACCTTACAGATATCGGCTAACATTGACTATATTTGGGAACACAAACCCCAAAATGATCAACATTTCTGTCATAGTACCGGTCTATAACCGACCAGAAGAGCTCAAAGAACTATTAGACTCTCTGACCATCCAACACTTCAAGGCGGCAACAGAGGTTATAGTGGTCGAGGACGGCTCTTCAATAACAAGCGAGGAAGCTGTTGACCAATTCAGAAACCAGCTCAACATCAAGTATATAACCCAGCCTAACGCCGGACCAGCCGCGGCGCGTAACCGCGGAGCGCAAGATGCGTCTGGCAAATATCTCTTTTTCTTCGATTCCGATTGCACCCTGCCTTCCGATTTCTTCGACAAGATAGGGCAACACATAAAGACCGAAGTTATGGATTGCTTCGGCACGCGCGACCAAGCACATCGCTTCTTCTCCCCCATCCAAAAAGCCATATCCTACTCCATGACCTCGTTCTTCACCACTGGCGGCATACGCGGCGGCAGCAAGAGCAAGATGGACTCCTTCTACCCGCGCAGCTACAGCATGGGAATCCGACATGACGTGTTCGACGCTGTCGGAGGCTTTTCCGCCATGCGCTATGGCGAGGATATAGACCTCTGCATGAGAGTGAAAGAGGCTGGCTATAAACTTTGTCTCGTCGACGACACCTTCGTATACCACAAGCGACGCTCCACTTTCCGCTCCTTCTTCAAGCAGACGTTCTGCTCCGGCACGGCTCGTGTCGATTTGGCAATGCGCCACAAAGGGGCGTTGAAGACGGTGCACCTGCTGCCTTCTGTAGCCGTATTGGCACTTCTCGCTTTACTGATACTGAGTTTTGCGGTCAGCCCGCTATTTCTTCTGCCAATCGTGGCGTATGGGGCGCTTATAATGCTCGATTCATGGAAAAAGTTTCATAGCCTCAAGGTGGCTCTACTCAGCGTATGGGCTAGCTGCATCCAGATATGCGGCTATGGGCAAGGATTCCTATATAATGCATGGGAGCGCATCATAATGAGAAGGCGAGACACTGTCGCCTTTCAAAAGACGCTATACAAATAACCTCCTTAGTCGTTGAGCGACAAGGTGTTCTTGACATCGACGCTCAAGACCTCCTCGTCAATAAGCATACGGATAACCTCCGTTACGATGCGAGGGTCATAGCCGTCAATACACCTGACCACGTCGAGTGGTAACGGACCATCAGATAATTTGCTTATGACAATTTTCTCTATATCCTCGCGCATCGCCTTTGCGGTGCGCGAGTCTTTTTTACGCTCAATGCACACGTCGCACTGCCCACAGTCTTCAGCCTCTGTATCGCCAAAGTACTCCAACAGAAGCCGGCCCCGGCACACGTCATTCCTCGTCCCGTATGCAATCATGCTTTCAATTCGACGTGTAGCGTCAGCCAGCCTGTCCTCATAGACACTTTTTGGAAATACCATTCGACGTTCATCCTCTCGCTCTTGCAACCACGTAATAAACTCCGTGTGCTTCTGTGGGTTATATGTCACAATGCCAAGACGATCCAATTCCAACAGCCGCTCATAGACCTCTTGCTGAGCCAGTCCGCACATCTTGCCTATCTTCTCCTCACTTATAGTGGCAAACTCCATAAAAAGTCCCGTATAGCTTCGCAAAACTGCTTTTATCAATGGGGCTAAATGTGGGTATTCCTCCTCTACTCTGTATAGGCGGTTGCGCTCAACAAGAAACATGAGGCGCGACGTCAAATCGACATTAGGCTGGTACTCCATATAGCCTGCGCGCTCCAATATCGCCAATGCTCCAAGCGTCATCGCCACCTGTCGATGCGTCTCACGGCAAAACCTGTCTATATTGAACTCTGCAACGTGTCCATCCCCACTTCCGACCCCTATCTCATGCAAGTTGCAGATGCTGTTATATACACCCTTTACAAAATCAATCGGAGGGAAGGCAGCTGTCACATGCCGACGCAGATTTGTCGCATCGGCATTCGACCACAATAGGACCGCATAGGACTTTTTGCCGTCTCGTCCCGCGCGTCCCGCCTCTTGAAAGTACGCCTCTATCGACTCTGGGGAATCAATGTGTATGACTACTCGAACGTCAGGCTTGTCAATACCCATTCCGAAAGCATTGGTACACACAATGATACGCGTCTTGCCCTTAGTCCACTCGTCTTGCCGTCTGTCCTTCTCCTTGGCGTCAAGACCGGCATGAAAGTAGTCGACCGAGAAACCTTGCGCTTTCAAGAGGTCAGCATAGTCACGAGTACGCTTGCGGCTTCGGACATAGACAATGGCAGAGCCCTCAACGGAGCGTAATATGCGCACCATCTGCTGCTCCTTATCCTCCGCCTGCCTAACCACATAGGCCAAATTCTTTCGTGCGAAACTCATTGAGAAGAGGTTCGGCTGACGGAATTTTAGGCGGAGCATGATATCATCTGCCACCCTTGGTGTTGCCGTCGCTGTCAATGCCAGCACAGGAACATCGGGCAACAGCTGACGGACCTCTGCAATGTTGAGATACGAGGGACGGAAGTCATACCCCCATTGTGAAATGCAGTGCGCCTCGTCAACAACGAGCATCGAGACGTCCATCTGTGCCACCTTCAATTGGAAAAGGTCAGTCGAGAGACGCTCGGGCGAGAGATACAGAAACTTGCAGGCGTGGAATATGCAGTTGTCGTAGGCAGCGAGCATCTGCTCATGGCTCATCATGGAGTTCACCGCATGAGCCAAAATGCCTTTGCGTCGAAGCGATGAGACCTGGTCTTTCATTAGCGCAAGGAGAGGCGTAACGACTATGCACACCCCATCTTGCGCAAGTGCTGGGACTTGGAATGTTATCGACTTTCCACCACCTGTGGGCATAAGCCCCAACGTGTCGCGACCTTCGCCTATGGAACGTATAATATCTAATTGGATGGATCGGAAAGAGTCGTACCCCCAATACTTCTTGAGAATTGCGAGATACTCCTTATCATCCACAGCCATAGCGCAATATCTTAACGCAGCGATTGCGCAACCATCTCAGCACAAAGCTCTCCGTCTATGGCGGAAGAGACGATGCCACCTGCATAGCCGGCACCCTCACCACATGGATAGAGACCACTAAGGCTCAAACTCTCAAGCGTCTCGGTATTTCGTGAAATGCGGACAGGAGATGAAGTACGACTCTCGACTCCGACAACAAGAGCCTCGTTGGTCACGAAACCTCGCGCATGGCGGTCGAAATCCTCAAACCCCTTGCGCAGGCGCATGCCTATATTGTCTGGCAACCAGAAATGTAGAGGCGAAGACACAAGTCCTGGGACGTAAGAGCACTCTGGCAGCTCGTAAGAAAGTCGCCCGTCGACAAAATCTGCAAGACCTTGGGCCGGGGCGATAACTCCGTGACCGCCATTGATATAGGCGAGGCGCTCCAACTCCGCTTGGTAATGGAGACCGCCCAATACACCATCATCGGCAAACTGACCAATATCCTCGGGACGCACCTCGACGACAATGCCGCTATTGGCAAATGGGGAGCCGCGATGTGAAGGTGACATACCATTGACCACCTGCTGGTTAGGACCTGTCATTGCGGGAACGATGAAGCCGCCAGGGCACATGCAGAAAGAGTAGACTCCACGCCCCTCGACCTGTGTGACCATTGAATATGAAGCAGGAGGGAGATATTCACCACGACCCTCCGGGCTGTGGTATTGGATTTCATCAATGAGGTCTTGAGGATGCTCAACGCGTACACCCATTGCCCACGTCTTCGCCTCGAGAGCCACGCCCTGACGGAGAAGCATCTCGTAGACGTCGCGAGCAGAGTGACCTGTCGCCAATATCACCGCACGCCCCTCGACAGTAGTACCATCAGACAGGCGCACACCCGTAGCCTTCTTCCCATCGGTGAGAAGGTCGGTCACCTTGGCTCCGAAACGCACCTCTCCACCATTCTCTATGATGGTCTCACGCATCGCCTTTATGACGTAGGGGAGTTTGTCGGTACCGATATGAGGATGCGCATCAATAAGAATATCATGCTGTGCGCCATGATGGCAGAAGACTTCGAGAATCTTGCGGACAGAGCCGCGCTTGGTGCTGCGGGTGAACAGCTTACCATCAGAGAAAGTGCCTGCTCCTCCCTCACCAAAAGCATAGTTCGACTCGGGGTCGAGAGTGACATTGCGGTTCAACTGGGCAAGATCCTTCTTGCGCTCACTCACATCCTTGCCACGCTCCAAGACGATGGGGCGAAGACCAAGCTCTATGAGGCGGAGGGCGGCAAAGAGACCACCTGGACCTGCACCCACGACAACGACAGGGCCGGCAGCACGAACATCCTTATACCCAGGAAGTTCCAGTTGCTCTGGCTGTGGCTCCTCATCGACAAAGACATCAAAAGTCAGAGTCACTGTGACGCTCTTATGGCGAGCATCAATAGAACGTCTAACGAGGCGCATTGCTACAATGGAAGCCTCATTGACATCAATATCATTGGCCGCCTTGCGACGGCAGAAAGTCTCGTCGGCAGCGTCAGCCGGAGCGAGATTCATAGTAATCTGCTTAATCAACTTAGGAACTGTTGAAAGGAATTATTTACCCATAGACAAGAAACGTTCCAACTCATCCACACGGTCGAAACGTTCTTGAGAATAAGTGTCGGAAGAATCTATCACCCTGTTGTATAGTGAGAGAGCGCGGGTTGCTACGTCTCTACGGAGGTTATCAGAGATATTAGACACTTTGAAGTCTGCGTACATAAGTGCAGCAAGAAGCTCTATGCGTTGGAGCATCTCATCGGCTGATAGCTGGTCGGGGGCTACTCCTTGCGCTGAGGCTGCCACCTTCGCGACGGTAGAAATCATCTCATCCTCCTCTGCCTTGCGAAAGAAATCCTTATCTCCGCCAAACGTTGCATAGAGTGCCTCTATCTCCTTCTGGCGCAAGGCTTCATCGCCATCCCGCTCAAGAAGATTGGATATGGCGGCGAAAAGATCCTGTATGAGCTTTAAAATATAGTCGCGACGCAGCATAGTGTCTCAATTGTTAATACTCGCCCCCACCCTCTCGGACAGTGATACGACGTGAGAGACCATGGACGACACGATACTTGTCAACGGCAGCCACACGATAGACGTAACGTTGACGCTTGCCTTGGCAGACAGTGAGATTGACACTTGGGCGGTCGACGATACATAAAATCGTCTCATTGACGCCTATCTTTTCGGACTCCGCACGTGGCGCGCGGTAGACGACGAAGAAGCGGACTTGCGAAGTGTCGCCTTCGACATCCCATGTGAGAGTACGCCCATCGCGCTCAAGGTGCGTAATAGTAATCTCGTCGGCATGACCTTTTGTCACAGGAACTTGGAGTGCCTTGTCACGATAGAAATCGGAGGAGAGGTAATCTTCAAAGCCTAAGATGTCGCGGTTGAACTGGCGGAAGCTGAAATAGACACTGCCATCGAGCTTGCTATTCTTGCGCACCTTGGATATTTGGTCGGGCATCTCGGACTTGGCATTCCATCCGGCATTGGGGACCTTGCCGTCATTAATTTTGAATACCGCATGACCGATAAAGACCTTGGTGGCATCGGTGCTTCGCTCGCCCCACCATCGTTGGAGAACATCGAAATCGCACCATTTGTTTCCATGCTCCCAATAGACTTGCGGGACGACATAGTCTATGAGGCTATCGTCGATCCAGTTAAGAATGTCGGCATAGAGGACGTCGTAGTCTGAGACGCCAGCCTTCGTATCTGAGCCTTTGGCATCATCACGCTTGTTGCGCCAAACTCCGAAGGGGCTGATACCGAACTGAACCCATGGTTTCTCTTTTCTGATTTCCTCTGACACTGAGGCAATTACCGCAGTGACATTCGAGCGTCGCCAATTAGCTTGCGTCTGGTGCAGGGGGTTGAATTTGGCAAAGGACTTGCTGTCATCGAAAACCTCACCTTTGGCAGGATATGGGTAGAAATAGTCATCGAAGTGGATGCCGTCGACGTCATATCGGGAGACGATGTCCATGACGACCTTGGTGACGTATTGACGCGCCTCGGGGATGCCGGGGTCGAGATAGAGCTTGTTGTTGTACTTTATAATCCACTCAGGATGACGTGAGGCTATGTGGCTTGGAGCTGTTGGGAAATCGGCCTTTGGCGTGACACGGAAAGGGTTTATCCAAGCATGCAGCTCAAGTCCGCGACGATGAGCCCCCTCTATCCAATAAGACAGAGGGTCAAAAGAGAGGGGGGCATCGAAATTAGTCCCCACGAGATAATAGGAGGGCGGCTCGATGGACGAGCGATAAAGCGCATCGCTGGAAGGGCGGACCTGAAGAAAGACGACATTAAGCCCCATTGCGACTGAACGGTCGAGGATGGCATCGGCTTCGTGGCACAGAGCCTCCTCAGACAATCCAGGAGCAGATGGCCAGTCGATATTGGCGACAGAAGCGACCCAGATGCCTCGCATCTCGCGCTCCATCAGTTCCTCGGGCATCTTCTGCGCCCAAAGGGAGACTGACACCAAAAGCGACAATAGCGTCAGAAAGAGACGAATCATTTATTTGCAGCCAAATTTTTTATAACACTGCCTATATAATCAAGGATAAGCTCTCGCCCCTTGAATTTGGCGGACGAAGTTACGAACATTGGAGGAAGGGACTGCCACGTCTTGAGCATTTCTTGACGATAAGCCTCGACCTGCTTGTCGATTTGCGTCTCGGACAGCTTGTCGGCCTTGGTGAAGATGATGGCAAACGGCACACCATTTATGCCAAGGAACTCCATGAAGTTACGGTCGATGGTTTGCATCGGGTGGCGGACATCGACAAGCACAAAGAGTGAGGTAAGCTGCTCGCGCTTGAGGGCGTAATCCGTTATGATGGATTGGAACTTGGCTTTCTCTCCGAGAGGGACTTTAGCGTAGCCATAGCCTGGAAGGTCGACAAGATACCACTCTCCGTTATTGATATTGAAATGGTTGATAAGCTGTGTCTTACCGGGAGTGGCAGACACTTTGGCGAGACCTTTCTGGTTGCACAGCATGTTGATCAACGAGGACTTGCCAACATTGGAGCGGCCGATGAATGCGAACTCGGGTTGTGAGGACTTGGGGCATTGCCCGACTTTGGCACTGCTTACAAGGAACTGCGCGGAAGTAATGTTCATGTTATTGAGCGACGCGTATGTGTGGTGTTACTAATTCTTTGTCATGAAAGTTATGCGTGCCGTCTCCTTCTCAGTCTCGACAGAAACTTTTACAGAAGAAGACGATTGCTGAGAATCTTTGGCCCAATAAGGGACAGTCACTACGACTTTGACAACTGGCTCGGTGAAGTTAGAGAAGTTGCCGATTGTGGTCACCTCGATGAGGATGAAAGCTGGTGCGTCTCGTTCGGCAGGTGAGATTCGGACGCAACCATCGATCCACTCCATGTAGCAATCTCCGAGAAGAGGGAGCAAGTCGAGTATGTTCATGGCTCCGTACTTGCTTTCCATTTTTGTCTTGACTCCATTAAGGAGCATGGCGACATCGGCTGCGAGTTGTGGCGGGACTTCATTATCCTGCTCACCGGTCTCGCCGTCATGGGGCTTATGGTATGGATAGTTATTGAAGCGGGAGAAGCGAGACGACTTCATGTCGCCAATCTTCAGACCCATCATGAGGACATCGTCGGTCTGGTCGTTGTCGCCCCTCCAATCGTCAAAGCGTCGGACGATGGCGTCGCGCTGGATTGACATACGCTGCTGATAATTCTCACGAAGCATATCAACGAAGCGTCGACGTTTGAACTTCTGGTTGTGGGGTCCACCGAACTGCGATACGAAGCCGTCTGTCGTCATGTAGATGATGTCGCCACGTTTAATGTTGAGCTCTTGGGTAATAAAAGGTCTTCCGCCCCCAATATTAGCACATTCTCCGACGCTACGATGGACACCTTGCACAGCCTCGACGGTACCATTCTGATGAACAATGTAAGCTGTTTGCCTTGCGAGGCAGATGTATGCCTTACCGGCAACGCGGTCGAGGCAGAAGAGTGAGAGGTCGAGACTATCCTTATTGACGACATCTGTATTACTGCATATAACACGAACAATCTCATCGCTAAGCCGCTCGACCATACGTGAAGGCTCGCGCATTGTGGGGTCGGTGGCGATGTCGCTCAAGAGCGTAGAGGCGACCATTGAGATGAAGGCGCCAGGGACACCATGGCCGGTTGCATCGGCCACGCAGACAAATAGCTTGTCGCCACAGTCGAAGACCCAATAGAAATCGCCACTCACCATGTTGCATGGGCTGAAAATGATGAAGTGGTCATCTATACCTCGGACGTCGAGAGCATCCTCGGACTGGAGAATGTTGGACTGAATATGGTTCGCAAACATGAGCTCGGAGGCGAGAGCCTCATTCTGCTCATCGAGTTGCTCCTTTTGCGCAAGAAGCTGCTCCTTCTTGCGCTTAATCTCCTGAGACATGCTGGCGAACGCGGACTCTATTTCACGCCTACGCTTCTTTATCCGTCGGACAGAGATTATGAGATAGAGCCCCAAAGCCTCTATCACAATGACCACCGCGACGAAAATCCAAACTGTACGCACAACCTCAAGACGATGTTGCTGGTCGTCCATCTGGTCGAGTTCGAACCCTTGCGAGACGATTGTCGTGTCGCGCTTGTGCTCCATGCTTCGGTATGCGAGGTCGTGGTAGGCGGACTTGTCCTTGACAGAATCGGCGAGGGAGGTCTTGGAACGTAAGAAAAGATACGCCATGCGGTCATCGCCAATGAGGGAGTAGTAGTCGGTCACTACATCGGCGTAGGTCTCGTAGAGGGTAACGCTCGTGGCCCTAAGGTGTGCGGCATCGATGGCGTCGAGCTTCAGCTTAGCCTCATCGTAGCTGCCCTCCTCTAAGAGGATCTCGCTTTCGAGGAGATCTATATACCTGTATGCAAGGATGTTGGTATTATCCCAATGTTTCTTGAGGCTAACAAGAACCTCGCGCGCGGAATCTGGCTCATCCTTGGAGATGTAATAGAACGCCAGCATAGACGAGTAGGTGAGGTTGAGCTGGCTCCTGACGACAGAGTCACGCTCAAACTCATCTGCCACAGCATGGAGCGAGCGTGCGTATTCAACAGAATCACCGACATTAACGCTAATGTTGGCAGAGGCAAGGTGAAAAAGGCTTTGCGAGTATGCAGTAGTATCGGCAGCCGTGGCCATCTCGCTCAGGTATATCTGGGCGGAAGGGATATCGCCCATTGAGACAAAAGAGCAGAGGAGTCGGTAGAGGACAAGAACCTCGGAGGATCGGAGACCGCGCTTGCGAGTGTAGTCAAGGAGCTGCCGGTAACCTTTAACAGCATCGATATAATTACCCTGCACCTCTTGCTTATTCAGCCTCTTTACCTTGATGCGCACGTAAGACAGGCTCTCGTTGAGGCGGTAAGCAATAGCGGCGGCCGTCTCAAGCGCATTGTCGGCCTCGGCTGGGCTATGTCGTCTGGAGAGCTGTACGGCATATTGCTCGAGCAGTCGCATATAGATGCGCTCGTCGACCTCGTCATGGTCGGAGAGAGAGTCGAGCGCAGTAAGTATGCCATGCAGATTTATCTGGGCAATATGCGGGTCGAGCAAGATATTGTAGGCGAGCAACTCATTGCGACGCGCAAAGCCGAAAGCGAAAAGTTCGGCACTATCGACGGCGACGCGAGCCAAGGTCGTGTCGTTAACGTCGAGAGCATGATTTGCAAGGTCGATGTTGCGGTCATAGCCGCCAATCTTCTCCATTACAGCCTTATCGCGGCTGCAAGAAGGACAGGCTATGCTTATAACTAAAGCCGTGAAGACCAATATGTAGACTATGGACCTCATGGCATTGAAACAGCTAAGAGAAGAATATCATCGCCCATCGTCCGGCCCGACTTCCACAGGATAACCTCGTTGAGCATCGTGTCGTATTGGAGGTCGGCAGGGAGGCGCGAGGAGCGCACAAGCATGTCATGAAGCCCGACCACTCCAAGCTGTCTGCCATCATTGCCTCCGTAGATCCTGGTCATGGTGCTGGAGTAAAGATAGACGGCATCGCCAGAAGTGAAAGAGCGAACCTCATCTTCTTGTCGGCGAATATCCTTAACATCTCCGATCTTATGTTCGGAGCCATGGATAACCTCAACATTGCCGCCACGGCGGAGCATGACATCTACACCTGCGGAAGAAATACGGATGGAGTGTGACGACCTGTCGATGAGGGCGACAGACATTGAAAGATTGCTACGCCATCTCTTATCGGGAAGGCGGCGAGTAAAGCCATGCTCAACATCGGAGAGAACCTCGGAAGCCGTCTCGCGTCCCTCATATCGGGAAGCGACCTCCTCGACGAGCGTCAGACCGACCATGGAAAGCATGGCACCCGGCACACCATCCCAATCGGCATTGGCAGTGCAGAGGAGCAGATAGTCGCCTACATTCCTGTACCAAAAGAAGCAACTGGACGTCACATCGGCAGAGCCACGCAGGACGTAGGAGTTCTTGTAGCCAAGGTTGATGAGGTGTGACATATCGGGCAAGATGCCGCGTTGGAGGCGCTTTGCATAGCTCTGGCTTGCAGCCATATCGGCATTGCGAGCCATGATGAGCCTATTGCGTACGGAGTATGCAGCAGTCTGACGCTCCATCTCCTCTTCCATCTTGCGGTTGATTGCCTCATCGTCTTTCATCTTACGGGCATTGCGTCCCCACACGTTTCTCATCCATACGATGGCGACAACGATGAAGACGACAAGAATTACGACTGTAGCCCCAAATACTTGACGTTTGACGCTGCCGACGACCTCCTTGCGCATATTGATGTCGGTACGTTGGCGGAGGATAGTCGTGTCCTCACGGAAAGCGACCTCCATATCCTTGGCACGGGTACGGGCGTTGAGGGATAGGATATAACGATTTGAGACGTTTGCGACATTGAGCGTATTGCGTGCAGAAGCGAAGTCGCCCAACGCAACATAGGCTCTCTCGAGACTGGAGTAATACCTCTTGGAGAAAGAACTTTTGGTGAACATCACCTTGGGAATCTCCGTTTCGGTCAAGAGCCTAAGAGCCTCACTTGGTTTGCCGTCAAAAAGAGCGATGTCGGCTTCTATAACGATGAAGCTGTAACGGGAAAAATAGGGGTTAACCTGCGACGGAGAGACGATGTCGAGGTTGCTACGGCAATGGGCGGCGAGCTTTTTAGCCTCATTTATGCGTCCGAGCCTAAGGTATGTCTCAGCCTTAATGGCCGTTAGACGCCACTTGTCAATGTCAGAGACGAAAGTCTGGTCGGCCACGTCATCGGCCTTCTCAATGAAAGTAAGCGCATCTTCTGTCTTACCTTGGCACAGGCGGACGACAGACATTGTGACGAGATAGGCTTTGAGGAGGGCGGGATTGGTGCGGAAATAGCCCTCGCGCTCAATGTCGTGGGCGCAATCCTCGATGACGGCATCGACATGTATTGCGAGATATACACGTATGAGGATGATGCGCGCCCAGAAGCGCATGTCGGGCATAGCGCCATCGGCACATCGGGCAAGGAGCAAGCGGGCACAATGTGCAGCCTCGACAAAGCGTTGAGAGCCGACGTAGAGTTGAGCCCTGTTGCGCAGGCTGAGCAATTCGAGACGCGTATTGCCAATGCTGCGCGCCAGTCTCTCCGCCTTCATGTAGTAGCTGTCGCTTGGCTCGTTGGAAGTCTCGACTTCGAGTCGCCCCTTTGCGCAATAGGCGAGGGCGAGACAGTTTATCGACATGGTGTCGGAAGCCGTGGCGTAGCGGTTGAGAATGGCGTTTATCGTTGCGCGAGCCTCGTCGTAGTGCCCTTTGTAGACATCAGCACTGGCTCGTAGGCATGAAGCCATTGTCGGCGCATGTGGGTTGTCGGATATTTCGGCAGTGTAGTATATCCACCTTGCGGCGTCGCGAGTACGTTCCTCGATTATGGCCGTGGCGGCGGAGTCGACAGCCTCAAGAAGCCCCACCCTCCGCACCAATGCGACCGCATCCGTGGTCAGCATAACCACGAATATCGCGACAATCGCACGGATGGAGATAGATGGAACTTTTTTCATTGGCAGTATGCTTGATAGGCTATTAGAGCTTTAGCTCACCCGACCAGAACCCGCGAGCTGTTGGGAAATCATCGGGTTTGGGAAGATCGGCGCCGTGGGGGAAGAAGGCGAAGACTGAAGAGCCGCTACCCGACATTTGCGCATAGAGCGCACCCATATCGTAGAACTTTTGCTTGAAGGCGGCGACATCGGGCAAACGCGACGCTACGAAATCCTCGAAATCGTTTCGTATGGAGTATCGCCAAGAGGATATAGGTTCGCAAACTATCTCATTAAGATGGCGATCGGGCTTACGACAAGGGATGTTGCTGTATGCCTCTGCGGTGGAGACGCTACCTTGCGGAACTACAACGACAACGCTCAGACCTTTCAGCTGCGACACGTCGACAGGGGTGAAGACATCGCCAATGCCGGACGCCATTACGGGACGCCCATCGACGAAGAACGGGCAATCGGCACCTATGCGTGCAGCTATTTGGCGGAGGCGGTCGGAAGAGATGTTGAGATTGAGGAGGTTATTGAGTGTCGTGAGGACAAAAGCCGCATCGGAAGAACCGCCGCCGAGACCAGCGCCATCGGGGATTATCTTATTGAGCATCAGCCCGACTGTGGGAAGTGAGACTTCGGCTTGCAAAGCACGAAGGGCGCGGACGCAAAGATTCTTCTCTAAAGGGACATTAATCTCACGCCCAGCGGAACGCCATACGACACCACCCTCGACTTGTTCGGGAGGAAGAATGACCTCAAGAGCGTCGGAGTAGCCGATAGGGACAAAAACGGTCTCAATATCGTGGTATCCGTCGGGGCGGACACCAACGATATTGAGGCCGAGATTTATTTTAGCGTGGGGAAAAACTATCATGCTTAATTAGATGCGCATGGGCATGATGACGATGAGCATATCGCTCTTGTCATCAGCACCCACAGGGCTTATGAGACCGGGTTTGGAAGGATCGGAGAGTCGGATCTCAACATCTTGGGATGCGATATTGTTGAGAGCGTCACCGAGGTGCTGACCACCGAAGCCAACGACCATCTCCTTACCCTCATACTCGCAAGGGAGCGACTCGTTTGCGGAGCAAGAGAAGTCGAGGTCTTGCGTGCTGATATTCATGGAGTTGGAGAAGAGCTCGCACTTAATGAGGCGGGAGGCATCTACGAAGACGGATACGCGCGCCATAGCCTTGATAAGATCCGCACGGTTGACGAGAATCTTAGACTCATTGTTGGCGGGAATGACGCTACGATATTGAGGATATTGACCTTCGGTGAGGCGGCAAGTGTAGCGATATGTCGGGGTCTCGAAGATAACGTTGCGGGAACCGAAAGAGACGTTGACCATATCCTCGGAGCGACCGAGAATGCCCTTGAGAACATTCGCAGGCTTCTTGTTGAGGACGAAACTTGCGGTGAGGTCGCCGGTCTCAACATCGGTACGGATGTAGCGGGCCATCTTGTGACTGTCAGTCGCAACAAAAGAGACCTTACCCGGCTCGATGTCAAAATATATGCCGTTCATGACGGGGTGGAGATCATCATTGGCGGTAGCGAAGAGAGTGGAGGAGATGCCAGAGAGGAGCGCATCCTCGGAGATCTTGACGCTACGGATGTCCTGCTCGTCGATCTTCTCCTCGGGATAGTCATCGGCAGCGACGCAGACCTGGTCGGACTTGCCAGAGAGGGAGGATATCTCGAGAGCGAGCGAGCCGTCGGGGATGGAGAAAGTTACCGGTTGCTCGGGGAGATACTTGATATATTCGGTAAGCTTGACGCCAGGGATACAGATTTTGCCGTCGCCCTCCATATTGTTGATTTCGAGGGAAGAGGTCATTCGCATCTCGGCATTGGCGGCCGTGAGGATGAGGAGATTGCCCTTGATCGTGAAAAGGAAATTGGCGAGGACAGGGAGCGCGGCCTTGTCATCGACAACCTTACCCATGGTCTGGAGGCGTGAAAGGAGCTCGCCGCTTTGGACACTGAACTTCATGTGTGTATGGTGATTTACGTTAGAGACTTAATGGATTAGGCGGTCACGGTACGATAGCCGACGCGGATCTTGCCCTTTGCTATGTTTGTGAGTTTAGACTTAATGAGACGCTTGCGGAGCGCACCGAGATGGTCGATGAAGAGTTTGCCATCGAGGTGGTCGTACTCATGCTGCACGACAATGGCGGCATAGCCCTTGATGACCTCCTTGTGGTGGACGAACTTCTCGTCGTCGTACTCAATCTCAATCTCTGTGCTGCGCTTGACGTACTCGCTTATGCCAGGGAGGCTAAGGCAGCCCTCGACAGTCTCCATCTGTTCGTCGGACATACGTGTGATGTGCGCATTGATGAAGATACGTTTGAAGCCCTTGACCTCGGGATAGTCGGAGGCGAGCGGCGAGGCGTCGATGACGAAGAGACGGATTGGGAGACCTACCTGCGGAGCGGCGATGCCGATACCGTCGGACTTGTACATTGTCTCATACATATTGGCGATAAGATCGTCGAGACCTTGGTAGTCAGAGGGTATGTCGGTTGCCATCTTGCGAAGCACGGGATGACCGTAGAGATAGACTGGCAGTAGCATCGGTGGTATACTGTGTTTATATATTTTACGTTTAACAGGGCAAAATGTTTGCCCGAGGCATGGTTATAATGAGGATTGGAACCTCAGTTTTTCCATATACGTCTCGAGGATGAGGGTTGCCGAGACCCTGTCGACGAGACCGTTCTTATTGTTGCGATCCTTCTTGGAGACGCCGCCATCGATCATGGCACGTTGGGCGATGCGCGTCGTGAAACGTTCATCGACCATCTCGACAGGCATGTCGGGCATAGCCTTTTTGAGTTGACGGAGAAAGGGGCGGATGTAGCTCATAGTCTCGGAGTCGGAGCCGTCGAGGCGGTGTGGCTCGCCCATGACGATGACACCAACGTTCTCACGCGACGTGTAGTCCTGTAGGAACTTGAGTAGCTCATGTGCAGCGACCGTGGCGAGTGGGCCTGCGATGATGCGGTCGGGGTCGCTGACAGCGAGACCGCACCTCTTCTTTCCGTAGTCTATGGCGAGGATACGGCTCAACTTAGTAGGCTTTGAGGCTCATGTCGAGGCTGCCGACATGGTGCGTAAGGGCACCGACGGAGATGAAATCGACACCGCACTCGGCATAGTCGCGGAGAGTATCCATAGTGATGCCGCCAGAAGACTCGGTCTCGTACTTGCCGTCGATCAGCTTGACAGCCTCTCGGGTCTGTGCGGGCGTGAAATTGTCGAGCATGATGCGGTCGACACCACCGATGGCGAGAACCTGATTCAGCTCATCGAAGTTGCGAACCTCGATCTCGATGCGAAGATCCTTGCCCTTCTCCTTGAGATACTGGTGGACACGGGAAATGGCCTTGTCTATGCCGCCTGCGAAATCGATGTGGTTGTCCTTGAGGAGGATCATGTCGAAGAGACCGATGCGGTGGTTTCCACCTCCGCCGATCTTAACAGCCATCTTGTCGAGGAGACGCATGCCAGGGGTCGTCTTGCGGGTATCGATTACTTGGGTGTGGAGACCTTGGAGCTTGGCGACGTAACGTGAGGTGGTGGTTGCGATGCCGCTCATGTGTTGCATGACGTTGAGGACGAGCCTCTCAGCGAGGAGAAGAGACTGGGTGCGTCCCTCAACACGGAAAGCGATATCGCCCTTCTTGACGCGGTCGCCGTCATGGAGAATCTGGTCGAACTTGAAATTGGGATCTATGTGCGCAAAAATCTTACGTGCAACGTCTACGCCCGCGAGGACGCCGTCCTCCTTGATGATGAGTTGGGCACGTCCGACAGCGTCTGCTGGGATGCAAGAGAGCGAGGTGTGGTCGCCATCGCCGACATCCTCTCGGACGCAACGGTCGATGAAGTCGTTGAGGTAAGCGTCGAAATCTGTCATTTTTGTTCCTCTATTCTAAGTTGTTTTATCTGTTGTGAGCCGGCAGCGGGTTGAGAGAGGACATAGACGCCGAAGGAGGCGGCATTGCCTGAAAGCTTGCCGATGGTGAGAGTTGCGCCCGAGACGCTCTCTTCGCGGCTGACGGAATAAGTCATGGAGGGGTGAGCCGCCATGAACTTGGAGAGAATCATTTCAGCCTGTTTCTTGCTGAAGATGCCCGAGCAGTCGGGAAGCTGGAGCTCGACGGTGTTGGCGAGGCATGGGGAGATGGCGGAATGGTCGCCACCTTCGAGAGCAAGCTTGACAGCATAAGGGACCTTGTGAGGCCAACTGTCGCCGTCGGACTGAAAAGACGAGCAGCCAACACACCCCGCAGACGCGTCCTGGAAAGGTAGCGCAAGCAGCAGAAAGAGGGCTAACATCAGTGATACGAGGCGACGCATCTTGCTGGTTTGTAAAGAGGTTTTGAGAAACGATTCCACTAACAAAGGTAATACAATAATCGAAGATAATGGGAAAAAAACTACATTCGCGAGACGGCGAAACCGTTGCAAAATAAAGCAATAGGAGGCACGTCATAGAGAGACATAAAACAGATGAAAAAAGACGCCATCATAGACCTCTTAGAGAACGACCTCAAGGAGATTGAGACCTTGGTAGAGACGTTTCGCGAGCCCGAGCGAATAGGCTCGGCATTCTTGGAACTATTACGCCAGAAGCACGACAGCCTTGGAAAAGAGATAAGACTTTTGGACTACTGGGCGACGGACAACGCCGCAGTCGCACCGACATCGACACTTAGCGGAGCCGTCTGTGACCATTCGCAAGAGAGGAGGGCCCCAGAAAAGGGGAGCGAGCCAGAGCAAGCCGTTGAAGATGGTGCAAAAAACGTGCCACACCCCTCGCCTAAATCGGAAGCCAAACAAGAAGTAGCGAAAGAATACTTTGCCGACGAACTGGAGGAAATGGAAGACCCACTAACTTCAGACAACGGAGATCCCCAAACAGAGCCTCAACAAGCTGAAGAGCCTAAGGTTGAAGAAAAAGAGGAGATAGCCGAGGAGACCAAAGAGGCTCAGAAAGAAGAGGAAGCGACTCCCATCAAGCAGACGGCAGAGAAGCAACCAGAAATAGCATCGGCAGCGAAGAAAGCGGCGGACATAGCCAACTATGGAACACCCGTGGATGACTTGAACAAAGCCATCCGCATCAGTGACAGATTCCTTTTCATGCGCGAGCTGTTCGGAGGCAACAAAATGGCGTTTGACGCAGCCATAGAGACCGTCAACATGGCCAACACGTTTGAGCAGGCGCATGAGTACTTCCGTCAGACATACGGATGGAACGAGACGGACGCCACCGTTGAGCTGTTCATGAAAGCCGTGCATCGCAGATTCTTATGAGCCAACTTACGATAGTGCCGACGCCCGTCGGCAACATGGAAGACATAACAGCCCGCGCCCTCACGGCACTAAGGGAGGCTTCTTTCGTGATGGCAGAAGACACAAGGACCACAAGCATCCTCTTCAAGCACTTTGGCATCACGACACCGCTGATCAGCTACCACAAATTTAACGAGCACGAAGTTGCCGACCGATATGCCGACCGCATTGCGGCTGGCGAGGACGCCGCATTGGTGAGCGACGCCGGCACACCAGCCATATCTGACCCCGGGTACTTGATTGTAAGCCGTTGCATAAACAAAGGCGTAAAAGTCAGTTGCCTACCTGGGGCGACAGCATTCGTCCCTGCTCTTGTAAATAGTGGACTTCCTGCCGATAAATTTTGTTTTGAGGGATTTTTACCCAATAAAAAGGGTAGGCAATCCGTATTAACAAGGTTGGCAGAAGAACCGAGGACGATGATATTTTATGAAAGTCCATTCAGACTGACCAAGACATTGGCACAGATGAGCGAAGCGTTCGGAAGCGACCGTCCGGCATCGGTATCACGCGAGATAAGCAAGGTATTTGAGGAGACGGTACGCGGAACGTTGTCGGAGCTGCGCGAGCATTTCGAAGAGACACCGGCGAAGGGCGAGATTGTGCTCATTGTTGGTGGCACGGGATGGCGCAAGAGCGGTAACGAGACGCCAGACGAAGATAACGAAGAAGGCGAAGATCAAGAGGTTGACCTGAAAGCATTGCGCAGGAGCAAGAAGCACAGGGAACCTCGCGAGACAGCTGAGTAACACATAACTAAAACAACAATAAAAGCACAATGAAGAAGATTATTCTTACTTGCGGTGCCGCGACAATGATGGCACTTGCAAGCTGCAACCAGGAGCAACTGGATCAGCAGCAGAAGACGATCGACTCTCTGAACAACATCGTGATGTTGAAGGACAGCAGCATGTCACTCATCGCCACGACCTTGGCAGACGTACACAGCAACCTCAACTACATCAAAGAGAAAGAGGGCATCATAGCAGTACAGGCCAACAGCGAGTCGAGCGATAAAGACCAGTTGACCAACGACATCCAGGCCATCTACACCAAGCTTCTTGACAACAAGAACAAGGTCAAGGAGTTGCAGTCAAAGCTGAACAAGGCACTCGGCAAGAACAGCGAGTACAAGAAGATCATCGACGTACTGAACGCCCAGATCGAGCAGCAGAACGCAGAGATTGAGAAGCTCAACAAGATGCTGAACGAGAAGGACGTAGAGATCGGCTACCTGAACAACGCCGTCATCCGCCTCTCCAACTCAGTTGACTCACTCGCAACCGTAAGCGCAAACACACAAGAGACGCTGAACCAGACCGTAGCCGAGAAGAACGAGGGCTACTACCTCATAGCCGAGAAGAGCACACTCAAAGAGAAGGGCTTGCTTAGCGGTGGACTCTTCAACAAGAAAGTGCTTAGCGGCAACGTAGACAACAGCCTCTTCACCAAGATTGACGTCACAGAGGTTGAGAGAATACCTTTGACGGGACGCAAGTTTGTAGTTCTGACGAGCCATCCAGAGAGCAGTTACACCATTGACGAGGAGAACAAAGTCCTCATCATCAAGGACAAGGCATCATTCTGGAAGACATCCAGATACCTTGTTATTCGCGCAAAGAGCGTAAACGAGGATTAGGACAGCCCACCTAAGATTAAGATCCGCCCACCGAGGAGAACCTTGGTGGGCGGATTATTTTATTTCATAGGTACGAAGGAAGTAACATCATGACTGGCGGAGCGGAACATGAGGGGGGGAGAAAGAAGAGGGAGAACGGGGCACTGGAAGATGAGATTGTAAATATCTCAACCTTACGAATTGGTGTTTTATAGCCCGTATATGCTTTCAAAAGGATAAGGCAGCTCAACGAGCAGGCATGGACAGGAAAAGTGAACCACTCAGCACTTAAAGACATGCAACGGCGTAGCATGGTTTCCGTGCATAAAAAAAGAGCCTGCATCAGTTGGATGCAGGCTCTTTTTAGTTGGGGATGACGCACTAATGCATACTGGAGAAAGAGGTATTGAAACCCGTGTCATCGGATTCCTCGTCTTCTTCCCAAGGATCAACTTCCTTATCTGTGTTACCACCTGTACTTGAATTACCTGCACACACAGCGTCATCACGTTTCTTCATCAGAGAGAATGCAGGGATGACGAAGAGATCATCTTTCTTTTCATTCATATCCTTATGTTTTTACTTGACAAGGACCTTTGAGGACTTGCCATTATTGTTTTTAACTATGTAGAGACCATTGGGGAGAGAGATAAAAGTACTTCCCTCAACAGCTGAATTGTTGACAAGAACACCAGAGACATTCACGACACTAACCTCGGTTGGCTCCTCAGTAGTCACGATAATGCCGCCTTGAACAGAAGAGACTTTTAACTCGTTAGAAACAACTTTCTTGTCACTCGTTGGATTCTTCTGTGCATAACGAGTGATCTCAATGACACTTGGATCGACCTTGTGTGATGGAACTTCAAGATAAGTGAAAGCACTATCTACTTTGAAATCATTCTTATCGAAACTATTCAAATCGAACTCTGTCTCAAGCACATCAGAGCTTTTGCCATCAATGGAATTCAGCAAAAGACCAGCACATTGAACCTGGATGCTATCCATATTGCCATAATCGAGGATGCCGAACTTTACTCTCTCTTGTTTCGGATCGAGGTACAACGCCATGTTGAAGGTCTCTGTCTCCTCATATTCTGACTTCTCTGGCAAAGGGAACGCCTTAATTCGACTGACAAAGTTACCATTACGAGTACAGCCCATAAATGGGAACCTGTAACCAGCACCTGCTGTCTTTCCATCATGATATCCCAACTCTACTGGAGAAAAGACCTCACTCTTAAGATTTACACCATAAACCTTACTATACTCGGAATCTTTAAGGGCATCGTATTCCTCTTGAGGGATGAAATAAGCGACATAGATGCTTCGGTTACCGACACCCTTGGGGCAGTCGACATCATCGACATAGAACCTGACGTAAGGAACAGTCACATTGGGCTGTACCTTTTCCATCTCGGCATAGGAGGTAAGATACTTCTTACCGATATTGATCGTGATGTTATCAACTTGCATTGTGTCGAGCTGGTAGAAGCGGGCGGGCTCCATTACAGGCTGCACGTACCCGAATTGCATTGGACCATCGTACGTCGTAAGACCTGTCGCAAAACTATAATCGCAAGAGAGGTGCGCACGACCATAACCGAAGTTTACGCAACGCAGAAGATCTGCCAAACCTGCATTATTGGCTTCATCTGCGATAAGCGCAGACCAGTCAATGCAAGCTTGATATGGGTTATCCATCTGGGTTACGGGTTCTTTGCCTCCCCTATTATAAGAGTCGCCAGAGTCAAACAAAGAGCTACCCGGAACAGAATACCCACCTTCATCGTTTATCGCACCATTTGCTCGAAATACTACCGCATTTTTCTTGTCTGTAGTATAAACATATTTGTATTGATTCTCCCCCGAATATGCGTCAAGGTAAGGAGCCTTTGCCAAATAGTAACGATAAGTCTTATTCACATCGGAATAAGGGAGTACCATAAGGAACTGCGAACTCGATTTTGTCATGAAGCCAAAAACTTTATTCGGCGACTCGACGGGGAAAGAAATGGTTACAGCATTTGCGCACTCCAACACAAAAGAACCCTTGTACTTATTCGAATATGGGATGTTTAGATTGTTGTCCACACACTTGGTGAAGATGGAGGCGGAAGCGGAATAGGAGCCGTGGTTGATGAGATAGGCGTTGTTGCGATGGAAGTTGTTGTGGCAGAGGAAATAGGCGGTATCGGCGATAGCGATGGAGCCACCAGTCTCGACGACGACGCCAGCCGCATAGGTTGACTGGTCACCGGCCTCGACTACGAGATTCGCAACATCGAGGTTGCTATTCACAGTGAGGACATTGGGAGCCTTGACGACGAGGGTCTTGGTCTCAGGCGAAGTGATGTTCAGATCGGAAGAGTTGCAAGAAGAGGGGAGCTCGACAATATTGGTGACGGGGAAAGTATAGGTGTGTGCGCTAAATTGCGTAGTGTCAGCATTCTCTCCATCAGTCTTGGAGTAGAAAGCAGGCGTGGTGATGGTGACAGTAGAACCTGTGGGGAGGTAGGACATGTCGTTGATGAAAAAGGTGAGCTTGCCACTTTCGATGCCGACAAAGAAACTGGGTGCGTTAACCTCATCAGAGCCTTCGACAGTGTAGGTGAAAGTGCAAGCGTTGCGAAGAGCCATGTTGTTAGCTTTATTCTTGCAAGCCGCATCGGTGTAGACAGCAGTGCCATCGAAAGTCAAATGTATGTATGGCTTAGCGCAGCAGACATCCTCCACAGGAGTGGGATACGGGCCATCACCACCGCTCTCCATTGAGAGTTGAGCGGCTGCGGAAAGAGGGCAGAGTAGCAGTAGGAAAAGTAAAATCTTGAACAGGCTATTCATATTTTAGGAATGTAGTATTAGTAGGTTTTCTGTTACAAATGGCTTGTACGTAACAGGGTAATTAAGGTTACTCCTCGTCGTTGTGCCGCTCGATGAGGTTGGCAGCGAGAGTATCGGCAGACTGGATGAGACTGCAAAGCGGGCAGACGTCACGAGCCGCATTGAGATTGGCGCGGGCATCAGGGCTGTTGAAAGCCAGCTCCCAAGCCGCCATGTGCCAACGGATGGCGAGCATCTCATCGTTGGTGAGGGCGAGACCCGAGAGGAGAAGCACGACGACAGACTTCTCGCCGTGCCCCATGGGGAAATTGGAGAAATCGCAGTCGAAACCTGGGACATCCTCCCAAGAGCCGTCTTTAGCCTTTTGGCGTTTCACGACGGGCTTGTAGATGTCGGCCTTGCAGACATCGTGGAGGAGAGACGCGATGATGACACTATCCTCGGGGAGGAAAGGCTTGAGGGAGGCATCCATGGAGATCATAGTCTCACGGAGGCGGAGAGCGACGTTGCAGACATTCATGGAATGCTCCATAAGACCGCCGTCGTAATTGAGATGGAAGCGCGTGGAAGCGGGAGCGGAGAAGAAGCCGAGATTATCGAGTTCTTGGATGCAGTCGTCGACACCGTCTCGACCTGTCGAGCGGAGTTTATCCTCAAAATCTTGACGTAATTGGCGGAGATGAGCTTTTGATTCGTCGTACTGCATAGGATTACGTGTTACTGACTCCAGTGATTTCACAGGTATACATACTCGTGCAAAGTTATGAAAATACGGCAGTTAAACCAAGGCTGCAAGGCTCTATTTGGCAGAGACCAAGGCAGACGGAGGGAAACAAGAAAGCCCGAAGCCTTGTGGACTTCGAGCTTTTTTGTGGTAGCCGATAAGAGAATCGAACTCTTATTGCCAGATTGAGAATCTGATGTCCTAACCGTTAGACGAATCGGCCAGAGAGTGTCGTTGTTTGACGATGCAAATTTATGGCAACAGATTGAGATTTGCAATAGCTGAGAGAATATTTTCTTCGGCATTGTCGGGCGAGAGGAAGACATAGTCGGGATCGGCCTTCAGCCATGTTATTTGCTTCTTGGCGTAGTGGCGCGTATTGCGCTTGATGAGCCTTATGGCCTCGTCGATGGGGTATTCGCCACGGAAGAACGAGAAAAGCTCACGATAGCCGACGGTATTGAGGGAGGAGAGAGAATCGGCGAGAGGGAATAGGGAGCGAGCCTCGTCGACCAACCCATCGGCAAACATCTGGTCGACGCGGGTATCTATGCGAGCGTACAACTCATCGCGAGGACGCAGGATGGCGAACTTGAGAATGCGGAACGGGCGCGGATGTGGCTCACCGAGGCGTAGCGCAGAGACTGGCCCGCCGCTGACGATACAGAGCTCGAGGGCGTGGAGCACGCGGCGCGGGTTACGAAGATCGGCGGACTGGCAATAGACGGGATCGAGAGACTGGAGACGCTCAACGAGAGGTGCGAGCCCATTGGCAGCGAATTGAGCTTTGAGATCTTCACGAAGCTCGTCGGGGATGTCGGGCATTGGATCGATGCCACGGCATAGGGCGTCGACATACATCATGGAGCCACCAGAGAGAAGGGCCAAACCCCTACCCTTTTGGAAAACAGAAGGAAGGATGCTCAACGCCTCGTGCTCAAAACCGAAAGCATTGAGAGGCTGACGGACAGAGCGGCAGCGAACAAGATGGTGTGGAACTCGGGCGAGCTGATCTTCCGTCGGGGCAGCGGTTCCGATGGGCATCTCGGAATAGACTTGGCGGCTATCGGCAGAGAGGATCTCGCAGCCAAGACGTTCGGCAACTCGGATAGATACTTCGGTCTTACCTACGGCCGTGGGACCTGATATGACGACAAGAGTATCCACCTCGGCTAATTGAAACGGATGGACTTGACAGGACTGATACGAGCGACCATGCCTGACGGACCGAGGAGGAGAAGGAAGGATAGAATTGCCGTGCCGACATTAAGCAACAACAGATGCGGCACGGAGAGCAGCACGGGAACAGTATCGAGGTAATAATTCTCGGGATCGAGCCCCACAGCACCCGTGAAATACTGGAAGAGACAGAGACCGACGCCAACGACATTGCCTATGAGGAGTCCACGACCGACAATCTTGAGAGCCATAAGGACAAAGACGTTGCGCAACATGGAATTTTGCGCACCGATGGCTTTGAAAATGCCGATAGCATTAGTGTGCTCGAGAATGAGGATGAGGAGACCCGAGACCATATTGAGCCCCGCGACAGCGATAATCAGCACGATGATGACCAAAATATTCTGGTCGAGGAGGGCAAGCCAACCGAAAATTTGAGGTTGGAGATCGCGGATGTCGCGGACACGAATCATATCATCCTCAGACGTGAAGCGAGTGGAGACGATGGAGACGAGACTATCGGCCACGGCATCCATATCATCGAAATTGGAGAGGAGAACCTCGTAGCCAGAGACGGTGCCAGGTTGCCAACCATTAAGTTGGACAAGATGGCGCATATCCACATACGCAAGGCTCTTGTCGAACTCGTCAAAATGGGAATCGAAGATGCCACAGATAGTGAAACGACGAGCGCGGACACCCTCGGAATTGACGAAAAACATGCGCACCGGATCACCCAAATTGAGCTTCAAAAGTTGCGCAAGGGAGTGAGAAAGAACGATTTGATCGGACTTGACACTATCGGGGAGAGAAAGGACACCACCCTCGACAAGGCAAGAAGAGATAAACGACCAGCTAAAGGAAGAATCGACACCCTTGAGGGCAATGCCTTGAAAGGCATCATCGGTCTTGATGATACCCGGCTTCGTGACGAAAGGCTGAATGGAATGGACGCCGGGAACTTGGGCGACAGCCTCGACAAGAGAGGAATCGTAGGGAAGCGGAGGCGTCTCAAGAGAACTATTGAGATTGAGGCTTGTAAGCTGAATATGCGTGCCGAAACCGACAATCTTGTCACGAATCTCGCGCTTGAAACCCAGCCCGACGGCCACGGAGATAATCATAACGACCATGCCGAGAGCCACGGCAGCCGTAGCGACACGGATGGCAGGACCTGAGAACTGGTGACCACGAGGGCCGCCAGACATCAGTCTGCGCGCGATATAGAGACTAAGGTTTGGCACAACAGATTAGTCAGCGTTGGAATCGCGGAGACGCTTCTCGTATTCGGAAA
This sequence comes from Clostridium sp. CAG:343, assembly GCA_963616565.1. Classification (GTDB taxonomy): domain Bacteria; phylum Bacteroidota; class Bacteroidia; order Bacteroidales; family Marinilabiliaceae; genus W3P20-009. Next base: position 61,934 of record CAVEKX010000004.1, read on the forward strand.
GGGGCGAGCCGCTCTCGGGCGTACGTCCTGGATAGAGCTTGAGGGCACGGGCGAGGAGGTCGAGAGCTATGGCAAGATCATCGCAATTGAGAGTGTAGGCGATGCGCACCTCATTACGTCCGAGTGTACGGTTGGAATAGAAACCTGCTGCGGGTGCGACCATGAGAGTCTGGTTATTGTAGCTGAAATCGGAGAGCAGCCATTTGCAGAACTTCTCGGAATCGTCGATTGGGAGACGGGCAACGGTGTAGAAAGCACCGCGTGGCATGGGGGAGTAGACACCCGGAATCTTATTGAGGCCGTCGAGGAGGAAATTGCGGCGCTTGCAGTACTCACGGTTCATCTCGATAAAATACTCGTCGGGCACGTCGAGAGAGGCCATGGCGGCAATCTGACCGAAAGTCGGGGGACAGAGACGCGCCTGTGCGAGCTTGAGAGCAGAATTGATGACAGCCTTGTTGCGCGTGGCGAGCAGACCGATGCGGAGACCGCACTCGCTGTAACGTTTGGAGACGGAATCGACCATGATGACATTATCGTCGACGCCGTCGAGGTACATTGAGGAGTAATATTTTGCGCCATCGTAGCAGAACTCACGATAGACCTCGTCACAGATGAGGAACAGATCGTGGCGGATGATGAGGTCGCGGAGCTGCTTCATCTCGCGTTCGGAGTACAGGTAACCCGTCGGGTTGTTCGGGTTACAGATCATGATGGCCTTGGTCTTATTGGTTATGACCTTCTCGAACTCCTCGATGCTGGGGAGCGTGAAACCATTATCGATTGTCGAAGTTATGGGGACGACGCATGCACCAGCGGCAGCGGCGAAAGCCTCGTAATTGGCATAGAAAGGCTCGGGGACTATAATCTCGTCGAGAGGATCGAGGCAGCTCATGAAGGCGAAGAGCACGGCCTCGGAGCCGCCACAGGTGACGAGCATCTGGTCGGGCGTGATATTGATGCCGACGGACTGGTAGTATTTGGAAAGCTTGCGTCGGTACTCGGGCATGCCGGCCGAATTGGTGTACTCGACGATAGGAATCTTGGCGTTCTTGATTGCGGAGAGCGCGACTTCGGGCGTGAGAATGTCAGGCTGACCGATATTGAGGTGGTAGACATGGAGACCGCGCGCCTTAGCGTCGTCGGAATAGGGGACGAGCTTGCGGATTGGTGAGGACGGCATGATGATGCCGCGTTGTGATATTGATGGCATGGCTGGAGATACTGAGAGAAAGGTGGGGAGAGTATGGATACAAAGATAATAAAAAAGCCCCACGGGAGCCATTGGGCTCGTGGGGCTATGAGGTTTAGCTAAGAGTAAAGGCTCGACCTACGCCCCTTGACCAAGGGACGCCGCCGCCGCGTCGATGCGCGCGAGAGCCTCGTCTTTGCCGATGAAGGCGATGATGTGGAAGATGCTCGGGCCTTGGCTTACACCCCAAATAGCAAGACGGAGCGTATTCATGAGCTGACCCATGCTGTAATTGTTGGACTGGATCCAATCATGCACACGAGCCTCGGCAACAGCGGGGTCGGTGAGAGGATCTGCGGCGATGATGGCGCGGAGCTCGGCGAGGCGAGCAACATTGTCGGCTTTCCAGAACTTGGCGACCGATTTCTCGTCGTAGGAGGCGGGGCGGACGAACAACTTCTCGGTGAGATCAACGAGATCGGCAGGGAACGTCGCGCGCTCCTTGATGAGAGCGATTGCCTGTGCGGCTCGCCCGGGCGTCACATTGATGTTGCGCTGGGCATAGATTGGAGCAGCGAGCTTGGCGAGACGGTCATCGTCGGCCATGCGGATATATTGGGCGTTGAACCACTTTGCCTTGTCGGGATTGAAACGCGCACCACTCTTGGAGACCTTATCGAGGGAGAAAGCCTTGATAAGCTCATCCATGGAGAAAATCTCCTGCTCAGTGCCAGGATTCCAACCGAGGAGGGCGAGCATATTGATGAACGCTTCTGGAAGATAGCCACTCTCGCGGTAGCCCATGGCGGAAGAGCCGTCGGGGGCATTCCACTGGAGAGGGAATACGGGGAAACCGAACTTATCGCCATCGCGCTTGGAGAGCTTACCTTGACCTTGTGGTTTGAGAAGCAGGGGCAGGTGGGCGAACTCTGGACGTTGCCATCCGAATGCGCGGTAGAGGAGATAGTGGAGGGGGAGGGACGGCAGCCACTCTTCGCCACGGATGACGTGGGAGATCTCCATCAGATGGTCGTCGACGATATTGGCGAGGTGGTATGTAGGGAGCTGGTCGGCACTCTTATAGAGCACCTTGTCGTCGAGGGTCTTGGTATTTATGACGATGTGACCGCGGATGATATCGTCCATCTCGACGTCCTCAGACTCAGGCATCTTGAAGCGGATGACCCATTTGTCGCCGCGCTCGATACGCGCCTTGACCTCAGCCTCTGGGAGGGCGAGAGATGTCTCGAGAGAATTGCGCACTGTAGAGTCGTAGGCGAAAGTCTTGCCAGCGGCCTCGGCCTCCTTGCGGAGAGCATCGAGTGCCTCGGCGGAATCGAAAGCATAGTAGGCATTGCCGCTCTCGACAAGTTGCTGAGCGTATTTGAGATAAATCTCCTTGCGCTCGCTCTGGCGGTATGGGGCGTGTGGTCCACCTTGCTCGACACCCTCGTCGGTTATTATACCGCACCATTTGAGGCTCTCGATGATATAGGCCTCGGCGCCTGGGACGAAACGTTGGCTATCGGTGTCCTCGATACGGAGGATGAAATCGCCGCCATGCTGGCGAGCGAAGAGATAATTGTAGAGGGCAGTGCGCACACCACCGATGTGGAGAGCGCCGGTGGGGCTGGGGGCGAAACGGACCCTTACTCTGCGGCTGTTGTCTGCCATGATGGGAAAAATAGGGATGCTGTTGTTTACAAAAAAAGCCACCTCGGAGAGGCAGCTTAGATGTAGCCGATAAGAGAATCGAACTCTTATTGCCAGATTGAGAATCTGATGTCCTAACCGTTAGACGAATCGGCCAAGAAGATTGTGTCGTTGTTTGACGATGCAAAGGTAGGGAGATTTTTTTGAAATGCAAGAGGGAGGATGAATTTTATGAAGGATGGAGAATAAAAACCGACCCAGCAAGGGAAGAACTCGCTGAGCCGGCAACCAAACAAACTAATACTAAGTTCTCGAGAGTGGCGACGGGAGAGAAATTCGAAGATCCGCCGCCACGCCTTTCACACTATCAGTATTATGAACCAGTTGACATAAAAATCAACATGAAGAGAGAACTTTCAAAAAGATGGATGTCACGCAGTAGAACTACTTGACTGAGAAGGCAATCTCGGAAGAGATGTTGTCAGAAGAGTTACCGACATAGAGGACGTAATCGCCCTTTTCGACCTCCCAATTTTGAGCAGCCTCGTCGAAGAAAGCGAGAGACTTGACAGGAATGGAGATGGAGACTTGCTTCTGAGCCCCTGCTGGAACCTCGACCTTGGAGAAGCCCTTCAGCTCCTTGGGAGCGCGCTCTACGCGGCTGTCCTTCTTGCCTACGTAGACCTCGACAACCTCCTTGCCGTCGCGGCTACCGGTATTCTTGACCGTAGCAGAGAGTTTGAGCTCGGCATCCTCGGAGAGAGAATTGGAAGCTATCTTGGCATCGGAGATCTCGAAAGTCGTGTAGCTGAGGCCGAAGCCGAACGGGAAGAGGGGCTTGATGCCCTTGGCCTCATGCCAGCGGTAGCCGACGAAGATGCCCTCCTTGTACTCCTCACGGTAGGAATCGCTCTCTACACCAGGATAAACGACAGCCTCACTGAAGCTGTGAGCCGCATTGTCTTCAAGACGAACAGGGAAAGAGAACGGGAGCTTGCCAGAAGGATTGACCTTGCCAGAGATGACATCGGCGAGCGCCTCACCAGCCTCGGAACCGAGATACCAGCCTTGGATAAGAGCGGGAACACGATCGATCCATGGCATGGCGGCTGCATTGCCGCTGATCATGACACCGATGAAATTCTTATTCACGTCGAGAATGCTATTGATGAGCTTATCCTGGCCGAACGGGAGACCGAACTCTACACGATCGCCACCCTCCATATCTTGCTCATAGGCCTTGACGAGACCGCCGACGTAGATGACGAGGTCGGCCTTCTCGGCAACCTTTACAGCCTCCTTGAAGAGACTATCGGCATTATATGGGGAAGGAGCGACGCGACCATAGGTCTCGGGACCGCTGCCATAGCCCATAGACCAAACGACATTGGCTTTGGGGAACGCATTGCGAATGCCCTCAAGGGGTGAGATCTCGAAAAGGCCTTTCAGCTCGGAAGAGCCGCCACCGAGCATGCTGCGTGTGGCATTCTCACCGATGACAGCGATTGTCTTGGTGGTATTGGGATCGAGAGGGAGGATGTTGCCTTCATTCTTGAGGAGAGTGATACCCTCGCGAGCGACATTGAGAGCCGTCTCGAAATGCTCCTTGCTGCCCTTGCAGCCAGCAGGACGATGCTTGGCCATGGTGGTTCGGAACATGAGGCGAAGGATGTTGCGCGCCTTCTGGTCGATAGTGGACATTGGCACGGTGCCGTCCTTGAGAGCCTTGAGGTAGGGCTTTGCGAGATAGTAGTCGTCATAGGCGAACTTGGCACTCTCGGTGAAACCATTGGTGTAAGTGCCCATCTCGATATCGAGACCATTGTTAGCGGCCTCGACAGTATTGGTGGCACCGCCCCAGTCGGTCACTACGCAGCCGTCGAATCCCCATTCACCACGGAGGATGTCGTTGAGCTTCTTATTATGGCAGCAGTGCTGACCATCGTAGAGGTTGTAGGAGCCCATGATAGCCCATGCGCCACCTTCTTTGACGGCAGCCTCGTAGGCTGGGAGATAGATCTCACGGAGCGCGCGGTCGGAGACATGGACATCGACGAGCGTACGCCACTGCTCCTGGTTATTGAGAGCGAAATGCTTGACGCAGCAAGAGACCGTCTGCGCCTGCATGGCCTTGATGTAGGGAACCACCATCTTGGAAGCGAGGAAAGGATCCTCGCCCATGTACTCGAAATTGCGTCCACAGAGAGGAGTGCGATAGATTTCGACACCAGGGCCGAGCATCATATCCTTTCCGCGGTAGAGAGCCTCCTCGGCAACGGCCTTGCCGTAGGCGGCGGAGAGCTCGGGGTTGAAAGAGGCAGCAAGAGCCGTGAGAGCAGGGAATGCGGTGACGGAATCGTTGGTCCAACCTGCATAGCCCCAATCGTCCCAATTTACCTCGGCGCGCACACCATGAGGGCCATCGGAGTACCAGAGCTCAGGGATGCCGAGACGAGCAACACCAGGGGTGCTGAACTTTGACTGGGCGTGGCAGAGGGCGACCTTCTCCTCGAGCGTAAGCTTCGGGAGGATGGTGTCGATCTTGGCCTCAATCTCGGCATCAGTCCACTGATAGTTCCGCACGTCGGAGCCGTTTTGCGGACAACATGCGACAGCGGCGAGAGCCGTGAGAGACAGAAGTGAATACCTCATAAATAATCTTTTTTGAAAAGCCCCCGAAGGGAGAACTTCGGGGGCAATCTTGATGACTTCTTAGCTTAGAGAGAGAGCTTAACCTCGTTGCCGTCGTAGGCAACAGCCTTGCCGGCTACCTCGGTATCGATGGAGGCGGGATTCTCAGAGGATACCAGGACAACGTTGAAGTTGCGGTTCTGGAGCATTCCGTTGAACTCGCCACGACGTTGACCGATGGTGAGGGTGTGGTCGGCATCGTCATAGTTGAAGTCGATGAACGCACACTTACCCTTCTCGTAGTTGTTGTTGGTGCCCTCGTCCTCGTAGAGGGTGAACTTGCCGTCGCGACCTGCGAAGACGTAGACGGTGATGTTCTCTGGCTTTTTCTCGTCGGACCACTGAATGTCGGGACCTGTCATCACGATGGCACCGGCAGGGACGAAGACTGGGGTGCGCTCGTAAGGAGCATCGGCATTGATGGACTGACCGCCTTCATAGCACTTTCCATTGTAGAAGTCGTACCACTTAGCGCCTGCGGGGAGGTAGACCTCGCGTGAACGCTGGCCATAGGTGGTGACAGGAGCAACCATGATGGACGGGCCGAAGAGGAACTGGTCGCCAATGTTGTTGACCTTGGTATCGGCAGTGAAGTCCATGACGAGGGGACGGAGGATTGTGTAGTCGTTGAAGTGGACTGCGCCTGCGAGGGAGTAGATGTAAGGCATCAGACGGTAGCGCAGCTTGTGGCAGTAGAGGATGGAGTTGTAGGCTGGGTCGCCCTCAGGAGCGATGTTCCAGATCTCACGAGTCGGGTACTGACCGTGGGTGCGGTAGAGAGGAGTGAAGACACCCCACTGATGCCAACGGGCCTGAAGCTCACGCCAATCTTTGAGATCCTCATTGACCTTGCCTGTCTTGAGGTACTCGGCAAAAGCTTTCTCATGACGCTTCTCGACACAGAAACCACCGATATCCTGACCCCACATTGGGACACCAGCAACAGAATAGTTAAGACCAGCGGTGATTTGCGCCCTCATGTCCTCCCAACGGCTTGCGATATCGCCACTCCAAGAAGCGGTGCTGTAACGCTGGAGACCAGCGAAGCCTGAACGGGTGAGAAGGAAGACGCGGCTCGTATCGTTAACGGAACGTTGACCATTATAGATGGCATCGGCGTTGACAATGGAATAGGCATTGAAATACTTTGCGGAAGTGCCGAGGGCAGTAGGGCCACAGAGATCCTTACGATATTGGGTAGGCGTGCAGTCGCGGACATTGGGCTCGGAAGCGTCCATCCACCAAGAATCGATGCCGAACTTGTAGAGATGCTCATTCATCTGGTTCCAGAAGAGCTTGCGCGCTCCAGCGGAGTAAGCATCGTAGAAAGAGTAGTGGTAGCCCTGCGCGATCCAGTCGCGGAGAGAGTCGGTGACAGCGCGCTGATACATCCAACCATTAGCGTCGAACTCCTTGAAGTGCTCAGTATTTGTGTAGAACTTGGGCCATACGGAGATCATGAAACGCGCATGCATCGCGTGGACGGAGTCGAGCATTGCCTGAGGGTCGGCGTAGCGAGCGGGGTCGAAATCGTGGGCACCCCACTGATCCTCTGCCCAGTAGTTCCAGTCCTGGACGATATTGTCCATTGGGATGTTGTGGTCGCGGAAATACTTGACAGTTGAGAGAATGTCATCTTGGGTGGAGTAGCGCTCGCGGCTCTGCCAGAAGCCCATGACCCATTTAGCCATGACTTGGCTCTTTCCGGTAAGGGTGCGATAGCCGCTGATAACGTCATCCATATTGTCACCCTTGATGAAATAGTAGTCCTCTTGGCTACCAATCTCACTCCACATGGCGAGTTTGTTCTGCTCCTCATCGGGAACTGGAGTGAGGGCACGGAGAGCGCAGTAGCTCTCGCCACCATCGGGTTTCCAATCGACGTGGAGCTTAATCTTCTTACCCTTTTCGAGGTTGAGTTGGAACTTACGGGCATTGGGATTCCACGCCGTACGCCAAATCTCGGGGAAAAGCTCATTGCCATCTACAAAGATGCGGGTGTAGCCTGCATAGTAGATGAGGAAGCGATAAGTACCGGTCTCCTGAGGCTCAAGATAGCCGTCGAAATCGACATCGGCACCATTGAGAGGGAAGCCCTTGGGGAGGTACTCCTTATTCGCGAGGAGGTCGGCGAAATAGAGGATGGGCTCGGTGCGGTCGAGGGGCTTAACATCGGAGCCTGGAGCGGGAGTCCAATGGCTGGAGAGACCGCCCTCTACATTGTCCTTGTTGTAGACCTTGAAAGCCTCATTGAGCTGGGCGTATTCACGCTGGTCGCCCCAACGGGTGAGGGAGTTGTTGTCCCAAAGGACACCATAACCCTTGTTGGATATGAAGAAAGGAATAGAGACCTTGGTGTTGTACTGGTAGAGCTCCTCATTCTTTCCACGATAGTTGAACTCCTCGGCTTGATGCTGGCCGAGACCATAGATTGCGTCATCGTCACCAGGAATCCATTTTTGACGGAAGACGATACCCTCGTCGGTCTTGGTGTTCTTGGCGTCGGACTGGGTGATGACAGTATCGCGCATTACGCGGCCATCCTCACGGAGGATAGGCGAACCGTCGAGATTGAGGAAAGCGACGTTGCCCGTCTTCTTGCAGACGACAGCCTTCAGCTGCTTAGTGGTTATCACGAGAGACGAGTCGGTCTCGGAGGTCTCGTAGTTGGAGAATGGCGCTTGTGGCACCATCATGAGACTTTGGTCCTTGTCGAAGACACCATCGAGATTGGCAGAAACTCTAATGATCTTGTCATTAATGACTTGGAGACGGAGTTGCTGACCGTTCTCCAAAGGGATGACAACGCCATTTTTAGAATTTGAGCCACCCTGGCATGACGCAAGGAGGGCGAGAGCAGAGAGTGCAAACACACCCGATTGCCATCGCATGGCCTTTCTGATGAATGACTTTAATATCATGGTGAAAAGTTTAACTTGTTTTCCTATGAAACGTTATGCAAAGTTAACGTTTATGTTCTCTAACGGGAGACAAAGCGGTAAAAGGAAGACGGACAATTTGTTAACAGAGAGCCTCACAATGTGTCAATAATGGGGGCGAAATGTTATCCTCCTTAGGAAAAGAGGCGATAAAAAGTTGCATTGGTGGCTTGGAGCCTACTTTTCAGACAAAGCGACCTCGCCGCCATCGGTAAGGACGAGCCGGCCATCATGCTTGACACCAGCAACGTCGACGAAGCCTTTGATAACGCCCGTTTGGCGTTTTGTGATAAGGACTTTCAGATGCGTCGGCGTAAGTTTCTTGCACATGAAAACATATGGAACCTTGAAAGAGCAGCCAGTCTTGTAGCCCGTACAGCCCCACGCCTGACGACCCTCAAGAATATTGCCTCCGCAAATGGGGCACGACAGCGACGCGACATCGAGCGGTTTAGAGGCATCGGCGGGACGGAAAACGACATGAAAATCGGAATCGAAAGAAAACTTGCCGTCCTGCTTATCGCCATCGACCTCTACGCCCTTGACGGCTACTTCGCCCTTAGACAAAAGAGAAGACAACTGCTTCTCTGTCAGAGTCTTATTGTAGGCCACGAAAGGAATGGTAAGATTGCAACCCTCCTTGTAGCCAGAGCATCCCCAAGCTGACTTTCCTTTCAGCATCGGGCGACTGCATTTGGGGCAAAGCAGGGAGACGGGAGCCGTAGATTGTTGGCGTTGTGGCTTATCCTTAGCGGCTGGCTTGCGCTCCTCTGGGGCTTGGAAACGTGAGGAGCTGAAATCGCTCGCGACGATGCGAATCACGTCGGTTACCATTTGGCGCATCTCGTCGATGAACTGCCCTGTGGTATATTGCCCACCTTCGATTTGACGGAGCTTGCGCTCCCATTGGCCTGTCAGCTCGACGGACTTGAGGATTGGGATACTGATTGTATCGATTAGTCGTATGCCGTTGGCTGTAGGCAGGAGATTCTTGCGCTCCTTGGTGATATACTTTCGGCGGAAGAGAGTCTCGATAATGGCGGCTCGCGTCGAAGGGCGACCTATGCCATTCTCCTTCATGAGCTCACGAAGCTCGCCGTCGTCGACCTGCTTACCTGCAGTCTCCATGGCTCGGAGGAGCGTCGCCTCGGTATAAAGCTTGGGCGGCTGAGTCTGCTTTTCTTGGAGAGAGGGCGTGTGAGGACCTTGCTCGCCGACTGTAAAATCGGGAAGCACTGCACCTTGCTGGTCATCCTTGTCGTCGTCGATTTTTTGGTTGCCATAGACAACACGCCAGCCCGGCTCGATAATCCGTTTGCCATTGACTTTAAACTGGACAGAGGCGGCAGAGCCAAAAACTGTGGTCAGAGAGACTGTGCTATCTGGATAGAAATTGGCGATAAAGCGTCGGGTAATCATGTCGTAGACACGCTTCTCATTGGGTCGCATATCTGGACGTGGCTCTACGCCTGTTGGAATTATGGCGTGGTGGTCGGTAACCTTCAGATTATTGAAGACCTTCTTGGACTTTGGCAGCTTCTTCTGTTGTAGAAGAGGTTGGACGAAATTGGCGTATGGAGTTAGACCTCGGAGGATTTGAGGCACCTTGGCGTAGATGTCGTCGGTGAGGAAACGAGTGTCGACACGCGGATAGGTCGTGAACTTGCCTTCGTAGAGCGACTGGGCGATGCGGAGAGTCTCGTCGGCTGAAAGACCGAGCTTATTGTTGCACTCGACTTGCAAGGACGTGAGGTCGAAGAGGGCAGGTGGCGCCTCTTTGCCTTGCTTGCTCTTGATGTCATCGATTTTGAAAGGGGCGTCCATGACGGCTTCGAGAGCCTTTTGCCCGTCCTCGATCTTATCAAAACGACCTGACGTTGCGGAGAAGGTGACGTCACGGTATTTGGTTTTCAGCTCCCAATACTTCTCGGGCTTGAAATTGGCAATCTCCTTGTAACGTTGGACGATGAGGGCGAGAGTTGGAGTTTGGACTCGACCTATGGAAAGAACCATGCCCCTTGCTCCATATCGGAGGGTATAGGCTCTTGTGGCGTTCATGCCGAGCAGCCAATCGCCTATGGCACGTGCGCTGCCTGCGGCATAGAGGGAGTCGAACTCGGAACCTGGACGAAGTTGGCTAAAGCCGTCGCGAATGGACTCCTCTGTAAGAGAAGAGATCCATAGGCGAAAGACAGGGCAATGGATCTGTGCCAATTGCATCACCCAACGTTGGATGAGTTCACCCTCTTGCCCTGCATCGCCGCAGTTTATGATAGCATCGGCCTTGGAAAAGAGGTTGGAGATGATTTTGAATTGGCGTTTAATGCCGTCATCATTTTTCAGTTTGATGCTGAAACGATTGGGCATTATGGGAAGAAGCTGGAAATCCCAACGTTTGAGAGTGGGGTCGTAATCTTGGGGCTCCTTGAGCTCACACAGGTGACCGAAAGTCCACGTCACGCAATAGCCGTTGCCTTCGTAATAGCCGTTGCGCTTATCATTTGCGCCTAAGACACGTGCTATTTCGGCAGCTACAGATGGTTTCTCTGCTATACAGACTTGCATTGGTGCGTGGGTTTCTGGAGTGCGAAGGTATTGAAAAAAGAGGGGACAAAAAAACCTCCGCGGAAAACACGGAGGTTGTAATGGTAGCAGGTCTATAAGCCGAGTTCTGTGTCCATCGGGAGATGGATGTCTATCATTTATCTAGGCCGACACGTCACCGTGTGGCTCAAGCAGCCTACCCCCTCAATCGTCGTAAGACCTGGCACGAGCAGCACCAGCAGCACGAGGCTGAATTGAGTGTACATGGCCTTACAATTCGCGGATTCGTATGGCCGCCGCAGTCACCTGCGACGCGGTGAGCTCTTACCTCGCCTTTTCACCCTTACCCTGAGGCGGTAATTTTCTGTTACGAAAACAGAACCTTGCGGCTCTCTTCTAATTAGGAAGCGCGATGCTCTATATTGCCCGGACTTTCCTCTCGTCAAATGTCTGACCAGCGATAGACCGTCCTGCTACTTTGGGTACACTACCCCACCCTACTCAATCTTGTAGGGCTGGTAAAGTGAATATTCAACAACGAAAGCCTTGTCATAGCCGAGAGACTTGATGCGAGCCATCTCGGACTCGACCTCAGAACCCTTGATAGGCTTCGTCGTATATCGGAAAATTTTGTCGTTGAGTCGGTACTCGTAGACCTCGCCAACATTCTCGAAGAAAGAGAGGTAGAGAGGATAGCGATAGGCACCAACCTGAATGACATAGTCTTTATTGGGGTCAAGCTCAATTGGTTTGCCACCAAGAGTCACAATCTTTCCTGCTTGAGACGTTACGGCAGAGGGCTTAGCCGATCCACCTCGAAGATTAACGATGAAAGCCTCCTTGAAGCCGTTACGACGCACACCTTGAAGAGCCTTGTTGGCATCGGCGTAAGTGGCGTACTTTCCGTAGTAGTACTTTATGAGACCTTCGGCAGCTGTGTACTCATAGACAACATCGAGACCTTTAGCGAAAGAGGCATCTGATGGTGCAGTGCGCGAAGCAGAGATCTGGATGGAATAGACTGGCAGGTCAGCATCTGTCCAGGATATTATCTGCTTTGAAGTGCGGAGTTCGTCAACACTGCTTTGCGCCGACGCTACAGAAGCGAGAAATAGTGTAGGAACTAGCGCAAGAGACAGAATAGAAATTTTCATTGACTTGATAGTTTAAAGAGATGGTGCTACTTTGCAACATTCCATACGACAACCTCGATACGGCGGTTAACCTTATGCTGTGAGGCATCACAGTAAACACCACGATGGCAACGGTTGATGAGGTAACGCTCACCATAGCCGCGTGGGATGAGTTGGGATGGCTTGACCCCCTTGGCTACGAGGTAGTCCTTGGCAGCGTCGGCCATATTTTGGGAGACATTGAGATTGTTATAGCGATTGCCCTTGGCCTCGGTATGAGCATTGAGCTTGACAGTTACCTGAGGAGCGTTGACAAGGTAGCCTGCGAGCTTGTCGAGAGTAGCCTTGGCAGCATCGTCGAGATCGTTATCGTAGTGGATGACCATGCCGGAAATGTCGTCGAGGACAGCGTCGTTGAAAATTGGGGTCAGCTTGATGCCCTCCTTGGCGATGTCGACAATCTCATCCTCGGTTGCTTGGATGGTCTTTTCGTTGTAGCCGTCTTTCTTTACCTCGATGATAACCTCACGACCATTGGTGAGTTTAGAAACAGGCACGGTGATGGTGACAAAACCATCTGAACCAGAAAGACCAGAACCTATTTCGGAATCATTCTCCTCGTCAGACATCGAGAGGCGAGCGCCTTCGATTATCTCGTTATTATACGTGCTGGTGATCTTGACGGAGAAATCCAAGGTCTCGACCTTGACAGCCTCGGCAGCAGGAGTAATCTCGTCATTAGGCATCGTAAGATTCTCTGCACCGAACACAGGAGGAAGCTCGCTCATCTCTTCGGTGTTGACCTCGAAAGTCTTGACATCCATGAACATATCACGGTTGTTATCGAAATCGTAGCGAGAGAGGAAGCCGTCTGGTTTGTCAGCGGAGAACTGGAGATAGTAGAAGTCATCGCCAGGTCCATTGTATTGCTTTAGCATGTTGCGCGTGTTCTGCCACTTGCCATCGACATACTCAGAGCAGAAGATATCGAGACCACCGAAGCCATTTCGGGTATCGGAGCTGAAATACAGCTTGCCATCGGGGTTGATTACGGGATAGACCTCGTCGCCATAGGTGTTGACCTCTGTGCCAAGGTTCTCGACCTTGCTGAAGTGATTGACATCAGAAGAGAACTCAGCACGGTAGATATCCTTACCACCATAATTCTTAACGTCCTTGCCATAGATCTTCGTATGGTCGGGCATATTGGAGACGAAATATAGATACTTGTCATCGGGAGAGACGGCGGGGTGAGCGAAGTCGTAATCGTCGCTATCAAACTCGATTACACGTTCATTGACCCAGTCTTTGCCGTCATAATCGGCGACGAAAATCTTAATTCGTGGCTCCTTATTGACGTAGACAGTCTTTGTGAGGAAGATGTGCTTCTTGTCGCTCGTGAAAGCAATTGCGCCAACATGGTACTCAGAACGAAGATTTGGAGAGAAGACTTTTGGTGTGCCCTCGACAACCTTACCGTCTATGAAATCCTGAGTGTAGAGATTCAAGAAAGCATAGCCGTTTTTATCGACCTTGTCGCTATTCTCGGGAGCGTAGGAGTAGACAATCTTATCGTTGAAAATCTGGATGCCGAAGGACATGCTGACGTCGAGGATGGAGAGGTCAGGGTTGACGACAACGCCCTTGACAGTGCTGAACTCATTAGCCAAAGCCCATCGACAGGAAGCGATCATGTCGTTGACCTGCATGACCTTGCCTTTAACAGCACCTGCCTTCTTGGCTTTATCGTACCATTCGATGGCGAGCTCATAAAGGCCGAAACGGTGGAGAGTCTTGGCGTAGATGAAGATATCCTCATCGGTCAGATCGTCCTCGATGGAGCTATAAACGTCATAAGCACGTGATACCTGATTAAGCTCAAAGCGAGAGCGTGCAACTTTCTTCTTGTCATCGAGACCAAGAGTGGCACCGAGCTCGACAGCTTGATCATAATAGACAGTACAATGGTACCAGTCCTCATCATCGAAAGCGGCTTTGGCCTTGCGGATCTCCTTTTTTTGACCGAAAGCAGCTGTTGAGAGGCATAGGCCCACTAAAATCATCGCTGGCAGAATATATCTCATATCAGAACTTATGTCAGTTTAATAGTAACGAGTGCACTTCTTCGACTATATCATCCCAGAAATCTAACTCACTACAAAGATAATATTTTAGGCTTCTAAAAATTATCAGCTTGTGAAAAAGATTGGAGCTGAAAGCAAATGGATTAAACTTAGAAGTAACGAATGTTTCTCATGCCAGGTCGGCGCTTGAGCTGGAAGTCGTAGCGAATACCAATTTCATGAGAACCTGCGATTGTATACTTCTTAATATCATTGAGAGGGAAGTCGAAGGAGTAGGTAACAGCCCAAGACTGATTTATCTGGTAATCAGCGAGCAAGACAATATCGGTGACAGTGCGGTAAGAGAGACCGACCCAAAGCCTATCAGCGAAGAGCATTGAGCAAGATATGTCAACCTCAAGAGGCGCACCTGGGACAAGACGAATCAAAGCAGTCGGTTTGACTTTGTAGTCATCGACGGAGAAGACGTAACCGCCATAGATATAAGTATGGAGGTTTTTGAAACGCACTACGTTTTTGATCTCCTGCTTGTCGCTGTCGTAGTCATTGGCGAAGAAACGCGGGATGCTAAAACCGGCGAAATAGGAGCCATTTGTCGCCATATAGAGTGCGCCGAAACCGAAGTTGAAACCGAACTTACTGATTCGTCCATCGAAGACGGGATCGCCATAATCGACAGTCACGGCCTTATTGGCGTTGTAGATGACGTTCTTAAAGCCAGCCTGAAGACCGAGTCGTATCTCGTTTCGCTTGTCTATCCTGAGTTTGTAGGAGCCTGCGGCGAAGAACTCGAGATTGTTAGTGAAACCAGCATGGTCGTTCATGATGACGACACCGATGCCAAGGTCTTTCATCTTGTCAACCTGGCCGTGGACATTGAGAGCGCCAGTGAAAGGCGCGCCCTCGAAGCCAGTCCATTGCGACCTGAAGATACCCAAAGCGCTAATGACGTCGCGGGAGCCGTTGTAGGCGGGATTCAAGACACCCTGGTTAGCGATATAGTTGTTGAAGACGGCCTGGTCTTGCGCACGGGAGACGTGCGCAAGCGACAGGAACGCGGCCACAGCTATGATATATCTGCTTACAGTACTCATGTAACTCATGATAGTAGGATTCAGTAAGTTATCTACGGAGTTCGACGTAACCGTGCATCTTACGTTCAGACCTTGTGGCGTGTTGCTTGTCGATGAACGTTATGGTGAACACGTAGTAGTAGGTACCCGAAGGCAAGTTTTGACCGAGGGTTACCATATTGGAAGTAGAGGAGGTTCCATCCCACCAGTTCTCATCCTCGCCGTAGCGGAGACCTGAGGAGCGGTAGACGAGCGTGCCCCAACGGTTGAAGACTTGGAGTTTGGACTCGGAATTAGCCTTGTACCTATCCGGGATGATGATCTTGAAGTAATCATTGTAACCATCACCATTTGGCGAGAAGGCGTTGGGGATAAGGAATACAGACTCGTTGTCGCCCGTCTCCTCGTTACCGCAAAGGATCTCGATCTTGGCGATATTGGAGATACGGTTAGGGAGCTGACGGTTCTCGACGTAGTACTCAATCTCCTCATGACCGTAGAACGACGGTTGCTTCATGTAGAAGAAGTAGCCAGTCTGGGTAGACATCTCGACTGCGGAAGAATCGTTGGTCGTATGGTCGACATTGATGAAGCCGTAGGTACCTGATATCTTCTTCTCAGAGTCTTGGACAATGTTGAACCAGACATTGGCTGCGCCAGACCTGCCAGTGTACTTCTGATACTTACTGTCATAGGAGCCACGGATGTTGGAGTAGCCCTTGAGGAAGTAGTTGGGGTTGTCGGAGATATTGTATGATTCGGTCACTTGCTCATCATTGATGTAGTAACCGTCATCTCCTGTCGTTATGGCAGGGCAGTAGACCCTATCGCAACGAGAACTCCAATCGATGTACATATGGTTGCCCTTGTGAGCGATGTCAGTATCGGCCTCGTAGGCAGGAACGAGATTGATGGTACGCGCATTCTCGCCCTTATTGAGGTAGATGTAGACATTGTATGCCGTGAGCTCTTCAGCGACGAAAGTTATGTTGCCGAGCTCGCTGGAGCACTGCGTCGTATTATCTACCGCCATGACGGAGTAGACGCCCTCGCCCCAGTATATACCATCATCAAGAACATCCTGTCGGGTGTAGAGCTTGATGGTATCGTTGACGGTCACCGTGTCTGTAATGACATCATAAATAGGACCGAAGACAACATCACCCTCTTCAGTAGGCGTCTTAACCGCACCCGGGATTGCCTCACCATCAAACAAGAGGTAGTAGGAGTAGCCTACGCGACCCTTGCTGTAGACGAGGGAGCCGCCCATAACACCATACTCCTTATTGACAGTCGTGTAGTCTGCGACACCGTCCTTATCGAAGAGTACGGCATAGACAGAATCGGTCTCTTGAATTGGAAGAGGATTCTCGATGACCTCGATGGAATCGGTCTGTTGCAAGCAGCCTTGCGCGCTTTCAACCTCGACCCAGTAAATGCCAGAGGTAGCATAATCCTTGCTGCTTTCATTATATCCCCAACCGTTGAAGAAGAGGGTATCCGTAGCAGCAGGCTGGACATCCACGTAGTAAGGAATCTCCTGGATATCGACAAGCTCCTTACCCCAGATGTCATCGGACTTCTTGTAGAGGCGATAGAGCTCGCCAGCACGAGGCTGGTTGATGTAGCCGAGGCGGATGCCTATCTCACCTTGACAGTAGTCGAGGACATCGTTCTTGGCTACGAGATGACCGACAGGGTATGTGGTATCATCGTAATTAATCTTGATGCCAGCCCAAGAGCTGTTGATACAGGTGGTTGTGGCGAGATTGCCTTTGTAGACGTGGAGGTAGTAGGTGACAGTCGTATCGGCGTATGCGGGGAGTGACGCACCGACCCATGTCAAGCTGCTACCGTTACCAACTTTCTCGGTTCCTGCGAGAGGCGTGCGCTCATCGTCAGGATCGATAGTCAGGTAGTAATTGAGACCCTCGACAGACTCGCTAAGGACGAGAGAAATCGGGTTTCCGGAGCACTGACCACCATTGGAGGTGAAGTTGGAGATAACAGGATCGAAGTCTTGGAGGATGCCGCCATTGTAGATGGAGCCTACGACGGTCTCGGGACAGGTACCAGCTGTCGCACGAACCTCGTAACGATTTACATTCTCAATGTAGTCGAAGACTGGCCATGTTATTGCGGAGCCTGAACCTTCGACGATGTTGGAGGTGTAGATGACGCTCTTATCCTTGGCGAGACCATAGAGCTGGTAGCTTATGCCGACATAAGAAGTGTCGGTAGAGAAGGTCAACTCATTGTCGCAAGAGAGAGATGCGATAAGCTCAATGTTCTCGAACTCAGCATCGGTGACATGGACTTCACCGACCTCTACCTCGCAACCATAGCCATCAAAGGAAGCCCAGATCTTGTAGTCGCCAGCGGTGAGACCACGGAACGTAATCTCTTGACCTACGACATACTTGCGACCCGTCGTGAGGATACCGCTTGGCGTCTGACCTTGCTCGACAACGTAGTAGACGAGACCCTCAACAAGTTTGTCAACGTAGGCATCGGCAGTAAGAGTGAATGCGGCGTTAGAAGCACCACAGACAACAATAGTCGCAGAGATTGGGTTAGTAGCGTCGATCTCGCCACGGAAAGTGACATTGCCGAGAACCGACTCGCAAGAACTTGTTCCAAGGGAAATACGGATCACGTAATCACCTGGCACGAGAGCCGTGAGAGTGAGAGAAGTGCTTGCGTCGGAGAATGTCTGGCTATCGACCTTAGAACCATCGGCACTGTAGAGCTCGTATGTAGCACCATTGACGAGGTATGCATCGTCAATCTTGTACTGGAGACCACAGACAGTAGCGTTGATGACGTTGGAGGGAAGCTCGGCGTAGCGCGTAACATTCACAACGTCGACCTTAGTGAGGCATTCGAAACCATTGAACGCGATCCAGATGTTGTTGACACCATCGGAAAGGTTGTTGAGGACGAGAGAGCCGTCAACTTCTTGGTAACGATGGAGCTCGCCAGCGTAATCTTGAGGCGTCTTGGTGTCTTCAGTTACATAGTAGTATGCACCGTCGAAGAGGAGCGACGATGGGAGAGTGTAAGATACTTGCTCGCCAGCGCAGAAGGAGACCTCATGCTCTTGGGCAGCCGTCGGGAGACCGCGGACAAGGAGCTTGCCCATCGTGACCTCACACTTAGAATCGTCACCATGACCTACGAAGATGGTGTAGTTACCTGTCGCAAGGTCGGAGAAGGTGATGTCTGTTGTTGCGGCATCGTAGACAACGGACTTGACAACGTTGCCGTCAGAGTCGAGAAGTTTGTATGTCGCACCTTCAACATAGTATGCAGAATCGAGAGTGTAGGAATTTGCGCAAGCTACGGCGTCGATGACGTTAGAAGGAAGCTCGGCGTAGCGAGTGACATTCACAACGTCGACCTTAGTGAGGCATTCGAAACCATTGAACGCAACCCAGATGTTGTTGACACCATCGGAAAGATTATTGAGGACGAGCGAGCCGTCAACTTCTTGGTAACGATGGAGCTCGCCAGCGTAGTCTTGAGGCGTCTTGGTATCGTCGGTTACATAGTAGTATGCGCCATCGAAGAGGAGCGACGACGGGAGAGTGTAAGAAGCTTGCTCGCCAGCGCAGAAGGAGACCTCATGCTCCTGGGCTCCCATTGGGAGACCGCGGACAAGGAGCTTGCCCATGGTTACCTCACAGGTAGAGCCGTCACCTTGACCAGCTACGATGGTATAATCGCCTACCGTGAGGTCAGAGAAGGTGATATCTGTTGTGGTGGCATCGTAGACAACGGACATGACGACATTGCCGTCAGCATCGAGAAGTTTGTATGTCGCACCTTCGACGTAGTAAGCAGCATCGAGCGTGTAGGAATTATTGCAAGCTACTGCGTTGATGACGTTGGAAGGAACGGACTGGTACTTATTGACATTAACATTGCCAATTGCGACGAGACAAGCGTTGAAATCCTCTGGCACATCGGAAGCCCAAGAAGCCCAAATTGTGAAGTTGCCAGTCGGCATATCGGAGAACACAGCATCGGAGGAGCCATCATAGAGAACCTCAGCGATGGTATTGTTCTCGCCATCAGCAGGAGACTTAGCGTACTCAGTCAAATGGAGCTTGATGCCCTTAATGGCAGACTGGGTAGCCTTCGCACTTGCGAGCATATTGCTCAGCTCGGTAGTGTTGAGCGCGAACTGGGCGTTGTCGTCAGAGCAGAACTGGAGGGTCGTATCGGCGAACGCAAGAGGATCGAGAACTGGAGCGTAGACGAGTTTCAGCTCAGAACGCATCCTTGAAGTACAGATCTTACCACCGAACTTGTCGCTGTATTGCTTAGCGGCAATAGCGTAGTAGGTGCCCTCGGTAGCCTTCTTAGGGAAGTAGAGAGGCTTGTCGGTAGCAGAGTTGGAGACAACCTCGTCGTAGTAGGTAGCATTGCCAAGCTCATCGAGCTTCCAGAGGGAGTAGGTGATGGTAGCCTCGGGGTCGTATTCAGCATTCTCGATGTAGACATCGTTGGTGCCTGTAGGATCGCAGTAGAGATTAGACTTCTCTATGCTGAACGACTTAGGCAGATCGAGAACCACATACTGAACGAGAGGAGAAGCTGTAGGACATGGATTGACAGCACCAGACTTGACGGAAGTCACATAGTAGTAGCCCTCCTTGGTGATGAGGTCAACAAGATTGCCGTCGCCATAGTCAAGTTGAGAGAATGTGAGTCGCTCGTGATCGTAGGTTGCAGTCACGGAACCCATCATCTGCCCCCAGAGATTCTCAGCAAGCGTTGTTGTTGAGATTGTTGTATTCTCTGGATTGATGGTCTTGTAAAGCTCAGGCGAGATGAAGTAGAGAGTGTATGTGACATCCTTCTCTGAATCCTTCATACGAGCCTTGACACCACCATCGCCTTCGCAGACGAAGCTATCGAACTCGAGCTCTTGCATCTGAGCGAAGCGGTCGTTCTCGATATGGACAGTGCCGACGAGCTCGTCGCAAGCACCATTGTATGCACGGACGACGTAGTCACCGAGAGCATCTTTGATGTTCTTGAACACTGGGTCGTCGCCAGCGTAGGGCTTGATGACAGATATTGGAGCGAGGGCGTTGTAGTCGCCGTGCTCATCGACCTTGAAGAGACGATATTCGACAGAATCTGTCACAGAGAGATTAGGATTCTCAACAGTAATGTCGGAACCATAGCAATCAATCTCAGGATGAGGATTAAGGTCGAGAGTGAGGTACTCGCTGGTTACAGAGTGATCCTTGACTGTCAGAGTCACAACACCGACGAACATCTTGCTGCATTCGAGAGTAGAGCCGTCGGAGATATTGACAAGCGACTTAGCGAGGATGTCGAAAGTGTAGGTGCCTGGGGTTAGCGCCTTCATTATCGGGAAGCAGAAGGTGCCGTTGGTAGCATCATAAGTGCCGCAACCATTCATGTCGGTTGAGATGAGGTTGCCATCGGCATCGTAAAGTTCGTAGTTGCGCATTACGACACCAGACTTATCGAAGTCGGCACCAGAGACGGTTATTTGGTACTCTTTCTCGACACAGATGGTAAGCTCCTTAGAACCTGCGCCTGTGGTGCCGACCTCACTGATAGTGGCATTGATTGTCGCGGGCTCGGCGAGCTGAGTAACAGTAACATCATTAAGAACGGTAACGCAGCCGTCGGTGTTGGGGATGGATACCTCAACGTAGTACTCACCCTTGAGGATGTTGAGGAACTCGATAGCGCTGCCATCGGCATGACCGATCTCTTGGGCGACAACATCACCCGTTACCTTGTTGATGAGCTTATAGATGAGACCATCTTGCGAGCCATCGACAGTAATGGTTACACCATCCTCATCATCGTGGCAGTAGTAACCATCATTTGCCGCAGAGACGGTGAATGCAGTCGGTTTGTCGTAGACAGTGACGGTCACGTTGTTAGCCATTGGCTGGAGACAGCCGCTGAAGCTGCATACGACAGAATAAGTATATGTACCAGCAGTCAGAGTGCCAAGGTCGGCATCGCGGAACTCGATCTTGCCGCCATGGGCATCGGAGAACCTGTGGTCGACATCGACACCATCACGATAAAGGATGTACTCATGCGTGAAGCTGGAGTCGAAATCAGAATTTTCGAGAGTGATGGTGAAATTCTGATCATCAACACAGACATTGCCGCTCTCTGGTGTTACGGAGACTGCATAAGCGTTGGTGGACGGCAGGTTAATTGTAAGAGAACCGTCGAGAACCTTATCGCAGGCGTAGTCGCCATTGAGACGCTTAGAACGTGCGATGACACGATAGACACCGTTCTTGGCTGCACCGTAGGTAGTCGTCATGATGTCATAGACTGGGATGACGAGTGTAGAACCTGTGCCTGGAACAGGTGTAGAAATCTCAGTGTTACCATCTGTCTCGTTGACAAGCACATAGAAGATATCAGTCTCAGTATTCTCAACAGACCAAGAGAACGAAGAGGACTGAGCTACCGAGCAATCCGTAACAATAAGGTCAGCTACCGTTGTGGAAGAAGAAGGAGACTTGACCTCCTCGACCTCGACGGTATTGGCCATATCGAAGATTTGCGTCGGGAGAGCATCGTAGTAAGCCTTGACTGTGAAGGTCTCAGGATTTACTACGGAAGCGTCAGTGAGGCGTACTGGCTCCCATGCGACCTCTTGATCGGCCGCAGTAACCTTGATTGGGAGTAGAGAGGCGACACCATCAACGTAGTAGGTTACACCAAGTTGAGGATCGACGACAGAAATCTTGACGCCAGGCTCATCCGTACAATAGTAGTCGGAAGAAGTCGTGATGGTCTTGGGCAAGATGCCATCGAGAACAGTAGTTTGAGCTGTAATGGTTTGCGTACAGCCGAATGTATTGTGGATTGTCACAGAGATGTCGACCGTACCTTCGGTTACGACATTCTGATCACCTGCGAGGGTATTAGACGTGCCATCTTGTACGAGAGTTCCATTGATATAGAACTCATAACGAGCGTAGCCTGGGGTCACATCAACAGGAACTTCGGCTCCACTGATAACAAGTGGGAGAGGAGTGCCGTTGATGAACGAAGCATCGGGCTTCTTGTATACCAGAGTTGTAACCGTCGCATTCTCAACACAGGTTCCGACAGAGAACTGGAAGTTGAATGTGTAAGTACTGTAATCCTCGCTGTTAGTATTGGCTACGTAGGAGAGAGTGAGAGGCCAAGATATAGAGCGATCGGAAGCAGTACCTGTGGAGAGGTTGAAATCGGCAGTAACGTCGACACCATCACGGGCAACAGAGAGAATCTCGAAGTTGGAAGCACCGCCAAGTATCAAGTTATGGGCGATATCCTCACAGAAAGAGTAGGTCCACGAATTTACGCTTGTCGCGGTAGGAGTCAGCTCGGCATCGTCAGCATCTTTGAGGGAGACGACTGGCTTAGGAGCTTCCTCAACTCTGATAGTGATGCTCTTTGAGCAAGCGTTAGTACCGAAATCAGGACGAATGACCAAATTGTATTCACCCTTAGCCGCATTTTGGAATAGGTAGGAAAGCTCGGAGAAGTCGGTAGCAGAGACATCGACACCATCGAGGGTAAAGATGTAGCCACGAGTGTAACCAGTCTCGGAAGTTGACGGAATGATATTGAGCGACTGATCCTCACAGATCGTAGCAACGTCATTTGCCAGGATATCATTACCAGACTCGTCGAGAGCCTTGACATCGATATCTTGGAACTTACGGAAGAGCCAATCGTTGGTGGCGACCTCGCAAGTACCATCGCTTACGATGAAGCTGACAGAATGGAAATTGTCAGAAGGATCGATGTCAAAGAGGAAGACAGAGATACCGCTTTCGTAGGAAGCATGAATGTTGCTTGTCGAGATGGTAGACTCATCGAGAGTAGCATCGAGAGAACCATTGCGATAGGTTGCAACCTTGACGCCATCGTAGACAACAGTCACGATAGAGCCATTGACATCGAAGCCGAAGTCGTCGTCGAAGCAAATCTCGAACTTAGCAGTATCGGCGATATCAGTCGAAACTGGGTTGAACGAATCCTTGAGCTTCTCGTTGGGCGTAGGCTTAGCGTGATATGAGAACTCCTCGGAATATGGGAGATATAGAGCAAGAGTCTCGTTGGTCTCGCATCCTGTCACAAGATTCTTAGCATTGACCACGAGGCTTATTGGAGCTGTGGTTACTGCATGGGACTTAGTGACATAGTCGAGAGTGTAAGAGCCTGCGGAATGGTCGGACCACTCGACACCATCGATAATAAACGTGAAGTCAAAGTCGGAACCTGGAGTGATGACATTGCCGTCGGCATCTTGAAGGACAGCAGTGTAGGTATAGTCAATGTCGGCGCAGAGGTCATTGGTGTTCATAACCTCAGAAGCCTCGTTGGTTACGACCACATCAACAATCTTGAACTGGTTGACCTTGACTGTTACCGTCTGTGTATTGACGACGCAATCATTGATATCCGTAACTACGGCATAGAAACTGATAGATGAATTGTCGCCATTATAGACGAAGGAGCCGTCGTGGGAAAGAGTGTTGAGTCCAGAGTACTCAGCTACCTTTGACTCGACACCATTGTCGATAAGGTAGACCTCGTATGCTTTGAAGTTATTGAGGACGAACGAAGCGTCGGCACCATCGGGTGTGACAGACTCAACAGTGAAGGTTATTGGGGCACCCTTACAATTCTCGAGCGTACCATCGACATTCTTCAGCTCAGGCTTGAAGTCTCCCTTGAAAGAGACAACGATTGGCTCGGAGGTACAGGTGCGGTCGTCATCATCCATGATAACCTCAGCCGTGACAACATCACCCTCATTGAGAGAAATCTCGGGATGGTCGGCTGTACGGAAGACATTGGAGGTATAATCACCACCAGCATTAACTACTTGAACACCATTGATGAAGAATTGGAACTGCTTAGTCCAAGCGTCATCAATATTGTCAGTCAGAACCTTAAACTCAACATCAGAACGGAGGCATACTGGCATCTCTGGCGACGAGACAAGCTCCGGTACTGGCAAAATGTTGAAATTCTGAGGCTCCGTAGCAGTGCAAGTAGTAGACACAGAATCACCGCCCTTGAAGGTATATACGATCTCGCATTTAATGGTGTAAGGAGCAGAGGATGGCTCCATTACTGGAGAAAGAGTACGCGGATCGAAAGAGATATTTACAGGATTGGAAGTCACTGTAACATCGGGCAGATCTATCATGTAAGTTCCCGATTCCATCTCCACATGGGACTTGATCGTGGCACTTTCGATCTTGGGGAAGAAATCGTCGTGACCATTTCCATCTCTGAGGTAGACATCGAAGCTTACACCGTTGTTAAAACAGAAGTATCTGTTGGGACGAGGAGTAATCTTTAGTTTGATATCGTAGCGTGAGAGATGGAAATCCTTTGTAGAAGTGCACCCTGTATTAACATCAGTAAGCTCAACAACATAGTCACCCTCGGACAAATCAGTTGGGGTAACATAGGTAGTATCCGTCGCAGAGATATTTTCCGTAACAGGATACTCACGACCTTCAGCGTCGAAAATCTTGACCGTGTACTTGGGTGAGTTGGAGGACACCTTTATGTAGAACGGATTATTACCACACGTCTCTGTTCCAGTCACAGCCGAAATGACAGGAGGATTGGAAAGGATGACACTATGGACAGTCGGGGTCTTGGTGACGCAACCATACTTGCTGGTAGCGTAGAGATAGACGTCGACGAAATCGGCACCAGCAGGAAGATCGATGTCGCTAATCTTGTAGGAGAGAGTAACATCTGGAGAATCCTTGTAGATATCGATATCGGTGTTGCCCTTAATTACCCAGTGGTAGGAGACGAAATCGTCGTTAGTAGAGAGATTGAGGTAGCCGTCTGTGCAGTAGATGTCGAGAGCATTGCCCGGGATGATGACAGGCGCAGGGAGCTCATGGACAGTAACATTGATTGCACGGATGTACTCGCAATCGCCATCGGTAGTCTTGACGACAAGCTCGTACTTACCAGAGTTAGCTGTTGTCAGAGAGGTGAGATGGAGATCGGGATTAACCTCACCGACGATATTGGCACCCTCAAATCGCCACTGATAGGTGTAAGTTATGGTACGACCATCAGCATCGACAGTCGGGAGAGCGGTCTCGATGTCGAAATTCAGATTCTCGTCGACACAATAATCGAGAGTAGCCTCATCAGAGGTTGGAGTCTGATCGACCTTGCCATCATTATTGATGAGTTTGAACTCAGGGATGTCGACAACGGCGACAGAGAGCGTAGCCTCATAGTCGCAAGAAGTAGACCACTTAGTAGAGATGTCACTAACCTTGACGGAGACAGGGAGCATTGAGCGAGTGATGCCGTTGGCGTAAGTAACCTCGACATCATTGCCGCTCTTGACGACCTCACTTGCGAGCTCATTGCCTGCGTTATCGACGATGACAACTTCGAGCTGGGCATTGGCAGGATCGGCGCAAGAGGCGAGATCGTGAGAGGTTACACCATTCAATGTTACAGAGAATGGAGCCGAAGCACAGACATTGGACTTGACATCGATGCTGTTGACCGTCGGGAGACCACGAACCGTAACAACGTGAGTTACAGAGTTAAGGCTCTTGCAATGACCATCGTAGAGCGCCCAAACAGTAATGGTATAGACGGTAGTATTGGTCGGAGTGTACGTAGCAGAGAATACGCCGGACGCATCGATGTAGCCAGAGGTTGTCGGGATACTTGCGTCATCAGTAGAGACCTCGTAATAGTAAGTAACATTGGTAGCGTCGCCACTTACACCGACAGAGAAGTCGATAGAGGAACCAGAGCATACGCTCTCCTCAGGAGATGTGACAGAGACAATTTCGGGATTGGTGCCGACTGTAGCTGTAACAACATTAGACTTTCCAGAGGAGAGGCAACCGTATTTGGACTCGGCGATTACGTAGTAATAAGTTGTCTTCTCGGGGTTGGGAATTGTCACAGGCGTCGTACCATGACCGGTACCGACCTCGACATCGTCAGACATATCATCATCTACCTCGCCGGCATTCTGAGCATACCAATGATAGATATAGTCAGCAGCGGCAGACTGAACGGTAAGATCGAGAGTCGCAGAAGCCTCCTCGGGTTGGCAGATGTAGATAACGGGAGCGTTGGCAACAGGAGTTGCAGGGAGAGGCTCGATGGTCAGCTTGACAACCTCGCTCATCGCTGACTCACAATTTGGCGTAGTCTCGCGGATTACCTTGGCGTAGATTGTCATGTCGGTCGTCGGGACGAAAACGAGAGTCCCGTCGGCAGAGACCGTATAGTCAGAACCATTAACAAGCTCGTTGGTACCTGCTGCATCGGAATACCAGTGGTAAGAATATGTGGTACCGTCGGATTTCGGGTAGGCTGAGATGTTGTCGATCGAAATGGTAAGAGGATCGGTAGTGCCATAGCATACATGGACATCACGAGTGAGAGAGCCATCTTGTGGAGCTATCGCATAAGGCTCAGGCTTAGCAAGAGCAGGGACAACAGTCACAGTTGCGTCGACCTCCTCAGACAGACAGGAGTTGTATGCAGCGGTTGAAGATACGGAGAAAGAGAACGTTACGCTGGACTCATTCCATACCTCACCATCAACGAAGTAGATAGTGTTGCCGAGAGCATCGGTTGTGGTCTGAATGGTCTTGGTAGAGGGAGCATGAGTTGCGAAAGTGTAGGGCAGCTCAAAATCGATGACGTCATCGTTCTTCGGGGTGATGACGAACTCTACCCTATCGTCGGAACCTTGGCAGACGACATCGGGAGTAGCCACGACATCGAAAGCTGGACGAGGATGGACAGTGATGGTAACGGATGCAGGATCACTCTCACAGCCCTTCTCGTCTGTTACGACAACTCGATAAGTGCGAGTCTCAGGGACAGTGACGGTTACGACACTATTACCTGGGGTTGTGAATGTTTCGATTGTACCCTTGGTATCGTAGTCGAGCCATTCGAACTTATTGAAAGCCTCGACAGTGGAGAGAGAGGAAGTACCATTAGGACATACTACTGCGGGGTCGGCAGTGACAGTAGGAACTGGACGACGATTAACGGTGATGCTTGCGACATCGGAGACAGGAGACATGCAACCTGTCTTGACATTGTAGGCGTAAGCGTAGATCTCGACATCGGAGTCAATGGCGAGGTCGGTGAGCGTCTTCTTGGAGATAGAACCAGAGGTGCTGAAGAACGGACCCTTGAAGACCGCAGTCTCTCCAGCCTTACGGACATAGAAGACAAAGTTGACGTCGGAAGTCTTGTCAACGTAGGGAAGCGCAGAGATGGTGACGCTCTTGTCGTCGTACTCGCAGAACTCGCTAAAGTCGGTTGTTACAACAGGCTTGGAGAGAGGAGAGACAGTCTTAACAGTAGTAGTGAACGTCTCAGAGCCGCACGAACCATCGTTGACAGAGAAGGTAAGCGTCACGTCGGCATCCCAACTTGTCTTATTGCAAGAGTACTCGGTTTCGGAGACCTTGACCCAATCGGAGACATTGCCGACTGAGACAGACTCAAGGTTGCTGGTGAAGGAGTCGCTTGCATTTTGGAGCTTAGCAGAGAGTGTTACGATAGCAGTACCCTCGTCGCCTTGGCAGAAAGCCTGACGTGCTACGACAGAAGCGTCGGGGAGAGTGACAGATGATGAGCCATCGGCACCTTGGTATTCGACTGAGGCGGAACCGACTGGTTTCTTATGGACATCGACGAGGACCTCGATGCGGTCGGAAGTACAGCCTTTCTCATCGTGGACAACCTGGACATAGTAGGTTGTGGACTCGGTGAGAGCCTTGGTTGTGAAAGACTCACTATGGCTGGACTGACCATCACCACTGCCGCTTGTGAACTTATAAGTATAAGTGTGGGTGGCGTCTGAGAGAGGCGAAGTGACTGTGATAGTGGCAGTCTCGCCCTCGCAGATTGTAGCAGGAGCTGGAGCTACGGGAGTCTCAACCTTATTGACAATGATGTCGAAAGGACCTGCGAACTCAGAGGTACAGTTAGTTGGGTTATTGGTGTCGATGGCACGAACCCAAACCTTGATGGAGTTGGTGAGCTTGCTTCCATCGATTGAGTACCTAACATTTGGATATGTGTAGGTAGCTGTTGGAGTAGCATCGGCAGCGGGTTCGGTATCGCTGATGAAGTACTCGTAACGGAAGCCTGACTTCTTGCCGGAGATGTCGAAAGTGAAAGTCTTACTCTCACCGAGGCAGACCTCCTCGTCACCAATCGGGGTGCGCGTTACGACAGGCGCAGCAGGAATAGCATTGACCTTGAGTGTCAATTTGTTAGAGAAGATAACATCGCAACCAACACCTGTGCTTGCAGAGATTCCCCCGACTGTAGCCGAAGCATCTGCTTGTTGGAAGTTGATGGAACCGACGGGGAGAGCTGCGTTGACTGTTATCTTGGCGTCATCGTAGGAGACGATGGTGAAGCCATTGACAACGAGAGAGGCGAAATCGAGAGTTGCCTCGGTCGGGTTGTCGAGGGTATAGTTGATGTCGATAGTGTTGTCGCCCTCACAAACTTGAGTTTCGGAGAGGGAAGTCAGTGAGACACGCGCCTTGCGATTAACGGTGACGGTTACAAGAGCCTCATCGCTTACGCAACCCGTCGTCTCGTTGGTTACAACGATAGAGTAAGACGTTGTGTTTACTGGAGATACGGAGAAAGTCCACCCATAACCTGTGCCGTCGTCGGTACCTGTTATAGCAGAGCCATCGGTGGCATTGAGGGCCTTGTAGGAGAAGACGCTCGGCTTGGCATCGTAGTTAGCAGCGGTAGGATTGGTTACAGCAGCTGTCAGTGTAGCATCGTTGCCCTCGCAGATTGTCTGATCCTTTTGGAAGTCGATTTCTGGACGCTCATTGACATAGAGTTCGAAGGACTCGGTTGTGGAGCAAGCGTGACCATCGGTAAATGTGTAAGTTACAGTTACCGTAACGGTATGGTTGCCTGTGGTGGTAGCAGTAGATGTCGTCCAGTCGTAGCTCTTAGTAGTCGCAACATCAGAACCATCGATATTCCATACATACTTATAGTTAGCAGCATTACCTGCCGCACCATTCTCAAGGATGGATGGCTCGACATCGAGTGTTATGGTCTCCTCCTTACAGAGGTAACGTACGCCATCAGCCGGGGTTATGACCAACTGGGGAACTGGGTATGCCGTGAAGGAGAGCTTTCCTGTGTTCTGGCATGTGAGGTAGGTATGGTCTTGGACGAGGACATCGTACTCGTAGACGGTGATATCCTTGACGTCGCCCTTGTTAACAGTAGTAGAGAAGTTAGCGTGGCCGTTGCCAGCGACATCAACACTCGCGTTGGTTGGAGAGGGAGCAGAACCTACTGGAGTGAAGGTGAAAGTGAGGTCTCGATAGTCAAGGGACGACAACTTAACATCAACATTACCTTGGTCTGCGCACGCCTTGACACCAGTCTCAATATCGAAGAGCGGCAACTCGGCGATGCTTACCTCGCGAGTGAGCGCCGCAAGGTCGCCAGCGGTCGTTGAGGTAGGCTTACCATTGTAGTCGAGGTTGTAGCCACAATTATCGGAGGAAGTTGTCCAAACCTTAACTTTAGCATAGCCTGCGTATTGGGTGAGACCTGCGAAATTGCCAGCCTCGGCACCAGTAAGTTTGCCATTATCAGTGGTTTCGGTAGAACCGAGGTCATTATTATTGGCATCGGCCCAGCTCCAATGGTAGGTTACGCTTGGCTTGGTGAGAGACGGGTTGGCAGTATAATAGTTGTCGAAATCGGACTTTAGCGTCGCCTCGACAACGAGAGGAGAGGCATCGGCATCGCGGCAGAAAGAGAACGGATCGACGGTGGCGTCATCGAGCTCGGGAAGTGGGAGTGCCTTGATCTCGACCTTGACGGGCTTGGAGTAGCAGCTCGACTCCTCGTTGAGGACACGGACATAGAAAGTATAGGAGTCTTGGTCGAGAGACTTGAGACCGAACCAAGCGTAGGCGCCGGGATTGCCTGTGGTGTTGAGGCGGTTGGTATTGGTATCGTCATCGCCCTCGGTGAGAGTGACATCCTTTGTCGCACCACCGGAGAGATTGATGACATTGGTTGCCTTTGTTGTGCAAGCCTCGTCAGTGAAGACCTCGTAGGTCATGCCTTTGGAGGAAGCTGCATCTGGTTGGTAGACACCAGTGGCGAGGTTTACTTGGAAAGAAACCTTTTGGTCTTTGCAGGCATAGACATCGTCAACATCTTGGAGGACAGGGAGTTTGTAGACATTGAAACTTGTCTCCTCGGGGATTGGGCAGAAATATGTGGTACCGTCTACCTTATAAGTATTGGCGAGTTGGAACTTGATGAACTTTGGACGTGGGCCATAGTCGTTGCCGTCATCTGTGCCGTCTTGGAATGGGTAGGTGATGTTGTTGTAGACGGTATTAACAGTAGCAGTGGGGTCAGACCAGTCGGCATCGTCGCTGGTAAGGTAGTTGGTGGTGTTGAGGTCAACGTAGGTTGTGCCTTCGTCGTCGGAATAGAACCAACGGTAGGCGTAGTCGGCACCTGTCGAGCCGTCTTGGATATTGGAGACGGTAGCGGATATGGTGACATTATCCTCGGCGCAGGCGTGGTCGGGCGTTACGATGTCAGTTGTAGCGTCGACTTGGCGTACTTCGATGGTGAAAGTCTCGCGGGTTGGGCATGGATTTTCGTCACCGATATGGTCGCCATTGTTGTCACCGAAGTTTCTTATGGAACCAATAGAGTTTCCTTCTGGGTCAATGTACTCACAAGTAACTTGGAAGGTCGTGGTCTTAGTGAGGTTCGTGAGAGTAAAAGTCTCGCCATCATAATAGAAATCATCATAATGGAGAGTGTCTGCGACAGAACCATCATCATTGAGAGTGCACAGCGACCAATAAACTTCACTGTCTTCGCAGATGTGGTCAGTTCCGTCCTCAAGTTGCTGAGTGAATGTCGGCGTGTAAAGTACGTCGTCACCATAACAAGCATAGAACTTGTCACCAGTAGCGGTTGCTCCAGAGTTTAGATTTTGGAAAGTATTTGCTAACTGGAGTGGAGTAAATAAAATTATCTTATAATCAGGATACAAAGAAATTGCACATCCTGTCGAAACTCCATTAGCCCTTACTATCTCGGACACGTGATATACTGCACTTCCCGTGGTCGTCATACCTGCAACTTCAGCGTCGACATACGAGTCGGTATAGCTCACGTCACCAGTAGTCCGCCCCCAAGTGTCTATGGAACGTTCCCATTTAAAAGTGCAATCATATGAGTTACCAAGATAAGAGACAAATGGATTGCCATCTTGGTCTCTATAAGCAATCAACTCATTTCCCACCTTCATCTCAACAGGTCCAGAGCCTGGGCAAGGAAGAAGAAGACGTTCGTCATAAGTACTGAGATATGAGCCAGATTCGTCCTCGAGATCTTGCTCTTCGTTACCAATAGGATCGACATAGAAATCGATTATCCTCAGTAGAGCTTCACCTACGTTCGGTTTCTTGCTCATGTTCAGCCTCACGAGAAGCGTGTGGCCGAGCAGATCAAGATTCTGCAGTCTACCGCTTCCCGTTATTTTTCTGAAGTCGAACCATAAATTTTTCAGCTGAGATGTCTGGTTTACGGCAGCAGCTCCTGTTGCCCCATACTTTTGCTTTGTATTTCTAAATTCATAAGCGACATAGTATGTGGAAGCATCACCATAATGAGCAATATATTCATTTGGAGAAGCACCATCTACAGCATTATTTAAATTCAACTCATCTAAGAGGGTTTCTGTCCCGTCGGCATCGACAACAAAAAGCTGAATGCTCTGAGGTCTATCAGCAGACGACAAAGTAGTTAGAGGAAATGATGCTGTATCTGGAAACTTAGTAAAGCTGCCATCGCAAGTGCCTTGGTCAATAATGGGCACTTCAGCATTACAACACCGGTAGCCCATGCTAAGCCTGTACCTTTCCGTTTGCGCAAAGGTTTGGTTAGCGAAGCAGCCGAGAATTGCCACGAGAGCGACAAGAGCCGCTTTTATATTTCTTAATGTACTGGTCCCCATAACATTATAGAGATTTACATTTGACATAATAATCAATTTAGAAAGCAAATGTAGTAAAAAGCTAAACGAACACCAATTTTGAATCAACAAAAGATAGCACAACGTAAGGAGAAAGGAAGGAAACTGCGTTCGGAACGGGAGAAAAAACGTCGCAAAACCGCATTAGCAACAATTTGTCATCCTGCGACTGGGCAAATGTTAAAAATCGGGCGTGTGACTGAAAAACAGAGGGCGTAATGGGGGAAAGAAAGGACAACTTTACTGGGGATGATTGCGTAACAAATCGAAAATCATTAGATTCGCATCTGTTAATAAAGAGAAAGGAGAAAGCATGAAAAAAATATACTCGATTTTAGCCGCAGCGGCTATGATTTGCAGCAATGCGATTGAGATACACGCCACAGAGCCTACAAGCTCTGGCTACTTGACGGTAGGTGGCAACAACATATGCCTCACTGGCATGAAGAACAGTAGCGCCGGATGTACAATTGAGGCCACATACACAATAGACGGGCAGACATACGTAGTTGCTGCAATCGGTGATTATGAAGGCGGTGGTCTCAGTGCTATAGCAAGAACTACATGTAAAAGTGTCACAATCAGGGCAAACGCAACAATTAACGACAAGGCCTTTGCCTCATGGTCAGCACTTGAGACCGTAGTGATGGAAGTAGAGACACCGACCGAGATTGGTGAGGACGTATTTCCTAAGAGCCTGACGAAGATTGTCGTCCCGTCAGGAATGGCGACCGCATACGCCCAAGCAGAAGGATGGAGCGCATATGCCGACTTGATTGAGGACGTCAACGGTCTGAAAGCCACAGCGATAGAGACAGTAGGAGTCGAGCCGACAATAACGATAAATGGCGGCACGATAAACCTCTCGAAGCCAGGCGAGATTATAGTAACGAACTTGACAGGC
Organism: Clostridium sp. CAG:343; assembly: GCA_963616565.1. Lineage (GTDB taxonomy): Bacteria > Bacteroidota > Bacteroidia > Bacteroidales > Marinilabiliaceae > W3P20-009. The sequence goes on from CAVEKX010000004.1 coordinate 95,257, forward strand.
CTCAGCACGAATTGTGGCGTCAAGAGCAGCCACACGATCAAAGGCAGCGGTCTGTATATCGTAACGGCAAAGATTGACGGCAAGACATACACCAAGCGAGTCCTCATAAATCATTAAGAAATCAGGACACAACCAAAAGAAAACAGCTCCCGCAGAAACGACACGCTCGTTTTGCGGGAGCTTCTTATTACCACATAAAGCACACAGAAACAATGAGATATAAGAAGATAACAGTGAGACTGACCCCATATGACGAGACAGCGAGCGAATTGGCTCAAGCAGAGATGGGCGAACGGGGATTTGAGAGCTTCGTGGACATGAAAGACGGATTTGAGGGCTACGTCCAAGAGACATTTTGGAACGACGGGACGATGGAGGGAGTAGAGCCAGGAATAGAGGGCGTAGAGATGGCATGGGAAGCAGAAGACGCGCCAGACGAAGACTGGAACGCCACATGGGAGCAAGAGAGCTTCACGCCCATCGACGTCGACGGGCGACTGACGATAAGGGGACCTGAGCACCCGAGCAACGCAGACGCGGAGATGGAGGTAGTGATAGACCCCGAACTGGCATTTGGCAGCGGACACCACCAGACGACACGCATGATAGCTCGATGGCTGATGGACAACGAGATGGAGGGACGAACAGTAATGGACATGGGGTGCGGCACGGGAATATTGGGAATCGTGGCGAAAAAGAGAGGGGCCGAGAGGGTTGACGCTGTGGACATCGACGAATGGTCGGTGAAGAACACGAAAGCGAACGCGGAGCTTAACGGCGTGACAATCAACGCATGGGAGGGCGACGCAAGCGCAGTAGAAAACAAAAAAGAAGAATATGACATATTTATTGCCAACATCAACAGGAACATATTGATGGACGGCATGGGACGATACGCGAAGAGCATCAAGAGGGGCGGAAAACTCGTGATAAGCGGATTCTTGGAAGAAGACATGGAGACACTCAAAGAGTGCTGCAAAGAGAACGGATTGGAATATAAGGGGATGGACAAAGACGACGTATGGAGAATGATGTGGTTCATAAGGAGATAAGGGACAGAAAACAAGCAACACGAAAAGGGAAATTTTGCGGTCAGAAGAGATAGACATTGTGCAACAGACTGATTAACTTTACATTGCGCAGGCGGACCCGACATGACAGCATGACGATTGACATGACGGGCAAGAACAAACACGCAACCGCACAACAAACTATAAAAATGGGAGACATCAAGAAATGGATAGTCGGCGCGGCGATGGGCACCATGGCCACGCTGGCCGCCACCAGCATAGCGACAGGCAGCAGACAGGACGACGGGTTCAGCAGCGACCCCGTAGCGTTCGTGGAAGAAATGACGCAGATCTTCAACCAGAGCACCGACGTCAAGCGAGCCGAGAGCGCAATAGCCGAGATGACGCAATTCGTCAACACCGGCGGCGCCAACATGGTTGAATTGTTCAGGGAGACATGCGAACGGATAAAGAAGAAAAAGGGCAAGGCTTTTCCTGACTACATAACGGCACTGAAGACATATGAGATAATGAGCCAAAGCCCTAAGATCCAGGGAGAAAACTTCACAGTTTGGAAGAAAATCCTGGAGGCGAAGAGCAAGAAACTGGGCACGCTGAAGAAATTCTTGGACCAGACAGCGGCGTACGCACAATATGGCACGGTGTTCTCGACATCGGCAACATCATGGAACGTGCCGGAAACCAACAAAGTACATTTTGTCGAGGTCGATGGCGACATGAACTTCAAGGTCGACGAGACGACCCTGAGGTGCATCAGCCAAGGCGACAGCATCGACATCATCAGGACGAGCGGCACGGTGTTCACCAAAACCGGCAAATGGCTTGGCGACCATGGCACGATAACGTGGGAACGCACTGGACTTGAGGCAGATAAGGTATACGCCACGATGGGCTATTACAGCATCGACATGAAGACCAATCAGGTTGAGTCGGAGTGCGAATTTGTCAACCTGAACTACTTCAACGAGAAACTGAACGGCAAAGTGACGTACAAATGCGTCAACCGAAAGACGCAGTACGGAATGCGTTACCCGAAATTCGAGACGATGGAGGGACAGCGCATGGAGATACCGGAACTATTTAAGAATGTGGGATATAGGGGTGGTTTCACCCAAACAGGCTCATCGTTTGTAGGCAGCGGCAGCGTATGGTTGCCAGCAGAGGTGTACATCCACCGCGGCGACACGACACTGGCCACATTCAGTGCGCCAGGCTTCATCATGTCGACATCGTCAATCGAAAGTAACAAGACAGAGGTGAACATAAAACTGGAATGGGACGCATTGACGCACCCTGGCCTCACATTCCGCTACGACGACAAGAAACGCGAAGTGGAGCTGACGCGCGGCTCAAAGGGCATGGAGAAAGCCAAATATCGCGACTCATACCATAAGGTAAACATTGACGCTGAACTGGTTAAGTGGAATATCGACGGCAGCAAACTGTACTTGACGCAGGTGGCTGGCGCACCCGTCAACACGACATACATCGAGAGCCAAGCGTATTATTCGGAGACCGATTTCAACAAATTGTGGGGTATGGAGACGACGCACCCCCTCCAGACAGTTGCGGACTTCGTGCGCTACAATGGCGGCGGCGGTTTCCCGGTTCGCGACTTTGCGGACTTCACGAGCATGACGCACTTGCAAGCACAGCAGCTGTTGCTGACATTGTCATACGACGGCTTCGTGGACTACTATGTGGAGCGCGACGTGTGCCGTGCCACAGACCGTCTGTATGACTACTTGAAATTCAGCCTTGGCAAGAAGGACTATGACGAGATGCGATTTATATCCATCGACTCAGCATCCACAGAACCAAATGGTTACATAGACCTCAACACGTTGGACATCAACATGAGAAAGGTGTTCGGCGTGCAGATTTCGGACGTTGACAACCTGAACATCTACCTCAAGCCGACGGACGGAAACTTGACCATGAAGAAAAACCGCGACATCGAATATAACGGCGTCGTGACCGTCGGTCAGGTAACGGCCATAGGACGAAAATTCTATTTCGACTACGAGGACTTCCAGATCAGGCTGGACAGCATCGACGAAATGAGCATGAGGATGGTGGACTCCACCAGAATCGACAAATATGGCAACTATGCGACGCCAAAGATTGGCAACACGCTTAACGACTTGTCGGGCCTCGTGCAGCTTAACGAGCCAGACAACAAGAGCGGCAAGCAGAAATTGGCGGGCTACCCTCGCCTATCGTCCACCCGCCCTGCCAAGATATATTACGACAAAAACCTGCTGGCAGGCGAAGACGGACGAGTTAACATCTACGACAAAGAGAGGTTCTATTTCACGGTCGACACCTTCACATTCGACGACATTAACAGCATCACAAACAATAACTTGCCGTTGAACGGCGTCTTGACCAGCAACATTTTCCCCGAGATACGCCACCCACTCAGAATCCGCGACGACTATTCGCTCGGCTTCGTAGTCGAGACACCTGCCGAAGGATATCCTATTTATGGCGGCAAAGCTACATTCTATAAGACTATCGACCTGAGCAACAACGGGTTGAGGGGCATAGGCGACATAGAATACTCCGCCAGCAAAGCGACAAGCTACGCCAAGGCGAACGACGAGGGCAAAGTGACTGGCTACCAGACCGACGACTATTTCCGTTTCTTCCTTGACCACACTGAGGGCAACACGAGGCAGTTCGACATCAAGAAAAGCACAACGGCTCCGACATTCCCCGGCGTAGAACTTGGTGAAAATCAGAGCATCCGCGACGAAAACAACATAGCGCAGCCCGGCAAGACGCAGTTGAAATTCTTCCCCGAAGTCGACAAGATGGACGTACGCAACACTGTCGGCAAATTCCAAATGTACCCGAGGAAAGATGGCGACGGATATGAGTGCGAGATGGACGGGAAACTTACCGTCACGCCGACGAAACTGATGGGCGTGGGACGCTCGGACATGCTCGGCACGACGTTGGAAGGCAAGCTAATGTCGTTTACAGACCACGTCATCAAGGCCGACACGTCGTACTTCGCATCATACACATACGAGAATGAGGAGCGAGTATTGCAGAGCGGTGAGCTTAGGCGCGACATCGTCAATAAGCAAGACCGAAGGATTTATACTCGCGTATCGACAATGACGCGTGGCAAGTTCGTGAACGACGCCGTGAGGGAGGATACGGTCATGAACAAGATTGCTCGTGAGGACCCGAAGGTAGGTCGTGAGTTGCTGAACCGCAGCATGGAGTCAATCATCGACTTCGACAAACGCGAGGGCTACTTCCAGTTTACCGCTGCTGGCGGCAACGAGAAAGAATTCCCTGCCGTGAAATATAAGACCATGGTCAAAAACTACACGTGGGACCTGGAGCGAAACATCGAGACAATCGGTACGAAGGGCGGCGCGGGCAACCGCTTTGTCTGCACAAAGGAGCGCGGCGACTCGCTTAACTTCCTTGTCCCCGTAGCCGTCTACGACCGCAACACCAACACCCTTAGGTGTGAGGACGTTACGCATATCGACGTGGCGGACGCGAGGGTCAACCTCAACGCCGGCGACATCGTCATGATCCGCAAAGGAGCGGCCATGGACGAACTGCGTCGCACGATAGTGGAGGTGAAGAACGACAGCGCAAACCATAAGTTCACCAATTCAAACATCACCATCGAGGGCGCCAAGCAATATAAGGGCTCTGGCGAGTACACGTTCGTCGACAATGAGGGTGGCAAAAACGTCATCTTCATGGGCGACATCCACACCGACGACGCCATCACGACAGCGCGCGGCAACATCCCCGACGACATCCCCCTCGACAAGCACTTCGCCTTCAAGGGCGATGCCGCCATCAGAGGCGACAGGCAGCTGTTGGAGTTCGACGGTGGCGCGAAGATGAGGCACACGGCAGCGCACGGGCCTAAGGGATACATCCGTTTCGACGCGATAATCGACCCTGCCAAGGTGCGCATCCCCGTAGGCGACCGTTCGTTTGGCACGACGCAGGGCGACGCTAAGAACAAGGCTGACGAGATTTACCACTCGTTCCGCATCGCCAAGGACTCCGTACACATTTACTCGACGATGTTGGAGCATTATAAGGCGGTGACTGACCTCAAATTGATTGAGGCTCCCAAAGGCTATTTATACTACAACAACATCTTCAACCACTTCGAGATAAACACGCCGATGAAGATGGACAAGCCCGACACGACAGGCGCAGTGTTGACTTTCATCCCCGATCAAGACGCTATCGAGGCCTTTGGCAAAGTGGATTTGAGGGCATTCCTTACGAAGAACCCGACAGGAGCGTTTGACTTCCACACGGCAGGCACGTTGCGCCATGACAGAAGCAAAGATGTCATAACGGCTGAGTTGTATACGGAGATGGACTTCTTCCTTGGACCTGAGGTCTGCACGATGATTTATAACGACATATTGAATAGCAAGGCTCCGAAATGTGACTCGACGTCGTTCAAATATCGTCAGCGACTTGCGGAACTATATGATACTCTGTCGCTTCACCGCATCAATGCCGAGCTTGAGGCAGGATTGGATCCCAAGACGGGATTGCTGCCTGACTTGGGTCCCGTATTTGGATTTGACAAGATGCTGTTCACATGGAGCACTGGAAAGAAGAGCTACGTTTGCGACACGACGGTGAACCTCATGATGATGCGCTATCGTAAGGTGAACAGGAAAGTGAACGTCAAGTGCGAAATCCTTGTGCGCAAGAATAATGGCAGTCGTGTCAGGATGCTGATAACGGCCGACAACGACACGTGGTATTACCTTGACTATCGCGGCAATACGGGTCGAGGGTATAATAGGTTGAGCATGAAATCGTCTAATCCGGACTTCATGCAGACCGTCACGTCGATCGACCTCAAGTTGCGCCGCGACAGGAGCCACAACATGGAATACGTGATGGCGCCAGACAGCTATATGGACAAGTTCATTGAGAATTTCGGTCTCAACCATGTTCCTGCCGATGCCTACGCCGAAGCGGAAGCCGAGGATATCATGGACGGCATTGTCGAGAGCGACGACAATTCGCAATCATACGAAGAGGACGAGGAGTCAGAAGACTCTGAAAATGAAGAAGAAGAGAGCGAAGACGTCGGAAACGATGAGGCAGAAGCTCCCGCTGACGACGAGGAAGAAGAGTAAAGCGATATAGCTTCCCGAAAGAAAGCCATCCCCTCCACCCGATGTGACACACATTTGATGGAGGGGATGGTTATTTTTGAATACAGAAGAAGCCCGATGCCGTGCGGCATGAGGCTTCCTCTTTCGCGTCGCTGTTTTGGAAAGCGACAATGGTCAATGTCACTTAATTTGCACAGCCTACCCACCCTACTTCTTAAACATGAAATAGACTGCCAAAATCAAGAAAATGAAGGCGATAAGGTGATTGAGACGGAATGTCTCGTTATGAAAGAAAACGAGGGTAAAGACAGTGAATACGCTCAACGAGATGACTTCCTGAATGACCTTGAGTTGCACAAGGCTGAAGGGCCCGTCATTACCGACATACCCAATGCGGTTTGCTGGCACCTGGCAACAATATTCAAACAACGCTATTCCCCAACTAATGAGGATGATAGCTATGAGAGACAGCCCACTACCCCATTTTGTCTGTGAGATTTTCAAGTGACCATACCACGCCATCGTCATGAAGCTGTTAGAGACGAGGAGCAACAGGATTGTATATAAAGCTTTCATCTTTTTACGGTTAAGGTTCAAAAGTAAGCCCCCTCCTGCTTTTTTCGCAAGAGAGGGCGGTAACTATCTGGTTGGCACGACCTTACGATTTCTTTGCCAACATTATCAGTTTAGTAGGAAACAGCGAAAAGGACGCGTTGGTGAGATGGTGCGCCCGTGAGGACACATTTGCCCTCTTCTGGCTCATTGCCAAGAGGCACGCAGCGGATGGTAGCCTTCGTAAGCTCCTTGATGCGAACCTCGGTCTCGGTCGTTCCGTCCCAATGTGCGGAGATGAAACCACCCTTGCTCTTGAGGACTTCCTTGAACTCGTCGAAGGTGTCGACACGAGTGATATGGGCGTTGCGATAGTCGAGTGCCTTCTTGTAGATGTTGGCCTGGATGTCGTCAAGGAGAGCTGCGAGCCTATCCTCGATGCCGTCGAGGCTCATCTGCATCTTCTCCATCGTGTCGCGACGGTGAACCTCACCCTCGTTCTTCTCGAGGTCACGCGGACCAAGGGCGATGCGGATTGGGAAGCCTTTAAGCTCGTACTCGGCAAATTTCCAACCGGGCTTCTTCTTGTCGTTGTCGTCGAAGAGGACGGAGATGCCCTTGGCACGAAGGCGAGCGACAATCTCGTTAGCCTTGGCTGCGATAGCTGCACGCTCCTCGTCTTTCTTGTAGACTGGCACGATGACGACCTGAGTAGGCGCAAGTTTTGGAGGCAAGACGAGACCATTGTCGTCCGAATGGGCCATGATGAGCGCACCCATAAGACGCGTAGAGACGCCCCATGATGTTGCCCATACGTAGTCGCTCTTGCCCTCACGGTTCATGAACGTGACGTCGAATGCCTTGGCGAAGTTCTGACCAAGGAAGTGCGACGTGCCGCTCTGGAGAGCCTTGCCGTCTTGCATGAGGGCCTCAATGGTATATGTGTTGAGGGCACCAGCAAATCGCTCATTGGCAGTCTTTACGCCCTTGATGACAGGAACGGCCATAAAGTTCTCAGCAAAATCGGCATATACCTCAAGCATCTTGCGAGCCTCGGCCTCAGCCTCCTCGCTTGTCTCGTGAGCCGTATGGCCCTCCTGCCAGAGGAACTCTGCCGTGCGGAGGAAGAGGCGGGTGCGCATCTCCCAACGGACAACGTTTGCCCACTGGTTGCAAAGGATAGGGAGGTCGCGGTAGCTCTGAATCCAGTTCTTATATGTGTTCCAGATGATGGTCTCGGAAGTAGGGCGGACGATGAGCTCCTCTTCGAGCTTAGCTGTCGGGTCGACCTCGACGCCTGAACCATCCTCGGCCGTGCGGAGGCGATAGTGCGTTACGACGGCGCACTCTTTGGCAAAGCCTTTGACATGGTCGGCCTCGCGGCTGAAGAACGATTTGGGGATGAAGAGAGGGAAATAGGCGTTGTGGTGGCCAGTGGCCTTGAACATGTCGTCGAGGGCGCGTTGCATCTTCTCCCAGATGGCGTAGCCGTAGGGCTTGATGACCATGCAGCCTCGGACAGCCGACTGCTCGGCAAGGTCGGCCTTAACTACCAAATCGTTATACCACTGCGAGTAGTTCTCGGCACGTGGCGTCATTTCTTTTGCCATTTTTATGCTGTGAATATGTATGTTTCTCAGTAATGTAAGTCGCCGCAAAAGTACTTAAATAATTTATGTTGGGTGACTTAATGCGACGGATTTGCAGCGTTTTAGGGAGTCATGATGCCACTGTTAGTCATTGGGGAATATTTTTGAGGCTGATTTCCTCGCTTCGAGCAGCGACTGTTCGCCTTCCCAAGACCTCTAGCAAGGCAAGAAAACCAACGCTTTAGTACCCAATAGATTAAAATATTGCATGGTTGAGGCAAAAAAACCAACGTTTCGCCGTTAAAAGGTGAAATATCGTTGCGTAGTTGTTTAAAAGACTTATATTTGCGCTGTGGTTTTCAGCAAGAGCGTCTCTTGGCCTCAATGCCATCCATAAATATTAATCAGTAAAGAGATGAACAAAACACAGTTAATCGACAAGATCGCAGAAAAATCCGGCCTTACGAAAGCCGATTCCAAGAAAGCCCTCGACGCTTTCATTGAGGCAACAGCTGAGGCTCTCAAAAACCCTCAAGACGGCAAAGTTGCCCTCGTAGGCTTCGGCGCTTTCAGCGTATCCGAGCGTGGCGAGCGCAAGGGCCGCAACCCTCAGACCAAGCAGGAGATCATCATCCCCGCCAAGAAGGTCGTCAAGTTCAAGGCCGGCAGCGAGCTGGAGGAGAACCTCTAATCCACACAGAGAGATAGACCCATTAAAACAAGAGCCGCCCGGCCCAGACGTCAGCTCTGGTCCAGGCGGCTTTTCACAATTTCACACCACCACCCTTGTCGGTAGACATCTCAACACCCTCCGATGCGCAACTGGCTGCTTTCAACGCGCTCGACCCTCAAAAACGCATCGACCTCATCCAACCGTTCGTCAACGACAACCGTGTCGCCACGCTCCGCAACGCGCTCGCCCGACGCACTCGCCACGTGACGGTAGCCCTGGAGAATATCTTCCATAGCCAAAACGCCAGCGCAGTCCTCAGGTCGTGCGACTGCTTCGGCATTCAAGACGTCACCGTCATCGAAAACAGCAACCTGTTCAACGCCAGCAACGGCGTAGCCCGAGGCGCATTTAAGTGGCTGACCTACCATAAATTCGACACGACAGACTTCAACACCCCTGCCGCCTACGAGTTTCTCCACTCCCAAGGCTACAAGATCGTCGCCGCCTCGCCACACCCTGGTCACGACGTCAGCCTCTACGACCTCGACGTGACAAAAGGAAAGATTGCTGTCGTCTTCGGTGCCGAGAAGGTCGGACTCACACAATGGGCCATGGACAACGCCGACGTCCGCATGGCGATCCCGATGTACGGCATGACCGAGAGTTTCAACATCTCCGCCAGCGCGGCCATCACGATGAGCCACCTGCGCCGACAAATCGATGAACGCATGTCTCCCGATGACTACCAACTCTCCGAAGCCGAACAAACTGAGATATTTTCCCACTGGCTTCTCGCCTCTATCCGCGACGCCAACAATGTCCTTCAAAGAATCTTACACGTTAACTAAGTCTCATACCCCCACAACACGATGAAAAAAGCCCTCACAGCCATAGCTGCAGCTGCCCTCGTTTTGACAGCTTGCAACAACCAACCAACAGAGAATTACTGTGTCATCAAAGGCACTATCCAAGGATGGCAAGACGCAGACACTTTGATTATTAGCGAGTTGTCAAGCATGAACATCAGCAACGTCGACACAGCCGTGATCAAAGATGGCGAGTTCTATTTCGAGTTCACCCCAAAAGCTCCAGGCCAGATGCTCTACGTCCTGCCCCTCGTCAAGGGCGAGCCTCATGCCGCCTACGCTGTCATCTGCGAACCAGGCACACTGTTCGAAATGACCGTGCCTGAAGATCCCGAAGGTCTGCCTTCTTTCACCGACAGCAAGAGCAACTCCGCATGGGTCGAACTGCAAGGTAATGGTAAGAAGTTCAGCGCAATGGCCGAGCCTCTCTTGCGCACTCTCCAAAACCAGTCCATCTCCGACGAGGAGCACGACAAGGCTGCGCAAAAGATAGACTCCCTGAATGCCGAGCTCAACAAGCTGTACGCCAGCTACGTCATCGACAACATCCCGTCTTTCTTCAGCGACCTGCTCTTCGGTGAAATCGACATGTTCCTCGAAGATAGTCTCCGCAATACAATCCTCGACACCATGGAGAAAGAAGGTATGACAGAGATGCCCAACTTCTCACGCATCAGGACACGCGTTCTGCTCAACAAACTCACCGAACCCGGCAAAAAGTTTACAGACTTTACACAAACCGACGCTGACGGCAATCAAATCCGTCTCGCCGACATCGTCAACGCCAACAAACTGACTCTCATCGACTTCTGGGCTTCATGGTGCGGACCATGTCGATACGAGATGCCCAATGTCGTCAAGGCTTATGAGCAATTCCACAGCAAAGGTCTTGAAATCGTAGGCGTGTCGCTCGACGACAACCGCGACGCATGGCAGAAAGCGGTCAAGGATTTGGGCATGAAGTGGATACAAGTCTCCGACCTCCAAGGATGGAGCAATGGTGCAGCCCAGGCCTATCTCGTCGAGTCCATCCCCAGCTGCGTCCTCATCGGTCAAGATGGCGTCATCATCTGCAAAAACCTCCGAGGCCAAGAACTAATCGACAAGATCACTGAGATTTTAAAATAAGCACATGTTAGACATCCTGTTCGCCATTGCGGGCATAGCCGTCGTCATTTGGGGTGCCGACCGCCTCACGTCGGGAGCCGTTGGCATCGCCGAGCGGTTAAGGATTCCGCAACTCATCATCGGCTTGACAATCGTCGCCATGGGCACTTCCGCCCCCGAGCTGTTCGTAAGTCTCGTGTCCGCTCTTGCAGGCACTCCAGACATGGCCGTCGGTAATATCGTCGGCAGCAACATCTTCAACATTTTGGTCATCGTCGGAGTCACGGCTCTCTTGGCGCCAATGGCCATAAGCCGCCCAACCGTCAGGCGCGATCTCCCCGTATGCGTCATATCGGGCATCCTCTTTGGCGCAATCTGTGTCGACGGGGTTGTCTCACGCCTCGAATCAGCCGTCCTGTTCGTCTGCTTCATTGCCTATCTCGCCTACACAATCCGCGAGGGCAAGAAGGGAGCCTCTTCCACCAATGAGTCGGCCGACGTGAAGCCCATGAACACGTGGCTCGCCATCTTCTTCATTGTCATCGGTCTCGCCTGCCTCATTGGTGGTGGCTACGTCTTCGTCCTCGGTGCCACGGGTATAGCCAAGGCACTCGGCGTAAGCGATGCCGTCATCGGTCTCACGATTGTTGCTGGCGGAACATCCCTCCCCGAACTCGCCACAAGCGTCGTTGCCGCACGCAAAGGCAATAGCGAAATCGCCATCGGCAACGTTATCGGAAGCAATATTTTCAACGTCCTGATGATCATTGGCATGACTGGCCTTATAACCCCTATGACCATAGTCGGTGTGACCATGATCGACATTGCCGTAATGGCTTTGTCCGGCTTCCTCCTTTGGATGTTCTGCTACACCAAATACACCGTCGAGCGTTGGGAAGGCTTCGTCCTTGTCGCTGCCTACGTGACATACATCTGGTGGCTGATCCATTGCCTCTAAAGAGGGCGCCAAAGCCGCTCGCAGCAAGGTTTTTCGCCCAATTTTTAGTAATTTCGCAAGAGACAATTTAACCACTCACGAAAAATGAAAATTGCACTTATAGGCTACGGCAAAATGGGAAAGACGATTGAGGAAATCGCCATCAGCCGCGGTCACGAGATAACGGAGAAAATCGACATCACTCTCACCGGCTCCTTCGACAGCGACGGCTTCAAAAACGCCGACATCGTCATCGAGTTCACCACTCCCAAAGCGGCTTTCGACAATTACCAAAAATGCTTCGCCCGAAATAAGGCTGTCGTAAGCGGAACAACAGGCTGGCTCCAACATCTCCCCGAAATCCAAAAGGCTTGCGAGAATGGGGCTCACACGTTCTTCTACTCCTCAAACTACAGCCTCGGAGTCAACATCTTCGCTGAAATCAACCGCCAGCTCGCCAAGCTCATGAACAGGTTTCCCGACTATGCACCCTCCATGGTCGAGACCCACCACATCCACAAGCTCGACGCCCCGAGCGGCACAGCCATCTCCCTCGCCGAGGGCATCATAGACAATATGGACCGCATCGACGGATGGCTGCTCGACCGCACCGTCTATACCGCCGGCGACAAACCGACTGTCGTCGCCAACGACAACATCCCCGCCGACAAACTCCCCATCACATCCCTCCGCGAGGGCGAAGTCCCTGGCATCCACACCATCCGCTACGAAAGCCCCGACGACTTCATCGAGATCACCCATAGTGCGAAAAGCCGACGCGGTCTCGCTCTCGGCGTCGTCTTGGCTGCCGAGTTCACTCTCGGCAAGAAAGGCTTCCTCACGATGAAGGACATGCTCGGTTTCTAACCCCCTTGGTCAAGTCTCATAAATGAGAAAGTTTAACGAAATACCTACTGCCGACTGGATTAAGACCGCACTGGTCGTAATCCTCTTCCTCCTCATTGTCCTCTGGACCGGCAACGCTTGGCTGCTGTTCCTGCTCCCAATCGTTTTCGACATCTACTCCACCGAGGTCATCCCATGGGGCTTTTGGAAAAGGGCAAAAAAGGACGGCAAACGCCCCTCCCTCATTGTCGAGTGGCTCGACGCCATCATCTTCGCTCTCGTAGCTGTCTATCTTGTAAACATTTTCCTCTTCCAAAACTACAAGATCCCGACCTCTTCTCTCGAAAAGTCGCTCCTCGTCGGAGACCACCTCTTCGTGAGCAAGTTCAACTACGGTCCACGTATGCCGAACACCCCTATCAGCGTACCACTGACCCAAAACACGATGCCCTTCACATCGTCCACCCCCTCCTACCTCGAGTGGCCAATGTGGGACTATCATCGCCTCGCAGGCACAGATAGCGTACGCCGCGGCGACATCGTCGTCTTCAACTTCCCCGCCGGCGATACCGTCTGCATCAACATGACCAACCCCGACTACTACTCCATCGCGCTCATCCGCGGCTTCAACAACATCAGCCAAGATGCCAAGGCGCAAGAGGTTCTCCGCGACAAGGCAACCGCTTGGGAGCGCAACCACTACGTCATGGAGGTCGGAAGGAAGTCCATCAAGCAACCATCCTCGCCACTGAGCGAAATAGTATGGCGACCCGTCGACAGGCGCGACTGCTATGTCAAACGATGCGTCGGCATGCCTGGCGACTCGCTCTCCATCGTCCATAACACCGTGTATATCAACGGTCAAGTCGAAGAAGACTACCCCGACGTCCAACATAACTATTACGTCACTACAAACGGGCAGCTCCTCAACGATCGCTTCTTCGACAATCTCGGCATCTCTGGCGAGGACCGCCGCCAAGCTGGTCTCGGACCCACCTACGTAATACCCCTTACACGCGAGAAGGCAAAGGCTGTCAGCCAAATGCAGATCGTCAAGGAAATCAAAATCGATGAGGACGAAGCCGACTCGCTCGGACTGAGCGTCTACCCCTACAGCCCCGACTACCCATGGAGCCGCGACAATTTCGGTCCTGTCTGGATTCCAAAGCGCGGTGCGACAATCCAGCTCAACCCTACAAACGCTCTCCTCTACGAGCGCGCCATCACGGCATATGAGGGTCACACCCTCGATGTCATCGACGGCAAAGTATTCGTCGACGGACAAGAGACAAGTTCCTACACCTTCGCAATGGACTATTTCTTCATGATGGGCGACAATCGCCACAAGTCCGCCGACTCGCGCTACTGGGGCTTCGTACCTGAGGATCATGTCATCGGTCGTCCACTCTTCGTATGGCTCTCTCTCGATCCCGACAAGAGTTTCCCGTCAAACATCCGCTGGGAAAGGTTCTTCAAGACCGATTTTGATCGTCGATAAGCAGCCATCATAAACCATGGCGACAAGAAAAGACATCAAAAGACCACTTGAAAAACGCAGGCTCATTAAGGGCGTAATCGTCGGCACCATTATCGCAGCCGCCCTTATTTGGATCCGCTCCTACGCCCTCCTCCTCCCCCTCTGCCTCGGTGTCTGGATCTACATCTCGACCTACGCATTCACGCACCTTGCGTCTTGGGTTGAAGATCGGACACCTTTCAGCAAGACTTTATTATCATGGAGCCTTGCGATAATCTTCGGCGCCGCGGGCGTCTCCTATGTCGTCACGTTCGTCTTCTCGCTCTCGACAATATCCACACCCGATGCAGGAACTCATCTCTGCCTCGTTGACAAGATGCACTACGGGGTGCCTTGCGATACCGCCAATGCCTCAACATACTACCGGACCCACAAACTCGGTCGTATCTCACGCGGCGACATGGCTCTGGTCCACACCCCTGTCGGTCCCTTGGCTCTGAAGGTTGTCGCCCGCCCAGGCGATACCGTCTCCATCGCAGATGCAGCCCTCTTCGTCAATGGGCAATTGTCAGACAAGTCCGACCGCCCGACTGCCCTCTTCAAACTCCGCCCCCATACGCCATACTCTGTTAAACGTCAAATGAGCGAAGCAATTGCAGAGGGTGGAGATAAACCCAAAGAGGCTGTCGAGGACACTTCAACCGTCCGATTGCCAATAGCGAGACGTGAGGATGAATGGAAAGTCTACACCTATGCCACCATCTTCCGAAACATGGACGATGATCGGATATATCCATGGAATGTGGCATACCAGTGGAACGCCTACCACTGGGGCCCTTTCCGACTGCCAAAGCAAGGTGATGTCATCAACCTCACCTATGCGAATACGATGCTATACGGGCCTCTCGCCAAACGCTTTGAAGGCACTGAGATCAAGCCTCAAAAGGGAGCCACGTACACCTTCAAACTGAGCTACTACATGACGCTTAATAATAATAGGGATGTGATCGCTGACAGCCGTCAGTTCGGTCCAACTCCCGAAAACCACATAATCTCACACATCATAAAGCTCTGACAATGACAAAGTTTATTCTCTGCGCCATATCCGTTGTCCTGCTCACGCTCTCATCATGCTGCAAGAATGAAAATGCGGCCAATACCGAGACCAAAACAACAGGTCAACTCACCAAAGTCAAGCCCCAAGAGCTCAAAAACGCCATCCAGCTCATCAGCGACGATTGGATGCTCTTAGCCGCAGGCGACTCGACCGACTTCAACGAGATGACCATCAGCTGGGGTTCTATGGGTGAGCTCTGGGGTAAAGACATAATGACGGTCTTCGTCGATACCACAAGATACACCTACAAGTACATGCAGTCCAATGACTTTTTCACGGTTTGCGGATTTCCAGAAAAGTATCACGACGACCTCCAATACCTTGGCACTCACTCGGGCCGCAACGGCAATAAGCTCGCCGACACGAGCCTCCATGCCACTTTTACCGACAATGGCGCACCTATCTTCTCCGAGGCCAGTGTCGTAATCGAGTGCCGCAAGATTTACGACCACAACTTCGACCCCGCTGCCATGACAGGCTCCGCCAAAGGCTTCTACAATGAGCGTGGCTCAATCCACGCCGTCTTCATCGGAGAGATTGTAAACGCTTGGATGATTAAGTAAAATGAGTACGATCCGCAACGCCATACTGCTCGCCGCAGCATCCTTGTCCCTCTCGGTCTCAGCCCAACGCCTTGACCGCCAAGGTTATATAGCCAAATATAAAGATTGGGCAATCGAAGAAATGGAACGCACGGGCATCCCTGCGAGCATCACCCTCGCTCAAGGTATTCTCGAGAGCGATTGCGGAAACTCAGACCTCGCCGTCGAGGCAAATAACCACTTCGGCATAAAGTGCCACTCCTCGTGGACGGGCGACACTAAGTACAAGGACGACGACCGTAGCCAAGAGTGCTTCCGCAGCTACCCCTCCGCCTTCGACAGCTTCCGTGATCACAGCGATTTCCTCACCAATACCAAACGCTACGCAGCCCTCTTCCAACTCGACAAGACCGACTACAAAGGCTGGGCCCATGGTCTCAAGAGCTGCGGCTACGCCACTGAGCGCACATACGCCACACGCCTCATTAACATCATCGAGGATGAAGGTCTCTACGCCTACGACACTGCCGAGGGTCGCCAATCCGCCAACAACGGAGACAATGTAGCAGACAAGGCAGACAGGAAAAACAGCAATAATGTCGTCCGCCGCAAAGACAACTCGTCCTCCGACGACTCCTACACTCCTTCGCGCCAATCCTTCGGCTCCAAAACTTTCGAGATCAACCCTCTGCCTCCTCACGAGGTCATGTACAACAATGGCGTACGCTATGTCGAGCTGTCCAAAGCCGACACCTTCGAGAGTATCGCAGCTGAGTTCCATCTCATGACGTGGGAACTCTTCAAGTACAACGATCTCTCCTCCGACGCCAAAATATCCGACCTCACCTTCATATACCTGCGTCCCAAGCGCAACCGCTCACACCCCGACTGCGCCACATACACCGCCAATGAGGGCGACACCATGTGGAACATCGCCCACTCCTACGGCATCAAGCTCCGTAAGCTCCTGAAGCGAAATGGCATGGTTCAAGGTCAAGAGCCAGAAGCTGGTCAAGAGATAAAACTCAGATAACAAAACTCTCGCATGGATAATCTCGGAATCTGCACATACGGGCTCATCCCCATCCGCGCCCTACCCTCCGAAGCCGCCGAGCAAACCTCTCAACTCATCTTCGGCGAGGCATACGAGATTCACGAGACCATCGGGCGTTGGACTCTCATACGCACCCTCTTCGACAATTACGAGGGATGGGTCGACTTCAAATTGCCGCATGCGCAATCGCCCGATTTCATGTGCCAATGGCTCGACTCGCCGTCCGTCGTCTCCCCCACCCCACTCGCCTTCGTCCATCACCATGGCGACCTCCAGCCAATGCCCGTGACAGGCGGCTCCGAGTTCCATCTTGTCTCCAACTCCTCGTTCCACATCGGCGACAAGGTCTACGACTTCATCACCGACCTCAAGTCAGCCCGCCAACCATCCGACGCTGTTGAAGCAGCACTCCAATTCTATGGGGCCCCATACCTGTGGGGCGGCAGGACATTCTTCGGCATCGACTGCTCGGGTCTCTCACAGATAGCCTACAAGATCTGCGGCAAGGCTCTTCCGCGCGACGCGTCGCAACAAGTCCACCTCGGTACGGAAGTCCCAGTTTCCCAAGCCAAGCGCAACGACCTCGCTTTCTTCCAAAAACCCGATGGGCGCATCTGCCACGTGGGGCTTTGCATGGGCGACGGCAAAATCCTCCACTCCTCGGGCTCTGTCCGGATAGACAACCTCGACAGTGAAGGCATATACAATGAAGAACGTCAAAAATACACACACAAACTATTATGCATAAAACACTTAGACTAAAGGTCGCTGCTCTTGCGACATCTCTCACGCTCAGCCTCTCGTCCGTCGCCCAAGACGCTGAGCCCTTCTGGCTCGGAGCCGATATCAGCGGAACGACAGAGCTTGAGGCTCGTGGCGGCAAGCTCTACAATGCCAAAGGCGAATTGCGTGAGAATACGGCTCTCATGTACGAGCTTGGGCTAAACGCCATACGCCTCCGCGTGTGGGTCAATCCCGAGGGCGGCTTCTGCAGCCCAGCCGACGTCCTCATAATGGCAAAACGAGCCAAGTACTACGGTCTCCCCGTAATGATCGATTTCCACTACAGCGACTGGTGGGCAGACCCCGCGCACCAGACCATACCGGCAACATGGCAATACCTCAACCAATATGAGCTGAAAGAGGTTCTCCGCAACCATACGCGCAACACTCTCAAGATGCTTCGCGATGCCGATGTAGACGTCCGCTGGGTGCAGGTTGGCAACGAGACCAGCAATGGCTTCATCTGGCCTAAAGCCAAAGCCTCTGAGAATATGCAAGCCTACGCCGAGCTCACGCAAGTAGGCTACGATGCCGTAAAAGAGGTCTACCCACAAGCCCAAGTCATCATCCACCTCGATGGCGGAAGCGACCCAACGCACTGCGATTTCATCTTAGGCGGCCTCCAAGAATACAATACCAAGTGGGACGTCATCGGACTGAGCGTCTACCCCTACTGGGACCACAAGGCAGGTACGACAGAGACCGACCAGGAGACCCTCGACAAATTCTCCGCCAACATTGTCTACCTTGCCAAGAAATACGGCAAAGATGTCATCGTCGTCGAGACTGGCGTAGAGGCAGCACGCCCTGCTGAAGGCAAAAAACTCCTCGCCGACATAATCCACTACGCAAAAGACAAGACCGAAGGCCACTGCCACGGCGTCTTCTACTGGGCTCCCGAAGCCGAAGGCGGCTACGCCCTCGGAGCATCCCACAACGGGCACATAACGGAGATTATGGAAGCATTCACCGAGGCAGCTAAAAAATAATTCCCCTCAGCTATTGCAAATTCCACTACTTTGCCATAATTTTGCATCGTCAAAGTCAAAGAGATGCGACCAAGACGTGCAAGATGGCCGATTCGTCTAACGGTTAGGACATCAGATTCTCAATCTGGCAATAAGAGTTCGATTCTCTTATCGGCTACAACCAACACTCCCGAGCTTCCTACGAGGCTCGGGAGTTCTTGTTTTCCAGCCACCCACAATCACTTCCACCCCTCACAAGTTTCTCTCCCGACAAGACGATATTTTTCTTATCTTCGTATATAACAGAATAAAAACAGACATCTCGATATATGAAGTTTACCGAGAACCACAAGCTTGGCGACATTCTCTCCGAACACTACCAGATTCTCCTCCTCCTCAGCCGCTTCGGCATAAGCCTCGGTGTCGGAGACAAGACTGTTGGTCAGGTTTGCCAGGAGGCAGGAGTCGACTGCCCGACATTCCTCGCCGTAGTCAACTATGTCGCCACTTCAGACAGCACACTATACCATCAAGTTAAAGTAAGCGCGATGATGAGCTTCCTGCGCGAGGCCCACCATTACTACACCGACTTCCTCCTCCCCGAGCTGCGCAACAAACTGGAGAAAGTCGTAAGTGGAGTAAGCGACACCACGATGTCCGAACTCGTCCTGCGGCTTTTCGATACTTACGCCACGGCGGTCAACCGCCATCTCGCTTACGAGAATAAGGTTCTCTTCAACTACGCAAACCGGCTGAGTGATGGCGAGGAGGGTCTCGACACCTTCAACCTCTCCAACTTCATTAGCCAGCACGACAACATCGACACCCACCTG
Organism: Clostridium sp. CAG:343; assembly: GCA_963616565.1. GTDB lineage: Bacteria > Bacteroidota > Bacteroidia > Bacteroidales > Marinilabiliaceae > W3P20-009. The sequence continues at coordinate 114,764 of CAVEKX010000004.1, forward strand.
CTGGAACTGAAGAACGTGATGATCCGCTACTTCCCTTGTGAAAACCGGGCCCGCGAAGTACACCAAGTCCTATATGACATCTTCGGCTTCGAGGCTGACCTGCGCAGCCACTGCGACATCGAGGACAATCTCTTCATCCCGTCACTCGTCGACATGGAGCGTCGAGCCAAGAACATTAAAAAGTAAAAGGAGGCAAGTAAAATGGCACAGCAGACGACACTTAAAATAGCCGTGGCTGAAGAGAGCGTGGTTGTGCGAATGGGCATCCTCGCCACCCTCAAAAGACTCCTTGGAGGCGAAGCCACTTACCTTGAGGTGGCAGAGCCCGACGACTTAGAGACCCGTCTCGCCTCTTTCGTCCCGACCGTCGTGATGGTATCGCCAACTTTCGGCGGGCGGTTCGACATCTGCGCATGGAGAGACAAGACCGACCTCTACGCACGCGGCGCACGTTTCGTAGCCCTCATGAGCCAAGTTGTAGCAAGCCCGCTATGCCTCGGCTACGACGCCCAAATCAGCATTTTCGACACCGAGGACGACATCATGGCACTCATCGACCAGCTGCGCGGACGAGACGCCGAGCCCGCCTCCGATGCCAACGGCGAGACACTGTCCGAGCGCGAGAAGCAAGTGGTGCGAGGTGTCGTAAGCGGCATGGCAAATAAAGAGATAGCCGACCAGATGAACATATCTGTCTACACCGTCCTCACCCACCGACGCAACATAGCGCGCAAGCTCAACATCCACTCGTCAATAGCTCTCGCCATCTATGCCATAAGCAACAAACTTGTGGCGGTAGACGAGGTCAAGTGACGCAATGGCAACCAACATAGAAAGGAGAGGCAGGCTACACTTTCGCAGCCTGCCTCTCCTTTCTATTCTTGCCATGCCCTATTCAGGCACGACTCTACATATCTTGCGGTTCAGAGCCTTTTGCTTCTGCCTTCTCTTGCATGCGTGCGTAACAAGTGGCATCGCAAAGGATTACGCCCTTGTCCGTAACTTTCTGCACGATGGTAGTTACGGTGGCTCCTCGACGGGGCATAGCCTTTGCCTTGCCCTCCACATAGCCCGCCATATTATATACCGGCCAGAAGCCCTTGCCGGCCGTGGGTAGTTGGACATAGACACCACTTCTTGCGGCAAAGACGACCTTTGAGGTAAATGAGTCTCCAGGTTTAAAGTAGTCCTGCGGGCGGCGCGACAGACGAGCCTGCATCTCTTGCCACTTGACCTTGTCGCACAGCAAGATTTTCTGCTTGCCAATCATGAAGATCACAGCGTCTACCTCGTCACCCTCCTCTGGCAACACAGGCGTTTCTCCTTCTGCGGCTGCCGAGATATGGCTCGCCTGCAAGAGCCCGTTCCCTCCATGAGGCAGTGAAACAAGCACGCCGTCTTTGAGTTCATCGACTACAGTGCCATGTATTTCATCTCCTACATGATATACGTCTTTAAGCGTCGAGCCGACCTGAAGCTTTTGCAAGGCGTAGCGCGCACGGTCGCACAGCGTGTAGCCTTGGCGACCACCCCGCTCCACAACGGCCGACAGCTTTGCTCCCAAACGGATATTGTCCGCGTCGTCTGACATGACGATCATCTCGCTCTTTTTGAGGAAACCGAGACCTCCCTTGGGAAGTGCCAATACGATACGCTCTCCGTCAAGGTCAGTTATCGTGCCGGTAACTTCAGAGCCCGCATGGTAGTGGCGCACGGCTACAGCCTTCATGGCTGGCTGCTGCACGAACTCGGAGAGGAACATCGCCTCGACCTCGTCACGCCTGGTCTCCCATATCGACTTGTCGCACAGACCTAAACGACCACCAATATACACGACGACAGCATCCACCTCATCGCCCTCTTGTGCCATGAGCCTGCCATCACGGTCGGTCAAGTTCGGGAACATCTCCTTGAATGCAACTCCTTGCAACCCTTCCGACCCTACATTAAAGTATAGATAGTAGCCATGACCATTGCGGAATGAGACACGCACTTCATCGCCTACCTTATATAGAGCCGCTGCAGAGGGTGCGTCGGGGTCAGACTTCTTCATCTCCTCAACCTCACTTGCCGGCATTTGCCATGCGTCATCGGGTTGGGGTACTGACTGACGGATGCTGAAAAGAAGGCGATAGTGGTCCATATCAGCCCCAAGAAATACGGCATCGACAGTGTCACCACGGCTCAGGACTTCGGCGGCAGAGTCTATTTGTCGCCACATCACCTCATTGCGCCACACGACACCTTCAGCCTTGTCGGGAAGGGATATAATTACGCGGTCGTCAGACACGTCTGCCACTTGCGCCAAGAAAGCGTCGCCTACATTATGGTCGGCAAGGAACGCCATCATAGGGATGTAACGCTGGGCTGTGGACACTATTGGGCGAATCATCTCGCGACGCTCTCGCTTGCGGATCTTATCCTCGCCGCATAGGCGGATATAATCCTTGGTGGCAGACACGCCTACCGTCACATGCTCGCCCCTGCGGTATGGGCGAGGCTGGTCGTCGGGTCCCTTATCCATCAAGTAGGCTGGCATGAACCCTTGACCACCCCTGTTGAGCGATACGTATATGCCGTTATCCTGCACTCGCGACACGACGCCTTCGAGAACGTCGCCCACGCGGTAGGTAGGAGTTTTCGCTCCAGAGGATTGAGGATTGGCGTTATAGTTTGTGATATTGCCGCTTCTCTTGCGCGACTTAACTTGACTTAGGTCTATTCGCCCCACGACCTTAGGACCTGTCGCCACAGAAGGCTCAGGTTCAGGCTCGGCTAATGGTTTGGGCTCGGGCTGTCGGGGGACGGCATCGTCGCCATCTCCAAGTCGGACTAGCTGCCCAAGCTCCTTAATCGTGAGTGTCACGGTATCGCCAACGTTGACCACAAAGTCTCCATCGGCATCGCAAATCGACTGTGCGCAATACTTTGGCACATAGCCGAACCGCCCGTTGGGCAGAGAGACCGATAGCCCGTTAGCTTGAATCTTTCTGACGACGCAATCGACAGCGTCGCCTACATTAAGAGCGTTTGCCATAGTCTGTAAACATCTCCCTTTGAAGTCCCTGCGTCCCACCAAGCGTCAAGGAACTATAATATACAAATCACTTCATTTTTTGCTGACCATAAGGCTCATCGCCATAGGTGGATATAGGCAAGTGAGGCAAAGACAAAGATGCAAAAAATACACGTCTTCAGCAAGAGGACGAACGAGGCGAACAGATGAGTGGCGCAACATTGCAACATCCATGCACTCTATTGAACTTGCACTCCCAAACGCATCAGCGCATTTCTTGCTAAATTCGTAATACGTAAATAAAATACTCATTTCATGCACCTTAAAAGAACACTTGCGGGCATCGCAGCAATGCTGCTCACCGTCACATTCGCTCAGGCACAAGAGAGCGAGTCTGTCACCATCAAAGGTCCCAACGCGCCCATTAGCGCCGTATACCATAAACCATCAACCTTGGCAGAAGGAGCCAAGTGCCCGATAGCCATAATATGCCACGGCTTCGGCAGCAACAAGGAGGGCGGACTTGGACGCCAAGTGGCAGTGGAGCTTGAGAGGCGCGGCATCGCCACGTTGCTATTTGATTTCGCTGGCAGCGGAGCGAGCGTCACCGAGAAGTTCAAGTTCGTCAACATGACCGTACAGACCGAAGTAGAAGACCTTGAGGCTGTCATCAAGTACGCCAGCAAGTTGCCGTTTGTAGATGGCATCGCCCTTGTCGGTCATTCGATGGGCGGAGCTGTGAGCCTCTTAGCCGCTGCCGACATGGGCAAGAAGCGCGTCAAGTGCCTCGCCATGATGGCACCCGCAGTGGTTCTCGCCGACGACGCGGCTCGTGGCATCATATTTGGCATCCCATTCAACCCGTCTGACCCACCATCGCGCTTGGAGCTTATGGGCGGTCAGCAGTCCATCGGTCGCAAGTATATCGAGAATGCGCAAGAAACGGACTTCCTGCTTGAAGCCACAAAATACCGCGGAGCCTCGCTCATCATCTGCGGCACAGCCGACAATGCGGTTCCCTACACATATGGCAAGTACCTGCAACGCGCATTGTCCAACTCAAAACTTATCCTTCACAAGGGGATGGACCACTCCATGATAACCCCAGGCGACGCTGAGAGCCAAGCGAACGTGACCCGCGAGGTGGCAGACTTCGTGGCCAGCCAATTCTAATTATTATCGAGGGCGTTGTGGCGCAGGCTGCGCGGCGACGCTCCCATTTCCCTCTTCACGTATTTGCCGAAGAATGAGAGGTTCTTGAAACCGCTCATCTCGGCAATTTCTTTTACCGTAAGCTCGGGGTCGCAGAAGAGGCGACGGAGTTTGCGCGTAACCTTTTGGCTTATTATCTGCCTTGCAGTCATTCCCGTCTGCGCCTTGCAAATTGTAGAGAGGTACTTCGGAGTCACGCAAAGTTGGTGAGCGTAGACGGTTACCTCGCGAGTGGCGGGAGTCATGTCCTCCGCCAAATCTATGAAACGATTGACCAGTTGCTCGGCAGAGGTGAATGTAGATGACATTGCTGAGTGACCTACGGCCTTGATTATGGCGTCGTAGCAATCGATGAGGACAGCCCTTATGAACAGGTCGAGAGCCTCGTGGGAGTGTGGACCTTGAACTTGCGTGGCCTTTTGTTGCAGATATTCAAAATCTAAGCGCAGCGACTGCGCATCGGCCTCTTGAAGCCTCACGACAGGATATGTCTCAAGGAGTTTCTTGGTGCTCCATCGGCTTCCGCCCAAGAGGAGGAACTTTTCGAAATAGTCGGGCGAGAAGACGATGCCGAGGCTCTTGAAGTCGGCACTTGTCTTGACGCTTTGGAAGAATTGCTTAGGATGGCAGATCATGAGATCGCCAGGCTGGACTTCGAGAGAGGTGGCGTCGGATTGCAGGAGAGTTGCGCATCCGCCCGTGCAGAGAATACCCATGTAGACATCGGACTGAAGCTTCATCTGGTCGACGTTGCGCAGCCCTCCTAAAAGTGCTACTCGACCATCGGAATATGTCACAAGGTCATGTGAATGTTCTACTATCTCGTTAAATGTAACTCTTCGTTCCATTGATAATGTGTTGTTGAATTGGCAACGCAAATTTCGTGAATAGTCGCTAAAAAGAATAGAAAAAGATGACTGATATTCTTTTATCAAACCATTCTTGCGAAGTATATGACACTTAAAACCTTAAACTGCCACAACACTTTATTAAATCATGTATCTTTTTGTGCGAGAAACATGCATGAACGAAGAAGAGCGTCGGTCGCAAAATGTGACCGACGCTCTTTAGTTATATCTCGTGAGGTAGGCTGCCCCTACTTCTCGTCGAAGCTCTTGTTGTATTGCGACATTGCGCGTGCGCTCATGCCCATGCTGGAGAAACCGCCATCGTGGAAGAGGTTCTGCATGGTGATCTTCTTGGTGAGATCGGAGAACATTGTGATGACGAAATTGGCGCACTCGTCGGCGGAGGCATTGCCGAGAGGGCTCATGCGGTCGGAGAAGTCCATGAGACCATCGAAACCGGAGATGCCGGAGCCAGCAGTCGTGGCTGTTGGCGACTGGGAGATGGTGTTGATGCGGACGTGCTTCTCGTGGCCATAGATGTAGCCGAAGCTGCGCGCGATGCTCTCAAGGAGAGCTTTGGCGTCGGCCATGTCGTTATAGCCGTCGAAAGTGCGCTGCGCGGCGACGTAGGAGAGAGCGACAACGCTGCCCCACTCGCTGATGGCATCGGACTGGTAGGCGACCTGAAGCATCTTATGGAAAGATACGGCGGAGATGTCGAGGGTCTTATCTAAGAAGTTGTAGTCCAGATTGGTATACTCCCTTTTTTTGCGGACGTTGAGAGACATGCCGATGGAGTGGAGGACGAAATCGATCTTACCGCCAAGGACTTCTTGTGAACGAGCGAAGACATTCTTGAGGTCGTCGACATTGGTTGCGTCAGCAGGGATAAGCTCGGCGCCAGTGGCTTTGCTGAGGTCGATGACCTCGCCCATTCGGCAGGCGGCCGGGGTGTTGGAGAGGGTGAAAACGGCACCTTGCTGCTTGGCCTTCTCAGCGACTTTCCACGCTATGGATTTTTCGTTGAGGGCACCGAAGATGATGCCGCGCTTGCCTTCCAAAAGATTTTGTACCATTGTATCAGTTCTGTTTCCGAAGTTTTATAGCATTGCGAAATTAGCGTGTTTAGGAAAGATGGTATCGCAAATTGTGTTAAGAGTGCATAAAACATTCGGAGTTTCAATGTGTTGCGGAAAACAGAGTAGAAGTTGTGACGCATAGGGGGAGGGTATGGCAGAATACTCCTTTTGCGGTATGGAAACGTCGGATAGGATATATATATATTCGCAACTAAATAATTTAAGACACAATGAAGAAAGTACTATTATCAGTTGTCCTCACCGCAATAGCCATATTCGGTACGCAGGAGGCAAATGGGCAATCGGAAGAAGCGAGCCGCATAAGGTTCGGCATCAGAGCCAATGGCAGCGACACATATCTGAGCGCATCGCATTCACTTGCGAGCTACGCATCTATCGGTCGTCCGACACGATATAAAGACATGGCATCACCCAGAGTGGGTGGAGGATTGAGCCTTGACATCACGATAGGCGGATATTGGGGTATTGAGACTGGGGCATATTACCAAATGAGGGGCGTAGAATTTGATACTGACCTCAAGCGTGGCGACTGGTTGAAGAGCGACTTCACGTCCTTTACGACGGAACTCAAGTTGCGGCTTCACTATATACAAGTGCCAATATTTGTGAGGTTCCGCCATGGTATTGGCGTGCGTCCTATCGAGTGGGAGGCGAAAGTTGGAGGTTATGCCGCATACATAGCAGGCGGCCGCTTGTCAGTCGACACGAAGGAATGGCAGGCGGAAGACTGCTGCGCAGAACCAGAATGGGACGACGTCACCATCGAGCACCATTCATATGACGCATTTGACGAAGGGAAGATGTCAGATGTGTGGAGCACGTTGCTTAAGCAAGACATTGAATACGCAAGCCGAAGAGTTGACGGTGGCGTAATTGTTGGGGGAGGCGTCACATTTTGGAGACATCTTTACGTAGGGATATTGTTGGAGCAAGGCATTGTGGGGATCGTAAACACCAAGAACTTCTTGGGAAACGAAGACCATAAGCTTCGCAACCAGAGCCTGTCTCTATCCGTCGGGTATAACTTTTAGCAAGGCTGAACACCTATTGATAGCAGCGGCGGCAAATCTCCACGATTTGTCGCCGCTTTATTATTGCAATAATAGAGGCTATACGTTACTTGACCAAGTGGAGGATGTGCCCCATGCGCTCCTTCTTGGTACGCATATAGTACTCATTGTACTTGTTGGGTTGAATCTCTATGGGGACAATCTCTGAAATCTCGAGGCCATAGGATTCGAGCCCTACACGCTTAATGGGGTTGTTGGTCAGGAGGCGCATGCGGTGGACGCCGAGCTCTTTGAGGATTGATGCGCCAACGCCATAGTCTCGCTCGTCGGGGTCGAAACCGAGGTGAACATTGGCATCGACGGTATCGAGACCTTGCTCTTGGAGTTTGTATGCCTCGATTTTTGCCATGAGACCTATGCCGCGCCCCTCTTGGTTAAGGTATACTACGACGCCCTTGCCCTCCTTCTCGATGAGCTGCATGGACTTATGGAGCTGCTCACCGCATTCGCATCGCATGGAGCCGAAGATGTCGCCAGTCATGCAAGATGAGTGTACGCGGACGAGGATGGGTTCGTCGGCATTCCAAGAGCCTTTGATGAGAGCTATATGCTCCTTGCCGTTACTTGTCTGACGGAATGGGATAAGACGGAAGTCGCCATATTCGGTGGGAAGGTGAACCTCGCTGCCACGGGAGACAAGAGTCTCAGTCTTGAGGCGATAGGCGATAAGATCCTTGATGGAGATGAGCTTTATGTTATGCTCCTTGGCGATGACGCGAAGCTGTGGGAGGCGAGCCATGGTGCCATCCTCATTCATGATCTCGATCAGCGCGGCTGCGGGTTGGAGACCTGCGAGACGGGCGAGGTCTATTGCAGCCTCGGTATGACCAGAACGACGAATAACACCGCGATTCTGCGCATAGAGAGGGTTGATGTGACCCGGGCGACCAAAGTCGGTAGGTTTGCTTGACGGGTCGGCGAGGGCGCGGATTGTGGCGGCACGATCGTGGATGGAGACACCCGTGGTGCAACCTTCGAGGAGGTCGACGGAGACGGTGAAAGGAGTACCGAGAATGGAAGTGTTGTCACTTACCATGTGTGGTAGCTCGAGTTGCTCGCACCTGTCGATAGAGAGGGGTGCGCAGAGCACGCCACGACCGTTTTTGAGCATGAAATTGACCTTCTCTGGGGTTATAAGCTCGGCCGCAGTGATGAAGTCGCCCTCATTCTCACGATCCTCGTCGTCGACGACTATGACAAATTCGCCACGTCGGAAAGCCTCGACGGCGTCTTCTATTTTGTCCAGATGCTCGCGGGCGTCTGGTCTGTTTTCAGTATCTATCATATTGTATAGCAGTACTTTTTTCAGTGAGTGTTTTTACCGTATTGGGGACGGATGTATTTGAATTAGAATGCCGTAGGGTCGCCTTGCTCACGACGTTTGCGGAGCTTGGCGAGATGGCGCTTACGGATTAAGTACTTAATCCTGTCGGCAATCTTGGCGTAGGCTTCGGAACGGAAGAGTGCGGAGTCGGTCGCAGACTTGTAGGTCAGGAAAGAGCCGATCATGAGAAGAACCGTCGTGGAGAGCCACATTCCACACCAGACCGGCCATACGCCCTCGCGCGCCATCTTGGCACCGAACGTGTCGATGACGTAGTAGAAGATGAAGAAGAGGACGGATATTACGATTGGGGTACCGAGACCGCCCTTACGGATTATGGCGCCGAGAGGGGCACCGATAAAGAAGAAGACCATGCACGCCACTGGGAGAGAGAACTTGCGGTGCATCTCCATCTTATGTCGGTTGACCTTTACTTGCTCGTTGTCGTAACTAATCTGCTTGTCGTCGACGACCTGCTTGTTGCTCCTTGCGACACGGAGCGCATTTTGCATGGCAGTCTGGAGCTTGCGCGGGGTTAGGGAGCGTGTGAGGCTGTCGACAGGGAGCGTCTTGGCAGTATCGATGGCCAGGACGAAAAGGGTGTCGGACTTGTAGCGGAAATTTGCCTTCTTGAGCATGAAAGAACGCACGTCGGCATTCAGTTGGCGAGTAAGGGAGTCGCACCGATGGGCAAGAGAATCGCGGTCATGATGGAGTTGCTGGAGATCCTTCATGCGGTCATTGGTCTTGAAAGCGTCCTCGCTCGTGCGGGAGAAATCGAGACCATCGACTTTTATCTGGAACACCTCACGTGTGAAAGCATCGTGACGATACATTTGACGCTCGCGCTCGGACATGCGTTTGTTGCCAGTCGTGACCTTCTCGTCATAGGTTATGCCGCTGTAGAGGGTGAGGCGAATCATGCCTGCCTTGCTATCGATGTCCATAAGACCTGAGTCGGCCATAGTGACATTGATGTTGCGGTTGATGCGGTCGCGGTGGTCATGGATGATGAGGTCGTAGAGCATTCCGGTCTTGCGATCCTTGCGCGACACCTTGATGCGGAAGCCATCCACGCCATCATAATATACCCTCTCTTTCAGTTCAAGCTCAGGACGTTGCTGCTTGACGCTATAGAGTAGCGAGTAGAACTTGAGATTGGCGACAGGCAGGACGTTATTGGAGAACCAGAAAGCGGAAATGGATACGAACCCCGTCACGACAATCATAGGCCTCATGATACGGAAGAGGGATATGCCGCTGGCCTTCATGGCGGTAAGCTCGTAATTCTCACCGAGATTGCCAAAAGTCATGAGGGACGCCAGAAGGATGGCGAGCGGGAGAGCCATTGGGACGACCTGGAGCGCAACGTAGAAGAGGAGCTCGGCCATGACGCTGATTTCGAGACCCTTGCCTACAATATCGTCAACGTATCTCCACAGGCCCTGCATCACGAGGATGAAAAGCGAGATGAAGAAAGTCATGGCCAACGGGCCAGAGTAGTTGAGGAGGACGAACTTGTGAAGCTTTTTCATCGGGATGCCGAAACAGCGTCAAAGATAGTAATTTATATCTATTTTACGGCTGAGGCGAGGAAATCGGCAAAAGAGCGCGCATCCTCATCGAAGGAGTGGCTTGGCGTGAGGGCGTTGCCGTCGGGATCTACGGCGACGTAGAACGGTTGGGTGTTGGCACCGAACTTATGGTTTTGGAGGAAGCTCCATTTGTCGCCGATTGTCCTGAGGCGAATCAGTTTGCCACCCTCATTAACCTCGAGCACCTCGGGAAGAGGCGTCTTGTCATCGACATAGAGAGAGACGAGAATGAACTTGTCATTGATTAGCGAGGAGACGGTGGGGTCGGTCCACACGGCGGCTTCCATCTTGCGGCAGTTGACGCATCCGTGGCCAGTGAAGTCGATGAGGAGAGGTTTGCCCTCGGCACGAGCGGCTTGTAGCGCGGCGTCGTAATCGCGGTATTTGGTCTCGACGGAAGACTGACCTAAGCGGAAATCTTGGGTCGACATTGGCGGAGCGAAGGCACTTATGGCTTTGAGAGGCGCGCCCCAGAGACCTGGGATCATGTAGACCGCGAAAGCGAGCGAGATGAGACCAGCGAAGAAACGAGTGACACCGATATGGCGGCTTTCGTCATCATGAGAGAACTTGAGCCAACCCAACATGTAGGCACCGAGCAGCGCGAAGATCACAATCCAGAGAGAGAGGAAGACCTCGCGGTCGAGAATGTGCCAGCCATAGGCCATGTCGGCAACGGAGAGGAACTTGAGAGCGAAAGCCAACTCTATGAAACCGAGAGTCACCTTGATAACATTCATCCATCCACCGGAACGTGGGGCACTCTTGAGGAGCGAGGGGAAAAGAGCGAAGAGAGTGAAAGGGATGGCGAGAGCCAAGGCGAAACCGAGCATACCGACAGCCGGGGCAAGGATGCTACCCTCGGACGCGACAGCTACGAGGAGGAATCCGATGATGGGGCCAGTGCAGGAGAAAGAGACAAGGGCGAGAGTGAACGCCATGAGGAAAATGGCGAGAAGCCCTGTGGCGTTGCCCTTGCGGGACTCCACCTTATCGGCCCATGAGGATGGGAGAGTTATCTCGAACGCGCCGAAGAAAGAGGCGGCAAAGACGAGAAGAAGGAGGCAGAAGAAGATGTTGAAAACGGCATTTGTGGCAAGAGCGTTCAGCTCGGAAGCACCCCACAGACCAGTCACGATGAGACCGAGAGTCAGATAGATTATGACGATTGCCGCACCATAGGTAAGAGCCTCGGCGATGGCCTTCTTGCGCTCCTTGTTGCGTTTGAGGAAGAAGCTGACGGTCAAGGGGATGATAGGCCACACGCATGGGGTGAAGATGGCGACGAGACCGCCGAGGAGACCTTGGAGAAGGACCTTCCAGAGAGGAAGGGCATCGGCATCGGAGAGCGTCTCGCCTTGCGCTTTCATCTGCTCGACAGAGGAAGCCCACGTGCCGGACGTGAGGACATCTGCGGGAATGGTTGCGGCAGACTGGACGGAGGCGGAATCGGGCTTGGCGGCTGGCGCGGGATGTTGCTGCGCTATTGTCTCGACACCGGAGGTTGTGAAATCGACGTGGGTTGGAGGGAGGCAGCTCTGGTCATCGCAGGCACCGTATTCGAGGGTCACGTCGATGGAATAGGCACCTCCAGTGAGACGGACGTGCTGAACGAAGGTGACGTTACGCTCGAAATAGCGCAGCTCCATGCCGAACATCTTGTCCTGCTTCTTGATCTCGTGGCCGCGTGCGATGAGGGTACCGTCGAGTTCGGCACCATTGATGCTGTTGACAATGAGAGAGGCACTTATAGGGCCTTCGTCACCGAGATTGGTGGAGTAGACGTGCCAACCTCGGTCGATAGAGCCTTCGAATATGATATCGACCTCGCCTGGGTGGGTGGACTTCTCCATTCGTGAGGAGAAGTGGACTGGTTCTGCCATTTGCGCCATTGAGGCGAACGTTATGGAGAAAAGGGCGAGAAGTAGAGAGAAAATACGCTTCATCGATGGAATGTTTGATGACTTATTATCGTAATGTAAAGGTAATAAAAAAGGGAGAGAGCGGAGGCGAAATTTGAACTATTAACAAGTTTTTGGTAAATCGCAACCTGTGAGAATTGAGGAGAGAGATCAAGCTGGGATATAACGAGTTGGAATATTTAGAACTCTTGGACACGGCCGAATTAAAAAAAATCGCAAGATGGCATTTGAAAGAGTGCAATGGAGGCGAAGGGTCAACAAACCACAGACGGACTGGTTTATTCTTCGAAGATTAAAAAGCAAGAGCCCCAGCATCAGAGATACTGGAGCTCTTTTAGAATGTATCGGCTTAGGAATGGAGCCTTTACTTGTTTTTACTCGTGGCGAGGAGCGCGATCGCCACCCTCACGACGGGGACCGCGTGGACGGTCGCCGTTGTTCTCGCGACGTGGACGCTCAGGACGCTCGACATAGCCCTCTGGTTTTGGGACAAGGTCTTTGCGGCTGAGGCGCATCTTGCCTGTCTTAGGATCGATCTCTTTGAGGAGAACCTCAATCTCATCGCCCTCCTTGCAGAAGTCGTTGGGATCTTCGATACGCTTCCAATCCATCTCGCTGACGTGGAGGAGACCGTCTTTACCGGGAAGAATCTCGATGAAAGCACCGAAAGTGGTGATGGTCTTAACCTTTCCCTTGTAGGTCTTGCCGACCTCGGGGATTGCGACAATCTGGTTGATGCGCTCGAGAGCTGCGTCGATGTTGGCCTTGTTGGCGGCAGCGATGCTGACGATGCCCTTCTTGTCGTCCTCGTCGATATTGATGGTGGTGCCTGTGGTGGCTTGGATGTCCTGGATAATCTTGCCGCCCGGGCCGATTACGGCACCGATCATATCCTTGGGGATGTTGATGGTGACGATGCGCGGAGCGTGAGGCTTGTAGTCGGCGCGTGGCTGAGGAAGCTCCTCGAGCATGCAGTCAAGGATGTGCATACGACCTTCGCGGGCTTGGTTGAGAGCCTTAGCGAGAACCTCGTACTTGAGGCCGTCGACCTTGATATCCATCTGGGTGGCGGTGATGCCGTCGCGAGTACCTGTGACCTTGAAGTCCATATCGCCGAGGTGATCCTCGTCGCCAAGGATATCGGAGAGGACGCAGTACTTATCGCTCTCGGTGTCGGTGATGAGACCCATTGCTATACCTGCGACGGGCTTCTTGATCTGAACACCAGCGTCCATGAGGGCGAGGCAACCTGCGCAGACGGTGGCCATAGAAGAGGAACCGTTGCTCTCGAGGATGTCGGAAACGACACGTACGGTATATGGGATGTCCTCAGGGATCATGTTCTTGAGGGCTCGCATTGCGAGGTGACCGTGACCAATCTCACGACGACCTACGCCACGAGGAGCCTTAGGATCGTTGGTGGAGAAAGGAGGGAAGTTGTAGTGGAGGAGGAACTTCTCGGTGCCACGGACGGTAGCCTCGTCGATGAGCTTCTCATCGAGCTTGGTGCCGAGGGTGACGGTAGAGAGGCTCTGGGTCTCGCCACGGGTGAAGATGGCGGAGCCGTGAGGGCCAGGGAGGTAGCCAGCCTCGCACCAGATGGGGCGGATCTCGTCGGTACGGCGACCGTCGAGGCGGATCTGCTCGTCGAGGAGGACGCGGCGAACTGCGTCGCGCTCTACATCGTGGTAGTAGCGGCTGATGAGAGCTGTAGGAATCTCGCCCTCGAAGCCCTCTGGGTAGTTATTAGCGATGAACTCGTCTTTGATGGCGTCGAACTGGCGACCGCGCTCAGCCTTGTTGGCGATGCGGCTGCGAGCGACTTGCTTAGCCTTCTCGTAGCACTGCTCGCGGACTTTGGCGCGGAGCTCCTCGTCGTTCTCCTCGTGGCAGTAGGTGCGCTTGGGCTTGCCGATGAGCTCGCGGAGCTCGATCTGCGCCTGGCACTGCTTCTTGATTGCCTCGTGAGCGAACTTGAGAGCCTCGAGCATATCGTCTTCGGAGACTTCCTTCATCTCGCCCTCGACCATGTTGATGTCGTTCATGGAAGCAGCGACCATAATATCAAGGTCAGCGCGCTCGAGATCTTTAGCAGAAGGGTTGATGCAGAGCTTACCGTCGATGCGAGCGACACGAACCTCGGAAATAGGACCGTTGAAGGGGATGTCGCTGATGGTCATGGCGGCGGAGGCTGCGAGACCTGCGAGAGAGTCGGGCATGACGTTCTCGTCGGCGGAGAAGAGGGTGATATTTACGAAAGTATCGGCATGGTAGTCGTCGGGGAAGAGGGGTCGGAGAGCGCGGTCGACGAGACGAGCGATGAGGATCTCGTAGTCGGAAGCTCGACCCTCACGGCGAGTGAAGCCACCAGGGAAGCGGCCAGCGGAGGCGAACTTTTCTTTGTATTCAACAGTGAGGGGCATGAAATCGGTGTCGGGCTTAGCCTCAGTAGCGCTTGTAACAGCAGCGAGGAGGTAAGTGCCACCGCATTTGATCATCACAGAGCCGTCGGCCTGCTTGGCCAGTTTGCCGGTCTCGATGGTAATGGTCCTGCCGTCGCCGAGGTCGATGACCTTCTCGGTAGGCGTTGGTCTTTCCATTCTATAAAACTTAAATAATTCTTAATACTACTATATCGGGTGCAAAGGTACAGACGTTAAACGAGAATAGAAAATATTTAACGTGTGTCGGCTTGGGCTTCAGGACCTTGGCAATGACGGACTTTACTTGAAGATTTTTTGTGCGAAGAGGGAGAGATAGATGCGCCAATTTCGCCAGATGTGGCCGCCATCGGTCTCGAGATACTCGTAAGGATAATTATTGGCATCGAGGAACTGGCGGAGGTCGGCGGTAGACTGGTAGAGGAAGTCGGTCTTGCCCATTGCTATCCAATAGAGATGCGGCTTGGAGGCGAAGAGCTTGGAGGCTTGGGAAGCGAAATCGGGGCTATTCTTAATCTGGTCGGCAAAAGACTCACCGATCTTGAAAGTCCCGAGATGGAGACCAGCGGAGAAGAGACCATAGTAGTCGAACATCTTGGGGTATCGGAGGCTGATGCCGAAAGTATGGCCGCCACCCATTGAGAGACCACACACGGCGCGATGGGCGCGGTCTTTAATGGTGCGGTAGTTCTTGTCGACATAATTGACGATGTCCATGAAACTGTCCTCCATGGAAGCGACGGCAGGCTCGGTCGGACCATCGCCACCGCCCATAAAAGAGGGTTGGTACATGCCGAAGGACCACTCACCCGGGGCGGCTTGGCAGTTGGGGTTGCCGTTTGGCATGACGACGATCATTGGCTTTGCCTTACCAGAAGCGATGAGATTATCGAGAATTTGCGCAGCGCGGCCAAGCTCGCCCCATGCGTTCTCATCGCCACCGGCACCATGGAGAAGGTAGAGAACTGGATACTTGCCGCCCTTGTCGTAGCCCGCGGGGGTGTAGATGGTCATGCGGCGTTGCATCTTGAGGGTTGGGCTGTCGTACCAAACCTTAGAGAGATTGCCGTGGGGGACTTCATTGACGCGGTAAAGGTCGCCCTTGTCGCCCTTAGCTTCAGAGACGATAAAGATATTGGAGAACGTCGTGATGTCGCGATTGACGTAGATGTTGGAAGGGTCCTTGACATTTGGAAGGGCATCGACGTTGAAAGTGTAGCTGTAGAGCTCGGGGGACAACTTGTCGGACGTGAAAGACCATACGCCATTCTCACCCTCGACGAGTTGAGCAACGCCCGGGGACTCGACAGACCCGTAGCCCGGGACATCGTGCTTGACAGGAGGGAGGAAATCGCCTGTCACCTCGACCTTGATGGCCTTAGGGGCGAAGAGATTGAAAGTGACGGAGCCATCGGCATTGACGACGGGGGACTTGACATTGGCACTATTGAAAAGCTTCTCTTGCGCATCAGAAGACAAAGGAAGCAACAGGGTAGCGACAGAAAACGCTAACAATATATTTTTCATCGGGTTATAAGATATTGGGTTGCTCTACAAATATAAGAAAAAACGGAGAGAAGGGCAAGAAAAAAGCCCCGACCGCGAGTAGAGCAGCCGGGGCTTAAAATGCAACCTTATGTAGTAAACTTAGTTCTTGAACACAAGCTCGTTATTAGCGAGATCGACAGTCATTGGTTTATCCTTAGACACGTCGCCAGCGAGAATACGCTTGGAGAGGTCGTTGAGGACATATGTCTGGAGCGCACGCTTGACAGGACGCGCGCCATACATAGGATCGTAGCCGACATTGGCGAGCCAGTCGATTGCGGCAGGCGTGATGTTGAGAGTAACACCATTCTTGGCCAGCATCTTTTGGACGGAAGCGAACTGGAGACCGACAATCTCACGGATACGCTCCTTGCTAAGCGGAGTGAACGTGACGATCTCGTCGATACGGTTGAGGAGCTCGGGACGGATTGTCTTACGGAGCAGCTCCATAACCTCGCGTTTGCTCGTCTCGATCAGTTCGGGCGTTATCTGGTTGCCGCTCTTCTCGAATTCCTCTTGGATGAGGTTGGAACCCAAGTTGGAGGTCATGATGATGATGGTGTTCTTGAAATCCACCGTACGACCCTTATTGTCGGTAAGTCGACCATCGTCGAGCACCTGAAGGAGGATGTTGAAGACATCGGGGTGCGCCTTTTCGATCTCGTCGAGCAGGACGACCGAATATGGCTTACGTCTGACGGCCTCGGTGAGCTGACCACCCTCGTCGTAGCCAACATATCCTGGAGGCGCGCCGATGAGGCGGGAGACACTGTGCTTCTCTTGGTACTCAGACATATCGATACGGGTCATCTGACCCTCATCATCGAAGAGGAACTCAGCGAGCGCCTTGGCGAGCTCGGTCTTACCGACGCCAGTTGTGCCGATGAAGATGAACGAGCCTATTGGTCGACGCGAATCTTGGAGACCGGCACGAGAACGACGCACGGCATCGGCTACGGCGCGGATGGCCTCATCTTGACCGACGACCCTCTTATGCAGCTCATCCTCAAGGTGCAACAGCTTAGCGCGCTCGCTCTCAAGCATCTTGGATACTGGAATGCCAGTCCATCGGGAGACGACCTCGGCGATATCGTCGGAATCGACCTCCTCCTTGATTAACGCACCATTGGCCTGCATATGCTGGAGCTTCTCATTAAGCTCGTCGATCTTGCGTTGCGCCTCGCCCATCTTACCATAACGGAGTTCGGCGACGCGGGCATAATCGCCTTCACGCTCAGCACGTTGGGCATCGAACTTAATTTGCTCGATATCGGCCTTCTGCTGCTGGATGGCCTCAATGACATCCTTCTGCGCCTTCCATTGCGCACGGTGCTCTGTCACTTGCTGCTTCTGCTCGGCAATCTCCTTATCGAGCTCGGCAATCTTGTCGGTATCGCCCTCACGGAGAATCGCAGCGCGCTCAATCTCAGTCTGTTTAAGCTTACGCTCGAGATTATCGACCTCCTCAGGGACAGAGTTCATCTCCATACGGAGGTGGGCAGCGGCCTCATCAATAAGGTCGATAGCCTTATCTGGCAAGAAACGTTGCGAGATGTACCTACGGGAAAGCGTGACGGCGGAGATGATGGCCTCATCCTTGATACGCACCTTATGGTGGGACTCGTACTTCTCCTTGATGCCACGCAAGATGGCGATGGCATCCTCCTCGGAAGGCTCGTCGACCATGACGGTCTGGAAACGACGCTCAAGAGCCTTATCCTTCTCGAAATACTTTTGGTACTCGTCAAGAGTAGTTGCGCCGATAGCCCTCAGCTCGCCACGGGCAAGCGCAGGTTTGAGGATGTTGGCGGCATCCATGGCTCCATTGTTCTGACCAGCACCGACGAGAGTGTGAATCTCATCGATGAAGAGAACTATACGACCATTGGAAGAAACGACCTCCTTGACGACACTCTTGAGACGCTCCTCGAACTCGCCCTGGTACTTAGCACCTGCGATGAGCGCACCCATATCGAGCGAATAGATCTCCTTATCCTTAAGATTCTCAGGGACATCGCCACTTATGATACGATGCGCGAGACCCTCGGCTATCGCAGTCTTACCGACACCAGGCTCACCTATTAGGATAGGGTTGTTCTTGGTACGGCGGCTAAGAATCTGAAGGACACGACGGATCTCTTCGTCACGGCCGATGACAGGATCGAGCTTGCCGTTGCGCGCACGGTCGTTGAGGTTGATGGCGTACTTGCTGAGAGCGTTGTATGTCTGCTCGGCATTCTGGTCTGTAACCTTGGAGCCCTTGCGGAGCTCACGGATCGCGGAGCGGAAATCCTTCTCGTTTGCGCCGGCGTCCTTGAGGATACGGGCCGCGGTATCCTTGCCGAGAAGGATGCCGAGGAGGATGAACTCGATAGATACGAATTGGTCGCCCTCCGCCTTACTGGCCTCTTGCGCCTTGAGAAGACAGGCGTTGGCATCATTGCTGAGGTAAGTACCGCTCTCCGCCCCACTAACGCGAGGGAGAGACTTGACGGCACGGTCGACAGCATCGGTGACAGTTGTCGAGACACCGCACTTGTTGAAAATGTAGCCAGCGACATCGGGAGCGGACTCGAGAATCGCCTTTAGTATGTGAAGAGGTTCCAACGCTTGCTGGCCGCCAGCTTGCGCTATACTTGCGGCCTTGTTGATGGCCTCTTGCGACTTTACTGTGAAGTTGTTGAAATCCATATTCTTAAATCTTTATTGTTTATTGGATCGGCTTGGAGTTGTCAGACCTCACTTGCGGTCCTATTGTTTTTTCGCCTATGGATATTTCAAAGCACGTGCCACACGACAAAATGCGACAAAATGACACAAAATGCGACAAAAGTAAAGATACGCAAAGTAAATCACGACCATAAAGTGGTCGTCTTGGCGGAACTATCAGAAGAAGAAAATGATGAAAGCAGCGAGCGTCAGGAGCAACTTGCGGAGAATCTTTAGGGCGTTGGAAATCTGCGTCTCGACGGTTCGTTTCGAGAGACCCAGCTGGTCGGCAATCTCTTGATTGGAGAAGCCGTCGAAACGATTCATTGTAAAAATCTTGCGGCACTGGTCCGGCAGCTGCGCCATGGCGGAAGCCACCTTGGCTTGCGCCTCACTTTCTTCGATGAGGTGGTCGGTGGCTTCGGACGACATGTCGTCGGCCAAGAAAACGGCCTCTTGCTCGTAGCGACGCTTTATCTTCTCATGTTTGAGGACATTGAGACAGGAGTTTCGGACGGAAGCGTAGAGAAAGGAGCGGACGTTTTGCGGAGCGTTGGAAAGGCGTTGCTCATAAAGCGCGATGAAGACATTTTGGACAACGTCGGTTGCGGCATCCTCGTCGGCCAGAAAACGAATGGCAAAGAGCGTCAGAGGCGTGAAATAGCGGTTGAAGAGCTCGTGGAAAGCCGAAGTGCCGAGCTCGGTGGCGGCAATCGCCATGAGTTCGTCATCAGACAGGGACTTTAAGTTGCGGCTTTCGGACATGGTATGCAAAGATGGAGCGAATCGTCGGGTTTTGCAAGGAGATTTTGAGAGATGGTGAAAACCAGACTGTTAGAGGGACTGGGCTTTAGCCTCGTACCATAAACGTGGTAGGAAACATCCCATTAAATGGCAATATAGATACCCATTGAATGTGATTGCCAAACGTGGGCAATGGTAGTAAGTTTGCAATGTAAAACAAAAACAAGCACTACAAACATTCTAACATAGAAGCCATGAAACGAATGTGTCACCACATGGAAGAGCGAATGTGTTGTCGCAGCACACACACCTTCACAATCCTACAGAAGCGAAAACAAAATAGTCAACGACAGAACATAGTAGATGAAGAAAACATTGTTGATCATAATCCCATTGACACTGGGATTGACAGCCACAGCGGCATACGCCGAAAATAACATATTAGGCACGACGGTCGAGGCATCGGCCCCGACGAAAATCAAAGGCCACGTCAAGGACAGCAAGACAGGCGAGGCTCTGATAGGCGCGACCATCAGGGTCAAGGGGACAGCCGCAGAAGGCACCGTCACCGACATAGACGGCAATTTCACATTTACGACATCGCAGGTCTACCCATTGGTCATCGAGGTAGGCTTCATGGGCTATGAGGCGAAAGACGTGGCAGTCAGCAGCACGGACGACATTGTTGTCGACTTGCGCGAGGAAGACAAAAAGATCGATGAGGTCGTCGTGGTAGGCTATGGCACGCAACGTAGAACGCAGTTGACTGGCTCGGTCACAAAAGTGGGAAACGCGACATTTGACAAGACAACATCGGCAACATTGGACGGCGCACTTGGTGGCGCGGTGGCGGGGCTTAACGTCACAGCGGCATCGGGACAGCCTGGAGCGGCATCGAACATCCGCATCCGTGGCGGAAACTCAATCAACGCCAGCAACGAGCCACTATACGTCATCGACGGATTTATCTACTATAAGGACGCCAGCGCATCGAAAACAGGCATTGGCGCATTGGAGAGCAGCCTTAATCCGCTCTCGACAATCAACCCATCGGACATCACATCCATAGAGGTACTCAAAGACGTCAGCGCGACGGCGATATACGGCTCACGCGGAGCAAACGGCGTAATACTCGTCACCACCAAGAAAGGCAACAAAGGCAACGCCGCGGTAAACTACAGATTTTCAGCAGGATGGGATGCCATCACGAAGAAGTTGGAACTTATGAACGCCTCGGAGTGGGCAGCCTTTCAGAAGAAATACTACTATAACAAAGGCGGATATACCGATGAAGAGATAGCAAACCTTGGCGAAGGCACCGACTGGCAAGACGCAATGCTTCGCAACGCCTTCCGCCAAAGCCATGAGGTATCAATCAGCGGTGGCGGGGACAAGGGGCGATACGCTTTCTCGGCCAACTACTCCAACCAGGACGGCATCATAATCAACTCCGGATTCAAGCGTTACAACTTCCACCTAAATGCGGACTGGAACCTCACGAAAGAGCTGAGCTTTGGAATATCAGCCACTTACGGCAAAAGCACGCAAGAGGGATTGACGACGACCGAAGAGGTGAACTACAACTCGTCGCCCTTCTCTGGCGGCATCACAAACAGCTTCGTCTACGGACTCCTTACCCCACAAGTCGTCCCGATCTACAATGCCGACGGCTCATACAACTATTCCAACCCGTACGAGTACGCCTACTTCGCCATCGGGAACAAATCATCAAACGCGGTATCGGACCTTAATAATTCGGTTGCCGAGAGCATCAACAACTACCTGTTGTCCAACACATGGGCCGAGTACGCATTTGGCGACTTCAGGATCAAGGCCTCCGTCGGGCTCAACAAAGAGCAGATCACGCAGAACTACTTCTCGCCATCCTACACGTCGCTTGGCCTTGCCAACGAAGGACTTGGCGGCATAGGCAACAAGAATAACGAAGTATGGCAGCAAGAGTACACCATATTTTGGGGACGCAACATCGGCAAGAACAACTACCTGGACGCCCTCGTCGGTTACACACGCCAAAACAGCAAGACTAACTACAACTCCAACCTCGTATCGCACTTCACCAACGACAGCCTGAAACACAACAACTTGGCAGACGGCTCGTCATACTACCCACCAAAGTCGGGCGCATCGGAGGCGACGTTGAACTCCGTCATTGCCCGCGTCAACTACACATTGCTCGACCGATATAACGTGACGGCAACATTCCGCGCCGACAACTCGTCTCGCTTTGCCGAGTCGCACCGATGGGGCAGGTTCCCGTCAATCGGCCTGTCATGGAACATCGATAAAGAGTCATTCCTCTCGGGCGCAAAAGAGATCACCTACCTCAAACTTCGCGCATCATATGGCGTTGTGGGCAATCAAGAGATTGGCGATTACGAATATTCGTTGAGGTACACGGCAAGCCAATATGACGGTCAGTCGAGCTACTCGAAAAGCAACGACTCGAACGGCAACTTGAAATGGGAGACCACGACATCTTACAACGTCGGCATCGACCTCGGGCTTTGGGACAGGAAGATAAACATCGTGGCAGACGCTTACTACAAGAAGACGAGCGACTTGTTGCTGGACGTTCCCGTAGGCTTCTCGCAAGGCGTAAGCAGCCAGTTGCAGAACGTCGGCAACGTGGAGAACAAGGGCTTCGAGCTTTCGGTGGACTACACCATCATCAACAGCCAAGACCTTCAATGGAGCGTATCTGCCAACATTGCCCACAACGCGAACACCATTACCGACATGGGCACGACAAACAACGTCATCCAAGGCAGCGCGAAAGAGACCATCTTACGCAAAGGCGAGTCGCTCGGCTCATTCTATGGGCTTAAATTCGATGGCATAGTGCAGACGGACGAAGACGTAAGCAAACTGCCAACCATCAACGGCAGCAAACTCAAGGCGGGCGACGTCAAATATCTCGATGCCGACGGCAACGGCAGAATCGACGGCAACGACCGCATCATCTTGGGCAGCATCCAACCCGACATCACATACGGATTCTCAACGCAAGTGAAGTGGAGGGGGCTTGACGCCAGCGCATCATTCTCGGGTAGCCATGGCAACGAACTCTACAACGGACTTGGCAGACGACTGGAGCAGACGGGCGACAGCTACAACTTGTTGCGCAACGTCTTGAACAGTTGGACCGAAGAGAACAGGTCGCAACGATATGCAGAGGGCAGCAGAGAGCGCGTCACGTCATATATCGACAGCCGATATGTCGAGGACGCCTCATACCTCAAACTTCGTAACGTGACCATTGGCTACAAATTCAAAACCGAGCCCAAACTTCCGTTCAAGGTCCGCGTATTCGCCACAGCGAGCAACCTATTCACCGTGACAAACTACTCGGGTTATGACCCAGAAGTAGCCTCAGGCTCCGACACCGGCGCATATCCAGCTGCACGGAGCTTCGTCTTCGGTGTGGACTTAGGGTTATAAAACAGCAACAAAAACCATTCGCTAACAAACTAACTAAGAACTAACACCTTACAGTTATGAAACTCACCAACAGAAACTTCAAGTACGCAGTCGCCGCCTTGGCTCTTACGGGGGCATTGGCATCGTGCGACGATAGCGAGAACACGACCAACGGCAACGTCATCGACAACCCCATAACGAGCGACGCAACGGCAATATCAACCGTCAACGGTGTTTACCAGCGTTGGCAGCCCCTAAGCTCCTCATTCTCGTTCCTCATCGAGTTGAGCTCCAACAAATTAATCTCCTTCGAGGGCGAAGAGGGCGAACCAGGTCCCCTCATCAGCCGATTTGAGCAAGCGGCAGACACATGGTACGAGAAAAAGATCTTCAACAACCTGTTCCTCGGCATCCAGACAGACAACGAGAACATAAACCTCGTCATCGACGCTCACAACAAGGGCCTCGTGACAGACGAAGGCTACAACGCCGCAATTGGCAAAGCCAAATTCCTCCGCGGCTTGGCGTACCTCTACCTCGTGCAACTATGGGGCGAGGTTCCAATCCTCACTGAGGAGGGCGGCAGTGCGACCGAGCGTCATCCTATTGACCACGTCTACAACAGGATCATCAGCGACCTCACCGACGCCGAGGCGCTCCTGAAAGATTACAACGGCGACCCGATCACGCCATCCAAACAGGCGGCAGAGGCCCTCTTGGCACGCGCATATTTGGCATGGGGCGACAACCCACTTAGCCAAGACGAGGTTGCGACAATCGCCGAGACGCAGACCGACCCGACATTCACGACCACGCCCGACCGACTGGAGAAAGCCGTGGAATATGCCGACAAAGTCATCAGCAGCGGACTTTTGGCCCTCGACCCAGAATATGCCAAGCTATGGGGGCGCGACTATGAAAGCAACAAGCGTGGCACGAACGAGCATCTGTTCACCATCAAGCACGATGGCGACGAAACCGACGCCCAAGGCAACCACCAGAACCACTGCGGATGGACATTCCCATTCCAAAATGGAGAAAACGGACAGGCATTCAACGAGATACACACCGAAGTCGCAGACGTGACGCTCTACGACGATTGGAAGAAGGAGCAACCCAACGACAAACGACTTGAGAAGACCTACTTCGTCGAGCTCACCAATCCCGAGGACGGCTATACATACACCTACTACTCGCCAATCTACACCCCAATCAACGGCAAGAGCGTAGACCAATCGTATGAAGACGCTGAAAATAAGGAGATTGAACATAACAGCGTAGACCGCATCGAGATCCGTTACGCAGAAGTACTCCTCACCAAGGCTGAAGCCCTCGTCCAGCTTGGCAGAAACAGCGAGGCGGCCGAGCCATTCAACGAGCTACGCAAACGCGCCGGCATAGAGACCGTCAGCGCACCGACACTCGACCAGATAAAGCGCGAGTGGGACTACGAGTTCACCTACGAGCAGAAGGCACTACTCAACAGCCTCCGTTGGAAAGACCTCATCTCGTCGGTCAAGAAAGTATCGACCTACGAGCACTTCGATGACAGCTACGCTGCGGAAGGAGCGACAGGACGCGACGGCTCGACCGTAAGCTCCTTCTTCGCCAAAATCCATAAGCACCTCGTGGCCAAATACACCAACGTCAAAGGTCGCCACTATCGCCAGCCCATACCTGAAGGCCTCAAAGGCGAAGACCTCGGCATCCTTCCTCAAAACCCTGGATACTAATGACTCCACAGACTCGACAAACAATAGTGTGGCTTGGCGCACTGGTGGCAGGTGGGCTTATTGGGCTTGCTGGCGTCGATGGCATTGACGCGCTTGTAGACTTCATAGCCACGGTTTACACTCGGCTGTTCCAACTGCTTGCCGTGCCAACCATCGCCCTCGCCATCATGACGACATTGGCGAGTCTTGGAACCCAATCTGACGTTGGGCGAATCTTCCGACGCACGATTTCCTACACGCTTCTCACCACCTTTGCCGCCGCGTTCGTTGGGCTCGGGTTATACGCCATTATCGCCCCAGAGAACTTGCCGCAAGAGACAATAGCGCATGGGACGACAGACGTTCCCGCCTCGCTTGGCGAGCTGTCATACTACGACCACATCTTGCAAGTCATCCCCAACAACTTGCTGAAGCCATTTATCGAGGGGAACGTTCTTTCCATATTGATACTCTCGGCAGCCATCGGCATCGCCATAGCCAAGATGAAAGAGGGAGAACGCAAGCAACAGGTTATAAGCCTCACGCTTGGGCTCCAAGACATCCTCTACACGCTCATCCGCGGACTTATATGGGCATTGCCGTTGGGCATAGCAGCCTACGCCGCCCAATTGACCCGCGAGGTTTCGGCTGGAGTGATTGCCAACTCGCTTGGAAAATATGTGGCAGTAGTCATCGGGGGCAACCTTATCCAGTTCTTCGTCATATTGCCTATATTCCTATTGTTCAGGAGATTGAATCCTCTGAGGGTAATCAGCAAGATGGCACCTGCTATAATGATGGCCCTCTTCACGAAGAGCTCCGCTGCCACATTGCCAGTGACGATGCAATCGGCGGAAGAGAGGTTGGGCGTCTCGCCTAAGGTGTCGCGCTTTGTATTGCCTATATGCACGACAATCAACATGAACGGCTGCGCATCGTTCATCCTCGTGACATCGCTTTTCATCTTGCAGAATGGAGGAGTTGCCCTGACGTGGCAGACAATGCTGTTGTGGGTCTTCATAGCGGTCATCTCGGCCGTCGGCAACGCTGGCGTCCCAATGGGCTGCTACTTCCTGACACTCTCGCTCATGTCGCAAAACGCCATGCCCGTTGGGATAATGGGAATAATCTTGCCGATTTACACCATTATCGACATGATAGAGACGGCAGAGAACGTATGGTCAGACTCATGCGTCAACGCCATGGTGGCACATGATGTCGAGGAGCCCATCAACCAGCCACTCGCTTAAGGAAAAAACATCTACGTCGTTGTACCGCCTCGCAGAGCCTTAGTGCCTGCGGGGCGGTTTTTTGCGTATATGCCACCTTACAGAAGAGTGGAGGAAAAGGAAAATCGATGCGGTCTTTCTAAAAAAGAGTCGGCTCTTCACCCTGCTCGGGATGGAGATGGAGGCATAGCGACGCGAGAGGGCAATCGAGGCAATGGGGGTTTAGCGCGGTGCAAGTATATCTGCCAAAGAGGATTAGCCAATGGTGGGCTTTGGCCAGAAGGCGTGAAGGAATATTCTCAAGAAGCTGACGCTCGGTCTGGTCGGGCGACTTGCTGCCGCGCGTAAGTCCGAGGCGAGCGGCGACACGATGGACATGCGTATCGACAGGCATGGCCGGGACACCGAAAGCCACGATCAGCATGACGTTGGCGGTCTTGCGCCCGACGCCGGGGAGGCGCATCAGCTCATCGCGCGTGCGCGGAATCTTGCCACCATAGACATCCATCACCATTTGCGCCATTTGCACGAGGTAGCGGCATTTTGAGTTCGGGTAGGTCACCGTGGCGATGGCAGCGAAAACATCCGCCTCCGACGCTTGGGCGAGTGACGACACATCGGGCCAACGGCGGAAGAGCGCAGGCGTGACCATATTGACACGCTTGTCTGTGCATTGGGCAGAGAGAATGACAGCGACGAGAAGCTCGTACTCATTATGGAATACAAGCTCGGTGTCGGCATCGGGCATCGCCTTGGCGAAGTATGTCAAGACGGCATCGTATCGTTGGGCGAGGGTCATTGCTCGCTGGAGGGGATGGAGTTGACGACATCTATGACATCCGCCATAATCTTATCGTGGTCGAACGCCAAGGGCGGTAGATTGTCGACTCGATGCCATTGCGCGTCGGCAGCGTCGTCGCCCCCATGGGCGAGAGGCATACCGGGAATTTCTGTGCAGAACGCTACGGAGACTGTCCATCCGCGAGGGTCGCGACCGGGAGTATCGTAGACGCCTATTTCCGCAAGGAGGTCTGGCGTTTCGAGATGCACGCCTGTCTCCTCCTCCAGCTCCCTCGCCGCCGCCTCGACAGCCCGCTCCCCTTCGTTGACAAAGCCGCCAGGAAACGCCCATCGACCGGCAAAAGGTTCATTGCCTCGCTTGACGAGCAAGACTACACGGTTGCCGTCGGCATCGTGGGAGAGGATTATGGTGTCGGCTGTCAGAGCCGGGCGTGGATATTTATAGGTGAACATTCTAAAATAATGCTGGGCAAATTGCGCTTTACGGGAGAGTAAATGTACGAAAAAAGACCCAGTCTTTTGCGAGACCAGGTCTTGTGGCATTTGAGAGCCGATACTCAGACTCGAACTGAGGACCCACGCATTACGAATGCGTTGCTCTACCAACTGAGCTATATCGGCGAAACCGAGGGCAAAGTTACTCCATTTTACTAAATGTACAATAGACAGAAACATAATATTCACGTCGAGAAGCTTATTTTGGCGACATTTGCCATTGTAAACATTTATTAGAAAATGAGGACAAAGATACTAACAGCCATTACGGCCATGAGCCTCGCGGCAACGATGTCGGCTCAGGATTTTGGCTATAAGAACCCCGTCATCCCGGGTTTCCACCCCGATCCGAGCGTCTGCCGCGTAGACTCCGATTACTACCTCGTCACGAGCAGCTTCGAGTATGCACCTGGCGTACCATTATTCCATAGTCGCGACCTTATCAATTGGGAGCAGATAGGTCACTGCCTCACACGCCGCAGCCAGTTGCCGTTGGAAAAGGCTGGCACATGGTGCGGCATCTACGCCCCGACGATCCGTTATCATGACGGGACGTTCTTCATGATTACGACCAACGTCGCAGGTGGCGGCAATTTTATTGTCCACACGAAGGACATCCGTGGCGAGTGGTCGGAACCCGTATGGCTGAAGCAGGAGGGCATCGACCCGTCGCTCTATTGGGACGAGGAGGGCAGATGCTGGATGGTGTCTAACCCCAATGACGGCATTTGGCTTTGCGAGATTGACCCTTTCACCGGTGAGCAGAAGACGGAGTCCAAACTTATCTGGGAGGGCACAGGCGGCAGATATCCCGAGGCTCCACATATCTATAAGAAAGACGGGTGGTATTACCTGATGATTGCCGAAGGCGGAACGGAATATGGTCATAGTGAGACGATTGCGCGCAGCCAACGCATCGACGGTCCATATCTTGGCAATCCGGCGAACCCTATTTTGACGCACTATTGTCAGGCAGCGGAGAGCAGCCCAATCCAAGGCACCGGTCATGCCGACCTCATCGAGGCGCACGACGGGTCGTGGTGGGCCGTATGCTTGGCGTTCCGTCCCGTCAGCGGAAACAACCACATCATGGGTCGCGAGACATTCCTCGCCCCCGTATCTTGGCCCAAGGGCGGATGGCCAGTGATAAATGGCAATGGCACATTGCAACTGCAGATGGATGTCCCCACCCTACCCCAACATCCTGTCGCAAAACTGGCAGCCACGAACGAGTTTGACGCCCCGCTGGGCTTCGAATGGAACTACCTCCGCAACTATGACGCCAACAATTACGAGGTCAAGGGAGGCAAACTGACCCTCACGGCATCGACAGAAAGCATCGATAAATACGGCACACCAACATTTGTAGGGCGCAGACAGGAGAACATCGACTTCACTGCCGAAACGACAATGTCGCTCGACGGCAAGAACGAAGGCGACGAGGTCGGCATGACACTCTACATGAAATGCCATACGCACTACGACATGTCGCTTGTACGCAACGCCAACGGTAAGGTGGTGCTTCGCCTCCGCTACCGCATTGGCGAGCTTAGCCACGTAGAGAAAGAGGTCGAGACGACGAACAAAGACGTGACCGTCCGTTTGGAGGGCAGCGCGGAGTTGTATTACTTCAGCTACTCGACCGACGGCAAGAACTTCACCCCGCTTGGCAAGATGAACACCCGATTTATCAGCACAGAGGCTGGTGGCGGATTTACTGGCGCATATATTGGTCTCTACGCCCAGAAAACAAATGCCAAGAGCAAGGCGAAAGGCATCTTCGAGAGATTTACTTACAAAGCCAAGTAGGCAGGTCTTAGTAAAACATAATAAAATAAGCGGTCGGAGCGAGAGTCCCGACCGCTTATTTTATTGATGGGAAGGAGAATGCTTTGCGCTGTCCTTTGACCACGTGAAGATGTTGCTCCAGATGAGGCCGCCGTTCCACGCCAAGGGGTCGGCTATGGTGAGTTGGGCGAGGTCTTGGGCGGAGGAGGGAAGAGACATAGTCAGTGCAATAATTGTTGACAATTTGGAATGTCAACCAAACTGTGTCAAGCGATATTTTCTTGAGCTGCTGGGGATAATCATGAGCGTCTCTTTCTTGGCGATACAAATGACGACATTTTTATGGGGTAGCCCCCAAAAAAATTGAGACGGTCATACCCTTAGTTACAAGATTCAGAATCTTTCACCGAAAGCGATTACCAGCTGTTGGGCGACCGCCCCAGTTCTGTGCGGGCATAGTCCATTTATTACGGTATGCGAGCCACACAAGCTTGAACACAACGTCATCATTCGCCCCACTTCGTCTTCGTCACTTTGCGCACCTGACGGTAGTAGCCCTCGCCAATCAATGCGGATGTTTTTATTTTATTGTGTTAGTACTTGACACAGTTTAGATGATATACTCTATTGAACATTGATTTTTCACCTCACCAGTAGTTCCTGAGTCTACTCGAATGAACATAACCGCCTTTCTTGTCACTATCTTCTATTCTGATTACTTTTTCCCATTTAGAGCCATCCTCGGCATGCGAAGTTACAATAGAGCCGCTCTCAATTGTATATAATATTTTGGATTTACCATCTGGCTTTTCTCGAACATTCACATAGCCATCTTTATCAACCACTTCATACAGGCCTATCGTTGATACAGCAACTTCCCTCAGGATGCCATCGTCCTGTAATTGATAGTCAATTTTGACATTAACGTTATAGCGGTTCTCTTCGTAGTGTATAATTCCTTTTGAAGGCATTATTGTTGAGACATATATAGTGTCTCTTTCAAATTTTTCATCATAATATAAGTGTTCTGCCTCGTATAAGCACAAAACAGATAAACACGTGCTGTCCTTGGAGAATACGTAATAGTCTATAAATGTTTTATCCTCAATCGAGTTTTCTATACGGGCAACAAAAATATAATAATCACTATATTGCCAATAACCTATCGCATATACCTTGTTTTCGTTCTCTTCTAACAATCCATAATCTGCCTTGAAAACATGATTTTCCAACGTCATTCGCTTCGGAAATTCATCGGAAGCCCCCGCTATTGTCCAATTGTATAAATTACAATCGACCAGAGGACGTTTCTCGTAATCTATTTCAAGCAACTTCTTGGAATCGACAGGACAGTCTATCGCATTTTTTGTGAATAGTGAAGCAAAATTGTGATACGAATATACTCGGGGAGTGTTTTGAGCAACCGTCGCAATCGTGACGATCATTGTTATCACAAAACTAATCGTCAATGCTATAAATTTCCGCATATTTATTGTTATTTTGTTCGATTTCAATTCTAACCAAGTCCACAAATTATCAGACCCGAGCCTGTTCCCATTGCGTTGGTCATACAAGTTTTTTACGTAGTATTTAGGAGTTGCGCCTCTTTTTGAAAAATCGTACACCTTACCATAAGGATCGTCAACAATAAGCCCTTCGTTGGTAATAGCTTGCAAGCGTACAATGTGTCCAAACGAAACTGAAATCAAGATAGACTTTCCCTCTTTTAAGGCTTTGCCCAATAGTCTTTCAATTACATCTATCTTATTTGAGCTGACTTTAACCCATTTTTGTTGAACGCCAAGTAAAGTAGCAAGTCCTTTTCTGGTTCTGCATTCTCCGCGATGTCCATATTCTTCGCTTAATCTCAAGCACTCTAAGTAATCTTCAAATTGCCCGTATTCAATACAATTTGAATCACATTCCTCACATGGAAACTCAACTCCGAGCATTTCGAGACACATAGCTTCGCTTGTCAGATTGCACATTATATCACCTATAGTCTCCCCATCTTTTAGCCATTTGTTTTTATCAATATCTATCTCTGTCGCCAAAGACTCATTATCTCTCTGGTTGTGATACGGAACCTTCTTCTGCAACTCCAAATACCACTCTGCACGTTCTTCTTCAGGCAGTGTCTTAATGTAGTTGCGACATTCTCGTATCTCCCTGGGAGTCAACTCCTCTACTTGTTCAAGTGTCTTAAGATCTTCACTTCTGAAGTACGCATTCCACATCTCGATCAGGCCATCAATCAGGTGTAGTTCAAATCCTGTAACATTCTCCCCGTCCGCATCTTCTTGTTCCTTGGACGGCAATATGAGCGAGAGATAGTTCAGCCATTTTTCCACCGCATATTGTGGCTCGGAGTCCACAATCTGGATCGCCATTACAAGTTTGTCTTCATCGTAGAATGCAATGACACCATAGCCTCCACTGCGTTTCGTGTAACCCGCTTTCACATACTTGCTGTCCGCCAACTTTGAGTATGATGCCAATTTTATCTTTTTAGCATCAAGACTGAATTTATCCGCACATGAAAGCACCGCGACATTGTACGCCTTACCTTCCAACGTGTACTTATTGGTATAAATGCCATTGGTGTGCAGTGAAAATTGAGGCGTCTCTTTCTTGGATATCTTCTCAAATATCCTTCCACATATATCGTCTTTATGCGCCGACGCCCTCACAGACCATGACGCATCTATTTGCAAATCCTCTTTTTTCGACTTTTCATAGTATGCATTGTAATTTGAGGCTATTTTATCAAAAATAGACAGCTGACTTTCTACAGCTTTTTCTAATTTGTCGTAGGCATACCCCTCAAACCAGTCGCCAACCCATTTTATTGACGTTGTTTCGCGAATTTCACTCTCCCCCTCTTCACCCAGAAACCCGAGCACATTGCGGTGCTTCTCATGCGCCCATTGCCACTGCCTGTGGTTGAGGTGCGTGCCGCCATGGTAATCCATCAGGTTGTCAGTCGTGGCCGTTGTGACGAAAGACTCGCTCCCCTCCGCGAACGTGTGGTGCAAGGCGTTCGTCCCGTGTCCGAGCTCGTGGGCTATCGTGCGGGCATTGTTGTACTCGTTGTAAATGAAGCCATAGTGCCGACCGACCGGCATGTACCCGCTCACGGCCTCGTTGCTCTTATAGCCTGACGTGTCGAGTCTGTCGTAGCATTCGACAAAGAACAGGTAGTAATCGTTCTGGTCGGCACCTTGGGGCAGGGCTTTTATTGCCGCCTTCTGGTCGGCATTGTAGTTCTGGAATGAGCCTTTGCCGCCATGCACGAAGCTCTTTTTGTTGGCGTACTCTATATTTATCGGGTCGAGCTCGTCGAATGTGCAGTGAATTGCAGCTTGCCCATAAATTTCATTCACCCGTGCGGCTATCGTATTGACGTCAAGCGTTTTGTCATTATCCACTCGCACCAAATGCACTTTCACCTCCTTTACGTCGAATGTCTTTACACAGAGTTTGCCAACAAGAGCCGTGTCACTGTAGGCATAAACTATGTGGTCGCCAGTGACGTCGGTGCGGTATTTTATCGTGTTGTCGACTGCTATTAGCGGCACGCCACGCTCCGTTTTAAAAGTCACCCCATTAGTCCGACTTGCGCCAATCTTTACTCCCCTGCCTTTCTCCACACAAATATATGCCGGACGATAACCATTAAGATTTGGGTACTGCTCTTTATCGTAGTCCTCGCCACGCCAGCAGTCGAAGCCGTAGGTCTCGTTGTCTGGCTTACTAAAAGTCACATTGCCTTTCGCAGCCATCGTGCTGTCACGGTGGGCATTGTAGTCATCCATCAGTATCTTGCTCCCACCGCACGCCCGGTACTCCGCCACGCCCATCGGCTCG
>CAVEKX010000005.1:0-79910 GCA_963616565.1 Clostridium sp. CAG:343
ACCCAACAAGAACATTCTAATTTAGTTGCAGACCATAATTTGAGTTTATCTTATAAAAAGCTCATTGAAGAGCATC
Source organism: Clostridium sp. CAG:343 (assembly GCA_963616565.1). GTDB lineage: Bacteria > Bacteroidota > Bacteroidia > Bacteroidales > Marinilabiliaceae > W3P20-009. Next base: position 77 of record CAVEKX010000005.1, read on the forward strand.
AAGAAGATGGCACTCTAAGAGTTCTATCTCTTTTCTCTGGTTGTGGAGGCATGGACATTGGCCTTGAAGGTGGATTCATTTGCCACAAAAAATCTGTGACGAACAAGGAGAACATCCATCATGCCATCAATGAAGATTGGGTGATGCTTAAGAGGAATGCTTTCCGTACCGTTTTTGCCTGCGATATTTTGGAAGAGGCGAAATTGACATGGCAAAAGTACATGTCAAGATTTAATGTCAACCCTGACATTTATCACCTTGAAAGTATTGTTGATTTAGTAAAAAAGCAGCGCGAAGGTCAGAATGTTTTTCCTCAGGACATAGACATTGTTACAGGAGGGTTTCCCTGTCAAGATTTCAGCGTGGCAGGGAAGAGAAGAGGATTTGATTCCTCAGTCTCTCACAATGGAGAAAAAAGAGACGACGACAAGCCATCAGAAGAGACGCGAGGCAAATTGTACATGTGGATGAAGCAGGTTATAGACTTAGTTCAACCTAAAATGTTCATAGCGGAGAACGTCAAAGGCCTTGTTAGCCTGGGAGACGTAAAGGATATTATCCAAAAAGATTTTTCTTCCGCAAATGGCAACGACTATATCGTGCTGCACCCGCAAGTCCTTCATGCTGCAAATTACGGTGTTCCCGAAACAAGAGAACGCATCATATTCATTGGGATAAGGCGTTCCGCTCTATCCCCTGAGGCCGCAGAGGCGTTAGAAAAAGAAGTAATCCCAGAAGAGTACAACCCCTACCCACAACCAACTCACAATTTTAATTGCAATAAGGAAGACTTGCCTAACCCTGTTACTTGCAGAGACATATTTCAAAACTTGGCAGAACCATCAGAGTCAGAAGACCTCGCTCAGAAAACATACTCAATGGCTAAGTTTTTGACCCATGGACAAGGACAGACGGAAATCAATTATGACGGATTGGCCCCAACGATACGTTCTGAACATCATGGAAATATTGAATACCGCCGATTATCATACGAACATGGCGGAAAAATCAAGGATGAACTTGACAGAGGACTGCGCGAGCGTCGTTTGACTCCTCGCGAGTGTGCTCTTATTCAGACATTTCCACCTGACTTCCCTTTTGTTTTCTATAAACAGAACTCGAGTAGATATGCTGTCAGTCCATCGGGAGCGTATAAGGTAATAGGGAATGCTGTTCCTCCGATGTTGGCTTTTAATATTGCTCGCAGGATACAAAACGTTTGGTCTTTATACTTCAAGTGATATGGAAGCAGATCTTAACATCATAACCGTACGCAAAAGGGACATAACTCTTGCTCATGAAGCTTTTGCGGACCTTATGAGAAAAACGGAGAACATCCTCAACGACGAAGCTCGAGAGAAGCCCCAAATTTACCGACAACTAACTGCTTCTTCTCTTGAATTTTGCGCTCTTGACAAAATCAAAATGGCATGCGCATCTTCTCCTTTTGACGCAGAGGAGGTTCAACTTATATCGGGACAACGGTTTCCTGATATTGTGGCGAACCAATTTTACGGAATAGAAGTCAAATCGACCAAAGATAACCATTGGACTTCCACTGGCAGCAGTATCGTAGAAACCACAAGAGTTGAAAATGTCGATGACATCTATATGCTGTTTGGAAAGTTAGGTGGCGACATCCCAGAATTCAAGTGCAGACCTTATCAAGACGTGCTTTACGACATAGCAGTAACGCATTCGCCTCGCTACCTCATCAATATGGAGCTGGATAAGGATGAAACCATTTTCTCCAAAATGGGAACCTCTTATGACTCCTTTAGAATGTCTGCCGACAACATATCCTTAGTCAGAAAATACTATAGAGAAAAGGCGGAACAACAAGGTAAACAGGAAATGCCATGGTGGATAACCGGTGAAAATGTAGAAAAAGCACATTCTTTCAACATTAAACTATGGAACACTCTTGACCTTAGTGAAAAGAGAGAACTTCAGGCGAAAAGTATGATACTCTTCCCCGAGGCTCTTAATCCTGCACGGAACATGACCAAGTATAACAAAACTACTCTATGGTTGTGCTCATATAAACAGGTCATTAATCCAAACATACGTGACCTTTATTCCGCAGGCGGTAAAATAACACATGCCAATGGGAAACGCTTAGACACCCCTGTTGCACAAGTATTCAATATCATTATTGACTATGCAGACGAGATAAAAGCCTTGCTTTCACACCCGTCAGACGAACTTTTGGCGATGATTGACGAGTATAACCACGAGCTTATGGAGACTGACGACATGTTTGACGGATGGGTTAATCAATGCATGAAATTCGCTGAAGAAAACAATGTTCCCCTAATCGACTGGATAAGACAAAAACCTGTTTTTTTGTTCTCCAAGTAGATAGTAACATAATATAAGCCAACCATCACCTGTCCCAAAACTATCAAATTGCTGGCACCCCTCACGAGGTGCTAGCCTTTTTTGTCGTATTAAATCCGCAAACACACCCCCAAAGACGGCACGCCCTCACACAAGCAAGTCCCTGACCGTGAAGGGCTCACGACCAGGGACTTACTGATAAACAACAGGAACTTTTATCTCTTTGTCAATACGCAGGTCGAGCCTGTGTATATGTAGGAGTAATCGTTATACCATGCGCCGAAATCGCTCACGGTTATGGTCTTGTCGGCATTGATGACGGCAACGACGGGGTCGCTTACACCAGTCGTGCTGGCGAAAGTGTAGTAGCCGCCCCACGACTCGACAGGCTCGATGGTGATGGTGCGGGCATCAAGATCGACAGCACCGATAAAATCCTCACCCCAATCATAGAAGTTGGAAATCTTGACCGTGCCATCCTCATTTGCGCTGATGGTCACCTCGTCGGTGCGGTCAATAAGCTCCCAGTTAGTAAAGGTGAAGTAGTCGTAGCAAGAGACTGCCGCATCGTAGGTGCCGACGAGGCTCTCCACAGTGAGGCTCTCACCCTTCTTAGTCATGACGCATGTCGTACCCTCATTGATGTAGTAGTAGCCGCCATACCATGCGGTGAAGTCGCTGAATGTGATGGTGTTATCCTCATTCACTACGGCGACGACGGAAGAGGCGTTAGAGGTTATCGACGCGAAGATGTAGTCTGTAGCCCATGCAGTCGCGGGGATGGATATGGTACGGGCGTTAAGGTCGACGGTAGCTACAAAGTCATCACCCCAATCATAGAAGTTGTGGATGGTGATGGTGCCGTCAGCATTGGCGGTTATGGTCACCTCGTCTGTGCGGTCGACATTCTGGACGGACCAGTCACTGGAGAAATAGTCGGAGCCCTTGACAGCGGCACTATATGTGCCTACGAGCTGGTCGATGGTGATAGGCTTAGATGAGCCACCCCACTTGAACTCGTCGTAGCCCGCGCCGATAGAGTTGTCAGATGAGTCGTAGAGATAAGCGTAGAACTTGACCTTGCCACTCTTGGAATCGCCAGAGAACTCAGAAAAGCCGCTTCCCGTATAGATTGCAACATATTTGCCATCAGCACTCACACTGTAATAGTAGTAGCCGCCACTCTCGTAATATGCGTCGAGAGCGGTAATCTCTGTCGAGCCCTCGGTCGTCGTGAAGGAGATTGAGTACCCCTCCTCGCCATATGGAGCCTCGATGCCGTAAGAGCCATCGTCGTAAGATACGATTTCAGCGGAATAAGACTCGCCAGTCCCCGATGCAGCATAGGTTCCGCTCTTACGCCAAAGCTCAGCCTTAGCGCGCGTGAAGGTGAGGGAGATTGGCTCAGAATCAGAATGTGCCTCGTCACCGCTTACGGCGTAGATGGTGATGGTGTACTCGCCAATGGCAAGGCTGCTGAGGGTTACGCTGTTTGTCTCGGTCTCACCCTCAACGAGCTCATCGTCAACAGTATAGCTATACTTATAGCTTGCGGCGTATGCCACTGATGGCCAAGAGATTGTCACGACACCTTTGGCGGTCGTGGCGGCAGGGTCTGGCTGGTCGAGAGGCACGATGGCGTTAGTCTTGGCCGTGATGGATGTCGTAGGCGATGTCGTCTTGTCGGCAGCCACGTCGGCAAATGCCCACACGTTGAGCGTATAGCTGGTGTTGGCAGCCAAGCCCGTGACGATGACGGAGGTAGATGACGTGACGCCGCCTGTTACGATGTTGGAGCTTCCGTCTACAAGCTCATAGGCATATTGCGTAGCACCCTCGACAGTAGCCCACGAGAAGGAGAGCGAGCTGACATGAGTCTCGTCGGTAGAGACTGAGGGCGAGTCGAGGGGAGTCTTTTCGGTAGAATCGCTGTCGTCATCACATGATGAGAATCCCACCATGACGAATGACAGCATAAGCAGAATGCTAAAAATCTTCTTCATAAACATTGCTTTTTAAATCTGCTATTCTTTAATCGGATCGAAATACAGTTTGATGTAGTTGTAGTAGTCATACGTCTCATCATCATAGGTCGTCCAGTAGGTGCCGAACTGCGCAAATCCCTCCTTGAAAGAGATGTACGAGTAGTCGCCATAGCCGGTGTACGACCTCATGATGCACAACTCGACGATGGTCTTGCCACCGATGGTCCACGTAGGATAGGTGCCTGTTGCCGAGTCGTAGAGGTAGAACGCGTTGACTGTTTCGTCGATGTAGTCGTAATAGTTGGTGTAGGGCAACACCTTATAGTAGCCGCTCATGCCGTCGGCGTCAGTGCCTACAGAGAATTTCAGGTCGACACCCGACTCAAGGAAGTTCTTGATGCAATACCTCTCCGTCTCGCCAAGTCGCTCAATGTCGACAGTCCATGTGAGGGAGGTACTGCCTACCGTGAAGTCGAGTTCCGCACCTGTGATGTATGTGGCCCATGCGGCCTCCAAGACGTAGCCGCTGAATGTTGTCGAGCCGTCGAGCTTGGAATAGTGGTCGGCATACGCCTCATCAATTGCGAGGCTGAACGCATATTGCTGCGACTCTTTAAGGTCGCCGTAGCCGATTGTCAAGGTCGCTGTCTTCTGACCTGCGTCAAACTTGACCGACGAAGGTATAGACAGCTCGCTTGCTGCTGATTTGCAGACGATTGGCACCTCGGCAGCCTCGGTCGTGTCAACACGCGAGACGTAGACGTCGATTGAGGAACCGACACCAGGCTCGGTTATGAAGTCGCTTGCGTTGCTGTTGTCAAAATAGACTTGCATGCAGCCGTCGGCCGTCGGCGTGCCTGGCGTATAGTCGCTGTCGTTCTTGTCGTCACAGGCCGTGAGGCAGATGGCAGCGGCCATCAGCACATATATTTGAGAGAAAACCTTTTTCATGTGTACTCTAAATCAATTATTTGCAATACATCTTGACACAATCGGTCGGGTCGGGGTTCATGACAACCGCCTTGTTGAAGCTCTTCTCGACGTCGGAGATATAGAAGTTGAGCCATGGTGCCACGTAGCCGGACTTAGACTTCAGCTGGTAGGCCTCAAGGTAGTTGGTGTCCTCACCTGTGCGGTCAATTTGGAGGCCAAGTCGCTTGTAGTCGTTGAACATGACGTCCTCACCCCAGAACTCGATGTACTTCTGAGCGATCATCTCAGTTATGAAGTCGTCAGCGTTTGTAGCGTTGCAGACGTATGAGCCGTCGGTGTATCGATAAGTGTTAAGGAACGACTCGAGTTGGCTTTTTGCAGCTGCGAGTCCGCTGGAGCGGAGTGCCGCCTCAATCTCGATGAAATACATCTCCTCGACGCGCATGAGGGGGATGGCAGTAAGGAGGCCCTGCTCCTCAGAGTCCATGCTTGCGGCGCGATACTTGAGGCTGGAGTAGGCAGGAAGGCGGCTCCATTGGGTGTTGGCGGAGATTGTGGCAGCCGTCTCGTCTTTGAGGGTGGTCTCGTACTTTGACGGCACCTTCGCTGCGCCCGCATCGTCGGGGTCTACCCACGTGGTCTTGCGCCAGTCGGCATCGGACATCTTGTCGAAGAGTTTCTTGCTGATGCAACGGTACTCCTTAGTGTAGGCGGGGAACGCCCATGTCGGCTCGATTGCGAGGGTGCCAGTGATGGTCATCCAATAACGCGGGGTCTGCTCAGTCGAGCTGAACATGACGTCCCATACCCAAGCCTGGTTGGCGGTGTTGAAGCCCGTCGAGGCGTCGTGCCACTGGTCGGAAGTCACTGGGCTATAGCCTGCTGCGACAACCTTCTCGGCATACTCGGCTGCCTTGGCGAAGCAGTCGTTGGCGGATGTCACGCCGAGAGCGGCATAGTCGCCATCGCTCTCATGCTCCAGTTGCGTCTGGAGATCCTCAGGATAGCGGAGGAATCGAGAGCCGACAGCCATCCAGAAACGTGCCATGATGCCGTTGATAACGTCCTTGTTGATGTCGTTCTTATCGCTGCGGGCGTAAGAGCCGATGTTCTCCTCGGCAATCTTGAGGTCGTTGTAGATGAACTTGTACATCGTGTAGAACGGGACGCGAGGGTTGTTCTTGCTCTCGTCGGCTGTGGTGTTCTCTGTCACGAGTGGCACTGTGAGTCCCATGACACCATTTGCCGCTGCCTTCTGGTCAAGCTCGTCGATGCCCGTCTTGAAATACTCGTACATCATCGTGAGGTGGAAGTAGCTGAGGGCGCGATAGGTTCTCGTGATGGCGAGCGACTGCTTGATGCCCTCGGGTGCGCCCTCCTCAGAGCGTGACGCAATGATGCGGTTGGCGTTGTTGATGAAGCTGTAATAGTAGTAGTAGGGATAGCCAGCGCAATAGGTGAGGCTGGTTGCGCCCTCGAAATAACGCTGATAGTTCCACGACGAACCTGTCGTTGGCATGCCGTCGAGCAATATGTCGCGCCACAGCATGTAGCACGGGTAGCCCCAGTCGGCCACAGCCTCAACGAAGCTGCCTGACTCAGAACCGTAGGTGTCCAACTGTATCATCTTGGATTTGAGACCATTGACAAGTTTGCCAAATGCCTCGCTGTCCATGTTCACCTGATCCTTGGAGGCCTCATCGGTAGGCTCGATGGTGTCCATGCAACCGCTCAATGTGAGAGCCGCTGCGACCAAGGGAACTGCTATATATTTCTTTTTCATCGAAGTCTTCTTTTCGTCGTTAGAACTTAGAATTGAACCGTGAGGCCCGCCGTTACAGTGCGTGCCGGGGCGTAGCTTACGTCGCTGCTGATGGAGCCCGTGTAGCTGATGCGCGGGTCGAAGCCCTTGCGCTTGCTCCAGTAGGTGAGGTTCTCGCCAGAGACGTAGAGCCTTACTTTCTCAAGCCCGATGTGGCTGATAAGCTCCTTGGAGAACGTGTAGCCGAGGGAGACGTTCTGGAGCGTCAGCCAGCTGGCGTCGGTCAAGAAACGATCGGATGTCGTGGCGGAATAGGTGTCGTCGAACTGGAGACGCGGGATGTCGGAGCTCGTGTTGGTTGCCGACCATGCGTTGAGAATGTCCTTGTGTAGAGCCTGGCCCGTGGAGCCTGCGGTAGGGACGGTCATCAGACTCTGGTATCCCCAGTCCATCGCCTTACCGCCGACGGAGTAGGTGAACGCGACGTTGAAGTCGAAACCGAAGGCCTCTACGCTGGTGTTAAATCCACCATAGAAATCAGGAAGCGCAGTGCCACAGTTAAAGTAGTCCTTGTCGTCCGTGATGTCCGATGGGTTGGTCGTGGTAATCAGGTTGCCATTGGCGTCATGCATATACCACATCGACTGTCCGTCAGATGAGACGCCTGCGTACTTGCGAAGTCGCCATGTGTACATTGGGAGACCCTCGCCGTAGTAGTAATAGCTGCTGGTGTAGCCGGCATGACCCTCAAGGTCGTTATTCCTGTTGTCCTCATTGAGGCGGATGATCTCGTTCTTGTAGGCCGTGAGGTTGAAACCGATGGTCCATTTGATTGTCTTGTTGGAGATAGGGTCTCCCTCAATCTCTACCTCGACGCCCTTGTTCTCCATGTCGCCGACGTTAGACGAGTAGCCAGCATAGCCTTGGGAGAGAGGAACGCGCACGGTACAGAGCATGTCGGTCGTCTTGCGATAGAAGTAATCAACGTTACCGCGCAGGCGGCTGCCGAGAACCTCGAACTCGAGACCTGCGTTCGTGCTGCTGACGGTCTCCCATGTGATGTTCTCATTGCCGACCTTGGAGAGCACGAGACCAATCTCGCCGCCGTCGCCCTTCTCAATGGAGTAGGTGTCGGTGTAGAGGAAGTCGTCGATGTTATCGTTGCCGTTCTGACCAAAGGAGGCTTTGATTTTCAATACGTTGAGCCACTTGACATTCTTCAGCCAATTCTCACGTGTCATGATCCATGCGCCACCGACGGAGTAGAAGTCACCCCACTGGTGGTCGGGATGGAAGCGCGAGGAGGCGTCGCGGCGGTAAGATACCTCACCGAAGTACTTTCCGTTGTAGTCATAGAGGGCGCGGAAGAGCCAGCCCTCCGTCATGTACTCGCTCTTATATGAGCTGTTCGAGATGTAGGTCGTCGCGCCGTTGAGCTCCTGGTTGCCGAAGTAAGAGAACATGTTCTTACGGTCGCCAGTCATGTAATCGTATGTGTGCTTGTAGTTCTCATGACCCGCCATGAGCGATACGTTGTGCTTGTCGGCGAACGTCTTGTTGTACTTCAAGAACTCCTGGAAGTTGAGAGAATAGTAGTTGTAGTTGTACTTGTAGACGTAGCCTTGCGGGTAGCTCATGTGACCGTAGCCGTAGTACGGGTTGACGGTCTGCGTCATGCGGTTTGAGCTGTTGTAGACGCTGCCGTTGAGTGTCGCTTTGAGACCATCCCAAATGTTGATGTCCGCAAAACCATTCATATTGAATGTGTTGGAGACAGTGTTGTAGGTGTTGAGGCGCAAGTCGGTGATGCCGTTGCTCTGCGTCAGGTATGGTCGTACGCAGCTGGAGCCGAAGGTCGTGCCGTCGCCGTAGTCGCCAACCTTGCCATACTCGTCGACGAGGATGTTGCCTTCGCCATCCCTTACGTAGACAGGATAGATAGGCGCCATCAGAGCGGCTTGGTAGAAGATGTTGGTGCCACCCGTGGCATCATCGTCGGCCGTGTTGGTGTTAGAATGTGCGAAGCTGGCGTTACCACCAACGCTTATCCAACGGTTCACTTGGTAGTTTGCTTTGAGGCGAGCCGTGTAACGCTCATAGTCAGAGCCTATTACGATACCATCGTTGTTGAGGTAGCCAAGCGAGGCGTAGAACTGGCCTTTCTCGTTGCCGCCGTTGATGCTGATGTTATACTCTTGGCGGAGGGCGTCGCGGTAGGTCTCATCGATCCAGTCATCGGGGAGGATGGTATAGACGTTGCCGTTATTGTAGACGCGGTTGCCGAGTGTCGCGCTTGGGTTGAGCTTTCCGTTGTCGCCAATGAGGTACTGACCGTCGGGTACGGAATAGGGGATGTAGCCCAGGCCGCCTTCTGCAGACGATTTATAAAGTGCGGCATTGGCGTTCTCATGCGCCTGCGCAGGGGTCTGCCCCTTTGCGATGTTGGCGTTGTAAAGTGCTGTATAATAGGTTTCAAGGTACTCGGCCGGATTGTCTATCGTCTCATATCGTTTTGAGGCACGGCTGCTCCAGCCCACCTTTGCGTCGAGGGTGACGGTCGCCTTGCCTTGGCTGCCCTTTTTGGTGGTTACGATGATGACGCCGTTCGCGCCGCGTGCGCCATAGAGCGCATTAGATGCGGCATCCTTGAGGACCGTAATAGAGGCCACGTCAGATGGGTTGATGCTGCTCCACAATCCATCATATGGCGCGCCGTCAAGAACGATGAGAGGGTCGTTACCCGCATTGAGCGAGCTGAAGCCGCGAATACGGAACTCGGGAGTGGCGTCGGGCGCGCCAGACGACTGGAACGACTGGAGACCTGCCACCGTGCCTCGGAGAGCATCCATGACGTTGTTGACCTGTCGCTTCTCGATCGACTTGTCGTCAACGATGCCCGCCGAACCCGTGAATGACGATTTCTTCTGCTCACCATAAGCTACGACGATGACCTCATCAAGCTCACTGTCAAGCGAGTGCATGCTAACCTTCATGTCAGAGCTTGCCGCCACTGTTTGCTCGTCCATGCCCAAGAAGGTGATTACGACAGCGTCGCCAGGCTTTGCTGACGGAAGGGTGAACTTGCCATCAATGTCGGTGATTGTGCCGGTGGTAGTGCCTTTAACGAACACTTGGGCGCCTATGACCGGCTCCCCGTTGTCGTCGACTACCTGTCCCCCCACTGGCGAGGAGACCTGGGCCATCATTTGCCCCGAAGCGGCAATCAGCGTTGACGCTAAAAAAAGCTTTAGTCTCATGTCGTTCTTATTTACGTCTTATTTGGTCCTTTTGGAGGTTTGGCGGAAGTAGTATTTTTCACTTCCATTACCGAATGCAAGATTATAAAAGAACGTCTATAAAAACAATAGTTTTCGTGCCAGATGGGGTGTTTTCGCTATTAAAAAATCAGAAAATACCTTTTCTCGCTTTCATTTTACTACCAACAATAGGGGTTTTACGGAAATTTATGCATTTTCCCCCACACGAACCCGTTTGCACGCACCTCTGCTTTTATGTCACTTTTGGAGTTTTTCGAAGAAAAAGACACTACATTACTCAGAGCGCAAGAAGAATATGTGAAAACGATACAGGACACCCACCATGCGCACCTCCATGACCAACGGATGCGCAACTTCCAACCCCTCAAACAGCAGCACGTCACTACAACATTCAATAGCGACAACAGTAAAAGAAGCGAGCCTTGAAAGGAAACTTTCAAGGCTCGCCTTAGCGTGATACCGGAGGGATTCGAACCCCCAATCTTCTGGGCCGTAACCAGAGGCATTATCCAATTGTGCTACGGTACCAAACCATTCTGTCGCTACCGAGGAGTGTTGTTTTCTTCCCGATTGCGATGCAAAGGTAGGGGTTATTTTTTACCTCGCAAGGGCTGCGAGTGAATATTTTTCAAGAAAATCGGACATCCGTTCGTACGTCGCTACAAATCAACCTATTGCAACTGCAATAAAATTCACGCTCTCACTTCGTCATCATCACTATACTTCCACACGTGATCAGCACGGCGCCAATTATCACCCTCAAGCTGACAGGCTCTTTCAATATTATGAACGAGTAATGCGTAATATCTCCCACATGACTATCCATGTTTATTTCTCATCAACAAAATTATGCCATCCGCAAATTCGTTATCATCATTGGCCTCGTATCATTCCCCTAACCGCCCGAAAAGAGCTATATTTGCATAACAGAACCACACACACTTCATGATGCGCAAATTCCTCATTGCCTTGGTCTTCTTGGCAATCTCCATAGCGGCAGCCGCCCAAACGTCGGGACGTTTCACCATAAAAGGCACCCTCATGGGCGGCCTCGATGGCGACACCATCATTCTCGCCAAGCCAAACGGAGGAAGTCTCACAGCCCTCGATACAGCTAAGGTCAAAAGCGGAACTTTCCAGTTCTCAGGGCAAGTCGACGGGGCGCAGCTCCTCGTCCTCGTCGGAATGCACAACCGACAAATCGCCTACGGCTCAACCATCGTTGCCGAGCCTTCTGTCATCAACGTCCGCCTCTATAAAGACCCCAACCGCGAGGCCGATGTCGTCGGCAATGTCACAAACTCCCTCTGGCGACTCTTCGCCATGCGCGACGCCGAACTCACCTACGAGGCGCAACCCTACGTCAACGCGGTGAAACGCCCGTCGCTCGCCCCCCAGCAGCGCAAGGCATTCCAGACCACTTTAGACTCACTCACGACCCTCCGCATGGCGAATGTCGTCTCTTTCGTCAGCGAGCATAAGGAGACCGTCGCCGCCGACCTCGTTTTCGAGTTGTACAGTCCTACGCTCAACGATGCCGACCGCCAAAAGCTCTCGTCCCTCCTCGCCACCAACTCCCCCACCCTGCCGGGCTACCGTCGAGCCTTGGCCCGTGCGCAACAAGAGGAGGCTGCCCATCGCACCGACATCGGGAAGAAGTTCACCGACTTCTCCTGCGCCGACACCAATGGTCATCCCGTCACGCTGTCCGACATTGTCAAGAAGAATAAGGTTACGCTCCTCGACTTCTGGGCTTCATGGTGTGGACCATGCCGCATGGAGATGCCTACCGTGCGCCGCGCCTACGAATATTTCCACTCCAAAGGTCTCGAAATCGTCGGCGTTTCGTTGGACAACAACAAGCAGTCGTGGGAGAAAGCCATAGAGACCCTCAATATGTCATGGGTTCAGCTCTCAGACCTCAAAGGCTGGCGCTGCGAGCCTGCGCAACTTTATGGCGTCCACTCAATCCCCTCCTGCATCCTCATCTCGCAAGATGGCACAATCCTCGCTAAGGATCTTCGAGGCGAGCAACTCATACAGACGCTGATCAAAGTGTTGAAGTAAGGTAGGCTCTTTTTCACTAAAATGATGTACATTTGTCGTCACGTCACTTTTGACACAGCTAACTAATAATGACGCCCACTTTTTCCATCATAATTCCGCACCACAACATCCCCCGACTTCTCGAGCGCTGCTTGGCTTCCATCCCCATGCGAGACGACCTCGAGGTCATCGTAGTTGATGACAATAGCGACCCCACGGTAGTCGATTTCGACAACTTCCCCGGTCACGACCGCAAGGACGTCAAGCTCATCTTCAGCAAAGAAGGCAAATGGGCAGGCGCGGCTCGCAACAAGGGCATCGAGGCAGCAACTGGCAAATGGCTCCTCTTCGCCGACGCCGACGACTTCTTCAACTATTGCCTGTCGGACATGCTCGACAAATATGCCGACTCCGATGCCGACATCGTCTTCTTCCGTGCCAACAGCCTCGACTCCGAACTCTACTGCGCATCCGCACAGACCGAGCGTCGCACCCGCCACATAAACCGATACTTCCAGAAATACTTTAGTGGCGACCCCGAAGGCGAACTCCTCCTCCGCTACGCATGGGGCGAGCCATGGGCCAAGCTCTACCGCGCGCAAATGGTCCGCGACCACTCCATCCGTTTCGATATCACGCCTATCCACGAGGACACCATATTTACCTACCTCTCTGGCTACCACGCCCGCACCATTGCGGCAGACCCACACTGCCTCTATTGCGTCACCTACCGCCCAGGCTCCCTCAGCCTCACCGTCAGCGACTCGAAAACCCTCGCTGCCGTCGACATCTTCGCTCGCAAAGAAAAGTTCATCAAGGAGATAGGCGTGAAATATAAGGATGGCATCGACAGCATGCACTACGTCTCCATAGCCGAGGCATGGAACGCGTCGCGCCCCCTCTACACCCAAGCCCTCGAGGTCGCCCACAAAAGCCTCCCCGACAACCTCCACTTCCGCCTCACGACCAGCTTCTTCATCCTTAAAAGGATCGTGAAGAACATTATAGGGTGGGATAACAAGAAGTAACGCAAGCACATAAGTTGGCAATATATTTCGTCATATTCTTTTTTTCGTCCATTCTTCTTTTCATGATGGACAAGGTGCGAGAGAAAAACCAATTTCTCTCTTTTCCTTTCTTTTTTATAACGTTGCTACCACTCTCCTTAATCGGTGGCTTACGCAATCCCGAGATGACGTATGATTTCTTTTACTATTGCGCAGGACATTTTAAAATGGCTGTGGCCATGGATAGTTTAGGAGAATTTATCGAATACGTTGGAGGTGGAGAATGGGCTTATTCTATGTTGATATACACGACCGCCGCATTCTCCAACGACTACCACGTAGTTATGTTCGTATTGACGTTTTTCACTATGGGAATGGCCCTATGGGCTGCGATGAGAACTTCAGATAAGGCTCCCGTCTTTATCACATTCACACTTTTCCTGTTGTTCAACTACGTAAACAGCTTCAATCTTATCAGACAGAGTTTAGCTGTTTCTTCGGTCTGGTTGGCGTATTCATACTACAAAGGCAGGAATGGAGGACTCGCTTTTTGGCTATTAGCAATAGTGTCCTTTGGCTTCCATAAATCTTCCATCGCTGCAATTGCGGTTATATGGGCAGCTAATTATTTTTCTTTTTGTAAAAACCCGAGAAAAACGTTACTCTTAGTCACAATTGCTGCCATTGTGGGAGCCTTATCTTTACAGCTCTTGATTAGCCTTTTAGCTCAAAGTATACCAATGTTCGAAAAATACATGATATACGTCACAGGAGACACTGCTGCAAGATGGGCCCGCCCAACCGTCAATAAGTCGTTTATCATCCTGACAATTATAAGCTTATCTGTTTCTTTATTTGCCCTACGCACTAAAATAATCGAATTCAGGTCATTTTTCGTTTGTATCGTATTGATTTATGCGCTCGCCTGCGGGACGTCATTCGGTAGATTTACAGAAAGTGCCACAAGGTTGTGTTTGTTTTTTGTTCCCTTAGTGTGCGTTAAGATGGCGGAGATTTTCTCCTCACGCACGGGTGACGTTTCCGTCGGGACAAAAACCATATGCCAAACAGTACTCGTCTTAGCTTTTATTGCATTTTGCATAAACAACGCCAGGCTTGCCAACTACTTTTACTCTTCTCGCATCCTCGGTTTCTGATTGATCATTTCCTCATCATAAATCCACCTATGTCACAAACCCTTCTATCTATAATTATCCCCACATACAACATGGAGTCCCTCCTCCCCCAATGCCTCGACTCCGTGTGCCTGCAAGATCTTGCAGGGCGACTGCAAGTGTTTGTCGTAAACGACGGCAGCAAAGACCGTTCTCTCCAAATCGCAACCGGTTATAAATCCCGCTTTCCAGACATCGTCACCATCATCGACAAAGAGAATGGTAATTACGGCTCCTGCATAAATGCGGCTCTCAAGGTTGTCGACAGCAAGTACGTCAAAATTCTCGATGCCGATGACTGGTTTGACTCCGACGCTCTAAGGAACGTTGTCTATGCTCTGCAACAAACCGAGACCGACCTCGTCTACACCCCCTTCGTCGTCGAGCATATCAACTCCGGAAAGAGAGCCAACAAGTCACGTACCACGCCATGGGAGTTCACAACCGGTCAAATTGCGGAAATCAAGCTAAATCAAAATGAGGTAGATTCTGTTTTCTGCATGCACTCCCTTATGGTGCGCACTGATTTACTCCGCAAAATAGGCTACCGACAGACTGAAGGCATCTCATATACCGATATGGAATATGTCTTCTACCCGCTGATTAATGCTGACACAATCACCATTTTGGATCATTATCTGTACCATTACCGAGTCGGACGCGAAGGACAAACAGTATCTATCGAAGCAACCCGAAAGCATGCAGACAACAGACGCATTATTGTTGAGCGCATGATTGATTATGTCGCAAACAACAAACTGCAACTTCGTGACTTAGACAAAGCCTTCTTTACCGTGTGCATTGCATCCTACTATTGGACAGTATTAGCAATCAAAAAGTCAACTGATGCCGACTTGACCACACTTAAAAGAATCGATGACAACTTGAAGGTCGCCGCCCCAGACGTATACCATAAGTTAGATGCAATCCAATGTATTAAGATTAAGTACATAAAGAACTGGCGACGCACTGGCACCAACCTCTTCCCCCATAGGTTATATTGCCTTCTGCGTTCTATTTTCGTTGACATGTAATTTGTCCTTCCATGAGTATTAAGAACGTCATTTTAATCAACGACTTCGGCACCCTCAATGGTGGCGTCGCGTTTGTGGCTCTGAGCAGCGCAATAGGGTTGGTAAAGGCAGGTGTCAATGTGACACTTCTAACCGCCACCCCTCCTGCCGACTCCTCTCTCGCCGACGCTGGCGTCAACGTCATCTGCACTCACCAAAACGACATACTTTCCGAGCCTAATCGTCTGAAAGCTGCCACATATGGCATTTATAACCCAGTAGCTGCAAAGACACTCAGCGATATTCTTGCGCCTCTTTCCCCCAAGGATACTATCGTCCACGTCCATGGCTGGATGAAGTCTCTATCCCCTTCAATTTTCAAGGTGACGAAAAAGTGGGGTGGTAAGGTCTTCCTCACTAATCACGATTTCTTTTCCGTATGCCCCAATGGCGGGCTTTTCAACTATCAGACCCATAAAGCCTGCCATCTGAAAGCAGGCTCCATGCGTTGCGCGTTGTGCAACTGTGACTCAAGAAGTTACGCTCAAAAGATATGGCGTTTCATCAGGACAAAAGTTCAAGATCGCCTCTTATGGCAAAATGATCTACACAACATAGTAATCTCACAAGCAAGTAGCGATCTTTTAGCCCCTTATTTCAGCGGCCGCAAGCTCTCCGCCTCACGTATAGACAACCCAGTCGACATTGCCACCACTGGCTGCATGGCAAACGTCAAGGATAATTCTTATTTCATGTTCCTTGGCCGACTCTCAAAAGAAAAGGGTGCCGACATGTTCTGCGAGGCTGTCTCCCAATTAGGTGTCGACGGTGTCGTCGTTGGCGAGGGTCCTCTGTTCTCCACCCTGCGAGACAAATACACATCTATAAATTTTACAGGTTGGAAAAACGGAGCGGAGAAAGAGTCTCTGCTCAATGGAGCCAAGGCGCTTGTGCTTCCATCTATATTGAACGAGACCTTCGGTCTTGTTGTTACTGAAGCCATGTCCCGCGGAGTTCCCTGCATCGTTCCCGCCCAGACAGCCCCTGCCGAGAACATAATAGACGGCAAGACTGGCTTCCTCTTCACGCAAGGCGACCTCGAAAGCTTGAAAGAGACAATCAGAAAAGCGGCCTCCGCTGACCTCTCCGTCATGCAATCAGAGATAAAATCATCCTTCTCTCCTGAAAGATGGTCAATCTCTACGCACGTCGCAAATCTCCTGAAGCTGTACAATTCTTAGTATCCGCCATATTGTCAGTTTTTCCCCCCCCCAGGCAGCTTAATGATTGAAATGTATTAACTTTGCGAAACTTGACCGCACGTCGGTGGCAAGCCATCATATCATCAAGCATTTTGAAATCGCCAACACTTCCAATATATATGACGCTCCTGCGTACCAAACACATAACCTCATAACAACTTCCCCGCCTCCTTTGGGGATCTGTATCTATAATTACTTCGACAAAACCACAAGCAAATTGGCATAACTAATGTTGGCATGGCTGACGAAATGAACAAACAAAACAAACAAACTTCTGTTTTTCACATCCTCGAATGCGATGGCGGAGGTGTGGTCAAGTATGCGCAGATGCTCACGCCAAGGTTTCGCGATGCGGGCATTCGCCAACAGATCGTTTGCCATAAGCATGCCGTGGATAGTTTCGTAAGGGAGGGGCTCATTGCCTTTCCGTCTCCAATGGAAAGGACGCTTTCCCCAATTTCCATATTGGGGATAATACGCCAACTTCGACGGAAGATAAAAGAGAGCAAGTGCGATATCGTCTACTGCCACAGCTCCTTTGCTGGCGTTTTCGGAAGGTTGGCAGCCTGGGGACTTAAACGCAAGGTGATATACAATCCCCACGGCTGGTCATTCAAAATCAATTCTACTGCCAAAGTGGTGCGCACCATGACAATCTTTGTCGAGAGGTGCCTCGCCTCTCTCACGGATGTCATCGTTTGCGTCTCAAACTCAGAAAAAGACGATGCCATTAAGCACCATATATGCAACCCTAAAAAGTTGCAGGTGATAGAGAATGGAGTCGACTTAGAGCGCATAAAAGCGTCCACTAAGACAGATAGGCAGACGCTTGGTTTCTCTGACGATGACTATGTCGTCGGCATGGTTGGAAGAATTTCCGAACAGAAAGCCCCAGACACCTTCATCCACGCGGCCAAACTAATCAAGGAGGTCATACCAAACGCAGTCTTCCTCATCGTAGGAGATGGAGAAGATCGTGAAACGATAGAGACCTATGCCAAGGACAATAATTTGAAACTCAGCGTAACAGGATGGGTCGAAAATCCATATTCGTTCATGAAAATAATGAATGTGGCACTTCTCCTTTCCCGTTGGGAGGGGTTGCCTCTCGTCCTTCCTGAATTTATGGCGGCAGGAGTTAATGTCGTAGCTACTAAGATCGACTCAATAGCGCCTCTCATATCCGACCATAAAAATGGTCTGCTTGTCGACCTTGACTCTCCATTGCAAGTTCGCGACATGGTGCTTTGGCTGCACGACAACCCAGTCGAAGCTGAAAGAATCAAGAACGAGGCGATTAGCGGGCTTGACAAATACGACATTTCAAGGGTATGCGAACAACACATCGCCCTTTTTCACAACCTGTTGCACAATCTTATCACATATAAAAGCTAACTCATAACCGGTCAGATGCAATACTTCATTTTTGGTGGCAGCGGCTTCATAGGCACGCACTTGACAAAACTGATCCTCCAAGATCAGAGCGACGCCAAGGTCTACAACCTCGACATCGTCAAGTCCGACCATGATGGTCTCTCTACCTACATCAACTCCGACGTCCGCCAGCAAATCACCATCCCCAACAGCATCACGCCCACTCCCGACGACGTCGTCATCAACCTCGCTGCCATACACCGCACGCCGGGACATCCCGACCACGCCTACTTCGAGACAAATATCCGCGGGGCCGAGAACGTCACCGCCTTCGCGGACAAATATGGCATCCGACGCATGGTCTTCACCAGCAGCATAGCCCCCTATGCGGCATCCGAGGAGGAGAAATATGAAGACACCCTCCCCACGCCCAACACCCCCTACGGCATCTCCAAACTCGTAGCCGAGCACATCCACCGCGAGTGGCAACAAGCTGACCCCAACCGTCAGCTCACCATCCTCCGCCCAGGCGTCATCTTCGGCTATGGCGAGCACGGCAACTTCACCCGTCTCTACAAGAGCCTCAGCCGCCACATGTTCGCCTTCCCCGGGCGCAAGGACACCATCAAAGCCTGCTTCTACGTCAAAGACCTCGCCGGCTTCATCCTCTACCGCCTCAAAAACCACGGCAGCGGAGCAGAGCTTTTCAACTGCACCTACGAGCCGGCCTACACCATAGGTCATATCGTCGAGCATATCAAGAGCGTCACTGGCGTCAAATCATGGGCTCCGCTCATCCCAACATGGCTCCTCATGCCCGTAGCCTACGTCGCACTCATCCTCGGCTCCCCCATGGGCATCTGCCCCGCACGCGTCCGCAAGCTCATGATTTCCACCAACATCTGCGGCAAGAAATTGGCAGAGAGCGGCTACCAAATCAAGTACCCTCTCGACAAGGCTTTCGCCGATTGGATGAAAGACTCAGGCGGCAAAGAGCTTCTCTAAGAAGACCATCATACTCAACCTTACCGATATAATTTCCCCTCGCCAATCACACTGACTGGCGAGGGGAAACTTTTTAAGAGTAAGCCCTTACTACCACATACGAAAAGCCCCCATAACTCAATGTGAACTATGGGGGCTTTCTATATGCTTACCTTAATGGGTAGAAGCGTGGGTTATTTGACCTCCTCGAAGTCTACGTCGGTGACGTCGTCGCCTGCTTTGGAGCCACCTTGTGCGCCACCCTGCTGCTGCGCGCCTGACTGAGGACCAGCCTGCTGCTGACCTGCGCCTTGAGCGTACATGTCTTGAGAGGCGGCTTGGAAGGCGGTGTTGAGCTTGTTGGAGGCGGCATCGATGGCTGCGATGTCTTGCTTCTGGTGGGCTTCCTTGAGCTCCTTGAGAGCCTCCTCGATAGGAGCCTTCTTGTCTGCCGGGATCTTGTCGCCGTACTCCTTGAGGCTCTTCTCGGTCTGGAAGATGAGGCTGTCAGCGCCATTGATCTTCTCGACCTTCTCCTTGGCTGCGTTGTCGGCTGCCTGGTTGGCTTCAGCCTCGGCCTTCATGCGCTTGATCTCCTCATCAGAGAGTCCGGACGAAGCCTCGATGCGGATGCTCTGCTCCTTGCCGGTGGCCTTGTCCTTAGCAGTAACGTTGAGGATGCCGTTGGCGTCGATATCGAAGGTCACCTCGATCTGAGGAACGCCACGTGGAGCGGGTGGGATGTTGTCGAGGTGGAACTGACCGATGGTCTTGTTGTCGCGTGCCATAGGACGCTCGCCCTGGAGGACATGGATGTCGACTGAAGGCTGGTTGTCGGAGGCAGTGGAGAAGACTTGGCTCTTGCGAGATGGGATGGTTGTGTTGGCCTCGATGAGCTTGGTCATCACGCCGCCCATGGTCTCGATGCCAAGGGAGAGAGGGGTGACGTCGAGGAGGAGGACATCCTTAACCTCGCCGGTGAGGACTGCGCCTTGGATGGCTGCACCGATTGCGACGACCTCGTCGGGGTTGACGCCCTTGGAAGGCTCTTTGCCGAAGAAGTTCTTGACGGCTGCCTGAATGGCGGGGATACGCGTTGAGCCGCCGACGAGGATGACCTCGTTGATGTCGTTGACGGTGAGACCCGCATTGGCGAGCGCACTACGGCAGGGGGCGATGGTGCGCTGGATGAGGTCGTCGATGAGTTGCTCGAACTTTGCACGTGTGAGGGTCTTGACGAGGTGCTTAGGCACGCCGCCTTGAGCCGTGATGTAAGGGAGGTTGATCTCGGAGGAGGTGGTGCTGGAGAGCTCAATCTTGGCCTTCTCGGCAGCCTCTTTGAGACGCTGGAGCGCCATTGGGTCTTGACGGAGGTCGATGCCCTCCTCATTCTTGAACTCATCGGCAAGCCAGTCGATGATACGATGGTCGAAGTCATCGCCACCGAGGTGGGTATCGCCATCGGTTGCCTTTACCTCGAAGACGCCATCGCCAAGCTCGAGGACGGAGACATCGTGAGTACCACCACCGCAGTCGAAGACGACGATCTTCTGGTCGCTGTTCTTCTTATCGAGACCGTAGGCGAGAGCGGCAGCCGTAGGCTCGTTGACGATACGACGGACTTTGAGGCCCGCAATCTCGCCAGCTTCCTTAGTTGCCTGACGCTGAGAGTCGTTGAAGTAGGCTGGAACGGTGATGACAGCCTCGGTGACCTCCTGACCAAGGTAGTCCTCAGCGGTCTTCTTCATCTTCTGAAGAATCATTGCGGAAATCTCCTGAGGGGAGTAGAGGCGGCCGTCGATGTCGACACGAGGAGTGTTGTTGTCTCCACGAACGACGGTATAGGGGACGCGCTCGATCTCCTTAGCAAGACGATCATAGCTCTCGCCCATGAAACGCTTGATGGAGTAGACGGTCTTATGTGGGTTGGTGACGGCCTGGCGCTTTGCAGGGTCACCGACTTTACGCTCGCCGCCTTCGACGAAAGCGACAACAGAAGGTGTTGTGCGCTTGCCTTCGCTGTTAGCGATGACAACGGGCTCGTTGCCCTCCATGACGGCTACGCAAGAGTTTGTCGTGCCAAGGTCGATACCAATAATCTTAGACATTGCTGTAATATTTTAAGTTCTTATACTCGATTTACTATTGTGTCCGCATCCCGTTTCCGAGTCGCGGACACTGGCATAATGTCAAAGGTTGTGCCAAAGTCGGAGATGTGATTTTTTGGCAGAAAAAATATTGGCAATTGCCGCTCGTTGTCAATATGGCAGTGCGAAGGAGGTGAAAGGATGTGCCAAAATGGCAAGACGGCATCAGCGGAGCTTACGGATTATGGGAAGTTGCGAGACGCGGGCCTCGCTGCGCTCGAAGACGAAAACACGGTTGAAGCGCGTGGAGTAGCGATGCTGGAGGGCGCGTCGGGCTGCGACGGGATCGTAGGCGCGGGACATGAGGAAACTGTTTTGGATGATGACGAGCCACAACTCGTCGCACGAGTTATCGTAGTGGGCCATCTTGGCGTCCTTATCCTTAATTCGTTGGGCGACGCTATCGACGGAGAGGGGCTTGACGTGCGTGGACATGCTGGCATACCATAGTTGCTCCTCTTGACGGCCTGTGACATTGGTGATGGCGATGCTCTCGATATGCTGAGGGAGATTAATGTCGCCATATTTATATCGGCGGTCGACTTCATAGCGTTTGCCTGTTGCCTCGGGGAGGTTGTCTATCACGATACGCGCAATGGTCTCGGCGAGGGCGGTTCGGAGGAGTTGGGCGTCGGCATCGTCAGACGATGGGGAGAGAATAAGAGGAGAGATGGAATCGGAGAAGTGGACATCGACATTAAGAACGAGGTCGTGCGTACGGAGGTAGAAGGCGAGCGCGGCATCCATAATTCGAGACAGGAAGTCCTCATGGGCGCGCATATTGAAGCGTTCGTCGGTTCGCTCATACTTCAGTTCCGTCAGTTCGATGCCGATTTTGCGCAAGTGACCAGAGCGAGAAATGGAACTTACGATAAAGTCAGGGCACTCGCTCTTCTTGACCTCGCCGAGTGGAAATTGATTGTAGCTCTGGCGAAAGAGACTCATTATTGTCCACTCGCGTTTGTCTCGCTTAAACTGGTTGACACTTTCCGATTGTGGCATTGACGTATGGTATAAAAAATGGGCGCGGAGGCGGCATGTGCCATCTCTGCGCCCATAGGTTCTTTATGAGTACCGAATGGAAGAGAGGGAAATCGCCCTCTACTACCAAATGCGGCGTCGATTATCTGAGTTCAGCACCGAGCTCACGGGAGAAAGCAGCAGTGAGTTGGCTCATAACCTTCTCAATTTGCTTATCGTTGAGAGTCTTCTCGTCATCGCGGAGAATGAAGCTGACGGCGTAGGACTTCTTGCCGGCAGGGAGATTCTTACCTTGGTAGACATCGAAGAGCGTGACGTCGCGAAGGAGCTTCTTCTCGATCTTGTGGGCAAGTTGGCTAATTTGGGCGAACGAGACTTCAGAATCGACGAGGAGGGCGAGATCGCGCTTGACAGCAGGGAACTTAGGAACAGGAGTGTAGTGTACCTTGTTCTGCTGCGCACTCTTCGCAATGAGAGTCTTGACGTCGAACTCGGCAAAGAAGACAGGAGCGTCGATATCGAACTTGGCGAGGACGCTTGCGTTTACGGAGCCGTACTTGACGAGCGTCTTGGTCTTCTCGACTTTGAGGACGAGACCTTCGGAGAAAAGATCGTCGGAGAAAGCCTCCTCGGTGATGGCCTGCGGGTTGAGACCCATGCGTGCGATGACGTTATTAACCTCGGTCTTGAGGTCGAAGAAAGAGACCTCTTGTGGCTTAGCGTTCCAGCTTGCGTCGGAACGGAGACCCGTCATAAGGAGCGAGAGGTGGTAGTTCTCGGAGTAGCTCTTGTAGTCTGCCTTGTCGGCACCAGCCTTGAAGGACTGGACGTTGCCCATCTCGAAGAGCTTGAGGTTGGCGTTGCGGTGGTTGCGGTTGAGGCGAGTCACCTCGAGCGCGCCAAATACGAGAGACTGGCGGAGGGCGTTGAGGTCAGAGCTGAGCGGATTGGCCAGAAGGACGTTATTGTCGGCAGGGCAAGACTGTGGGAGAATCTCGGAGTAGGCAGCACGCGTGAGCGTGTTGTTCATGATCTCGGTGAAGCCACGGCTTGCGAGCATATCACCGATGAGGTTCATGACCTTGGTGCGGTCGGGCTTCTCGGCATAGACTACGGTAGTGTGGTTGTCGCCAGGGAGCTCGATCTTGTCGTAGCCATAGATGCGGAGAAGATCCTCGACAACATCGGCCTCGCGGGTCACGTCGACACGATAGCGCGGGACTTGGAGCTGAAGCTCGTCACCATTGTCGGAAACGACCTTCATCTCGAGGGCATTGAGAATGACCTGAAGGGTATCTTCTGGAATCTGCTTGCCGATGAGGTTGAAGCAACGCTTGCGGCTGATGGTCACATCGAACGGGTGGACAGGCTCGGGATAGACATCTTGAATGTCTGTGACGATCTTGCCACCTGCTACTTCCTTAATAAGGAGAGCGGCGCGCTTGAGGGCGTAGATGACGCCTTCGGGATCGGTGCCACGCTCGTAGCGGAAGCTGGCATCGGTGCTGAGCTGATGGCGGCGAGCCGTCTTGCGGATGGAAACGGGATTGAACCATGCGCTCTCTATGAAGACGCGCTTGGTGGAGTCGCTGATGCCGCTGTCGAGACCACCGAACACGCCGGCGATGCACATTGGCTTCTTGGCATCGCATATCATGAGGTCGTCTGCACTGAGCTTACGCTCCTGACCATCGAGAGTTACGAAAGGTGTGCCTTCCTCACAGTTGCGCACGACGATTGTCTGCCCCTCGATCTTATCGGCATCGAAAGTGTGGAGAGGCTGTCCGAGACCGAAGAGGATGTAGTTGGAGACATCGACAACGTTGTTGATGGGGTTAAGCCCGATGGCTTTGAGAGACTTCTGGAGCCATTCGGGGGACTCCTTAATCGTCACGCCATCGATGAGGACGCCGCTGTAACGCGGGCATGCCTTAGCGTTTTGGACATCGATCTTAACGCCTTGCTGATGGTCATCGGGCTGGTAGCAGTCGACGGAGGGGCGTGTGAGAGTGACGTCTTGCCCCTTGGCACGGAGGGCAGCATATATATCGCGGGCGACGCCATAATGGGAGGCGGCATCGGCGCGGTTGGGAGTGATATCTACTTCGAAGCAGGTGTCGGACTCGACGTGGTAGTAGTCTTTAGCGAGAGTTCCGACGGGGACGCTATCGGGCAGCACAATGATGCCGTTGTGGTCAGTGCCGACACCAATCTCGTCTTCAGCGCATATCATGCCATTGGAAGGAACGCCACGGAGCTTTGAGGGCTTGATTGTGAAGCTTTGGTCGCCATCATAGAGAACGGTGCCGACGGTTGCGACGATGACCTTTTGACCAGCGGCCACATTGGCGGCACCGCAGACGATGTCGAGCGGAGCCTCGGCACCGACGTCGACCGTCGTGACGTGGAGGTGGTCGGAATTTGGGTGTGGCTCACAGGTAAGCACCTTGCCGACGACGAGACCTTCGAGGCCGCCCTTGATGCTTTGTGTTTGTTCCATACCGTCTACTTCCAGACCTATGGATGTGAGCAGCGCTGAGAGGCTCTCAGGCGTCATATCGACGTTGATGTAGCGTTTCAGCCAGTTGTATGATATGTTCATTATGCTGTTGAAAGACTTTATTCTAACTGGAGTGCGAAGTTAGGAAAAAAGGTTAGGGTACGAAAGCCATCTTGCGTGATAGTCCGCCGTCGATGACGATGTTCTCGGCATTGATGAAGTCGTTTCCTTCGTCGATGAGGAAACGGACGGCTCGTGCCACGTCGTCTGGACGACCTACACGCCCCGACGGGTGCTGTACATGAAATTCTTCGGGAACGGACTCGAACTCGGAGGTGGCGATCATGCCAGGGGAGACGCTATTGACGGTGATGCCGAATGGTGCGAGGGAGATGGCGAGGGAGTGGGTCAAGGAAAAGACGGCACCCATGGCTGCGGCCTGGATGTCGTTGCCGGGGAGGCTTTGGCGTTGGCGCGAGGAGCAGATGTTGACGATGCGGCCGTAGGGACGCTCGGTAGCGGGGAGAGAGGTGCGGAGCCGCGCCATTTCTTGCGCGCCTATGAGGATTGGTCGGACGTCGGATGCCATGGCGAGGTCGAACTGGCCAAGCGTGGCATCGAGGAGAGCGTCGGGCTGCTTGAAGACAGCGTTATTGACGATGATGTCGATGCCGCCCCACTGGTTGGCGACGGACTGAAGGAAAGCGCGGTATGCGTCGGGGTCGGCGACATCCACGTGGTGGAAGTTGGTGCCTGTGCGGAGGGCTGTCTCCTTCCCCGCGATGTCATCGATGTCGCAGAAGGCGACTTTATGGCCGGCTATTCTCAGCGCACGGACTATCGCCATGCCTACACCTTTAGCCCCACCTGTGACTACGACTTTGCGCTCACGGGTGGGACGATGCTTGACGGCTGGTTTGGAGGAGGCGTTGAGGTGTTCCTCGAACTTCTTTTCTAAGTAGTTGTCTGCCATTATATGTTGGCGGCCGAAGGTGGTCGCCGGGTTCAATGTTCGGCGACAGGGAGTGGGTCGTCGGGATTATTCGATGTCGATGATCTTATCGATCTTCATGAGGGAGAGGAGCTTGTGGACATCGGGCTGAACGTTGCGGAGAATGAAGCCACGATTTTGCTCACGAGAGGACTTGATGCCGCTGATGAGGACGCTGACGCCAGTTGAGTCCATGTACCTGATGTTTTGAAGGTCGAGGAAAACGTCGCAAGAGCCGGAAGAGAATTGGAGAGCCAAAGTCTTCTTGAGGTCGCCAGCGTTGGTGACAGTAATGCGATCGACGTCGACGGGGGTGACGACTATTCCTTCTGAAACTTTCTTAACCTCTATCATGATTATGTGTATAGTATTCTTGCTGGTAGTGTGAATTTGGTTGCTTAGAGGTGGCGAGGAAGCTTACTTATGGGAGAGTTGCTTTCGTGCTTCTTGCGCCGCATTAAGCGAGTGCAATTTACAAAAATCTATCAATTTATGTAAGCTATCTGTTGAGAGATTTTGGTCTGTCCAGAGGTCAATTTCAGGTGTCAGACCTCGGATTTGCCCTAAGTAAAGACTTTTTGCGTTGTCGTCGCCTGCCTCTGGGGATTGGACATAGAGTTTTTTCGCTATGACCTCAATTTTCTTTAGGGCATCGGCCGTCTGCACCATTCCCATGGAGAGGGCCGTGGACTTAAACTTGTGGGCTTGGCGCGCGAGCTGGTCGAAATCTGCAGCGAGGAGACATTTCTCGAGATCGTCGGCGACGGACTCTGCTTGCTGAATGAAGATTGTGAGGAGCTCGGTGCGGAGTTGTTTGTCTCCGCCGCACGCCTCGTTGAGATAATCGAGGCTGAAGAGATCGGTTGTCATGGTGGTGGCGTGTGACTTAGTGTTTTTTGGTGAGGGAGGAGACAGATTGTGAGAACGTTGCGGAGGAGGTCAAGGGAGTCGAAGTTGGCGGCGGAGCATACATTGCAGGCGGCTCCGCCGCGTCTCTTCGATTATACTTGAAAATGTCGGGTTGCGTTAAGCGGCCTCATTTTCGCAGGCTGCCCAGACGGGGCAGTAAACTACGCTTTCGGAAGATGTCCAGCCTACGCAATAGGCGTCGAGGACCTCGGAGTTGGAGAGGACAGCTTCAGTGAGCTTCTTCTTGACGTCGTGAATACGTCCGAGTACGGTGTTGATGGAGCAGCCGAGACGGTCGGCAATTGCTTGCGTCTTTTCGCCATCAAGACGGGCCTTGATGACTGTCCTTTGAGATTCGGGAAGATTGTCAACAAGGTACTCGATGTAGGTGAAAACTTTTTCGCGGTTCTTTGCGGCGACACTGTTGTCGAGGTTGGACGGGAGAATCCGTCCGATAGAGTTGCCCCCCTCAGGCGCATCGGCGTCGGTTGGCTGGTCGATGCTTGTCTCCTTACGGGTTTTGACGCGTCGGCAATAGTCGCGGAACTGGTTTTTGGCAATCATCCGAAGCCACGAGCGGAAGTTGCCGTCGAGGCGGAAACCACCATTACGGATGAAATTTAAGGCTTTGATGAGAGCCTCTTGGAGAAGGTCGCAAGCAGAATCATAGTCCTTGGTCAGAGAGACTAAGAAACGTTGCAGGGCATCTTGGTAGCGGAGAGTGAGAAGATCGAATGCAGAGTTGTCGCCGTTTGCAACAAGTGCGACAAGTTCGGCATCGGAGAGGGATTGACTCTTGATAGCAGTCATGGTAGGAGTGGTTTTTCACATCGGGATAGTGAAACCCGACGAAATTTTGTCGCTTGTGGAAACCAAACGCAATGGGATGGAAACAGGAAATGCGACGAAATGGGTTATTCTCAACACATGCAAGAACTTGGGACTCAGGACAATAATTAAGAGTTCCTAACGTTATCGCTTCGTGTTGTTGGGGTAAATCTTTTCTAAAGAGATTTGACCCCGATGATAAAAAACCAGTCCTACTTGTTGTAGAACTTATTGATACTCATAAGCAAAAGGTTAAATTGAGTATCAGTGCTTCATAGGCAGAGAGAGGTTGATTTTTAATGATTGTACGCAAATA
This sequence comes from Clostridium sp. CAG:343, assembly GCA_963616565.1. Taxonomy (GTDB): domain Bacteria; phylum Bacteroidota; class Bacteroidia; order Bacteroidales; family Marinilabiliaceae; genus W3P20-009. The sequence continues at coordinate 27,908 of CAVEKX010000005.1, forward strand.
TAACGTTTGTGTTTCAAAAAACAAATCAAATGGCGGTGATGTGTTAAGAAATATCCTTTTGTCAGATATTTTTCCCGTCGATACGATAGAAACCGTTTTTGACAGCGAAGACGACGAGGCTCGCGGTGTTGCCGCAGCCAGTCTTCATCATGATATTGGCGCGGTGTTTTTCTACGGTACGCTTGCTTATAAAGAGGCGGTCGGCGATTTCTTGATTTGACTCGCCGTTGCAGATCTCGACGAGGATATCACGCTCGCGTTGTGAGAGATCGTAGTCGGGTTGTGATGCGGAGCTTTGGAAGACCATTTGCTGGAGGAGCTCTTGGGAGAAATAGTATTCGCCATTGCGTACGGCCTCTATTGCCATCTCAACCTCTTTGAAATCACAGCTTTTGAGAAGGAAGCCGCAAATTCCGAGATCGACGAGCCGCGTGTAGTATTCTTTCTCGCCGTACATGGAGAGAATGATGATCTTGAGATCAGGGAAACGCGCGAGAGCCTCCTCGGTGGCTTGGACGCCATCCATTATGGGCATGGCGATGTCCATGAATACGATGTCTGGCCGCGCGGTCACCAGATGGTCGATGAACTCCTGCCCGTTGCTTGCCTCGAACGTCACGTTAGCGTCGCGGAGGCGGCACAGCAAAGTTTTGAAGCCAGCACGGAAAAGATGATGGTCGTCAACGAGCCAGATGTTCATTATTCTTTATAGTTAACGGTCTTTTGTCGGGACGCAAATCTCGGCCACCATGCCATGCTGACCGGAAGTCGCCCCCGTTGGATCCTGATCCTCGCCACCTGTCCGGAAAGAGTAGCTGCCCTTGATGGAGGTGACGCGCGAGACGATGTTGTAGAGACCCATGCCTTGACGTTGCTCGGCTATGCGCTGAGGGTCGAAGCCTGTTCCGTTGTCCTTGTAGGTCAGTCGGAGGAGATCTCCGTCCTCATCGATGCGGAAGTTGATAGCAGTGGCACCCGAGTGTTTGAGGGTGTTGTTGACCAACTCGCAGAAGACTCGGTAGAGGACAATCTCGTTGGTGGCAGGGTATCGCTTGTCGCCTATCGATATGTTGTAGCTGACGCTCATATCTTTAGGGAAGGCGATTTTACCGATGAAATTGACAATGGCACGATGCAGCCCGAGGTTTGTTAGGATGTGCGGGCTCATGTTGTTGCTGACTTCGCGCACGGTCGTTATGGCCTCGTTGATGGCGAGCTCGAGGTTTTGGCGGACTGCCACATCGGAGATGTCGTCGGCGACGGCAGAGAAGCCCATCTTGATAGAGGAGAGAAGAGGGCCGAGACCGTCGTGAAGCTCTGTGGCGAAACGACGGCGCTCGTTTTCCTCTGTCATGATTGCGGTATTGAGCAACATCTTGTCGTACTCTCGTTGTCGTGTCTCGGCCTCATTGAGCACGACGAACATCTTCTTTATCATGAAGACGCCGACGGCGAAGCAGAAAGAGACGACGAGGTTGCCGATGGTGTAGGGCTCGTGGGTATCGAAGCCGAAGCCCGGGACGAAGACGTTGACAATCTGTATGATGCTACGGGACGACATGACGACCAGACCGACGCAGATGATGATCCAAGAGATGTTCATCTTGGTGAGGCGGGTCAGCTTGATTGCCATAACCGCGGCAAAGACTTGCATTGCGCAGTTAAGAAACCAGAAGAAGTCGATCATGAGGGCGCGTAGGGGGAGAGATGGCGTTTAATGGTTGAGTTTGGCGGCCTTGAGAGTGTTCTGCATAAGGGAGCAGATAGTCATCGGGCCAACACCGCCAGGAACTGGGGTTATGAAATCGCACTTGGGCGCGACGTTCTCGAAATCGACATCGCCACGGAGACGCCAACCGCGAGGGGAGGTGGCATCGGCAACGCGCGTCGTGCCTACGTCGATGACGGTGACACCAGGTCGGACCATGTCGGCAGTGACGAAGCCCGGCTTGCCGATGGCGGCAACGATGATGTCGGCTTGGAGACAGAGCTCAGCGATATTGGGAGTGCGGCTGTGGCAGAGCGTCACCGTGCAGTCGACGCCTTTTTGAGAGAGCAGGATGCTCATTGGGCGACCGACGATATTGCTACGACCGATGACGACGGCGTGCTTGCCAGACGTCGGGATATTGTAGCGTCGGATGAGCTCGATGATGCCTTGTGGCGTCGCGGAGATGAAGGCTGGCTCACCGATAGACATGAGACCAACGTTTTGCGGGTGGAAGCCGTCGACATCCTTGCGAGGGTCGATGGCGCGCGTCACCTTCTCCTCGGAGATATGCTTAGGGAGAGGGAGCTGCACGATGAAGCCGTCGACATCGGAATCATTGTTGAGTTGGGCGACGGAGTCGAGGAGTTGCTGCTCGGTGATATCGGCCTCGAAGCGGAGGAGGGAAGACTTGAAGCCGCACTCCTCGCAGGCTTTGATTTTATTGGCGACGTAGGTCTCGCTGCCGCCGTCGTGACCGACAAGGATGGCGGCGAGGTGAGGGCGTTTCTTGCCTTGCTCGACGAGCGTCTTGACCTCGGCGGCTATTTCTTGACGGATTTGGCGTGCCGTCTCTTTGCCATCGATTTTGATCATTTGGGTATGGTTGGGTTAGGTTGGGTTATCGCTGTTGCATCTTGCTGCCGAGCATACGAGCGAGGTTACGCCCTGCGCCAGAGTTCATGAGCTTCATGACCTTGCGGGTCTCCTCGAATTGCTTGAGGAGACGGTTGACCTCCTGAATGGACGTTCCGGAGCCGTCGGCGATACGTTTGCGTCGGCTGCCGTTGATGATTTGCGGGTTTTGACGCTCGACGGGGGTCATGGAGCGGATGATGGCCTCGATGCCCTTGAAAGCGTTATCGTCGATGTCGATGTTCTTGATCATCTTGCCGACACCAGGAATCATGGAAGCGAGATCCTTGAGGTTGCCCATCTTCTTGATCTGCTGGATTTGGTTGAGGAAGTCGTTGAAGTCGAACTTGTTTTGCGCGATCTTCTTTTGGAGCTTCTTGGCCTCATCCTCATCGATTTGCGCCTTGGCGCGCTCGACGAGCGAGCGGATATCGCCCATGCCGAGGATACGGTCGGCCATGCGCGAAGGGTAGAAAGCGTCGATGGCATCCATTTTCTCGCCAGTGCCGACGAACTTGATAGGCTTGTTGACGACCTGACGGATGGAGAGAGCGGCACCGCCACGGGTATCGCCATCGAGCTTTGTGAGGATTACGCCGTCGAAGTCGAGACGATCGTTGAACTCACGCGCTGTATTGACGGCATCTTGACCCGTCATGGAGTCGACGACGAAGAGCGTCTCGGTGGGGTTGACAGCCTTCTTGATGGCCTCAATCTCGTTCATCATCTGCTCGTCGACGGCGAGACGGCCAGCGGTATCGATGATGACGACATCCTGACCATCCCTCTTAGCTTGGGCGATGCCTTTGCGAGCGAGGTCGACGGGGTCGGTATTGCCCTCCTCGGTAAAGACTGGGACACCGATCTGCTCGCCGAGAACCTGGAGCTGGTTGATAGCGGCAGGGCGATAGACGTCGCCTGCCACGAGGAGCGGGCTCTTGCCCTTCTTGGTCTTGAAGAGATTGGCGAGCTTGGAGGCGAAAGTCGTCTTACCCGAGCCTTGGAGACCGGACATGAGGATGATGGCGGGATTGCCTTTGAGGTTGACCTCGACGACATCGCCACCCATGGTTTGTGTCAGCTCGTCATAGACGATGGAGACCATCATCTGACCCGGCTTGACGGAGCGGAGCACGTCTTGACCGAGTGCCTTTTGCTTTACATTGTCGGTGAACTGCTTGGCTACCTTGAAGTTGACATCGGCATCGAGCAGGGCGCGGCGTATATCTTTGAGGGTCTCGGCTACGTTGAGCTCGTTGATCTTGCCCTCGCCTTTGAGCATCTGGAACGACTTTTCGAGCCGTTCGGAAAGGTTCTCAAACATTGTATTTGTCGGTATATGATTTCCGCCGTCGGGGCGGACCGTATTGTTATTGTGAAGAGACTATTAATATTGGATGGAGGAGGGGGAGGCAGTGTCGATGGACTTGAAGACTCGCCAGCCGGCGTCCTTCTCGGGGATGGGCGCGATGATGGTAACCTTCTGGTGTGAGACGGGGTGCTCGAACTCGACGGCACGGCTATGGAGATTGATGCCGCCGCCCTCGTTGCTGCGCTTAGCACCATATTTGAGGTCGCCTCTGATAGGGCAGCCGATGCGTGCGAGTTGGGCGCGAATCTGGTGGTGGCGACCTGTGAGGATCTCGACTTCGAGGAGGTTTAGCCTTTCGGAGCTTGAGATGAGGCGGTAGGTTGTTATGGCCTCCTTGTAGCCTGTTCGTGGGCTGACGGATACGAGCGCGCGGTTCTTATCCTCGTTCTTGCCGATAAAGTGGCGGAGTGTGCCTTCGAGTTGCTCGGGTCGGTTTTGGGTGATGGCCCAGTAGACCTTGCGCACTTGCTTTTGCGCGAACATCTCGTTGAGGCGCGCGAGGGCTTTGCTGGTGCGAGCGAAGAGGACGACACCGCTGACGGGGCGGTCGATGCGGTGGACGACGCCCATGAAGACGTCGCCGGGCTTGGCATATTTCTCCTTGACGTATTGCTTGACATCGTCGAGGAGGGTGCGGTCGCCTGTCTTATCGGACTGGACGATTTCGCCAGCTTGCTTGTTGACGGCGATTATGTGGTTGTCTTCGTAGAGGATTTCCATGATAGGGGGTGGGTTAGTATTGTTCGTCGGCGGAGGGGAAAGAGCCGTTTTTGACATCGGAGTCGTAGGCTTGAACGGCTTCGGTTATAGCCTTACGGATGTTGGCGTAGTGGCGGACGAATTTGGGTCGGAAGATATCGGACATGCCGAGCATATCTTGCGCGACGAGGACTTGACCGTCGACTTGTGCACCTGCACCGATACCGATGACAGGGATGGAGAGCGAGGATGACACTTGCGCTGCCAACTGATGAGGGATCTTCTCGAGAACCAAGGCGAAACAACCAGCATCTTGGAGCGCACGAGCATCGCGGAGCAGCTGCTCGGCCTCTTGCTCCTCCTTGGCGCGGAGACCATAGCCTCCGAAAGCATTGATGCTCTGGGGGGTGAGACCGAGATGCCCGATGACGGGGATGCCGGCCTGGGTGATATGGCTGATGGCTTCGGCTACACGGACGCCGCCCTCGATTTTGACGGCATCGGCGAGCGTCTCCTTCATGATACGCACGGCATTGTCAACGGCTTGCGACACGCTGGACTGGTATGAGCCGAAGGGCATGTCGATTACGACGAGCGCATGGGAAACGGCACGGACGACCGCGGCGCCATGGGCGATCATGAGGTCGAGCGAGATGGGGAGCGTCGTAGGCCAGCCGTGCATGACATTGGCGGCGGAGTCGCCGACGAGGATGGCATCGACGCCAGCCTGGTCGAGGATTTGGGCCATTGTGAAATCGTAGGCTGTGAGCATGGAGATCTTGTCTCCGTTTTGCTTCATCTGCCTAAAAGTATTTACTGTGACCTTAGATGTTTGCTTGGTCATTTTTTCGAGATGGGTATATACTGCGCGAAGATAGGTAAAATACTTAAAGGGTGGATGTTATGGGCGTTGGTAGAAGATATTGGCGTCAGGCAGCGATGGTTACGTTCCGGACATCGGGGAGGGAGGTTAGGGCTTGGATGACAGCGGACTGCGGGACGTGGCTTGTGAGCGTCAGTCGGAATGTGACCGTTGACGATTGCGTAGCCGTATTGGCAGATGTGGATTGCTCGCGGAGGCGCGCCCCCGTGGTGGCTACTGCGGCAACGAGTCGCGCGGTGTCGGGGACCGGGGTGTCGAGCGTGACTGTGAGGATGAGATTCTCACCATCGATGCGGAGAAAACGCTCGAGACGCTCCATGGTGACGAGGATGAAGAGCGTCATGAGCATCATGATGGTGGCAGCGAGGTAGAGCCCAGCCCCAGCTGTCATTCCGACTATGGCCGTCTGCCATATGCACGCAGCGGACGTGAGACCTTGGACACCGCCCTTGCTCTTGACTATGGCACCCGCACCAATGAAGCCTACGCCGGCGAGAACTTGCGCAGCGATACGTCCAGGGTCGCCATTGAGCATGTCGGGATAAGCTTGAGGAACCCATATAGATATGACGACGGCACACGTGGAGCCGAGACATATAAGCGTGAAAGTACGCAGCCCTGCATCGTGTCGGCGGATCTGTCGTTCGAAACCGATGCAGAGACCGAGGACGAGACCGAGGGTGAGGCGAACCGCGCAGGTGGCGGGCGTTATGTGGTTTTCGGACAGGACTTGAGAGAGGAAGTCGAGCATGGCAGAAGTGTGTTTTTTATCGGAAGACGATATCTTTTATGGTGTCTTGACCGACAGCTTTGTTTATGGCGTTGAGGATTAGGCTCTTCATGTGAATCAGCTCATTTCGGACGACGCTGCTATTCAGTCCGACGAAGAGAACCCCGTCGTGGACGCGGACGGACGACGTGGCGCGGACGACCGTAGGACCGACAATATTGGCCCATATGCTTGCGGCGCGTTTTTCGAGGAGAAGTTTGGCCGTACCATCGTCGCGAAGGACTTCCGTGAGGACATCGCCAAAGAGCCTGGAGGTATCTAATTTCGTCATAGTTAGTCAGTTGCTGGCGTTACGACCCCATCAGCGACATTGAAGATGGCAAAATCCTTGCTCGTCTTGTCGAGGACACGACGGAGGCGGTCGATGTTGGTATCGGAGATGAAGGTCTGCCCGAAATTATCGGTTGTGAGCATAGAGATGAGATTGTCGCCACGGCGCGTATCGAGCTTGTCGAAAATGTCGTCGAGGAGGAGCGTCGGGAGCTGCGCTTTTTGCTCGGCGAGGTACTTGTATTGGGCGAGCTTGAGGGCAATGACAAAACACTTGCGCTGACCTTGTGAGCCGACGCGCTTTATGGGGTATTCGTCCATGAGGAACTCGATGTCGTCCTTATGGATGCCGCGACTGGTGTAGCCGAGAGCGAGGTCGCGCTGACGTGCGTCGACGAGACCTTGGTAGAGCTCGTATCGGTCGAGCCCCGTGACGTAGTTCATGGTTATGGACTCGGCGTCGGCAGAAATTTGGCGATAGAAGTTGGCGGCCACGGGTTCGAGCCATTGGACGAACTGGCGTCGGCGCGAGGAGATGGCGAGCGCGTGGGAGGCGAGTTGCTGGTCATAGATGTCGAGGAGCTGGACATTGGGGGCTGGGGAGTCGGCAAGTTGCTTGAGGAGAATGTTGCGCTGCGTGATGATGCGGTTGTAGGCCATGAGATGGTCCATATAGGCCTTGTCGCATTGTGAGATGACGCTATCGGCGTAGCGGCGTCGGGCTTCGGCTCCGTCGGCAATAAGCTCTTCGTCAGCTGGGGAGATTATGACGAGAGGGAGGAGGCCGATGTGGTCGGCTATGCGTTGGTATTCCTTTTTGTCGCGCTTGAATTGCTTCTTTGCGCCTCGTTTGACACCGCAGTGGATGTCGGTTGTGAAGCCATCGGCAGCGTAATGGCCTTGGATGACGAAGAAAGGCTCGCCGTGGCGAAGGTTGACCGTATCGGGGAGACCGAAATAGCTCTTGCAGAAAGAGAGATAGTATATGGAGTCGAGCACGTTAGTCTTGCCAGCGCCGTTGGGGCCGACGAGGCAATTGATCCCGTGCGAGAGGGTCAGATCGGCTGCCGCGATGTTGCGGTAGTTGATGATGTTGAGTCTATCGAGCGTCATGGCAAGACTCTAAGTTACGAAAAATTGAGGGATTTGGGGAGGTCGGGAGGTGTCGAATTGGGGAGGCGAAGATAAGAAAAAAGGTCATGCGTCACCGCACGACCTTTTCTAACTCTACGATTCGAGTTTGAACGGAGCGTCTTGTATTTTATTTACTGGTGGACCATAGAGGAGCGTACCCCAGGATAGTTGCAAGGCACATCGTTACGAAAATGGAAGGGAATTAACAAACCTTGGATAGTTAGCTATATTGTAATAACGAGAACGTAGGCTTTTTATTGCGTGTTGGAGAAAGATTTTTTTTGAAAGTAAGAGGCTGTGCGTCACCGCACAGCCTCGCACACTTACTACCATATAATCCATGACAGCCGCATCGTGCGATCGGCAAGAGAGCTGCCATGAAACTCTTCTCAAAATATGATACGCTCACGTGTTGCTTTTATTGTGACAGCATGAGAAAAAAAATCCGCCACACGCACGCAGCGTGTGGCGGATGGAGTTTATGGCTTCATGCCCCTAAGGGGCTTGAGCGTTGCTTACTTGGCAGCGTTGAGCTTGTCGAGAGCGCCCATGACCTCGAGGACATGCTGGCGACTGGTCTCGAGGAGAGCCTTCTCCTCATCGTTGAGCTTGAGCTCGATGACCTTCTCGACGCCGTTCTTGCCGAGGACAACAGGAACACCGAGGTAGCAATCGTTGATGCCGTACTCGCCTTCGAGCTTGCAGCAGACGGGGAATACGCGCTTCTGATCCTTGACGATAGCCTCGACCATCTGAGCTGCGGATGCGCCTGGAGCGTACCATGCGGAGGTGCCCATGAGCTTGACGAGCTCGCCACCGCCATTCTGGGTGCGCTTAACGATAGCGTCGAGGGTGTCCTTGTCGATGAGGTCGGTTACAGGGATGCCGGCGACAGTGGTGAAACGTGGGAGTGGAACCATGGTGTCGCCGTGGCCACCGAGGAGGAGACCCTGGACATCCTTAACGGAGACGCCGAGGTGCTCAGCGATGAAGGCCTTGTAGCGAGCGCAGTCGAGGACACCGGCCATGCCGATGACGCGGTTGCGAGGGAACTTGGAGGTGATGTGAGCCTGGTAGGTCATGACATCGAGAGGGTTGGAAACGATGATGATGACTGCGTTGGGGCTTGCGGCTACTACCTGCTCGGTAACGGACTTGACGATACCGGAGTTGATGCCGATAAGGTCGTCGCGGGTCATGCCCGGCTTACGAGGGAGGCCAGAGGTGATGACGACGACGTCGGAGTTGGCGGTCTTGGAGTAGTCGTTGGTGGCGCCGGTGGTCTTTGTGTCGTAGAGGGTGATAGGGGACTTCTCGTAGACGTCGAGAGCCTTGCCCTCAGCTACGCCCTCTTTGATGTCGATGAGAACGACCTCGTTGACGACCTCGCGGTAAGCGAGAACGTCTGCTACGGTGGCGCCTACGTTGCCGGCGCCTACAACTGTTACTTTAGACATTGTATGCGATTTTAAGTTTTGTTCTTAATACTTCAGTTCTGCACCTACAAAAATAGTAATGTCACACGAAATGCGGAAATCTTTCTTTAATTATTTCGGCATCGGAGGGGGCATCAAGCGGCGCAGAGCCGTCAATGTTTTATATTTCAAGTATTACTTGCGCATTCAGTTTCAAACAGATTGTTTTTGAGGATGAAATACGTAGATTTGAAACATTAAATATGATGAAACAAGATGGGAAAGCGACCTTTGATAATAGTTACTCCCCTATGGGACGAGGAGCGAAAGAGCCAATGGATGTTGCCTGGCTACATGAACGGATTGCGGAAGGCAGGAGCGGACGCCATTGTCCTTGACCTTAATGGAGATGAAGATTACCTGGAACGCATGATGGGCATGGCAGACGGGCTGCTTATAACTGGCGGTCAGGATGTTACGCCCACATTGTATGGCGAGGAGCGGAAGCCGACGTGCGGTCAGACATGCGCAGCGTTGGACGATATGGAGTGGAAGCTTATGGCTATGGCGGAGGAGCGGGACGTGGCGACGCTGGGCATCTGCCGCGGATTGCAGTTTATGAACGTGTATTATGGAGGGACGCTATATCAGGACATACCGGACGAGAAAGAGGGGGCGTTAGGGCATCGGATGACGGCCCCATACGACAGGGTGTTTCACGAGGTGGAGATTAAGGCGGGGACGCTGTTGGGCAAGGCATTGGGAGAGGGTCGCATGGGCGTGAACAGCTACCACCATCAGGGAGTGAGGATAGTAGGCGCGGGTCTGAGAGTGGCTGCGGTGGCGACAGATGGTCTTGTGGAGGCGTTGGAGCGAGAGGGGCGCAAGTTTATCGTAGGAGTGCAATGGCATCCAGAGTTTGCCCCCGAGGACAGGAACGAGCAGTTGATTTTCAGGAGGTTTGTGGAGGAAGCAGGGGGAGGGAGCTTAGCTTTCAAATGGCAAAGGGCCATATAAGTGGGCTTGTTCTGTTAGATAAAACCCTCATTGGCCTTTGCCATACACATCAATTCGTATTGTTTCAATATACTTTCGTAACTATGGAACGCGACACGTTCTTTCACCTCCTTGAAAGCCGTTCTTCCCATCACCTTGTCGAATTGTTCCCTACGATTTTGTGGGGCAACGATCAAAAACCGACTATAGAAATCTTGCAAGTCGCAGAATTTCGTCACTGAATTCTGTATGTCCGTGGAATGTTCTATTTCAAAAAAACTATTCGGCATGTTACGTTCATTGAACCAAATGACATCCACCGTCCTTGCCCTATCGGTCAAATTTTCGTACGAAAAAACAGGGATACGGATTGTTGAACAAATTTCTTTAAGTGGCTTTTCAAGAAACTTTCGATTTTGGTCTTGGGCAGGAACATAAGTCGTATAATGCCTCATGTTGCCAATCTCGACAATAAGCCCCTGATAGTAACCATGAGTAAACTGCTCAACGCTCTGCGCTTCTTGGACTTGGATATCAAATTTGCGCATCACTTCCTCACGGCACTCCTCTAAAGCCCAGAGTCCTGGTTGTATCTTGAAAGTTTCTTGTGATTGCTGAACGATTCGTCTAATGGACTCATTTGGAGTCTTAGTTGCCCACAAACTCGTATCGACAAGATGATACAGATTGCCAAGGGTAGCATAACCACCACACTTACGTATAGTGTCAATCACCTGTTGGGTCTGTGTATATTTCTTTTGCGCCATAACTGTCAAGAAGACATAATGTTATTATTCCTCAGGCATCCTATTACATAGTGTTTCGCTGATAGCTTGCCAGCAATCGGGTTATAACACCCCGAGCTGGTACTTTACGCCGAGGCGGACGGCGAAGCTGCGGTACATATCGCCATTGTCGTAGGCCCAGGTGGTGTTGACGGTCCATCCGCGTCGGAGGGCTACATTGAGGTCAAGCTTCGTGTATGTCTCATTTTGGGGCTTTGCGAAGAAGTAGTTTTTCGTCTTCTCGAAGCTGAAGCTGCCGCCATATTCCTCACAGTAGTTGCCGTAGTTGCGGGTCTGCGCCACACGCAGGGCATAGGAGAGCCGCCCGGGGAGGATGTCGCCGCGAATACCGAAGTTCACGGCTCGGATGCGGACGTTGGCGACGGAGGTGTTGTAGTCCATGGTACCCTCGGGAGCGTAGTGGCGCACGGTCTCGCGGGTTTGCATGAAGGCGTTGCCCATGGTAAGATTGCCGCGCGTCCATCCTTGTTCGAGGCAGTAGTTTATGAGATATAGCGAACGGCCGCCGAAGGCTTCACCTTTATTGTAGAAATAGAGGAAGAAGTAGTACATGTCGGCAGCATCCTTAATCTCGCCATGCTCCGCCTCCCATGCGGCAACGTCCTCGGGGCGCAAGATGTCGTTTTTGAGATGCTTGACGTCGCTATAGTCGCCAGGGAAGAAGACGGAATAGCCGCCATTCTTGTTGGGGATCATCGGGTCTGGCGTACTCTCGCCCCCCTGCCACTTGGTGGACATGAACTCGAGGGCTACCTCTTTTATGGGTGCGAAGTTCTTGACATTGAGAAGGATGCCAACCATAAAATCGTTGCCGCCATAATCCCTATTGAAAGGCTTCTGCGCCTTACTGTCTACAAAAGGTTGCTGATAATAGACCTTGCCATCGGCGAAAGGGGTAGTGATGTCGAAACCGAAATCCCACATGCCTTGGTGACCGCCTGCCGCATTGGTCACCTCGCCACGGAACCTGCCATTGCCGAAAATAGCAGGATCGCCATTCTTGCCGAAGAAAGAGTGCCAGAAATCGACGGGCACCTTGGTGCCATCGGAGAGCGTGCCACCGATTATGACACTGTGGTAAAGACCGGCATAGGGCTTGACGCAAAATTGCCCGATGCGCCCATAGACGTACTTCTCGTGGAGGAGGGCGTTGTCGGTGTAGTTCTTATTGCCCTCATTATCCATCCATCCGAACGACGCACCACCGCGAATCTGAATGAAGTCGCTGAACATCTTTGCCCAGTTCCACGGCAATTTGCCAATGGGGAGAGACCAGTAGTCGAGGATTCCGAACCACGCCTTAGGAATGGTGCGGGCGTTGTTGCTCATGAGATAAGACCCCATGGCGAGACTCGTGTTGCTCTGGATGGGGGTATAGTTCTCCATGCCCATCTTGACGCCCAACATCCAAAGGTCGAAATCGGCGTAGAGCTCATGGAGCATGGTTCTGTCGCCATCGGTAGAGACCTGCCCCGTGAAGCCTGCGCTGAAATTGATGTTGGGATTCTTAAAGGCGTGACGATAAGCCACTTGCGCACATGCGGCAGCCTCGCCCTTGTCGTAGAGTGTGTAGCGTCCCCACTCGTTGCTATAAGAGAACAGGGGTCGGAGCTGGTGGTTGGAAGCGACGGAAGCCCAAGCCGACGCACTGACAGACAGCGAATCGCGCCTACCCTCGCCGAGGGCAAAGGCGGCGATGGATATTGCGAACAGGGCTATGGATGTGAGTATTCTCTTGGATTGGTAGCTCATAGTATTTCTTTGTGTTACCTGCCTTTGGTCACGATGCGCCTCAAGAAGCCGCAATAGCGTTCAGCCTCATCGTTGAAGACCAAGGGCTTAGGCTGCGCCATGACACCAGACTCGACGACCTTGGCCATATCGGCAATAGAGTCATAGAAGACGCACGGGTAGTCGTCTTTCAGAGGCTCTAACGCCCTATCGCAAAGCATCGTCTTTCCGTAACGCAAAGCTAATGTAAAAGTTCCGGAAGTCTTGTGGTTCAGATAGTCGTCTGCCAACACTTTATCAATCAGTGGCAGGAGGTAGTCGGCCTTGCGCATATAGGCATCGAAGACGCACTCCTCAACAAAGCCGTCGAAGAAAGTGAACCTGTCGGACAGCCCCTCGCTGGCAACCATCTCGCGGAAACGGGGACCATCGGCCTTATTGGCATTGCCAAGGATTACAAACCTTGCGCCAAGAAGACAGCGCGCCATCGGGATGAGAGCCGCATAGTCGCGACGCTTGAACTCGACATTTCCCGGGATGACGATGACTCGCTCGCCATTTTTCGCCTCGGGGACAGAAACATCCGTCGCGCAGCATATTTCCGCACTCAGAGGAGAAAAGTATTCCGACGGGATGCAACAGACTGACTGTAAACGCTTTAGGAGATATGGGGCAATTGTCAGATATCCGCTCATGCGTCTACTTATCATCCTCTGTCCCAAGCTGTTACGCAACTTTACAATATTATGGAGCGTACCTACGAACGGCACACGCCCCAAGGCGTCCAGCAGGCATAGTTTTAGAGACTCGCTTCCCTGGGCGGTATTCAGCACGACGACATCAAAACGTCCATTCTTGACCTTCCGCCAGACGCTCCACACGTTGCCGATGCTCTTCTTGACGGCGCACTCCACATAGTCGACGCCCACGAGCGCATCGTGGGCAAGAGATCCCAGCGTTCGGCGCGGACAGACGAGGGTCACATTGTCACCGCATGCCTTGAGATAGGCAATCTGTGGGGCGAGGCACTCGCCGTGCCACGTGTTGAACTCAATGACGCAGACTCTCATGGCTTGGACTTCTCGACACCGTAGGGAGTCCAGACAACATGGTTGGCGAGCGTATTGCGCATGACGTTCCTGTTGAACTCCATTGTCTCGGGTGTCTTGTATGGGCGTTTGTGGTCGAGGTGGGAGACGATGGCTGAGTACCTCATTTGGATGGGCTTGATGCCGTTGTTGACGAGCCTCATCCCGAACTCGCGGTCTTGACCTCCATAGTGCATAAGCTCATTATAGCCGTTGACGTCGAGGGCGTCGCGCCTCCAGCCCGATGAATTGCAGCCGTTCCACGTGTCGCGCGCTGTGGATAGGCGATTGAACATCTTGGATATGAGATTGCTACCGAGGAGTCGGGCCATCTTGATGGATCTCGGCTGACCGTTGGCTATAAGCCACTTGACATCGAAGGGTCGCCCTGCGTCGACATCCTCTTTGGTGATCTGCGTGCTTATGGGCATCGTGAGGCGGTAGTAGCCTCCAGAGATGTAGCATCCCTCCTTGGCTGAGGCCAGGTGCGTGGCGACGAAGTCCTTGCGCGGGATGCAGTCTTGGTCGGTGAAGATGAGGTAGTCGGACTCGGCGGCGAGTAGAGCCTTATTCAGAATCTCGCTCTTTCGGAAGCCATTGTCCTCATGCCATACATGCTTGATTGGCAGCACGTCGCGGAAAGAATCGACAACTTGTCGCACATCGTCGCCCGAGCCGTCATCGGCGATTATTATTTCATCTGGAGGTACATCTTGCTTACAGTAGCCACATAGGGTCAAATACAAATACTTAGGGTTGTTGTACGCAGATATAATTACTGCAGAGGTATACACGAAATTTCAGAGAGGTTTAATGATACTATAAATGCAAATATAGTTTTTCAAATCAAGTTGTTAGTAAATTAGTGGAAAGTAAAACGGCAAAAAGATGATAAGGAAAGGAGAAGAAAAAGACATCGACTCCATAATGTGCGCAATGGTCGGCTTGGCGCTGGCGCTGACCATGGCATCGTGCCACCCTGTCATGCCTATTGACGAGAAGGGCGAGGTCATGATTGTATATTATGACGAGAGCGTAGGCACCGACGCAATAGAGAAGTTCATCAAGAAGAACGACATTAAGGTTCTCTACCAATACTCCAACATCAAAGGTTACGCACTAAGGCTGCACAACGACGAGCAGCGCATGGCGTTGGAGAAAGTGGAGGGCGTATTGTCTGTGAACAAAGACGAAGTGATGCGGTTGAATTGCACGACAGAATAAAGAGCGCGGCACGATTCTGACGGAAAAAATGGACAAGCAAGAAGTTTACGATTTCCTTACGGCGCAGAATATCACGTATGAGGTGACGGAGCATGGGGCAGTGTACAATATGGAAGAAATGGACTTGCTGGAGCTGCCGCACAAAGATGCGCTTGCCAAAAACATCTTCGTGCGCGACGACAAGAAGACGTGCTACTACATCATTTCCGTAAAAGGAGACAAACGAGTGGATTTGAAGGGGTTCCGCACTACATTCGGGACACGTCGCCTGACATTTGCCGACGATGAGGATATGAGAACTTTGCTTGGCGTAACGCCCGGCTCTGTTACTCCTTTAGGGCTATTGAACGACACTGATTGCCGCGTGCGTCTTTTCATCGACAATGATTTTATGGAAGGCATGATAGGCGTTCATCCGAACGAGAATACAGCGACAGTGTGGATGCAGACAGCCGACCTCATCCGCATCATTAGAGAGCATGGCAATGAGGTGAGAATCATGCAGTAAGACTTTCCCCCTACCCTTCCGCACTTTGAGGAGACAAAAAGTTCGAGGCTCGGAACCCAACAGGTGGGTTTCGAGCCTCGATAGCTTTTAGAGGGTTGGACGACAGTCCTACCCTACCTGCTCAGAATCGTCTTCGCGTCCCATCTGGTCGATGAGGAAGTGGAGGCGGTTCTCGAGATTGACGCGCGCGACGGATGAGTCGATGTCGAGGAACAGTAGACCGGTCTTGGGGCACACCTTGCGGAGGCGGTTCTCGATGCCACGCGCAACGATATGGTTGGCAATGCAGCCGAATGGCTGGAGGCAAACGACCTTGTCGATGCCCGAGCGGCTAAGCTCCATGACCTCGCCGGCGATGAGCCAACCCTCGCCGAACTGGTTGACGAGGTTGAGTACGGAAGATGCGTCGGATGCCATGTCGAAGATGCTGCCCTCTGGGCGGTAGAAGCGGAACCGGCGTTTAATCTTGTCCCACTTCTTGTCTCGGCTGGAGACGTAACCTTTGAGGAACTTGGCGACAATCTTGGACTGGAAGGAGCTTTTCTCGATATCGTGCTTATCGTTGACCTTGTCGTTGACGAAAGCTTGTAGGAGGAAGCTCATGAGAGATGGCACGACGACCTCGATTCCCTGGTCTTGGAGCCACTCGGTTATGTGGAGCTGTCCGAAGCTGTTGTACTTAATATAGATCTCACCGATGAGACCTATGGTGCGCGGAGTTATGCCGTTGGTCTCGATGTCATTGTATTCATCGACGGCACGATCAAGGAGGTTGAAGAGCTTTTTCTCCTGCTTGGCATCGATGAGCTTGATGGCCTCGTCGAGATATTTTTGCTGGAGGGCTTTGGCGGTGCCCTTGACCTTCTCACGGACAGCCATGGCGCGGGTCATTGCTGCGAGAGCCTCGCTGAACTGAACGGTCTTGAGACCGAGCTGGATGGCGAGACGGATGTCGGCCTTGAAGGCGGGCTGCTCGTTGCCGTAGGCCGTACCTGTATTGAACGAGAGGAGAGGGACGTCGGCGAGCCCTGCCGTGGTGAGGGCGTTCTTGATGAGGGCAAGATAGTTTGTCGCTCGACACTGTCCACCCGTCTGCGTGATGCCGACGACATATTTGTCGCGGTCGTCGCGATGCGCCATCATGAACTTGACGATGTCACCAACGACGAGCGTGGCGGGGTAGCACACCTCGTTATGACCATACTTGAGACCCATGGTGATGGAATCCTCGTCGGGCTTAGGGAGATTTTGGAGACGGAAGCCGAGCCGCCCGAAGAGAGACGGGAAGAGTGGGGATATGGAGTCGGAGAACCAAGGTACGACGATGGTACGCTCGTTCTTCTCCTTCTCTGTGAAGGCGTTATGGATTGCCTTGTAGGGTCGTTTCTCGGGTGCGTGACCGAGCGCACCACTCTGCTTGAGGCTCTCGACAAGGGATCGGAGGCGGAGACGTACGGAACCGGGGCTGCTTATCTCGTCGACGCGGATGACAGTATGGTTCTTGCCTGCGGCATTGAGGATGTTGGAGCACTCATCCATGAGGAAAGAGTCGGGGCCACAGCCGAAGGAGTTGACCTGAATGAGCTGGACATTATCGGGCAGGGCGGCTACACCGTGGGCGGCATGGATAACGCGGTTGGGGTATGTCCACTGCGAGATGTAGTTCATCTCGAGGCAGTTGCCCTTATCCTCACGGAAGACATCATCGGATATGATGTCCACGCCGAGGTCGGTGACGATTTGCGCGACACGCTGATTGATGAGCGGGTCGATATGGTAGGGGCGGCCCGTCATGACGAAAATCATCTTGCCCTCGCGTACGTCGCGGTCGAGAATCTCGCGCTCGGTCTCGATGAGATGTCTCTTGACCTCCATCTTATGGGCTATGGCCTTACGGACGGCACGCTTGACGACGGCACGCTTTACACCAAGGCTTCCGAGGTAATCTTGGCAGCAGTCCATTATGGACTTCTCTGTCACGAACGAGACGACGGGGGTGTCGAAGTGGATGCCGTAGCGTCGCTCGGGGTCGACGGCAGAGCGGATGACATCGGGATAGCCGCTGACGACGGGGCAGTTGAAACAGTTGGCATCGTGCTCATGCTCCTTGGCCTCCTTGATGACGAGGGGGTAGAAGATGCGCGCGACCTTCTTTGAAATGAGGTTCATAATATGCCCATTGGTCAGCTTGGCCGGGAAGCATATATTATCGCTCATGATGGAGAAGATGCCGCCGCGGAAGAGCTTCATGGTACTCTCGTCGGAGAGGACGGGTCGGAATCCGCACTCGGTGAAGAGGGTGTGCCAGAAGGGGTAGTTCTCGAACATATTGAGAACTCGCGGGATGCCGATGGTCTTTGGGTCGGCAGCCTCGGCGGTCGTCAGTTGCGCCTTGTCTTGCTGACCGAAAGTGTAGTGGTATTTCTCTTCAATTTGGTTGCGGCCTGGGGTTTGGCTCTTGCTCTTGGAGTGGAAGATGCGCTCGCACTTGTTACCCGCGAAGCTGAGGTTGCCGTTGGGGAAACGGAAGCGCACGACTTGGCAGTTGTTGGTACATCCGCTGCACTGCACGGTGTCGGTCTTAATGTCGGCGAGCGTGGCGAGGGTCTCCTCGGGATTGAACGACGAGGGGCTGTTTTCGATGGACTTTTGGGCTATGGCGTAGAGGGCGGAGCCGTAGGCACCCATAAGCTCCGGGGCGTCGGTTGTCCAGACCTCCTTGCCAGAGAGGATCTCGAGGGCGCGGAGGACAGCCTTATTCTTGAATGTTCCACCTTGCGCGACGATGGTGTCGCCGAGGCGATTGAGGTTCTGCATCTTGAGAACCTTGAAGAGGCAGTTCTTGACGACAGATATGGCGAGACCTGCAGCGATGTCGCCGGGGTCGGTATTTTGGCGGAGAGCCTCCTTGACCTTAGAGTTCATGAAGACCGTGCAACGCGTGCCGAGGTCACACGGGCGACGGGCGCGGCACGCCATCTCGGCGAAATCCGGCAACTTGATATTCATCATGCCGGCGAAGCCTTGGAGGAAAGAGCCGCAGCCAGAGGAGCAGCTCTCGTTGAGCTCGATATTGGCAACAGCACCGTTGCGGATGAAGATGGACTTGATGTCCTGACCACCAATATCGAGGATGAAGGAGACTGCGGGATTGACGTAGTGGGCGGCTTTGAAATGCGCCATGGTCTCGACGATGCCGTAGTCGAGGTTGAGGGCCGCCTTGACAAGATCCTCGCCATAGCCAGTGACGGCTGAGCCTCGGAAAGTGGCGGTCGCACCACGCTCGGCTACGAGCGACATGAAGGCACGGAGAGCTTCCTCAACCTTCTTGAGCGGGTTGCCGTCGTTGTTGGAGTAGCTCTTAAAGAGGATGCGGCCTTGATCGTCGGTGACGACGAACTTGGTTGTCGTGGAGCCAGAGTCGATGCCGAGGAAGACATCGTTATTTGAACCTTGCTGAATATCAGCGTATTGCAGAGGTTTGACCTTGAGGTCGCGGAGCCACTGCTGATATTGGGCCTCATCGGTGAAGAGGGGGGAGAGATATTGCTCGCTACCCTTTGTCGTCTCGCGGCTTAGGCGAGAGCGGATCTCGTCGATGGAGATGGCCATGGACTTGTCGGCGGAGAGAGCTGCGCCACGGGCAGTGGTGGTCTCGGCACCCGGGAGGAGGATGAGATCCTCGGGTTTGAGGTTCATGACCCTTACGAATGCCTGTCGGAGAGAGGGGAGGAACGTCAGCGGGCCGCCAGTGCAGAGGACCGGGGCTATGATGTCGGCGCCGTGGGCGAGCGTCGTCATGGTCTGCATGGCGACAGCGTTGAAGATTGACGCTGCGATATCTGAGGTCGGGAGACGACGGGAGACGAGGTTTTGGACATCGGTCTTGGCGAACACACCGCAACGAGACGCAATGGGATATATGCGGCTGAACGAGGCGGCCTCGTCGCTCATGGCTTTAGGCTCGATGTCCATGAGCGTAGCCATCTGGTCGATGAAGGCACCTGTTCCGCCGGCGCATGAGCCGTTCATGCGGATGTCCGGGCTCTTGTCCTTATGGAAGAAGACCATCTTGGCATCCTCACCCCCGAGGTCGATGAGCGTGAAATCGGTTCGTCCCGTCTCCTTCATTGCCGCGCTGGCGGCGAGAACCTCCTGAATGAACGGGAGCCCCGACCTCTCGGCGAGACCAATGCCAGCCGAGCCTGTCACGCAGACGCTGAAAGAGGCGTCAGAGCCGACGGCTTTCTCCATCTCGGCGAGTTGGGCGTCGAGGCAAGTGCGGATGTCGGCGAAATGTCGCTTGTAGGAATTGAACGCCACGGAGCCGTCGGCCTGGTTTATGACGACGAACTTAATCGTGGTGGAGCCTGCGTCGATACCGATGCTGAAGTGCTTGCTTACGTCTGAGAGATTGTTTGTCATGGTAGTGGTTCAGCCTGAATGGTCGGAGCGTGGGGAAAAGGTGTGTTTGAGACCATTGACAGGTATGTGTTTGCTTTGGAGCTTTTGTTTGAGATAGGAGCGTCGGGCTACTGGCTAATCATGACGACATAGCGGTCGGCATCTTGGCCTATGACCCCGCCCCGGGTGCGGTAGCGAATCCGCAGAGGACGTCCGTTAGCCTCGATTATCTTGCGCCGGAGCTTAGGGACGATAGAGACATCGACGAACTTCATCAGTTGCCTTGCCATGGCATCCTCGACGTTGTTCTTGGCGGATGAGCCGACATAGGCGTAGGAGAATGATGCCGTGTCGGGCTTCATGGAGAGGTTGTCGTCGGAGACGTGCCAGTCGCCGTTGAGCCTCATGAGGTACCGTAGTTGGACGTCGTCGAACTCGAACGCGCCACCGAAATGGAAAGTCATCCCGACATTGGCGTTTATGTTGACGCCGGTGGGATTGAGTTCTTGAGTCGTCGCGATGTTGACGGTACAAATCATGCCGTCGTCCTCGTCGATGGCGTCGGAGAGGAAGGTACGGTATTTACCAATCAGCGAGGCGTCTTTGCCACGGAAGGCGAAGACGGCAGCAGCCAGGATAATGGCCGTCGCGACGGCAATGGCGTAGTAGCTTTTCTTGAGCATCGACGTTAAGACGTGACGTGCATAAAGTGTGGCAAAGATAAGATTTTATTCAATTTTACGTTGCGCTGCGTAGGTTAGCATATTATAAATATGTATAAGCAGGTGGAGAGAAGTGGCTTTGCGGCAATGGGAAATTAACCTATATTTGCGGTTTGAAAAAACAAACAAATCATCATGAGCACCATAGCAATCAACAGCCATGCTGAGCTTGAGGCCCTTGTAGGCAAGGAGCTTGGCGTGTCGGACTGGCACCAGTTCACCCAGGAGCAGATAAACCTTTTCGCCGACGCTACGCTTGACCACCAGTGGATTCACGTCGACGTGGAGCGCGCAAAGAAGGAGTCGGCATTTGGCAACACGATAGCCCACGGCTATTTGACCCTCTCGATCCTTCCCCACCTGTGGGAGCAGATTGTCGACGTCCGCAACATCAAGGACCAGATCAACTACGGCATTGAGAACTTCCGTTACCAGCAGCCCGTCGTCGTCGGCAGCAAGGTACGCCTGCACGTCGTCGTACGCGAGGTCCTCAACCTGCGTGGCACGACCAAGGCCACGATGAGCGTCAAGTTGGAAATCGAGGGGCAGAAGAAGCCCGCCTACACAGGCGACATCGTCTTCCTCTACCACTTCAACGCTTAAGGACGAGAAGATATAAGGAAAAAAGGCGCGACCTTCAGTAATGAGGGTCGCGCCTTTTTTATGATGAAATTTGAAACTACCTAAGACGGTCGAGGCTGCGGACGAGCGCCTCGTCATCGGAGATACGGCCGTAGGCGAGGAAATCCATGATGGCGGCTATGAGAGGCAGAGCCCAACGTGCGCAGACGTGCCACTCGACATTCATGCCGTCGGCAATATTGACGCCAAGGTAGACGAGAACCGCGACGACGCAAACCTCGATACCTGCGGCAACGCCGACGAGGCGCATCTGGAGCGTGCGACGCTTGAAGAGGAAGAGAGCGACAACATTGAGGGCGAGCGCGATAGCGATGACGGCAGCCAAGGGGACAAGCGAACGGACGAGCGGCTCGGCGGCCTCGGGTGTTACATCATAAACGCCGTCCCAATGTAACTCGATGAGACCTTGAGCGTTACTAAAAAAATCGATGGGCCAAACGATGATGGTGACGAGCAGAATGGCCGCAATGAGGATGAAGATGCTTTGAATTCTTTGTATCATATAGAGATGGTGTATCTGGTTAACAGGACGAACAAAAGTAGCACAAAAAAGGGGCAAGGGCGGTTGGAGAGGGAGTTTTTTTACAGCTGGGGAAAATAAATACAGTAGGAAAAATGTTTAACTTAGGGCTTATAATACCCCCTACCTATAATCCGCCCTCAATAAAACATAACATAACATATTGATGTTGAAGACTTTTCATGTCAATTACAAGACCGAGAACGGTGATTCTGTGCTGATAGAGACACGCGAAGGGATGGACTCCCCGATTGTCATGGCAGAGATGAAATCGGACTCGGAAGGAAATTGTGAATATGAGAGTCGCGTGTCCGGCTTCTTCGAGTACCGATATGCGGTAAAGATGCGCGACGGGATGATAGAGGAGCGCCACTGGCGTTACTCACCGAGCGTGAAAGGCGACGTCGAAGTGTTCGACACATGGCGCAGCCCCGAAAGCGGGGAGGACGCATTGGCGGCATCGGCTTTCAGCAGCGCGGTATTCTTGCCCGACGAGGAGGCGACCCCAAAAGCCACGAAACAAGGCTCGCTGATTGTGGTCTTGACCGAGCCGCGCGTCGGCAAGGACGAGGAGATACGCGTCGTGTCGAAGCAGTTTGTGAATTGGAACACGGAGCGCGCGATGAAGATGCAGCACTGCAAAGGCTTCACGTGGGTTCTGGATCTTGGCGCAATGCCGATATTGAAGGAGTTCGAGTTCAAATTCTGCATCTGGGACACAAAGAACGATTGCTTCAAGCGATATGAGGAGGGACAGAACCACCTCATCAAGACATGCGCAGGCAAGACCCTCGTTTACACGTATAACGGATTCAACTATGGCGACTTATGGAGGGCGGCAGGCGTAGCCGTGCCAATCTTCTCGCTCAGGAGCCATAAGAGCCGCGGCTGTGGCGAGTTCCTGGACTTGAAGCCGTTGGCAGACTGGTGCGAGCAGTCGCATCTGCGCGTGATCCAATTGTTGCCGATAAACGACACGACGGCGTTGCGCAAATGGCGCGACTCATATCCTTACAACGCGATATCCATCATGGCGTTGCACCCGAGCTACATATCGGTCGACGAGGTGTACGCATTTTACGGCAAGAGGATGAACTCCTTGGAGCGCGAGAACGGACTGTACCTGAACGACACGGTGTCGGTGGAGTACAACCGCACGCGCGACTGGAAGGACAGGAACCTGCGCGCCATATTCAAGGACGTGGCAGACGAGTTCGCCAAGGCGAAAGAGACGAAGGCGTATATGACCGCCAACGCCGGCTGGCTATGTGACTACGCGGCATTCGCCACGCTGCGCGACAAATATGGCACACCGAACTTCCGCCTGTGGCCAGAGCACAGCACATATGACAAAGAGACGGTGGAGCAGATGTTCAGCCCCGAGAGCGAGAGCTACGGGGAGGTCATGTACCGCGTCTTCTTGCAATACCACTTGGAGAGGCAGCTGCGCGAGGCCATCGAGTACGTCCATAAGAAGGGCGTGGCCATCAAAGGTGACCTGCCCATTGGCATAAACCCCCACTCCGTCGAGGCGTGGACAGAGCCCGAGCTATTCAACTTCGGGCTTCAGGCCGGCGCTCCGCCCGACTACTTCTCGCGCGACGGACAGAACTGGGGATTCCCGACGTACCGCTGGGACGTCATGGCAAAAGACGGCTATAACTGGTGGGAGAGGAGGATGCAGAGGATGCAGATGTTCTTTGACGCCTTCCGCATTGACCATATCTTGGGATTCTTCAGGATATGGGCCATCCCCTACCCTTTCAAGAGCGGCCTTATGGGCGTCTTCTCGCCCTCGTTGCCACTTAGCGACAAAGAGCTGAGAGACAGGGGAATAGAGACCCCGGCTAAGGAGTTGGCATGGCCATCGATAACAGAGGACTTCTTGCAGAAACAGTTCCAAGAGTACGCTGAGCAGGCCAAGCAGTTCTTCGACTTCCGCGCCGGCATCCACAGGCTGAAAGATGGGTATTTCGACCCGTCGAAGTTCGACACATGGATTGAGGAGAAGGTTGACCCGAACGCCCGCGAGAGGATGCGCACGGCGGTATCCAACGTGCTGCACGAGGTTCTGCTGGTCTCGGTCAAAGAGGGCGAATGGCAGCCACGCATCATGCTGGAGGAGACGGACAGATTCCGTCGCCTGCCCGATGGCGAGCGTGAGGCCATGAGGAACATATACAACGACTTCTTCTACTCACGACATAACGAATTTTGGAAGAAATGCGCCGAGGAGCGACTTGGCGCGATGCTGAAGAAATGCGGCATGCTGGTATGCGGTGAGGATCTTGGAATGATACCCGCCACGGTACCTATCGTGATGCAACGTCTTCAGATCTTGTCGCTTGAGCTTCAGCGCATGCCGAAAGAGAGCTGGCAGAGATTCGGAACACCGTCATACTACCCATACCTGTCGGTTTGCGCTACGTCGAGCCACGACATAGCCCCAATCCGCGGATGGTGGGAAGAGGACAGGAAAGATGTCGAATGGTACTATAACAACATGATGCACCGCGGCGGCGAGGCACCCAAGGTTGCCAATGGCGATATTGTGACGAACATAATCTGTCAGAACCTGCAAGCCCCGTCGATGCTGTGTATCAACCCGATACAGGATTACGCGGGAATGCTGGACGACGTGCCACACTTGTTGCCATTTGAGGAGCGCATCAACGTCCCGAGCAACTTGCAGCAGCACTGGTGCTACCGCATCCCGTTCTGCGTAGACGACCTGACGACAGTATTCGCCCGACTGGGAAAGAAGCTGGCGGATTGCGTCGACGCCTCGGGCAGAAAATAGAAAAAGATGAAAGAACACGAAGTAGTTGTCAAAACCACAATAACGCCATCGGCGGCTGAGACGACGGCAGAGACGCAGATGCTGCTTGACGCGGCTCGCGAGATTGCGCACAACGCCTACGCCCCCTACTCGAGGTTCAGGGTCGGCGCGGCCGCCCTGCTTGACAACGGAGAGGTCATAACCGGCTGCAACCAAGAGAACGCCGCATACCCGTCGGGGCTTTGCGCCGAGAGGGTGACTGTGTTTTACGCCAACGCCCATTACCCGAAGTCCCGTATCGTGAGGCTGATGATATATGCCGAGACGGACAACGGGCCAGTGAGCCAGCCCATCACCCCATGCGCGGCATGCCGCCAAGTACTTCTTGAAAAAGAGAGCATCCAGGGGGCTCCTATACGGGTATCGTTGGCCGGTGCGGACTCGATATATAACATAGGGTCGATAGGCGACCTTGTGCCACTATCGTTCGTTCCTGACAGCTTGGAAGGTTAAGTTCTCCCTACACTTCGCGAAAGGCATTGACGCCCTTCTCTCCGAAAGAGGAGAGGAGGGCGTCGGTGTTTTTAATCATGCTTTGCGTTGGGAAATATAGATGTGGGTGGCGCGATGGACGTGAGATAGGGATACGAAAAAAGCGTCCCACCATGAGGTTGAACGCTTAGAGTTTGTTGGCACGGGTGGAGCGACTCGAACGCCCGACACTCGGTTTTGGAGACCGATGCTCTACCAACTGAACTACACCCGTGTGTGTCTCTTTTGACGATGCAAAGGTAGAACATTATTTTTAATTTGGCAACAATCGGCGAGATGATTTTGATGTTGGGAGAAGACAGACGCGGGCGCAATCAGTGTTTCGGGAAAATAGAATTGGCTCGCCATGCTTTGCGTGGCGAGCCAATTCAAATCGAGGTTGCTTTGGGGGGCTACTCTTATTGGGCGAAGAAGGAATATGAGCCGTCGATATCGTTGAAGATGACGAGCCACGTACCTTCTGGGATTTGTAAATTATTGCCGTTGCGGACTCCTACGCCATAGGGGAATGCCTCGGCACCCCAATTGACATCCCAGGTGTCTGCAATCTTAAATTTTGCATAGGATCCGCCTTCGGGGATAGTGATTATGGCCTTCCAAAGGTGGTTATGACCGCTCATGGAGGCAGCCGTGGAGACAGGAGACAAGTTCAAGTTATCCCATGAGTTGAAATCGCCGGCGAGGCATATTTGCGAGTAGCCAGTAGGCGTCGAGGAGAAGGGGTAGATCGCGATGGCGTCGGAGCTGGTGGAAGTGGTGTTGAGAACCACGGAGTAGTAGCCGTCGGAGGAGACTGTAATGTTCTCGGCACCTGTGTTTTGGTAGGTGTAGGAGCCGTCGACGACACCCCATTGCTCAGCCCAGTAGCCAGGGGTCGTGATGATCTTGAAGCCAATGCCATCGGCTACAAAATAGCCGTTGAAGACGAGCGAGCACTCGCCTTGGGCATTGTATTCGGCACCTGACATGACCGACATCGGAACGAGCGACACACCGACACTTGCGTTGGTGTTGTCCCAGCTGCCATCGCCGATACAAGAGCCGACGAGGTACATCATCTTGGCATGCTTAGATGTTGGAGCCACGAGGGAGACGCTGTCTGGCAGGCTGTTTTTGATAGTGAAAACGGCTTCACCGTCCTTGTAGACGTAGAACTGAGCGGAGGAGTCGGTGGAGAAAGACGCTGCGAGGGAGAGCGCAAGGAAAGATAGTAGTATGTTTTTCATACTAAGAACTTTGAAAGTTGGCTTGGGGTTGTTAAAGTTATGTATTTTCTCTAAACGAACAGTTAACGGAGGAGTGGTTTAACATTTAGGGGGGAAAATGGATTTTGAGACGCAGGCAAAAAGAAAGCCCGCCTTTGTTGGGAAAGGCGGGCTTCATTTGGCGTAGGAAGAATGATGTTTTTAGAAGGGGTATTGCCCTTGCGAAGCACCCTCCATGATGCCGTCGATGGCATATTGGTTCTTGGCGGTGCCGTCGGTACGGTTGATCTCGGAACCTGTCTCCCAATAGAACGGGGCGCAACCATTGTCTTTAGCGACCTTGGTGACATACTGGTTGTAGTAGGCGCGGCTCCTCTTGTGGAGGTCTTGGTCGAGGGCCTCGTCGGAGTCGGGACCATAGGTCAGGATTCGTGAGGAAAACTCGCCAATGATGACGGGGATGCCATTGTCGACGAACTTGGCTTTCATCTTGGCCATCTGGGAGTCGACGTGGCTCTCCTCGCCCCACGTGGGGTTGTGGGCGGAGCCGTCCTTGTGGTTATCCTTGCCCCAGTAGTAGAAAGTATTGCCCCAGCTTGCGTCCTCGGTCATGAGGGCCCACTGGTAAGGCTCGTAGAAGTGAACCTCGGCGATGAGACGGTTCTCGACTTTGTCGGTCGGGAGAGTAGTCATGTATTTGCTGGTAGATGAGATGTCGGCGCCGAGCCCTTGGAAGATGAGGCAGCGGAGAGCGTTGTTGCCGCCAGTGGCGCGAACGGCGTCGATGAAGGCCTGCTCATAGGAGATGAGGCGCGTGATGGCATCGGGGCCTCCTTCTTCGCGTTCACCCCATTTTTCGGAATGGCCGCTTGTCTCGTTCATGCCCGGCTCGTTGGCGCCAGCGAAGATGAGATGCTCGTCGAACTCGTTGAAATAATTGGCGATCTGAGTCCAGATTGCTGTCTGCTCATTGAGGATGTCTCTGCGCACGCTTAAGAGGAAGATATTGTCCTCGAGCCAGCCGGTATCCCAGTGGCTGTTGAGGACTACGTACATATCATTGTCGACGCAGTAGGAGACGACAGTCTTGACGCGCTCGAGCCACTTGGGGCTGATGGTGTAGGTCTCGTCGGCGAGATTGAGGATGTGGGAGTGCCATGCGCAAGGGATGCGGACAGCATTGAAACCGAGGGCTTTGAGACCCTTGATGTAATCCTCGTTGACGAGAGGGTTACCCCACGCCGTCTCGGCCGTCTCATCATTGGAGTTGTTGCACTCCATGGTGTTGCCGATGTTGATGCCAGCGTATATTTTGGAGATGAGAGTCTTGGCATCGGAAGCCATGGCCTCCTCTGTTGTGACGTAACGCTCTTGAGTGGCATTGATGACGATGTCGTCCTCATAGCCTTTGGCAGAGAAAGTCACGGTGGCGGTGCGCACCTCGGTAGAGGAATTGGCGGCAGCCTTGACGGCATAGGAGCGGACACCGGCAGAGGAAGAGCTCTGCGAGACCGTCAGCCAGCTTTCGGAAGAGACGACCTCCACCTCGATGGTGGCAGTCGGGACATTGAAAGAGACAGTCTGCGAGCCACCTTTATTAGTGAAACTGAGGGAAGTTGACTGTCCATCGACAAGTGTAATGCCAGAGCCTGCGACGTTGCCACCATTATCGGGGTCGTCATTAGAGCTATCTGAGCAACCGAAGCACGAGGCGATGGAAAGTGCGCCACAAAGGAGCGCAGCGAAGAGTTTATGCCTCATGAGATTATTGATTTTCGGGGGTATTAATCCTCGATTTTAGCGTTATTGTAGACACTCTCGAGAGTGTAGGAGGCGTCGGTATTCTCGATGGCGTTGACCATGACCTTAACGACCTCCTCACCATCATTCAAGTACTCACCTGTAGAGTGGTCGAAGAGGCCCGACTGCTCCTTGCCCGTGCCTGTGCCTCCGTTGTCCCAAAAGATTGGGGCGATACCATAGGTCTTGGCGGCTTTGCAGAAATACTCGAGATAGTACTTGCGGAAAGACTCGGCACGATTGGTGGCGCGACGTACGCATCCGATCTCGCCGATATAGACGGGGATGCCGTTGTCGACGAACTTTTCTTTGAGCTGCGCGAAGGTGGAGGTTATGACCTTCTCCTCGTTTGAGCCGTTGGTGGTGTCGCCTTTGGACTTGTCGGCGAGGTGACCCCAAGCGTTGTATTTGTCATTGAGAGTGTACTCGTAGGGGTCGTAGTCGTGGACGGCCACCATGACGCGGTTGGCCTCATCGGTCGGGACAGTGAGGTAGTTTATGGTGAGGTCGGGGTTGGCACAATAGCCAGGGACGCTGAGCCATCGGGTGGCGTTCTTTCCACCTGTTGCGCGGACGGCATCGACAAAGACTTGGTTCCACTCATTGAGGATGCCATATTGCTTGTTGCCGTCGGTGCGGTTGGAGCCCCAGCCCCATCCACCATCGTGGATCTCATTCATGGCCTCGAAGATGAGGAAGTCGCCCTTGTCGGCAAACTTATTGGCGATTTGCGTCCACATTGCTTTGAGCTGCGCCTTGATGCGGGTATTGGCGTTGTTGCTGTTTGCGGCATCCTTGATGTTGAGCCAATATTGACTATCCGCACCATCGTGGTGGATGTTGATGATGGCGTGGAGGCCAGCGTTCTCGGCATAGGAGACGACCTCGGCGACGCGGTCGAGCCAAGCGGACTCGATGGTGTAGGAGGGCTCGTCGCCGACGTGTCCGAGCCAGGTGACAGGAATTCGCACGGTACGGATGCCAGCGGCATAGAGGGCATCCATGGTGGCTTGGGTGGCAGCTTTGTTGCCCCATGCGGTCTCACTGGCGACACCATTGTTGTGGCTATCTAACTGATTGCCGAGATTCCATCCCATGCCCATCTGTGAGATGATGGAGTCATCGTCATCATCGGGGACGGCAACACCTTTCTGTGAGACGTTGATGGCGACGGTGACTGTCCCACAGGCTATTGTTATGGAGGCAGCACGATCGTCGGTCGTGGTATTGGCTGTGGTAGAGGCCGTGAGGGTGTAGTAGCCGTCGCCCTGGTCATTGACGCTTGTTACGGAGACCCAGTCGGCATTGGTCGTGACGGTTGGCTCGCCCGAGGACTTGAACGTGGCGGAGATGGTCTGCGAGCCGTCGGTATTGGTCACAATCGTGGCTTCACCTACGAGGCTGACGGAGTCGGTCACCTTCTCTGTTTCTGAGCCGCTATCGTCCTTGCAAGAAGAGGTCAGGACGGGAGCGAGGAGCAGCGAAGAGACCATCATTATGGTTTTAAGCAAATTGGTATGATTGTTCATTGTTTTGTTAAAATAGTTTTCTGTATGCAAAGATAAGAAGAGGGTGTGAGAAGATGACGTTAATATGTTTTGTGAAAGGGATTGTTTGGTTAATGCGACAGAGATGGAGGCGGAAGAGAAAGGAAGGCACACGCAGAGGTGGCGCACGGGCATAAAGAAAGCCCCGGCGAGACTTGAAGAAGGTCTCTGCCGGGGCGGTATCGTGATGTTGGGGAATGGAAGATAAACTTACAATCCCACTGATGTCACAAGATTAGAAAATCGAGTGGAAGGTGACGGTCATCTCCATCTTGTCGGTGAAGCCAAGCTCCTTGATGACATCGCCGTCGGGGGTGCCGAATGCGCAGCCAGCGGTCTTGGTAGCACCGTAGCAGTTCCACAACTCGAGACGATAGTTAGGCGACTCGTTGGAGTCGATAACCTTGGAGGAGTCGAAGGTTACCTCCTTGCCGTCGATAGAGAGGGCATCGAGGGTAGCGTGGAGGGCAGGGAACTGAGCGTAGACATTGTTCACCTGGAAGAAAGACATGATGGTACCACCTGTGTAGTCGATATCGGAGGTGAAGGTGATCTTGAACGTCTGAGGCACGAAGGTGTAGGTGTGGGTCTCAGAATCGAAGCCGATCTTGAGAGTCTGGCCATCAGTCCAACTCCAATCACAGCCCCAAGATGAGTTGCAAGTGATGAAGGAGATGGGGATCTCGACAGAAGATTCGGAGATAGCAGGGTTGAGGATAATGGAGTAGTTGACCTCGATGCTCTCGGAGCAGGACACTGCAGGCTCGGAGTCGTCGAGCTGCTCAGTGTTGTTGCTGAACGGGCTGCAACCGACCTTGTGGGTGCCAGAGCCCCAGATGTTGAAGAACTCAACACGATAGTTATCAGCATTGTCGATGGCTCCGTAGTGGAACTTGGCAGCGTCGTAGGTGACATCCTTGCCGTCGGCCTTCATGGAGTTGATGACGACAGCGCAGCCAGGGAAACGCTTAACGAGACCGACGAAGTCGAGGAGGAAGACCTTGGCGCCGTTCATAGCCCCCTCCCACTTAGCAGTGGCGGTGAAGATGCCATTGGGAGCGGACTCGATCTCGGAAGGAGAGTAGGAACCGACGACATCGCCCCAAGAGCCACCCCAGTCGCCGCCGACAGTCATCATGCTGACGTTGATGGCCTGATGGTCATCGCGAACCTTCTTAGTGATGTACTGATAAGCGAGAGAGCAAGCACCTTCACCGGAGAGATCGGGATCGCGGAGGATGGCGATCTGCATGGACGTCTCAGTGAGGGAGAAGATCTTGAGGTTGGTCTTGGCGGAGAGGGTGAGGTTGTTGAAGTTGCCGAAACCGAGGATGTCGATGTCGAGAGAGATGGTCTTGTTTACGTTGTCGATGGTGTAGTTGCCAGTCTCGTCGACGTAGGAGACAGTCTCAGTGCCGTCCTCAGCGGTCGTCTTGACGCGACGGTGGATGTTGACGGTGCCGTCCTTGTTGAAGGTCATGGTGCCATAGTCGGCAGCATCGCCGAGCCAAGTATTCTCAGAATATTTAGGAGTCCAGTTCCTGTGGTCGCCACTGACATAAGGCTCGTTGTTAGTGATGTTTGCCCAGCAATCGTCGGTTCCGTAGAAGCCGAGAGGACCATCCCATACGTAGGATTCACCAGATTCGGTGATGTCGAGAACCCAAGTCGTGGCGAGGAGGGCCTTGTCGATGGCAATGTTCTTAGCGACGGTGACGGCGCGGACGGAGAGAGCCTGGAAGCGAGGAGTCGTGGTCTTGTCATTGGAGCCATTGGCGAACTCGTAGCTGATGGCGAACTCGGACTTGGAGGGGTTGACAGAGCCGGTGAGGTAGAGACCCTTTACGCCTTCCTCGGTGACGGTGTTGCCAGTGCGGCTACCTGCGGCTGGGAGGAAGATGGAGTTGCCGTTGGGGCCAGTGAATTGGCAACCCTTGACACCATTGACCTCGGTCCACTCGACTTCGCAGTTTTGGAAGAGCTCCTCGAACTCGTCGGCAGAAGGCATGGTTGCCTTGCCGTCGAAAGCCTTGAAAGCTACGTCGTTAGCGGTCTTGTAGATATCTGTTGCGATGGTGTAGTCGGAGATGACTTTAGAGTTGGTCACGCCATAGAGGTCGCCGAAAGAGAAGAGGCCGCCAAGTTCCTCGGGCTGTTGAGCACCGACGTTGTACTTGGCCCACTTGGTGGAGAGACCGAGGTCGACAAAGATGTCATCGACGTTGACCTCTACGGTCTTGGTGGTGAACTCCTTAACGTCGCCGAAGATCTCGCCAGTGCCGAGGTCGAGGTAAGCGGCGTAGTAGTAGGTAGCGCCAGGGAGGAGGCCTGCCTTATCGACAGAGATGGAGGCGATGTCGGAAGCCTGGACTTTGAGACCAGCGCGGACAGCCTCGACATCGTTGGACGCAGCGATGACGACACCTGCGGTGGCCGTTGCGGGAGCGTCGGTCGTAGCGCCGCCGATGGTGACGGAGTTGACGTCGATGTTAGAGGCGTCGGCAGTGGTGATCTTGGCGTTGGTTGTGGTGAGGCTCTTGACGTCGCCCTTGTAGGTCAGTTTCTTCTGGAGGGTGACGAAAGCCTGATAGTAGATGACGTCGCCCATCGTGAGGCCGTCGATGTCAGCAGTGATGGTCTCGCCGTCGAGAGAGCCGGTCACAGAGTTGGTGAGGGCGTTTTCGGAAGAGCCGTAGTAGAAGCCGACGGTGTAGGCGGAAGAGGACTGGCTTTGGAGTCCTTTGACGGTACCATTGAGGGTGGCGGAAGTTGCCGTCACGTCGCTGGAGCCCGTAGAGACGCCCTGAACGAGGACGCCAGTTGCTGCGGAATAGTCATCATCGTCTTGGCACGACAGGGCGGAGAAGCCGAGCGCGAGCGACATGATGCCTGCGAATATTTTTGTCTTCATATTGAAATCGTCTTATCAGTTTCCCCAAAAGCCCCGGCAGGGCAGGACACCCTGCCGGGATAATGGAGGAAAAGTGAAAGTGTCTCTACTCAATTGTAATATTGACTTCGCCAGTGATAGCAGGGTTGCCGTCGGCGTCGTACTCGAACTCACAGAGGTTGTGAGCGTCGGTGTAGTTGGAGTCGGTCTGGATGACGATCTGGAGAGAGCCGTCGGAGAAATCGGCAGCAGCGCCGGTGTTGTTGGTGAGAGAGATGGTTGTCTCACCGCCCTTGTTGATCTCAACAGCGTCGCCCTCGGTAAAGTCGGTCCAGCTGGAGCCAATGCCGAGACCGTCGACATTATGGCGGAGCATGGCGAAAGGCTTAGCGTCGTCATTCCAAGTAAGACCGCTTGTGATCTTGAAGGTGACCTTCATGGTCTTGTTCTTCTTGAGCTTGAGCTGCTTGATGTTGACAGCGTCGGTTGGGCCGCCCCAAGTGGAGTAGATGGTGACGCGGACTGCCTTGCCGCCGGTGTCACCGAAGCCCCAGCTGATCTTGGACTGGTCGACCTTAATCTCAACGGGGCCCGTTGTGCCACCGCTTACGACTTTTTGGTTGAGCTTGACGAACTTGTATTTGGTTACTTGCTCGAAAGCGTTGGTCTCGTTGGCGATGGAGAAGTAGAACTCGTTGTCGTTGACGGAAGCCTTGGTCACGGTAATCTCCTTAGCCTCGAAAGCGTCGACATCGGTGAAGAAGGAGAGGTACTTATCGAACTTGAGGGTGTTGCCGTCGATGGTGAAGTTGCCCTTGGTGTCGGTGTCCTCGACCTCGTAGGAGTAGGTGCCATCGGAGTTCTTGGTAAGGATAAGGGCGTAGTCCTCGATCGGGGTGAGAGCAGGATACCATACCTTCGTGCCGTAGTCATCCTCGGAGCTTGCCTCCCAAGCCTCGCTTGCGCCGTTCCACCAATAGTAGCCGTAGGGCTGGTCTGCATTGATGTTGAAGGTTACGGAGCTGAGGGTCGCGGTTACGCCATTGATGTCTTGCTGGAAGAGTGTCTCGGCGAGGTTGAGGTCCTCAATGGCAGTTGGGGTCTTGGCGGAGATGTCCTCCTCCTCGACGGGGATTTTGACAGTTCCGTTCTGGACATCCTCTGCGATGAAGTTCCAGATGAGCCACCAAGCGCCCTCGCTGTTGGTACGCATGGTTGCGAGCTGGAGCATGTAGGGGGTGAGCTCGACAATCTGGATATCTTTCGTGTAGTTGCTACAAACTTCATCGAAGCCGACATTGTGGAGCGCGAAAGTACCGCCGTTGAAAGAGATTACAGGGTGTGTCTCGTCGTCGAGGTTGAGGCTGAAGGCTCCATCGTAGGTCTTGTCCTCGTCGCCACGATACATCTTGAGGGTACAACCCTTAGTTGCATCGAGACCGAACTCCATATAGGAATCCATGTAAGGGCTGGTAGCAGGGATGAGCCAATCTTGGAAACCAGGGTCCCAGTTGGGTTTGAAGCCCTCGAAGGTGAGGTTGGAGCTACCGCTACCATCGTTCATTACATCATCGGGGTTGCAGTACATGATAGGACCAGTGCAGTTGCCAACACCATAATCCTTATCGACAGGCACCCAACGCTTCGTCTTGCCGACGCCGCCAGCGAGATACTCCCACTTAGGATCGCTAAGCATGGAGAAGTCGTTGAGGGTAACGGTGAAGGTGTATGGAGCACCGTAGACAATGCCGGCCTCGGTACCAACGCCGAAGGTGACGGAATACTCACCCGCGAAGGGGAGCTTGATGTCGAGGCTCGCCTGCTGGCTTGTAGCGCCGTCGGTGAGGATCCACTCAGGCGTAACGCCCTTGACGGACGAGGAGAGGTGGATGATATTGGGGTTGCTCTGGTCGGCAACGACGGTGTAGTTGACACCCTGCTGGAGGTCGTCGGCCGTATAGGCTGCGCCGCCGAGGCTGTACTCATCGGGCTGGCAGGCAACCAGACCGAGGAGCGCGGCCGATAGGGATATGGATAAATATCTGAGTTTCATTGTTCTATTCTGTTAGAATGAGAAATTAAACATCCCGTGGCGGCTTACCAGCCGGCATTTTGGGTGAGGACATTGCCAGAGAGAGTGATCTCGGAGCTTGGGATCTGGAAGAGACCCTTCTTGGCGGTCATGTTAGACGCGTCGAAAGAGGTCGTGGCCTCGACATTGCCGTTCTTGACAGCGATGCCGTTCTGCATCTTGGAGATCTGCTCGGCAGCGTAGGAGCCACCCTTGCCGTAGCGGAGGAGGTCCCAGTAGCGGATGCCCTCGAAAGCGAGCTCTTGTGCGCGCTCGGTACGGAGAGCGTCCTCAGAGTAGGCGGTAGCGGTCTTGCCAGCGCGGAGCTGAACCTTGTTGAGACCAGAGGCTTCTTCTTTCAGCTCGCTCTGCATGAGGAGGACATCGGCGTAGCGGATGATGGTCATGTCGATGTAGTAGGTGATGTTCATGTGCTTCTCACCAAGGACGAAGGCAGCGGCCTCGCGAGTGCCATCGGCGAAGCAGAGAGGAGCGTACTTCTTGATGCCGTAGCCGGTGTACTCGTAGGTGTCATTGACACAGTTGGAGAAGTTGCTCTGCGCCTCAAAGCCGTTGGTCTTGTAGTTGACGACGCTGTGGGTCATGCGAGGGTTGGAGAACTGCTCGACGAAGCGAGGGTTGGGCACGCAGATACCCCAGCCGGTGGCGAATGGAGGGCATGCGCTGTTACGAGTGCCGAGGAAGACCTGGACAACGTTGCCGCCAGAGCGTCCGTTGTAGTCCTGGGTGGTGTTACACTTCAGGTTGAGGACGAACTCCTTGGAGAGGCCGTTCTGACCAGCGTGCCAGCCGTCGGCATTGTAGTACTTGCCAGCGTAGGTGGTAACCCACTCGTAAGAGGTTTCATCCTTGTAGGTTGTGCAGGCAGGCATCCAGAGGTCGGCGAAATTGGTCTCGAGCTCATAGCCGCCGTTTGCGACAACATCATCGATGGCATCGATGGCCTCTTGCTTGGTGCAGGCCTCATTCTCCTCGCCGTAGTAGCCGGTGTAGAAGAG
Organism: Clostridium sp. CAG:343; assembly: GCA_963616565.1. Lineage (GTDB taxonomy): Bacteria > Bacteroidota > Bacteroidia > Bacteroidales > Marinilabiliaceae > W3P20-009. The sequence goes on from CAVEKX010000005.1 coordinate 63,598, forward strand.
GTATGCGCGAGCGAGGAGGGCCTCGGCAGCGTATTTAGACATACGGCCGTCGGTAGCGTCGAGGTTACCGCCATTGTAGGCAGAACCAGGGATGTTGGCAGCCGCGTACTTGAGATCCTCAAAGATTTGGGTGAAGACCTCCTTGGCATCGGTGCGAGGGAGGTTCTCGTCGGTCGGGATGGTGATGAGGGGCACGTCGCCGAAGAGACGGGTGAGATCGAAGTAGAGGAGACCTCGGAGACCGCGCGCCTCGCCGAGGATACGACCGCGAGTTGTCTCGTCGCCATTCCAATTGATCTGCTCGTCATTGACGATAAGCTCGTTGCAGCGGAAGATGGCAGCGTAGTAGTTCTTCCAATCGGTCTGCCAAATGTTGTAGTAGCCGGCAGCCGCGCTCATGTCGAAGCGGTCGATGATGGAGTAGTTGCGGGCATCTCCGATGCCACCGCCAGCGAAGCACTCGTCGGATGCGATCTCGGAGGTGAGGTACATGCCTACGCCCTCGTCGCCAAGAGTGCGCTTCCAACCGTCGTAGCAGCCGATGAGGGCCATCTCGGCGGTTTCAGCATTGCTATATGCCGTCTCGCCGTTGAGGGTGGTCTTGGACGACGTCTCGAAGAAGTCGTCGTTGCAAGAGGCCAGAGCGAGAGCCATGGCTGTCAAGACGGCGGGTATGTAAAAACGATTCTGTTTCATAAGTTCAGTTCCTCCCAATTTTAGAATTTGAGATTAAGACCTACGAGGTAGGTGCGAGGGTGAGGATAGTAGCCCATATCGACACCGCTTACCCAAGCGTCGGACGAGTTGCCGTCGTTGCCGTTGTAAGAGCCGATTTCAGGATCCATGCCGTCATACTTGGTGAAGGTGGCAAGGTTCTGTACCTGGACGTAGAGGCGGCACTGGCTGAGGTACTTCCAGGGGATGAGGGTCTTGAAGTCGTAGCCGAGGGTGACGTTCTGGATGCGGAAGTAGTCGCCGTCCTGAATATAGAGGTCGGAGAAGTTGCTCCAGTTGCCGTTGTCGCCAGCGAGGACGCGAGGAATCTTGTTGCTTGTGCCCTCGCCAGTCCAGCGGTCAAGGATGCGCTTGGTGTAGTTACCCTTGGAGCTGTTGGGGGAGCGGTAGCTCTGAACGATTTGGAAGTCGGCTGCACCGCTGCCTACTGCGCTAAGATCCCAACCCTTCCAGCTGATGCTGAGGTTGACGCCGTAGGTCCAGTTTGGGATGCCGTTGCCGAGGTCGACGCGGTCGCTCTCGTCGATGAGGCCATCATGGTTGACGTCGATGAACTTGACGTCGCCAGGGGCTACGCTGCTCTGGGCGATGCCGTTGCCTGCGGCGATCCAGTCGTTGATCTCCTGCTGGTTCTGGAAGATGCCGTCGGTCTTGAGACCCCAGAAGTAGCCGATAGCGTGGCCATTCTCAGCACGATAGAATTCAGGAGCGTTGTCGAAGATCTGGTTGGTCTGACCGTGGATGATGCCGTCCTCGGTTGGGATTTCACCGACCTCGTTCTTGTTGTAGGCCATGTTGGCACCGATGGTGTACTTGATGCCGTTGGAGAGCTGGGTGTTCCAGTTGATGGCGAGCTCGACACCAGTGTTGGTGACATCACCACCATTGATGATAGGACCGCCAGTACCTGCGGTGGAGAGGACAGGAGCCTGGACGAGCCAGTCCTTAGTGGTCTTCTTGTACCAGTCGAAGGTTACGCCGAGGCGGCTCTCGAGGAGGCGGAGGTCGAGACCGACGTTGATCTGCTCAGAGGTCTCCCACTTGACGTTGGAGTTAGCGAGACGCTCGACATAAGAGCCTGTGTTCCAAGCCTCTTGACCGCCGCCAGTACCGAAGTTGTAGTCGATGTTGCTGGTAGATACGGGAGCGAGGTACTGGTAGCAGTTGATGTTGGCGTTACCGACCTGACCCCAGCTTGCGCGGAGCTTAGCGAAGTCTACAACATTGCGGATGCCTTCCATGAAGTTCTCCTCGGAGAAGGTCCAACCTGCTGAGACAGAGGGGAAGAAGCCGTAACGGTTGCTCTTCTCGAACTTGCTGCTGGCATCGGCACGGAAGGTGGCGTTGACCATGTACTTCTCGTTCCAGTTCCAACCGACACGCGCGAAGTAGGATGCGCCGCGGGTGCTGTCGTAGGGAGAGCCGGAGACGGACTTGCTTTGCGTGCCTTCGGTATTGTCGAGGTAGGCGTGAGTCCAGTCGTCGAAGCCTGCGATGAGACCGGTGTTGTAGCCGCCGGTGCTGCCACCGTCATATTTGGACATCTCGGTACCGATGAGGACGTTCATCTGGTGCTCGTCGGCGATCTTGAAGTCGTAGCTTGCGGTGTTCTGCCAAACTTGGCTGATGCCGTTGCCTTGGCTCTGGCGAACCTTGCTCTCGGCGTAGGTGGACTGGTCTGTCGCGCTGAAGCCGTGGACACCATCTTTGCTGGTGTAGACGGGGGTGTAGGAGCGATATTCGCTGCCGCCGTAGCTGATGCCGTAGACGGTCTTAATCTTGAGGTTCTTGATAGGCTCAATCTGGGCGTAGACATTGGCGTCGACGCTCATGTTCTTGGTGCGGTTGTAGCGGTTGAGCATCATGACGGCGAGTGGGTTGCCATCGCCGTTGTTCCAAGTCTGGTTGGCTGCGGAGTAGTAGTTGTCAGTGCCCTCCTCGTAGACAGGAGAGAGAGGAGAGGTGACGTAGGCGCCGCGGATGTTGTTGTTGTAGATGTTGCCGGTGCCCATGCCGCGCTGCTCCTTGTATACGACGCCGACATGCTCGCCGACGGTAAGGAATCCGTCGTAGAGTTTGGACTCGGTATTGATACGGAAGTTGTAACGATCGTAGTTGGAGACCTGCGAGCCGCCTATGATACCCTCCTGGCCCATGTAGCCGATGGAGAGGGCGTAGTTGGTGGTCTTAGAGCCGCCAGTGATGGAGAGGTTGTGGCTTTGGGTGACAGCGTTGTTGTCGATGATCTGGTCGAGCCAATCGGTATCGTTGATAGGCGTTCCGTCGGGGTTGATGACATCGGAGTAGGAAGCCCAGTCGTAGGTCGAGTTGCCGCTGTTGAGGGCTGCCTCGTCCATGATGGTCATGTACTCGCGTGCGTTGAGAACCTCGTTCTTGCGGTAGATGCGCTGGAGACCGTAGTAGCCGTCGTATGCCACGACGCCCTTGCCTTCCTTGCCGCTCTTAGTGGTGACGAGGACGACGCCGTTAGCTGCCTGCGCACCATAGATTGCTGCGGAAGCTGCATCCTTGAGGACGTCGATGCTCTCAATGTCGGCAGGGTTGAGGGTGGTGATGTCGCCGCCGATGCCATCGATAAGGTAGAGAGGCTGGCTGTTGCCGACGGTACCGAGACCACGGATGGAGACGTTCATTGAGGAGCCTGGCTGGCCAGAGGTAGACTGGATGTTGACACCAGGGGTTTGACCTTGGAGAGCCTGGAGGGCGTTGTTTGTGTTGAGCTTCTGGACGTCGTCGCCCTTGACCTGGACGGTAGCGCCCGTGACGAGCTTCTTCTTTTGGACGCCGTAGCCTACGACTACGACTTCGTCAAGGTCGGAAGCCTCCTCCTCGAGGGAGATTTTGATTGGGGCTCCGGAGTAGACAACCTCTTGGTTCTTGAAGCCGAGGAAGGAGAAGACGAGGGTCTTGCCGTTCTCGGTTTGCAGAGAGAAGTTGCCGTCGAAGTCTGTAATGGTGCCGATGGTAGTACCCTTGACCACGACATTGACACCAGGCAGAGGCAGACCGTCGGTTTTGGAGACGACGTTGCCCGTGGCGGTCTGGGACTGCGCGAGGCAGTCAGAGGCCACCATGCCTTGGACACAAAGGAGCAAGGCAAGCAGCCACGCCGTCAGGGCGCACCTGCCACTTGTTTTGATTCTCTGATTGTTTATCATAATACTTTTTAATTGATTTATGATCAACGGCTCTCTGACATCAGGAAGGTACACACCGTTCGCCAAAGAAACCGAAGCAAAATTAAGGTTCATTTAGGAAATCACACATAACTAAATGATAACTAATAGGGGGGCAAATGTTGCAAAATAGGGGCAATAAATGTTTCATCTTTAAGCTAAAATATTGATTTACAACACAATTACCTTAGGGAAATTTTAACACAGACAAAGAGACATGCCGTCGTATGGCGCAGAACAGTTTATTGATAATTTTAAGCAAACAGGGCGAACCGAGCGAAAGGCGCAACTAACAGATATTAACAAGATTGCACTTGCGAACAGTATGGAACGGGATGGTAGCAACAAAAGCCCCTCCCGAGCAATAGCCCGAGAGGGGTGGACATGTGTGTTTGGGGATGTGTGGATTTTCCTTATCGTAGCTTGTCGACCTCAGCCTCCGTGAGACCTGTGCATAGGGCTATCGTCTTCGTCGGGAGACCTTGGGCGATCATCTGGAGCGCAACGGACTTTACGCCCTCTTCGCGACCTTTTTCGACTCCTTGCTTTATTCCTTGTTCCATGCCTTCTTTTATTCCTTGCTCCATGCCTTCTTTTATTCCCTGCTCCATGCCTTGCTTTATTCCTTGCGCCATACCCTCTTTTAGTCCCTGCGCCATGCCCTGCGCCATGCCTCGCTCCATACCTCGCGCCTGGCCTTTTGTCTCGGCATCGTAGAGGAGCGTCTTCTCGACACTCACGGCATCCCAAAACTTCTCGTAGGTGTAGAGTTGCGACTCGGAGAAGGCGGATTTCTTGACCTCATCGAGGGCTTTGCTGGTGAGCTCGTTGTCGAGGAGGTCTTCTGGAGCCTCGTCGATATCGGGCGTTATCTCGGTCAGGAAGCGGAGCCAGAGGACGGCCATCTTGCGCTCGGCGATGCTCTGGGGCTTGAACTTCTTGAGCTCGACGAAAGTGAGGTGGAGACCCTCGATTATCTTGTCGCTATGGAGTTCGTGGACGATGTTGTAGTTGTGGATGAACTCATCGGGGAGGTCGGGCATGAAGACCGCGTTGACAAGGTTGAGCGAGTAGACGGGTTGGAGGAGCTGATAGCCCGCTCCGCCCTCGATTTGGCGCACGAAAGCCTTTGAGGAGTTGAAGAGCACGCGCGCCATAAAGGCTTGCGACCATACCGTTTGCATCTCGACGAGGAACTGCCGCCCTTGGGCGTCGCGACACCGGACGTCGACTATGCTGTTCCTCCCCATCGGGGTCTCGGGCATAAGCTCGGGGGTGAGGTATTCGATATCGGTGACCTCTCCGCCCTCGGGGAGGGGGAGTAGGGCGTTTATAAGACTTATTGTCAAGTCTTTATGCTGCCCGAAGACTTTTTTGAAAGTCAGATCTGCTTTGGGGTCAAGGTATCTCATGAGACAGAAATTAATGCGTCGTACACAAATATATGAAAATAGACCAGCCTGCGCAAGACGCGCATAAAAACAGCCCCGAAGTCCGTCGGCATTGCTGCTTCGTGGACCTCGGGGCCTCTCGAATCAAAACTTATATCTTACTATAAGTCTTTTCTCTATTTCTTAGTTTTGAACTGCCAGTAGGCTGCCTCGTCCCAGCCACCGAAGCTGCTGAAGTTGCCTCCATCGGGATAGACGAGAGTCAAGTGATCGTCGTCTACATAGACAACCTCGTAGTCAGTGACGTACTTGCCGCCACCATTCATCTCGAATGGCCAGAGGACAGAGTTTTCACCTGTCTCGAGATGACCAACAGCCCAAACTGAGCCGTCCTCATGGACTGTCTTCTTATCAGTGTTGAGAGACCAAGTGGTGGTGTTGAGCAACTTACCCTCACCATCATACTTGTTGAGGTCACCATTTTGAGCGAGCGTGAAATAAGCGTTGAAGCTCTCCTCGCCAGTGAGCGCACCCGAGACAGAATGCTTGAGCTGGTCAGCGAACTCTGTATCAGAGACTACGCCCCACCATTTTGTACTATTTTCAGTGTAGACAATGGAGCCTTCAGTTCCTTGGTAGGCCATGTTGCCCCAGATGCAACCACCAGGAGCACTGGTATTCCACGTCCAAGCCTTGGGCTGATCGTCTACGCCAGCGAGTGCACCTTCGTAGTCATCCGCCTTGAACTGCCAGAAAGCCGCCTCGTCCCAGCCGCCAAAGCTGCTGAAGTTGCCACCATCGGGATAGACAAGGGTCATGGCACACGGAGAGATGTAGACAACCTCGAACTCTGTGACATACTTGCCACCTCCATTCATCTCGAAAGGCCAAAGGACGGAGTTCTCACCTGTCAGGAGGTGATATTTAGCCCACGCTGTATTCTCGGTCTGCTCGACAACGGAATAGGTTGTCTCATTGAGCTTGGTACCATTGGCGTCATATTTCTCGATGGTACCATCCTCGGTGAAGACCATATAGGCGTCGAAACTCTCTTCGCCTGTCAGCTGACCTGAGACGGAGTGCTTGAGCTGGTCGGCGAACTCTGTATCAGAGACTACGCCCCACCATTTCGTACTATTTTCGGTGTATACCGCAGAGCCGTCAGTGCCTTGATATGCCATGTTGCCCCATATGCAACCACCTGGCGCATTAGTGTTCCACTTATAGGTCTTACGTCCGGAATTGGAGCAGAAGAGTTTCTCCACAGCTGTAAGATCTTGCTTGACAAAGACGGTTGCGGTCTTCTCGGCAACAATCTTCTCGCCTTCCGAATTGTAGAGGCAAACGTAGAACTTCTGCTGAGGGTCAGAGCCGCGGCTTGGCGCAATGGTGAAAGAGCCAGAAGATCCGAGCGCGAGGACGTTCTCGCTGCCGTCGGCCTTATAGTTGAAGACTTTGACGATCTGCGACGGGCTGGTATTATAGGTGAAATAGTTGCCGTCCTCTGCCGCATTGCCGTCCTTGTCTTTCTGGACGAAGGAGAACGCATCGGATATTTCCTGCGAAGACACCTCGATAGGATCGAAGCTCTTGTCCTCCTCGACGGGATCGCAGGCGCACAGGGCGCAGGCGGTCGCCATTAAGATATAACGTTTCTTCATTTGAGTCTTTTCTTTTGAGGTGGCGAGGTGACGGCAGCAGCGAGATTGACGCGCCACTGCCGACGCTCGTCACTTTAGTTTTTTAACGACGCCCCTTTTAGTTATAGATAGGAGCTGTAGTCATGATGCACTCCGAGCCTTCCCAACCTGGGTTCTGCTTCAGGACAGACGCATCGCTTACGATGTTGATCTGAGAAGACGGGATTGGCCAGAAGCCGTCGGTATCAGCATAACGCTTTGACCAAGAGCTGCTTGCATGGTGCATGGTTGTCCAGTTGCCAGTGTAGTTGACACGCGTGCCAGACTTACGCTGGAGAGTCTTGGCAGCGAGGCAGTCGGAACCGCCATTCTTGCCAGACCAACGACGGAGGTCGTTGAAGCGGAGACCCTCGCAAGCGAACTCGAAGCGGCGCTCGTTCTGAACGTTGATAAGAGAGTAGGACTGCGCAGGGAGGCCGACGCGAGCGCGAACCTCGTTCATGCCAGTAGCGTCGCCAGTGAGCTCAGTGTGCATTAGGAGGATGTCAGAGTAGCGCATGAGGACGAAGTCGGTGTAGTGCGAACCTTGCATACTGTTACCGGTGCCAGGAACGACATCACCACCTGCCTCCGTACGATAGAAATCCCAGAAGGTGTAAGGGCCAGAAGTCGTTGAAGCCCAGTTGGAGACGTTGCCGTTGTCGGGGTCGTTGACAGTGACGGCGCAAAGCTTCTTGTTGTAATAGCCTGCGTCCTCGGTGCAAGAGGTTGTGAAGACGAAGTGGGAAAGCTCGCTCTGGCAATCGATGATGGTGGCCTCCTTACGAGGGTCCGTATCGCTCCAATCATCCCAAAGTTGAGCGTTGACGGTGCCCTGACCCCAGCCTTGAGCGTAGGGGAAGGTAGCCTCACCGCCGTTTACGTTGCCATTACCGTCGTCGTCACAACGGAGAGATACGTAGAGGGAGGACATATTGCAGAAGCCCATGCCAGTGGTACCATTCCAAGATGCGGTATTACCGTACTGAATTTGGAAGATCTGCTCCTTGTTGCCGTTGCCAGCCCAGTATTGCCCATTCGCAGCGAGATCCTTGACGAAGTCATAGGTGGGTGCGGTATACTTATTGGTGTAGTCCCAAAGGAGGCGATAATCCTCAATGAGACCATACTGGCCGCTCGCCTTAGCGTTCTCAAGAGCCGCGACAACGTCGGCCTTGGTGAGTGAGGTGTTCTCGATGCCCTGCTGAGCGGGGAGGGTTACAGCCTCGGGGTTGGCGGTGGCGAGCTCGGAGACCTTCTTGTAGAAGCCCTCGTAGAACATATATGCACGAGCGAGGAAGCCTGCTGCCGCGCCTTTGGTGGCGTGGCCGTCGCCTTGGGTCGTAGCGCCATAGGTCATGAGGTTATATGCGCTCATGAAGTCGGCAAGGATGTGAGGATAGATGACCTCCTCTGCGCTCTGCTGTGGGCAAGGATCGGGAGCCGCAGATGTGTAGTAGGCAGGGATGTCGCCCCACATCTGCGCGCCCCAGAGGTAGAAGAGGCCGCGGAGGAAGTAACACTCGCCGAGAAGCTGGTTGCGCTTCGTCTCCTCAATGCTGTTAAGGATCGAGGCATCCGTTCCGAGGATGGCGTTAGCGCGGGCAATGGCGACGTAGGTTACGTGCCATGTGTTGTTGCTTGCGCTGGAGGATGTGCCGTAATAGTCGGTATTGGTGACCATGAGGTGACCTGCAGCATGGCTCTCGGTATCGCCCGTGCCGCCACCGCCGTTGCAATCGTCAGACGCGAGGATGTTGACGAAGAATGGGGCGTTGAGCGGGTTATTGGAAATGGCATTGAGGCAGCCGTAGAGAGCGGCAAGCTCTTTATTCAGGTCGGCCGCGGTGCCCGGGTAGTTGCCCGAGTTGGCCTCCGTATAGTTTTCGCTGTCGAGGAAGTCGTCACATGCCGTGAAAGAGCAGGCGAGCGACGCGGCGACAGCCAGTGCTATAATCTTTTTCATAATTAGCTTCTAAAGGATTACACTTAGAACTTGATGTTGACGCCTGCGATATAGGTGCGCGCTGTTGGGTAGAGACCGAGGTCGACGCCCTTAGCCCAGTCGTTGGTGCCGCCAGAGGAACCTACCTCTGGATCTACGCCAGTGTACTTGGTGAAGCAAGCGACGTTCTGAGCCTGTACGTAGAGGCGGATCTGACCAAATGGAGAGCTCTTCCACAAGTTCTTTGTGAAGTCGTAGCCGAGGGTTATGTTCTGAATCTTGAAGAAGTCGGCATCCTGCATGTAGTTGGTAGATACCCAGCTGTAGTTCTCGTTGCTGTAGCCGAGGCGAGGCTTGCTGTTGCTGGTGCCCTCACCATGCCAACGCTCGAACGCGTCGGATGTGTAGTTAGCGTATGGGTTGGCGAGAAGGGCGGTGCGGTAGCACTGCATAATCTGATGACCGAAGGCGCCGCTGCCGCTGATGCTGAAGTCGAGACCCTTCCAGTCGAGACCGAGGGTGACACCGAGGGTGACGTCTGGGTTAGGATCGCCAATCTCGTGACGGTCGTTGTCGAGGTCGATCTTGCCGTCGCCATTCCAGTCGTCCCAAATGCAGTCGCCTGGGCGAGCATTGTCGAGGACGGCCATACCCTGCGAGCGGGCCATGTCGATCTGATCCTGATTCTGCCAGATGCCGCTGTAGCTCATGCCGCTGAAGTAGCCGATGGCGTGACCCTTCTCGACGAGAGATACGTAGGAAGAGTTCTGGAAGAGGGCGGAGCCGGTGCTATCGCCAATCTTGCCAGAGGCGGTGCCGAGCTTGGTAACCTCGTTCTTGTTGAACGCGACGTTTACGCCAACATTGTAGTGGATGTCGCCCTTGGTATCGTTCCACGTGAGGGCGATCTCGAAGCCCTTGTTCTCGACGTCGCCGCCGTTGATGTAGGCAGCCTCCTCATAACCGAAGACATCCTGCGTAGGGGCCTGGACGAGCCAGTCCTTGGTGGTCTTCTTGTACCAGTCGAAGGTGAGGCCGAGACGGCTGTCAAGGAAACGAGAGTCGAAACCGATGTTGATCTGCTCAGAAGTCTCCCACGTTACATCATCGTTAGGCTGGTTGCGCGCATATGCGCCAGTGGTGTAGTTGCCAGGGAGGGTGGTGTAGCTGTTGTCGCTGCTGAACTTGTAGCCGTAGTCGGCATAGTCAGATGGCGAGAAGCCGATGTTGGAGAGGTAGACGTAATTGTCGATGTTGCAGTTACCGTTCTGACCCCAAGAACCGCGGATCTTCAAGAAGTTCATGACGGCTGCGGCATCCTCCATGAAGTTCTCATTCGTGACGACCCAACCCACAGATGCGGAGGGGAAGAAGCCCCAACGGTTGCCACGTGAGAAGTTGTTGGATGCGTCACCACGGGCAATGAGGGTTGCGAGGTACTTCTCGTTGTAGTTGTAGTTGATACGACCGAAGACGGAAGCGATGGTGCCCTGACCCTCGGTAGCCGTGCCAGAGACACCGGTTACGTTGCTGAGGTCGTAGTTGGAGATGAGGTTATACTTGTAACCATTGAGTACGAGAGAGTTGACAGCGTCGGTGCCGGCCTGTGCCGTTGCGCTGAGGTCTGCGCTCCAGAGGCTCTTCTCGACAGACTGACCGACGAGGACGTCGAAGTGGTTGCCGTTGAACTCAGGAACGATGTAAGAGATCGTGTTCTCAACGTTGAGGCTTGAGCTTGCGCCAGCTGCCTGGTAGACGCTGTAAACTGCGCCAGACTCGGTGGAGCTTGTGCTGTATGGCATGCCGACACGCTTGTTGGCGTATGCGGAGTAGCCGGTGTTGAACTGACCGCGGTACTTGAGGTTCTTGATGAACTCGACCTCAAGGAAGAAGGTTGCGCCTACACCGAAATCGCGGTTGCGGTTGATGGAGTTGCGACCACCGTTATAGAGGGTCTGAAGAGGGTTGCTGAAGATCATGGAAGAGAAACCCGCGCCGTTCTTCTCATAAGATACGAGGCTGCCGTCCTCATTCCATGCTGGAGTGAGAGGAGATGCGGCGTATGCGTCGTGCATGACGTTCCAGTAGCCGTTGCCCTCGGCGAGGTCATGGCTCTTGTGGTACCAGAAAGAGAGGTTCTCGCCAATCTTTACGACGTCGCGATTGTCTTTCTTGCTCTTGTAGAGGACGTGGTCGGAGTTGATGCGACCGCCGTAACGACGGTAGTCAGATGCGTTGTCGCCACCCATGATACCCTCTTGGTCCATGAAGTTGATCGACATGGCGAACTTCGAGCGGTCGGAGCCGCCGGTGAGGCTGAGAGAGTGGCTCTGCTGGACAGCGTTCTTATTTTGGAACTCTTCGAACCAGTCGGTGCCGTCCCATCCTGCGTTGACTCTCTCGAGGATGTACTCGGGAACCATTGATTTCCAGTCGGCAATCGAGCCTGTCTCGTTGAAGACGGCCTCGTTGACAACCTTCATGTAGTCCTGTGCGCCAAGGGTTGCGGGACGCTTCAGAGCGTTAGATACGCCAACGTAGCCGTCATATTGCGCGGTTACCTTGCCTTCCTTGCCCTGCTTGGTGGTGACGAGGATGACACCGTTGGCCGCACGTGCGCCGTAGATGGCTGCCGATGCAGCATCCTTCAAGACGTCGATGCTCTCGATATCATTGGGGTTCAAGCCGTTAAGACCATCGTTGGCCGTACCGCTTTGGACTCCGTCGATGATGAGGAGAGGAGAGGAAGTGCCGATGGTGCCTGCGCCACGAATGTTGACCTTGAAGCCCTTGCCCGGCTGCGCGGAAGACTGCGTGATGCTGACGCCTGGAGAGACGGACTGCATCGCCGTGAGGGCGTTGGTTGTGTTCATCTTGGCGATGTCGTCACCTGCCACCTGGACGGTTGCGCCCGTGACGAGTTTCTTCTTCTGGACGCCGTAGCCGACGACTACGACCTCATCAAGATCGGATGCCTCCTCTTCCATGGAGACGTTTACTGGTGCTCCGTTGAACACCACCTCCTGGTTCTTGAAGCCGAGGAAGGAGAAGACGAGCGTGTTGCCTTTCTCCGCCTGGAGAGAATACTTGCCGTCAAAATCGGTGATCGTACCAATCGTGGTACCTTTAATCACGACATTGACGCCAGGCAGAGGCTGCCCGTCAGATTGTGAGATGACTGTGCCAGTAGCGGATTGCGCCTGCGCGAAGCAGTCAGAGGCCACCATGCCTTGAATGCACAGCAGCAAAGCAAACAGCCACGCCGTCAAGGCGAGCCTGCTGCTCGTTGAATTTCTCTGTTTGTTTATCATGAGGTTTACTATTGGTTTGAGGTCCAAAACAGCATTATCATAGATAACACCTTTTCAGATTTGAAAGCAAATTTAAGGTTCACGAGTCACAAATTCTGATACTATTTTAACAGGGGGGGGTATTATTTAATCATTTTAACTATACGAGTGGATTTCCGTCCACCTTTTTCTATACATAAAGGACAAAAACAAAGACTTATCAGCAAAAACGAATAACACAATCGTTTGCGCTCTGAGTTGTAAAAATTAACACAGCATAATACACATTTATCAACACCCATCAACCACTCCACAACGCTTTACTGCACGTATTTAGCCGCGGATTCATTAACTTAGCGTCGCAAAAAAACTTAAATCCCGACGCCGCCCCATCCCCACCCATCGGCGCCAGCTTTACAAAACGATACCTTATATATAATGTCTACTACCGATAAAAAGGAGAAGATAATCCTCACAGGCGACCGCCCAACAGGACGCCTCCACCTCGGACACTATGTCGGATCCCTCCGCCGCCGCGTCGAGCTGCAAAACTCCGGCGAGTTCGACAAGATCTTCATCATGATCGCCGACGCCCAGGCACTCACCGACAACGCCGACAACCCAGAAAAAATCCGACAGAACATCATCGAGGTCGCGCTCGACTACCTGTCCGTTGGCCTCGACCCCACAAAGAGCAACCTCTTCGTCCAGAGCTACGTAGCCGAGCTTACCGAGCTCGCCTTCTACTACATGAACCTCGTTACCGTCTCGCGCCTCCAGCGCAACCCGACGGTCAAAGCCGAGATCCAGCTCCGCAACTTCGAGACCTCCATCCCCGTAGGCTTCTTCACATACCCCATCAGCCAAGCGTCAGACATCACCGCCTTCCGCGCCACGACAGTCCCCGCAGGCGAAGACCAGGAGCCCATGATCGAGCAGACGCGCGAAATCGTCCGTCGTTTCAACCAGACCTACGGCGACGTGCTCGTCGAGCCGGAAATCCTCCTGCCAAACAACTCCGCATGCCTCCGCCTCCCCGGCACCGACGGCAAAGCCAAGATGAGCAAGAGCCTCGGCAACTGCATCTACCTCTCTGACACTGAGGCCGATGTCAAGAAGAAAATCAAGACCATGTACACCGACCCGACGCACCTCCGCATCGAGGATCCCGGACACCTGGAGGGCAATGCCGTATTCACATACCTCGACGCATTCTGCCGACCCGAGCATTTCGCCGAGTTCTGGCCCGACTACGCCAACCTCGACGAGCTGAAAGCCCACTACACCCGCGGCGGCCTCGGCGACGTCAAGGTCAAGAAGTTCCTCACCGCCATCGTCGAGGAGGAGCTGCGACCCATCCGCGCCCGCCGTGCCGAGTTCGAAAAAGACATCCCCGAGGTCTACAACATCCTCAAACGTGGCAGCGACACCGCACGACAGATTGCCGCACAGACCCTCGCCGATGTCCGCAGCGCAATGAAAATCAACTATTTCGACGACGCCGAGCTCATCGCCCAGCAAGCCAAATATTTCGCCAATCGCCAAGCCGGCGCCGACAAATAAGCCCAACGCATGCGCATCAAGGCAACAACAGCAATTCTCGCCTCCGCAACGCTCCTCCTGACAGCCTGCGGGGGCGAGTTTCGTCATCCCGACACTTCGGGATGCGAGATCAGCCTCTCCGTCAAGCCTTTCTACAAAGACCTAATGGCGCACGACGGCAAAGACGCCAACGAGCGGGCAGCCAGTCTCGAACAGAAATATGGCTACTACTTCGACACATTCTGCCAAGGCGAGCTGCGCATCGGCAAAAGGGGCAACGCCCTCTTCGCTCAAGAGTTCGACCGCTTCTTAACCGCGCCGGAGAACGACGAGGTGATACCCGTCTGCGACAGCGTCTACGCCACAATCAATGCCGACGACGCCATATCCGACGCCTTCAGCTGTTTCCGCGCCCTCTTTCCCAAACGCCCCTACCCCACCGACATCTACTGCCACTTCTCGGGCTTCAACGACCGCATGTTTGTCGACTCGACGTTCATCTCATTCGGCATCGAGCACTACCTCGGCTCCTCATGCCGATTCTACGAGTGGCTGCAAATTCCTCACTACGCCCGCCTCACGCGCTCTACGACGTTCCTCGTCAGCGACCTCATCAAGGCGTGGATCTACTGCACCATGCCCGAGACTTCGGGTCGCGAAGATGTCCTCACGGCTCTCATCTACCAAGGCAAGACGCTCTACTGCATCCATAGCTGCATCCCCGACATCGACGAGGCAGTGCTTTTCGGCATGACCGCCGAGCAAATCCAATGGTGCAAGACCTACGAGGCGCGCATGTGGGCCTACCTCGCTGAGCATAAGCTCCTTTACAGCACCACCCTGCTCGACCGCAGCAAGATCGTCAACGAGGCCCCCTTCACATCCTACTTCGGCAACAAGTCGCCCGGACGAGCCGCCATCTACTGCGCCTACAACATCGTCCGCGCCTACATGGACGCCCACCCCGACACTTCTCTCGGCAGCCTCATGGACAATCCCGACGCACAAGAAATCCTCCAAGGTAGCCACTACAACCCGTAAGCCCGCAAGAAAAACGAACAAACCAGTGCGAACGGACTAACAACAAAACATCAAATTGCATTACGCGTTAAATAGTTTTGTCACATTGACATTCGCACAATAAATTGTTACTTTTGCGAGTGTATGCCGAGCGTTCGTCTCCGACAAAACCGGCAACAAGACCAATAAAATTTAAGATACAAGGCATAGAAGAAATGCAACCTCAATCATCCGTCAAAATCTTCTCCGGCTCGGCAACTAAATACCTCGCGGAGAAAATCGCCGCCTCCTTTGGGCAGGAGCTTGGCAAAGTCAACAAACTGCTCTTCTCGGACGGCGAGTACACGACGATGTACAATGAGACCATCCGCGGCTCTCACGTTTTCCTTATCCAGAGCACGTTCCAGCCGTCGGACAACCTCTTCGAACTCCTAATGATGATTGATGCCGCAAAACGCGCCAGCGCAGCCAGCATCAACGCCGTAATCCCCTACTTCGGCTTCGCGCGACAAGACCGCAAAGACCAGCCCCGCGTCGCCATTGGCGCAAAACTCGTTGCCGACCTCCTCACCGCTGCCGGCGTCGACCGCGTCATCACCATGGATCTCCACGCAGACCAGATCCAAGGTTTCTTCAACATCCCCGTCGACCACCTCTACTCCTCGACTATCTTCGTCCCCTACATCGAGCAGATGGGCCTCGAAGATATGGTCATGGCATCCCCCGACGCCGGCGGCTCCAAGCGCGCCAACAGCTACTCTAAATATTTCGACGTCCCCATGGTCATCTGCCACAAGCACCGCCCGCGCCCCAATGTCGTCGGCGAGATGCGCGTCATCGGCGACGTCAAGGGCAAGAACGTCATCCTCCTCGACGATATGATCGACACCGCAGGCACCATCTGCGCAGCCGCTGACAAGATGATGGAGCAGGGCGCGAAGAGCGTCCGCGTCTTCGCCTCCCATGGCGTCCTCTCAGGTCCCGCCTACGACAATATCGAGCGTAGCCAAGTCAAGGAGGTCGTTATAACCGACTCCATCCCCTTGCGCCAACAAAGCGAGAAGATCAAAGTCCTCTCCGTCGCCGACATGTTCGCCGAGACCATCGCCTGCGTCTACAACAACGAGACTATCACCAAGCACTTCCTCTTCCGCAAGTAACACAGCGAAAGACAGCACAATACGCTCATCCCCCGTCAAACGGCAACTTGACGGGGGATGTTTTTTATTCCCCTTTCGACAAAAAAATCATCCGCCAAGCCTTGGCAGTCTCAAAACAATGACATAAATTTGCACTCGCTAAGGAGAGATGGCAGAGTGGTCGATTGCACCTGTCTTGAAAACAGGCGTACAGCGATGTACCCGGGGTTCGAATCCCTGTCTCTCCGCAACATTCGCTCATCATAGGCGGATTGCCAGCATGCAAGCCCGCTTCGAACTCAAATTTAGGAGGTCTGCACTTCGCAGACCTCTTTTTTATGCCCTTTCCCGTCCTGCTTAGGGGTGAGCAAACTT